>JAYPVI010000001.1:0-93356 GCA_038134525.1 Crocinitomicaceae bacterium
AGGACCTGACTTACTTCCAAAATCATCTATATCCTGTGCACAATTGCAATTATAGACTACTGTACTGCTTCCCTTAGTAAATGTCCCTAAACTCGTTACAGCACCTCCTAACTCCAATCGACCAGCACCAGTAAAGGTGACATTACCTCCCGTAGCATCAAATGTTCCATTGGCATCGTATTTTCCGGTTCCAGCTATGGATAATGTTCCATTAATATCTGAAGTCCCACCTGCTGTAATGGTTTGGCCAGTAGCTACTGTCAAGGTCTTTGAAGCATCTACCGTTACCGCACCTAATGCGTTTGTACTCGCATCTACAGTAACATCATGACTAATGGTTACATCACCTGAAGTAGGTGGAACTACTCCTCCTCCCCAAGCGGTGGTACTTGACCAATTTGAAGAAGTACCGGTAGTAACAAACGTGTTCGTAACGTTTAAGGTTATTGTTGAAGTAGCATCTGAACAAGGTGTAGCCGCTTTGGTGTAAGTTACTAACGCGTTTCCAATACCAACCGCAGAAACAACACCAGTTGATGGATCAATAGTGGCTGCAGATGGATTATCAGAAGTCCATGTTCCACTACCATCTCCACTAGATGTGATTGTGACAGCCGAACCTATATTTAAAGCTGTATTTCCGCTTAATGTTCCTGCGTTTGGTGTAGCTGTATTGGTTAGTACTACATCATCCGTGGCATCTGAACAAGAACCGTTTGAAACAGTCCACGTCAATGTGGCACTATTACCAGCTGTAAGACCAGTTACACCTGAGTTGTAAGTAGAAGAACTAGTAATGGTTGCAGTTCCACTAGAGACTGTCCATGCTCCCGATCCGAAACTTGGATTGGTTGCTGCAAGAGTGAAACTAGACGTTGCACATTGACTTATGTCACTACCTGCAGCTGAAGTTGGGGTGTTATAAACTGTAGCGCTGACAGCAACATTTTGTGTTGTTGCATTAGTCGATGTACAAGAAACATTACCGCTTGGTGTATCAGAAGCACCACTAGCAACTGAAGCAGACTCCACTCTTACATAAACTGGAGTAGAACTAACAGAACTACCGCTTCTTGATAATATTATACTTGAGCTAAATGAACTGTTATCAGTTGAAACTTCATAACCACTGGGTGCTGTAACGGTTATGTCTGCAGATAAATCTGAACCAGTTACATTAAAACTTTGTGATGTTGAAGCGCTATTTTCACAAGTACTAAATGCACTTAAAGAGCCTGAAGAACAAGTGATTGTTGGGGTTCCAACAGTAATTGTTACAGTTCCTGAATTCTGACAGCTATTAGCGTCAGTAACAGTTAAAATATAGTCACCTGCATCATTTGCAGTTGCACTATTTGTAACATTGGGGTCAATTTCGCTTGAAGAGAATGAGTTTGGTCCTGTCCAACTAATTGTTGCATTACCAGTAACTAAAACAATATCATCAATTGCTACATCACCTTCATATCCCGAACCCGAGGTGTAATGGAATCTAATCCTGTCAGCATTGGATGGGAAATTATTAATAGTTAGCTCAGTCCAAGAGGAATTACCTGAGTTATGGGTCTCTGTTCCATTAACAGGAGTATTTAATGTAGTCCATGAAGAACCACTATTAGTTGAGTAATCAATATTTAAAACTCCCATATCTCCACCATGTGCGTGATAATAAAATGAAAGTGATGTAATAAAGCTTGTAAGAACATCAGATTCTAAAATGAATGTTTTATTAGGATTCCCCGAACCTGTACACTCTGCATATATATAATAATCTCCTGAGCCACCTCGCCCATTATCTGGACCTGTACCACTAGAACCAGTTGAACCTGAATTTAATTCCCATCCTATATCATCACTATCGCTTCCATTCCACATTCCTTGAGAAGAAGAATTACTTGATGTATAAAAATCAGAAGGCGAAATTGTAAATGGCTCAGTATTCGTATTTAGAGACGAAGCAGCAACACCATCAATAGTAACAGTTGCATCAAGATCAATCGATTGTCCTAAAACAACTGTTTGATTAGAACCAGCATTGACATTAGGCAATGATAATACAGTAACTACAACGTCATCTGTATCTGTACAACCATTACCATCAGTAGCCGTTACTGTATAAGTGGTAGTACTTGTGTGACTCGCTGTTGGGTTTGCCACATTAGTTGCACTTAGACCAGTACTTGGACTCCAAGAGTAACTCGAACCACCACTTGCACTTAAGGAACTACTAGCCCCACTACAATGAGATGCATCACTTCCTGCATTTGCCGTTGGCAAACTATTGACAGTTACTACTATATCATCTGTATTAACACAACCATTAGCGTCCGTACCTGTTACTGTATAGGTAGTAGTAGAAGTATGATTTGCTGTAGGGTTCACCACATTTGTGGCGCTTAAACCTGTAGATGGACTCCATGAGTAAGTACTTGCTCCACTTGCACTTAAGGAACTACTTGAACCTGTACAGTGCGCTACATCACTTCCTGCATTTACACTAGGTAAGGAATTTATTGTTGCACTACCAGTTGCTACATTAACTGTTGAAGCATTTGTAGACGTACATGCAATATTTCCTCCATCTCCGTTGGAAGCCCCAGTAGTTGTTCTTATGTAAATATTTGTAGCATTTACTGTACCACTACTTTGACTTAAAGTAACACTTCCCGCAAAACTAGAACCAGATGTGGTTGATACTTCGTAACCCGATGGAGGAGTCACTACAATATCATGGGATAAGTTACTACCAGATACTGAAAAATTTTGTTCTGAACTTACTACACCATTACAAGCAGTAAATGTTGAAAGTGATCCCGATGTTGTAATAGTAGGAGTTGGTATAGTTACGACCATGGCATCTTGGGCACTGCAGCTTGTTAAAGAATTGGTGGCTGATAAGGTATAAGTACCTGCATGGTTAGCTGTTGCAGAGCTGGTAACCGTAATATCCTCAACATTTGTTGCACTCCAACCTGAAGTGCCGTTAGAAGCATTAGTTGACCAAGAATAAGTTGATCCTTCGGATGTAAATTTGATATTTGGTCTGTTTTCTGAATCTCCTGATGTTGTTGAACACGTAGTAGAGGAAGCATCTTCTTGCAATACTTTTGAACTTGCCGAAGAAGTTCCATTTAAATAATTATCTCCCTGAGAACAACCAAAACTGCCGTCATAACAAACTTCAACAACTATATTACTAGTACCATTCCAGGCAAACTGTGATTCATTAAAAGTCATTGTTTTCCAACCTGTTGAGGTTACTGAATAGTTAGAAATAGTAGCAACTTGTGTGTAGTCATTTGGAGTTAAAAAACTACTTGAAAATGAACTTGAAGTGGTGTGACCAAGCTTAATTGTTATTGGTGGATATGTAGAAGAACAAGATTGATAAGCATGATCAAAAGCTATTGCTGAGATTACATCTCCACTAGAAAGTCCAGAACTACTTAATTCACTTGATGTGTAAATCATTTGTGCTCTCAGCTGATCTGCACCGGACATGGTCCAAGTAACCCAATTAGAACCCGAACCTATTTGAGAGTGTGTTGTAGAACTTCCACTGTTTGAAACTGTTCCGTTAAGCGAAATAGTGTTACCTGTAATTACTGTCTGATCAGCCCCAGCGCTGACTGTTGGATTAGGATTTATCGTCACTGTACCCTGCCCTTCACTAGATGTACAACTATTATCATCTGTCACAGTTACTCCATAAGTCCCAGCAGTTCCTGATGAAAAACTAGCATTATTCCCAGGATCACTCACTCCACCAGGCATTGTTACCCATGAATACGTAGAATAAGTCCCTGAACCTCCACTAGCTGTTGCTGTTACTGTAACATTGCTTCCATCACAAGCACTTGGACTATTAACTGAGACACTTGGTAAAGAATTTACAGTTACCGTTCTATTAGCAGTTGCATCTGAACAACCACCAGTTCCTGTGACTGTATATGTCATAACAGACGTACCTGGAGAAACTGGAGTAATTGCACCCGTACTACTGTTAATAGTTGCAACACCTGTTGTAGCACTAGACCAACTTCCAGCATCACCATCAGAACTAAATGATGTTGAACCATTGGAGCAAACAGCTTCGGTACCACTTAATGTACCAGCATTTGGAGCTGCTGTTACGGTTACCGTTCTATTAGCAGTTGCATTAGAACACCCACCAGTTCCTGTGACTGTATATGTCATAACAGACGTACCTGGAGAAACTGGGGTAATTGCACCCGTACTACTGTTTATTGTGGCCACTCCTGTTGTAGCACTAGACCATGTTCCAGCATCACCATCAGAACTAAATGATGTTGAACCATTGATGCAAACTGCCTCGGTTCCACTTAATGTACCCGCATTCGGAGGCGTGGTTATAGTTGCCGAACCGGTTGCTACATTTTGAGTTGTAGCATTAGTTGACGTACATGCAATATTTCCATTGGCACCATTTGATGCACTAGTAGTCGTACGTACATAAATGTCCGTAGAACCAACCGTTCCACTGCTTGGTGCAAGGCTAACACTAGAACCGTAACCGGATCCAGATGAAGTTGACACTTCATAACCAGTAGGTGGGGTAACCACTAAATTTGCAGTAAGATTAGATCCCGATACACTGAAAGATTGTGAAGAACTATTACTGCCAGAACAAGCACTGAAGGCTGAAAGGGAACCTGAAGTTGTAATTGATGGCACATTGACAGTTACCGTTAGGTTATCTGTAGATTGACAACCGTTGTGATATGTTGTTGTTAGTGTATATGTTCCTGCGTGATCAGTTGTTGCACTACTTGTGACGGTTGAAACATCTACTGTGTTTGTAGAACTCCAACCTGTAGTACCATTATTGGCATTTGTGGTCCATGCATACGTTTTTATTCCGGGAGTGATAGCTGTTTGGTTTTCCCAAGTTCCACCATCATTGATGTTTGTCCTGGAAAAAATAGTTTCACCACCAGATGCTGCATCTTCTATCCGCCAACTTGACCCATCCCATCCATCACCCCATGTGTCGTAAGGTTTTACGTAATAAGTTGTTCCGTGATTTACCGAAAAGGGCCTATCCGTAATTAGTCCAGGGGAACTTACTCCTCCATCGTTGTCCTGGTTGTATACAGTGTTTGAAGTATTATTTCCTGAACTAGTTGCCACATAAATTTTCTTCTCATCAGGATAACTACCACCATAGGTAGTCAAATACAAAGTTTGAGTAACAGTAGGAGAAAGTTGAGAAACAGTAGCATCAAGTGAAATAGATGAGCCTACAGATACTGTTATATCACTACCAGCTGTATAGGTACTTGGTGACCAAATTACAGCAGAACCTGTAGCTATTGTTTCTGGAGTACCACCCATGGTTGTTAAAGTTATATTTCCACCATCTCCATTAGAAGCACTATTGGTTGTCCTTACATACACTGTTGTTGAACTTACTGATCCTGATGATTGTGGCAAAATTAGGCTAGTTGTAAAACCTGAGCCAGATGTTGTTGACAACTCAAATCCACTAGGTGGCGTAATAACAATATCACTAGTCAAACTAGAACCAGAAACTGTAAAACTTTGTTCTGAACTTTCAACGCCAGAACAGGATTCAAATGAACTTAAGGAAGACGTTGTTGATATAGTAGGAGTACCGCCAGCTGTGGTAGTACCTGAAATTACAATATCCCTCAACCAAGAGTAATAAGATGATAGGTCCCAAAAATAAAATCTGAGTTTAAAAGTATTACCATCATTAACTGAAATAGAAAGAGAGCCGTTAATTTCTGTATTTATGACACTTCCAAAACAATCATAATCTGAACCTAACTGTGTTGTAGTTGTGAAATCATCAACAGAATAATAGGCTGACATTGTTCTTAATGAAAAATGGCTTGAACCTTGATCAAATGAAATTTCGTTAATAGTAAGATTGTTTCCTGCAGTTGGAGAAAGAGTAACTTCATAATAAAATCGAGAATCGAATGCTGCAGGCCAATACCTTGCTCTGTAACCATATGAACTTCCAAACGCAAAATTATCTGGAGGAAATGAAAGGCTACAATCAGTTGCAGTTATATCTCCAGATACAGAAAAATCGGGGCCAGTTGTTAACGACCATGTTGCCAAAGCAGGAGACTGGGCATAGTAGTTTAAATTAAGTAAAACTATTAAAAGCCAAAATTTGCTAATAAATTTAAAAATTGTACGCATAATATTTTTATTAACTATGTCAAAAATAAATTAACGTTTACACACTGAAAAGGTTAAATAAAATTAATTTACTACAATTTTACTACGTCATTTCTGCAATTTTTAATTAATTTAGACAAAGTATACGTTTGTCATTCAAAATGAAACCTTCGTCAAAAATAAAGGAGAAAACAAAAAAACAAATTCAAAGACTATATGAATTTGTTTGCACAAAAATACTAAACGATTACCATAAAATAAATGGCTATCAAAAAGAATATGTTCAATTTGTTTGTAAAGTTTTGATTACAACGATATCATTTTCTTTGGTTTTTGAATTGGGATTTATTGTGATGCATTTTACTGAAGGTGTTGTAGTGATGACAATTATGATCACACTACTTTGCCTCTCAATTTTTCTATTTAGAACTAAAACAAAACTAACCCTCATCAATAATATACATTTATCCATTTGTGGTGCAGGTATATTTACAAATACATTGTTAACAGGTGGTATTTTATCCCCTATTTTACCATGGTTAATTGTTTTACCGTTTATTGCCTCATTTCTTTTAAAAAATATTTATTCTTGGGTATGGGTATGCATAACAGTATTGTTGATTTCCTTTTTTAGCTATGCCAATTATTTTAATTTAATCGAGTTAAATCGAATTAAAGATTTAAGTTATTTTAAACTTTTTTACATCGTAAATATTTTTCTATTACTCGTTTTTGCCATATTAATTAACTTAAGTTGGAACCTGTTTTACAAAAAAGATAAAAAATCAATTAAAAAAGATCCCATTTTTATTACTGATGAAGAACTCGATTATTTTCTTATCAATTGGAACTTTTTAAAAAGTAAGCTTTTCTATAAATTCCAATCTGTAATTAACTTTTTAGATAATCAAGATTATTTAACTGAGCACGACAAAAAATATGCTCTCTTAGATTCCCTTAAAATTGATTCCGATTTATTAGCTGACAAATTGAATGTTTCCAAACGAACCGTTGAAACCAACTTTTACCGAGTAAGGAAAAAGCTAAAGCATCACAAAATTGATTACAGCTTTCTAAAAAGTCTAACCTCAAATAATTATACCTAATTTGGGTTGTATATGGGAAATTTTCTACTTTTGAGCCCAAATTTTTAGGGATGGAAATCAATAAAGCAGATTTACTGAAAAATATCCAAAATTTCATTGGAGCAGAGAACGACCTTGCTATTAAAGAGGCGCAACATCAAATTAGCATCTTTAAAGCGGTTTATGAACAAGAAGTAGAAGCCTACAATAAGCTGGAAGAAAAGGAAGATACACCTAATCCTGCTGAGGAAGAATTGAATGTAGCTATCCAAGAAGCCATAGCATCCTTTGAAAAAAATGAAGCTAAAAAAGCGGCTGAAAAAGAAAAGGGTGAAAAAGCAAACCTTAAATTAAAAGAAACCCTGCTAAAAGATTTTGAATCTCTCATTAATGACAAAGAGAAATTAGCAGAACTGGCTAACGGCATTAAAGAAATTCGTGAAAAATGGAACAACATTGGTGATATTCCTGAAAAATTTCAACAGAAAATACAAAAAGAATACAGCAGATTAAACGAAGCGTTTAATTACAACTTTAATATTTACAAAGAGTTAAAAGAAAACGATCTAAAGCGAAACTATTCCTTGAAAAATCAAGTGATTCATGAGCTAAAGGCCCTAAGTACACTGAAAGATATTGGTAAACTACGGATAGAACTTAATGTGCTTCAAAACAAATGGGAAGAAATTGGTCCTACTTTTAAAGAACACTGGGAAAACATTAAAAAAGAATATTGGGAGGAAGTACACACCATTCAACATAGAATCAATGATTACTATGTACAACTCAAATCCAATCTCAAAGAAAACCTAGCGAAAAAGAAAACCCTCATTGAAAAAGCCAAAGAATTGGGATTCATACTCCCTGAAGATGCTAAATCCTGGGAATCCAAAACGCAACAATTTAAGAACTTACAAGACGAATGGAAAAAAGCAGGCCCTGTTGCCAAAAACATCAGCGATGAATTGTGGGATGAGTTTCGTTCTCATTTTAACGCCTTCTTTGAAAAGCGCAATTCATTTTTAAACACGGAAAAGAAAAAGTGGAAAGCCAATGCAGATGCCAAGCAAGCCATTGTAGACAAGGCTAAAGGATTTGTAGAAAATGTGGCAGAGAATGGAAATCCTCAACTCATCAAGCAATTGCAAGGAGAATGGAAAAAGATTGGTCATGCAGGTCGATTTGCAGAGCAAAAGTTATGGAAAAAGTTTAGGGAACAATGCGATGCCTTTTTTGATCTTAAAAATGCAGCCAAAAACACCCTCTTTGAAGAAGAAAAAAAGAATTTAACGCTTAAAAAAGAGCTTATCAAGACATTTTCTGGTAAAAAAGAAGTGGATTTTGAAGAGCTAACCACTTTTATTGATGAATTTCAACAAATAGGTGGTGTACCTAAAAAAGATACGGTAGCTACCATGAAAAATTTTGAGACTTTGGTTAAAAACTGCATCGAAAAAAACAAATTCTCAGATGAACAGCAACACCAAATTCAAAAAGCCATCAAATCCTCTCTGCTCAACAATTCTTCAGATCCTGATAAAGCCTTTATGCAAGAGAAAAGTCGAATCAGTAAATTAATTGACAAAGCCCTAAAAGAAACGGCTCAAATGGAAAACAACCTCAATTTTTTCTCATCTAGCAAAGGGAGCAGCATGTTGGATCAATTTCAACAGCAAATTGATAAAAATAAAAAGCAAATTGACCATTGGCGTGAAGAACTTAAAAAGTTAAAAGACGCTTATCGTCAAAAATAATTCTACCTTTCCTTTTATTATGAATGAAACTAAATTGAAAGAGCTCGAAATGCCCCTTATTAGTGATGATGCTGTTGTACTGGGCATATTGGTATCCTGTCTCGCCCTTATATTTTACACCTCTAACCTAAAATCGCTAAAAGGGTTTTACAAAATTATTCCTGCCCTGTTGTTGTGTTATTTGCTTCCCTCTTTGCTGAGTACTTTTGGCGTTATATCTCCCAAAGTATCTGGGCTTTGGCCGGTAGCTAAGAACTATTTTTTACCCGCTTCGCTCATCTTAATGACTTTAAGTACCGATTTAAAAGGAATTGTTCGACTTGGACCCAAAGCGTTGATCATGTTTTTTACGGCTACTATTGGAATAATTATTGGTGGACCTGTTGCTATACTCATTACTGCCCTTTTTTCACCAGAAACAGTTGGTGGATTGGATTTTGATGCCGCATGGAGAGGACTAGCCACCCTTGCAGGAAGCTGGATTGGAGGAGGTGCCAATCAAACGGCTATGCTGGAGCTATATCAATATAACCCTTCTAAATATGGGGCTATGATTACCGTAGATATTGTGGTAGCTAATATTTGGATGGCTTTAATTCTGCTGGGAGCAGGAAAATCAGCTAAAATTGACCGATGGCTTAAAGCCGACTCTAGTGCCATTGATGACTTGAAAGACAAAATGGAAAACTACAGCAGTACAGTGGAAAAAAATACCACTTTTCAGGATCTCATTAAAATTGCCGCCATTGCATTAGGTGGAGTAGGCTTATCGCATTTTTTAGGTAGTTTCTTGGTGAAAATAGGAGACGTTATCCCCTACTTTGCCGATACGGTACTCACCAGTCATTTCTTTTGGGTTGTGGTCATTTCCACCACCTTTGGGTTGTCTTTGTCCTTTTCTAAACTCAGATCGCTTGAGGGAGCTGGGGCTTCCAAAATAGGAAGTGTTTTTATCTATTTATTAGTAGCTATTATTGGTATGAAGATGGACATTACCAAAGCGCTAGAAGAACCATTACTCATTGTAGTGGGCTTAATTTGGATGGCTTTTCATGTGGGTCTACTTTTTGCTGTGGCCAAACTAATAAAAGCTCCTTTTTTCTTTTTAGCCGTAGGAAGTAAAGCTAATGTGGGAGGTGCTGCATCTGCACCAGTGGTGGCCTCTGCATTTCACCCTAGTTTAGCCCCTGTAGGGGTGCTATTGGCGGTATTAGGATATGCTTTAGGCACTTATGGAGCCATTATTTGTGCCACATTGATGGAAATAGCTAGTCCCTAATTTTGTTGAAATTTACTGAAAAATGATTAAATAATGTATAAATTCATTTTAAGATTATTAGGTTGGAAAATTAACCCTGACATTCCAAAGGAGTATGACAGGTGTGTACTTATTGGTGCGCCACACACGAGTAACTGGGATTTTCTTTTTTCGGTATTATCCTTCAAGGCGTTGAAAATTCCCTACAAATTCACCATCAAAAAACAGTGGTTTCGTTTTCCTTTTAACCTCATTATTAAACCCATTGGTGGTTTACCCATTGACACGAAAGGCAATTCTCAAAAAGGAATCAGTAACGTAGATACCATGGCCAGTTTTTTCAGCTTAAAAGAAAAGTTTGTTATGGCTATCACACCCGAAGGAACAAGATCATTAAGAAAAGAATGGAAAAGTGGATTTTATCACGTAGCCAAGAAAGCCAATGTGCCCATTTGTTTAGCCTACTTGGATTATAAAAACAAAATTGCTGGTGTAGGTAAGGTCATTTTCCCAACCGACAACATGGCTGCAGACATGAAAGTGATTATGGATTTTTATAAAGAAATTGTGGCTAAATTCCCTCACAATTTCAGCACTGATTTACGCTATTCCTAAGTTATTTTTTTGATAAAACTTACTCATGCAAATAACATGAGGAAAGCTCACACAAGAAAGAAAAACTAAAAAGAGTGCAGCATTTACTTCTAAGCTGTTTTCAAGCTTCAAAAAAAGTAACCAATACAAAAAGATAGCGCCTAAATTAAACGGTAAGGCTTGGGTATACATTTTGAGGTGTGACCACTTTAAATTGGATTTTAAATTATACCATCCTGTTAGACTATGGTGAAAGATAAAATAAAGACCAAATGCAACCAGTAGCCCTAAGTTTTGAGCAAATAGTAAAAAAGCAATCAAACCTAGCCAATTCCATTTTTTATAAACCAGAGCAACAACTGTTGGCCATAGCAACAACGCATAAGACCAAATGTTAATATCATTAACCATTGGAAGAGGTTGAACTCCAATTATAGATAGGATATAATTGAATTCATTGAAATGCGTACCAAATAAAAAAACAAGAAGCGATACTCCCCAACCAAAAGCTAATAACGAATTTGAAAATCCCCAATTTTTAACATCTGTTTGGCCGAAATGCCACGCAGAATAAATCAGAAATATCAGTAAACCAGCCGTAGGGAAAATGTACCATACTAAAAATATAGGAAGCATTAATCCTAAATAAGTAAAGATGAACTTGAGGGTTACTTTTTTTTCAGTATATAAGCCTTCTGTTAGGTGATCTAACGCTCCATGCGGAATACCAACAAGCAATAACCCTGAAACCAAGACATACACATCAAATGAACTGAAAAACACTTGGTTATGGCTAAATTGATTCTGCCCCATTAAAGCGTAAAGCAGTATAAATAGTAAAGGAAATAACCATTTCATTTTCCAAAACAGCCACACTACAGTTGCCTTTAGAAAAGAACCTACCTGAAGTTGAGTAAACATGGACAAGTCTTCTCCAAAAGATGATTTTTCATCCAAAAATTTTAATACAAAATTGGGTGAACGCACGTTGAATAAACGTTCAAATATAGGTTTACCCTTCAGGGGCCAAAGTGTTAAAATGATAAGCAATAATTGATCATAGAATAAAAAGCGAGGATTAGCCTTAAATGAAACGTTATTCAACTTTCCGTTGGCACATATTTGCTTAGCATGCTTATGCATATTTTTAAAAGCGTATCCCGTACTGGGTTTAACACTCCCCCCTCGAGTACCGATGTTGACCCATTTGTCTTTTTTACTTTTTTTAGGCAACAATGAGCTCATTGGAATTACCCCCTGCTCATCATCAATAATTTCATATTCACCATACTGCTGAAAAATATATTCATTTAATATTTTAATAGCTTCTTCTTTTTGGATTAATAACCTTCCAAAACGGGTTAATTCCACTAGTCCAGCATGTTGATCATAAGGCAGAATATAAATAAACTGAGTTGATTTTTGTTGTGTGACCCTAAAATCCATCATGTGATACACTTGATGATCAAATTGAGATGACTTTAACGCTATTTTAAGTCCATAAAAGGATTGTGAAATGTAGTAAGTATTATCCTTCAGCCTACTAAAATCTGGTGGTCTACTATCAAATATCCAATTACTACTAATTTGCTGATTTTCAGTGGTAATTTTATAGGTGTTTTCCTTAACAATTTTCCCCACTTTTCCTGATATCATTTCTATTTGAAACTTTTCTATAATAGCACGGGTAGAATCGTATAAGTCTAAACTATTGATGTGGTAATATTTTAGAGGACTTATGGGTGTTTTTTGGTTATTGTTGATTTGAATGTGTGTCCAGTGATGGCTAATTAAATTCTGATGATCTTTTAAAATATCATCTTGTTCATGGGCCCAAAAACAAAACGTTTTATCATTTTCTTTTTTTGTACTAGGATCTATTATAGCAACACGATTGTTACCCATAAGCCCTTTTCTTTCCATCTCTTTCAGTAGAAGGCAAGTACTAGCACCCCAACCTGCAAAGACGATATCGAAATGTGAATGGTTAATGGGCATAGAATTTGATAAACAAGATACACATTATTGCATTAATACTTACTTGAATGTAATTGAATATATTTGATAAAATTTAATTATGAGATCTTACTTTTTATTTTTCACTTTATTAATGGTGTCCACATCTCTTTTTAGCCAAGAAGCAAAAAAAGAATTGACCCTAGAAGATGCTGTTCTTGGATATTATAAAGGCCTTTATCCCGATAACATGTATGGTATAGATTGGACTTTATCCAATACGCTATACAAAAAAGAAAAAGATGCCCTTGTAGTTTATCAACCTACCAAAAAAGGAGACAAAAAGCTTTACAGTAAAGATTTGAAGATCAATACTGATTTAGGGAAATTAAGAAGATTAAAATTTGAAAATGAAAAGTCATTTCATTATATCCAAAATGGAGAATTTTATGCCCTAACAAAAAACGGTGAAGTCACTTTTAGCTATCCCAAAAAGGCAGAAAACGTAACCTTAAGCCCAACAAAGAATCACCTTGCATACACCATAAAAAACAATCTATATCTAGCCCATAAACTTGATTCTGCTGAAGCCATAACAAAACATGAAGACCCGAACATGGTTGCTGGACAATCTATTCATCGAAATGAATTTGGAATTCAAAATGGTATTTTTTGGGGGAACAAGGGAGAAATGGTAGCCTTTTACGAAAAGGATGAAACCGATGTGCACGATTATCCCTTGCTGAACATCACTGTTACTCCAGGAGAATTAGAATCCATTAAATACCCTATGGCCGGACAGTCTAGTGAATACGGCAAGGTTGGTGTGTATAATACTGAGAGTAAAACGCTTATTTACCTACAACTCATACATGAAAAAGATGATTATGTGACTAACTTGACTTGGGGCCCGGATGACCAATTTCTATACATTGCTGAGCTCAATCGAGATCAAAATCATTTAATATGGGCACAATATGATGCAAAGACCGGTGAAAGAATAAAAACCATTTTCGAAGAAAAAAACGATAAATGGGTAGAACCAGAATATCCCTTATATTTTATTCCCAAAAAAAATAATGAATTCATTACGCTTAGTGAAAGAGATGGATTCATGAATTTATATCGTTACAACACAAATGGAAAGCTCCTTAATCAGGTAACAAAGAACAAATGGGTAACCACAGCCTTATTAGCTATAAAGGAAAACACCATTTACTTTCAGGGCACTGGAGAAGACCCAAGAGAACTACATACCTACTCTATTCAATTAGATGGAACTGGATTACGAAAAATCACCTCTAAACCAGGCGTGCATCAAACTAAACTAAGTCCAAATGGTCGTTATCTTCTTGACCAATTCTCCAACCTAGAAAATCCAGGAACTACGCAAGTAATTGATATTAAGACCGGTAAGGTAAATGTGTTAAACCAAGCCGAAAACCCACTTTCTGATTATGCCGTTGGAAACACCATTTTCAACCAAATCAAATCAACAGATGGCGATGTATTGTATTCTAGAATAATTACCCCAAACCAATTTGATTCTTCCAACACTTATCCTGTTTTGATTTATGTATACGGAGGCCCTCATGCTCAGCTTGTGACCAACAGCTGGCTAGGTGGTGCAAGTCTTTGGATGCATTGGATGGCCAATCAGGGATACCTCATTTACACTGTTGACGGTAGAGGTTCTGCGAATAGAGGATTTGAATTTGAAAGTGCGATATTCAGAAACTTAGGACAATTAGAAATGAAGGATCAATTACAAGGAGTTGATTTTCTGAAAAAACAGCCCTACGTGGATAAGGAGAGAATAGCCGTTCATGGCTGGAGTTATGGAGGTTTTATGACAACATCTTTGCTGACTAACTACCCAGCAGCCTTTTCATGTGGTGTAGCTGGAGGTCCAGTAATAGACTGGAAATGGTACGAAGTCATGTATGGCGAACGTTATATGGACCAACCTCAAGACAACCCAGATGGGTATGCAAAAACGAGTCTACTTCAAAAAGCTAAAGAACTTAAAGATCCCTTACTTTTAATCCATGGCACTACAGATGACGTAGTAGTCATGCAACATAATCTTTCATTTGTAAAAGCCTGTGTTGAAGCGGGAGTTCAAGTGGATTTTTTTCCATATCCCATGCATAAGCACAATGTGAGAGGAAAAGACCGTGTTCATTTGATGCAAAAAGTGTTAAATTATATAATCGCTAATAACAAATAATTTTATCTTCGGGACCATGTTGTTAAAAATCCGTGCAAAAAACCTTACAGGACTGTTTTTGTTATTCTTTTTTAGCACCTATTTATATAGTCAAACAGGAACCATAAGGGGAACCATTTATGAAAAAAAATCTGGAGAACCCTCATTTGGTTCAAATGTAAAAATCAAAGGCACTGGTATTGGAGCATCTACTGATATCAATGGATTTTATCAAATTAACAAACTACCACCTGGAAAAATTACAATTGAGGTATCTAATATTGAATTCAACACCATTGAATTTACTGTTGAAATTGTGTCTAACAAAATTAAGACTCAAAATTTCTTCATGGAGGAGAAAGATGAGATCCTAGATGAATTTGAATACAGCGCAGAGGCTTCAGAAAGAAAAACAGAAGTCAAAATGTCTGTTATTAAAGCTACACCAAGAGATATGGCCCATGTTGTTGCTATAGGTGGCGAACCCGATTTTGCTCAATACCTTCAAACGACACCAGGCGTGGTCACTACGGGTGATCAAGGTGGGCAAATGTATATTAGAGGGGGATCACCCATTCAAAATAAAGTTCTTCTAGATGGTATGACGATCTACAATCCCTTTCATTCCATTGGGTTTTTCTCTGTTTTCGATACGGATATCATCAGAAGTGCAGATATCTATACTGGAGGTTTTTCTGCAGTCTACGGAGGCAGAATCTCTTCTATTATGGACATCACTACCATTGACGGCAACAAAAAAAGACACGCAGGAAAAATTTCTATCAATCCATTCGGATCTAAATTTAAGATGGAAGGACCTATTAAAAAACTAGATGAAGACAATATAGGAAATACGGCATCTTACATATTTTCTGGAAAAACATCATATTTAGAGCAGACCTCAAAACTGCTATATAACTACATTGACTCCAATGGACTACCCTTTAATTTCACCGATCTATTTGGAAAATTATCTTTCAACACGGCTAATGGTAGTAAAATCAACTTTTTTGGATTCAACTACAATGACCGTGTACGTTATAAAGCCGTATCTGATCTAAATTGGGACTCTTGGGGGGTTGGTTCAAACTTTGTTATTGTCCCATCCAGTTCGACTATGCTTATTCTTGGAAGGTTTAACATCAGTGACTATAAGATTTCTTTAACAGAAAAAGACCCAGTAACTGGTGGCAATTTATCGCCTAGAACAAGTAGAATTAACGGATTTAACTTTGGGTTTGATTTTAAATACTTCTTAAGAGAAAATGAAATCAAGTATGGTATTGATATTAATGGATTTGCTACTGAATTTGATTTCTTTAATAGTGTGGGTAGACAGATTGAGCAAAATCAAAACACAACGGAACTTGCCGGTTATATTGACAGTAAAATTATCAAAGGTCTATTGGTTATTAACCCTAGTTTTAGGGCTCAATATTATGCATCACTTAGGAACTTTTCTCCTGAACCAAGATTAGGTATCAAATATAATGTTTCAGAAAAGTTTCGACTTAAAGGTGCGACAGGTCTCTTTTCACAAAACTTAATTTCAGCTAACTCTGATAGAGATGTAGTGAATTTATTTTACGGATTCCTTTCAGGACCAGATAATTTACAAGATTCCATAACGCTATCCAATGGTCAAAGAGTGGAAAGAACTCATAACCTACAAAAAGCAACTCATGCTATTCTGGGAGGTGAACTAGACCTATCCAGAAATTTTACGCTTAACGTGGAGGGCTACTACAAATGGTTTAATCAATTATCCAACATTAATCGTAATAAACTATATAATGACAATATAAATACGTATACAATACCAGATGAACTCAAAAAGGATTTCATTATAGAATCGGGTGATGCCTATGGAGTAGATGTTGTGCTCAAATACCAGGGTGATAAAACGTATATCTGGGCTGTATATTCCCTAGGAAAAGTAACAAGATGGGATGGATTAAGAGAATATGCTCCCCTTTTTGATCGAAGACATAATATCAACTTGGTGGGTACTAAAACATTTGGAGAAAATGACAATTGGGAAGTAAACATAAGATGGAATTTTGGAAGTGGATTACCCTTTACGCAAACTCAAGGATATTATCATTCCATTGACTATGCTCAAGGTCTTAATACGGATATTACAACCATAAACTCAACTGATTTAGAAATTATTTATGCCGATTTAAATCAGGGTAGACTTTCAGCTTATCATCGATTTGACCTAGCCATAAAAAAACATGTTGAAATTAATAAATCAACAACTTTGGATGTAACAGCCAGTGTCACTAACCTATACAACAGACAAAATATTTTTTATGTTGATCGAGTTACAACAGAAAAAGTATACCAGTTACCCCTATTACCTAGCCTTGGATTGAGCTTTAAATTTTAATGTTTTTTTTCCATATCGTTTAAATTCAGTAACTTTGGTTCCCGTATTTAAACCAACCACAATACGGCATGTCTTCAAAAACAAAATACATCTTTGTCACAGGAGGTGTTACTTCTTCATTAGGAAAAGGAATAATATCCGCATCATTAGCTAAGCTTCTTCAATCAAGAGGCTTTAATGTTACCATTCAAAAATTAGACCCCTATATTAATGTTGACCCTGGTACATTGAACCCATATGAACATGGAGAATGTTATGTAACAGATGATGGTGCCGAAACCGATTTAGACTTAGGACATTACGAACGTTTTTTAAATGTTAACACCTCTCAAGATAACAATGTTACAACAGGAAAAATATATCAAAGCGTTATCAACAGAGAAAGGAGAGGTGATTATTTAGGCAAAACTGTACAGGTCATTCCACATATTACCAATGAGATCAAAGAACATGTACTGCAACTAGGTAAAGACAACACTTACGATGTAGTGATTACTGAAATTGGAGGAACTGTTGGTGATATTGAATCATTACCATTTATAGAATCTATTCGTCAACTTAAATGGGATCTTCCAGGTAAAGTGTTGTTTGTTCATCTCACTTTAATTCCTTATTTATCTACATCTGGAGAATTAAAAACGAAACCCACTCAACACTCTGTTAAAACTTTACTTGAGTACGGAATCCAACCAGATATATTGGTATGCAGGACAGAACATCATTTAGATGAAGATCTCCGTAAAAAAATCGCCCTTTTCTGTAACGTGGAACAAAAATGCGTGATTGAATCCATTGATGCAAAGACAATCTATGAAGTTCCTCTTCTTATGAAAGAAGAAAAGTTGGATGAAGTGGTATGTGAAAAATTATCACTTCAAGGTAATAGCAACTACGAGCTTAAAAAATGGAAAAAATTTCTTGATAATTTAACTGAACCTAAAAAAACAACAGAAATAGCTCTAATTGGTAAATATGTTGAATTAAAAGATTCCTATATTTCTATTGCAGAATCACTAATTCATGCTGGAGCAAAAAATAAAACTAAGGTTAATATTAATTGGATTCATTCCTCAAAAATGGAAGGTGGAAAGGTCAGTAATGTATTATCAAAAATGGATGGGATTATTGTGGCACCAGGGTTTGGATCAAGAGCAATAGAAGGAAAGATAAATGCTGTAAAATTTGCTAGAGAAAATCATATTCCCTTTCTAGGAATATGTTTGGGAATGCAGTGTGCTGTAATTGAGTTTGCACGTAACGTAATCGGATTAAAAGAAGCACATTCTACTGAAATAAATAAGGATACACCTTATCCTGTGATAAGCATGATGGAGGAACAAAAGCAATTGAAAAATTTAGGGGGTACAATGAGACTTGGTGCATATGACTGTCACGTAAAAAAAGACACTTTACTTTATAAGATTTATGAAAATGATGTGATATCAGAAAGACATAGACACCGCTTTGAATTCAATAATGAATATGTGAAAGATTTTGAAGAAAATGGCATTGTGTTTTCGGGTAAAAACATAGTCAATAATCTAATGGAAACGATTGAAATACCCAATCATCCTTGGTTCATCGGAGTTCAATACCACCCTGAATACAAAAGTAGAGTGGTAGCTCCTCACCCTTTATTTATTGACTTCATCAAAGCCGCTTTAAGACATCAAAAAAGTTCGATTGACTCATTGACCACGATTAATTCTTAATGAATCCTAAAGAAATTGTTGATCGCATGTTTTTAAATGATGCATTCAGTCAATGGCTTGGTGTTAAAATCGATGATGTAGATCTAGGAAAATGCACCATCTGCATGGAAGTAACGAAAAAAATGACAAACGGATTTGAAATTTCACATGGAGGAATAGCTTATTCATTAGCAGATAGTTGTGCTGCTTTCACAGCTAATTCATTTGGATTGGTCGCCATTACTCAAAACTCCAGCATCCGTTATGCACAAAAAGTATCTAATGGTGATAAGCTAAGTGCCAGTTGTAAAACAACCGCAGAAAACAAAAGAAATTTAGAGGTAATTATAACGAACCAAAATCATGAAGTAGTAGCCGATTACACATGTACAATTTATTATACTAAAAAGGAATGGAAAAGTTAACGCTGTCATCGTCTGTTTTAGCTTAACTTTACGTAAATTACTATTATGAAAAACGTGTTTATACTAGATGCCATCAGAACACCCATTGGGAATTTTGGTGGGACGCTTAGTAATCTTAGAGCTGATGACCTAGCTGCACGTCCTTTAAATGAACTAATCAAAAGAAATCCAAATACAGATTGGGATCAAGTTGAAGACGTCTTAATGGGTTGCGCTAACCAAGCAGGAGAAGACAATAGAAATATTGCTAGAATGGCCTTACTCCTTTCAGGACTACCGTTTAGCATAGGTGGAGAAACCATTAATCGGTTGTGTTCATCTGGAATGGCAGCAGCTGTAAATGCTTACAGAGCTATATCAATTGGAGAAGGTGAACTTTACATTACTGGAGGAGTAGAACATATGACGAGAGGGCCATGGGTAATATCTAAGGCATCAAAGCCATTTGGAAGAGACGCTCAAATGCACGATTCAAGCTTTGGATGGCGTTTCATAAACCCGATCATGCAAAAGAAGTTTGGTACTGACGGAATGGGACAAACTGCAGAAAATTTAGTTGAGATGTATGAAATATCAAGAGAGGACCAAGATTTATTTGCCTTTAGATCTCAAATGAAAGCAGCTAAAGCAGCACAAAACGGCAGATTGGATGAAGAGATTTGTATGGTTACCATACCTCAAGGTAAAAAAGAAGATATTTTTTTTGAAAAAGATGAATTTATTAAACCAACTACCTCGCTTGAAAAACTTAGCTCTTTAAAAGGCGCATTCAAAAAAGATGGAGGTTCGGTTACTGCTGGAAATTCTTCTGGGTTAAATGATGGTGCTGCAGCAATGATCCTAGGAACAGAAGAAGCAGCTAAAAAAAATTACCTTACACCAAAATCAAGAATTGTTGGAGCTGCAGTAGCCGGTGTGGAACCCAGAATAATGGGCATAGGACCTGTAGAAGCTGCTAAGAAAGTCTTACACAGAACGGGCCTAACACTAGATCAAATTGACATCATAGAACTTAATGAGGCATTTGCTGCACAAAGTTTAGCATGCACAAGAGCACTTGGAATTGCAGATGATGATGAAAGAGTAAACCCTAATGGCGGTGCCATAGCGCTAGGACATCCACTAGGAATGACAGGGGCTAGAATTTTACAAACCGCATCCATTGAGTTAGAAAAACAAAAAAAGAAGTACGCCTTAGTTACGATGTGTATTGGCGTGGGACAAGGTTATGCTACTATAATTGAACGCGTTTAATATGCTTTACGAATACAAGGGATTACGACCATATGTTCATCAAAAAGCTTTTGTTCACACCCAAGCTAATGTTACTGGAAATGTAGAAATTTACGAAGACGTTTACATCGGTCCTGGAGCAGTAATCAGAGGTGACTGGGGAAAAATCATCATTAAAGCTGGAGCCAATGTGCAAGAAAATTGTGTTATTCATATGTTTCCAGGCACAACCGTAATCATACATGAAGAAGCACATTTAGGACACGGATGTATAGTACACGGAGCTACAATTGGTAAAAACGCTTTAATTGGTATGAACGCGGTAATAATGGACGATGCCCAAATTGGTGAAAACAGTATTGTAGGTGCATTGAGCTTTGTAAAAGCAGAAATGGTGGTTCCAAATCGTAAAGTAGTTGCTGGTAACCCAGCTAAGATTATTAAAGATGTTTCTGATGACATGATTACCTGGAAAACAAAAGGAACTGCACTGTATCAACAGCTTCCCAGTGAATGTCAAAAAAACTTAAGGGAAACAACTTCATTAAAATCACCTATAAATCAAGAGAACGAAGATGTAACCCCATACAAAACATGGAAAAAGACAAACTAATAATCTTCTTCTATAATATGATAGTTTACTAGCGCATTTACGTACTCTGCTCTTAATGCTTTAGGCAGTTCTTTGGAAAGTTGTGAAATTATCTCATCTAAAATAGCTTTCTCTACTTTCTTTTTCACCTTATCCTTTGACATCATTACATCAGTAAGCAAACTCATAAGTTGACCCTTGTGAGCCTTTAACACTTCTTCTGCGTTGAGTACATCTATTTCAATCTCAAGCTTCATTTTAATTCCCTATTGCATTCATCATGTCTTGTAAAGTAATGATATGTTTGGCATTATTCCCTAAATTAACTATTACTGCACGGTTTTCATTATTAAACAATTTAGACAATTCATTGATTGAATAATTGCCATCAACTTCAGGAAAAGGTTCTTCCATAATTTGTTTTACAGGATATTCTTTTATCATTGGATCATCTAAGATTTTTTGAAAAATTTTATGATCAGAAATGGAGCCCACTGATTTTCCATTTTCAAATACAGGAACTTGTGAGATTTCAAAATGTTTCATCTCCACCATAACTTTTGAAAGCGGATCATTGACATCCGCTGAGATCAATCTTTTTCCATTGTGATGCGCTACTATTTCAGAAGCCTTTGTCTTTTCTTCTTCTAAAAATCCTCTTTCTCTCATCCAATCATCATTGTACATTTTACCAATATACCTGCTACCTGAATCGTGCAGTAAAACTACAACAACATCATCTTTACTAAAGTTATGTTTTAACTGCAATACCCCTTTAACAGCGGCTCCACATGAATTTCCTGCAAAAATCCCTTCCTCTCTTGCCATTTTCCTAGTATAAACAGCAGCATCTTTATCGGTTACTTTTTCAAAATGATCAATTAATTTAAAATCAACATTTTTAGGTAAAATATCTTCTCCTATACCTTCAGTAATGTAGGGGTAAATTTCATTTTCATCAAAAATACCAGTTTCATGATACTTTTTAAAGACTGATCCATAGGTATCAATACCCCAGATTTTAATAGACGGATTTTTTTCTTTTAAATATTTTGCTACGCCTGAAATAGTACCTCCAGTTCCTACACCAACTACAAAATGGGTGATTTTCCCATCGGTTTGTTCCCAAATCTCAGGACCGGTTGTTTCGTAATGGGCAATTCGATTAGATAAATTATCATATTGATTTACATACCAACTGTTAGGCGTTTCTTCAGCTAATCTTCTAGAGACGGAATAATATGATCTTGGATCATCAGGTTCAACAGCTGTTGGACATACAATAACTTCAGCACCAACTGCCCGAAGTATATCAAATTTTTCTTTGGATTGTTTATCAGTAGAAACACAAATAAGTTTATATCCTTTTACTATAGCAGCAAGAGCAAGTCCCATTCCCGTATTTCCCGAAGTCCCTTCCACAATAGTACCTCCAGGTTTTAATCTGCCATCTGATTCCGCATCTTCAACCATTTTTATAGCCATTCTGTCTTTTACCGAACTCCCTGGATTAAAGTATTCCAATTTAGCAAGCACAGTCGCTTCGATTTCCTTAGCTATGGTATTCAGCTTAACCATAGGCGTGTTACCAATAGTTTCAAGAATATTATTTGCGATCTTCATATATTATATTTCATGCAAATGTAGAAAATAGGTGAAATTGGAGATAAGGATGTTTGATTTTATATCTCCATTAGGGCATTCAAACTATCAATTTGAGCAACAAATGTAGGATCAGAACTACATTTAAAAAGTGTGGGATCAGAAAGAAAGGTTTGAATACTTTCCTCTAGATTATTTCTTTTAAGAATCAAATTTAAATTTGATTCCTGATGTTCAATTTGTTTAATTAACGAAATGTATTCATCTATTTCTGAAGCAAAACCTTCAAGAAAATCTCTACAAGATTGATCCATTTGTTCTTTAGCAGGATTGGATGAATCAGTTGTTTGATTTGAACATGAACCGAAAAAAAATAGTATTCCTATTATGTAGTAGTGAAATCTCAACTTATTTCCCTAATAAATTAAGTGCTTCTCTAGAAGTGATTATTTTTTGCTTGAATTCACCAACAATGAAAGAATCCTCAAGGCCTTTTTTAGCAATTCTATCTCTAAAAGCCATTGCTTGCTCGTACGTATCCAATTTACCTACATAGTATCTTGTAAATCCACTTACAACATCTTTTTTAGGAAGTACGTTTCCAATATCTAAAAACAGATCTAAATAGTCAGTTGGCACCTTCTCTTTAAATGCTCCTACTTGAATTCTAAATTTCACTAATTTTGGATCTACCGCATTTATTGAAGGTGTTGAATTCATGGAAATGTCCTCAACTACACCAGGTTGAACTTCAAATCCAGCCTCTCTGAGGGTTACACGTTTGCCATCTTTAAATGCAACTATAAAAGCATCATTATAACCAGAAGTAGTTAAATTCACTTTGTGTGTAGCCGCTTTGGTTTTATCCGTATATGAACCTGAAAAATATCGATATAATCCATCATCTCCTTTTACTGAAACCACTTCTGGCAAATCAGCAAATACAGATTTACTTATTTTACGGCTAAATGCACCGATTTGTATTCTGAATGAAGCTGTTTGAGTTTCGGGATCTATAACAGGCACAAATTCATCATTTGATTCTACATTATTGGATTCATTATTGCTTTGACTAATTGTTTCGACATTGTCATCTGTAATTTGGTTATTGGTATTATTACTTATTAGCTCTTTAGCCTCAACTATCTCATTAACATCTACAGGCGTAATTTCATCCTGATCGTTTATTTCCACTACACCTTGAACTTGAACACTATCCTCCTCCAACTCCTTAATAACATCTGCAACCATTTCTGGGTCATACCCCCCCATTACATATAATATAGAGTCTCCTGATTCTTTTACCTGAAAATCTCGATTTGCTAATTTTTTCCATAATTCATTTGGTGAAACACCCTGGATATCAGATCCAATTACAATATAAAGCTCTTTAGATTTTGGTGTTAAATTTCTAGTATCGATTAATGTTTTGAGCGATCTAGGATCAGAACCCCATGAACGATGTAAGGTATCCCATTCAGAAAATTCACCAATTGAATCTTTATATCTTCTAAAATTTTCTAAATGATCATCATCTGTCATGGTAACTCCGTCCAAGTTTACTAAAGCACCTTCCATACTTAATAACTCATCGTCAAAGCTATTAGCTACTCCGTCTGAGTCATCATCTAGAGGACAACCAAATTCATCCACCACTACTCCTGGTCGAGTATTGGCACATTTATCCATGTGGTCTACTACCATATCACCATCTGAATCCATTGTGTCTTCTTTATAATATTGTTCAGAATCTTCATCAATAACATCAAACTTAGGTTTCTTCTTGGACTTGATATTAAAGTCATAAGACATCGCAATATGAGTGTACAACAACTTATCATTTCTGGCATCACCTATTCTGTTCCCGAGACTTTCATTGGTTACCCCGTCAATTAGATCAGTAAAAGTAAAATGCACCGCTGTACCTACCCTAAACTTTAATTTATTACCCACATGGAAATTAGCACCCAACTCTAAAGGCATCCCAAGTGTTCTTTCTTGGTATTTACCGAAACCATCAAAATTTTGTTCCCTTATGTCTGACTCATAGGTGTAATCTCTAACTATATCTATAGCATTGTCCGCATTAGGGTCATTTTCAGCTAAGTCTTTAATGGATCCGTCTGACCAATAATGATAGGTATTTCCATTAGCGTCTTGGAGATCAGTTTTTGAAAGAAATTCAATGGATTCTAAGCCAAGATGAATGTAGGGCTCTACATTTCTCCCTTTTTTCAAAAACTGATTGAAATTATAATTAATGGTTATACCTCCAGTTGTAATGTTGGAATTGAAATTAAGATTACGTGTTAATGTTCTTTCATTTGCGCTTATTTGTCCAAAAAGGACATAAAAGCCTAGATCCAAGAAGTCATTTAAAGGATTTATTAATCTTAGCGTAGTTGCCAGTCTACTTACCATTGGGTGATATCCTTGATGGTTAGATCCGATATCACCATAAAACGTTAGCATACCAGTTCCTAAACTCACTTGAGGTTTTAAAATAAACTCTTCTTCGGATGAAGATTCAAAATCGTTTTCTTGTTCATCAAATGAGTAAGAATCAACATCTTCTTGTGAATCTACATTCTCTACATCTGGGAATGAATCATTAAATTCATCTGTAGATTCTGTTTCTACATCTACATTATTAGTGGTATCTGCAATATTTTTAATAATAGAATCTAGTGGTGCAATTGCAGCTTCCTCTTGGAGTACATTGATAGAATCTTTTACACTTGCATCAGTATCATCAACAACTTGGGCATTTCCAAACAAGTGGAAAATTGAAAAATTAACAACGAGTATGTATCTTAAATTGAACATCTACAGGGAAATTTTATACGGCCATCATTTGATATAGTTTCTAAATATACATCAATTTACATAAAATATTTTTTTTATCATTCCATTAATGATATGGAAATAAATGTAGTTTTTATCTTAGCTCTAAATTTACACTATGTCTGAAGAAAACGGTTACGTCCATCTAGAAACAGATGAATTAGGAATTTCTACTATCACTTTTTTTCATCCCCAAAGCAATTCTTTACCCTCATTTTTATTGAATAAATTGGCTCAAACCATTGAAGTTGCAGGGAAAGACAACGAGACTAAAGTGATCAAACTTCAATCTGGCGGTGATAGAACTTTTTGTGCTGGAGCTAGCTTTGATGAACTTCAATCTATAGAAAATATGGATGAAGGGATCGCCTTTTTTTCAGGTTTTGCAAAAGTAATAAACGCAGCAAGAAAATGTCCCAAACTAATTGTTGGAAGAGTTCAAGGTAAAGCAGTTGGTGGTGGCGTAGGTATGGCCAGTGCTGTAGATTATTGCTTTGCTACAAAATATGCTGCTGTTAAACTCAGCGAACTAGCCATTGGAATTGGGCCTTTCGTAGTAGGACCAGCTGTACAAAGAAAAGTGGGATTATCTGCTATGAGTACTCTTGCGATAGATGCCACAAGTTGGTATAGTGCAGAATGGGCAATGGAAAAAGGACTTTATACATCTATTTACGATACCACTGAAGAAATGGATGAAGCTGTTCAAAAATTGTGTCGCAAACTAGCCTTGTCACACGAAAGCGCCACATTAGAATTAAAAAAAATCTTTTGGGAGGGAACCGAAAATTGGGATCATCTATTAACAGAAAGAGCAAAAATTTCTGGGAAACTCATTTTATCATCCTACTCTAAAGATGCCATCAAGAAAATTAAAGGGAAATAACCATGTCATTTCCAGAAATACACTTTGGAGATATCAATCAATATGCTGCAAAAATTGATGGTAATAACGCTAATAAAAAAGTGTTCATATTTATTGATGAAAATACACAAAAGTGGCTATCACATATTCAAGTTTCTACTTTTAAGTATGCCTTTGTTTTGGTTTTAAAAGCCGGTGAACACAATAAAAATTTCAAGCAAGTTGATCTAATCTGGAATTTTCTAAATCAAAAACTCGCAAACAGAAATGATGAAGTGTATATTATTGGTGGTGGAGTCATTTGTGATTTAGCGGCATTTGCTACTTCTACTTTTAAAAGAGGCATTCCATTCCATCTTGTACCTACTTCACTTTTAGCCATGGTAGATGCTTCTATTGGTGGAAAAACCGGTATTAATTATAAAAACCTCAAAAATAATTTAGGGACATTCAGCAACCCCAAATCTATTTTCTGTGACCATCACTTTCTTGCTACTTTAAGTAAAAAAGAAAAGATATCAGGAATGGCAGAAGTTTTTAAGCATGCCATTATCGGTGATCATCAACTATGGAAACACCTTGCTAATCAGAACATAGATTCTTTGGATTACGAATACCTCATTCCACGTTCTTCTAATTTAAAATTAAAAGTAGTTAAAGCCGATCCACTGGAAGAAGGAGAAAGAAAGAAATTAAATTTTGGACATACCGTTGGACATGCCATTGAATCAGCACTTTTACTTAACGACAAGCCTACTCTTCATGGATTTGCAGTGGCATTTGGCATGATTGTAGAGTCTTTTTTATCATATAAACTTAACCTTTGTTCGCTGGATACTTATATGGAAATTAAACATAAACTAAATGTATTTTTTAAACCGCATCTAGATTTTAACATGAATGAAAAATCAGTATTTGAATTTATGGCGCATGACAAAAAAAATAATCATTCTTTAATTAATTTCTCTCTTCCAAAAAAAATTGGTGAGGTAAAGGTAGATGTAGAATTGAGTAAAAGTGAGGTTAAATCTATGCTCAAAGAATTTAAAGCAAATGTTTAAAATCAGTGCCTCATCCATTCGAATTGAGGGTCGCATTCAGTTATCCTCCTCAAAAAGTATTAGCAATAGATTGCTCATGATCAAAGCCATTTCAAACAGCTCATTCGATCTAGACAATTTATCTAAGTCAGATGACACCCAAATTCTAAATCAAATCTTATCGAATACTTCATTTCCAAACGAAATTAATTGTCATCATGCTGGAACTACATTACGATTTTTAACGGCATATTTATCTACTATTAAAGGAACGTATCGTGTATTTGGCAGTGATAGAATGCACCAAAGACCCATTAAACCATTAGTAGATTGCATACGTAAATTAGGAATTGAAATACGATATCTAGAAAATGAGGGATTCCCACCAATTGAAATTCTTGGAAATGAAACTATTGAAGGAGGAGAATTAACGATTCCTGGGAATATAAGTAGTCAATTTATTTCAGCATTACTACTAATTGCCCCCAAATTAAAAAACGGTTTATCACTACGTATCATAGAACCCATTTTGTCTACACCATATATTAAAATGACACTTAGTCTTATGCAAGAAATGGGCATTGAGCACATATGGGATAAAAACACTATTCATGTCAAACATCAACCCTATTCTACAAGAAATATAGCTGCCGAAAACGATTGGAGTAGTGCTTCTTTCATATATAGTTTAGCTTCACTTTCTTCCGATTCAAAAATTGAAATCCCACACTTATATCCTGATTCAGTTCAAGGCGATTCTTACGTGAGCGAACTGTACAGTTACTTAGGTGTTGAAACTTTTTATCACGAAAAGGGCATCACGATTAAAAAAAATAATCAATTAAGTACAAAAGTAGAATTCAACCTTAGTGATTATCCTGATCTTGCACTACCCTATGTTGTTTCTTGTGCAGGTTTAGGCGTTGAAGTATTTTTATCAGGACTTGAAAGCCTAAAAATCAAAGAATCTGATCGACTAGTGACCATTAAGAAAGAACTTTCAAAATTTAATGTGGAATGTGAAATAAATGATCATTCAATCTACGTGTCCAAAAACCAGCAAATTAAATATAATGGGGATGTGATTGACGATCACAATGATCATAGAATTCCCATGAGCATTGCACCTTTGGCCATTAAAACAGAGGGTAATATTTTCTTTAAAGACAGTTTGGTGGTGAACAAGTCTTACCCTTTATTTTGGGATGATTTAAAAAAATTGGGTTTTAATATTGTTAATTAATTGTTCTTCCCATTTCATATAAAGCAATTGCAGCAGCAACAGAAACATTTAAGGAATCAATTGTTCCCTTCATAGGTACTCTATATACTTCATTTGATAGTTGAAGCAAATTTTTACTTATTCCATCTTCTTCACTCCCCATGATTAAGGCTTTAGGTCCTTTAAAGTCATATTCATAAATTGATTTATTACTCTTTTCAGAAATAGAAAAAACATGAAGTCCCGAACCTTGAAGAAATTCAAGAGCTAATTGTAAATTATGAACTTTACAAACAGGAATTTTATAAAGTGCTCCAGCAGATGTTTTAATGGCATCGCTTGTAATTAAAGCTGACTCTTTAGATGGAATTACAATCGCATTTACGCCAAAACATTCAGCTGTTCGGCAAATGGCTCCAAAATTTCTAACATCCTTTACACGATCTAACAATAACACAAAAGGATCTTTTCCATCCTCATAAATTTGTTGAATAACATGATCAATCTCATAATAAGGTAGTGGTGAAATCATTGCAATTACGCCTTGGTGGTTTTTTTTAACCATGTGATTTAGCTTTTGGACTGGAACGCGTTGGAATAATATTTTTTCGCGTTTTAAAGCATCCATTAATTCACTTAAAAGCTCACCTTTTGCCCCTTGTTGAACAAGGACCTTATTTATTGTTTTACCTTCATTAATGGCTTCCAAAATTGATCTAATGCCGTAAATGATGTCTTTTGATCTTTCTTTTTTCATTGTACAATGTAAACTTTACCTTTTCTCCATGATTCAACAGCTCTATACCAAGATGATTTGTAGGAATAATTTCTATCTAATTCAAAATCATTCATTGAAAATGGATTAGACACTTTATCAAAAGTAAATTTTAATCCCGATGATTGAATCCTCATAGGATCATTTATTGAATTGTAGGCGTTAAGATTTGAGTTGCTCTGCTGGCCATAATACCAAATTTCAGCACTCTTCGTTTTTCTAACATAATTTGGAGGCCCAAAAATTATACTAATCATTCCTCTATCAGTCTTCCATCCTTCAAGATGAGAAGTGAACATTTCGTTTGCCTTTTCTACTCTTGAGTAATACGTTTTTATCAAACTCCTTGCCCTTTCCATCGAAGATGTTTTGGTAAGCCAAAACTGATCAACTGTATTTTTGGGGTCTGAACTATTCGCTATTTTATTAAACTCTTCCTGGGTACATAAAAAACGTAAGGGAGCTAATAATTGTTCTGGTTCCTTAAGATATGGAAAATAAGGATTGAAATTAAACAGAGAAAAACCTTCGTTCGTTAACGTATCTATTTGAAAATAGACAAACCCATTCTCAGGAAGAACTAGATCTGCGCTTTTATTAAACGCAATGCTTTTATATTTTCCTGTCGCTTTTGGAAATGATTGTCTCTTAGCCTTACTAAATGGTGGCATAGCAGCAGGGAAACTTAAATTATTGTAGTTAATATAAATAGTTTGATCAGTTAAAAAATAATTCGTCATATTGATATGTTGAGAACCCGTATAATAATTATTAAATAAAACCTGATTATTTGTATCTCTCAAAAGATAAAATTGCCTATGAAATACATCGTTTTTATTAACATCAACTAGTTTTTCGTAGGTTCTATATCTATTCCTATCAGTAACCGATAATTTTAGCTTAGCCAATTTACTAATTGCCATATTAAATTGAATAACGGTATCTATATATTCCTTCTTTTTACTAGTGTAGAAATCTCCCCAAAGTATGGAACCTGAATCTATTAATATTTTACCATTTTCATCATAGAGACTGTAAGCTATTTTCAGATTAGCATTAAATGGTTTAGTTCTATCATTACGAGTATATAATATATCATCCGTTTTAATCTTAAAATAAATTTTAGATTGAAAATCAGCATGGTGAAAAATAGAAAACTCAGGTTTCATGGACACCGCCATTTTTGTGTCAATATCGTAACTTGAATTTTCAATAGTAACACAGCTAAAGCTGCATAAAAGAACTATTAGAATTTTATCGTAAAATTTCCACATAAGGCGTTACTATCGCTCAATAACAGGCGTAAAAACTACGTTACTATGGTTCAAACTTCTATCAATTAATAATATAGAAAATAAAATACTATCGTTATGATTTGAGTTAAAATTATAAAATGGACTTAGAACAAGCTGCATATTACCTTTAAGAGATTTATTCTGCCCAAATGGTGTAATATCCTCTATTCTAAATCCGTTAGGGATAGTATCATAAGGCATATTAATGTTTTGAGGGAATGTTGCATTTTCACCATTTGGATCCATAGTTCCTTTGACGACTTGACCATCCATCATTTCGTAATATTCTAAATAAACATTATAATGATAAAAGCTTCCAGGGTCATAAGGTGGATCAATTTGGTTAGGATTTAATCCAATATCTCCATCTCCATCTGTAAAGAAAAAAGTAATAATCCCCGAATCCCCATGAATATCAAACTGAACAAATTCTACACTAGGTTCATCTGGATAGGTAATTGGCTTTAAACAGGATGAGAAAGCCACTAAAATGAAAAAAACAATGCTTATTTTTGCTTTAAACCTATTCACACTATAAAAGTAAACTATTTAAGAGTTCATTGAATTTTGTAGATAAAATATTTAAAATAAAGAATGAAAATGAGTTCAATGAGCTAGCGTTATCTATTTTTCGATACCAATATGAAAACATCTCGATATTTAACACCTTTATAAACTCTAGAAATGTTTCATTAAAACAAATTAATCACTACTCTCAAATCCCATTTCTGCCCATACAGTTTTTTAAATCACACGATATAATAGCGAAAAACAAGAGTATTAAAACTACCTTTTTAAGTAGCGGAACAACAAAGCAAGTAAGAAGTAAACATCATATTCATGATTTAGACCTTTACAAAAAATCGTTCTTAACTGGTTTTAGTGATACTTATGGTGAAATTAAAAACCAAGTGATTTTAGCTCTTTTACCATCTTACCAGGAACAGGAAAATAGTTCGTTGATCTATATGGTAGACCATCTTATAAAAAATTCAAATCAAGAAAGTGCTTACTTGGAACCTCTTTCAAGTGATACCATTCAAAAAATACTGAATTTAAAAGATGAAAATGTGACTTTAATAGGTGTTTCTTATGCGCTTTTAGACTTGATTGAAAATTTTGACTTGCCAAAACTAAAGAAATGGAACATCATTGAAACAGGAGGAATGAAAGGGCGAAAAAAAGAATTGATTAGAGAAGAATTACATCAAATCTTAAAAAAGGGATTTGGTTCAGAAAATATTCACAGCGAATATGGAATGACTGAACTGCTATCTCAAGCCTATTCCACCTCAAACGGAAAATTTCGTACTCCACCATGGATGAAATTTTTGATAAGAGAACTAGAAGACCCTTTTGCTTATACTAGAATGGAGAAAACAGGAGGTATAAACATCATTGATTTAGCAAATATATATAGCTGTTCTTTTATTGAAACTCAAGACTTGGGGAGAAAGCATCAAGATCAAACCGTATCTATTTTAGGAAGATATGATCAAGCTGAAATTAGAGGATGTAACCTATTGACTTTTAACTAACGATTAAAACAAAATAATTCTTTTTACCCCTCTGTAGTAAAATGTATTTTTGTGCGATCAGATCATTGACACTAATTGTAGTTTCAATAGTAGCTTTTCTCTTATTTACAGAAATGGAATTTTCATTTAAAGCTCTTCTAGCCTCCCCATTAGATTTTAAAAATCCTGAAATGGGACATAAAAAGTCAATTATTGGGACTTGATCTGATAAATCTGACAAGAGTATCTCTTTTTGAGGCACACCTTCAAAAATCTCCATAAACAAATCACTACCTAATCCTTTTAGTGCTTTTACAGCATCATCCCCCTTTTTAAACAAAATAGAAGATGCCTCAACAGCAGCATGGTGATTTTCTTCTCCGTGTACCATTTCTGTTAATGATTTTGCTAATTCTTTTTGTAGCAATCTTAATGATGGATTTACATCATGTTCTTTGATTATTTTTTCAATCTCTTCCTTAGATTTTAAAGTAAAAATTTTGATGTAGGTTTTAGCATCCTCATCGCTACTATTTATCCAGTATTGATAGAATTTATAGGGAGAAGTTTTTTTAGGATCTAGCCAAACATTACCAGCTTCTGTTTTTCCAAATTTTGAGCCATCTGCTTTTTGAATCAATGGAGATGTAATAGCAAATGCAGTGCCTCCATCCATTCTTCGGATTAATTCTGTACCAGTTACAATATTGCCCCATTGATCTGAGCCTCCCATTTGTACTTTGCACTGATGATGTTTATACAACCAATAAAAATCATAGCCTTGTACCAGTTGATAAGTAAATTCAGTAAAAGAAATTCCTGTTTCCAATCTTTTCTTTACAGATTCTTTTGCCATCATGTAGTTTACTGAAATATGCTTACCCACATCTCTAATGAAGTCCAAAAAATTAAACGACTTAAACCAATCATAATTATTTACTATTGCAGCTGGATTAGGGACATTTTCAAAAGCTAAAAATTTGGTGAGTTGATGTTGAATAGCATCCACATTTTTAAAAAGCTCTTCTTTTCCAAGTAAATTACGTTCTTTTGACTTTCCAGATGGATCACCAACCATCCCTGTTGCTCCTCCAACTAAAACATATGGAGTGTGGCCATGTTTTTGAAAATGAACTAAAATCATTATTTGAACTAAACTCCCAATATGAAGAGAATCTGAAGTGGGATCAAAACCAATATAACCGCTCACTTTATTTTTATTCAAATAATCCTCCGTTTCAGGCATAATGTCATGGATCATACCTCTCCATCTTAATTCCTCTACAAAATTCACTTTAGTTCGATTTTAATACTTTTTATTTGAAACAAATATATTTTTATCTCACCGTTAAATATAAATTATTCTTCTTTTTTTTAAATTCAAATTTAATTCCATCATAACTCAATAAATTGGAAACTCATTTAGTGACAGGTGCAACCGGATTAGTGGGGATGCATATTGTTTTTGATCTCTTAAGTCAAAACAAAAATGTAATAGCAACATTTACCTCAAACTCGAATAAAAACATCATAAAACAGGTTTTTAATCACTATGGTTTTCCAGAGTATTATGACAAAATCAAATGGTGTAAGATGGATTTAGAAGACGTTAGTGAAGTTTATCAAGCCATTGAGGGAGTTGATTTTGTTTACCACAGCGGAGCTGTTGTTAGCTTTAACAAAAGTGATTACGATCAGATGAGGAGAATTAATATAGAGGGTACTACAAATGTGGTTAATGCATGTCTTGAGCACAAGGTAAAAAAATTAGCTTTTATTAGTTCTGTTGCATCAATTGGCCGAGATGGAAAAAAAAAATACAATGAAAAAAATAAATGGAACTCAGGTAGAGGGAACAGTTACTATGCATTAACAAAATACAAATCTGAAAATGAAGTTTGGAGGGGGATTGAAGAAGGTTTAAGCGCTGTTATTACCAATCCAGGAATTATTATTGGACCATCAAATTGGGGAAGATCAAGTACAACCATTTTTAAACAAATTTACAAAGGACTCTCTTTTTTTCCTTTGGGTGAAAATGGTTTTGTTGATGTTCGAGATGTTTCAAGAGCAACTATACAATTAATGGAATCAAAAATAAGTAGAGAAAGATATATTTTAGTTGGAGAGAACTTATCCTATAAATCGGTTTTTGATGATATAGCTAAGAGCTTTAAAAAACCAATACCCAAAAAGAAAGCAAAAAAAACATTACTTGAAATCGCTTGGAGAATGGAAGCAATTCGTTGTTTTTTAACAAACAAAAAACAGAGTATAACAAAAGAAACGGCTAGAACATCTAATCAAATTAATGTTTATGATAATCAAAAAATCATTAAAGAATTAAACTATAATTTTAAATCCATCAAAGAAGCCATTGAAAATACAACTAGTTTTCTGTTAAAATTTAAGTGAATCAATTACTTTACTAACATCTTCTTCGCACACATCTAAATGGGTTACCATTCTAACCCTTCCAGGACCAAATGGAATGGCTAAAATTCCGTTTTCCATGAGTCGATTAATAAATGTGGTATTTTCATACCCATCATTAAGGACACCGACTACAATATTTGTTTCTACTTCAAGCACGTGATTTATCCAGGAACATGATGTCAAAGCTTTTGCTATAAGCTCTGCATTTTTGTGATCTTCTTTTAATCGATTGATATTGTTCTTCAATGCATAAATTCCTGCTGCAGCAACAATTCCAACTTGTCTCATCCCGCCACCCAATACTTTTCTATTCCTCCTAGCCTGTTTTATGAAAGATTTTGTTCCTAATAATAATGATCCTAAAGGAGTTCCTAATCCCTTTGAAAGACAAATTGAAATGGTGTCAAAAAATGAACCCATTATTAATGAAGACACATCCGTTTTAACCAAAGCATTGAATATCCTTGCGCCATCTAAATGTAGCGGTAAATTAGTTTGATTACAAAACGCTTTAATTGCTTTTATGGTGTTTAAATCATAACAATTCCCTCCACCTCTGTTACATGTGTTTTCTAAAGCAACTAATTTTGTAATTGGAAGATGAACATCATCAGGATTGATGTTTTGAACTACATCATTAAGTTCTAATAACCCTGACTGCCGTTCAATTAATCGTACAGAAGCACCCGCATTTCTTGCAATTCCTCCTCCTTCATAATTGTAAATATGAGATTCTCGACTACAAATCACTTCATCTCCAGGTTTTAGATGGGTCATCATCGCAATTTGATTAGTCATGGTACCAGATGGGCAAAACAATGCTGCCTCCTTGCCAAACATTTCAGCAGCCATTTGCTCTAAATGAATAACAGTAGGGTCGTCTTCAAAAACATCATCACCGAGCTCAGCACTCATCATGAAGGATTTCATCTCAGTTGAGGGTTTTGTAACGGTATCGCTTCTTAAATCAATCATAAATTACATTTAAATACTAAATTTATAGAATGATTCGACATGTCGTAATTTTGCTAATCTTTTTAATAACCAATTTAGGTATTTTTTGCCAAGAAAAATATTGGATTTTTTTAAGTGATAAAGATCATAGTATAGACGATAGAAAGGAATATTTAGACTCAAAGGCAATAGAAAGAAGAATGAAGATGGGATTGCCAAAATATGATTTCGATGATCTTCCTGTGAGCAATACATATCTGAATATAATAAAACAAAACACTACTGAAATTACGGGGACATCTAGATGGTTTAATGCCATTTGTTGTAAAGCTGATGAGAGCCAGATTAAAAAAATTAGATTATTTCCTTTTGTAAGGGAAGTAATTCCGTCTGTTAGCAAAATTAGGACCTGTAGTAGCACACTAAATGAGCTAGAAATCAACAATTTAATGGAAAGACAAATCTCTTCATTAGAGGGGTATTTTTTTCAAGAAAATAATTTCACAGGTAAAGGTCTTCGTATCTGTGTTATCGATGGAGGATTTAAAGGAGCAAAAGAAGCTCCAGCTTTAAAACATTTGTTTGATAACAATCAAATAAAAAAGACATGGGATTTTCACCACGAAACAGAAAATGTATTTCGTTATATTAATCATGGTACTGGTGTACTAAGTTGTATTGCCGGTAAGTACCAAAATCAGATTATGGGTCTGGCCCAATCTGCCGAATTTTTATTGGCTAGAACCGAAAGAGTTATGGTAGAAAATGAATCCGAAGAAGAGTTATGGTTAATGGCCATGGAGTGGGCAGATGCAAATGGTGCTGATATCATCAACACCTCCCTTGGTTATACGGCTGATGAATACTTCAATTACCAAATGGATGGAAAAACTTCGTTAATTTCAAGAGCGGCTAATTTAGCGGCTAAAAAAGGGATTCTTGTATTAGTATCAGCAGGTAATTCTGGAAGTGGAGATTGGAAATATATTGGAACACCTGCGGATGCGGATAGTGTGTTAACAATAGGCGCAGTTACAGGCAGTGAGTTACATAGAGATTTCAGTTCATTTGGACCGACATCAGATTTTAGAATGAAACCCAATGTTGTCGCTTTTGGAGATGTTATGGGAGCTACTAAAAACGGTATAGAACAAGCTAATGGAACTTCTTTTTCTTGTCCTTTGATTTCAGGTTTTGCTGCGTGTGTTTGGGAAAAGTTCCCCGATAAAACAAATATGGAAATTTTCAAATTAATAGAAGAAAGCGGCTCTCTTTACCCCTACTTTGATTATGCACACGGATTTGGCATGCCTAAAGCATCGTATTTTTTTAAAGAAAATAAGAAGAATCCAACTTTCAAAATCAATAAAAATGAAGGTAAAGTTATTGTTGAACTTATTGATAAAACTTACAAAAATGTTGGAACTCAATACATGTTTATGCATGTCGAAAATAATCAGTTCCTACATGAGAACAAAACGTTTAATGTGCTTGAGCATTATGAAACCATTTTTATACATAATGATATTCCCTACAATATTGATGTAGATCAGTATAAAAATAAAACATTACGATTTCATTTTAACGGATATACAGATGAAATACGATTATAAATTAACATTAATAATATTATTGATTTTAAAATCTCAATTTGGCTTTTCTCAAAAGGTTATTTTAGAAGAAAAAGTTCCAGTTGAATTTAAAAATTATAATATGACCAAAGGGCCAAACAAAAAGAAATTTTCTTCTATAGAATTTAGTTTCGGAACATTTTTACCCTTTACTATGAACGAAGATCAATTAATAGCTTTCAACCCCAGTTTTGAATACCAATTAAGCACGAAATTTAAAAGAAAAGTCTCACCTATTTTATCTCTAACAAATGTGTTTGGAATCTCTCATTTGCGTATTCAAGCGAAAAACATTTATGAACTACATCACTTTGGTATTAGTAGCAGTGCACTTGATCCGAAATTTAGAATATGGAATTTGATGTATCAATTTGGTTTACGATTTAATATTGACCCTAATAGGGGAAACCAACTTGGAAAATACATTGAAATGAATGTATTCGGCTATTACAATATAAATTCAACACTCAGATACGAATTTAATACGAATTTAAATGATAAAACTATTATTAAAGATAAAAACCCAAATTCTATTTCAAATTTTAATTATGGTCTAAAACTAAAATTTGGACTAAAAAATAAGTCCATTTTTGGATCATATCGATTAAGTGAGTATGTAGAAAATAGAGATATTCCTAAACTTTCAATTGGAGTTTCTAGTGTAATCGGAATCAAAGAATACAGGTAGCTAGTGCATGATCTTAAAAATCAGTTCTTTCAGCAATTCTTCATTACTGATACTGGATGAATACACCCCTTTACTAGCTAAATCGTAGTATCTTAATTCAGAAAGAATACGTGCTAACTTTCCTTTGGAATAATATGCAGAAGCTTGTTGATATTGTTTGATAAAAAAAGGGTGGACCCCAATCTTAACTGCAATTTGATTTGGGCTTAAATCTTTAACATAAAAATGGTATTTCATAAGCTTTGTGAAAAAGCCATACAAATGCCCAATAACGACCACAACAGGGTGTAATTTATGATTCCGTCCAAAGTGTTGTGCAATTAAACTCGCTTTTTTGATATTAAACGAAGCCAAGGAATCGGTTAATTCAAATAAGTTAAAATCCTTAGAGAAACCAATGTGCTGTTGGATTAATTCCACATTGATAAAGTTATCTTTTGGTTTTAAAATTTTTAATTTCTCTAAGTTTTTTTCTATTCCAGATAAATCATTTCCTGCATATTCAGCTAACAAAACAGCTGATTTTTGATCTATTTTTAATTCTAGATTTCTTGCGCAATTTATGACCCAATCTGGAAGTTGATAATCACGAACCGGTTCAGCATCAAATAAATATTTTTCTTTCGACAATACCTTGGTTAAAGCTTTTCTCTTATCTAATTTCTTTCCCTTGTAGCAAAAAACTAAAATGGTAGTGGGTACAGGTTTTTCAAAATAGGATAAAAAAAATTCTACAGTACGGGCTAAATGCTGAGCCTCTCTAACGACAATGAGTTGATAAGAGGCCATTAAAGGATAACGTTTAGCTGTATCTAATATAGCCTCAACAGTTGAATCTTTGCCATAAAAAATAGTTTGATTAAAATCTCTTTCATGTTCTTCTAATACACTAATTAGCAACTTATTTGCAATTTTATCAATTTGGTAGGTGTTTTCTCCGTGTAGGAAATATACTGGCTTAAAAACACCACGTTCAATATCAGCGATTATTTGATTATATTCCAAAACGAATTCCTAAGATTTGATACCTAATTACAACCATAAAACTAAAATAATTAATTCAAAAGAATACCTTTTTGATGAATTAAGAAAAAAATGGATTATATCAACACCCGAAGAGATTGTACGTCAAAATTGTTGGAAGTTTTTACATCATGAAAAAAACTACCCAATAAGTCTTATGGCTATTGAAAAACAGTTTGAAGTCAACAACCAAAAGAAAAGATTTGATATTGTCGTTTTTGACAAAAAAGGAAATCCCAACTTACTTATTGAATGCAAAGCACCAGAAATTACCATTAGCAATGAGACTATGCATCAAGTACTTACTTATCAACATTTCTTTAAAGCGAAAGTATTGATTTTAACCAATGGTAAAAACACTTATTGTATTGATATCAATTTAGAAAGTAAAAAAGCAACTTACTTAGATCAAATTCCATTTTACTGATTTTTTTTGTATATTTAGTTTATGGGTATTAGGAGCATTTTTATTCTTTTTTCTTTTTGCATTACATGTTGTATATTTTCTCAAAAAGAATCCCCAATTTCTCCTTTTTCAAGCCCAATTAATTGGCCAAAAATTGCCCATAAAACAAATATTGGCATCTATTTAAAAGGCAATGACAGTAAAATTCAAAAATTAGTCCAGAATTATCAAGCCAACTACATCCAAAAACACCAAGACTGGCACTATATTAGAGTAGCACCTAGCCTTTGCAAAAACTTAATTTTAGAAAAAGATATACAGGATTTCTACCTACCACAAGAAGTTGGCACTCCCATGAACGATACCATGCGTGTTAATAATAGAATAAATGACACTCATAATGGAACTAGCCCACTAAGCAATTCACACACTGGAAATGGAGTAATAATTGGCTTTATTGATACAGGTATTGACTTTACACATGATGACTTTAAACATCCTGATGGGTCAACTCGAATCATTTCTCTTTGGGATCAAAACTTATCAACAGCTGCTAATACACCACAGCCTTATGGTTATGGACAACATTGGGATAGCTCAGGGATAAATGCAGGACTTCCAACTGCACATAATGACCAATGGGGTCATGGAACCACAGTTGCTGGAGCAGGTGCTGGCAATGGTTCTTCAGTTGGCAAATACAAAGGGGTAGCCTATGAAGCTGACATGGTGGTAGTGGAAGCAGATTTTGGGGCAAATTTTTTGGCTAATGTTCAAGATGCTACCACTTACATTTACAATATTGCCGATTCCTTAGGAAAACCATGTGTAATCAATGTCAGTGCAGGCACTTACTTTGGCGCACATGATGGTTTAGATCCAAGTGCGCAATTCATTCATAATAGTGTAGTAGGCACCAATGGACACCTTTTTGTTTGTTCTGCAGGAAATGTAGGAGATAAGTTTTTTCATTTAAGACATGAGGTATCAACCAATGATACTGTTTTTACATTATTCAAACACAACAATAGTCTTGATTATGCTGCATATGGCTGTGTTCCCTACTGTTATGGTGATAATAGTGTTCATTTTGTTGGTTATGGTGACACATCCCAAATAAACCATCTTGAAATTGCCATGAGTGGCTTTCACAACGATAACTTAAGAGGCATTACAGACTATTTTTCAATCAAAGATTACCTAGATGGCAACCTATATCAAGACGCTTATGGAGCTTATGTAGATTCCATTGTAAACTCGAATAACGAAAGAGTTGGCATGATGTTTATGTTTGCTCAAACGCTTTATGACTCAGTTGTAAGTTTTGAAATAATACTTAGCCCAGATTCTTCGGGTAATTACTATTGGGGGCTACATACTACTGGTACTGGTTTTTTAGATGTTTGGTCCGATGAAACAACCTACAGTAAATCAAATATGGTCAGAATAAACGATGCAGAGTTTCCTTTCGGCTCAATACCACCTAACTACGCTAACTCAGATTCACTACAAACTATTTGTAGCTCTTTCCAATGTCTTAATAGTGTTATTACTGTAGGAAATTACACCAATGACAGTGGATATGTAAATAACCTAGGTAATTGGAAAAACGAAGCTGGAACAAGGGGAGAAATACATTATAATTCTAGCAAAGGACCTACTCGACATGGAGCATTGAAACCAGAAATTTCAGCATCCGGAGCAACTACAGTGAGTTCTTTTCCCATTCATTTGTATAGTGGTATGAGCGATGCTGATTTAGCCTTGGGCGGCAAACATTACCGTAATGGTGGAACATCTATGTCTAGCCCTGTAGTGGCTGGAGTAGCTGCACTATATTTAGAAAAATGCAATCAAGGGAATTATACACATTTTCGCAACGACTTAATTTTTAGCGCATACAGCGATGGATGGACAGGCACTTTACCCAACTATGATTTTGGATATGGAAAACTAGATGGATTTCAGACACTTATACATAGTGGAGTTGATGATACAACAGTTAGCACTGGCTGTGATAGTTTACTTTGGAACAATAACTATTACAGTTCATCTGGATATTATTCAGTATATGGGACAAATACAAAAGGATGTGATTCTGCTCATGTATTACAACTAACTATACATCAATCAAATCTAGTTTCGGACACACGCTTTGAATGCGATAGCTTAGAATGGATTGATGGCAATACTTACTATTCAAATAATAATTCTGCTACGTATATATTAGTGAATCAATTTGGGTGCGATAGCACAATAAACCTAGATTTAACTATTGGTGGAAGTTCAATTGGAGATACACTAAGCATTTCTTCTTGTGACAATTACTTATGGAATGGAAAATATTATGATTCTACTGGTACATTTAATGACACGCTTACAGCTCAAAATGGTTGTGATAGTATTTCTACACTAAGCTTTACAAAATTAACTTCCTCATTTGGTGACACTACATCCTTAAATAATTGTGATAGTCTAAATTGGAATGGCACTTATTTTTATACAAGCGGAAACTACGAGGACACTTTGGTAAATAACAATGGTTGTGATAGTATAGTTTTTTTGGCAGCTACTATTTTTGCGAGTCATTCGACTAATGAAAACCTAAGTTTTTGCGAGCAGTACACATGGGTTAATGGACAAACCTATAACAGCGATACTTCAGGTGAAACTTTTACTTTAACATCCATTTATGGCTGTGACAGTGTTGTAACACTAAACCTAACTATTCATCCTTCTTTTAACTTTACCGATACCATTTCCAGTTGTGATCATTATCAATGGAATAACAACAACTACTCCACCTCTGGTTTTTATATAGATTCTTTATCCTCATCTATCGGTTGTGATAGCATTTCTTCTCTCCTACTCACCATCAACTATAGCTTTGCTGACACCCTTTATAATGCTGCTTGTAACAATTACGATTGGGAAGGTAATTCCTATTCTTCATCTGGCTTTTATCAAGCCAATTACAATACTTCCAATGGATGTGACAGTACACTTTATCTAAATCTTGTCATTAATTCCAGTTATTCTGACACCACTACCCAAGCCCATTGCGACAACTACACTTGGAACAATCAGCTCTACTCTACTTCTGGGATTTATGTAGACTCCAATCTTAATAGTACCGGGTGTGATAGCTTGAACTACCTTGACCTTTCTATCTATCCAAGTTATGTGGATACTTTCTTCAAAGCTGTTTGTGACACTTTTGTGTGGAACAACAATACGTATACTTCCTCTGGAATTTATACCGATACCTTAGCCAGTATCAACGCTTGCGATAGTGTGGTTTCCTATGAATTAAACGTCAACAACCAAATGGGTAGTCCAATCACTTTACAATTAATCTTGGATGACTATTGCCGTGAAACAAGGTGGACCATGAAAGATAGTCAAGACTCCATTTGGTTTGCTGGCGGTCCTTATGACTGTGTGCCTAACGGTGGAGGTAATCAAGCCAATGACACCATCATTCAAGACATATATATTGACGCTAACGAATGTTACACTTTTGAACTCATTGACGATTTTGGCGATGGAATGAGTGCTTCAACTTACGGTGGAACAGACGGAGAATGGCTACTCACCGATTACAATGGCATCACACTAATGCAAGGTCAAGGTAACTTCGGTAATAGTATATCTGCTGATGTGTACATCATTTCGGCTATCCCTTCCAGCTTAGCTCATCATACAGCACCAAGTATTGCAGTATCAGTTTACCCTAATCCATTCATAAATGAAACACAAGTAGCTGTTCACAATCAACAAAATCAGTTTAATTACCAAATCCTTGATTCACAAGGAAGAATTGTCTTAAATGGACAAGCAAACCAAAATCCATTTACCCTGTACAACAAAAATCTATCCTCCGGAATATATTGGCTTAAAATTTTAAATGTAGTAGAACTTACACCACTTAAATTAATTGTAAATTAGCGCATTCCGTTACAAATGCCATAAAATGATTAAGAAGTTAATTAGTTTACCCCTATTTACAATATTTTTTTTCCATTTAATAAATTCTCAAACCCAAGAAAAGTGTGGTTTTGAACATAAGCATGACCAGCTTATGCAAAATATAGCTTTCAAGGAGTTAATGGAAAATAGTGAAGCTTGTATAAAACAATATCGTATAAATCCAAATAAGTCATCTACCATTTATAACATACCTGTTGTTGTACATGTTCTTCATAAAGGCGAAGCTGTGGGCACGGGAACCAATATTTCTGATGCACAAATTAATAGTGCCATTTCACATTTAAATCAAGTTTACCGAGGACAGACAGCAAATAGCCCTGTAGATTTTGGGATTCAATTTTCATTAGCACAACAAGATCCAAATTGTAATGCTTCAAATGGGATTAATAGGGTTGATGCGTCAGGAATACCAAACTATTCTTCTGGTGGTGTAGATTATTTTGGTGATGGAGGTGAAGCTGATGAGGATGATTTAAAAGATTTAAGCAAATGGCCTGTTTCAGATTACTTTAACATTTGGATAGTTTCAGAAATTGAAAATAATAACGGAGGTGCTGGAGTACAGGGCTATGCGAACTTTTTTACTGGATCAAATACATATGAAGGCTCTATGATGATGGCCAATGTGTTTGGTTATGATCCAACCTCTGCAAACGCTTCTTTTAACTTAAAGTTTCCAAGAGACAATGGAACTGTAATTCATGAATTTGGCCACTATTTGCATTTACATCATACCTTTAAAGGAGATGATGATGCAGATCAAGATGGCATTGGAGATAATTGCCCTGGAGACGTAACTGTAGGGGTAGACAGCGATGGATGTGCAGATACTGAAGTACATAAAAGGCACACTAGTCAATGTAAAACTGGTCAAATCAATGATTGTACAGGTGCCATTTTTGGCAATAATGTGGCTTTAAACTTTATGTCTTATGCCAGTTGTCAAGACAGACTTACTAACGATCAAAAAACACGAGCAAGGGGTATGCTATCCTCATCCGGTCTAAGTTTGGTTTATTCTCTAGGTGATGAAGCTCCCAACCCAGTTAGCGGAATAGTTAGTGCTGCATCATGCACTCCACAAACTGATGCCACAGGACTAAGTGGAGGCTATGCCGGCATAATGAAAATGACAATATTAAATACCTATTCAAATATCACATCCAATGCTCAAAATGACGGTGGTTATCTAGATTTTTCAAATGAATGTTTAAAAACAATTAATTTATACGAAGATTCAACCTACACATTTGAGTTAGAAACTTGGTTCAATGATCATAACATTAGGGGATTCATAGACTTTAATAATGATGGAGATTTTCTTGATCCAAATGAGGAAATTTTAAATTTAAATATCCCTGGCAATCCAAACCCACCCTATAGAAGTTCAGGTCAAGCAGTTTATACTCTACCTTCAGTAAATGGAACTTCCATTCTTGGAGGCACCAAATTGAGGTTAAGGCTTAATGCCGATATTGGCATAGTTTTGAATCCCTGTGAAGCACCCCTGCATGGACAAGTAGAAGATTATGCTATAATCATCAACCAAGTTAATGCCATTCCCCCAGTAACTAATAACATTGGCGCAAATTTTTGTGCTGGCAGCAGCTATAATTTTAATGGAACAAATCTTAGCTATTCTGGCACATATAGAGATACAATTCCAGCAGGTGCTGCATCTGGTGGTGATAGTATAATTGTACTCACTTTAAATCAACACCCTGAAATGTCTCTCAATGGAATTAGTAGTAATACAACTTGTTCAAATGGAAATGATGGTACCATAAATTTAACGATTACCAATGGTACTGGACCATACCTATTTGATTGGGACAATGATGGCACAGGTGACAGTGATGATGTTGAGGATTTAAACAATTTAGTTGCTGGAAATTATTGTGTTACCGTAACAGATCAAAACTTGTGTGCCAAGAACAATTGTTTTGTGGTAAGCTCACCTGCAGCTATAACTAACACTGTTTCAGAAACCGTATGCAATGGAGGTAGTTTCACCTATTATGGAACAACTTATAACAGTAGTAATCTTTCTGGAATCCATAATTTAACTACAGCTAATGGATGTGATAGCACAGTTACATTTACATTAACTGTAAATCCACCCATTTCTGGTTCAGAAAATGTAACTATATGCAATAATTATTCTTGGAATGGCAATACGTATAATACTACTGGAAGCTACAATGAAACTTTACAAGCTGTGAATGGATGTGATAGCTTAGCCACACTAAACCTTACTATTTCCAATGCGATAAACAACACGGAAAATGTGACCACATGTAATTCTTACAATTTTAATGGCACCATTTTAAGCGCTTCCGGAACCTACAAGGATACCATTGTTACGTTAAGTGGTTGCGATAGTATTGTAACACTAAATCTTACAATAAACCCCACCATCAATCAAACTGAAAACATCACAAATTGTGGCGATTACTCATGGAATGGAAATACATACAACATTTCTGGAACGTATCATGATACATTACAAGCAAATAATGGATGTGATAGTGTAGTCACCTTAAACTTAATTATAAATCATTCAGGAGCATCAAGCCAAAACATCACTTCGTGTGAGAATTATCAATGGAATGGAAATGTATATAACAGCTCTGGAACGTATCGTGATACATTGCAAACATCAAATGGATGTGATAGTGTGATCACGCTGAATTTAACTGTAAATGATAATGTTAATAATTCAGAAAATATTACATCATGTGGATCGTATTTTTGGCATAACATCGTTTACAGTTCTAGTGGAGTATACATAGATACATTACAAGCAAATAATGGATGTGACAGCATTACCACTTTAAATTTAACCATCATATCTGCTATAAACACTGCTGAAAGTGCTACTTCTTGTGGATCGTATTTTTGGCATAACAATAATTACACAGCCACTGGATCCTATGATGATACGCTACAAACTATCAATGGTTGTGATAGTATTATTACACTAAATTTAACAGTAAACTCAATTTTTAATTTATCAGATACCATTGAATCATGTGATCAATACAATTGGAATAATAATTCGTATTTAACTTCAGGATATTACTCTGACTCTTCTTTAACAATTGAAGGTTGTGATAGTATTTCAACCCTATTACTTACCATCAATTCTAGCTACTCAAGTACCCTTACTCTTGCAGCTTGTAATCAATTTTCTTGGGAAGGATTCAACTATTTATCCTCCGGAGTTTACCAAGCTAATTATACTACATCTCAAGGTTGCGATAGTATCCTTTATCTTGATCTCACCATCAATACTTCTTTTACCGATACCACAATTCAATCTGAATGTGATCAATTCTCTTGGAATAATCAGGTCTACTCCATCTCTGGAGTTTTTGTCGATTCCAACCTAAATAGCGCTGGTTGCGATAGCTTAATCTACCTTGACCTTTCTATTTTCCCAAGCTATGTTGACACCTTTTTTCAATCCGTTTGCGATTCCTTTGTTTGGAATAACAATACCTATAACACATCTGGAATGTATACTGACACCCTAGCATCTATTCATTCCTGTGACAGTGTAGTAACCTACGACCTTCTTGTCAACAATCAAATGGGCAGCCCAATCACTTTACAATTAATCTTGGATGACTATTGCCGTGAAACAAGGTGGACCATGAAAGATAGTCAAGACTCCATTTGGTTTGCTGGCGGTCCTTATGACTGTGTGCCTAACGGTGGAGGTAATCAAGCCAATGACACCATCATTCAAGACATATATATTGACGCTAACGAATGTTACACTTTTGAACTCATTGACGATTTTGGCGATGGAATGAGTGCTTCAACTTACGGTGGAACAGACGGAGAATGGCTACTCACCGATTACAATGGCATCACACTAATGCAAGGTCAAGGTAACTTCGGTAATAGTATATCTGCTGATGTGTACATCATTTCGGCTATCCCTTCCAGCTTAGCTCATCATACAGCACCAAGTATTGCAGTATCAGTTTACCCTAATCCATTCATAAATGAAACACAAGTAGCTGTTCACAATCAACAAAATCAGTTTAATTACCAAATCCTTGATTCACAAGGAAGAATTGTCTTAAATGGACAAGCAAACCAAAATCCATTTACCCTGTACAACAAAAATCTATCCTCCGGAATATATTGGCTTAAAATTTTAAATGTCGCAAAAATAGCTCCAAAGCTTCTTATTATAGAATAATTGTTAGTTTTGCTCGATAAATTAGATTATGGAATTAAAAGATTTTATTTCAGTTGCTGGTAAAACAGGTTTACATTCAATCGTAGGGAAATCAAAAAACAATGTTATTGTTGAGTCTTTAATAGACAAAAAAAGATTTCCAATTTTCAACACTAACAAAATAAGTGCTCTATCTGATATTAGTATTTACACCTATGATGAGGAAATTTTATTATCTGAACTTTTTGATAGAATTCAAAAAAAATACAAAAATGAAGCTGCTATTTCACACCTTGAATCAGCAGATAAATTAAGAAAAGTTTTTGAAGAACTGGTGCCTAATTATGATAAAGAACAAGTTTACAACTCGGACATAAAAAAAGTTTTTCAGTGGTATAATATCTTACATGATACCGATAATTTAATAATAGAACCATTGAAAGAAGAAAAGAAAGAATCTAGTAAGGATGCTGACAAAAAGAAAGAGGCAACAAAAAAGGAGCCCAAAAACGAAGTAAAGAGTAAAGAATAAGTTTAACATTTCTTTACCAATTACAATGTAAGTTAGCATTACATTTAAACCAAAATTAAAAAATGAATATAAAACACCTAGCATTCTTATTAGCAATTTTAATCAACCTAACATCTATGAATGCTCAAAAATTAAAAACAGAAATCGACTCGGTAAGTTATTGTATTGGAGTTAATATTGGAGAAAACCTAAAAAATCAATTCAGTGATATTGACATAAAGGATTTTATGAATGGAATAAATGATGTTCTTGACAATAAGAGTGAGCCTAAAATTTCCAATTCTGATGCCCAAAAAATATTGCAAGATTATTTCATTAAACAACAAGAAATAAAGACTAAAATAGCTAAAGAAGAAGGGGCCAAATTTTTAGCTGAAAATGCGAAGAAAGAAGGAGTTGTTTCACTTGAAAGTGGACTTCAATATGAAATTTTGAAACAAGGATCTGGTGCTAAACCCACTATCAATGATAATGTAACTACACATTACCATGGCACTCTTATTGATGGAACTATTTTTGATAGCTCAGTAGATAGAGGACAACCGGCTACATTTCCTGTTAGTGGCGTTATTAAAGGATGGACTGAAGCACTACAATTAATGTCAGTAGGATCAAAATGGAGACTGTATGTACCCTATGATTTAGCTTACGGTGAAAGAGGGGCTGGAGCAAATATTGGCCCATTTACTACTCTAATTTTTGAAGTTGAACTTATAAGTATAAATTAAAATGAAAGCAAAATTATTTACAATTGCAATAGCATCTTTAGCGATATCTTGCAACCAGCAATCAAATGACAAATCGGTAAGCCTTACAAACCAAGTGGATTCAACCAGTTTTGCTATTGGAGTTAATGTGGCAGAAAACCTAGGTAAAAACATTGCTCAACAATTTGAAGAAGTGAATTTAGATCTGTTAAAAGCAGGGTTAAATGCAGGTATTGATACTAATAACAAATCGGAAATTTCTGGAGCTGTTGCTGAACAAATTATTGAGGAATTCTTCAAGAGCAAGCAAGAACTAACTGCCAAAAAAGCACAAGGCGAAGGTGCTGCATTTTTGGCTGAAAACGCAAAAAGAGAAGGTGTAGTTTCTTTAGAAAGTGGTTTACAATATGAAATTTTAACCGAAGGAAATGGTCAAATACCTACCATTAATGATAAGATTACAGCACATTACCACGGAACATTGATTGATGGAACTGTATTTGACAGTTCTGTTGACAGAGGTGAGCCAGCATCCTTCCCTGTTAATGGAGTAATTGCAGGCTGGACTGAAGCGCTTCAAATCATGCCAGTTGGATCTAAATGGAAATTATACGTTCCTTCTGATCTTGCTTATGGCGAAAGAGGAGCTGGACAAATTATTGGTCCCTATTCTACGTTAATATTTGAAGTCGAATTACTTAGTATTGACTAAGAACATAAAAACCCACTAAATATCTTTTTTTAATATAGTTTGGGTTGGGAAAGCAAATTCCAACCCTTCTTTATTAAATCTCCTTAGTATTTCTTTATTCACCAACGTTTGAGTGTCTAGCCAATGTGAGTCAGGCTTAACATAGTATATAAAAAGTATATTAAGAGAAAAATCACCGAATCCGTTAAATCCAGCAGCATAATCATCTGTGATGGCTTCTTGATCTTTTACGATATCTTTAAGGACATCAATAGCTTTCTGCATTTGGATTTCATCTGTATCGTAAGTTAAACCTAAATTGAGTTTAACTTTTAAAGTGGGTTGAGAGGTAACATTAGTCACGCTATTATCCGTAAACCTTGAATTAGGTATAGTTACAATTCTACCTTCTAAAGTTCGTAATCTGGTACTTCGTAAACCTACTTCTTCAACAGTTCCATCAAAACCATCAATCTGAATTCGATCTTTTATTCTAAATGGCTTGTCTAAGAAGATCATTATCCCAGCAAAAATATTTTTTACAGAATCTTGTGCTGCCAATGCTAATGCTAAACCACCAATTCCAAGACCTGCAATCATAGCTGTAATATCAAAACCAATATTATCTAAGCCAATGATTATTCCTAAAACCCATATGATAGATCTTACTCCCTTTTGAATTACAGGGATAAGCTGATTATCAAAACTACTTTCTGATTTTTCGGTAATGGGCATTATTACTTCTGATATTAGTGCGTCAACAACCCTTGATAGAATAGCAGTGATATCTAAAACCAAAAGAAAATAAGCAACATTTTCTAAAACCCCTTGAATCTCTTCTTTGAAAACCAAATAGTGTATTGAAATCCAATAACCTAGTATAAGCAATAGGTATGTTAGTGGTTTTTCAAGTTTATCGATTAAAACATCATCTAGGTTTGTCTTTGTTTTAGATGTTAAACGCTTAATCACATTTGAAAAAATCCAATAAATCATTTTAACAACCACAATTGACAAAATTAGTATGCCTAGAGCAATAGCCCAGCTCAGGATTGAATTGCCGTAAAATTCTTGATTTAAAACATCCATAATATAAAAGTATCTAAATCGCAAATCTATTATTTAATTAATTAGCAAAGAAATTAATAATCTAAAAGTGAATCTAACGCTGTTTTTACCTTATCTGAATTGGGTAAATATGCTTTTTCTAAATTTTCATTCAGAGGAATAGCAGGAATATTTACAGATCCTAGAATTTTGATAGGAGCATCAAGATATTCAAAACATGCTTCTTGAATTCTACCCGCTAGACCTAATGTAAAAGATGCTGATGAAGGTTCTTCAGTAACTAAGAGCACTTTACCGTGTCTTTTAGTTATTTCAAATATAAGATCTTCATCCAATGGAAAAAGAGTTCTCAAATCCAAAATTTCTATCTGTTTATCAAAATTGGTAGCCGCTTCTAAAGCCCAATAAACACCTCTACCATAAGTAATTATCGCAACAGAATTTCCTTTTTTAATTTCTTTTTCACCCGCAGAAAGGACCACCCTTCCCTTCCCAAAAGGAATCACATAATCATTAGAAGGCTCAATTGTTTTTGCACTCTCTGTTCCAGGAATTTTTGACCAGTATAATCCTTTGTGCTCAAGCATGACCACTGGATTAGGATCGTGATAAGCTGATTTCATGAGTCCCTTTAGATCTGCACCTGTGGATGGATAAGCTATTTTAATACCTTGAATATTAGTTACAATGGATTCTACACTTGATGAATGATAAGGACCACCAGAACCATAGGCTCCAATAGGAACTCTTAAAATCATACTTACAGGCCATTTACCTTGAGTTAAATAATTAGATCTGCTTACTTCAGTAAACAACTGATTTAAACCAGGCCAAATGTAATCTGCAAACTGAACTTCAACAATGGGTTTTAGTCCTACAGCAGACATTCCAACCGTACTTCCCACTATAAACGCTTCTTGTATTGGCGTGTTAAATACACGGTCATCACCAAATTGTTGGGCTAATGTAGCTGCTTCTCTAAAAACACCGCCTAATCGACCACCAACATCCTGTCCATAAAGTAAACACCTATCATCACTTTCCATTAACTCTCTTATTGCGAATAAAGCAGAGTCCACCATCACGGTAGGTTCTTTACCTTTTGGAGAGCGTTCTCCTTTTTCTTCTAACACTTCAGTGGGTGCAAAAATGTGCTCCGTTAAACTATCTTCTGTAGGATCTTCTTCCTCAACTGCCTCTTCATAGTCTTGATTAACTTTATTGGAAGCTATTTTTTCAATGTGGGCTAATTGAGATTTCTCTATTCCATAATCCATTAACTGTGATTTCATAATTGGAAATGGATCTCTTTTTAGGTGCTCATCTAAATCATCCCTATACCACTCCATCCTGACGCCAGAAGTGTGATGATTTAATAACGGAACTTCACCTCTTAAAAGTACGGGGCCTTTTCTATTTCTAACCCATTCAATGGCCTCTTCAATTCTTGTATAGGATTCAATGTAATTAGATCCATCCAAAGAAATACTTTTTAGATTATTAAATCCTTTAGCAAATTGGGTCATGTCTTGTGACCTAATTTCTTTTGCATTGGCAGATATGTCCCATTCATTATCCTGTACAAAAAATATGATGGGTAATTTTTTTAGTGTGGCCATCTGAATGGCCTCGGAAACTTCACCTTCCGTACATGAAGCATCACCGAGGGAACAAACAACAAGTGGTTTTTCATTTTGATTTTCTGCTATTCCTATTTTTTCCTTATAATCTAACCCCATAGCTGCACCAGCAGCGGGAATGGCTTGCATTCCAGTTGCCGATGATTGATGTGGTATATTGGGAAAATCTACATGTTTATAACTAGGATGAGCATAATAGGTTCTACCTCCTGAAAAAGGGTCGTTTTTTTTGGCTAATAGTTGGAGCATTAACTGCTTAGGAGAAAACCCCATGGCCAATAACATTGCATCATCACGATAATAGGGGAATATGTAATCATAACTTTTAAGTTGTTGACCAAGTGCAATTTGGAAAGCTTCGTGTCCTTTAGAGGTGGCATGAACATACTTAGCCGTAATGGTTTTGTTTTTTTCAAACAAAGTACTCATTGACCTGGCCGTACAGATATATTGATATGCCTCTAGTAGGGTTTGTCTTTTCAATTCTCAAATCTACAAGCTCAAATATACAAATAATACTTATTTTTAAATAGTATCTTAAATAAACTATTTTATGTTATTTAATTTGTTTAAGGTGAAATTTAATATTGTAAATCGTTGTTAGTGTAATATTTTATTTTAAATAATTTTTGATTGAAATGTAATTTGATTACTCTATAAATAGTAATGAAAATATTCAAATAAAATATTAGTTTTGTACACCAAAATATTTACACATGGAAAGGTTAAGTACTCATATAAAAAGATTCATTATCCCTTACATCATTGTCCTTGCTGGGTTAATTCTTTTATATACCGCTCTTTTTAGTGGTACAGGAAATATTTCCCAGTCCAATGACTTTCTTTTTGGAGCGCTGTCAGTATTATTATTAGGCATTGTAATTATTCTAATCCTAAGAAATGTAATCCAAAAAAACTACTTTAAATTTATCATACCTGTCATGATTTTTTATTGTCTATTCTTAAGTTATAAGACTTATAATTCTATTGCTACAACAATTGATCAAATTGAACTCAAAAAAGAAATAAATGCCCATGTAAAACAGGGTTTAAGAGATATAGAAGTAGTTCAAATAGAATATAAGAAAAAATATGGATGGTACGCTAATAAGTTTGAGGAACTTAAACGATTCCTTATCGAAGATAGTGTTTACTCAGTTAGCACCATTGGTACCGTTCCCGATTATAAAATTACACCTGAACATCAAGAAATATTAGGGTATGATCCTGTAAGAGACTACATTCAAATTGAATCTTATGATGAGAAAGAAGCACTTCTTTGTGGCTTACTTGCTAAAGACACTTCATGGCAAAATGTAAGGGATAAACTTTTTCCAACTTCATCAGACTCCAGTAAAAAAAGGCTTTACGATTTTGTAATAGATCATTTAAATAGAGTAAATCTAACGCATGACGGGAGCAACAAGTTATTTGTTATGGACTCCGATATATTAGAAACTAGCGATGAAAATACATTTGAGTGTTTATTATACAAATCTGGCACCAATTTTCATTTTGTAACAGCCAATATTATTGATTTTAACCAAAACGATACTGCTTATTATGATTTAGAAATTAACGGTCTTATAGTCAAAGACTCTATCCCACAAATACCAAGTTTACTAATTGGTGATATTCTTGAGTCAGCTAACAATACCAAAATAAAATCTCCAAGAGAAATTTATAACTTAATAAAAGAAACTCGAAAAGATACCATTACTTTTAAGGTAATTAGAAATAATCAACCACAAATCATTCTACTTACTCAGAAGGATATCGTTCCAAAACCATCTAAAATAAACTGGTCAGATCTTGAAGACATGTTGAATTACAATTTACTTCCTCCATATTATAACCCAATTGGTTTCGAAAAAATGTACATAGGAAAAGATTTGGTTATCAAAGAAGATGAATTTTCTTCCCCCTCACTGGATCTCTCAAAATTTAAAACTCTCTTGGAAAATAGAGGTTTTGATACTACATCTTTATCATTTGAATATAATAGAGATGAAACCTTCTCTTTTTCAGACCTAGCAAGTAGTGATAAAGCCATTTACTTATATACCAAAATCGGAACTCCTGTTTTTCAAGCTCAAGACCCTTCACCTTATGATCCTTTGCTTGAACGAGATACATTAATTACGGGATCCATGTCAGAAGTAAAGACTAGCGGTAATTGGAAATAATTTTGCGTTGAGTTACCTAAATAATATACTCTTTCTTTTCGATGATGGTATATATTATTTAGAAAACGAAAATTCATTAGAATCAAATCCTGTTAAAAAGGAAAAGAGCTACAATATACACATTGACAGTAGTAGCTTTACATTAATACCAGAGCAAATATTTAAAAACATCAACCCCTTAGAAATTCACTCTTACCTTGATAAGAATGAAAATGAATTTTCGTTTCAAGAAACCTTTCTTCCCAAGGAAAATGCTTATCTAGTTTGGACGATTAAAAAAAACAAGCTAGTAGAGTTAGAAAGCCTTTACCCTGCTTCCAATCTATTGCATTTTTCAACTTTTTTATTAAATGATAATCATTACAATGATGAAATTAGATTTTTTAAAACTGAAAGATTCATTTACATTTCTGCCGTTAAAAATCAAAAACTTCAATTAGTAAATCGATTTGAGATTAATGGGTTAGATGATATTTTATATTTTATTTTATCGGTAATCAAAGAAGCCGACCTAATTAATTCGCAATTTAGAATTGTTGAATTAGGAATCATTGATGGAGAAGTTGAAAATAGATTAAAATCCATATTCCATATAGAAGAAACAGATTTGTACATTCTAAAACCATTTAAATTAATGCAGCTTTGAGAATTGTAGGAGGTAAATACAAATCTTTTATCATACCAAGAAATAATAAAATTAAAGCTCGACCAACTACAGATATGGCAAAAGAAGCCTTATTTAATATTCTCGAAAATAAAATCGATTTGAATCAAATTTGTGTACTTGATTTGTTTTGTGGAACTGGAAATATTTCATATGAATTTGCATCTAGAGGGGCAAGAGAAATTACGGCAGTTGATCAACAACTTAACGCATTGAGTTTTGTTAAAAAGCAAAGCATAAAATGGGGAATGAATATCAAAACAAAAAAAAAGAATGCATTATATTTTTTAGAATCAACTAATGAAAGATATAATGTGATATTTGCTGATCCACCTTATGATTTCAAACAAATTGATGACATTCATAAAATTATTTTTGAACGAAATTTGCTTCAGGAAAATGGATTGTTTATCCTTGAACATGCAGAAAGCAGAAACTTTACAAATTCTTTTAACTTTATAGATCAAAGAACGTATAGTAGTGTGAACTTTTCATTTTTTAGCGCATAAGTGAAATCTAAAATTGGCATATTCCCTGGATCTTTTGACCCAATCACAAAGGGCCATGAGTATGTTATTAAAAAAGCAGCTAATATGGTTGATGAACTCATTGTGGCTATAGGAGAAAACTCTACAAAAAAATATTTATTTAGCCTTGAAGAAAGAAAGAAATGGATAGAAAAAACGTTTGATGGCTTTAATCATATTTCAGTTAAAACATACCATGGATTAACTATAGACTTTGCTAAAAAAATGAATGCGAATCTAATTTTTAGAGGATTAAGATCTGGTGTAGACTTTGAATATGAAAAACCAATTGCAGAAACCAATCAAATCTTAAATCCTCAAATTGAAACCGTTTTTTTACTCACTAACAAGGAATTTGGCATGATTTCTTCATCTATTGTAAGAGAAATTATTAAAAACAATGGAGATGCAAATTCTTTTCTGCCTGATGCCATTAACATCTAGTTATGTTTAAGCACTTTTTATTGCTGTTTTTTTGTTTTTCAGTGGTAAATAACAATTTGATTGCACTAGAACTTCGAATAAGTGCACCCGATTATAAGGGAGAAAATATAAAATGGCAGAGAAAAACGGATTTCATAACTAATCAATATGAGCTGATTTCTGAATCAAAAATTGGGAATAACGGCCAAATTATACTAACAGAAAATGTAGAAGAAATTGAGCTTTCAGAGATTGTTATAGGTAGAAGCTATGGTTTGCTTTACATGGACACAGCTACCAAGTTCTATAACATATACTTTCCAAAAGATACCGTCTTGGACACAATGTCTCTCAAAAAAAATCAAATACAATTGGTTTTTATTGACCTACCAAAAAACGATATTAACCACCTTATTCTTGACTTTAACTTACAATACGATTATTTTCTATATGGCGATACTTCTAAACTCATAAGAATGGCGCTTCATGAAAAAGAATTTCAAGATAGTCTTAATGTATTCAAAGTTGATTTAAGTAATCGTTATCAAAATAACTTGATAAAATTTCTACATATTTCTATTAGATATGAAATAGCTCTACTCGAACAAATGGCTCACCAAAGCAAAGGAGAATTTTATAAAAATTATCTTTTTCAAACTTATCTTAAAAAAGGAAATGTAGAATATTTAAACCCTGCTTACATGCAATTTTTTAATCTTTTTTTCAGAAAACCTTTTAAAATTGGGGGTGACGAAATGTTTCAAAAAATAAAATTCTCCATAAATCAATTTCATGATTTAGACCATCTCAAAAACACCATGGCCAATTCATACTTTTATGATAATCAAAAATTAACAGAACTTGTAATTGTTAAAGGATTGTATGACAACTATGACTCAAGAGAGTTTTCTAACAAATTTATTATTGAATTACTCCAAGAAATTACAAAAAATGGGAATTGGGAAGAAAATAAAAAAATTGCTAAACAATGTTTACATGAATTATCTTATTTAAAAGAAGGAACTATTACTCCAAACTTTGGTTGGCTAGATTCTGAAAATAAAAGACATGAGCTAATTGATTTTAAAGGTAAATATGTGTACATCAATTTTTTCTCTTCAACAAACTATATGAGTCTAAAAGAAATGGAAATAATTGAGCAATTGGAGAGAAAATATGATGCCGTTCATTTCATTTCCATAAATCTTGACTATAAAGAAAGTTCATTTACCCATTTTTTAAACCACAACCACTACAATTGGGAAATTGGAAGACCTCAAAACCCTCAAAACGTGATTTCAAAATTCAGATTGGATCATCTACCAACCTATTTATTTATTGACGCTGAGGGTATGATTATTCAATATCCAGCCTACACACCTAGTCCAATGTACAATAACCAAAGTATTGATGTTACTTTCTTTGAATTACAAAAAAAGTTGGATCAAAGACATCGCCTGAATATAGGAGTTAAAGGATAAGTATTCCTTTCTTAAAAACAGCTGAAATTGAAGGATAAGATGTTTTCGCAAGTTCTATAGACTCTTTTTGAGACTTCCAACACACCTTTGTAATTCCTTCTTCTAATTGTGGAAATGTAGCAAGTTCACCCTGGAAATTCATGGAATACCAATGCGTTTCTTTTAAAATTTTTATTTCTTGAAATTGGTACGTATGAAATGTTACTGTTATTTTTTGAAAGATTTTGAGCGACCCTTTTAATCCACACTCTTCTTCTACTTCTCTTAAAGCTGTAGCCTCTAAAGATTCATTTTTTTCAACCTTGCCTTTTGGTAAATCCCATACTTCATTTCTATAAATCCAAAGAAAATGTGCATCATTACGAACAAGACCACCAGCAGCTTTTATTAATTTATGATTAGCGTAATATCTCTTTAATTCATCATAGGGATCTTTACTGAACACATATTCTGTGACTTCTTTTTCAAATGAATTTTTATTTCTATTGCCTTTTGATGAATTCACTGGAGTTTTAGCACTATTAATGAAAACGACTTCTTTTTTGGGTTCAAAAACTTTATACATTTGCAGCATGATTCAATCCAATTTTAACTCTGCTAAAATAGCAGAATTCCTTTTGCAGATCAAAGCAATCAAATTACAGCCTAAAGAGCCATTTACTTGGGCTTCAGGATGGAAGTCACCAATTTACTGTGATAATAGAAAAATATTGAGTCACCCTAAAATAAGATCAGCAGTTCGAGATGAATTTGTTAAAGCTATTAATTCACTCCACTTTAAGCCTACTGCAATCGCTGGTGTTGCTACTGGAGGTATTGCAATTGGTGCTTTAGTGGCTGAGGTATTGGATCTTCCATTTTCATATGTCAGATCATCGGCAAAAGCACATGGTTTGAATAATCAAATAGAAGGTGGATTGAAAACCAATGAACAAGTCCTTGTTATTGAAGATTTAATATCTTCAGGAAAAAGCAGTTTAGCTGCTGTTAATTCCTTAAGAAAAAATAACTTTAATGTGATTGGTTTAGGCGCCATCTTTAGCTATGGTTTCCAAAAAGCTGAGGATACCTTTAATATGGAAAATTGCCCTTATTTCACTCTAACTAATTACGCATCATTAATCGATATTGCTGTAAGAGATAATTACATAGATGAAGATGAGATTAACACGTTAAATAATTGGAGGAAATCTCCTGAAACCTGGTCTTAGAATGCTGAAAATCCAAAGTGAAAAGGTAACTTCCAAAGCCAACATTAAACAGGTTCATCATTTCCTCAACAACTTGAATAATTACCAGTATTTATTTCCAAAAGATAAAATCAGTGATTGGGTATCTGATAATGATAAATGCAGCTTAAAGATTCAAAAAATGTATACTCTCGAGCTTGAAAAAGTGGAAGAAAAATCAAATTACATCAAATTAGTTAGTGGAAAAAATGCATCTTTTAAATTTGAAATGCAAATAGATTTAACCGAATTCGACTTAGAATCAACAACAGCACAAATTTCATGCACCATAGACATTAATCCTATTCTAAAAGCTATGGTTTCAAAGCCATTAAATGAACTTTTTAACTACATGGCTAAAAAAATTGAAAAGGCTATAGAATTTGACGAGCTTCATTAAAACAATAATAACCCACTTCTCCATTTAATTTCTCAAGTTCAATTAAACCATGTTGATTAACTCCTCTAATTATAACATCCTCTTTTTTGCCTTCAATTAAGAATTGAGACTTTTTATTTAAGAAATATAGAGAAGATTGATAATGCTCATTGATTTTCTCAAACTGACCATCGAGCAAGAAACTATAATTGGTGTTTAAATGTTTACAAAATTGAAAAAGTAGTCCTTCCAAATCATAATCTTGACCACTTATTGATTTCAAGCTTATTGCGTTTAATTCATCTTCAAAATTAATTTGATTCACATTTATTCCTACTCCAACTACGGAAGAATTCAGGCATCCCCCTTTCCATTGATTTTCTATTAATATACCAGCAATTTTTTTAGTGTTTACGTAGATGTCATTTGGCCATTTTAACATGACGTTTTCTCTAGTATTTTGAGATAACATTTCTTTGACTGATATCGCTACACATTTGCTAAGTAAAAATGTAGGATATTCTTTAATTTGTTTTCCATCAACTATAATACTAAACGTCAAGTTTTCTCCCTTTTCCCCATTCCATTTTGCTCCTCTTTGACCTCTTCCTTCAGTCTGAAATTGTGACATAATTACAGCCCCAAAAGGAATTTTTGTCTGATTTAATAACTTGGCAGCATAATTGTTCGTAGAATCAATGCTATCTAGTCGAATAATGTGGTTTCCAAAATAATGGTTATTCATTAGCATAAATTAACGATTATAGCACGAACAAATCAAATGTTTAATCTTAAAATAACTACTTTTGAATAACATTAATAATTCTTTAAAAATCAAATCAGTCACTAGCGTGGACCTAAAAAATACCATAGTTGAAGGATACCTTGAAGGCAAAGCTAATGATGTAATCTGTCTTGATTTAAGAAATATTGATGGTGCTGTTTCTGATTACTTCATCGTGGCTCACGGAGATTCTGTCACTCATGTAGAAGGGATCAATAGGGCTATATATAAAAAATGCATTAGCTCTTTAAACGAAAAGCCGTGGAGAGAAGAAGGTAAGGGTAACTCAGAATGGATTCTTATGGATTATGTAAACGTAGTTGCTCATATTTTCTACAAAGAAAAAAGAGGATACTACAATATTGAAGATCTATGGGGGGATGCTCCAAGAGAGGAATTTAACACAAACCAAAATGCTTAATAAAAAAAACGACAAACAGAACAATAATAACTCCAATAAAAAACTACCTAAGTTCAATTTTTACTGGATTTATGGCATTGTTGCGGTTGTGCTCATAGGATTTAACCTTATGAATTTCAATGGGTTTTACACCAAAAAAATTGAAGAGAACCAGCTTTGGGAGTGGATAGAAAAGCAGAAAGTACAACAAGTTGAGATCATTAACAACGCTGAAGTTAAAGTCTATATCAATAAAAAATATTTAAATGATCCTGAGTTCACTAACAATGGTAAAAGCAGAAATAATTACCAGTACTCTTTTGAGATCCCCAAAGATCATTCATCTGATTTATATCAAAAATTACTAGAAAAAGCAAGAAAAAACAAAGAGGAAGGCTTGTCAAATGAAAATAATTTCAAGGTAAAAGTAAAAACGGAAGAAAATTTTGGACGAGAAATTGTCTATTGGATTATTTTCTTTGGTATTATGATTGCAATATGGTCATTCTTTATGAGAAGAGTATCTGGCGGTGGTGGAGCAGGCGGTCAAATTTTTAACATAGGTAAGTCAAAAGCTCAAATGTTTGGTCAAGGAAAATCAACGAATGTGACTTTCGATAATGTTGCTGGACTACAAGAAGCTAAAGAGGAAGTTAAAGAAATAGTTGATTTCTTGAAAAACCCTAAAAAATACACTGCACTTGGGGCTAAAATTCCTAAGGGTGCTTTGTTAGTAGGCCCTCCTGGTACAGGAAAAACATTAATTGCCAAGGCAGTAGCTGGAGAAGCCAAAGTTCCGTTCTTCTCTTTATCAGGATCAGATTTTGTAGAAATGTTTGTTGGTGTTGGTGCATCTCGTGTCAGAGACCTATTTAAACAAGCTAAAGAAAAAGCACCATGTATAATTTTCATTGACGAAATAGATGCCATTGGTAGAGCAAGAGGCAAAAATCCGAACATGGGCTCTAATGATGAACGTGAAAATACACTAAATCAGTTACTAACCGAAATGGACGGATTTGGCACCAACTCGGGGGTAATTATTTTAGCTGCCACAAACAGAGCAGATATTCTAGATAGAGCCTTAATGAGAGCTGGTAGATTTGATAGACAAATCTATGTTGATATGCCAGACTTAAATGAAAGAAAAGAAATTTTTGAGGTTCATTTAAAGCCATTAAAATTGGAAAAAGAATTAGATAAAGATTTTTTAGCTAGACAGACTCCTGGTTTTAGTGGTGCAGATATTGCAAATATTTGTAATGAAGCTGCTCTAATTGCTGCTAGAAAGAAAAAAGAAAATGTTCAAAAACAAGATTTTCTAGATGCTGTTGATCGAATAATTGGTGGTCTAGAAAAGAAAAATAAGATTATTACAAAAGAAGAAAAGAAAACCATTGCTTATCATGAGGCAGGTCATGCTACTGTTAGTTGGATGCTCGAACATGCTAATCCACTTGTTAAAGTTACGATCGTACCTAGAGGCAGAAGTCTTGGAGCAGCATGGTATTTACCGGAAGAAAGATCATTGAATACTACTGAACAAATATTAGATGAAATGTGTGCGGCTCTAGGTGGTAGAGCGGCTGAATATATCATTTTTAACAAAATATCTACAGGTGCATTAAGTGATCTAGAAAAAGTAACCAAACAAGCTATGGCAATGGTAACCATCTATGGACTTGACGAAAAAATTGGAAATATTTCTTATTATGATTCGCAAAATCAAGGTTATGGATTTACTAAACCTTATTCTGAAGAAACTGCCAAAATCATTGATCAAGAAATTAAGAAAATCATAGATGGTCAATATGAGAGAGCTAAAGCAATTCTTAAAAAACATGAAGATAAATTGCACCAATTGGCCAATAAACTACTTGAAACTGAGGTGATTTTTAAAGAGGATCTAGAAATCATTTTTGGTAAAAGACCGTTCGATAAAGAAGTTGTAAAAAAAGAAGAGAAAGCAAAGAAAACTGAAGATGACACAAAAACCTCTTCTAAAAAATCGGCTTAACTCTTTTCTGATCATTTTTGATATCACCCATGAATGAATTACTGAAAAGAGGTTTTTTTGGTGCAATCTACGTTGTCATCATGTGGTTCGGAACAGCATACTCAGAAAAAACATTTCAAATCTTATTTATCACTCTTGGATTATGGTCAACGTACGAAATGTGGAAGCTAAGAAAAGGAAAAACTAAACTGTTAGCACTCATAATTGTAATCATTCCTTTTTTCACTATACAATTTTTTGGCATGACAGATTCAAATTACCCAGAAATGCCATTTAATCCATCTGTTGTCCTTTTAATGTTTTTACTTACCTGGACGTTTGATTCTTTTGCTTATTTAGTGGGAAAAAAATGGGGGGAAACAAAGATTTTACCTTCGATTTCACCTAAAAAATCATGGGAAGGATTTATTGGAGGCTATGTGTTTTGCCTATTGGCTAGTGGTTTATTATATTTTATTTTTGAAGACCATTTTAATCCTATTTCTTCTTTATCATATTTACTCATCACTTTAGTTTTACCATTCTCCGCAACAACAGGAGATTTTATTGAGTCCTATTACAAAAGACAAGCTGGAGTTAAGGATTCAGGAAAAATTATGCCAGGCCATGGTGGGATTTTAGACAGAATGGACGCATTTCTAATCACAATTCCCGTAATTTACATCATATTAAATTTAACCTAATGAAAATACACAGAGAGGGATACGCAACCATAGTAATAGTCCTCATATTTTTAACCTTGATTAATGGCTTAGCCTATTATTTCAATCCTATTTGGATAGTCAACTTGATCATCTCCATTCTATCAATTGTATTTTTTTATTTAATTCTTCACTTTTTCAGAAATCCAGATAGGAAAATTATACTAAATGACAATCATATTTTAGCACCTAGTGATGGGAAATTAGTAGTCATAGAAAATGTTTTTGAAGAGGAATATCTGAAAGAAGAATGCACCCAACTTAGTATATTCATGTCTCCGCTTAATGTACATAAACAATGGTACCCGACAAATGGTAAGGTCATTTATAGTAAGTACCATCCCGGAAAATATCTAGTAGCATGGAACCCCAAATCAAGTACCGAAAATGAAAGGACGACCATAGTTATTCAGTCAAACACAAATCATCAAATTTTATATAGACAAATAGCTGGTGCAGTTGCGCGAAGAATATGCAATTATGCAAAACCAGACAATTTAGTTAATCAGACCCAAGAAGCAGGATTTATTAAGTTCGGTTCTCGAATAGATGTTTTGATTCCCAAAAGTGCAGAAATTAAAGTAAAACTAAATGACACCATTATTGGAGGTGAAACTATACTGGCTTTTATCTGATTTTGTTTAACTAAATCGAAACTATTTTAGAACGAGCGCGTATTTATTAACATTTTTTATATTTTTAAACACATAATAGATAACGGATATGAAAAAATTATTATTGGCATTTTCTTTGATAGCAATATTTGGGGTCGGAATAACTGCTGCTAGCTTTACATTGCCTGACAACACTGACTCAACAATGGTTGAATTAAAGGAAGGTGATGATAAAAAGAAGAAAAAAGATAAAAAGAAAAAAACCAAATCAGATTGTTGCAAACCTGAAGCTAAAGGGAAATCCTGCTGCAAAAAACCAGCAACAGAATCCTAATCTAAATTGCCCATTTTCTTATCAGGGGTGAACATCGATAACGATCCTCATGATATTTGTTATATAGAGCGTCTAATTTCTTTTCACACCAATCGAAACCTAACTCTCTACCCCAACTAATTAATCCTTTGGGATAATTAACTCCTTTTGTCATGGCCAATTCAATATCTTGCTCAGATGCAATTTGTAAATAAAGGGCATCTACCGCTTCGTTGATAAGCATTACTAGTATACGTTCAAAAATATCTTTAGCCTTAGCATTTTCTACTTTTTCCACTTTAACTGCATCATCATTATAATGGTAATAGCCCCTACCCGATTTTCTACCCAGCCAACCTGCCTCAGCATATTTTTTTTGAGTGAATGAAGGTTTGTATCTAGGGTCAAAATAAAACGCCTCAAAAACCGATTTAGTTACAGCATAATTCACATCATTACCAATGAAATCCATTAATTCAAATGGACCCATTTTAAAACCGCCTTCTTTTTTAAGTGACTCATCGATTGTGTGAAAGTTAGCTATACCTTCTTCATAAATTCTTAGCGCTTCTCCATAAAAAGGTCTTGCAATTCGATTAACAATAAAGCCGGGTGTGTCTTTGGCTAAAACAGGTGTTTTTCTCCAATCATTTAACATTGAAAATACGCTTTCAACAACAGTAGAATCGGTCTGTAAAGCTGGTATAACCTCTACTAAGGGCATCAAAGGTGCTGGATTGAAAAAATGTACTCCAATAAAATGACTTGGGTGAGCTGATGATGAAGCCAAGTTAGTTACTGACAGTGAAGAGGTATTTGTTGCCAGAATACAATCATCAGGCGTTAGCTGTGCCAATGATTTAAATAGAGTTTTTTTTATTTCAATATCCTCTATTATGGCTTCAATTACAAAATCAGCATTATTGAATTGACTCAGTTGATCTACTACCGTTATAGAATCTTTAGCTTGTGCCTTAGTTTGTTCTGTAATTCGCCCCTTTTCGACTAATCGATTTAAAATAGTATCTAACTTATTCAAAGCTTTATTTACTGCAGACTTATTTTGATCATAAATAAAAACCTCATAACCAGCCATAGCTGCCACTTGTGCAATTCCTGTACCCATAGATCCAGCACCAACAACTCCTATTTTTTCAATTTTCTTCATCATAGTAATTGATTTTATTCTTCAAAATCCGCATATATCAAATATTTTTTTCTGCTTTTTTTGAACATGTCTAACTCATTTTGATACGTTTCTCTTATCTGTTTAGCATTAGCTCCTCCCTTAATCAAATTCATTAACTTGTCCGATCCGGCAAGCAAATTAAAAAAGTTATTTTTATTAAAGAATGTGGGATCATCATTAAATGAATGATAAGCATTTATTAACCAATTAAAATTCAACTCTTGCATTTTAAATAAAGAATCTTCAGAGAAATCAGTGAGTTTTTCACCATAACAAATCTGACCTTGATGCTTCGGGTGTTTTGCACCAAACGTAGGATTAGGTGTGAATTGAAAAGATAAGTTTTTCATGTAAGGTGATCCGAAAATTTGAAATGGAAGATCAGTTCCTCTACCAACACTTACATTAGTGCCTTCAAAAAAGCAAAGTGAAGGATAAAGGTAAACACTTTTCATATTTGGTAAATTTGGTGAAGGTGGAACAGGAAGTTTGTATGGTGTATTGTGATCGTAATTTTTACATGGGATAATTTCTAATATACATTGAAGTTCATTTCCAAGCCATCCTTCTCCGTTTATCATTTTTGCATATTCAGCAATAGTTAATCCATGTACTACCGGTATTGGGTGCATACCAACAAAAGATTGATATTTTAAATCAAGTACGGGTCCATCAACATAATGTCCATTGGGGTTTGGTCTGTCCATAATAACAAGTGGAATTCCATTTTCTGCACAGGCCTCCATTACATAGTGCAATGTACTAATGTAAGTGTAAAACCTAGCACCAACATCTTGCAGGTCAAATACCATAGCATCTACATCTTTAAGAAGCTCTTTACTTGGCTTTTGTTTTGATTTACCATAAAGAGAATATATTGGTAAACCCGTTTGGAGATCAAATTCATCTTTTACTTTTTCACCTGCATCATTATTACCCCTAAACCCATGTTCTGGTGAAAATACTTTAAGAACATTTACCCCTTCATTTAATAAGACATCAACCAAATGATCAGTTTTAACCAATGAAGTTTGGTTCGCTACCAATGCTATATTTTTATTTTTTAATAATGGTAGATATTCTCCTAATCTTTCCGCTCCAGTAACTATCCTGTTTTGTTGACCAATAAATGTGAAAGAATAAAGTACTAAAATTAACAAGCATAATTTTTTATGATGAATAAAATGACCATGTTTGTAATTCACTAACTTCATTTTGCAAATTAAATAAAAATTGAACGTTGAATTCTTTATAGCAAAAAGAATGCTTAAAAACAAAAAGCATTCCAAAAGCTTTTCCGGTACTATTGTATTAATTTCATTGATTGGAATCATGTTAGGTATCTGCGTCATGATATTAACTCTTAGTGTAGCTGTTGGTTTCCAAACTGAAATTAAGAATAAGTTAATGAGCTTCGGGAGTCATATCCAAGTTGAATCACTTTATTTAAATAACAATAATGAAACAAGTCCAATAATCACAATACAACATAATCTTGACTCACTCTCAAATAATGATGACATTGATGGAATCTATCCTTATGTACTTAAATCCTCCATCATTCAACATATTAATGACAATGATGAAAGTGAAATTTCGGGTATTTTATTTAAAGGGATTACTAAAAATAATTTAGATTTTCTAAATCAATATTTAATCCAAGGAGTCATTCCTAAATTTGAAACTGAAAATGATTCCATAATTCTTTCTAAAAACACCGCCAAAAACTTAAATGCATCAATTGGAGATAAGATAAGTGCATTCTTTATTATTAATGGTAATCCAAAACAACGAAATTATTTTCTAAGTGGAATTTATGAAACTGGTCTTGATAAAATTGATAATCAATTTGGATTCATCGATATCAAAAATTTAACTAAACTAAATAAATGGGGATTGACCATAAAATCAAAAGCCTTATTTACTAATGATACCACATTAGAAATTAATTGTTTTACTAAGTCAAATGAAGGTAAAATATTATATGAATTAGAAAAATCAAAAATCTCTCCACAATCTACTTATCAGTTAATCGTTAAAAAAGACACCCTAATACAACTTATTGCATATGAAGTGGATCAATTAGAATCAAGTAATGTGATTAGTATTCCTGACACGCTCTACATGAATGTGAAATTCAAAGACAAAGAGGTTGGATACCTAAATACAGAAGGAAGTGGGAAATATTATGCAGGTGGTTATGAAATCATGTTAACAGACGTAGATAATGACAAAACCACACTTAAAAACCTGAAATCATATTTTGGACCAGAATATTTAACGGTCTCATTAGAAAAACGTTTTGAAGATCTATTTTCTTGGCTAAATCTAATATATCAAAATGTCTACATCATTATTATCTTAATGATAGCCGTAGCGATTGTTAATATGTCAACAGCACTTCTTGTTCTTATTGTTGAGAAAACAAAAATGATCGGTATTTTGAAATCTATTGGGATTTCCAATAAATCACTAATTAGCGTATTTGTTATACATGGTGGCCTCCTACTATCAATTGGATTTCTAGCTGGAAATCTAATCGCATTTGGCATTATGTTTTTGCAAAATAAATATCAATTTTTAACCCTGCCTAAGGAAAACTATTATCTTGATGCTGTACCTATGCATTACCCTACAAGTCAGTTTATTATTATTAATGGAATTGCTTTTTTAATTTGCTTTACAGCCTTAATACTACCATCGTTATTGAGTAGCAAAATTTCACCAGTAAAGGCTATCAATTCAGAGATTTAATTCAATCTTGAAATGGCAATTTTAATTCGATTTACAGCCTCTATTAATTGATCCATTGAAGCTGCATAGGATATCCTAATGCAATTTGGAGACCCGAAAGCATTACCGGTAACTAATGCTACTTTAGCCTCTTCAAGTAAAAATAGGCAAAGATCATCAGCATTATGAATTGTTTTTCCATTGAATTGTTTCCCAAAGAATTGACTGATATCGGGAAATAAATAAAAAGCTCCATTTGGTTCATTAATCTTAATACCTTCTATATTTCTTAACTCGTTAAGCATGAAATTTCTTCTTTCTAAAAAGGCTTCCTTCATTGGTAGAACCACCTTAGGGTCTTCACTTAAAGCAGCAAGTGCAGCACGTTGTGAAATACTAGAAGCTCCAGAAGTGAATTGACCTTGAATCTTAGTACATGCCTTTGCAATCCATTCTGGTGCACCTATATATCCTAATCTCCAACCAGTCATCGCAAATGATTTAGAAACTCCATTTACCGTAACAACTTGTTCGTACATATCTTCAAAAGCAGCCATCGAAAAATAAGAATCTGTAAAGTTGATATGCTCGTAAATTTCATCACTTACTACAATAACTGACTTATGTTGAACGAGAACATCTGCAAGACTTCTTAATTCATCTTTTGAATAAACACTACCTGATGGATTACAAGGTGAGCTGTAAATCATCAATTTTGTCTTGTCACTTATAGCCTTTTCCAGCTGTTTAGCTGTGATTTTAAAGTCATTTTCTATAGTAGTATTAATAACAATAGGGACAGCTCCTGCCATTTTAAAAATCTCTTCATAGCTTACCCAGTACGGTGCTGGGATGATTACCTCATCTCCTGGATTTATAAGACTTAATGCAACATTAGCAATGGATTGCTTTGCACCTGTAGAAACTACAATCTGATTTAAATTATAAGCTATATTATTATCTCTTTTAAATTTTTCACATATGGCCGTTCTAAGATCTTCATAGCCATTAACCGCCATGTACTTTGAATAATTCTGATCTATACCCTTTTTAGCTGCATTTTTAATGAAATCAGGGGTGTTAAAATCAGGCTCTCCTAAACTTAAACTTATTACATCTATACCTTTAGCCTTTAATTCCCTACTTTTCCTTGCCATAGCAATAGTAGCTGATTCAGATAAGTTATTAACTCTATCTGAAAGAAGATTATTTGGTGTTTTTTCCATGCCGCAAAATTAATTATTTGCTTTTCTTAATTATGTTTTTGATGAAAAGAAATAAACAGATTTTTCACTTTTGTAACATATGATCGATAAATTCGTTTTTATATTAAAAGCATAAAATGAAAGATACTATTATATTACTCATTCCCCTAGCTGGGATGTTATTGCTTACTTACCTATTACTTCAGCATTTCTTTAATAAACAACTAAAAGAAAATGAAAAGGAACTTATCAACCAAAAAGCAAAAACATATCTTCCATTGAAAATTCAAGCGTATGAAAGAGCTATACTATTTCTTGAAAGAATTGATCCCAATAATTTAATCATTAGGATTCATAAACCATCGATGAATGCGGCTAATTTACATCTTGAAATTTTAAAGCAAGTTAGGGAAGAATACAATCACAATATGTCGCAACAAATCTACATTAGTCCAAAATCTTGGGCTGAATTGATTAAGGGAAAAGAAGAAACAATTCAAATAGCTAACACGGCACTAGGGCAATTAAAAAATGATGCTAATGCAATAGAGCTAAGTACAAAAATTTTTGAAATCATAGGTAAACTTCCTCACAATCCCGCAGCTAATGCAAGAAAATTAATCATTAATGAGTTCCAAAGAACCGTTTTGAAGTAGGCGTTTATTGCGCTATTACTGGTTCAGGTTTTTCTTCCTTTTCAGCAGGTTGATCAACATGTCTTTCCGTAATGATATTCATCTCGTCTATTAGATGAGAAGCACCAGCATATTTATCAATGATAAATAATGTGTATCGAACATCTACAGAAATAGTACGCTGAATATTTGGTTCAAAATAGATATCACCACTCATTGCCTCCCAATTTCCATCAAATGCAGTACCTATTAATTCGCCATATGCATTGATGACAGGGCTTCCCGAATTTCCGCCTGTAATATCATTATTTGACAAAAACCCAACCGGTAACTTTCCGTCTTCTTTTCTTGCATACGGACCGTAATCTTTTGACTCAAATAGATCTTTTAGACGTTGAGGAATATAAAATTCGTGATTTTTATCGTCCGTAACCACTTCTTTTTGCATTACTCCTTCAAGCGTAGTGTAAAAGTCATAATGCACTGCATCTGCTGGATCATATGGAAGAACGTTTCCATAGGTAAATCGCATGGTAGAATTTGCATCAGAGGCCTTATTCATTCCCATTTTTTGAAGTCCATCTACAAATAATCTCATTCCTTTTTCATAATCACTATCGAAAGCCATTTTAGGCATCATGACGTCCTGTCTATATGTTTTAATAAATTCTTTCTGTAGTATGAAGAATATATCTTTTTCTAATTTTTTTATGGAATTAGTTTTATTTAATCTTTCTTCAAAATTTTGGTAGGATAACCACCATGAACTTTTTGCAAAAGCCATTTCAGCTAATTTTGAGAAATCTCCTTTTTGTTTCTTTCCCATTTCGTTAAAAACTGGAGGATGAAACTCACTAGGAACATCATGATAATATAAAGTCAGTACAGCTTCAAAAATATTTTTACCAATAGTTGGATTATAATCTTTGAAAAATTCCTTTGCCTTGAAGAGCAGTTCTTTTTTTGCTTCTTCAATGCCATCACCGCTTTTAAGCGCATTATAATAGGCTGATCTTTCACCCATATTCCTCATTACAAATATGAGCTCCTCTGAGCCAGCAATTGCTTCTTGAAAATACACATTAGGAATGGTATATTTTGAGGATCCTTCAACTGAATTTTTAACTAAACCTAAAGCTTCACCGTATTTAGCTGACAATTTATTTTGGGTATACCAATCTGTAAAATTAGCTTCAATAGCCTCTTTTTTCTGCTGTACCTTGTTGTTTACCAACTGCTCGCTTTGACCTATAAAATATTTCCAATAATTACTTACTCTGGCGTGTTTTGAAGCATATTGAATACGAGTTTTCTGGCTCTTATTCATTTCTTCTTCCATAAGATCTAATTTGATTCTCCTAATTTTAACTCTTGCAGGCTGCTCTACATTTACCGCCTCTTTAACACCCCAAGATGTTAAATAACGATCGGTACTCCCAGGATAACCCATAATCATGGCATAATCACCTTCTTGTACTCCGGCAATAGATACCGGTAATGCATGTTTTGGAGAGTATGGCTTATTACCCTCATCATAAGCTGAGGGCTCATTTTTATTGTTAGCATACACTCTAAAAAGGGTAAAATCACCAGTATGCCTAGGCCACATCCAATTGTCAGTATCACCACCATACTTTCCAATTGAACTAGGAGGAGCTCCAACTAACCTTACATCATTAAAGATATTGTATGTAAACATGTAATAATAGTTGCCATAATAGAACGGTTTTACCTTAACAGAAAATGTTTCGTCTGATTTACCTTCTTTTGCCTTTTTAGTCAAGGCGCTTATATTTTCACTAATTTTTTTAGATCGATCTGTCTCTGACATATCATCATTAACTCCATCTAATACACTTTCGGTAACATCTGTAATTTTATTTAAAAACCAAACGCCAAAGTCAGCAGGAATTTCATCTGTTTTTTTCATGGCCCAAAAACCATCAGTTAAGTAATCGTGTTCTGTAGTACTGTTAGCTTGAATTGTTCCATATCCACAATGGTGATTGGTCAACATTAATCCTTGTTCAGAAATTATTTCGCCAGTGCAAAATCCACCTCCTAAAGCCACGATTGCATCTTTAAGACTTGAATTATTAGCGTCATATATTTGCTTTGGAGAAAGCCTAATACCGCATTCTACCATGTTTTTGTATGTTTCTTCACCTAATAACATAGGTAGCCACATTCCTTCGTCTGCTCTACCAATAAAACTCTGTAGAATTAAGAGTAAGCTTAAAATTATTTTTGAGATTGATTTCATGAAATATAATTTAATTGATTTGCATCAAAATGCGAACCAAATGTAATAAATAAAATGAATACAAGGTTTCTTAGTTTTTGATCATTAGCATCATCCCATCTCTTACAGGAAATAACACATTTCTAACTCTATTATCTTGATGTACTTTTTCATTAAATTCTTTTAGAATAATAGTTTCTTTATCTTTTGGATCAGGCTCTTCTAACACTTTTCCGCTCCATAGTACATTATCCGCAATTATCCATCCACCTTTTTTAACATGATCAATAACTAAATCAAAATAATTAATGTAATTCTCTTTATCTGCATCTATAAATACCAAGTCCCATTTCAAATTTAAGGTTGGAATTACCTCAATCGCATTTGCATTAATGAATTCAATTTGATTTTTATAAGTGGAATCATTGAGGTATTTTTTTACCATCGTTTCTAACTCTAAATTATTATCGATGGTCACTAGTTTTCCATTTTTTGGTAAACCCTCGGCCAAACATAATGCACTGTAGCCGGTATAGGTTCCTATCTCAAGAATGTTATTAGGTTTTATTGCCGTAGATAAAAAACTTAGTATTCTACCTTGAAGATGTCCGGAGAGCATTCTAGGCTGTAATACTTTTAAATGAGTTTGCCTATTTAGATTGGATAAAAGATCATTTTCTTTTTCACTATGTTGAAGAGCGTATGATTCTATTAAGGGATCTAAAAAATCCATTAATTTCTATGCTAAAAGCTCTTTTACTAAAGATGAAATTTTAGATCCATCCGCTTTTCCACCTAAATTTTTCATTGCAACACCCATTACTTTACCCATATCTTTCATACCATTAGCTCCTAAATTTTTAATAACAATACCGATTTGAGCTTTTAATTCATCATCAGAAAGAGGCTTTGGTAAATATTCTTTATAGATATTTGATTGCAGCAATTCCTCTTTTGCCAAATCATCTCTATTTTGTTCTTTATAGATTTCATAAGCATCAATTCGCTGCTTGTTCAACTTCGAAATAATTTTAAATAAGAGTTCATCTTCCAGCTCTTCTTTATTCCCTGTCTTTGTTTTTTCAATTAGAATAGCTGATTTCACAGCCCTAAGCGCCTCCAATCGAACTTTATCTTTTGCAAGCATAGCGGACTTAATATCAAGAGCAATCTTACTTTCTAAGTTCATGAAAATTAATCTACATTATCATGAAGGAAGGAGTTATTATCACTTAATCCTGTTCTGATTTCACCATTATTGTCTTCATTCTCCCAAAGGGTATATTTTGAAATTTGTGATTCTGAAGAAGGATTAACATCATCTAATTCAATATTTCTTCGCTTATATGCTGGAACATTTTCCATTTCATTCAATCCAAGGGGAGATCTTAGTTTTTGCGTGGCCTTTTTAATTCTTTCTAATCTTTCATCTATAATTTCTTTTGCCTCAGCTAATTTTTCTTCCTCATATGATTGAAATGTTGAAGATTCATCTGTTTTAGCATCGACCTTGAATTCCAGCTCACTCTCTTCAATCTCATCTTCTATCTGATCATCTTCTAATAAAAATCTAATTTTTCCATCATTCTTTTCTAACTCAGCAGAAGGAACAGGTGATGTATAATCCGAAACTATTTCATTGACAATGGTTGAAGTTTCAATTTCTTCAATTTGAGAATGATCAACCTCTTCTTCTTCCAAAAAGAACTTTTTAGTTAAATCTTCTTCCTTGGTTTCTACAGGTTTTTGATCATTAACAATAACTTCTTCATCAACTGGTGATTCAATTTCTTGAGTAATTTCGGTTGGTCTTTCATCCTCTAAATTCATACGCTTTTTTTGAGGAGATTTAAATGAAAGTCCGGTGTGAGGTGTTGTTTTAAAACCAGTTGCAATAATAGTGACACACAACTTATCTCCAAGAGTCTCATCATGACCATGACCCCAGATCACATCAGCAGTACTACCAGCTTCTTCCTGAATATAATCGGTAATATCTGAAATTTCATCCATTAAAACAGCTTTATCACCATACGTAATATTAAGCAACACGTAGGTTGCTCCCTCAATATTATTATCATTAAGAAGCGGTGAACTTAATGCTTGTTCTACGCATTTGGTTGCTCTATCATCACCATCTGCTTCTGCAGATCCCATGATGGCCACACCACTATCCTTCATAACCGTATTCACATCATTAAAGTCTACATTGATTTGACCAGTTACAGAAATTACTTCTGCTATTCCTTTAGCTGCTATAGCCAATACGTCATCTGCTTGTTCAAATGCATTGACTAAAGATAGATTTCCAAACATTTCTCTTAATTTATCGTTATTAATAACTAAAAGAGTGTCTACAGCATTTCTCATTTGTTCAATACCATCTTCTGCTTGTGTTCTTCTTTTACGGCCTTCAAAAGTAAAAGGAACCGTAACAATACCAACTGTTAAAATCCCCATGTCTCTTGCTGTTTGAGCTATCACGGGTGCAGCACCTGTACCGGTTCCACCTCCCATTCCAGCAGTAACAAAAATCATTTTTGTATTCTTAGCAAGAATATTTTTTATCTCATCTAAATCTTCAATGGCAGCATTTTTACCAATCTCTGGAATAGATCCTGCACCTCTACCCTCTGTCAAACTTTGTCCTAAAGGAATTTTAGTTGGAACAGGACTGATGTCTAGGGCTTGATGATCCGTATTACAAACTATAAAATCAACTCCTTTGATTCCTTGTCTATACATGTGGTTTACCGCATTACTTCCACCACCTCCAACACCAATTACTTTGATTATTGAAGATTGTTCTTTAGGCATGTCAAATTTCATCATAATTTTTAGTTTTATTTTAATCTACTTTTTCGTCAAAAAATGTTTTTATTTTCTCGAAGAATCCACCTTTATATTTTTGTGAGTGCATTCTTGTACTTATTTTTTCGTTTCTCGCTTTTAACAATTCAAATTGCTCAAACCCCTTAGCTACTAACCCCACACCAGTTGCAAATAGTGGAGATGTCACATTTATATTAGTATTTGCGCTTAAATGCTCATTAGGGTAACCTATTCTTGAATCAATTCCAGTGGTGAATTCCATCAACTGGTTAATATGTTTTAACTGAGAACCACCACCAGTTACCACAATTCCACCAATCAATTTTTTATCAAATCCAGAATTCTTTATTTCAAAATAAATATGCTCAATAATTTCAGACATTCTAGCACTAATGATGTTTGCAAGATTCTTTACCGATATTTCTTTAGGGTCTCTACCCCTAAGACCTGGAATGCATACAATTTCATTATCTTGAGTTGCCTGAGGTAATGCCGCTCCAAATTTTGTTTTTAATAACTCAGCTTGTCTGTGCATTATAGTGCAACCTTCTTTAATATCTTCAGTGACTACATTTCCACCAAAAGGGATTACAGCTGTGTGTCTAATTATGCCATCATGAAAAATAGCTATATCAGTTGTTCCGCCTCCAATATCTACTAAAGCTACACCTGCTTCTTTTTCTTCATCACTTAACACAGCTGAAGATGAAGCTAATGGTTCAAGGATGAGTTCCGCTACCTCTAATCCTGCTTTATTTACGCATTTAAAAATATTTTTTGCGGCTGCTATTTGTCCAGTTATGATATGGAAATTGGCTTCAAGTTGGACTCCTGACATGCCTATTGGATCCTTGATTCCTGGTTCTCTATCAACAATATATTCTTGTGGAAGTACATGAATGATTTCCTCTCCTGGCATCATGACTAATTTGTACATATCATCTATAAGCTCATCCACATCTTTTTGAGAAATCTCTTCATCAATAGTATCACGTGTTATCATTCCTCGGTGCTGAAGACTTTTAATGTGCTGACCAGCAATTCCCACATTAACAACATTGATTTCTACTCCAGACTTTGCCTCTGCTTCTTCCACTGCTGCTCTTATAGATTGAACAGTCTTCTCTATATTAGAGACTACCCCCCTTGTAACTCCTAAACTAGGGGCCTTACCTACTCCAAGTATTTCAATTTTACCATGTTCTGTTTTTCTTCCTACTAGGCAAGCAATTTTAGTTGTTCCAATATCTAATCCAACTACAATTTCTGGTGCATCCATATTAATTAATTTTTGAGCAAACTATTTGATTGTTATACATTACGTTGAGTGTGTCATATAAATTCAACTCTTTAGGTGTAGGTCCTACAGTATAAAAGAGTTTTATTTTTTTTAATTTCTTTTCCATATTATTACTTGAACCAAACAAGATTTTATGGTTCCCTATCCTTGGGATGAGCTCAAAGTACCCATTATTATTTATGTGTATTTGAACAATTTGAGATTTTAAGAACGGATCATTGTTAATTAATTTGCTCATATTATAAATATCCTTTAGTTGAGTCTCATTTTTATCATTTGCCAATGTAGACTCCAATGAAAAGAATTTACCTGAAAATAAAGGGAGCTTTGCCACATAAGTGTCACTAGTTCTCATCAATAAACCATACTCATCTATGTAAGCATTATCCATTGGATTGTTACTAATTAATCTAGCTATTGGTGTTCTCTTATTTAGGTTTACAATTAATTTTCCTGAGTTTAAAAAAAACACCTCTGCTTTTTCTAAGGCAAAATGAGCTGTTAATTTATCTTCAATTTCTTTTGTATTAATATCACGATTCAATGTTACCCCTTGCACTAGGCCCATGTCCTTTATAATTTCAATGACATCTGACTTCTTTATTAATTGGTGTTTATTGTTTTTAATGAATTCAATATTTAAAGAATTATATATAATATTATCATGCTTTTTGTTGGCAAATGCGGTAAGAATGATCCATATTACTATTAATCCAATCCAAAAACATGTGGTCAATATTCGCTTAATGACTTCCACTTAAAAATGATTTAATGGGATTTACCAATTGATCAATGTCTCCTGCACCAATTGTAGAAACAACAAACTTCTTTTCTTGCTCTAAAGTCAAGAATAGATCATTTATGTTAACAAGTAATGATTTTTGAGAAACATCTATACCCTCAAGTAAAACTTCAGAAGTAACGCCCTCAATTGGTTGCTCCCTAGCTGGATAAATAGGCATGATAAAAATGGCATCAAATGCACATAATTCGGATTGGAATTCATTTAAAAAATCACGTGTTCTAGAGTATAAATGAGGTTGAAAAATGCCTATCAACTTATGACTAGGGTAAAATTCGTTCAATCCTTCACAAAATACTTTTATTTCTTTAGGGTGGTGGGCATAGTCATCCACATACACTTTATCCCCATCATCATAATGCACCTCAAATCTTCTTTTAACTCCTTTAAAATTTGCAAGAGCCTTTTTAACCTTCTCTGATGAAATTCCTAACTCAAAACAACTTAAAATAGCTCCAGCAGCATTGAGCAAATTATGTCTACCAGGTAAATGAAATTTGTAGTTTGTATAAGAAATATTTTTATAATTTACATCAAAGATATAATGACCATTATTTATTAAAATCTTATTAATAAAAAGGGTTGATGTAGCCTTAAACCCGTATGTCAATGCTTTAGGAAAATGATTTTTTAAATCTTCCTGAACAAAAAGTTTATTTTCATCTTTTAATAAACTGACAAAAAGCTTAAACCCCTGCTGAATAGATTCTTTATCACCATAAATATCCAAATGATCTGCATCCATAGAAGTTAAAATAATATTTCTTGGATGCAACTCTAAAAATGAACGATCATATTCATCCGCTTCAACTACTGAATAATCTCCTTCCTGGAGAAGAATATTGGAGTTGTAATTGGTGGAAATACCTCCCAAAAATGAAACTCCACCTTGATGATTTTGATGTAACAAATGTGCAACTATTGAACTGGAAGTGGTCTTCCCATGAGTGCCAGCAACCGCAATTGTATAATATGATTTTGTGATTTGCCCTAACACAAAGGCTCTTTTTTTAATTAGAGTATTTGATTTTAAGAAATAATTCAATTGTAAATTATCATCAGAAATTGCGGGAGTATAAACAACTAAATCAATTGAATGAATATCTTTAATTGAGGAAATGTCATCTACGTACATTACCTGAGCCCCTTGCCTACTTAAATCTATTGTTATTTCTGATTTTGTTCTATCGTATCCGCTAACATTTACTCCTTTATACAGGAAGAATTTAGCTAGAGCACTCATCCCAATACCTCCAACGCCAATAAAATGAACCCTCTTAATGCTATTTAAATCCAATGACTTCAAATTAATTTAGCTATTTCAGTGACAATATCTTTTGCAGCATTTGGCTTTCCCATTTTCTTAGCATTTTTTGCAATTTCAATTATTTGATTTTCATCATTAAGCATTGATAACGCTTTTTCTAAAACATGACTGGCATCATCGTCATTTATAAGAACCGCAGCTTTTTGTTTTACTAGCGACATGGCATTTTTACGTTGATGATCTTCAGCAACATTAGGAGATGGAATTAATAAGCTAGCTTTTCCAGTTAGTGTAATCTCACTTATTGACAATGCTCCCGCCCTTGAAATAACTAAATCTGCCACATCATAAGCTAAATCCATTTTTTTGATGAAGGGCATAACTTTAACATTTTTAAATAGTTTTACTTTATCATTATTTTGAATTTGCTCAAAAAACCGTTTACCCACTTGCCAGATAAGTTGAATGGGCTGATCTTTCAGTAAATCTAAAGAATCTATCAAGCCTTCATTAATTGACTTTGCTCCTAAACTACCCCCAATTACTAATATGACTTTTTGACTCTTTTGAATATTAAAATATTTTAATGCGATTTCACTTTTTTGGCCAATATCAATCAAATCTTTTCTAACTGGATTTCCTGTTAAAACAAGTTTTGATTTAGGAAAGAATTGTTCCATATTATTGTAGGCAACACATATTTTATTTGCCTTTTGACTAAGCCATTTATTAGTTAAACCAGCATATGAGTTTTGTTCTTGTATTAGTGTAGGAATTCCCAATTTGTTTGCCATTCTTAAAGTAGGCCCACTAGCATAACCACCAACACCGATTACAACATCGGGGTTAAATGATTTTATTATCATTTTAGCTACATTTAAACTTATTAATAATCGGAAGGGAAATGATAAGTTTTTAATCAGTGACGATATTGAAAACGAACGCTGAATTCCTACAACATCAAGCCCTTTAATTTCATAGCCTGCTTCTGGTATTTTCTCCATTTCCATTCTACCATTAGCACCTACGAACAAAATCTTACAATCCGAAAATTTTGCTTCTAGTTCTTGAGCAATGGCTAGAGCCGGGAAAATGTGTCCTCCAGTACCTCCTCCACTTATAATGAATTTCATTTTTCTCATTTTAAGCATCTTTGTAGACTGTTCGACTTATATTTATAATTATTCCTAATGAGACACAACTAAATATGATCGAGGTCCCCCCCATACTGATAAGTGGAAGAGGTTGACCAGTAACTGGGAAAAGATTAACCCCAACCCCCATATTGATTAATGATTGAAAAACCATTAAAAAACTCAATCCAAAGACAACGTAAGATCCAAATAAACTTTCTGTTTTATTCATTATCCGAATGGATCTAAAAAATAAAATCGTATATAAAATAACTAGTCCTAATCCTCCTAAAATAGAACCAAACTCTTCAATTGAAGATGCATAAATAAAATCAGATTGAGCAGAATATAAATCGTTTTTTACATGTCCTTTTCCTGGACCCTTTCCAAATAAAAATCCATTAGCAACAGCTCTTTTAGCCATTTCAGCTTGGTAATTTTCTTTTTGACTTCCACTTTCGAAACTCGTAATCCTTTTTTGCCATGTATCAACCCTTGGCAAGAAACCAGGAAAAGCGAGATTTAATAAAATTAAAAATGCAAAGCCTGCAATTGAAACTCCAATAACAGTAGATAAGTGCTTTAACTTCGCCCCCCCAATAAACAGCATGATAAAACAAACAATAAACAACATAGCTGCAGTTGAAAAGTCGGCTGGCAATATTAATCCACAAATTATAGCTACAGGCCATAATATTGGAGTTAAACCCAATTTGAAATCTTTTATAACTTCTTTTTTATAAACTAACATTCTGGCTACATAAATAACCAAAACTATTTTAGCTAAATCAGATGGCTGAAACCCCATAATCCATCTTGAAGCATTCCCTTTGTTAACACCAAATAATAGTGTAACAAATAGCAAGACTATAGAAATGAAAATACCTATTTGTGATAGTCTTGAAAAATACCTAAAATTGAAAAACTGAAGATAAATGATAATTACAATACCTATCATTAAAATCAACAAGTGTTTAATCAAGAAGGGAACTACATTCCCACCTGCCAATCTAAATGCTAAATTAGAGCTGGAGCTGTAAGCCATTATCAAAGAATAAAGTGACAATAGGACTATGATGGTCCAAATCACCTTATCACCCTTTATGTATTTCTCAATGAACTTTTGCACTTATAATAATTGATTTACAAGCGATTTAAAGTGATCACCTCTTTCTCTAAAATTTTGATAATTAAGAAAACTATTACAAGCTGGAGAAAAAAGTACTGTTTGACCTGGTTTTGCATTTATATGTGCTAATTCAACTGCATCGCATAATTCTTTTTTATAAGCATATTTAATTTTGGATGCAAAATGATATTTAACTTCTGTTTCAAAATGACCATAGCAAATAATTTGATCTACCTTTTCAATTGCAACATCTGTTACAATATCAAGATTTCTTGTGTTCTCATCATAACCTATTATCCAAATGATATTTTTAGATAAATTTTCTAACGAAAAACAAGTAGCACCCATATCTGTAGATTTCGAATCATTTATCCATAAGACTTCATTCAATTCTCTAACCAATTCTAAACGATGTTCAATGGATGAAAATGAATCTAAAGAGCTTTGCCTATACTGGACTAATGGATTTTTAATTTTTTGTTTACTTTCATTCATATCATTATTTTTAAAGAGACCTAACAGCTTTTTTGAATTGATGACCCCTATCTTCATAGTTCTTAAATAGGTCAAAGCTTGCACATGCTGGTGATAGCAGAACAGTATACCCTTTTTTGGCTATTCTATAACTAATTTGCACTGCTTGTGAAGCGGACTGAGCTTCATAAATTGGAGAAACTATTTCACCAAATTCTTCCTGAATTTTCTTATTGTCCTTTCCTAAGCAAATAATGCCCAATACTTTCTGTTTTACCAACCCTTTAAGTGATGAATAATCATTTCCTTTATCTACTCCTCCAACAATCCAAATTGTAGGTTTTTGCATACTTTCTAATGCATACCATGTAGCATTTACGTTGGTTGCTTTCGAATCATTTATGAAATCAATTCCGTGAATTTTTGCCACCTTTTCTAATCGATGTTCTACATTTTGAAAATCGCTTAAACTATCACGTATAATTTCTTTTCTAATATCCAATACTCTAGCTGCAACACCTGCCGCCATAGAATTAAATACATTGTGTTTACCCTGCTGGGCCAGTTGATGTATTGACATAATTGTTTGTTTTTTATTGTTTATATTGATTATTATAGAGTCTCTATCTACCCAAGAATCCACTCCTTTTTTTTGATACAATGAAACTGGGTGGGTTTGACAATTAAAATTTCTTTTTGCAAAAGCTTCTTTTATTACTGGATCATCGAAATTGTAGATGAAATGATCCTTTTTGGTCATATTCTGTGTTATTCTAAACTTACTTTTGGTATATAACTCAAATGAATTTTGATATCGATCCAAATGGTCAGGAGTTATGTTTAGTAGTAAAGCAACATCTGCCTTAAAAGAGAACATAAAATCCAATTGAAAACTGCTTAATTCTATGACATGAAAATCTGGTGGATCATTTGCTACAGACATAGCATAACTTTCACCTACATTGCCAACTGCCTTAGCCCTAAACCCAGCCTTATTTAGCAAATGAGTTATTAATAAGGTGGTTGTAGTTTTACCATTACTTCCAGTTACACATATCTTTTTAGAATTGCAGTAATGATATGCAAATTCAATCTCTGAAATTATGGGAATTCCCAATGATGAAATCTTCTGAACAATAAGTGAAGATGGTGGAATTCCGGGACTAATAATAACACTTTCAGCCTTATCAATTATAGAATTAGTGTGACCGTTTTCTTCCCATTTAATCTCATATTCATTTAACAGTGTCTTATATTCAACAGCTATTGAAGATGCATCAGATACAAATACATTTTTTCCTTTTTTATGTGCTAAAATTGCTGCACCTATACCGCTTTTACCAGCGCCTAAAACAACGATATTTTGAGGATTGTACATTTATCGCAGTTTTAGGGTAACTATAGAAAGAACAGCTAGTAGAATACCTAGAATCCAAAATCGTGCTACAATTTTAGCTTCATGCACTCCTTTTTTTTGATAATGATGATGTATAGGAGACATGAGAAATATTCTTCTACCCTCCCCATACTTTTTCTTTGTGTATTTAAAATAACTGACTTGAAGTATAACACTCAAATTCTCTATTAAAAAAACACCACAAAAAACCGGTATCAAAAGTTCTTTCCTAACAGCAATTGCAAAAACAGCAATGATACCACCCAGAGCTAAACTGCCGGTATCACCCATAAATACTTTAGCTGGATAAGAATTATACCATAAAAACCCAATACATGCACCAACAAATGAACTGATGAAGATGACTAGCTCTGAAGAATTAGGAATAAAAAGTATATTAAGGTAATCGGCAAATACTAGGTTTCCAGACAAGTAAGCAAATATGGCTAGAGTAGTTCCTATTATAGCACTTGTCCCAGTTGCTAACCCGTCCAAACCATCCGTAATATTAGCTCCGTTTGATACGGCCGTTACAATGACAATAACCAATGGAATAAAAATGATCCAAGTATATTTTTCTAAGTCTTTATTTATCCAGACGAGTAACCAACTATAGTCAAACTCATTATTCTTTACAAATGGAATCGTAGTCTTTGTTGACCTGGTTTCAACCCAGCTAGAACCTTCTTCTTCTAAATTTAATTGAACAATTTGTTGACCTGGTTTTTCATTGGCCTTTGATTTTATAGTGACATCTTCATTAAAATAAAGCGAAGAAGCAACAATCAACCCAACAGCAATTTGACCAAAAACCTTAAATCTACCTGCTAGACCTTCTTTATTTTTTCTAAATACTTTGATATAATCATCTATAAAACCAATGGCGCCAAGCAAAACTGTTGAAATCAACATGAGCTGGATGTATATATTAGACAGGTCTGCGAATAAAAGCGTTGGAACAAGGATTCCAGCTAAAATGATGATACCACCCATTGTTGGAGTTCCTGTTTTTTCTAGTTGACCCTCTAAACCTAAATCCCTAACGGTTTCACCAACTTGTTTTCGATGTAAAAAGCGGATTAACTTACCTCCAAAAACTAGCGTTATAACCAATGAAGTCATGACAGCAAGGGCAGCTTTAAATGAAATAAATTCAAATAATCCAGAACCAGGAAAATCAAAATGATTATTTAGATATGTAAATAGATGGTAAAGCATTATTTCTTAAGTTTTTTGAATATGTTTATTGTGTTCTCCATATCATCAAAGTGGATTGTTTCATCTCCAATGATTTGATAATTCTCATGTCCTTTACCAGCAATTAAAATGATGTCTCCTGAGGATGTCATTTTACAGGCTTTCTCTATGGCCTCGGCACGATCAGTAATCGTCAAAACTTTATCTTTTAAAACTGAAGGAACACCATCGTAGATTTCATCTATTATGGCTTCTGGATTTTCATTTCTTGGATTATCAGAAGTGATAATAAGTCGATCACTTAAACGAGAGGCAATTTCACCCATTAAAGGTCTTTTTCCCTTATCACGATTACCACCGCATCCAAAAACAGTAAAAACCTTTTCTTTTCCCTTCTTTAAATCAGCTAAAGTCTTGAGCACATTCTCTAAAGCATCAGGTGTGTGTGCATAATCAATTACAGCCGTTATTTTTTGATCAGAAATGAAATATTCAAACCTTCCAGGAGGTGCTTTAACAGAACTTAAAATGGTAAGAACACTCATTTCATCTTGACCCAAATACTTTCCTACTGCAAAGGCAACTAAAAGATTATAAGCATTAAATCTTCCTACAAGCCTAGATGTCATTTCTTGACCATTCAATTCAATAGTTAAACCTGAAATATCGTTTTCTAGAATTTTACATGAAATGTCCGTATTACCCTTTAACCCAAAAGAAACAATTTCAGCAGACGTGTTATTCCCCATGGTTTCGCCATGCTTATCATCATAATTAAGTATTGCAACAGAATCATTTGACAGGTTATCAAACAGTTTCTTTTTACATGAAATGTATTCATCAAATGAATTATGGTAATCTAAATGATCTCTAGAGATATTCGTAAAAACACCCATTTTAAATGTTAATCCATGAGTTCTATTTTGATGTAAAGCATGAGAACTTACCTCCATAAAAACATGGGTACAGCCATTTATAACCATTTCATTTAAGACCTCATTTATTCGGATGGCGTCTGGAGTAGTATGAGTTGATGGATATATTTTATGAAGAACCCTTATGTTTACCGTAGAAATTAAACCGGTCTTATATCCTAAAAGACGAAATAAGTCATATAAAATAGTAGCACAAGTAGTTTTCCCATTTGTCCCTGTGATTCCAATAAGTTGTAGTTTTTCGGATGGATTATCATAAAAATTCGAAGCAATAAGCCCTAAAGCAGAAGAAGAATTTGGAACTTTAATATAAGTAATTTCATCTCTAAGTTTTTCAGGAAAACTTTCACATACAATGGCAGAAACACCTGCTTCCTCAACGTTTGGTATAAAATCATGACCATCAGATTGCGAACCAACAAGTGCTATGAACAGACTTAGATTCTGTACTTTCCTAGAGTCAAAGGTCAATTTTTCAATGGCAATATTTGTATTTCCCTTTATCTCTAAAATGCTTACACCATAAATAATCTCTCTTAGTAATTTCATGCTAAAAAAAGTTTAATGGTTTGACCTCTTTTAATTCTCAATCCCGCTTTCAATGATTGTTTTCTGACCACACCAACTCCCTCAACATGAACTACAAGTCCATTTTTTTCAAGAATATATGCCGCATCAACTAATCCCATGCCTACTACGTTAGGGATCACACCTTTAACTTCTTTTGTTTCGCTAAGTTTTATAGCTTGACTTCCCGCTTTTGTTTTAACCCATATAGAATTAGGAGAAGTATTATCGTCCAAAGGAATGCTCATTGCATTGGCAACTGCAACGAAATCTGCTTTAGAACCTGGACGAGAATAAGGGTAATTAACTGGAGTCTTTAAAGCTAAATCTGACTGATTAAACTCGTGAGCATATACCTTATCTGCTATTTCTTTGAATACTGTACCAGAAACAACTGAACCGAAAATATTTTTTGTAGGCCCTTGTACAACTACAATACAACTATAAAGAGGGTTCTTAGCAGGGAAATATCCACAAAAAGATGCCTGATATTTCTTACCATACCCACTTGAGCCAATTGCTATCTTAGATGTTCCTGTTTTTCCAGCAATTTTAAATCCACGAGCTTTGATGTTTTTTGCTGTACCTCTTTCAACGACTCCTTCAAGTAATTCTTTTAAGTCACTTAAAGTTTCTTCAGAGCAAAGAGAAGAGTTCAATACAATTGGGGCAAATTCTTTTTCTAATTCGGCTCCCTTTTTAATGTATTTAACAAATTGTGGTTTCATCAAAACACCCTCATTTGCTATGCCATTGTAGAAAGCTAAAGTTTGAAAAGGCGTTAGCTTCACTTCATAACCAATAGACATCCAAGGAAGAGATATTCCAGTAAAAGTAGGATCCGAAGCATCTTTTATTAAAGGCGCCCCTTCACCTAAAATATCTAATCCAAGTTTCCTGTTTAACCCTAATTCTTTTAAACCATTGACAAATTCTTGTGGACTTTGCCTGTAATTATCATAGATTATTTTGCTTATGACATTAGACGAAACTTCAAAGGCATTTTTAATGGTGTTTTTACCATAAACTTTACCTCCATCAGTTAAAGCTTTATCATAAAACTCATACCTTCCCGACATGTAAACCGAATCTTTTATACTTATCTTACCCTGCTCAAGAGCTACAAGTAATGATGCCAACTTGAATGTGGATCCTGGTTCTGAAGCTAAACCAACAGCATGGTTTTGTGACTCAAAATAGGTCTCAGTCCTTTTGTTATAAGAAAGATTTGCAATCGCTTTTACAAACCCAGTCTTCACCTCCATTAGTATTACGCAACCTCGATCAGCCTTTTGCTCTTTTAACTGATGAAGCAATGCTGTTTCTGCAACATCTTGAATATTAACATCTAAGCTTGTGTAAATATCAGATCCTGGGACGGGCTCAATGGAATAATTATCATCTACTGGTTTCCAATCGTTCCCACGAACCTTTTCCATCAACATTTGGCCATTCTGACCTTTTAGATAATTATTAAAAGCGCCTTCCAAACCAACCAAAATGGGTTTTTCATTTTCATGATCAACTACATAACCTATTGTTCTATTAGCTAATAGTCCATAAGGCTTAATACGCTGATTTGTTTTTATGATAATTCGGCCCCCTCGATATTTACCTAAATTGAAGATGGGGAATTTCTTCAATCGCTCTATTTCTCCATTATTTAAATTTCTTGCAATAAAAAAGTACCTATTTCCCTTCTCTCTTTGTTGAATTAAAGTTTCTTTCCATAATTCAGCTGATCGATAAGGTATAAGACGATGTAATGAATCAGATAATGCAGTTACACTATCATTAAAAATTTGATCTTTGATTGTTAGTAGATCAACATAAACCTTAAACCTAGGAACAGAAAGGGCTAAGGAGGTTTTTTGCTCATTTGAGGCGTAAATATTACCTCTTGGTGCTGTGATATTCTTGTAGACAAATATTTGCCTTTCTGCGTCTTCTATAAGTTCTGAACCCTTGTAAAATTGTAAATAAAAAATTTGAAATACCACTCCACCACCGAGAAGTAGCACAATGAAATAAATCACATAAACTCTGATTAAAGTTTCCCTACTCTTCATCACCAACTTTCGTTTTGATGATTACTGGAGGATCAATTGATTCGTACAATCCCCATTTGGAAGTTTCCTCTGCTATTTTACTTTGTAAACTTTCTTTATCATAAAGCTCTAAAGCAGACTGTAATTCAGAATACAATTGCTCTCCATCTTTATTGGCTTTCGAAATAGATAATACAGTGTTATCTACATGATAACCATAGGCCACATAGACCAACATGAGAAAAGTGACATATGAAAGAAAAGGTATGTTATTTAAGACTAACCCCTTTTGAAACAAATCACCTGTAAATATTTTTTTAAATACACTCATTTACAATCTTTTTGCCATTCTTAGTTTTGCGCTACGTGCTCTTGGATTTTGACTAACTTCAGCCTCAGAAGGTGCAATTGGCTTTTTATTTATCAACTCATATGGCTTTAAGACCTTGCCATAGAAATCTTTCGATAAATTTCCTTCAGCATTTCCTGATTTAAAGAAGTTTTTAACCACTCTATCTTCAATGGAATGATAAGTGATGAAAACGGCAACTCCATTTGGATTTAAACAATGAGGAAGTTGAGTTAATAACTCATTTAACGCTTGCATCTCTTGATTAACTTCAATCCGAATAGATTGGAAAATTTTTGAGAGGTATTTATTTAAAAACCGCGATGGAAAAATTGGATTAAGAACTTCTTGTAAATCTTTTGTTGTTTTAATTGGTTCATGAACACGATTTTCATGAATTTTTCTAAAAATTTTTCTAGCCTCTCCTCTTTTAAACTCACCATACGATATTAAAATCCTAATGAAATCTTGTTCATCATACTCATTGACAACTTGAAAAGCAGAAATTGACGAATCCCTATTCATTCTCATATCTAAATCGCCATCAAAACGATAAGAAAAACCCCTAACAGGAGTGTCAAATTGATATGAAGACACCCCGAGGTCCGCAAGCACCCCATCTACACCAGTAAACCCCTTAGCAAGAAGGACGTTTTGAAGGTGCCGAAAATTTTGCCTTATTAAAGTGAATCTAGGGTCATCAATTCGATTTCGAGCAGCATCTTCATCCTGATCAAAAGCTATTAATTGACCATCTTGAATTTGATTTAAAATGGCTCTAGAATGTCCCCCACCGCCAAATGTTAAATCAACGTACAATCCATTTTCATTGGTAATCAAAGCATCAGTAGCAGCATGTAAAAGAACTGGTATATGATATGGATTATTCTCCATCAGAAGAATCACCCATAACATCCTGTGCTAGCTGATCAAATCCATCCCAATCTTCTTTCATTATTTCATCGTATCTCTTTTTATCCCAAAGCTCCCACAGATCCACATTAGCTACAAGAACCACCTCTTTTTTTAGAGACGCCCACTTGGACAAACCTTTAGGTATCAGAATTCTTCCATTTCCATCAACCATAACTTTAGTTGCTCCCTTTTGAAACATTCGAGCAAATTTCCTATCCTTTGGCTTGAACCTATTCAGTTTCCTTAACCTATTCATTACCTGTACCCATTCAGTGGACGTGTAAAGAGAAAGACAATCATCAACACCTCTTGACACAATAAATTGACCCTGATCTTCTGGGGACAATTGCTTCCTCATGTCAGACGGTATTAATAGCCTCCCTTTAACATCTAGTTTACAATGATATTCTCCAATAAATCCAGTCAATTTGCCAGCATTTTGATTGTAAATCTAAGAAATATTTACCCACATTTTCCCACTTTTAATAGATTGTGAATAACTTTTTACGTTTAGTATATTATTTAGTTTCAAAAATAAAAAAATAACAGATTAAATTAAAAATTATTATAGTGGTAAAAAGTGGAGATATAATGTATTTTAGAGAGTTTTTATATTTATTCTTTATCTTTAATAATTAAAACAGAATAAACTCCAATGCAGAGTAATAGAATTGATGTTGCTAAAGTTTTAAAAGAAAAAAGCCCTAGGGTCTATCAGTTTACACCTTCAATCTTTCTTAAAAAACTCAGATCTCTTATTCATCAAGATGAGATAAATGAAATACTAAATAAACTGGAAGGGAATAAAGGACTAGAATTCATAGAAAAAGGGCTGCAACTTATTAATGTTTCATCAACCACAACTGGATTTGAAAATTTACCAAAAAATCAAGGCGTTGTAATAGTCGCCAATCATCCTTTAGGTGGGTTAGATGGAGTTACTCTAATAAAAGAAATTGGCAAAATAAGATCAGATATTAAATTTATTGTAAATGATATATTAAATCAATTTGAGCCGTTCAACAGCTTATTTATCCCTGTTAACAAACATGGCTCAAACACTAGAGATAACTTAATGCGTGTAGACGAATTATATAAATCTGACCAATGTATTGTCATTTTTCCAGCTGGCTTAGTATCTAGAAAACAAAGAGAAAAAATAAAAGATTTAGAATGGAAAAAAAGCTTTATTGCAAAAGTGAAAAAGTATAAAAAACCCATTTACCCTGTTCATATCAGCGGAGAGAATTCAAAACGATTTTATAGAACAGCTAACATTAGAAAAAAATTAGGTATTAAAATAAATATTGAAATGCTGCTGTTAGCAGATGAAATGTTTAAGCAACAAGGGAGTACAATTCATCTGACTATGGGTAAACCTATTTCCCCAGAAATGTTTAAGAATACGAAATCTGATTATGAATGGGCACAATCCATAAAAAAACACGTTTATGAATTAGAAAACAATCCTAACTTTGAATTCATTGAAAAAGGTGATTAGCCCCATAGAAAAAAATCTAATTCTAAAGGAATTAAATTCAAATACGTTTGTAAGAAAAACGAATTTTGCAAACCATGAAATTTACATTTTGAATCACATTAATTCGCCAAATACCCTTCTGGAAATTGGCAGACTAAGAGAGCTTACATTTAGGATGGCAGGGGGCGGCACAGGTAAAGAACTTGATTTAGATGATTTTGACACTAGATCAGAAGCCTACTATGATCAGCTTATTGTTTGGGACCCAGATTTGCTTGAAATAATTGGGGGTTATAGGTTTATTAAAGGTGAAAAAGTAATCCATTCAAAAATCCATAACAATCTTGCCACAAGTAGCCTATTTAATTTTAGCAAACAATTTGAAACAACATATCTTCCATTTACTATAGAACTTGGAAGATCATTTGTTCAACCTGGTTATCAGCCAGCCTCAGGAAACAGAAAAGGGATATTTTCACTTGACAATTTATGGGATGGTTTAGGTGCATTAGTGGTCGATAATAAGGAAATAAAATATTTTTTTGGCAAAGTAACAATGTACTTGGACTATCCGAAAAAAGCAAGAGATCTTATCCTATCATTCATTAACCATTATTTTCCTGATAATGATAAACTGGTCACCGCAAAATTTCCTTTAAAACTACACAACGACACTTCTTTTTTTGTAAATGAACTTTCATCTTTGAATTATGAAGAAGGGTTTAAATTTCTTACACAACAAGTGAGAAAAATGGAAAGTGCTATACCGCCACTTATTTCTGCTTATATGAACCTTTCCAGAACTATGAAATCATTTGGAACAGTATTAAACAAAAAATTTGGCGAGGTGGAGGAAACTGGAATACTAATCTCAATTGACGATATCTTTGAACAAAAAAAAGAAAGACACATAAACTCTTATTTAAAGGAGAAAAATGGAGATTCATAATGCCGACTTTTTATGTAGTAATTCTGACTGGAAAAAATGCCCAGATTTGCGTTTACCCGAATATGCTTTCATAGGCAGATCTAATGTGGGGAAATCATCATTAATTAACAGCTTAACTAACAACAGAAAGCTAGCTAAAACATCAGGTAAACCTGGAAAGACACAATTAATAAATCATTTCAAAATTAATAACTCCTTTTTACTTGCCGATCTTCCTGGATATGGTTTCGCTAAAGTTTCCAAAAAAACTAGAACTTCCTTTCAAGAATTCACGTTAAAATATTTGGAAAATCGAAAAAATTTAATCTGTTTATTCTTATTAATTGACCTAAGGATTAGACCTCAAAAGATTGACCTTGAATTCATGGAGTATTGTGCCATTAAAGAGATACCATTCATTATCTGTTTCACCAAGGCTGATAAAATCAAAAAAAGGGAGGTTGAAATAAAAGTAAATGAATACCAGAAAAAATTAAAAGAAACTTGGTTTGAACTGCCTTTTCATTTCGTCACTTCATCAATTTCTAAAGATGGATGTGAAGACATTTTGACATTTATTAATGATCAAAACAAATTATTTCATTGAAAAAAAGGGCTAAAAAGGTTTTAGTTGGTCCTTTAGATTGGGGGCTTGGTCACATAACTAGAACTATTCCGATTATTGAAAAGCTAAAAGAACGCGGACATGATGTTCATACATGTGGAAATGAAATTGCGAAGAAATTATATAATGAAGTGTTTCCTGATCTTACTCATAAAATGATATTGGGTTATAATCCCAAATACAGTAGCAGAAATACACAAGGATGGGCAATGGTAAGACAGTCTCCTAAATTTTTTTCGGTAATTAAAAAAGAAGAAAAAATCGCCAATGATCTAGTCGAAAAATTCAATTACGACATCATCATTTCAGACAATAGATATGGACTAAAAAGCAATAAAACGACCAATATTTTTATTTGTCATCAAACTGAAATAATGGGACCAAAAGTGCTCAAGCCTCTTCTCAGAAAAATCAATAGAAACTACATTAATCAATTTGACTTTTGTTGGATTCCTGATACAAATCAAAAAATCAACTTATCAGGGAATTTATCTTCTTTCACCAATGACCGGTGTTTTAAAATAGGTCCATTATCTCGATTTTTAAAGCACAACAAAAAATCAAAACAAAACAAATATAAATTTACGGCTATACTTTCTGGTCCCGAACCTCAAAGAAGCATTCTTGAGTCTAAGATTATAAATCTTTTCCGTCAACTCCCCTCAAAATGTGCCATTATCCAAGGAAAGCCTCTATCAAAAAATCATAAGGAACAAAATATTGACTTTTTTGCTCATCTAAATACGGATAAATTCTTAGATACTATTAATAATTCAGAGATCATCCTCTGCCGTTCTGGATATTCTAATATAATGGATTTTTCTGCACTAGGGAAAAAAGTAATTTTCATACCGACACCAGGACAGACTGAACAAGAGTATCTAGCCAACTACCACAGTAAAATTTCAAAAGTAACTTATATACGTCAAAATGATATTTCAATAGAAAAATTAAGTTCTGACACAAATACAGTTATCCAACCTGTGTATGATGAAGGATTGATGAATTTAGCTTTCGAAAAAGCTATGCTATAATTTAACGAGTAAGATTAATAAAGTTTGTATCGCTAGCACTAAATTGCCAAACTACAGCAAGTGGGTAATAATTATCAAAATTAGCTAGTGTTGCATTGGATAAAGTAACATTCAAATCAACTAAACTTTTTCCATTTTCAAATTGGATTGGATCTCCAAAAACAGCTCCATTAGAAACTTCTCTTAACACCGCATTATGTACATAATTACTATTCACTACCGAAGTGGGCTGACCATTTACAATTTCTACGGTGTTTTGGGGAGCCGTAATTTGATTTTCCAACACATACACGGCCAATTTACAATTAGAACCACTAAAATTGTTTTGAAGTTCGGACTGAACACTTACATTCATAATATTTCCTTCAATGGAGTAATTTAACGCCATGGCAATCAGTGAAGATTTATTGAGTTCATTATCTATAGCCAACTCAAGGGCACCATAGCTGTTGGATACACTAGTGTCACCTACGTAAAAATGTGGTGTTGCTTCGTCACCAAAATTCATGTCTTGTAATAGTGATAACAATTCATTGCCCTCATTAGTAGCAAAATCATCCATTACATGTATTTCAACTAATTCAGCATCGGGAAATGCTAATTTCACACTGTCAGCATACCAACTTCCCCATTCCCCGCAATAACTACACCATGTCCCTGTTGATTTAAAAAAAAGAGCCTTTTTGATATTTAAAGGGTAGGTGCAACTTCCATCATCTTTTTTAGCATCACTATCAAAAGA
>JAYPVI010000001.1:93456-302117 GCA_038134525.1 Crocinitomicaceae bacterium
TATTTAAAGGGTAGGTGCAACTTCCATCATCTTTTTTAGCATCACTATCAAAAGACAAACTCATGGGATCAGTACAGCCTTTCTTTCGACAAGAACTAATACCAACTACAAAGATTAGCAATACACTTAGTCCAATAAAAATGCTTCGCATCTATTTTGCAAAGTTTACGAACTCATAATTGTTCCCATTCATTCTCCAAATGACAGCAACAGGATATAAATTCTCATGTGTCCAAATAGTAGATGGAGCTAGATTAGCATTCACTTCGGTTAAATTATTGCCATCTGTAAAGGAAATAGGAACTCCGAATGCAGATCCGTTGGCTTCAGTTCTCAGGATGTGATTATGTACAAAATCTGACACTTCACCGGTTCCAGCAACTTGTTGCGGTGCCACTTGACCATCCTCTAAAAGATATATAGCCAAGTATAGGTCAGATCCGTTTGTCGATGATGGTACAGATAATTGTGATTGAACTTTAATATTCATTACTCCAGATTCAGTTGTAAAAGAAGTTGCCATAGCAATCTCATTTTGTTCTGTTAATTCTGACTGAATAGCATTGTTTATCGTACCATAACCTGTATATCCCATATCAGAAGTACCAACAAAAAAAGCGGGAACACTTCCTTGAGGACTGAGTTGAGCAAATAAAAAATCTCCAATATCTACTGAAAAATCATCATTCCTATGAATAGAAATAACTTCAGTATTATTTGAAAAATCGTTGTAAATATTATCCACATATTCTGCACCCCACTCACCACAATAACTACACCATGTAGCTGTGAACTTAAAAACCAATGATCTCTTTTCATTAGCTGGATAGGTGCAATTTCCATCATCTTTTGTAGCTTCACTATCATATGCCAAACTCATGGGATCCATACATCCTTTTTTTCCACAACTCACCATCCCTACAATGAGTCCGACACTAATCAATAACTTTACATTTTTCATTCTATAATTTTTAATTGGATTCAATATACTAAACTTTACTTAAAGTAAAATAAAAGGTTGACCCCTTACCTACTGTACTTCTAACTTGAATACTATGACCATGAGCTTCTACGATATGCTTTACTATGGATAACCCCAAACCTGTACCACCTTCATTCCTGGCCCTACTTTTATCAACTCTGTAAAAACGTTCAAACAGCCTGTTCAGATGCTTTTCATCAATGCCAATACCTTCATCCTCAACTTCCACTAAGATGTTTTTTCCTAAGTTTATAAATCGGATAGAAACCGTGCTTTTTTTCTCCGAATAATTAATAGCGTTAACGATTAAATTTTGAAACACTTGACTTATTTTAGATTTATCACACAATACTTTTACTGGGCTATCATAACTTTTAGAAAATTTAAGGGTTACTTCTTTTGCTTTTGCTTTCAAGGCTAAACTCTCCATAATTTCTTGGCAAATTAAAACCAAATCATTTTCAATAAATTCCATATCAATTTTCTCCGACTCAAATTTGGTTATCATATCAAGATCCAAAATAATTTGATTCATTCTTTCAACACCATTTAACGCGATATTCAAAAACTTTCTATTCACATTTTTATCATCAATACCTCCTTCAAGTAACGTCAAAATATAGCCTTGAATACTGAAAATAGGTGTTTTTAATTCATGTGCTAGATTTCCAATAAACTCTCTTCTAAACTTTTCTTCTTGTTTTAATTTGGCAAATTCAGCCCTATTTGTTTTGACCCATTTAAAAATTTCGCTTTCACTAGCCGACAACACATCTTCCTTCATATTAATTTGAATATCATTTTTGGACATTTTATAATTCTGAATCATTCTATAAAGCAATCTAATTTTTTGATTTATGAATGACTCTAAAAGAAAGTAGACAAGTGTAGCTACTAAGACAAAAGAGAGTGAAAATAACAGTAGGTATATTGAATTAGATGATTCGTAACCCATATGCTTTTCCAAAAAAAGATAAGAAAGTAGCACCAAGAATAAAGCGCAGAAAAAAGATAACAAAATGGTAAACTGAAAAGGAGTTCGTATCTTCATAATAATTACAATATTACGAAGAAATAAAAGTATTTTAAGTTATTATAATGTCATCAGAAATGAAAAATATTAATTTTCTGGTTTTATGTACAGGAAATAGTTGTAGAAGTCAAATAACCGAAGGTTTCCTCAGACATTACTGCAAAAAAAACAACTGGAATGCAAAAATTTACAGTGCTGGTATCAAAGCAGAAGGTGTGAACCCAAAAGCCATTAAAACAATGAAAGAAATTGGAATAGACATAAGTCATCATCAATCTAATTGCATTGAGGAATTCGATCACCTTTCTTTGTCACACCTATTAACGGTATGTGACCATGCTGACGAATCATGTCCAACCTATTTAAAAAATGCAAATCATTATCACAAAAATTTTAGAGATCCATCAAAGGAAAATGGCAATGAAGATGATATTACAAAAAGTTTTAGAAATTGCCGGAATGAAATTGAGCAGTTTGTTATAAAGTATTTGAAAACTATATTTGTTCAATAATCCATCTATCAAATCATGTCAATCATTTTAGCTGAAGTTTTAGGAACTTTTATTTTAATTTATTTAGGATGTGGAGTAGTCGCTGGTGATTTACTATCATTTTCTAAAGCAAAAGGCTCTGGATGGATCATCATCACATTAGCTTGGGGATTAGCTGTAACCATGGCCATTTATGCTGTTGGCAACATTAGCGGAGCACATATTAACCCTGCAGTAACATTAGCTCTAGCCACTTCTGGGAAATTCAATGAACAATTCCAAAGCTGGAATGATGTACCATTGTATTTTACTGGTCAATTAATTGGAGCAATGATTGGAGCATTGGTAGTATATTTTCATTATTTACCACACTGGGAAAAAACAGATGATAAAGACAAAAAGTTAGCTGTTTTTGCCACAGACCCAGCTATAAAAAATTCTTTTTCAAATTTGTTTAGTGAGATCATGGGGACCTTTATTTTATTATTTCTCATTAGAGCAATTGGTTCAAACGAATTCACTGAAGGGCTTAACCCAATTGTTGTAGGACTAATCGTAGTTACTATTGGCTTATGTTTAGGTGGTACCACAGGATACGCCATTAACCCAGCTAGAGATTTAGGACCAAGGATTATGCATTATTTATTACCAATTAAAGGAAAAGGAAAATCAAATTGGAGTTACTCTTGGATACCCATCATTGGACCTTTTATTGGTGGAGCATTAGGAAGTTTATCATACGATGCCCTTTTTGAAAAAGAAATAAGTTACCACCTTTTTCTAGTGATAGGCTTAACTGTCTCTTCTCTATTTCTAAGTTACATCAAGAAATAGCATTTTGTTTTTGTCTTTTTAATCCTAACTGATATCCAATCATTACAAGTAAAAGCATAAGTAATGCATAAAATACATCTTCAATTGGAATAGTTCCTAATCTAATGGAAAGGTTTTCATTATTATTATACCATACTACTTGATTCTCAATTATAGAACCAGTTAGTACACCATTCACCATAAAAAAGGGTATTTGCAGAATTAAAAACGTTTTGAAGAAAATCCGCATGTTTACAAAATAAGGAGCTATAAAAATAACTATGGAAAGTAAAATAAAGGTTGTTAAAGTATACATTTTATTATAGTGAATTAAACCAAAAACAAGAAAAATAATACTAACAACTAAACTCCATTTTTTTGACTCAAAGTCTGCTTTATTTTTTGAAAGAGTGAATACAACATGGTATGTAAAAATACAGCTAAATGGAATACATAAAAAGAAAAGGCATTCTTCTATTGGCAGATTATAGAATGAGAATCCCATTAAGTAATTGCTATTGAACCCCCAAACACCAATTTTAGTAAAATATACATCCCAAAGCATAAAAAGTGGAAACATGAAAAAAAAACCCAAAATAAAACTCCTAAAATGATGATGGAAGTTTAATCTTTTGTGAAATGAAAAAATAATAGGTATAAAGATAGCTGATAGATTTATTATCAGGTACAAATAATTTTCCATGCTTTATTTATACAATTTGAAATATTTGTAAGGTACTAATAACATTCCAAAACATTCACCATGGTATTTTGTAAGCTTCTTGTGGTGTACTTTATGACCTCTTCTTATCCCTAATAAGTACTTATTTTTGGTGTTTTTCAATATTTTAATTCTTTGGTGAATAAATAAATCATGAACAAAAAAATATGCTGCTCCGTATACTGTAATTCCTAACCCAATCCAAAACGGAAAAAAAGTAATACCAATGTGAATTCCGTACATCATAAATAAAGAGCCAGGAATAGCAAAAATTAGAAAAAAAAAGTCATTTTTTTCAAAGATCCCCTTGTTGTCTCTTGTATGATGATCTTTATGAAAGTACCACAAAAATCCGTGCATTACATACTTGTGGGTAAACCACGCCACAAATTCCATCAAAAAAAATACAGCAATAAATATTAGTATATTAATTAGATCCAATTCAGTTGGTTTCTAAAGTAAGATTTAAACGTAATATACATTTTTTTTGAGTTAGCTACCCTAATCCTTTCATGCATTAATCTTTCTGAAGGAACACTTTTGATCTTTTTAAACAAAGATAAATAATACCTGTACGCCACATAAACACCTAATTTAGATGAAGAAGGTAATTTCTTAATTCCTTTTAAAGCAAAATGAAAATCCTCTGCAATATCAGCTTCAATTTTAAGCTTTTCAATTCGTGTGAAATTGGTAAGGTTTACACCTGGGAAATAACTTCTTCCTAAATCTTGATAGTCTGCTTTGACATCTCTTAAAAAATTAACTTTTTGAAAAGCAGCTCCAAGTCTTCTTGCTGAATCTTCTAATTCATCATAAAGGGATTTATCTCCATTGACAAACACCATCAAACACATTAATCCTACAACTTCTGCAGAACCCACAATGTAATCATCATATTCTAAACTCGAATAAGACATTTCGTATAAATCTTTCTCCATACTTTCTAAAAATTTCTCAATTAGAGAACGATCAATGTTGTATTCGTTAACCACCTTTTGAAATGAGTGTAAGACAGGATTTATGCTTATGCCACGATCTAACGCTTTGTATGTATCATACTTAAATTCATCTAAAATTTCTCTTTTTGGAAAATCATGAAACGTATCAACAATTTCATCAGCAAGTCTAACAAAACCATAAATAGCATATATGGCATTGTGAATTGACTTGTCTAGCAAGCTTATCCCAAAAGAAAAACTGGTGCTATATGTTCTAGTAATATTTTTACTTGTATTATTTGAAATGGTGTGGTAAAGTTCTATCATGATGCTTTTTTTAAATGTTTATCCATCTCTATTGCCACTATTTGTCCAGAAATAATGGATGGTGGCACACCGGGTCCAGGTACAGTTAATTGTCCAGTATAAAATAAATTATCTACTTTTTTGTTTTTGATTCTTGGTTTAAGAATTGCTGTTTGGCGTAACGTATTTGCCAAGCCATATGCGTTCCCCTTGAAGGCGTTATAATCTTTTTCAAAGTCACTCACACAATAGGATCTTTTAACTATGATGTTTTTTGCAATATCATTTCCTGTCAAATTTTTTATTCGATTTAAAATTATTTGAAAATAATGATCTCTCATCTCATTGCTGTCTTCAAGTCCAGGCGCAAGAGGAATTAGAATCATTAAATTCTCCATACCCTTTGGTGCAATGGTATGATCAGTAATCGAAGCACAACTCATGTAAAACAAGGGGGATTTAGGCCAACTTGGATTTTCATATATTTCTTTGGCATGTTCATCAAAATCTTCATCAAAAAACAATGTATGGTGATTTACGTTTTCTAATTTTTTGTTAACTCCTATATAAAATAGCAGGCTTGAAGGAGCCATTTCTCTTTTCTCCCAATATTTTTTTGAATAATTTCTTAAATTTTCAGGAAGTAATTTTTGTTCAACATGATGGTAGTCAGCTCCAGCAACGATTGCGTCAAATAAATGAATAGTATTATTCACTCTTAGTCCGTTTGCCATCGTATTTTTAATAAGTACTTCTTGTACTTCACAATCAACTTTAATTTTAACTCCCTTTTCAATTGCTAGTGCAACTAGTCCTTGAATTACTTCATTAAATCCCCCTATAGGATAATATGTACCCTGATATAAACCCGTGTAATTCATTAACGAATAAAGTGCTGGCGTGTTTTGAGGAGTAGCTCCGAGAAAAAGAACTGGAAACTCCATTAATTGTATGAGTTTTGAATCTTTAAAATACTGCCTAACATAAGATCTAAAATTAGAAAAAATATTAAGATGAAAAAGACCCTTAATGACTTGTAAATTAATGAACTCAAACAGAGAATGAGATGGTTTATAAACTAAATCAGTCATTCCAATTTTGTATTTAATGGCTGCCTTTTTCATAAACTTTTTCAGCTTATCGCCACTTCCTGATTCTATACTTTCAAACTTATTAATTAATTCATCAAATGATGCTGGAACATCAATAATATCATTCTTGTCATAAATAATTGAGAATCCTGGGTCTAATTTTTTCAAGGAATAGTAATCAGTTGGTTTTTTCCCATGTCTTGCAAAAAATTTCTCAAACACATCGGGCATCCAATACCAACTTGGACCCATATCAAAAGTGAAACCGTCTAACTCTAGTTTTCTAGCCCTACCACCGGCTTGGGTGTTTTTTTCAAAAATAGTTACGTCATAGCCAAGAGACGCCAGTTCAATAGCTGAAGTTAATCCTGCAAATCCAGAGCCTATTACTGCAATTTTTTTCAATTAAGAGATCTGTTTGTAAAAAATTTATCGAATTCTTGTAACGAATAAAACACCTTACCGTGAGTATTAACTAGTCTTAATAAATCAGGATTACCTCCAAAGTATAATTTGCAGTTTGACTTAGAATTGATGTCGTCACAAAACTGTTGCAGCACAGTTACTTTTTGTCCTACAATAAATGTAGTGAAAAGTAAGTCAGGTTTGATTTTATCAATACACTGTAAAATACTATCAAAGGAAATGGTTTTACCAACATCAACTACGTCATAACCGCTCTCTTTCAATATCATATTAGAATATAGAAGAGCAAAATCATGATCTTCCCATGGAGGTAAAAATAAAAAAGCTTTTTGCTTTATTCTAGGGCTAGGAGCTGCATTTTCAATCGCATGGTAGAACTTTTGTTTAATCATATTTGAAAGAAAATGTTCTTGCGCTGGAAATAATTCACCAGAGGACCACAAAGCACCTATCCTTCTTAAAGTTGGAATAAACACGTTCTCATAAATAAAGGCTAAATTATATTTTTCTCTAAGTTGCTCATAAGTATTATTAAAAAGTGCCTGATCAAACTGTAAAGAACATAACACAAATGAGTTAATGTGGGATTCAAAACCCTCTGCTTTAGATGTTAGTTGGAGGACTCTTTCAGAAATTTCATCATTACTTAATGATGCAACCTTGCTAATTTTCATTCCATTATTTATAAGAAATGAAACATTAAGGATTTTTTTTAGCTGTTCGTCATTATAAGCTCGAATGTTTGTATCGGTTCTAAGAGGATTTACCAATTCGTACCGCTTTTCCCAAATCCTGATAGTATGGGACTTTATTCCAGAAAGTTTTTCTAAATCAGCAATAGAATAAGTCTGCATTTGTTTAATTTTAAGCTAAATTAGTTAAACATTTTTCATTTTCCAAGTTAAAACATGAATTTTTGTTTAGTTTTGCGTTAAAAAATGTGAACAAAATGAGGCTTTTATTAACATCATTTTTTTTTAATTGGTGCTTTTTTTCAATAAATGCACAGAATGGTGTTATTAAAGGATCTGTTACTGACGCTACAAACAATGAAACAATCCCTTTCGCAAATGTATTTATTGAACAAACAAAAAGTGGAGTAGCTACAGATTTAGATGGTAATTATGTCATAACAAAACTTAAACCTGGTATTTACACCATTACCTACTCATTTGTTGGGTATAATACTAAATCGATTGCTGAGGTAATTGTTAATCCTAATAAACCTACTGTACTTGACGTTCAACTGATTTCTTCTTCGACCTCACTAGAGGAAGTAGAAATTAAAGCATCTCCATTTCAAAAAAGTTTTGAAAGCCCCGTTAGTAAAAGAAGCATTAACGCCACAGAAATATATAGAAATCCTGGAGGAAATAGAGACATATCTAGAGTTATCCAATCTCTGCCGGGTGTTTCTTCATCAGCCTCTTTCAGAAACGATATCGTAATAAGAGGTGGGGCGCCTAATGAGAATAGGTTCTACTTAGATGGTATAGAAGTACCAAACATTAATCATTTTGCCACTCAAGGTTCTTCAGGAGGACCTGTTGGAATGATTAATGTCAACTTTATAAGAGAAGTTGATTTATACACAGGAGCATTTCCATCAAATCGAGGAAATACGCTTAGCTCTGTAATGGAATTTAAACAGATCGATGGAAACACAGATAGAATTGCTTCTACATTTACGGTGGGTTCGAGTGATTTTGGCATTACCTTAGATGGACCTATAAATGACAAAACCACTTTTGTTTTCTCTGCAAGAAGATCCTATCTTCAGTTTCTATTCCAAGCCATTGGACTTCCCTTTTTACCAACCTACAACGACTTTCAATTTAAGACAAAAACTAAAATAAATGACAAAAATCAAATTACAGTTATTGGTTTGGGTGCAATAGATGATTTTGTTTTAAATACAGGAATAAATGACAACATTCTAGCCAAAGAAAACTTGACGTTTGAAGATTCATTAACTTTAGAAAGAAATAATTACATTCTTGGTTATTTACCCATATCTACACAATGGAATTACGCGACTGGAATAAATTGGACAAGATTTAAAGAAAATAGTTTTCAAAATTTTATTATCTCCAGAAATCATCTAAACAATAGATCTTTTAAATACTATAATAACGATGAAAACAATCCTGAAGGTAAGATTCAAGATTACATTTCACAAGAGATTGAAAATAAATTTAGGTTTGAAAATACCTATCGAAAAAATGGATGGAAGCTTAATTTAGGAACTGGAATTGAACATGCTACCTACACAAATTCAACTTATCAGAGAATAGTCATTCAGAATCAACTGGACACCTTGAATTTCTCATCTGAACTCAATATCGTCAAAACCGCTTTGTTTGGTCAATTGAGTAAACAATTTTTAAACGAGAAATTAATTTTATCAGTAGGCTTGAGAACAGATCAAAACAATTATTCCAAATCCATGAATAATCCACTTGAGCAAATTTCTCCAATATTGAGTATTTCGTACGCTGTCAATGAAAAGAGCAGTATTAATTTTAACACGGGTCGTTATTTTCAACTACCAGCTTACACTGTAATGGGCTACAGAAATAACAACAATGAACTAGTAAATAAGGATAATAACCTGAAATACATAAATAATAATCACCTCGTCCTTGGACTAGAACATAACCCTGGAACTTACAGCAAAATTACGCTTGAAGGATTTTACAAAAAGTATAATAATTATCCTTTTTTATTAAGAGATAGTATTTGTTTGGCTAATCTTGGTGGTGATTTCGGAGTTATTGGAAATGAGCCTGTAACAAGCTCTTCTGAAGGCAGGACATATGGGTTAGAATTTTTAGCACAAAAAAAACTCAATAAACGATTTTATGGAATTTTAGCATATACATGGGTAAGGAGTGAATTTCAAGATAAGAACTACGAATTCAAACCATCTGCATGGGACAACCAACATGTTATTTCACTTACAGGTGGAGTAAAATTAAATAATGATTGGGAGATTGGTATTCGTTTTAGATACTCTGGAGGACCACCTTACACTCCATACGACACTTTAAATTCATCATTGAAATATATATGGGACATTAATTCATTCGGGCTGTTTGATTACGACCGATTGAATGGGGAAAGATTGAAAGCAAACCATGGTTTAGATTTGAGAATAGATAAAAAATGGTACTGGAACAAAGTAGCTCTAAATGTTTACATTGATATTCAAAATTTATACAATTACCAGGGAGAAACACCACCAAGTTTAATAGCAGTTATTGATAATAACGGAAATATATTAGATGATCCAAATGATCCGAATCGTTATCAACTAAAGACAATTTCAAACACTGCGGGAACAATACTACCTTCAATAGGATTGCAATTTGAATTTTGATTAGTATTGAAGAGCCTCAACACCTGTAATTTCAGGAATAAGAATTTTTAAATTCTCTTCTAAACCAGCCTTAATTGTTACGGAATTCACTGAGCAACTTTTACAAGCTCCCAATAACTTTATGATGACTTTATTTTCAGATGTAATTTCCACTAATTCCATATCACCTCCATCGTTATGTAAATATGGACGTAAATCATCTATGGCTTTTAACACTATTTTTTCTTTATTATCCATTCGTAGAACATTTTGGTTCTCCGTATTCAACCGGTACAACTTTAGTCACCTCGAGATTTCTATTTCTGTCCTCAACTGATATTAATAAATTTTCACAAGCTATACTGTAAAATTTTTCTACGTAGGTTTCCTGCTGTAAAACAGCTGGACGACCTACATCAGCGCTCTCTCTGATACTTTGCACAAGAGGGATCTCGCCTAATAAATTTAAATTTAATGATTTAGCTAAGTCTTTTCCTCCATGCTGTCCAAAAATAAAATACTTTTCGTCTGTACGATGTTTAGGAGAAAACCAGGACATATTTTCTATTAAACCCAAGACAGGAACATTAATATTGTCCATTTTGAACATAGCAATGGCTTTTTTAGCATCAGCTAGAGCAACTGGTTGAGGGGTAGTCACTACTACAACTCCAGTTAGTGGTAAATTTTGGACTATTGACAAATGAACATCACCAGTGCCAGGAGGTGTATCTATTATTAAATAGTCTAAATTACCCCAATCTGCGTCAAAAATGAGTTGTCGTAATGCCTTAACAGCCATTGGTCCTCTCCAAACAACCGCTTGATCAAGTTCTGCAAAAAAACCTATAGACAACAATTTTACATTGTAATTCTCAGCTGGAACAATAAGTTGCTTTTTATTAACAACTCTAGAAAGTGGCTTGTAGTGTTGTACATCAAACATCATGGGTAAAGAAGGACCATATATATCGGCATCAACAATTCCAACCTTCTTTCCCTTTTTAGCAAGCCCTGTGGCTAAATTTGCAGCTATTGTAGATTTCCCAACACCACCCTTTCCAGAAACCACTGCAACAATATTTTTTATATTTGGAAGGATTTGTTGTGAAGCTTCTACTTTCTTCATAGCTACCACTTCTACTTCTACCTCTATTTCATTTCCTAGTGATCTTTCAATGGCAAATTGACAGGCCTCTTTCATTCTCTTACGAGCATGCATGGCTGCATTTTTAGTTTCGACACGTAATGAAAGAGATTTATCGGATATAGAATTGATGGTAACTAAATCGAGCTCAATGATGTCTTTCCCTAAGTCTGGCTCAATAACTTTTCTTAATGCATTAAATACATCCTCTTCTTTTATCATGTTGCAAAAATAGGTAGAAAAACAACTTAATTTAAATTGTTAACTCTTTATTAGGGTCCCAAAAGTGAGTATTAAAGTCAACAATTTGATCATTTACAACTTTTACACCTTCTTTTTCCAATTCACTTTGCATAAAAAGCGGATCTTTAAAGTGGTATTTTCCTGTAAGAATTCCTTGTCTATTTACAACTCTATGAGCGGGTAAAGTGGTATCCAATACTTGTTTGTTTAATACCCATCCAACTGTTCTAGAGCTTCTTGATGAACCTAGATACATTGCTATAGAACCGTAAGTAGTCACCTTCCCCTTAGGAATTAATCTAACTACATCCACTACATCTTCAAAGAAATTGGATTGCATTATTCAATATAGAATTTAGAAATTAACATGGTGTTATCCATATTTGAAACATATTTTAAAAAGTAAAGACCTGATTTATAGTTTTCAAGATTAAGTTGAGTGTAATCTGAGTTTCCTTCAATTTGCATTAATTGTTGCCCCAAGGCATTGTAAATGAAAAGCGTGTAGTCTACAAAAAGACCATGTTCTTTGAAGAAATAGAGTATGCCATTAGATGGGTTTGGAAAAATTTCATAAGGATTTTCTACGGTTAAAGGTGGTGGTTGAAAACCTAAAAGGAATAATCCATTAGCCCTGTCTGAAACTAAAATTTTATCCCCATTTCTAAAGGGATAAACTCCCCAACATCCTGCATATGAAACATTAGGATTTCCAATGTAAGTATCATAATGTCCTATTTTTTGAGGCAACAATGGATCGCTAAGATCAAAAATTTGTAGACCATCATGGTAATAACTAACAAAAGCAATATCGTTTCTAATAATGACATTGTGAGCAATGGAATTTAGTGCATTACCCATTTGAGAATTAAAAAGTGATTTTACTTGTATGTCATTTAAATCTGAAACATCTAACACCTTTACATCTAACCCGTGATTTTCATCACACATAGCGTAAATATTTTTATCGCCATTAAGCCAACCCGCATGATTATATCCCTTTTGGGGATATGTACTCAGCTCTCCAATTTGTATACAACTTTGGTTAACTTCCGTAACCACTTTTAACCCCTGCCCCCCACAATTTAAGAATGCTGTATCATTCAAAACATACGCATCGTGAACATGATTTACCAAGTCATAATCGTATAAAAATGTTGGGTTAGTTGGTGTTGAAATATCTAAGACTTTCAACGCATTACTACCACCAGCATTCTTATTTGAACAAGAATATAGTTTAGCATAAGCCGTATCGATAAAAATATTATGAGATCTTGTAATTAATGAATCGTCATTATAAATTAATGAAACACTATCTGGTAAATAAGAAAGATCCATTATTTGAAGTGAACTTGGACCTTCATCACAAACCGCATATAGGTAATTTTGGTAATCATGGTAATCTCTATGTATAGCATCTGAACCTGTATGTTTACCCATTATAAAATCAATCTCTATCAGTTGATTAGATGCATTTATCTTAAAAAAATGTGTTCCCATTCTCGATCCAATAATGGCGTATTCTACATTATCTTTAATTATTCCCCAAACCTCATTATAAACCGATTCACCATCATAAACAGGGGGTAAGTTAGAATCTGACCATTGACTAAGAAGTGATACGTTATTTCCTTGAGAAAAAGAAATTTCCAAACTTAGAATTAACAATATGAAAGGTATGAATCTCATAAAATTAAGGACTTAAAAATACTTAAAAATCATATATAATTAAAAATTAACCAAGGAGGAATAAATTTAAACTTATATTCGTATTAGCAATGAAGTCAGTCGTAATCATACCTACATATAATGAGATTGAAAATATTAAAAATATTGTTCTTGCTGTACTAGACAAAAAGGACAATTTTGATATTCTAATTGTGGATGATTGCTCCCCAGACGGCACAGCTAATGTGGTGAAAGAGTTAAAAAAAGAGTATGATGGTAGACTTCATCTCATCATACGAAAAGGGAAAAATGGTTTGGGTACTGCATACATTGATGGATTCAAATGGGCTCTTGAACATCAATATGACTTTATATTTGAAATGGATGCAGATTTTTCTCACGACCCAAATGACCTTCCAAGACTGCTTTATTCCTGTTCAAAACATGGTGCAGATGCTTGTGTTGGATCTAGATATGTTCCTGGAGGAAAAATAATTAATTGGCCCAAATCTAGATATTGGCTTTCTTACTACGCTTCACTATACGTTAGATTTGTTTTAAACATTAACATAAAAGACACTACTGCAGGTTTCATTTGTTACAAAAGAGAAGTATTGGAAAAAATGGATTTAGATAACATATGGTTTGTAGGATATGCATTTCAAATTGAAATGAAATACAGTGCTATTAAAAATGGATTTAACATTAAAGAAATCCCTATTCATTTTAAAGATCGAGAGTTAGGACAATCTAAAATGAATATAAAAATTTTTAAGGAGGCCTTTTTTGGTGTTTTAAAATTAAGATCAAAAAAATTTGAATAATAAAGTGGTCATAAGAAATGTAGAAATGGTCAATGAAGGTACTGTTTTTACTGGTGACATTACTATTGAAGATTGCTTTATATCAGAGGTGAAAAAAGGCAGTATATCGGGTTCTTTTGATCGTGAAATTGATGCTTCTGGGTTAACTTTAATCCCAGGAATGATCGATGATCAAGTCCACTTTAGAGAGCCTGGATTAACTCACAAGGCAAATATATTCACCGAATCAAGAGCTGCTATAGCAGGAGGCATTACTAGCTTTATGGAGATGCCGAATACAGTTCCGAATACGGTTACCCAAGAACTTTTAGAAGAAAAATATCAGATAGCTAAAAAAAATTCTTTTGCTAATTATTCATTCTTTATGGGTGCAAATAATGAAAACATCGATGAAGTGCTGAAAACAAATCCAAAAGATGTATGCGGTATTAAAGTTTTTATGGGTTCTTCCACGGGCAACATGCTCGTTGATAATAAGCAAATACTAAGCGGTATATTTGAACATAGTCCAATGTTGATTGCAACACATTGTGAAGATGAACTTACTATTCGAAAAAATTTAGCAGATTTCAAGCAAGAATATGGCGATGATATACCATTTAAATATCACCCAGTAATTAGATCAGAAGAAGCTTGTTTTTTATCTTCATCTCTTGCTGTTGACCTTGCCAAAAAATTCGAAACTAGACTTCATATTTTACACATTTCTACCGCAAAAGAACTATATCTATTCAACAATAATCTTCCACTAAAAGATAAAAAAATTACCGCTGAATGTTGTATTCATCACTTATGGTTTAATGATAATTACTACAATGAAAAAGGAAGTTTAATAAAGTGGAATCCTGCTGTAAAAAAAGAATCCGATCGAAAAGCAATTATCAATGCACTTAAAAACAATACCATCGATATTATTGCTACAGACCACGCACCCCATACGATAGAAGAAAAAAACAACAAATACCTAGAAGCTCCATCTGGAGGTCCATTGGTTCAACATGCATTACTTGCATTAATGGATTTAGTACATAAAAATGAAATTAGTATTACAGATGTAGTTAGAAAAACAAGCCATGACGTTGCTACTTGTTTTAACATAGAAAATAGAGGATTTCTAAGATCCGGATATTACGCTGACTTAGTTTTAATTGATAGAAATAAAGGTGTTATTGTAAATAAGAACAACATCCATTATAAATGTGGTTGGTCACCTTTTGAAGGTCATAGATTTAGTAGCACCATTCACAGTACAATTATAAATGGTGAATTTGCTTTTGAAAATGGTAATATTAATCCATTATTTAGAGGAATGAGGCTAAAATTCAATAGATGAAACGAATTCTGTTTTTAATCATTTGTTCTCTTTTATTATCATGCATTAGAGACAACCCAAAAGACATTCCCCCTTCATCACCTGTAGATGAAGAAGAGTTCAAAGAGATTTTGCAAGAACTTTATTTGATAGATGCATTTGTAAGCAACAAAAATCAAAACTTTCACAGAGATAGTGCTTACCTATATATTAATGCTAAACTTCAGCGGTTAGGCAAAAGCCTAAAAGATTTTAATGAAGCTATTTTATATTACTCATCAAAACCCACTTTTCTTGACAGCATAACAGAACTTATTAGAGATACGTTAGAATCCAAATTCTTAGAAATTTCTCATGACGAAATTGAAAACCCAGACACAAACAAGACCATTTCTACAGTATTAAAAAATTATCCTTACATTAAAACTCACAACGTGAATAAAAACTTTATATTCAATACATCTTCAAGGGATAGCATTATTAATTACTTCTCCAATAATCCAGATCAATTAGGAGAATATACTCTTGAAGAGTTTTTAGAAATGATGGAAAAACAAAGAATTGAACAAAATGATTAGAAAATTTATTGCTCTGACTTTGATACATCTATTTTTTTCGTGTCAAAAATGGAGTAAATTAGAATGCGACACTTATCTTTCTGAATGCTATGCCTCAAATTTGGACAGCGCTTTTTGTAATTGTAGCTTGGAAAAAATTAAGATCAAATTTAACAGTCTTGAAGAAGCTATACAAAATGAGCAAAAACTCCCTGAAATCTTTATAGAATGTCAAAAATGATGCTATAATACCCTTCTGTAAAGGACATAAATAACAGATAAACAAACAAGAGTACTCAAGAAAAAATTAAAAAGTGCCCAGCCAATAGATCCATTCTTTATTAATTCAAATGTTTCTAAACTGTAAGTCGAAAATGTACTTAATCCTCCACAAAAACCTACTGTCAATAACAGCACAAGGTGATCATTAAACCACTTAAAATCAACGGACTTAAACACTATTATTCCTAGTATGACACAAGAAAAAACATTTGCGATTAATGTGGAAAGTGGAAAGATCCCTTGATAGAAAAATAATACATATTTGCCAATAAGAAATCGAAAAACAGCACCTAAACCACCACCAACAAATACAGCGAAAAGAGCATTCATAAATTGATTTTTTTTGAAAAGAAATAAAATAAAAATGCAATAAAAGATCCCCAAATCCACCCCCCTATTATATCTAAAGGATAATGTACGCCTAAGTAAACTCTACTGTAGGAAATGAGTAAAACAAAAAGAATAAAGAAAAACCATAAATGATGGTACTTCTCTCTTACATAAAGATAAATTGAAAATGCAACGCAAGCCATATTTGAGGCATGATTAGAAATAAACCCGTATTGCCCCCCCCTGTATCCCGAAACAAAATTCAAATCTTGAGATAAAATTAAATGGTGACTTGGTCTATATCGTTGAATTGTCTCCTTAAATAGATGCTGAGCTGTAAAATCTGTTAATCCAACCGCAACAGATGTAATAACAAAAATTACTAAAGTAGATTTGGCCCCTCTAGTTTTATATACTAAAAAAAGAAAAAACACATAGAAAGGGGCTCCAAATACCGGATCACTCACCAACCACATGAATTGATCTAAAATGGGTTGATTATTACCATTCAAAAAAAGAATGAGTTTATGATCTAATTGTTCAATCCAGTTCATAATGAATAAGTTTCCAAATTTCATCTTTTAAGAGGATTAACCCTTCCTGAGAAACGGATGAAATACAAATCACTTTAATGTCTTTTGGGAATTCGTCTTTAAGCTCGGTCATTAATTCATCATCCAATAAATCACATTTTGTAATAGCAAGTAGTCGCTCTTTGTCTAATAAATCAGGATTATATTGTGCTAACTCGTTTAGTAATATTTGATACTCTTTTGAAATATCTTCAGAATCAGCTGGAATCATAAATAATAAAACCGAATTTCTTTCAATGTGTCTCAGAAAACGGTGGCCAAGACCTTTTCCTTTATGAGCTCCTTCTATTATTCCTGGAATGTCAGCCATTACAAATGACTTATGATCTCTGTAAGCAACTATTCCTAAATTTGGAACTAGTGTAGTAAAAGGATAATTTGCAATTTCTGGTTTAGCTGCAGAAACAACAGAAAGTAGTGTTGATTTACCAGCATTTGGAAACCCGACAAGTCCAACATCGGCTAATACTTTTAACTCTAAAATTTTCCACTCTTCTTTCCCTGGTTCTCCGGGCTGAGCGTATCTTGGTGCCTGATTAGTTGGTGATTTAAAATGATTATTTCCTAATCCTCCTCTGCCACCTTTCAACAATACAATTTCCTCACCATCAGCTGTTATTTCACAAATAAACTCTCCTGTTTCAGCATCTTTTGCAACGGTACCTAAAGGAACCTCAAGAACCTCATCTTTTCCATTTTTTCCTGTTTTTAAATTCGCACTTCCAGAATCTCCGTGCTCAGCAATAACGTGTTTCCTATACTTTAGGTTCAGTAATGTCCAGATTTGTTTATTACCTTTTAAAATCACATGACCACCCCGACCACCATCACCTCCATCTGGTCCTCCTTTGGCTGTGGTTCTATCTCTATGAAAGTGCTTCGACCCAGCACCCCCTTTTCCTGATCTACAACATATTTTTACATAATCTACGAAATTGCTATTTGACATGAGGATTTATTTGTCAATGGCATTGTAAATTCGATTTGTTACCTCTTCAACAGTTCCAATTCCATTTACGTTTTCAAGTTTTGATTGAGCGTGATAAAAGTCAGCTAAAACTGCCGTATTTTTTTCATAAACTCGAATTCTATTGGTAATAACATCCTCATTTTGATCATCAGTTCTTCCACTTGCTTTGCCTCTATTCAACAACCTTTTTACCAGCTCCACTTCAGGCACGTTTAATGCAATCATTTTTGTTACTTCCGTTCCAATACGATTAAGATATTTATCTAAAGCATCTGCTTGTTGAGTAGTTCTTGGAAAACCATCAAAAATAAATCCGTTAGCATCGTTATGTTTATTTACTTCGGACTCAAGCATCTGAATAGTTACTTCATCCGGAACCAATTCCCCTTTATCTATGAAACTTTTGGCTAATACTCCCAGTGATGTTGACTCACTAATATTTTTCCTAAAAATATCTCCTGTTGATAAGTGAATTAAATTGTAATGTTCCTTTATGTTTTCTGCTTGCGTCCCCTTTCCTGCGCCTGGGGGTCCAAATAATACTATATTCAGCATATTAATTTGTTTCGTTTATAATATAAATATCTTCTAAATTCCTACCTAAACCATTATAATCAAGACCATATCCAACTAAAAATTCATTACCTACTTTTAGCGCACTGTATTTAACCTCAATTGTTTTTTTGTAAGCGTTCGGCTTAAATAAAAGGGTTGCTGTTTGAATAGATTTTGGCTTAAACTTGTTTAATTGATTATATACTCCTTCAAGAGTATTGCCTGTATCCACTATATCTTCTACCACAATAACATCTCTACCTTTAATCTCCTCGTTCAACCCAATTAATTCCTTTAAATTTCCTGTTGATGAAGTTCCTTGGTACGATGAAATTTTAATGAACGATACTTCACATTGATATTCAAATCGCCTCAGTAAATCTGCTGCAAAAAGAAATGAACCATTAAGAACGCAAATAAAAAGCGGACAACTTTCTTTATAGTCATTATTGATGATTTTAGACAAATCAACAATAGCCTTATTTATTTTACTAGAATCAATAAATAGACGAAACGATTTATCTAAAAGTTTAACCTGTTTCATTTCAAAAATCAAAACCAAATGTAATCATTTCATTTAAGTGAAAATAATTGTAAGTTTAAAATCATCAATTACCTTTGCCATCAACTTTTAGACAAGTCGATAATTTAAACATTAATCCTTTTGATACAAACTGATATCATTATCATTGGAGCTGGACCAGTAGGGTTATTTACCGTATTTGAAGCTGGACTACTAAAATTAAGATGTCATCTGATAGATGCTTTACCGCAACCTGGAGGACAATGTGCAGAAATTTATCCAAAAAAACCGATTTATGACATCCCTGGATACCCCAGCATTTTAGCACATGATTTAGTAGAAAAACTTATGGAACAGATAAGCCCATTTAAACCTGGGTTTACATTGGGTGAATCGGCAGAAAGTATAAGAAAAGATGAAAATGGACATTTTCATGTATTAACAAACAAGGGAACAGAACATGTAGCCCCAGTAGTGACTATAGCAGGTGGTCTTGGTGTTTTTACACCCCGAAAACCTCCAGTGGAAAACCTCCTTAAATTCGAAGAAAAGGGAATCCATTACATAATAAAAGATCCAGAGCATTATGAAAATAAAGAAATTGTAATTTCAGGTGGTGGAGACTCTGCATTAGACTGGGCATTATATTTCACAGAAAAACAAAAAGGTAGTGTGACTTTAATTCATCGAAGTGAAAGCTTTAGAGCACACAACGATTCCGTACAAAAGGCCATTGATTATACGGAAAAGGGATGGATGAAAATGATTCTTAACGCAGAAGTAATAAAAGTAGAGAAAAAAAGTGAGAAATTACTTCTTTCTGTCAGGTCTAAAAATAACGGAGAATTAAGCCTAAAATGTGATCAATGGTTTCCCTTATTTGGTCTAACTCCAAAATTGGGGCCAATAGCTGACTGGGGTTTAGAAATTGAGAAAAATGCAATTAAGGTGAATAATGCAAAAGACTATTCTACCAATATTGAAGGAATTTATGCCATAGGAGATGTCAACACATACGAAGGGAAATTAAAACTCATACTGTGCGGCTTCCACGAAGCAGCTATAATGGTTCAATCTGCATTTAAACGAATCCACCCCAATAAAAATAATGTACTTAAATACACCACAGTAACAGGTATAACTGGTTTTGAATAGAGATATTAACATCTACGTTGTTGATCGTTATGGAGAGGAACATCAATTAACAGGTCCGATTGATATGAATCTGAATTTAATGGAGCTGCTTAAAATGAATGAACTCCCTGTTGAGGGAATATGTGGGGGAATGGCAATGTGTGCTTCTTGTCACGTTTACATCAATTCCCAACATGAATTATCTGAAAAATCAGATGAAGAAATCACCATGCTAGATGAAAGCTGGGATGCAAAAGAAAATAGCAGGCTATCGTGTCAAATAAAACTTAACCCATCTTTAGATGGGCTAAGATTTGAATTGGCACCAGATCAATAGCTTATTTTAAATGATCAGGTATTTTACATACGGGGATGGGTATCATCTTATGCTTATTAGCAGTATGAAAACCTTTATAAATGGATAGTACTTCTGCTTGTCGAGAAGTCAATTCAGTGTTCGCATTCTTTTCCAAATATTTCATGGCCCACTCCAATTCACTGTAAGATGCGCCTAACTGATCTTCATCACTGCGGTCATCATCCCAAAGTCCATCAGTAGGAGGTGCATTTTGAATAGATTCTATAATATCAAGGTGTTTAGCTAAGCCAAATACCTCCGTTTTCATTAGGTCGGCTATAGGTGAAATATCAACACCACCATCTCCATATTTTGTATAGAATCCTACTCCGAAATCTTCTACCTTATTGCCTGTACCAGCAACTAAAAGTTTTTGATTTGAAGCAAATTGGAAAAGGGTGGCCATCCTAATCCTTGAACGTAAATTAGCTAGGGAAAGATCATCTTGAAATTGTATTGGCAGAGTGGTTCTATAAGCATTAAAGACGGGAGTTAAATCAATTTCAATTCCTTTAACATTTTTAAATGTTTTTTCTAGCCAATTGATGTGTTCCTTACTGCGATCAAATTGTTGGGCATTCTGAAGTATAGGCATATTAATGACTAACGTTTGTTTTGTAGTTTTTGCACAAAGTGTAGAAGTAACGGCCGAATCAACGCCACCAGAAACACCTACCACAAAGCCATTTAAGTTTGACGACTCTAGGTAGTTTGATAACCAACTTGTAATGTAAGTTTCTACTTTGCTGAATTCCATAATTGAAATTACAACATTTAAACGGTAATTAATTCTTGTTTAAAATAATATTCCAACAGTAATGGAAACCCGACCTGGAATTGATTTTGCTCCCAATGGCTCAAAAACTCCATCGTTAAATGTTCTTAAATATTTTTCATTATCCTGCTTAGTAAGCACATTTGTTACAAAGTAATTCCAATTAACTTGAAAAAATAATGATGTTGATCCTGAAAAATTATATTCCGCACCCGCACCTAACGACAAACCTGCTCTAAATGGTTGCGTACCTGAACTTAAATCCAAATCTTCAAAAATAGAAAATGCTTCAGACGACATAGGCACCAAGCTATCATTTAAAGGGATGCTCCTATCTTCAACACTTGCTTTTGTTTTTAAACTCAATAAACCTCCAAACTCACCAAAATAGGTAAAATACCCAATTTCATTTGTTTTTAATTTAAGTATTAAAGGAATATTTACATAACTAAGATTATACTTTCTATTTAGAAGCTGGAAGATTTCACCATCTGGTGCTGTTGTTTCACTTTCCCATTCTACAAATTCAAAATCTTTTACAACATAATACGTCTCATCGTGTTGAGGTAATTCATCATCAAAATAATTTAAACCGGCCTTGAAATTTGTTAAACTAAAGCCCGTTCTAAACGATGTTGTTTTATTTATTTTCATTTCTAGGTTTAATCCCCATCCATAACCAAGACCTAATTCGTGTCTAGAAAATTGTCTAGTATTTTCAGGCATAAGCCAACCAATTGAAGAAATTCCTTTTATACCAAACCTTAATTTTGACTCTTTTTCATTATTTGTTGTTACAATAGGATCATTAGATTCCTGTGCTTTTATGGGAATTATTATATGACATAGGAGTAAAATCGAAATAAGAATTAAATTTTTCATAGAAAGTATATTTATTAAATCATAAACTTTAGGCAACAAGTTTTACTTTTACAAAAGTAAAAATGAAAAGGTTACAATTTATTTTTTTATTGATTGTTTTCTCACTATTAGGATGTGAAGAAACTTATGAATCTTTCTACTTAAACAATTCGAAACCTGTTGAAGTAGAGTGTATACATCTTCATTCCGTTTTTCTTTCTGGTAATGCTAATCAACTTCACGATACACTGAAAAATTATCCAGAATTATATGATAATTTTTACACTAAAATGATAAGAGCTGGAGACAAAGACCACCTTTCAGATCCTAATAAAATTGATTCATTTACCATCCCAATATTGCAGCATTTTCTGAATGATAGTAGCATGCAGAAAATATTTAAAAATATGGCTTCATCATTTGACGATTTTGAAAAGTATAAAAACAGAATTGGCGTAGGAATGGGAAATTATTCTGCATTATTTGATGCTGGGATTACAAAAGCTAAAATAGGAACATTTTATTCCAATTTTAATGCTACTGTATTAGAAAATGATCATATCATTTGGATAGGTCTTGACATGTATCTTGGGAATGATAACGAAATAGTTAAAATGTTACCACCAAGTACATTTCCAAATTACTATAAACAGAAAATGGATGAAAAATACATCATTTCAGATGTGTTTTTTAGTTTTCTTATGACTCATCACTATCAACCAATTGGTGACGAACTACTTGCTCGTATGCTTTCTTATGGAAAGATAGCCTATCTGATGGATATCATATTACCATTTGAAAATGAAGAAAACAAATTCAGATATTCAGCAGATGAATTAGAATGGTGCAAAGAAAATGAAGAGTACATTTGGAGATTCATTGTAGACGAAAAATTACTTTATAATACAGAACCTTCATTAGTTGATCCATTTTTTCAAGAAGGTCCTTACACCAAAAGTTTTGGCAGTGACTCACCTTCTACTATTGGCATATGGCTAGGATATGAAATGATTAAAGATTTTGTAGAAAAAAATGAAATAGAAATTAAGGACTTGATTAAAGAAAACGATATTCAAAAATTATTAAAACATTATGAGCCCCGAGAATAATAAAAAAGAATCACTTACTGTTGAAGTCACCATGGATGAAAACATGATTCCAGAGTCAATATATTGGCATTCTAGTCAAGAAAACAATAAAGATGAAGAAGCTTCTGCTGCATTAATGTATTTCTGGAATGCCTCAAAAAAGGAAACGTTCAACCTTGACCTTTGGACAAAAAAAATGTCTATTGAAGAAATGAACATGATGATTTTTCAGTCATTTATGACCATTGCAAATACATATGAAAGGGCTACATCTGAGGATCAGTTAGCTAATGCCATGCGCGACTTTGCAGAATTTTTTGGTGAAAAGACAAAAATTTTGCCTAAGAGCGGGAAATTTGAGGGAGATGGGAAAGGATAAACTGAAAAGGTTTAACGAAAATAAAACTTTTCAAAATCTATTTCAGCCTACACTTCATTACAATTCAGAACAATCAGAATTAAAAGGAAATTGGACCAAAGAATTCCAAAATGACAACAACATTGTACTTGAATTGGGTTGTGGAAGAGGAGAATACACCACAAACCTAGCAACAAAAATTCCTCAATTAAATTATGTTGGAATCGACATTAAAGGAGCTAGACTATGGAGGGGAGCTAAAACCGCAATAGAACACAACTTAACAAATGTTCGATTTCTAAGAACTAAGATAGATTTTATAACTAAATTTTTTGAACCAAATGAAGTAGCTGAAATTTGGTTAACTTTTTCAGATCCCCAACCTAAAAAACCTAGAAAAAGATTAACATCTCCTTTATTCATAGAACGCTACAAAAAAATACTTCATCAGAATGGAGTGATCCATCTTAAAACAGATAGCAAACTACTTTACGAATACACTCTAGAACAAATTCAATTACATCGTTACAAGATTCTGCACAACATAAAAAATATAGATGATCCTAAAGAAAAGATGGATGAAAACTTAAAAGAAATTTTATCATTCAGAACCTTTTACGAAGAAAAATGGTTAAAAGATGGCATTAAAATAAAGTATCTTTCTTTTTCATTAAATACATGATTGTCACCATTTAAATAAAATCAGTAAATTCATTAAATGAAAAAAAATGTGATAATTCTTTTAATAGTAATAGGATTTGTTCAAGAGGGAAGTAGTCAATTAACCGAATCTGCAGGGCCAAATAGTACTGCTCTGGCAGGACTTAATGCAAATAATGTTGATGTTTGGTCAATCAACTATAATATAGGACAACTTCAAAATCTAAACTCAAGCACCATAGCTGTTAGTTTTAATCAACCTTTTATGTTAAGTGATTTTTCAACAGCAAATTTGGTGACAGCCATTAAATCTAAAAACGGGGTTTTTGGACTCAACTATTCCAATTTTGGAAATGAATATTTCCAAATTAACTCTGCAGGAATTGGTTATTCCATGAAGCTTGGTGAAAATTTAACAAGTGGAATTAAATTTAATTACCATCATATAAATGCAGGTGAATTTTATAATTCTAAATCCATTCTTTCTGCAGATATTGGTTTTGCCGCAAATTTAACAAATGAATTACATATTGGATTTTCATTACTTAACCCGACATTTTCAAAAGTAGACGATTATGCAAATGAGAGAATTCCTACTGTTTTACAATTTGCTGCTGGTTATCATTTTTCTCCTGAACTGAGTTTGCAAGCTGGAGTTAAAAAAGATATGCTTTACCCTTTATCTTTTTTAACGGGAATTCAATATAGTCCTAATAATAAGGTCTGTTTTAGAGGAGGTATCGGTACTAATCCTTCTTTAGCATCATTAGGAATAAATGTTCAAATAAACCAGTTAAAATTAATTTTTGCCACTCAAATTCATCAAATTCTTGGTTGGAGTCCTGACTTTGGAATTGCATATCAATTCAATTAAAATTGAAAAAACAAATTATATATTTTATTGGTTTTATTGTACCGATTTTCTCCATTTCTCAAACCGATTCAACAAAAGGATATCAATATAAATTAGGTCTTCAAACCCATGTTTCTGCTAGGGAGATGAAAAAACAATATATTCTCGAACAAAGGATTGAAAGTATTGCTGAAAATAATGAAAACGAAGATATTGACTTTACGACTCTTTTTGACCAATTAAGTCATTATTACGAACACCCCATCAATTTAAATAAAAAAAATATCAAATACGACTTAAAACAACTTCACTTACTTAGTGATTTTCAGATTATTGATATCATAAAACATATTCAAAGACATGGTAAACTCCTTACCCTTTACGAACTACAAACCATAAATAGTATTACACCTACGGATATAAGAAAAATAATTCCGTTTATTGATGTTAGTGATGAGATTGATGCCACACACTTAACATTATCAGAAATGCTTAATAGAGGGAAAAATGATCTTTTCCTGAGATACTCTAGAGTAGTAAATAAAGTAGAAGGACAACAAGAAATTTCGGACAGTAATTGGCTAAGTTCGCCTAATTCAAAACAAGTTGGATCACCAGATAATTTATATTTAAGATATAGATTCAAATTCCAAAATCACCTAAGTATCGGATTTACAGCGGAGAAAGATGCAGGTGAATCTTTTTTACCAAATAAAAAAGTTAATGATCTATTCAATCAGCAAACTACAGCTGGTTTTGATTTCTACTCTGCTCATTTTTATTTAAGAGAAGTTGGTAAAATCAAAGGCTTAGCGATTGGTGACTTCCATATTCAACTAGGACAAGGCCTTACATTTTGGTCTGGCTTAGCTGCAGGTAAAACTTCAAATCCCATGGCTATAAAAAGAAATCCTATGGGTATAAGACCCTACGCATCATTGGATGAGAATTTATTTATGCGTGGTGCAGCAATAGCGATGAATTTTAAAAAGCTACATATTCTTGCATTTGGTTCCAAAAAAAGAATAGATGCTAATATTAGTAGTGACTCTTTATCAAGTGATGGGGATTTAACAATTAGTAGTTTTCAAGCTTCTGGTTTGCACACCACTGTTGGCGAACTACAAGATAAAGATGCTTTAGAAGAAAATATTGGAGGAGCAGAAGTAGCGTATAAAAATGATTTTTTGACTATAGGCGGTATCAGTACCATCTTCTATTATCGTGGAGAGATTAATCGTGATTTATCTATGTATAGTCAATTTCAGTTTAACAACAATATTAACTGGGTCAACGGAGCTCACTATAGTTTTATCAAAAGAAACATTAACTTATTTGGTGAAGTTAGTAGAAGCTTAAATGGAGGAAATGCTCAATTACATGGATTACTTGCATCATTACATCCTAATCTAGCATTTTCAGTCTTATATCGAAATTATGACAGAGATTTTCAAGGTAATTTTTCAACTGCAATTTCTGAAAACAGCACAACTATAAATGAAGAAGGACTTTATGCTGGATTACAGTTCAAAATAAATAATCATTGGGAAATTTCTTCTTATTTCGATCAATTTAAATTTCCTTGGATGAAATACCAAGTAGATAAACCCAATACAACTGGGATAGATGGATTTTTACAATTGGTTTACCACCCATCAAAAAAACTAGATATTTATGGGAGAATTAGACATAGAAACAGGCCATACAATAACATTAATAATGATGTAGAATTAAATGAAGTAGGCATAGCTGATCAATGGAATTACAGAGTAAATTTCAATGTTTTAATTACAGAATCGTTACGTCTTCGAAGCAGAATTGAGTATATGACATATGAAAGAGGTGGAGCCTCCCCTGAAGATGGATTATTAATTGCACAAGATTTTATATATAAGCCTAAAGAAAGTAAATTATCTTTCAATGCTAGATTTGCTTTATTTGATACGGATTCTTACAACTCTAGAATTTATAGTTTTGAAAATGACGTATTGTATTATTTTAGAATTCCAGCTTATTACTATCAAGGCGCAAGATCTTATTTAACATTGAGATATCAATTTAAAAAAGGAATAGATCTTTGGCTAAGATACGGAAATTGGTTCTACACAAATCGATCTAGCATTGGATCAGGATACAATCAAATTAATGATTTTTCAAAATCTGATTTTAGGGCTCAGCTTCGTTTTCAATTCTAATCTAGAATTGATCAATAATAGCATTAAAAGTTGGACTTGGTCTCATTGCTTTAGAAGCCATCTCATCATTAGGAAAATAATATCCACCCACATCTTGTGGATTTCCTTGGGCATCTACTAGTTCTTTATCAATCTGTTCTGAATTCATATTCAATGCCGAATAAAAAGATTTAAAGATATTCGCCAAATCTTCATTATCATTTTGATTAGCTAATGACTCTGCCCAATATAAAGCTAAATAAAAATGACTTCCACGATTATCAATTTTTCCAAGCTTCCTAGCCGGAGACTTGTTTTCCTCCAATAACTTTTCAGTAGCTTGATCAAGACAAGTGCCAAGAATTTTACATTTTTCATCGTCATACTTTTCTGCAAAATGTTCTAAGGAAACTGCTAGTGCTAAAAATTCACCTAATGAGTCCCATCTCAAGTATCCCTCTTTTTCAAACTGTTGAACATGCTTTGGAGCAGATCCACCAGCGCCTGTTTCAAATAATCCACCACCGTTCATTAATGGGACAATAGATAACATTTTAGCGCTTGTTCCTAATTCAAGTATTGGAAATAAGTCAGTCAAATAATCCCTTAAAACGTTTCCGGTTACTGAAATGGTATCTAATCCTTGTGCTACTCTTTCTAAAGTATAGTTAGTCGCATCAAATGGGGACTTAATATAAATCTCAAGATTTTCAGTATTATGATCCTTTAGATAAGTGCGGACTTTAGCAATGAGCTCCCTATCATGTGCTCTATTTTCATCTAACCAAAAAATGGCAGGGGTAGCAGTTGCGCGAGCTCGAGTTACAGCTAATTTAACCCAGTCTTGAATAGGTGCATCTTTTACCTGACACATTCTAAAAATATCTCCTTCATTAACCGTTTGAGATAAAAGTACATCACCAGATTTACTGACCACCTCAACTGTTCCATTTGCGTTAATTTGGAAAGTTTTATCATGTGATCCATACTCTTCTGCCTTTTGTGCCATTAATCCAACATTAGAAACGCTTCCCATTTTAGTAGGGTCAAAAGCTCCATTTAATTTACAAAACTCTATAGTTGCATTATAAACGCCAGAATAACATCTATCTGGAATTACGGCAAGGGTATCTTGTAACTCACCATTTTTATTCCACATTTTACCTGAACTTCTGATCATAGCTGGCATAGAGGCATCAATTATAACATCACTTGGCACATGTAAATTTGTAATACCTTTATCAGAATCAACCATAGCCAAGTCAGGTAATTCTAAAGAAACAGTATCTAACTCCTTGTAAATTTCATCTCTTAGCTCCTTTGGCATCCCTTCAATTTTGGAAAATAAATTTCCAGAACCATTATTCACATCTACTCCAGCTTCCTTTAGCTCCTGCCCATATTTTTCAAAAATAGAAGCATAAAAAACCTCTACACATTTACCAAAAATGATGGGGTCTGAAACTTTCATCATAGTGGCTTTCATGTGTAGTGAAAATAACAAATTTTCTTCCTTTGCTATTCTTATTTGATCTTTGAAAAAATTCGCTAACTTATCTATTACCAACGTAGCTGTATCTATAACTTCTCCAGAAAGCAAAGAAATATTTTCTTTTAAGGTAATTTCATCGCCATTTGTATCCTTTAGTATGATATTTACATTAGTATCACTTTGGCAGGTATATGATTTTTCACTACCAAAAAAATCACCATCACTCATACTAGTTACTACGGTTTTTGAATTAGGAGACCAAGCGCCCATGGAATGAGGATTTTTCTTAGCATAATTTTTTACTGCTTTAGGAGCTCTTCGATCTGAGTTCCCCTCTCTTAATACAGGATTAACTGCACTACCTTTTATTTTATCGTAAATTTTTTTAATATCCATTTCTTCCGAATTTTTTGGTTCTTCTGGATAATTAGGTACTGAATAACCTTTACTTTGTAATTCTTTAATAGCAGCTTTTAATTGTGGGACCGAAGCGCTAATATTAGGTAATTTAATAATATTGGCTTGATCTGATTTTGCTAATTCACCTAGATAACTCAAATCATCAGAAACATATTGGTCTTTTCCTAAATATGATGTAAACTGAGATAGTATCCTTGCTGCTAATGAAATATCCTTTAAGATTATCTTTACTCCTGCTTGTTTCGAAAAAGCATTAACAATAGGTAAAAAAGAGTACGTTGCAAGGGCTGGAGCCTCATCTGTTTTTGTGTAACAAATTATTTTATGATCACTCATAGCTAAAATTTATAATTGACAAAGAAACAATAAAACATCTATTTTAAGAGATATTTTTTGAATTCCAGTAAATTTCCTTTGAATAAATCAAGGTCTACAGGTCCTTTTATACCGCTAACTGTGCCATTATCTGAGAATTGCCAAAAAGACCAGTATTGGTTCTTTAATGGATTGTTTACTTGATTATAATTTGCAATCCAAATTACATATTCATTGAATTCATTTTTTAAATGATCATTAAAATAATGAGCACCTGTATAAATAATAGGTTTAATACCATAATGATCCTCAATGATTTTTAACCAATTTTTTATTCCTGTTTTAAGTCTTTTAAGACTTTGTACTTTGCTTATTTTTTCAATATCTAAAATAGGGGGTAGATCTCCAGGAGATAATTTTACATTTTTAATGTAATTTTGAGCCTGTTCATTGGAATTTTCATCAGGTCTGTAATAATGATAAGCTCCTCTTATAAAACTATATTTTTTTGCTTCTCTAAAATTAGATCTAAAGAAACGATCTCTTTTATTTTTTCCAGCCGTTGATCTTACAATAACAAAATCAATTTGGTGTCCTTCATTAATTTGACTTACACTTTTCCAATTAATTACTCCTTGATACTCTGACACATCAATTCCATAAATATACTGACCTTGGGGAATGTTTGGAGAATAGAATAACTGAGAAAAATAGCTTTTTACTTGATTAAGTAAGCTTGGTATCGTGTAAAACTGAAAGGTTAGGTATAAAATATTTAATCCCAATAATATAAAAAACCATCTTTTGTAACGATTTCTTACTTTTTTAGCTACCATGCATTAGCTATTCAAGAATTTAAAATCTTTACCTGGAAAATATGCAGTACTAGCCAATTGTTCTTCAATTCTTAACAATTGATTATACTTTGCCATCCTATCCGATCTTGAGGCTGAACCTGTTTTAATTTGTCCCGTGTTTAATGCTACTGCTAGATCAGCGATGGTATTATCTTCAGTTTCACCACTTCTGTGACTCATTACCGCAGTATAACCATTTTTTGAAGCTAAGTTCACTGCATCAATTGTTTCAGAAAGACTTCCAATTTGGTTAACCTTTATCAAAATTGAATTAGCAGTACTATGGTCAATTCCTCTTTTAAGTCTTTTAGTATTTGTTACAAATAAATCATCACCCACTAATTGACATTTATCCCCAATTTTTTCAGTTAGCATTTTCCAACCTTCCCAATCATCTTCATCAAGACCATCCTCAATTGAAATTATTGGATATTTATCAACCCATTCTGTCCAAAAACCCACTAATTTTCTAGAATCCATCACATCTCCAGTAGATTCAAAAGTGTACTTTCCTGTTTTCTTATCATAAAACTCAGAGGAAGCCGCATCCAAAGCAATCCAAATATCTTTTCCAGGGACATATCCTGCTGATTTAATAGCTTCAAGTACAACTTCAATTGCTTCTTCATTTGATCCTAAAGCAGGTGCAAATCCTCCTTCGTCACCGACATTTGTAGACATACCATTCTTTTTAAGTACATTTTTCAAATGATGAAATACTTCTGTTCCCATTCTTAAGGCTTCACTAAAACTAGATGCACCAAATGGCATGACCATGAATTCTTGAATATCAATTTTATTATCTGCATGAGATCCTCCATTTAGTATATTCATCATAGGAACCGGTAAAGTAGTGGCATTCACTCCTCCCAAATAACTATAGAGAGGTCTTCCAAGTTCTGATGCAGCTGCCTTAGCACAAGCCATTGAGACACCAAGAATAGCATTGGCACCTAAATTTGATTTGTTTGGAGTACCATCTAAATTAATCATGGTTTGATCAATTACTCTTTGTTCAAAAATGGAAAATCCTTTTAGCTCATCGCTTATCACCGTATTTACATTTTGAACTGCTTTTAAAACACCTTTTCCAAGGTAAATCCCCTTGTCTCCATCTCTTAGTTCAACAGCCTCATGAACTCCAGTTGAAGCTCCTGATGGAACTGCAGCTCGTCCAAAACCACCGTTTGATGTATAAACATCAACTTCAAGCGTGGGATTACCTCTTGAATCTAATATTTGTCTTGCATGTATATACTCTATAAAACCCATAACCTTACTTTACTAATTCTAATTTACTTTTTGAAACAACATCTACAAATTGGTCAAACAAATATCTTGAATCATTTGGACCAGGTGATGACTCTGGGTGATATTGTACTGAAAAAGCTTTTTTACCTTTAATCGCAATACCTGCAACTGTTTGATCATTGAGATGAATATGTGTTAATTCAATTGAATCATTATTATTAACTGCTTCTTTTTGAACAACAAATCCATGATTTTGTGAGGTTATTTCACACTTACCCGTTACGAGATTTTTAACAGGGTGGTTTATTCCTCGGTGTCCATTATGCATCTTCTCCGTTTTAAGTCCTTGGGAAAGGGATAAAATTTGATGACCCAAACAAATTCCAAAAATAGGATAGTCTTTTTCTACTAATTGCTTAACTACATTAATTTGATCCTTTAAGGGCTCAGGATCACCAGGCCCATTAGACAACATAATACCATCAGGATTAAACGCCTCTATTTCTGTTAAAGAAGCATTGTAGGGAAAAACTTTAACCGTACAATCCCTGTCAACTAGACACCTTACTATATTCTTTTTCACACCATAATCTATTAACGCAATGTTATATTGACCATTTCCAACTATATATGTTGATTCAGTAGACACTTTTGAAGCCAACTCTAGGCCTTTCATATTAGGGGCATCTTCGAGTATTACCTTTAGTTCTTTTATATTTAGATTATCTGAGGAAATGATTGCGTTTTGTGCTCCATTTTCCCTTATATGACTGATAAGAGCTCTAGTATCTACGTCTTTAATCCCAACTACGTTGTCTTTTATTAAGAAATCTTGCAGTAGTGAAGATCGATTTCCATATCGTGAATAATGACTCGCAAATTTCTTTACAACTAAACCTTTAATTTGAGCGGTATTGGATTCGATTTCTTCTTCATGAGCACCATAATTTCCAATATGAGCATTTGCCATAGTAATGATTTGCCCATGGTATGATGGATCGGTAAAGATTTCCTGATATCCAGACATTCCAGTATTAAATGCAATTTCTCCCGTGGTAGTTCCAATCATTCCACAAGCATTTCCATTAAAAGTAGTTCCGTCTGCTAAGATTAGTATTGCTGGTTTATTATTAGTTTGCATCCTACAAAAATAATTGTTAGTTGAAATTTTAATAATTTAGTTATGAACAAAAAAAAAGGTAGCTACTAATAACTACCCTTTTAAATGAAATATAAAGATTCATTTAATCTTTGTTTTTTTCTTTTTCAGAAGCATCATCTTCTTTTTCTTTCTTTTCAGCCTTAGCTTCCTTTACCGACTCTTCAGATGTTTCTGCATCTTTGCTTTCATCAATTACTTCAACCTCTTCTGATTCTATAATTTCTGCGTCTTCAATAGGATCTGGATCCGAAACTGGTGCTGCAGAAGCAGTTTTCTTACCCCCTCTTCTTCTTGATTTTTTCTTCTTAGCTTGATCTTTTGTTAGTAACTCATTAAAATCAACTAACTCAATCATGGCCATTTCAGCATTATCACCTAATCTATTGTTTAATTTAATGATTCTTGTGTAACCACCTGGCCTATCAATTATCTTAGGGGCAACGTCTCTAAATAGTGTGGAAGATGCCTTTTTATCTTTTAAATAACTGAAAACAACTCTTCTATTGTGTGTAGTATCATCTTTAGATTTAGTAATCAAAGGTTCAACATACTTTCTTAAAGCTTTGGCTTTAGCAAGCGTTGTATTTATTCTTTTGTGCTCAATCAATGAACAGGCCATGTTGGCTAGCATAGCACCTCTATGCGCTGTTTTTCTGCTCAAATGATTTATTTTTTTACCGTGTCTCATATCAATTTATTTAATACGTCCTACGAATTAATCTCTGTCTAATTTATATTTTGAAACATCCATTCCAAATGACAAACCTTTTGATTCAATTAAATCGTCCAATTCAGTAAGTGATTTTTTTCCAAAATTTCTAAACTTTAACAGATCATTTTTGTTATAGGCAACAAGCTCACCTAATGTCTCAACATCAGCCGCTTTCAAACAGTTTAAAGCCCTTACTGAAAGATCCATATCTACTAATCTTGTCTTTAACAACTGTCTCATATGTAATGAAGTCTCATCAAATTCTTCCGTTTCTGATTTTTCATCTTCATCAAGAGTGATTTTTTCATCAGAAAATAACATAAAATGGTGAATCAAAATACGAGCTGCTTCTTTCAAAGCCTCTTTTGGGTGAATTGAACCGTCAGTATCTATATCAAAAATTAACTTTTCATAATCTGTTTTTTGTTCAACTCTGTAATTATCAACAGTATATTTTACATTTCTAATTGGAGTGAATATTGCGTCAGTAAATATGGTGCCCACTGCAGCCGTATCAGACTTATTTTCTTCAGCGGGAACATACCCTCTTCCTTTTTGAATGGTAATTTTCATGTTTAATTTAACTGACTTTTCCATGTGACAGATTACATGATCCGTGTTTAAAACTTGGAATGAAGATGTATACTTACCGATATCACCTGCAGTAAAAGTTTCTTGTCCAGAGACAGTGATATTTACCTCTTCAATTTCTGAATCTTCAATTTGTCTTTTAAATCTAACTTGCTTAAGATTCAACACCATTTCGGTAACATCTTCTACAACTCCCTTGATAGTAGAAAATTCGTGATCAACACCTTCAATTTTTATTGCAGTAATTGCAAAACCCTCTAATGAGTTCAATAATATTCTTCTTAATGCATTCCCCACGGTGATACCATATCCTGGTTCTAGTGGTCTGAATTCAAACTGACCTTTAAAGTCAGACGATTCTAGCATAATTACTTTTTCTGGTTTTTGGAAATCTAAAATTGCCATATTTTTATTTTTATTAAACTCTGTTATTTAGAGTAAAGTTCTACAATTAATTGTTCTTTAATATTTTCTGATATTTGTTCTCTAGTCGGTTCTGCTTTTACTTCCCCAGACATGGATGAGCTATCCCAAAGGAGCCATTCAATTACATTATTATCTGAAGTCAAAGAAGCCGTAACAACCTGTAAAGATTTCGACTTTTCTCTTACACCAACTACATCTCCAACTCTAAGACTATATGATGGAATATTTACAATATTCCCATTTACTGTAATGTGTCTATGAGTAACAAGTTGTCTAGCTCCTCTTCTAGAAGGAGAAATACCAAGTCTAAATACTACGTTATCTAAACGCATTTCACATAACTGAAGTAAAATCTCACCTGTAATTCCAGATTTAGAAGATGCTTTTTTGAACATATTGGAAAATTGTCTTTCCAAAATACCATAGGTGTATTTAGCCTTTTGCTTTTCTGCTAACTGAATAGCATACTCAGATCTCTTCATTCTCCTTTTGTTAGGGCCATGTACTCCTGGAGGATAATTTTTCTTTTCTAACGCTTTATCAGGGCCAAAAATAGGCTCTCTGAATTTTCTTGCGATTTTAGATTTAGGACCTTTATACCTTGCCATTTATTTATTTTTTATGAAAAGCTATCATGAATTAAGGTCATTATCCTTCGATGACAAGCTTTTCTGGTTTATTAATTTATACTCTTCTTTTCTTTGGAGGTCTACATCCATTATGAGGGATAGGAGTTACATCAACTATTTCTGTAACTTCAATTCCACTGTTATGGATACTTCTGATAGCAGATTCTCTTCCTGCACCAGGACCTTTAACAAAAACTTTCACTTTTCTTAACCCAAAATCAAAAGCTTCTTTAGCACATTCTTCAGCAGCTACTTGAGCAGCATAAGGAGTATTTTTCTTTGAACCTTTGAATCCCATTTTACCAGCTGAAGACCAAGAAATGACTTGACCTTTATCGTTGCAAAGTGAAATGATGATATTGTTAAAAGAAGCTTGAATATGTGCTTCTCCAACAGGGTTAATTTGTACGTTTTTTTTCTTTTTTGTTTGCTTTGCCATACTACTTAAACTTTAGTATTATTTAGTTGCTTTTTTCTTATTTGCAACAGTTTTTCTCTTCCCTTTTCTCGTCCTAGAATTATTTTTAGTTCGTTGACCTCTTAATGGCAATCCTAATCTATGACGGATTCCTCTCTGGGCTCCAATGTCCATAAGTCGCTTGATATTAAGCTGAACTTCGGATCTTAGCGCACCTTCAACTTTATAATTTTCACTAATGACTTTTCTTATTTTTCCAAGTTGATCATCATTCCAGTCTTGTACTTTTATGTTTTCGTCAACTCCAGCATCATTAAGTATTTTTTGTGCGGTGCTTTTTCCGATGCCAAAAATGTAAGTTAAACCTATGACACCTCTTTTATTTTTTGGTAAATCTATACCTGCTATTCTTGCCATGATATTATCCTTGTCTTTGTTTGAACTTTGGGTTCTTTTTATTAATTACATACAATCTACCTTTACGTCTTACAATTTTGCAATCCGCTGATCGTTTTTTTATGGAAGCTCTTACTTTCATTTTACTTTATTTGTATCTAAATGTTATTCTACCTTTTGTTAAATCATAAGGAGACATTTCAACTTTAACTTTATCACCAGGAAGGATTCTGATATAATTCATCCTCATTTTCCCAGAAATATGAGCAGTAATAATATGACCGTTTTCCAGTTCAACTCTGAACATAGCATTCGATAATGCCTCAGTGATGGTTCCATCTTGTTCGATTGACGTTTGTTTTGCCATATTAATTACTTTTTTCTTTTAATATTTTTTCTATTTCTTCAAATGATGATAAAACTTCAGTTTTTCCATTAGTCATTATAGCAACATCGTGCTCAAAGTGGGCTGAGGGTAACTTATCTTTTGTAATAATTGTCCAACCATCTGCTAATTGAGTCACTTCTTTTCTACCTAAATTAATCATAGGTTCTATAGCTAAAACGATACCCGACTTTAATTTGTGACCTTTGCCTTTTCTACCGTAGTTTGGCACTTCAGGTTTTTCATGTAAACCTCTACCTAAACCATGGCCTACAAGTTCTCTAACTACTCCGTATCCATTTTTTTCAGCGTGATGTTGAACAGCAAATCCAATATCTCCAATTCGATTCCCTGAAAAAGTCTGCTGTACGGCCAACTCTAAACACTGTTTTGTGACTTCCAAAAGTTTTTTGACTTCGGAATTCACTTCACCTACTTCAAAAGTATAAGCTGAATCTCCATAAAACTCATCTAACAACACACCACAATCAATAGAGACAATATCTCCATTTTCAAGTGGTTTATCATTAGGAATCCCATGTACAACTGCTTCATTAACAGATGTACAAAGTGAGTTAGGAAAGCCTCCATATCCAAGAAACCCCGGTACTGCACCATGATCTCTAATGAATTCTTCAGCTAGCTTATCTAGTTCCAAAGTAGAAACTCCAGGCTCAATTTTTTTAGCTACTTCCGCTAAAGTTTTACCAACAAGTAAAGAACTTTTTCTAATTCGTTCAATTTCTTCTCCAGTTTTATAAAAAATCATGGAAAAGAAAAATTTATAGGGCTTGACTCATTGTCACTGCAGACGCTGAGGATCTACCCTTAATTCTACCGCCTTTAATCAAACCATCATAATGTCTGTTTAAAAGGTGACTCTCAATCTGTTGCAGCGTGTCTAATACGACACCTACCATAATAAGTAATGAAGTTCCTCCAAAAAAGTAAGCAAAGCCTTGTTGAACCCCAAATTTCATTGCAAATGCAGGTAAAATAGCAATAATACCAAGGAAAATAGATCCTGGAAAAACCAATCTTGATATTAAGCTATCTATGAAATCTGCTGTCTTTTTACCAGGTTTTACTCCTGGAATAAATGATCCATTTCTTTTTAGTTCATCAGCCATTTGATTTGGATTCATCATGATTGCTGTGTAGAAGTAGGTAAAAACAACGATAAGAAAAAAGAATACCGCGTTATACCAAAAACCCTGTATGTTTGAAAAAGTGGCTCCAAAAGAAGTGTTTTGAAAAATCAGAGATGGAAGAAACATTAAGGCTTGTGCAAAAATAATCGGCATCACACCAGCTTGGTTAATCTTCAATGGAATATAACTACGTTGACCACCAGCCAAAGCTTGTCTTGAACCTCTTCCAATTACTCTTTTTGCTGTGTGAACAGGTATCCTTCTTGTACCTTGAACTAATAATATAGTTACTAATATTACAACTAAAAAAATAACTAATTCAACTAGTAAAAGTACCATACCTCCATTTGTAATTTTAGTTCCAAATTCTTCAAAAAATGCACCAGGTAATCCAGCAATAATACCAACTGTAATAATTAATGAAATACCATTTCCAATTCCTCTGTCTGTAATTCTTTCACCAAGCCAAGTGACAAACATGGTTCCTGCAGTTAAAATTGAAACCCATTGAATCCACAAAAATGGTGCATCAATAAATGAAGGTATTACTGTCTTAGTATCAACAAAAGCTTTTAAATAAGCAGGTGATTGAAAAAGACAGATAGCAATGGTTAAAAATCTTGTATATTGATTAATCTTTTTTCTACCACTCTCCCCTTCACGTTGTAATTTCTGAAAAGTTGGAACAGCCATCCCCAATAACTGCATAACAATAGATGCTGAAATATAAGGCATAATTCCTAAAGCCATTATTGAGGCTTGATTAAAGGCGCCACCAGAAAACATATTAATCAAACTCAATATACCATTTTTACTAGTATTAGATAAATTTGAAAATAATTCAGCCTGATTAATTCCAGGTAATATTATAAAAGAACCAATTCTATATACCAATATCAAAGATAAGGTATAGATGATTCTCTTTTTTAGTTCATCAACTGTCCAGATTTCTTTTATGACTTTGAACAAATTTTTCATTCAGCTTTTGATTTCTTTTTTTCGATTAATTCAACTTTTCCTCCTAATTCTTCTATCGTAGATTTTGCCTTAGCTGAAAAACCGTGAGCTGAAATTGAAATTTTCGATTTTAATTCTCCTCTACCTAAGATTTTAATTAAATCTTTTTTATTGGCTAAACCATTCTGCACCAGAATTTCAGGTGTTATTGATTTTGGTTTGTTTTTTTCGACTAATGCCTGAATTGTGTCAAGGTTAATACCTTTGTATTCAACTCTGTTAATATTTTTAAATCCAAATTTTGGAACTCTCCTTTGAAGAGGCATTTGACCACCTTCGAAACCAATTTTAGTCTTATAACCAGATCTTGATTTTGCTCCCTTATGGCCTCTGGTAGAGGTTCCACCATGTCCAGATCCTTGACCTCTACCAACTCTTTTCTTGGATTTGGTAGATCCCGCTGCAGGTTTTAGTGAATGTAATTTCATCAGTTTTAAATTTCTTATTTTTCAATTCTTACTAAATGCTCAACACGTTTGACCATACCCAATATTTGAGGTGTAGCTTCGTGTTCAACAGTTCTGTTAATTTTACCTAGGCCAAGAGCCTTAAGTGTTAGTTTTTGTCTACCTGTTCTGTTTATAGCACTTTTAACTTGAGTAACTTTAATCTTTCCCATAACTTACAATTATCCGTTATATACTTTTTCTAAACTCACACCTCTTTGCTGAGCAATACTATTCGCGTCTCTTAACATAGAAAGCGCTTTAAAAGTAGCTTTAACCACGTTGTGTGGATTAGATGAACCTTGAGATTTTGCAAGTACATTTTTAATACCAGCACTTTCAAGAACTGCACGCATTGCACCACCAGCAATCACACCGGTACCTGCAGATGCAGGTTTAATAAAAACTTGTGCGCCAGAATACTTTGTTTTAATGGCATGAGGCAAAGTGTCATTTACAATAGATACTTTAATTAAGTTTTTCTTTGCGTCTTCGACTGCTTTCTGAATAGCTTCAGTAACCTCATTAGCTTTCCCTAATCCGTGACCTACTATGTTTTTCTCATCTCCGACAACTACTATAGCAGAAAAACTAAAATGCCTTCCACCTTTAGTAACTTTAGTTACTCTATTAATTGCAACAAGCCTATCTTTTAATTCGATGTCTGTTGCTCTTATTGTTTTGTTTAAATCTGACATTTCAATCTGTTTAAAATTTTAATCCATTTTCTCTAGCTGCATCAGCTAATGCTTTTACTCTTCCGTGAAATAAATACCCATTTCGGTCAAATACTACTTCATTAATACCAGCCTTACTAGCAGATTCAGCAATCATTTTACCTACTTCTTTAGCTTGATCTACTTTATTCACTTTCTGATCTTTTTCTTCATGTAAAGAGGAAGCTGAAGCTAATGTTTTACCTGACAAATCATCAATGATTTGAGCGTAAATTTGTTTATTGCTTCTAAAAACTGATAGTCTTGGTTTAGTAGCAGTACCAGTTATGCTTTTTCTTATCCTCTTTTTGATTCTAGATCTTCTATTTACTTTAACAGTGCTCATTTTGAATTCGTTTTATTATTTACCGGCAGTTTTACCAGCTTTTCTTCTAATAACTTCTCCTTTGAATAGAATACCTTTTCCTTTGTATGGTTCTGGTTTTCTAAATGATCTAATTTTTGCTGCAACTTGACCAATTAATTGTTTATCAAACGATTCTAATTTGATCATGGGGTTTTTACCCTTTTCGGTTGTAGCAGTAACTTTTACTTGTTCAGGAAGTTCAAAAATAATCGGGTGAGAAAATCCCAGTGCTAGTTCTAATATTTGTCCTTCTGATTTAGCTCTATAACCAACACCAATTAATTCTTGTTCAATCACATATCCTTCAGAAACACCTACAACCATGTTGTTTATTAGTGCTCGATATAGCCCATGTTTAGACATTAAATCCTTTTCATCATTTGGTCTTGACAATGTAACTTGACCTTCTTCAATATTAACTTTTATTAGTGGATCTACCGACTCTGAAAGTTCTCCTAGTTTCCCTTTAACATTAACTACATTCTCAGCAGTTATGTTTATTTCAACTCCTTCTGGTATTGATATGGGTGCATTTCCTATTCTTGACATGTCTTTTAAATTAATCTACGAAGCAAATAACTTCTCCGCCTACGTTTTGTTTTCTAGCTTCCTTATCTGTTATTAAGCCCTTTGATGTAGAGACAATCGCTATTCCAAGTCCATTTAAAACTCTTGGCATATCCTCCACACCTGCATATTTTCTTAGTCCTGGCTTGCTAACTCTCGTCAAATTGTTTATCGCAGGTTGTTTTGTTTTACCGTTATACTTAAGGGCGATCTTAATTATTCCTTGCTTGTTATCCTCTACAAACTTATAATTAAGGATATAACCCTTTTCCATAAGAATCTGAGTTATTTCCTTCTTCATGTTAGAGGAAGGTATCTCAACTACCTTGTGGCCTGCACTGATAGCATTTCTTAGTCTTGTTAAATAATCTGATATTGGATCTGTAGTCATTCTTACTAATTTTATATTACCAACTTGCTTTTGTTACACCTGGAATCTTCCCAGCTACTGCCATTTCTCTAAAAGTTACCCTAGAAATACCGAACTGTCTCATGTAACCTCTTGGTCTACCTGTTATTTGGCAACGATTGTGTTTTCTTACACCCATTGAGTTCTTTGGTAACTTTTGTAGTTTATACATAGCTTCCCAATCTCCCTCACTCTGAGCTTTTCTCAATAATGCTCTTCTTTCATCATATAAAGCAGCAAGCTTTGCTCTCTTGCGCTCTTTAGCTTTCATTGATTCTTTTGCCATATCTTTTATTTTTTGGTAAATGGGAAACCAAATTCTTCTAACAACGCTTTACCTTCCTCGGTAGTATTAGCAGAAGTAACTATGGTAATATCCATTCCTAATATCTTTTTTACTTTATCAATATCTAATTCTGGGAAAATAATATTCTCCTTAATACCTAAAGTGAAATTTCCTCTTCCATCTCCTTTGGATTTCACTCCCCTAAAGTCTCTTGTTCTAGGAAGGGCAACTGAGATTAATCTATCCAAAAATTCATACATTTTTTCTCTTCTAAGAGTCACTTTAGTTCCAATAGGCATTCCCTTTCTAAGCTTAAAATTAGAAACATCCTTTTTTGAATTAACGATCAATGCTTTTTGACCAGCAATAGAAGAAAGGTCTGCTGCCGCATTTTCAATTAGTTTTCTATCTGAAACTGCTTCACCAACCCCCTGGCTGATTACTATTTTTTCAACTCTTGGAACTTCCATTAAGCTCTTGTAGTTGAACTTATCTTTCAAGACAGGTACAATTTCATTGATGTACTTATCTTTTAATCTTGGTGTATAACTCATGAGTTTATTTCCTCCCCAGTTTTTTTAGCAAATCTTACTAACTTGTTGTTTTCATTAATTCTTCTTCCAACTTTAGTTACCTCACCATTGTGAATTAACATAACATTTGAAATGTGAATACTTCTGTCTTTTTCAATAATACCACCATCTGGATTTGCTTTATCAGTCTGTGGTTTAACATGTTTTTTGTTAACTACCGAAAGACCTTCAATAAAAACTCTTTCCTTTTTGTAATCAACTTCTAGGATTACACCTTGTTGACCACTAGCTGCTCCAGCAATCACTTTTACTGTGTCTCCCTTTTTAATTTTTAATTTCCTTTGCATCATTTAAAAAATTTAAAGTACTTCAGGTGCTAGAGATACAATTTTCATAAATTGTTTTTCTCTTAATTCACGAGCAACAGGACCAAAAATCCTAGTTCCTCTCATTTCACCAGTATTATTTAACAACACAACTGCATTATTATCGAATCTAATATAAGAACCATCGTTTCTTCTAATTTCTTTCTTTGTTCTTACAACAACTGCTCTAGAAACTTGTCCTTTTTTGACATTTCCAGCAGGGGTTGCTTCTTTCACTGTTACAACAACTTGATCTCCAATAGAAGCATATCTTCTTTTGGTTCCACCAAGAACTCTTATAACTAAGACCTCTTTGGCTCCACTGTTATCAGCAACTGTTAATCTACTTTCCTGTTGTACCATTTTAAATTATTTAGCTTTTTCAAGTATTTCTACCAATCTCCAATTTTTTTGCTTACTTAAGGGTCTAGTTTCCATTATTTTCACCGTATCACCTTCAGCACACTCATTATTTTCATCATGAGCAATAAAAGAAGACGATTTCTTAACGAACTTACCATACTTAGAGTGCTTCACTCTTCTTTCTACTTCAACAGTGATGGACTTGTTCATTTTTGAACTAGTTACGATACCCACTCTTTCTTTTCTTAAATTTCTCATAATATCATTAATTAGTATTGTCTTGCAATTCTCTTTTTTTAATCTCAGTAAGGATTCTTGCCACGTTTCTTCTAACTGTTCTGATTTCTACTGGATTTTCTATTTCTGCTGTTCTATGACTCATTCTCATTTTATTCAGGTCTACCTGAGTATTATTAAGCATCTCTCTAAGCTCTTCTAGAGTCAATCCATTTAATTTAATATTGAATTCTTTCTTTTTCACTTTAATAATCTTAATCAGTTTGCAAAATCATTTCTAACAATAAATTTTGTTTTAAAGGGCAACTTTTGAGACGCGAGTCTAAGAGCTTCCTTAGCTATATCAAAAGGGACACCGTCAGCTTCAAACAAAACTCTTCCAGGTCTAATTACAGCTACCCAATGGTCAAGAGCACCTTTTCCTTTACCCATTCTAACTTCAGCGGGTTTAGATGTTATCGGCTTATCTGGGAAAACTCTAATCCAAACTTTTCCTTCCCTTTTCATGTATCTCGTAACAGCAATCCTTGCAGCTTCTATTTGTCTTGAAGTTAGAAACCCCTCGTCCATAGACTTTATTCCAAAGGATCCAAATGCAATTTGACTTCCTCTTTGGGCATTTCCTTTAATCTTACCTTTTTGCTGTTTTCTAAATTTAGTCTTCTTTGGTTGTAACATAATCTCTTATCTTAATTATCTATTTCTTGAATCAGCTTTCGGTTTTCTATTTCCAGAACCTATGTTCGGTGATAAATCTCTTTTACCATAAACTTCACCATTACATATCCACACTTTGATACCAATTAACCCATAAGTAGTAAATGCTTCTGAAAGAGCATAATCCACATCAGCTCTAAATGTATGTAGAGGAATTCTTCCATCCTTATACATTTCGCTTCTAGCCATCTCAGCACCATTCAATCTTCCAGAAATTTTCACTTTAATTCCTTCAGCTCCCATTCTCATAGTTGATGCAATAGCCATTTTGATAGCTCTTCTGAATGAAATCCTTGCTTCAATTTGTCTAGCAATGCTATCCGCAACCAATTTGGCATCAAGTTCAGGTCGTTTAATTTCGAAAATATTAATCTGTACCTCTTTTGAAGTTAATTTTTTTAATTCTTCTTTGAGTTTATCTACTTCTGAACCAGCTTTTCCGATGATTACTCCAGGGCGTGCAGTATTTATAGTGATAGTAATTAGTTTCAAAGTTCTTTCTATTACAATCTTCGAGATGCTTGCCTTTTGCAATCTAACGTTAAGATACTTTCTAATTTTATTGTCCTCAACAAGTTTAGTAGAGTAATCTCTTCCACCATACCAGTTTGAGTCCCATCCTCGGATGAATCCTAATCTATTTCCTATCGGGTTAGTTTTTTGTCCCATTTCTTTTTTTTAAGCTTTATCAATAATTAGTGTAACATGATTAGATCTCTTTCTAATTCTGTGCGCTCTTCCTTGTGGAGCAGCTTGTATTCTTTTAAGCATTCTAGCGCTATCTACATGAATACTTTTTACAACCAAATTAGCGTCTGCAGCATCTTCTCCTTCATTTTTTTGCTCCCAGTTGTTAATTGCAGATAACAATAATTTCTCTAAATTTCTAGACGCATGTTTCGGGCTAAATTTTAAAATATTTAAGGCATTGTAAACATCTTCACCTCTTACCAAGTCAGCAACTAATCTCATTTTTCTAGGAGAAGTTGGGCAATTGTTAAGTTTGGCAATTGCCATTGACTTTTTAGCTTCTTTTAATTTTTCTGAACTATTTCTTTTTCTTGCACCCATTTTTAATGGTTTTTAGTTATTTCTTTTTACCTCCATGACCCCTAAAATTTCTTGTAGGAGCAAATTCACCTAACTTGTGACCAACCATATTTTCGGTAACAAATACTGGTATAAATTTCATTCCGTTATGAACAGCAATCGTAAGATTGACAAACTCCGGAGTAATAGTTGAAGCTCTTGACCAAGTTTTAATCACTTGTTTTTTACCAGAATCCTGGGCTTCTTCAACTCTTTTCATTAATTTATAATGAACAAACGGTGGCTTTTTTAATGATCTTGACATGCTTTTCTACTTATTTTTTTCTTCTATCAATAATAAATCTATTAGAAGATTTCGTTTTACTTCTAGTCTTATAACCTTTGGCAGGTATACCTTTTCTTGACCTTGGATGTCCACCTGAGGCTCTACCTTCTCCACCACCCATTGGATGATCAACTGGATTCATCACAACACCTCTTACTCTTGGTCTTCTACCTAACCATCTTTTTCTTCCAGCTTTACCAGAAACTTGTAAGTTGTTTTCTGAATTAGAAACAGATCCAATTGTAGCAATACAAGATGTAAGAATCATTCTAACTTCTCCTGATGGTAATTTAATTATAGCATACTTACCGTCTCTTGCATTTAATTGAGCAAAAGAACCAGCACTTCTTGCTATTGCACCACCTCTACCTGGTTTCATTTCAATATTATGAATTATTGTTCCGAGTGGAATATCTTTAAGAAACATAGCGTTTCCTACATCAGGAGTTGCATCGTTACCAGAAATCACTTTCTGTCCTACTACAAGACCCTCTGGTGCAAGGATATATCTCTTTTCACCATCAGCATAAACTAATAATGCAATTCGAGCAGATCTATTTGGATCATATTCAATAGTTTTAACAGTAGCAGGAATGTTATGCTTGGATCTATTGAAATCTATAACTCTGTATTTTCTTTTATGACCACCACCAATGTAACGCATGGTCATTTTACCTGAATTATTTCTACCCCCACTTTTGCCAGATCCTGTAGTTAAAGATTTTTCAGGCTTATTTGTAGTAACTTCACTATAATCACTTAGGATTTTATGACGTTGTCCAGGTGTAGTCGGTTTAAATTTTTTCAAACTCATAATTCTCTATCATTAAATGTTTTCATATAAATCAATCGTATCCCCATCTTCTAGCGTAACAATTGCTTTTTTAATCAACTTGGTTCTTTGAAATGAAACACCTCTATTAGTGTATTTCATTTTTCTTTTTCCACCACCATGCTTCATAGTATTAACCGCTTTCACATTAACTCCGTATGCATTTTCAATAGCATTTTTGATTTCTATCTTGTTTGCTTTACTGTTAACCTCAAAAGCATACCTATTCAACCTTTCTCCAAGGTTAGCCATTTTTTCAGTCAATATGGGTTTTAAAATAATATCGTTCATGGTTTATGACTTAAATTGGTTTTCTATTTGTTCAACAGCCTTTTCAGAAATTATCAATTTTACAGAATTTAAAATATCATAAGTGTTCAGTTTATCGGCAGTAATGACTTTTGTATTCTTTATATTTCTGGATGATAATAATGTATTAGAATCTTTTTCACTAGCTACAAATAAAGTTCGATCGTTAACTATGTTAAGATTCTTTAATATCGAAACAAAATCTTTTGTTTTTGGTGAATTAAAAGATAATTCTTCCATAATCATGATGCCTTCTTCTTTAGCCTTATATGTTAAGGCTGATTTTCTAGCTAATGACTTTACCTTTTTATTCAATTTAAAACCATAACTTTTTGGTCTTGGTCCAAATACACGACCACCACCTCTGAATAAGGGATTTTTAATCGACCCAGCTCTTGCAGTACCGGTACCTTTCTGTTTTTTAATTTTTCTAGTACTACCAATAACTTCTCCTCTTTCTCTAGACTGGTGAGTACCTTGTCTTTGATTAGCAAGATATTGTTTTACATCTAGGTAAATAGCATGATCATTTGGCTCAATATCAAAAACACCAGCATCAAGTTTAACTTTTTTCGCTGTCGCTTTACCTTCTTTATTTAATACTTTTAATTCCATTATTTCTCAACAATTAAATATGATCCTTTAGAACCTGGTACAGATCCTTTTACTATTAAAATATTTTTTTCTGGAATAACTTTTAGAATCTGAAGGTTTATCATTTTCACTCTATCACCACCAGTTCTACCAGCCATCTTCATTCCCTTAAAAACTCTAGAAGGATATGAAGCAGCTCCAATCGAACCTGGCGCTCTCATTCTATTATGTTGACCATGAGTTGCTTGACCAACACCACCAAATCCATGTCTTTTAACAACTCCTTGAAATCCCTTACCTTTAGATGTACCAACAACATCAACAAACTCACCTTCTTGAAATTGCTCTACAGTTAGGGCATCTCCTAAATTAACGTCCTGAAGCCCTTTAAATTCAACTATTTTTCTTTTGGGAGTGGTTTTAGCTTTTGCAAAGTGACCAAGCATTGCCTTAGGCGTATTCTTCTCCTTTTTGTCATCGAATCCTAATTGAACAGATTCGTAACCATCTTTTTCTCGCGTTTTGATCTGAGTAACCACACATGGCCCTGCTTCTATGATCGTGCATGGTAAGTTTTTACCATCGGCACTGTAAACGCTAGTCATCCCTATTTTTTTTCCTATGATACCAGCCATTATCTATATTTAATTTTTATACTTTAATTTCTACATCTACACCACTTGGTAGTTCTAATTTCATTAATGCGTCAATCGTTTTTGATGACGAACTATAAATATCCATTAATCTTTTATAGGCACACAACTGAAATTGCTCTCTTGATTTTTTATTTACATGAGGAGATCTGAGTACAGTGTAAATTCTTTTGTGAGTAGGGAGTGGAATTGGCCCACTAACCACAGCACCAGTTGATTTAACTGTTTTTACAATCTTTTCAGCAGATTTATCTACTAAGTTGTGATCGTAAGATTTTAATTTTATTCTAATTTTTTGATTCATGTTAAATAAATTATGCCGTTACAACTCCTTTTGATTTTGCGATAACTTCTTCAGAAATATTCTTGGGAGCCTCTGTGTAATGTGAAAATTCCATACTTGATGTTGCTCTTCCAGAAGTTATCGTTCTTAATTGAGTTACATAACCAAACATTTCAGATAGAGGAACTTTGGCTTTTACAACCTTGGATCCAGCCCTATCATCCATTCCTTCGATTAAACCTCTTCTTCTATTAAGGTCCCCTACTACATCACCCATATTTTGCTCTGGAGTTACTACTTCAATTTTCATCATAGGTTCTAAAATGATTGGATTACATTTAGGAAGTGCTGCCCTATAAGCCATTTTAGCACACAATTCAAACGAAAGTGAATCTGAATCTACAGCATGGAAAGAACCATCAGTTAAGGTTACTTTCATGTTGTCAACTGGGTAACCAGCAAGAACACCATTATTCATCGCATCTTTGAACCCTTTTTCAACAGAAGGAATGTATTCTTTAGGAATGTTTCCCCCTTTAATTTCATTTACGAAAATTAATCCAGGATTATCAGCATCACCAGGTTCAATAGAAAATACAATATCTGCAAATTTACCTCTACCACCAGATTGCTTTTTATATACTTCTCGATGGTCAGCACCAGCACTAATCGCCTCTTTGTAAGCAACTTGAGGAGCCCCCTGATTACATTCAACCTTAAATTCTCTTCTTAATCTATCTATGATAATATCCAAGTGCAGCTCACCCATCCCAGAAATAATAGTCTGACCAGAATCCTGATCAGTTTTAACTTGAAAAGTAGGATCTTCTTCGGCAAGCTTAGAAAGTGCAAGACCTAACTTGTCTACATCTGATTGTGTTTTAGGCTCAATAGCTAATCCAATTACTGGATCAGGGAAATTCATTGATTCTAAAACAATATGACTTTTTTCATCACATAAAGTGTCACCAGTTTTAATATCTTTAAATCCAACTAATGCACCTATATCACCAGCATCTAATGATGGAATTTGGTTTTGCTTATTGGCGTGCATTTGAAAGATTCTAGAAATACGTTCTTTTTTACCTGTTCTAGTATTGTAAACATATGATCCAGATTCTAATTTCCCAGAGTAAGCTCTTGTAAAACACAATCTACCTACAAATGGATCAGTAGCAATTTTAAAGGCTAAAGAACTGAATGGTTCATTGATAGATGGTTTTCTACTAGCCTCTTCACCAGTATCTGGATTTGTACCTTTAATTGCTTCTATGTCGAGAGGAGATGGCAAAATTTCCATAACCATATCTAACATAGCTTGAACTCCTTTATTTTTAAAAGCAGAACCACACATCATTGGGACGACTTTACCTGAAATAGTAGCCTCTCTTAAACAGTCTAAAATTTCTCTTTCAGTTATAGTTTCTGGAGCATCAAAAAATTTCTCCATTAAAGTTTCTGATTCATCAAATTCAGCAACGGCTTCAAGAAGTTGTTCTCTTAATTCTGTAGCTTCATCTACAATGTTAGCGGGAATTTCAACTTCTCTAAACGTCATTCCTTGATCTTCTTCATTCCAAACAATTCCTTTAAAATTAATTAAATCAACAACCCCTTCGAAATCATCCTCAGAACCGATATTGATTTGTAAAGGAAGTGCATGACTTCCCAACATTTCTTTAACTTGTTTACACACATTCAAAAAGTCCGCTCCTTGCCTGTCCATTTTATTTACAAACCCTATTCGAGGTACATTGTAATTGTTAGCCAATCTCCAATTCGTTTCTGATTGGGGCTCAACGCCATCTACGGCTGAAAATAAGAAGACTAAACCATCCAATACACGAAGTGATCTATTTACTTCAACAGTGAAATCAACGTGACCAGGTGTGTCAATTATGTTAACATGATATTGATCACCTCTATAATTCCAATTTAAAGTAGTTGCAGCAGATGTAATAGTAATACCTCTTTCTTGCTCTTGCTCCATCCAATCCATAGTTGCACCACCATCATGAACTTCACCAATTTTATGATTTACACCACCATAATAAAGAATTCTTTCAGTAGTCGTAGTCTTACCTGCGTCAATATGAGCAGCTATACCAATATTTCTTGTAAATTTTAAATCTCTTGCCATTACTTAAAATCTAAAGTGTGAAAATGCTTTGTTTGCTTCAGCCATCCTATGCGTGTCCTCTTTCTTTTTGAAAGCACCGCCCTCTTCTTTGGATGCTGCAATGATTTCTCCTGCTAACTTTTCGCTCATCGTTTTTTCATTTCTAGATTGAGCATATTTAATTAACCATTTTACAGCTAGAGATTTTCTTCTACTTTCTCTAACTGGAGTAGGTATTTGAAAGGTAGCTCCTCCAACTCTTCTACTTTTAACTTCAACAGCAGGTGTAATGTTTTCGATTGCTTTTTTCCACACATCTATACCATTATCTTCTGTTTTTTGAGAAACGATTTCAATAGAATCGTAAAAGATGTTAAAGGCAATGTTTTTTTTGCCATCAATCATCAAGTTGTTTACAAACTTCGTTACCTCAACATCCTTAAATTTAGGATCTGGGAGTATAATATTCTTTTTTGCTGTTCTTCTTCTCATTGCTGATAAATAACTTTATTTCTTTTTCGGTCTTTTAGTGCCGTACTTAGATCTCCGTTGTGATCTTCCTTCAACGCCTGCAGTATCTAGCGCTCCCCTAACAATATGATATCTTACACCTGGCAAATCCTTAACTCTTCCACCTCTTACTAATACTATACTGTGTTCTTGTAAGTTGTGTCCTTCACCTCCAATGTAAGCGTTCACTTCTTTTCCATTAGTTAACCTTACCCTTGCTACTTTTCTCATGGCAGAGTTTGGTTTTTTAGGCGTAGTTGTATATACTCTTACACAAACACCTCTTTTTTGTGGACAAGAACTCAAAGCAATCGACTTACTCACTTTTACTTTTGATTGTCTTCCTTTTCTTACTAACTGTTGTATAGTAGGCATTTCTTCTGTTAATTAAATTTTGGCTTGCAAAGGTAGAAGAATAAATTAACAATCCAATACTAGTTGCCTTTTTTTGACGGTTTTAAACAAGCATTAGTGAATTATTTTTTTTTTCAATGCAAAACTAACCTTAATCCAGGATGTAAAAAAGAGGATTTTAAACGAGAAATTAAACATGAAAAATTTTAGTGCATTATAATTTCTATTTTTGAATCAATGAATGTTTTAGACGGATTAAATGACGCTCAAGTTAAAGCAGTAAAATCAGATGCTGGCCCAATGATGGTAATTGCGGGTGCTGGATCTGGGAAGACAAAAGTGCTTACTCACAGAATTGCATACCTAATTGAAAATGGAGTGGACCCCTTCAACATTTTAGCACTTACTTTTACCAACAAAGCCGCTAAGGAAATGAAAGAGAGAATTGGAACCATGGTCGGCTCCAGCGATGCTAGAAACATTTGGATGGGGACATTTCATTCCATTTTTGCCAGAATCTTAAGAATGGAACACGAGAAAATCGGTTACCCATCAAACTTTACAATTTACGATACTCAAGATTCTAAAAGTGTTCTAAAATCAATTGTAAAAGAGATGTCATTGGATGATAAAATTTACAAACCTGGAATTTTATTGAATCGCATTTCGGGTGCTAAAAACAGTTTAATAACTGAGTCAGAATACCAAAATAATGTTGACATTCAATCAACAGATCGCTCAACAGGAAGGCCAAAAATTGGCGAAATATATCTTAGATACCAACAAAAAAACTTTAGGTCTTCTGCCATGGATTTTGATGATTTACTGTTCAAAACAAATGTCCTCCTAAAACAATATCCTGAAGTTTTATATAAGTATCAAGAAAAATTCAAATTTATTCTAGTAGATGAATATCAAGATACAAATCATGCACAGTATTTAATAATAAAATCACTTGCAGCAAGATTTGAAAATATTTGTGTCGTAGGAGATGACGCGCAATCCATTTACTCATTTAGAGGTGCTAACATTCAAAATATCTTAAATTTCAGGCGTGACTACCCGGATTATAAACTCTATAAATTAGAGCAAAACTATAGGTCTACTCAAAATATTGTTGAGGCAGCAAACAGTGTTATAAGAATCAACAAAGAGCAAATTAAAAAAGAAGTTTGGACTGCAAATTCCGCAGGTGAAAAAATAAACGTTTTAAAAAGTCAATCTGACAATGAAGAAGGTAAATTAGTAGCTAACGACATCTTTGAGAAATCCAACTCAATCCAAGACTCATTCAATGATTTTGCTATTCTTTACAGAACAAATGCACAGTCAAGATCTTTCGAGGAAGCATTAAGAAAGTTAAATCTTCCTTACAAAATTTATGGTGGATTATCATTTTACCAGAGAAAAGAAATAAAAGATTTAATAGCCTATTTTAGACTTGCTTCTAACTTAAATGATGAGGAGTCATTAAAAAGAATTATTAATTATCCTAAAAGAGGGATAGGGCAAACGACCATAAACAAGGCCATTACAAGTGCTAATAACAACAACATCTCAGTTTGGAGTGTTTTAATAAATCCTGAGCAATTTGGACTTGAATTAAATGCTGGTACTAGATTGAAAATAAATGATTTCACCAGCTTTATTTTAAATTTTAACTCCAGAATATTTAATTCAGACGCATATGAATTAAGTTTAGAAATTGCGAAAAGTACTGGAATTTTGAGAGATTTAAGTAATGATAGAACTCCAGAGGGAATAGTAAGATATGAAAACATACAAGAACTCATAAATGGGATTCAAGAATTCTCAAAAAACTCAAATCAAAATAATTTAATTACGTTAGGAGATTTCCTTGTAGATGTCGCACTTCTAACAGATGCTGACAATGAAAAAGATGAAGATAGAAACAAAGTCTCTTTAATGACAATTCATGCGGCAAAAGGTTTAGAATTTAAACATATTTACATAGTAGGATTAGAAGAAGATTTATTTCCTTCGATGCTTTCCAAAAACTCTAGAAACGAATTAGAAGAAGAACGAAGGCTGTTTTATGTTGCTCTAACGAGAGCTAAAGTGAAGGCAACTTTATCATTTGCGATTAATCGATTTAAATGGGGTAACTTAATTCAATGTGAGCCTAGTCGATTTTTAGATGAAATTGACCCGATTTACTTAAACAATATTCAATCCAAATCCAAAAGTACATTTATAAATTCGAATCAAGGGTCACCGCTAAAAAACAATTTCTTTACCAAGCCTCACAGATTAAAAAAAGTAAGTAGTATTTCAGAGAAATTGGGTAATACTGACACTCAAAACATTAATGAACTAAAGATTGGTAATGAAGTGATGCATGAACGATTTGGGAAGGGAAAAATTATAGAACTCAACGGGGATTATCCTAATACAAAAGCAACGGTATTTTTTGCTTCTGCAGGACAAAAACAATTACTATTAAAATTTGCTAAACTTCAATTGATTAAAAATTAATTGCTTAAATCACCAATTTTGCTACTTTTGATTGAATTTTCACACCAAATTTACTTATGCAACAAACGCTAGATTTAGCCTACAACACGGATCATAACGACTTAGTTATTCCAGAATACGGAAGAAATGTGCATCTAATGGTTCAACATGCGATGTCCATTTCAGACAGAGATGAGAGAAATAAATGCGCTGAGACAATAGTTAAAGTTATGGATTTAATTAATCCTAACGCAAAAAAAAATAGCAATGCTGAAGAACATCACCAAAAACTATGGTCACAACTCTTTATCATTTCCAATTTTCAACTAGATGTTGACTCTCCTTATGGTCCTCCAAAAATTGACAAGTATAAATCCAAACCTGAGCCAGTTCCCTATCCCAGCAATGACATCAAATATGGTCATTATGGTAAAATAATGGAAGATATGATTAAAGCTGCTTCAAAGTTGGAAGACAACGAAAATAAAGCAAAGCTTGTTAAGCATATCGCTAATTTGCTTAAAACTTCTTATTTGCAATGGAACAGAGATTCAGTTAATGATAGTCTTATTATCAAGCAATTAGAAGAACTTTCTGACAAAAAACTTACTGTTTCTTCTGATGATTTAAAAGAAACAAATGATATCGTAAGAGGATTTAAAAAGAAGAAAACATCTAAAAATTACTCCAAAAATAAAAACAGAAGAAAGGATCATGGGCGCTTTTGAAATTATTGGAGGGAAAAAACTTAAAGGAGAAATTACTCCACAAGGAGCAAAAAATGAAGCATTACAAGTAATTAATGCTGTACTACTGACTTCTGATAAGGTAATCATCAACAATATTCCTGATATAGTTGACGTGAATAAACTTATAGACTTATTATCTACACTAGGTGTTAAAACAGAAAAAATAGGAAAAGGCTCCTACTCATTTCAAGCTGATGAAATAGACGTTGACTTTATGACTTCTAACGAATATAAGGTTAAAGGCTCTAGCTTAAGAGGTTCTATTATGGTAGTAGGCCCTTTATTGGCTAGATTTGGTAAAGGCTACATTCCAAAACCAGGTGGAGATAAGATTGGAAGAAGAAGATTGGACACTCACTTTATTGGATTTCAAAATTTAGGTGCAAAATTTGAGTACGACAGTAACACCAATTTCTATAAAGCACAAGCACCTAATGGGTTAAAAGGAACCTACATGTTGCTGGATGAAGCATCTGTAACAGGAACAGCTAATATAATTATGGCAGCTGTATTGGCTAAAGGAGAAACTACTATTTATAACGCAGCATGCGAGCCCTATATTCAACAACTCTCAGAAATGTTAAATAAAATGGGAGCAAATATTGCTGGTATCGGCTCAAATAAGTTAATCATAAACGGAGTAAGTGAACTTAAAGGGTGTGAACACACAATCCTCCCAGACATGATAGAAATCGGTAGTTTTATCGGATTAGCTGCCATGACTCAATCTGAAATTACCATAAAAAACGTGGCTTTTGAAAAGTTAGGTGTTATTCCAAACGTATTCAAAAAATTGGGTATAAAATTGGAAAAAAGAAATGATGATATATTTATTCCAGCTCAAGAGAGTTATGAAATAGAATCATTTATAGATGGTTCTATTATGACTATATCGGACCACCCTTGGCCTGGTTTTACTCCTGATTTATTAAGTATTGTCTTAGTAGTAGCAACCCAAGCAAGAGGAAGTGTTCTTATTCATCAGAAAATGTTTGAGAGCAGATTGTTTTTTGTAGATAAACTTATTGATATGGGTGCACAAATTATTTTATGTGACCCGCATAGAGCAACCGTAATTGGGCTCGATAGAAAAACCCCTCTAAAAGGAATAACTATGACTTCTCCAGATATAAGAGCAGGAGTATCATTACTCATTGCGGCCCTATCTGCAAGTGGCAAAAGCACTGTTCTAAACATTGAACAAATTGATCGCGGTTATGAAAACATTGAGGATAGACTTCGTTCTCTTGGAGCTGAAATTAAGCGAATACCCTAATTGGAATGATTTTTGAATAAAAATTGATTATGACACGAATACTTTACATAACACTAACAGGATTTTTATTAAGTTTTGGCCTATCTGCTGATTTTATAAAACCTCATTATCAACAGCAAGTAACAGGGATAAATATAGGTAATATAGCGCCTGAGCTAGACTTTAAAGGCCCAGATGGAACTAACATTAAACTTTCATCTCTTAAAGGAAATATAGTATTGATTGACTTTTGGGCTTCGTGGTGTGGACCTTGTAGAATAGAAAACCCGAACATTGTTTCTGCATACAATAAATATTCAAAAAGTAAATTCAAAAATGCGAAAGGGTTCAAAATTTATAGTGTATCACTAGATAAGTCAAAAGAAGCTTGGGTTAAAGCTATTGAACAAGACAAACTAACATGGAAAGAACATGTCAGCGACCTCAAAGGATGGGGCAGTCAGGGAGCAGGAATTTATGGAGTAAGAGGGATTCCTACTAACTTCCTATTAGATGCAGATGGTATAATAATCGCCAAAAACCTCAGGGGTATAGCACTTCACAAAGAACTAGATAAATTAGTCAAGTCACTATAATCATCTTAATTACAAATTGTCAGCATTTTTATTAAATTTTATGACACATTGTCTTTAAAACAAATGTGGTTCATAATTTGTTAATCTTTTTTACCAACTATTATTAAATTAATAATGAAAACTAACAAGAAGGATAAAGCTTCTAAAGCAGAAAAGAACAAAACCGAAGATAAAAAAGTAGAAAACAATACTTCAGAGGAGGTTATTCAAAACGAAGAACAAGATTTTAAAGATAAATATATTAGGCTTTACTCTGAATATGAAAACTACAGAAAGAGAACTGCTAAAGAAAAAATTGATCTTATTACTAATGCAAGCGAAAATGTAATCAAAGAACTGTTGCCTATATTAGACGATTTTGAGCGTGCAATAATTAACAACAAAAATGTAGAAGATTCCAATGTTTTAAAAGAAGGATTTGACTTAATTTACAGTAAAATGCAAAAAGGTTTAGTGAACCAAGGTCTAAAACCAATGGAGGCTAAGGGCAAAGATTTTGACCCCGAAATTCATGAAGCAATCACAAAAATCCCAGCTCCAAGTGAAAAGCTTAAAGGAAAAGTGGTTGATGTTATTGAGAAAGGATATCAGATTAATGAAAAAGTAATTCGATACGCTAAGGTTGTTGTTGGTGAATAAAAAAAAGCAAAGTGAGTAAAAGAGACTATTACGATATTTTAGGAATTTCGAAAGGTTCAAGCGAATCAGAAATAAAAAAGGCTTACAGAAAACTTGCCTTAAAATACCACCCCGATAAAAATCCCGGAAATAAAGAAGCTGAAGCTAAATTTAAAGAAGCAGCTGAAGCCTACGAGGTGTTGAGCAACAATCAAAAAAGACAACAATATGATCAATTTGGTCATGCTGCATTTGAAGGCGGTCAGGGCGGTTTTGGCGGAGGAATGTCTATGGACGATATCTTTGATCATTTTGGAGATATTTTTGGATCTGCATTTGGTGGAGGCGGTTTTGGCAGAAGGGGTGGAAGTAGAGTGAGAAAAGGTTCAAATCTTAGAGTGAAGTTAAGGTTAAGCTTAGAGGATATAGTCAACGGAGTTCAGAAAAAAATAAAAGTAACTAAATTAGTTCAGGCAAAAGGGGTTGAATTTACTTCTTGTTCTAGTTGTAGAGGCACTGGACAGGTTACTAGAGTGACTAACACCATATTGGGTGCCATGCAAACATCTTCGACTTGCCCCACATGTAAAGGTTCAGGACAAATAATTGGAAATCGACCTCCAAATGTTGATACGTCTGGTTTAGAAAAAAAAGAGACTATAATAGAAATTGACATTCCAGCCGGTGTAGAACATGGCATGCAACTTAGTATGCAGGGAAAAGGAAATGAAGCCCCTGGAGGTGGGGTTCCGGGTGATTTAATCGTAGCCATTGAAGAAATTGAACATGAACATCTAGTTAGAAATGGAAATGACTTATTGTATCAACTAGGTATATCTTTTTCAGACGCTACAATTGGAACTTCTATAGAGATACCGATGGTTTCCGGAAAGGCAAAAATAAAAATACCTCCTGGAACTCAAAGCGGAAAAAACTTAAGACTTCGATCAAAAGGAATTCCAGATATTAACGGATATGGGAGAGGTGATATGATTGTAAACATTCAGATCTGGACTCCTCAAAAATTAACGAAAGAAGAAAAAGAATTGTTGGTAAAGTTGAATGAAAGTGATAATTTCAAACCCAAATTAAATCAAACGAAGAACTTCTTTGATAGAATGAAAAATCACTTCTCTTAACTTAACCTTTTAGATGCCTAGAAGTAATATAATTCAAATAGAAGATATTCATAAATCTTACGGGAATTATAAAGCTTTAGAAAACATCAACATCAAAGTTAAAAAAGGATCCATATTTGGATTACTGGGGCCTAATGGCGCAGGTAAGACTACTCTAATCAGAATCATAAATCAAATAATTCTTCCTGATAAAGGAATCGTTAAAATTCATGGTCAAGCATTGGAAAAAAAACACGTTTATCAAATTGGATATCTCCCAGAAGAACGGGGATTATACAAAAAAATGAAAGTGGGAGAACAAGCCCTTTATTTAGGCCAACTTAAAGGACTAAGTAAAACTGAAGCGAAAAATCGAATCAAATTATGGTTAGAGAAGTTTAATATTGAAAATTGGTGGAACAAAAAAATAGAGGACTTATCTAAGGGAATGGCTCAAAAAATTCAGTTTATTACTACTGTTTTACATGAACCAGAGCTATTAATTCTTGATGAACCATTTAGTGGATTGGATCCAGCTAATAGTGAATTAATAAAAAATGAGATATTAGAATTAAAAAAAGCAAAATCAACAATTATCTTAAGTACACACAATATGAACTCTGTTGAGGAAATTTGTGACGAAGCCGCCATAATTAATAAATCCAAAAAAATTCTAAATGGTAAAATTGATGTACTCAAAAACGAATACAGTACAAACAGATGGAAAGTTATTTATAAAGGGAATAAAATGTCATTTACAAATGCAATTTGGGGAGGATGGAAATTGGAAAATCATCAATCACTTGAAAACGGAACAAATGTTGCCGAAATTGAATTACTAGAACAATTAGAAATAAGTGATTTCATAAAAGGGATAGTAAATCATGTTGAAATACAAGAAGTCATAAAAAAAACACCAAGTATGCAAGATGTCTTCCTAAATGTAATTAACAATGAGTGAAATTTGGTTAATCATAAAACGAGAGTACTGGACAAGAGTCAGAAAAAAAACTTTCATAATTATGAGTTTTTTAGGACCCCTCCTCATTGTTGGATTTATTGGTTTAACAGCATTTCTTTCTAAAGAAAAAAAAGGTGGTTATGAGATTATTGTTTTTGATGAAGGTAAAATATTTAATGGTGTTTTAAGAAATAATGAAAAATACCACCTTGAGTGGGCTCCTGAGAACAAAAACTATAATCAAATACAACAAATTTTTAAAAAAGATGAAAGACTAGATTTACTATTATACTTACCCGCTAATTTGATTAAAACTAATTCGATGACGGCAAAGTGCTTGTACAAATCAATACCCTCATCGCCTGCTCAAAAACACCTAACAAGCATCATCAATGAAGCCATTGAACTTTATAGAGTAAATCAAAATAATATCGACATAGAAACATACAGGGCTATTAAAACCCGTGTGAATCTAGATATAATTGACATTGAAAATCAAGAAAATAAGAACATTCAGCGAAAAGGAATTGTTGGGATTATTTTTGCATTTTTTATCTATTTTTTCATCCTCATGTATTCTGTACAAGTCATGAAAGGGGTCATCGAAGAAAAAACAAGTAGGATTATCGAAATAATTATCTCTTCCGTTTCAAGCTTCAAATTAATGATAGCAAAAATTATTGGAGTAGGTTTAGTGGGCTTTACACAATTCTTTATTTGGATTATTGTAATATCTGTAACTTCTATTCTTCTTTTGAACAACCTTTTTCCAGATATCTACTCATCTACTTTGCAAAGTCAAAATCCAATAACAGTAGATTCAAGTGAATCAGCTCAAATTATAGATTTTCTACTTTATAAAATACATTGGCCAAGCATGTTTATTTTTTTTGGTGTTTATTTTATAGGTGGATATCTATTGTATGCAGGAATGATGGCAGCGATTGGTGCAGCAGTTGACGAAGAGACCGATACTCAGCAATTTCTTATTCCTCTTACCATACCTATGATTTTTGCTTTATCTATGATTTCATCGGTAATAGATGCCCCTTCCTCTTCGCTATCATTTTGGCTGAGTGAAATTCCTTTTACTTCACCTGTTATCATGTTAGTTAGGATAGCAATGGGAATTGGACCAAGTAGCGTAGAGGCTTGGGAAATAATGTTAAGTGTAGGACTACTATTTTCCACCTTTATTTTAACCACATGGCTTTCCAGCAAAATATATGCAAATGGCATTTTATCATTTGGAAAGAAGGCAACATACAAAGAACTTTTTAAATGGCTTAAATCATGAAAAAAATCTTAATTATTGACGATGAAAGAGCAATAAGATCTACCTTGAAAGAAATACTCGAATTTGAAAAATATGAGGTAGACGATGCTGAAGACGGAACAGTGGGTTTAAAGTGTTTAGAATCTAAAAATTATGACCTTATTTTTTGTGATATCAAGATGCCAAAAATGGATGGTATAGAATTTCTTGAACGTAAAATGAAATCTGATTCATATTGCCCTATCATCATGATTAGTGGACATGGAAATGTTGAAACGGCCGTTCAAGCTCTTAAAAAAGGAGCATATGATTATATTGAAAAACCACTTGACCTGAACAGAGTCCTTGTTGCAGTGAGAAATGCATTAGACAAAAACGCTGTAGTAGAGGAGAATAAATCATTAAAACGAAAAATAAAAAATCAAAATTCAAATACAATTATTGGGAAAAGTAAAGCTATAACCTCAATTATTAAACTCATAGACAAAGTGGCCCCAACAGATGCACGTGTCCTTATTACAGGTGCTAACGGAAGTGGTAAAGAACTTGTAGCTAAGCAACTTCATGACAAGAGCAATAGGGGGAAAGCTGAATTTGTGGAAGTAAATTGTGCGGCTATACCATCAGAGCTCATAGAAAGTGAATTATTTGGTCATGAAAAAGGTTCATTCACATCAGCACATAAACAAAAATCAGGTAAGTTTGAACAAGCTAGTGGAGGCACTCTATTTTTGGATGAGATTGGGGATATGAGTGCATCAGCTCAAGCCAAAGTTTTAAGAGCACTACAGGAGAATAAAATTACGCGTGTAGGAGGAAACAAAGAAATTAATATTGACACAAGAGTAATCGCTGCTACCAATAAAGATTTAAGAAAAGAAATTAATGATGGAAATTTTAGAGAAGATCTTTATCACCGATTAAATGTCATTCCGATTCACGTACCATCACTAAATGAACGGAAAGAAGATATTCCATTATTAACTGATTTTTTTCTGGAAAAAATTTGTAAAGAACAAGGTATTTCAAAAAAAGAGATAAAAGCTGACGCTCTGAAGCAATTAATGGATATAAACTGGACAGGAAACATTAGAGAGCTAAAAAACATTATTGAACGACTTGTTATTCTATCTGATAAGGAAATTACCAAGAATGACGTTAAATTATATTGCAACCCCTTAGACTAAAAGCGATATTGCCTTGTCTTTAATTAAAGACAAGCCATTTATGTCACTTCCTCCTGCAGTAGCAAAAAAAGGTTGTCCTCCGCCTCCCCCCTTAATTAGTTTGGAAAGCTCTCTTATAAGTTGACCAGCATTCCAATTCTTTTTTTCAACCAGATCTTCCGTTATCATTAATGAAATTATTGGTTTTTCATTATAACTACTAGTCAATAACAGCACCATTTTTGGTTTATTTTCCTTTAATTGAAAACTGATTTGTTTCATTTCATCAGCAGTAAGCTGAGTGTGGAAATACATTAAAGTGTATTCCCCTAAATCTTCAGCACTTTCTTCTATTTTTAGTTTTGTTTGTTTTACAACTGCCCTTCTATTTTCCTCAATTTCATGAAGAAGTTCTAGGTTTTTAAGTTGTAGTGCTTTAACCGCTTCCAACACATCTGCTGGTTGCTTTAATAGAATAGCAATTTTATCGAGGGTAGAAAGTTTTCGATTTATAAAATGATCTGCCTCATCACCGGTATAAGCTTCAATTCTTCGAATTCCTGAAGAAATTGAACCCTCTGATATAATCCTAAATTGCCCAACTTGAGAAGAAGACTTAACATGTATTCCTCCACATAGTTCAATTGATTCACCAAATTGTATGGTTCGGACTGAGTCCCCGTATTTTTCTCCAAATAACATCATTGCTCCCTTTTCCTTCGCTAATAACAATGGAATGTTTCTTTCTTCTTCAAGTGGATGCCCTTTTCTTATTTCTTCATTTACTAATTGTTCAACTTTTTTGATTTCATCATCAGTTAACTTTGAAAAGTGAGAAAAATCAAATCTTAAATAGTACTGATTAACTAAAGAACCTTTTTGCTCCACATGCTCACCTAAAATTTTTCTTAATGCATAATGAAGCAGATGAGTTGCGCTGTGATTTTTTGCTGTGTTTATTCTTGCCTTCTCATTTACTTGTGCAATAAATTCTGAATCTAAATTTTTAGGTAACACTTTTGAAAAATGAACAATAACTCCATTTTCTTTCTTTGTATCAGTAATTTCAATTTTTTCATTTTTACTAACTAAAAGTCCAGTGTCACCTACTTGACCTCCTCCTTCTGGATAAAATGGAGTGAGATTTAAAATAAATTGGAAATAATCGTTCTTTTTAATTTTGACTCTTCTATACTGGGTGATTTTTACAGTCGCTTTTGTATGATCATAGCCAATAAACTCTTGTATATCATCTTCCCTAATCTTAGTCCAATCACCAACTTCTTTTAGTGCATCAGATTTTGACCTTTCTCTTTGTTCATTTAGACATCTTTCAAATTCATTTTCATCAATTAAAAAATCATTTTCTAAAGCTATTAATCTTGTTAAATCAATGGGGAAACCAAAACTATCATACAACTCAAAACACTGTTTACCTGAAATTTCTTGGATATTCTTTTGTTTGCACTGATCCATGATTTCTTCCATACGTTTTACTCCCGAACTTAAAGTTTTAAAAAAAGAGGATTCTTCTTCAAATATGATTTTAGAAATGAATTCTTTTTGAGTAGCTAATTCTTTGTAATGACCATCAAAGGACAAAATTAATTCATCCAAGAGTTGATATATAAATGGCGTTTTAAAATTCAAAAACTGATATCCATATCGAATTGCTCTTCTTAGAATTCTTCTTATTACATAACCGGCTCCAGTATTAGATGGTAATTGACCATCAGCTATGGAGAATGATACTGCTCTCAAATGATCAACCACTACTCTAAAAGCTATTGATATTCTATCATCTCCACCTAAATATTCCATTTTAGATAATACTTCTAACTTTCTAATTATTGAAGCAAATACATCGGTGTCATAATTACTGTTTTTATTTTGGAGAACACGACAGAGTCGCTCAAATCCCATACCTGTATCTACATGTTTATGTTCAAGAGGCTCAAGTAATCCAGCAGCATTTCTATTGAATTCCATAAACACTAAATTCCATATTTCAATTACCTGAGGATGGTCTTTATTAACTAACTGTAAGCCATCAACTTTTGATTTTTCAGCTGCATTTCTTAAATCAATATGAATTTCTGAGCACGGTCCGCATGGCCCTTGACTTCCCATCTCCCAGAAATTATCTTTTTTTCCACATTTGATAATTCTATTTTTAGAAACATGATTTTCCCATAATTTAAAAGATTCGATATCAAAAGAGGTTCCATCTTTCTTATCCCCTTCAAAAACAGTAACATAAAGGAGGTTTGGATCAATTTTAAATACATCTGTCAGTAGTTCCCAGGACCATTTGATGGCGTCCTCTTTAAAATAATTTCCAAATGACCAGTTACCAAGCATCTCAAACATGGTATGATGATAGGTATCAACACCTACTTCTTCTAAATCGTTGTGTTTTCCAGAAACCCTTAGGCATTTTTGACTATTTGCAACCCTAGTGTTTTTAGGATGATCAAATCCTAAAAATATATCCTTAAATTGATTCATTCCTGCATTCGTAAACATCAATGAAGGATCATCCTTAAGCACCATTGGAGCAGAAGATTCAATAAAATGACCTTTATCCTTAAAAAATTCAGTAAATGCTTTTCTTATATCTGTAGACTTCATCAAATAGGGTTTGTACGAATTAAATTATTTCAAATTTTATTTTTGAGATATTGATTATATTTAAAACGATGCAAATTAATCTAATTTATTTGAGATTCAACCTGAAAAAGACTAAAATTCTATGTCTATTAGCTCTTTTGATATTGACTACTATTTCAGCCATTTCTCAAAAAATTGAACTCATAAACCCTACTTTTCTTGGTAATGAACAAAGAAACTATTATGGTAACGAAGCGCCAGACACCCTCAGAATAATTTGGAAACATTACTTAGGAAAAGGAAAGACCACCATTTCTAAAAACATTAAAGATCAAATTTGGGCTGGAGCAGGATGGACTGGACAACCTTTACTTTACAAAGAGAATGATAGTTTATATCTCATTCAAGGCTCTTGTGATCATCATTTAAAAAAAATTAATGCTTCAAATGGTCATCTCATTTGGCAATATCAATTTGATGATGTAGTAAAAGGAACAGGTACCATTTGGCATAATGTGAAAGCTGAAAACAAATTTCACGAACTTATCGTTTTTCAAGGCAGTAGATTGGGTTTTGATAAAAATTTAAATTCAAAACATGTTCCTAGTTTCAGGGCTATTTCATTAATTGATGGATCAGAATTATGGCGATTAGATGTCAAAAAGACAAAAAGCTACAGTAGAGATGTAGATGGATCTTGTCTTATAATAGAAGACACACTTTATATTGGACTAGAAAATGGATTACTAACGGCTATAGACCCCGACCCTAATCATGTACAACTCATTGATAGTATGATACAACCACCCATAATTCACGAACATAAACTATACACCAAAGAGGATGTATTTAATCATAAAAATAATCTAGTAACAGAGTCATCTCCATCCAAACTTGGTAACCATTTATTCATTGCTAGTGGATCTGGACATATTTATGGATATAATATTAAAAAAGATACGATTGATTGGGAATTCCATATTGGTTCAGATATTGATGGTAGTGCCATTATTACAAATGATAGTTGTGTAATTGCTACAATTGAAAAACAATTTATTATTGGGAAAGGAGGGGTTTTTAAATTTAACCCTAGAAAACAAGGAAGAGAAAGTGTTGATTGGTTTTTTCCTGTAGAAGATACAGATACTGGAAGTTGGGAAGGAGGTGTAATAGGTACAGCAGCAGTAAGTGACTATTACAATAAAGATTTAAAATTAGCTGCTTTTGTTAGCGTAAAAGGAAATTTATTTTTAATCAATCACAAACTAATTGACCAAGAAGTTACCAATTTAGGTCCAAACAAAAAAAACCACTATCCTTCTCCTTTACTATTAGATAAGCAATATATAGGGCCGTCTATTAGTACACCTCTTCTTATTAAAGATAAGTTGATTGTTGCAGGCTACCAAGGACTAAAATTATTTAAAATCAAAAAAGATCAAACTTTGACATTATTAGCATCTTACAAAGCAGAATTTGAAGCCACTCCATTTGTTTTTGATCAAAAAATTTATTTAGCATCACGAGATGGGTATTTATATTGTTTTGGTAATTAAAAAAATGATGTTGATTTGTAGAACTTAATAACATAACCAATTCATTAAATTTTGATACTTTTGGGCTAATTCTAGCATTTGAAAAACGTTAATTATAAATACAATCCCGAAACCCTAGATTATGAGGAAGTAAGATTAACACTTTGGGACAGGACTAGAAAACTATCCTATTATCTAATTGCATCAGTTGTATTTTCTTTTTTAATTCTTTCAATAGCATTTTATAATATTAGAAATTACATTCAAAAAGAAGCAGCTAAAGAAAACCAAAGTTTAAGACAAGAAATTTCATCATTCAACAAAGATCTAAATTTTATTCTTGAAGTACTTGGTGATATCCAGCAAAGGGATGATAATATATATCGTGCCATTTTTGAAACAGATCCTTACCCTGATCATAAAAGACAATTAGGAACAGGAGGGAATTCCATGAAGTACAAAAGGTATGAAAATATGGAATATGGAGATTTAGTTATAGAAATATCAAAAAAAATTGAACTTATTGAGAAAAAACTCGCGTCTCAATCCAAATCTTTTGACCAAGTATTTGACTTGACTAAAGAAAAGCAAAAAATGATTAAATCTATTCCTAGCATACAACCCGTTTCAAATCGAGATTTAACAAGAATTGCTTCTGGTTTTGGTTTAAGAATGCATCCCATATATAAGATCATTAAAATGCATAAAGGGATGGATTTTACAGCTCCAATTGGTACTGAAATATACGCTACTGGAGATGGTGTTGTTGAAAAGGTAGGTTGGGTTGGAGGATATGGAAAAACAATCATGATTAATCATGGATTTGGTTATAAAACTAGATATGCACATTGTAGCAAGTATAATTGTAGGAAAGGTCAAAAGGTAAAAAGAGGAGACTTGATTGGTTTTGTGGGAAATACGGGGCAATCTTCTGGACCGCATCTTCATTATGAAGTATTTAAAAATAATAGGCAAATTAATCCAGTCAATTTTTTCTTTAACGACTTAAGTCCTGAAGAATATGACAAAGTAATTGAAATTTCTTCTCGACCTAATCAATCCCTATAATGGAACAGGTAAAATTAGATTTAGATGATTTAACAAAAGTTTACTACAGTATTGGTGAAGTAGCTGATATGTTCAATGTTAATGCATCTCTTATTCGTTTCTGGGAGAAAGAATTTGATATTATAAAACCAAAAAAAAACAAAAAGGGGAACCGTCTGTTTACTAAAGAAGATGTAAATAACTATCAAAAAATTTATTTTTTAGTTAAAGAGAGAGGGTATACCTTGAAAGGAGCTAAGGAAAAATTGAAGGGAAATCCAGAGGATCTAGAAAATCAAAAGCAAATTGTCAGCAAGTTACACAAGGTTAGATCATTTTTACTCAACCTGAAAGATCAACTATAAAATTTCTTAAAACCGTATCTTCTAGCTAAAATTGTACTTAATTTGTCAAAAAAATAAATCATGGAAGAAATTAGACCATTTGAATCTACAACTACACTAAATAAATCACTAGCTAAAAATTACGTAGCTAATGTATTTTCTTTGATGTTTACCGCCCTTATTATTTCAGGATTAGCTGCAGTTTGGTTTGCAACTGATGAAATGAAAACTTGGATTATCTCACCAGTAACAGGAGGTTTTACCACATTTGGATGGATTACTATGTTTTCGCCTTTGGCATTGGTTTTTTTGATGGGAATGGGTTTACAAAAATTTAATGTAAAAACATTATTGGCTATTTTCTTGGCTTACTCTACCCTAACAGGCATCAGTTTAAGTACTATATTTTCAGTATACTCCACATCTTCAATTGCTACCACATTTTTCATAAGCTCAGTCACATTTGGAATTATGGCTGTCGCAGGATATACTACGAAAACAGATTTAACTAAAATGGGCAGTCTTTTGTTTATGGGACTTATAGGTATTGTCATTGCCTCTTTAGTAAATATTTTTTTAGGCAATGGAATGCTGGATATAATCATTTCTATTGTTGGTGTACTGGTTTTTACAGGTCTAACAGCCTATGATGTTCAAAAAATAAAAGAAATTGGTATGGTTACCGATCAAAAAAGTGAGATGGGTCAAAAATTGATGATCATGGGTGCTTTGACTCTTTATCTAGATTTCATCAATTTATTTTTAATGTTATTACGTCTTTTTGGCAATAGAGATTAATTTAAGATTATGAAAGCATATGTTTTTCCCGGTCAGGGAGCTCAATTTTCTGGAATGGGATCAGATTTATTCGAATCCTCCAACGAAGCAAAAGCGAAATTCGAAAGGGCTAATGATATCCTTGGCTTTAACATTTCTGAAATCATGTTTAACGGGACTGATGAAGATTTAAAGCAGACTAAAGTTACTCAACCTGCAATTTTTCTTCACTCTGTCATTCTAGCTTCGTGTTTAGGGGAACAATTCAAACCTGATATGGTAGCTGGGCATTCCCTTGGTGAAATTTCAGCATTAGTGGCAAGTAAATGCCTTAACTTTGAAGACGGGTTAAAACTAGTTCACTCGAGAGCAAAAGCCATGCAGAAAGCATGCGAAGCTAATCCGTCTACCATGGCAGCAATTCTTGGGCTAGATGATCAGCTGGTTGAAGAAGTGTGCAAAAATATTGAAGGAATAGTAGTTGCAGCAAACTATAATTGTCCTGGACAACTGGTTATTTCTGGTGAAAACCAAGCCATTGAAAAAGCATGTGAAAAGCTAAGTGAGGCGGGTGCAAGAAGAGCGTTGAAATTACCTGTAGGAGGAGCGTTCCATTCTCCATTAATGGAGCCTGCAAAAATGGAGCTTAAAGAAGCTATTGACCACACTAGCTTTAACGTTCCAATTTGCCCTATTTATCAAAATGTGGATGCAAAAGCTGTTACAGATCCTCAGCTAATTAAAGAAAATCTCATAGCACAATTAACTGCTCCAGTTAGGTGGACTCAAACCATGCAAAACATGATTTCTGATGCAGGAGAAATTGAAGTTATTGAGGTTGGGCCTGGAAAAGTTCTTCAAGGATTATTTAAAAAAGTAGATCGCACCATACAGACTAGTAGCGCAAGCGCTTAAACTCACAAACTATTATTTAAAAGCTGTTTTTGGTGAACTAATTGATGAAAGATGGGCAACTTAGAAGCGTAACCTATCATTTCTAGATGTTGTTCATGATGACAATCGCTACCTATAAAATCAATAATATTATCCTTAATTAATTGATTTGCAACCCGTTTTACTTCTGGTCCATAAGCACCTGTGACAGATCCAATATTGAGTTGCAGTTTAACTCCCCTATTTATCATTTCTTCATACTTATCTGTATCAAGATGCCAATATGGATATCGTTCCACATGGGCTAACACAGGGGTATATCCTTGATCTCTCATAAGCCAAATTGTTTCACTAAGATTAGGTGGTTCTTCAAAAAATGATAGTTCAAATAATACGTAGTTTTGTGAACCAAAGGATAGTATATTTTTTTCTTTTAATAATGAAACAAAATTGGGCTCTAAGTTGTACTCTGCTGCTGCATGAATTTCTATGGGTAATTTTTGAGCATCAATTTCTTTTCTTACTAGATGTAAACCCTTGTTTATTATTTCGGGAGTATTGCGATAATAATCACTCATAATGTGAGGAGTAGTGATTACTTTTTGATATCCTAAATCAATAAACTTTTTTATAAGCGAAATGGTAGTTTCCATATCCGGAGAACCATCATCAATACCAGGAATAAGATGGGAATGTAAATCTGTTTTTAGATGTTTTAGATCTACTGGTTCAATTAAAGAATCTTTTTTAGCGAATAACCTACCTAAAATGCCCAATGTGATTAATTATAGTGTTCATCATAATAACGCTGATAAGCACCGCTAGTTACATCATTTAGCCACTTTTCGTTTGATAAATACCACTTAACGGTATTTCTTAACCCTTGTTCAAAGGTGACAGAAGGTTTCCATCCTAATTTATCATTGATTTTTGTAGCGTCAATTGCATATCTCATATCATGGCCTGCTCTATCCTTTACATAGGTTATTAGTTTTCTTGACTCCCCTTTTGACCTATTTAACTCTTCATCCATGATATCACATAATAAATGAACTAAGTCAATATTCTTCCATTCATTATGACCACCTATATTGTAGGTTTCACCTAATTCTCCATTATGAAAAATAATATCTATTGCAATCGCATGATCTTCAACCCATAGCCAATCTCTCACATTTTCACCTTTTCCATATATGGGTAATGATTTTTGATGTTTTATGTTATTTATCATTAGAGGAATCAATTTTTCAGGAAACTGAAACGATCCGTAATTATTACTGCAATTTGAAATCTTTATCGGAAGTTGATATGTATGTCCATAGGCTCTTACAATATGATCTGAGCTAGCTTTAGATGCTGAATAAGGACTCCTTGGATCATAAGGAGTTTCTTCCGTAAATAATCCGTCCTCTCCCAAAGAGCCATACACCTCATCTGTAGAAATATGATAAAAACATTTCCCATCAAATACTTTCCAAGATGATTTACAAGCGTTAAGTAAATTCAACGTACCTACCACATTCGTTAAAATAAATTCATCTGGGTTAGTTATGGATCGATCTACATGAGATTCTGCAGCTAGATGAATAACGCCATCTATTGAATGAAGATTAAAAAGTTCGTCAATAGCTAATTTATCCGTAATATCTACTTGAAAAAACTTGTAATTTGATTGATTTACAATATCATGAAGATTATTTAGATTACCAGCATATGTTAACTTATCTACATTTAAGACAAGATAATCTGGATAATTTTGAACCAACCTCCTTACCACATGTGAGCCGATAAATCCAGCACCCCCAGTCACCAAAATTGTTTTAGAAAATTTCATTTACAGAGTCCAATAGTTTAGTTTTTCAATTTTATTTCTATAAATGCCCTTAACGTCAACTAATAGTCCATTTTCTGATAATAGATTTTTAAAGTCATTTTCAGTTAAAGTGACATATTCTTGGTGATTTACAGCCACAACAATAGCATGATATTGACCATTAATTTCAGGTATTAATTCAAATCCATACTCTTTTTTTAATTCTGCTGAATCCGCATGAGGATCTATTACTTCTACGTGACATGAAAATGATTTTAATTCGTTTATTACGTCAACCACTTTAGAATTCCTTATATCAGAAACATCTTCTTTAAAGGTGGCTCCCATAACCAATACTCTAGCTTCTTTCATTGGTGTACCAGATGCAATTACCTTTTTAGCCACTGTTCTTCCAACGTAAGCTCCCATAGAATCATTCATAGCTCTACCAGAATTGATGATCTGTGCGTGAAAACCCAATTCTTTAGCCTTATGAGTCAAATAATAAGGATCCACACCAATACAATGACCACCAACTAACCCAGGACTAAATTTTAAAAAATTCCATTTGGTTCCTGCAGCTTCTAGCACTTCATAAGTATTGATATTCATCTTGTTAAAAATCATGGAAAGCTCGTTTATAAGAGCAATGTTAACATCACGCTGTGTGTTTTCAATGATTTTAGCTGCTTCAGCTACTTTGATTGAAGAGGCCCTGTGTACTCCTGCACTTACAACTAGTTCATAGACTTTAGCAATTTCTTCGGCTGATTCAGTATCACAACCTGAAGAAACTTTAACGATATTGGACAATGTATTTACTTTATCACCCGGATTTATACGCTCAGGGGAATAACCCACTTTAAAGTCTGATTTATATGTTAAACCACTCTCACTTTCTAATACAGGAATACAATCTTCTTCTGTACAACCCGGATATACTGTAGATTCATAAACTACAAAATCTCCCTTTTTAAGTACTTTCCCTACGGTTTCACTTGCAGAAATTAGTGGTTTAATATTTGGCTCTTTACTACTGTCAATTGGCGTTGGAACCGCTACAATAAAAAATTTAACTGCTTTTAAATCTTCTATTTTACTAGTGAATGAAATATCACATCCATCAAAATCGGATGATTCTAATTCATTACTGGGGTCAACTTGATTTTGCATCATTGCTACCCTTTCAGGATTGATATCAAAACCTACTACCTTTATTTTCTTTGCGAATTCTAACGCAATAGGTAAACCTACATAACCTAAACCGATAACAGCTAATGATTCTTCTTTCTCAACTAATTTTTGATATATTTTCATTTTTGTGAATCTCTCTTATTATAAATTCTTTCAATTATTTCAACCACCTTCAAACCTTCCAATGCATTGGTAGTGGCTACCGTTTTACCATGGAGCGTATCCACCACATTTTCAATTATGTAATGGTGATTAGCAGCGCTTCCCTTGTAAGGACCATAGTCATTTGGAGGATTTGATGGCGCCAATTTGGGCATTTGATAATCTTTTATGTTACAATACTCAACCTCATTCATGTACTGACCTCCTACTTTTACACTCCCTTTACTGCCAACTATGGTCATACTGCTTTCCAAATTTGATCCCCAAACTGCAGTTGAATAGTTCAAACAACCCATTCCACCATCATTGAAATCGAAGGATACAAATCCAGAATCCTCAAAATCAGTGCTATTCTGATGGGTGAAATCATTAAATTTTCCTTGAATATTATCTATATCACCAAATAACCAATACATGATATCAATAAAATGCGAAAACTGCGTGAATAGCGTCCCCCCATCTAAATCACTTGTACCTTTCCATCCTCCTTTTTTATAGTATCGATCATCTCTGTTCCAATAACAATTAACTTGAACCATAAAAATATCACCAATAATTTTTTGATCTACTATTTCTTTTAACCAAACGCTTGGAGGTGAATATCTATTTTGCATCACCGCAAAAACTTGTTTATGCTTTTGTAACGCTTTAAAAATGACACTTTCACATTTTGCCTTGGAAAGACCTAAAGGCTTCTCTATAACTACATGATTATTTGCATTCAAAGCATCAATAGCCATTTCTGAATGAAGACCATTTGGAGTACAAATACAAACTACATCAATCTCTTTTTCAGCAACTAACATTTGCTTGTAGTTTTCATAAAAAGGTACATCAAAAGAATCAATTCCTAACTCTTTTTTTGATTTTATATCACATAAAGCAACCAAATCTGCATTTGGGTTTCTAAGAACCATTTCTGCATGTCGCTTTCCAATATGTCCCGCCCCAATGACTGCAAACTTAATTTTCTTCATTATCTTATTTTTATGACTCGGTTATTATCCAATCTATATTGTTGTTTGGACTCTGGGCATTCTGCTAAACCATTTATAAACTCAAGTCGGTGCCCATATTCACTTACCCAACCAATTTGTTTTGCTGGATTACCCACAAGTAACGCATATGGTTTTACATGCTTAGTAACCACTGCTCCTGCACCTATTAAAGCGTATGAACCAATATTATTACCACACACAATAGTTGCATTAGCTCCAATTGATGCTCCTTTGCCAACATGTGTCTTTTCATAGGAGTCCCTTCTAATTATGGCGCTTCTCGGATTGGTTATGTTTGTGAAAACCATGGATGGACCTAAAAAAACATCATCATCACAAATAACTCCGGTATAAATGGAAACGTTATTTTGAACCTTTACATTCTTGCCTAAAATCACTTCAGGAGATACAACTACGTTTTGACCTATATTGCAATTTTCACCTAAAATTGCATTTTGCATGATATGGCTAAAATGCCAAACTTTAGTACCAGCACCTATTTGGCATCCTTCATCAATTACAGCAGTGTGATGTGCAAAATAACTCATTAGAATTTATTAAATTTTTCAAAATTTTGGTGATCTCTTTTATACAATTCGTCTTTATTAAGGGTGCAAAAATAATCATACGTTTTTCGTAGTCCAACTTTTCTATCAATCGATGGTTTCCAATCGAGCTCCTTCAAAGCCAAACTGATATCTGGCTTTCTTTTTAAGGGATCATTTTCAGGAAGTGGTTTATAAATAATTTTTTGATTTGTACCAGTAAGCGTTAAAATTTCTTGAGCAAATTCACTTATAGTTATTTCATCTGGGTTTCCTAAGTTTACTGGGTAATTGTAATTTGAGAATAGTAGCTTTACAATTCCATCTACGAGATCATCAACATAGCAAAACGACCTAGTTTGTTTTCCATCTCCGAAAATGGTTAAATCTTCTCCTCTTAAAGCTTGACCGATAAACGCGGGCAGAACACGTCCATCATTTAAACGCATTCTAGGACCATAGGTATTAAAAATACGCACAATTTTAGCGTCCAAATTGTGAAATCGATGGTAAGCCATGGTGATCGCTTCTTGAAAACGTTTTGCTTCATCATAAACCCCTCTTGGACCAATTGGATTTACATTTCCAAAGTAAGATTCCACTTGTGGATGCACTAGAGGATCGCCATAAACTTCACTTGTGGATGCAACTAAAATAACAGCTTTTTTGGCCTTTGCAAGACCTAATAAGTTATGTGTTCCTAAAGAGCCCACTTTTAATGTTTGAATAGGTATTTTTAAATAATCTATTGGACTAGCTGGTGAAGCAAAATGAAGGATATAATCTAAATTTCCTTTGAAATTAATATGTGTAGAAACATCATGTTCTATGAATTCAAAATATTCAAATGATGACAAAAACTCTATATTTTTTCTAGATCCAGTAATGAAATTGTCCATGCCAAATACATGAAATCCATCTTTAAGAAAACGCTCAGAAAGATGTGAACCCAAAAACCCAGCTGCTCCAGTAATTAGTACCTTTTTCAACCCTTTTTATTGTTAACTGTTGCTCTACCAATGCTTTGATAAAAGAAAGGTCTTGAATTCATACTTTCTAAATCATATAAATTTCTACCATCAAATATGACTGGATCTTTCATCAATTGTTCCATTATTAAAAAATCAGGATTTCGAAATGCAGACCATTCCGTTGCAATTAATAATGCATCTACATCTTGCAATGCTTCATAACTACTGTCTGCATAGTTAATTTTGTCTCCAATTATACCTTTTACATTAATCATGGCTTCAGGATCATATACTATAATTTCTGCTCCTAGTTCCAATAGTGAATTAATCATATATAATGAGGGAGCTTCTCTAATATCGTCAGTCTCCGGTTTAAAAGCTAATCCCCATAGTGCAAATTTTTTGCCAGATAAATCATCACCAAAATAGTGTTTTACTTTTTCTACAAGAGAAAATTTCTGTTTATGGTTGACATTTAAAACAGCGTCTATAATTTTAAACTGATAATCAACATCATTACCTGCTTTTTTAAGAGCAAGGACATCTTTTGGAAAACAACTTCCACCATATCCAATGCCAGGAAACAGAAATCGTTTACCTATTCGGCTATCAGTACCTATCCCATTTCTAACTTTATCTACATCAGCTCCAATGAGTTCACAGTAATTTGCAATTTCATTCATAAATGTAATTTTAGTAGCTAAAAAGGAATTAGCCGCGTATTTGGTTAATTCAGCTGATTTTTCATCCATGAATAAAATAGGATTCCCTTGTCTTACAAAAGGCTGGTAAAGTTCACTCATTATTTTTTTTGCCTTTTCACTGCTACAACCTATTACTACTCTATCGGGTTTCATAAAATCATTTACAGCAAAGCCTTCCCTTAAAAATTCAGGATTAGAAACCACATCAAAATCGACATTAGCATTCTTACTAATAGCTAATTTTACTTTTTCTGCTGTTCCAACTGGTACTGTACTTTTATCAATTATGACCTTATAATTATCCAAAATCTTTCCTAAATGATCTGCAACTCCTAGAACATAACTTAAATCAGCAGAACCATCCTCACCTGGAGGTGTAGGTAAGGCTAAAAAAATCAATTCCGAATCTTTAACTCCTTCTTCAAGATTAGTTGTAAAAGTTAGTCTATTTTGCTTAATGTTACGTTCTACAAATACATCTAGATGGGGCTCATATATTGGAACTTCACCTCTTTTTAATTTCTTTACTTTTTCTTCATCTACATCAATACAAACTACATTGTTACCCGTTTCTGCCAAGCAGGTACCTGTAACTAATCCAACGTAACCCGTTCCTACTACCGCAATATTCATTTATTTAAATAATTTTTAATATGATTTATAATATAAAGCTGTTGATAATCTGATAATTCAGTATGCATCGGTAATGAAACCACCCTAGAAGTAAGCCACTCCGTTGTTGAAAGGTCTCCTTTAGAGACATCAATAGAAGAAAACATTTTTTGCAAATGTGCTGGAACAGGATAATAAACCATAGCTGGAATACCATTTTTATTGAGATAATCTATAAGATCATCTCTATTTACAGTATCATCTAATTGCAATGTATATTGGTGAAAAACATGATCGGAATCAGCATTTCTAAATGGAATTTTAAGCTTTTGCTCTTTTTTAAAATACTGATCATAAAAAGCTGCAGCTTTTTGTCTATTTTTAATGTAAGTATCTAATTCTTTAAGCTTGATTCTAAGTATTGCTGCTTGAATATTATCCAATCTAGAATTGCATCCCACTCTATCGTGATAATATTTTTTGGATTGACCATGATTTGCAATCATTCTCAATTGTTTAGCTAAATCATCATCATTAGTCATTAAAGCACCTCCGTCTCCATAGCAACCTAGGTTTTTTGATGGAAAAAAACTTGTACAACCTACATGGCCAATAGTGCCTGTTTTATGGGGCCTTTCAAAACCACTAAAAGTACATCCAATTGCCTGAGCATTATCTTCTATAACATAAAGATCATTGTTAGAAGCAATCTCCATTATTTCAACCATATTGCATGATTGACCAAATAAGTGAACTGGAACAATGGCCCTTGTTTTTGGTGTGATGGATTTTTCAATGGATTTTGGAGAAATGTTATATGTGTCTGGATCGCAGTCTACAAATACAGGTTTTAAACCCAACAAACCAATTACTTCAGTGGTTGCAATGTATGTGTATGAAGGAGTGATCACCTCATCACCAGGCTTCAATCCAAGACCCATCATAGCAATTTGCAAAGCATCCGTACCATTCCCACATGCTATCACATGCTTTACTCCTAAATAATGTGCTAATTCTTCTTGAAATTTCTTAACCTCTTCCCCATTAATAAATTGTGTTGAGTTTATTACATTTTGAATCGCAGAATCAACCTCAGTTTTTATGTGGTTATACTGAGATTTTAAATCTACCATTTGTATGTTCAGGTTATTCTCCAAAGGGATAAATTTTGAATTCGCGAATATACGTATATCAAGACATTATACCAATTCTTATATTTGTTTTCATGTTTACGAAACTACGTTCTATTTTAATTCTATTAATCAGCCTTTTTTTTATTGATGATTACTATGGTCAAAACGTTAAAGATTCTGTTTTATATTGCCCATTAATTAAAGTGAGTTTAGCTGCTCAAATTCCTGAAGGCGATTTAAAGGATTACTTTGGGGTTAATAGTAATATAGGGTGCTCTTTCGGTTTTAAAACCACCAAAAACCAAACCTATGAAATAACATACAATTTCATTCACAGTAAAAATGTAAAATATACAGATGTCATTGCTCATTTATTAAATAGTCAAGGATGGATTATAAATCAGCATGGTGAACAAAATTTATTTGTGCTTTACCAAAGAGGAGGGATCGTTTCAGCTGATATCGGAAAAATACTTCCAATTCTTGGTCCAAATCCTAACTCTGGAATTCATTTAAAAGCCGGATTTGGATTCATGTATCATAAAATAAGAATTGAAAACGAACAAAATTTAATTCCGCAACTACAATCTGAATATCTCAAATATTACGATCGCTTTACATTAGGAGGATCTATAACGGAATATGTAGGTTATCATCACATGAGTAACAACAACTTAGTTAATTTCTCCATTGGTTTGGAATGTATTCAAGGATTTACAAGAGGCATGAGAGATTATCAAATTGATTTAATGGGGCCTTACCATGAAAAACGAATTGACATCTACATTGGAATAAGAGCAGGTTGGATCTTTCCTGTTTTTAGAAAGGCCCCTGACGAGTATTATTACAACTAATGATTCGACTTGTTTACAATCTCATATCCTTTGGAATCAATTTATATTGGTGGTTTAGTGCATTTATTGGAAACCAAAAATCGAAAAGTGCACGAAAAGGAAGAGAAAATTGGATAAAAAAACTAACACAACTATATCTTAGTAAACACCCTATTTGGATACATGCTTCTTCACATGGTGAAGGCCTAATGGCTATGCCACTCATTAATCAAATTTTAAATGAAACTGATGAAGATATTCTAGTAACATTTTTTAGCCCTTCTGGATTTGAGCATTTTAAACACGGAAATAAACGCGTTAAAAAAATCTATTTGCCACTCGATTACTTTTCAACTACCAAAAAGTTCATTCAGATTACAAATCCAAGACTTGTGATTTTTGTGAAATATGACCTATGGATGAATTTCATTTCGCAAATCATCAAAGCTAAAATCCCCTCATTTTGCTTTTCAATTAAAGTTCCCTTTAACCACTGGTACTTTCGCTGGTATGGTAAGATTGTTATGAAAAAGCTAAGCAAAATGAATGGCCTGCTAACCGTAGATGATGACTCTTTTAAAAATTTAAATGCTGCTGGATTAACTAACGTTAAAATGTGTGGAGATACAAGATATGATCAAGTTAGCTTAGATTTTAATCCTGTTTTTAAAAACATCATGAAACCCTGTCTTATTTTAGGTTCATCATGGGAAGCAGAAGAAACTATTCTATCCGATATTTTGGATGACTTTAGCGAGCTTCAATTAATTATAGCTCCTCATGATGTTTCAACGCAAAGGTTATCTGAAATAAAAAAAAGATTTGGAAAAAATTGTGAATTACTCTCTGCTTGTAAAATAGATGAAATTCCTCATGTTTTAGTTATAGATAAAATTGGATTACTTGCAGAACTGTATAGCAATAGTGATTTTGCCTTTATTGGAGGGGGATTTGAGGGTAAATTACACAACATCATTGAACCAGCAGCTAAAAGAAATGTGATACTTTTTGGACCAAACATTGATCATTTCCCTGAAGCCATAGAAATGGAAAAAGAAGGATTTGCGAAAAGAATTTCAAACGGAAAAGATCTCAAAGAAACAATATCTTCATTCGTGTTAAATCCAGATGAGTTAAAAAGAATAAAAGATACTTCCTATGAATTTGTTAAGAAAAAACGGGGAGCGTCACAAATAGTATTTGAAGAAATAAGGGGATTTCTTTAGCTATTCTACAATTTCAGCATCTTCTAAAATGTAGTTCAATTGATAAATATCATCTACGTTTAGGCGTAATTTCCCTTTAAACGTAATGACTTGATCCATTCGAAGTCCTTCATACTTTTTTACTAATTGTACTTCCATAACTGATTCTGGGCCAGCTTGTCCACAAAAAAAACACGAACTGTAAGGGTTAGCGGATAAAACATAATAGTCCTGTACAATATCTACGGGAATAATAAAACCACGAATTTGAACTTCTTTATTGTCTAGAGCAAGGACTTGAGCCGAAAACTTAGGGACCATGTAATACGCTTGAAACTCTTCAGACCAAATTTCATCAAATTCTACATTTTTCAATACCTCCCATGTAATCACATTTTGTGCATTTCCATGGAAAAAACAAGTGATAATAGCGCTTATAAAAAATATTTTTTTTATCATGATTTTTTTAAAGTTTGAGCAATATTGATTTTATAGGCTGAATATGCAGGATATAATGCAGAAATCATACCAATAAATACAGATCCTAGAATAAATAGAAACTCAACAGGATAAAATAAAAATCCTGAAAAATCGTAATTGTAATTCGACAATACTAGGCCACTTAATAATTCCATTAATGTATGACCTAAAATAACTCCTAGAATAGAACCTAACAATGAAATAATGATAGATTCAAAAATAACCGAGATGAAAATTTTTTTTGAGCTAGCTCCTCCTGCCCTCATCATGGCAATTTCGTATTTTCTATCTTTCATCGAATTTAATAAGGTGATAAATACACTGATCATAGCCAAACCAAAAATAATCCAAGATAGCCTCATCAAAATATCAACCGCAGGCTGTATGAGTTCAAATAATTGCTGAATTTCAATCGCAGGTTCAGCTGCCATCAACTCACTTTTCTTATTGACACTTCCAGGTAATGTAAATTTACCTCTAGGTGAGTTATATTTGACCAAAAGTGAGGTGATTTCATTTAAAGCATTCTCATGATGATGGTCGTGGTGATGATGATCATGCTTATCTAATTTCTCTTTACTGAGTTCAAAACTGCCTTTTTGGTGGTTTTCGGGATGAACATCCCATACACTTTCTAGTGGTGTCAATAGTAATTGATCAATAACCTCTCCCGTTTTTTCAAGAATCCCCACTATTTCATATTCAAAATCACCATGATCGTGTACTGATTCACCAACACCATGACTACCTGTAAATGTAGATCCAACCTTCAACCGCAATTCTTGAGCTACTCGAGATCCTGCGACCACCTGAAGACTCTTCTCAAATAATTCCCCTTCTTTTATATTTGCTTTGTAAAGTTCATGTATAAAAGAAGGTCGAGTTCCTACTATTCTAAATTTTTTATAGTTGTCTCCCAAAGAAATAGGGACTGCTAAACTAACAAATGGATGTTTCTCTATAAACTGAATTGACTCCATGGATATATTTCCCGTTGGTTGATCAATATGAAAGACATTACAAAGCACTAATTGCATTCCACTTCCTTTAGAGCCAACAACCAAATCTACCTTATTTGCATTTTTATTAAAATTAGATGCTAGTTGAGACATCGTGGAATAGGCTAATACGATGATCATAATAGAAACACCCATTAACAAAACAGATAACCCGCTTGAAAGCGGTTTTGTAATGATATTTTTTACACTATACTTTAAGAGCATCTAAATCTAATTTTTCATCAAATTTATTTTTCAAACGTTGATCGTGGGTGACTATGATTAATTTGGCATTATTTTCTTTAGAAAAGGATTTTATTATATCCAAAATAATTTCACATGATTGATCATCCAGGGCTGAGGTCGGCTCATCTGCTAAAATAAGCTTGGGAGTATTAACTACAGATCTCACTATAGAAACTCGTTGCTTCTCACCTTCACTTAGCTCATGAATTCTTGCTTTTTTCCGGTCTATTAAGCCTACCTTATCTAATAGAGTATGAATTAATTGTTCATCCTTATTTTTTACTAAATACTGACTAAATTTTAAATTAGAGATGACATCTAATGAGTTAATAAAATGTGGTCTTTGAAATACGAAACCAATATTTTTTCCTCGAAACTGATCTAACACTCTTTGAGTTAGACCATAGATATTTATATTCTCTATTATGACATCTCCTTCATTGGGTTTTTGTAATCCACCTAGAGCATTTAAAAGTGAAGTCTTTCCACTCCCACTTCGCCCAGTAATCAAAAGCTGTTCTGCTATCTTCAAATCAATATTAGGATATGAAATTAGCCTATCATCATATTTTATATTTAGATCGTTAGTTTGGAGCACTTTTCTTTGGATTAACCCAGTAATACAAACCTAAAATAATTAAAGGAATACTTAAATATTGACCCATGTTAACTGCAGAATCATCACCTAATGTCTGATGTTCTTTAAAAAATTCTATGATAAATCTAGCAGCAAAATTCAACGTTAGAAATGCTCCGAATAGTTTGCCATTATATTCATACCAATTTCTTTTCCAATAGGTCCAAAAAAGGAATCCAAAAATTATCCAATATGCTATAGCCTCCCATAATTGGGTGGGAATTCTGGGAATTAAATAAATTGGAAGAGTCAACATGTTACCACTAATGTCAACTTTATAAGAATTTGTCGTGGTAAAAAAGTGATTTTCACTCATTCGTTTAAGAAACTCTTTTATTTGTTGGTCTCTTTCACTAAGAATTTCTTTACTCACCATTGATTTATTTAATTCGTCAAATAAAAGTTGTTTGTATTCCAAGGAATAAGAATTAATAAAAGGAAATAAGTGGCTTTGAACATAATTGCTCTGGCTAAAAGAATCTAGATCAATTCCAGGGATTGTTAGAACTAAATTTGAAATTGGATATTTTAATCCGTCTATCAGTGTATCTTTTTCTGTAGGAAGAAATTTTACCTGATTATCATTTAACCTAAAATAAGAAGATATTTCATTAGTTGTAGCATTTTCAAAGAAAAAGCCAGTGTATTGATCTGTTCTTAACCCCACTATTTCTGAATTCATTAAATTCCCCATTCTTATGAATCCACTAGCTAACGCAACAGCAATAACTAATTTATCTAAAGACCATAAGGTATGTTTCTTCGTAATTTTTTTGGAATAGAGCCACATAGCAACAATTAATGCAATAGCAGCTCCATGACTTGCTAAACCTCCTTTCCATACCATAGGTATTTCAAGTAAATTTTTGGCATAATAATCCCATTCGTAGAAAAATACGTGTCCTAATCTAGCTCCTATTATAGTCCCTAAAACAGCATAAACTAATTTTTTATCCATCCACTCTATTGGAGCAGATTCGTTTATGTACATCTTTTTCACAATGTAGAATCCCAACAGAAATGAGATCGCAAAAAATATACTGTAGTAGCGTAAAGTAATAATACCCTCATAAATTGCGGGGTCAACATTCCAGGAAATATATAATGTGGTATACATGATCACAAATTTAATACTTCATTTGTCTTTTAGGTGATAAGGCTTGTTGAATAAGATCTGTATCATTAATTTTGTAAAATGAATGTAGAACAAATTTACACAGGTTGTCTAGCAGAAGCAACCTATTTTATTCAGTCAGGAAAGGAATGTGCCATAGTGGATCCACTTAGAGAAACAGATACTTATTTAGAAATGATATCTTCTTCGAAGGCCGCTTTAAAATACATTTTTATCACCCATTTTCATGCCGACTTTGTTTCTGGACATGTTGATTTAGCAAATGCAACTGGAGCCCGAATTGTATTTGGTCCTAAAGCTGAAGCCCAGTTTGAATTCTATCAAGCACAAGATCAAGAAATTTTCAATTTAGGTGAAATTCAAATTAAAGCTTTACATACACCTGGACATACACTAGAGTCAACCTGTTATTTATTGCTGGATGAGCAAGGAAAAGAGTATTGTGTTTTTACCGGTGATACCCTATTTATTGGAGATGTGGGAAGACCCGATTTAGCCGTAAAAAGTGATCTTTCCCAGGCAGATCTTGCAAAACTATTGTATCGATCATTAAATGAAAAAATTAAACCATTAGGAGATCAAGTCATCATTTACCCTGCTCATGGAGCTGGATCAGCTTGTGGTAAAAATATGAGCAAAGAACGGTTTGACACTTTAGGAAGCCAAAAAAAATTGAATTATGCATTAAATGACAAACTCACCGTTGATGACTTTGTAAATGAAGTGACTTGCGGTTTAAATCAGCCCCCAAGTTATTTCCCGATTAATGTAGCTATGAATCAAGGCATAAATAAAACTTTTGATCAGATTATTAATAATGGCTTGAATGCATTAAATGCCGTTGAATTTAAAACACTTTCTGAAAAAGCTACTGTAATTGACTGCAGAAAGCCAGAAGAATTTTCAGTTTGTCATATCCCCAACTCCATATTCATAGGAATTGATGGAGGGTTTGCTCCTTGGGCGGGATCTATTTTAAAAGACTTAAATGAAAAAGTACTTTTAATAGTAGAAAAAGGGAGAGAACGAGAAGCCGTAACTCGTCTAGCAAGAGTTGGAATTGACAATACAATTGGATTTTTAGATGGTGGAATAGACTCTTGGTTAGGTGCTGGATTTAAAACAGATATGGTTAAATCTATAGATGCCCAACAATTTGAAAAAGAGTTAAGTTCTGATTCAAATATTGTTGATGTAAGAAACAACAATGAATATGCCAACGGTCATTTGGAAAATAGTGTTTTTAGACCTTTGGATCAAATTCACCACAATGTAAATGAATATCAAGCTGACACAAGTTACTATGTTCATTGTCAAGGTGGTTATAGATCTATGATTGCTTGTTCTGTTTTAAAAGCTCATGGCATTCATAATTTAGTTGACATAAAAGGTGGTTTTGGTGCCATTTCAAAAAATACATCACTTTCAATTACCAATGAAAAAATATTGATCTAATTTATAATTATGTCATCATTTCAAGACTTAATCAAAGGAGAAAAACCAATTTTAGTTGATTTTTACGCAGACTGGTGCGCTCCATGTAAAGCCATGAATCCTGTTCTAAAATCAGTAAAAGCTAAAATGGGAGATCGCATTAAAATTTTAAAAATTAATGTAGATAAAAATCAAGCAGTTACTAATAAATTTAATGTACGGGGGATCCCTACATTTATCTTATTTAAAAGCAATGAAATTAAATGGCGTCAATCCGGAATAATAGAAGAAAATATGCTAATAGAAGAACTTAAAAAAGTTACTTAAACCGAATCAGCTGGGGCTCCCTTTAATTGTTGCTTCCATGAACTAGCACTTGCTTTTTTACCCAATACATTTCTTAAATGATGGCCTAATATCATGAATGAGAAGACTAGAAATATAATTAGTAATCCTGGAATAATAGCAAGAAAAGATTTTTCAGCATGAATAATGTATTCTTTGTGTTGATCAATAATTGATCCCCATGAAGGCATTGGAATCTGAACTCCAATACCTAAAAAGCTTAAACCTGCTTCAATTAAAATGGCTGTAGCAAAATTTGATGCACATATCACGATAACAGGATCTAATAGGTTTGGGATAATATGTTTAAATATAATTCTCATATTAGAAAATCCAAGAACCCTGCCAGCTGTAACATAATCCATCTCTCTTAAAGAAATTACCTGACCTCTTACAACTCTTGCCAATTCAACCCACATGGTTAAACCGACAGCTATAAAAACTGTTACATATCCCTTTCCTAAAATTAAAGTCAGGGAGATGATGAGTAATAAAGCTGGAATGGACCAAACAACATTAATAAACCATAGAATAATATCGTCTATTCTTCCACCGTAATATCCCGATATAGCTCCAAGAGATAAACCTAATATAAACGAAATAAGAACAGAAATCAACCCAATAGATAGCGAAATTATAGTACCAGCCATCAATCTACTTAACATATCCCTTCCATGTTTATCTGTTCCCAGATAGAACGTCTTTTCAATTAAATGATCAGACAATACAGTAGCTTTAAGTTGTTTTTTATTTGATAAAGTATAATTATTTAAATTATAGATGATATCTGCATAAGAAAAAGTTAATTTTTTAGGAACAAAATGGGGTTCACTTCTATTGACATCAAATTCATGAAGTAAAACAAATTCTTCCTTCAATTCATATTTATCATAAGGTATGTAAGTGTAGGATGACTCATCGCCCCCAAAAAATAATTTTTCAAAAAAATTACTTTTTTGTACCTCTTTATTTTTTCTAACCTTTAAGAATGAAATTGTAGTACCCGGTTTTTGTCTTGAAATCTGTGGTATTTGAGTATTAGCATGAAGGGTGCTGTCGGGTCGAATATTTGCTCCTAAAACACTAATGAAAATGGCTGTGAAAATGATGAATACAGCAATACCAAATAACGGGTTCCTATATAAATAGATTAGAAGAAAATACAATTTATTTAAAAACATTAAATTGATCTTATATTTAAAACCGGCCTTCCTTTCCAGTTTATTTTAAGTTGAAATAAATTTAAAATAAATACTGTTCCTAAATAAAGTGGATAAATTAAATACATAGGTACAGTATAAGCCGTAATTCTTTTTTGATTATGAAAGAAAAATGAAAAATGAAGAATAATTATGTCGAATAATAATTTTACTCCCAACCAGATTATTAATTCCATGCTGAACTCCATTAAAAAGAAGCAAAAAAAGAAATAGTATACATAAAAATTAGTCATAAGAATAATCATTCCAATCATATTCACGAAAGGCAATTTTACAAATTTCATCTTACCAGACCATCTTAAACCTCTGTAAACAAATTCTAATATCGTTGTTGGCCCTAATGTAAGCGCATTAGTTCCTTTATTAATTATTGGCTTGATTACGCATTGTCGACACTTTATAAAAGCTTTTAGAATAAATATGTCATCTCCTGAGCTAATCTGATAATTATTTGCGAGTGGATCAAGTCTGATATAATCTTCACGTTTAAATGCCGAAGCTGCACCATTTAAATTAATAGGAATACCTATCCTAGCAAGACCAACAGAAAGAACGGATAAAGCATGTGAAGCAATTCTTGATAGGAAAAATCCATTTTTTTCAATAACTGGTACAATTAACAGATTGGTTTTACCATCAAAATTTCTTGACACTTCATATAAAAATTTTGAATCAAATTGAACATCTGCATCTAAAGTCAAAATATATTCAGAATTTGAATTTTCAATCCCTAAATGAAGGGCTTTCTTTTTACCTAAAACACCAGATAAATGCTTTATTTTAACGTTGAAGTTTTGATTTTTTGACCATTTTTCTATCCTCTTAACTGAGTTATCAGTAGAATGATCATTTATAAAAATAACCTCATCAAGATTCACTTTATTTAGATCACTTTTTTCTAATGATACTAATAAATCGTGTATTCGATCTTCTTCATTTCTAAAAGAAACAATTATAGAAAAATTACGTCCTAATTTGCCTTTAGTAGAATTAAATCCTAAAACTACGCCATAACAGGCCATGCAAATGAGCATAACATAAAGCAAAAGTAAAATATAACCAATCAATATCAATTTCTAAGTCTTGCAATATTTAAACCAGCCCCTATAAGGGCTGAAAACCCAACATTAATCATCCAGATTGAAAAAGAAATCAATGAAAACTTAATTCCAATGGACCCTGCTCCTAAAAGAATCAATAAAAAAGCTTCTTTAACACCCACATTTCCAGGAATTAAGGATGGAATAAGGGTAACTACACCAAACATGATTCCAACAATAATAAAAGTTGTGTGAAAGCTTATGGATATATCAAAAGCAATACTCATCAAATAAAATTGCAATACAAAAACTAAATACCTTAAAAACGAAAGAAAAATGGCTAGTAATTTTTTATTATATGTTATTTGAACTAACGTATTTATACTTTGAGACCATGATTTTAAAAGGCTAAATCGATTTAACTTCTTTACCCATTTTAGGTTGATAAAAGAAAATACTATTAGAGAAGAAAAAATAAAATAAAATGAAATGAAAAAATACTTTTTAGAAAAAACAATAGAATGTTCAGTAATCTGATCAATAAATAAAAATGACAAGAAGGCCATGATTATGGTCATACTGAATTGAACATAATTACCCATAATAGTGGAAACTATTGTATCTTTTTTATTGAAAGTTAAAACCCATGATCGACCTACAAAATTACCCATTCTTTCTGGAGTCAATAGAGCAGTAAAATTGCCAATATAAACAGCTTTAATAATCAAATTTATTTTTTGCTCTCCTGAAGTTGGTAAAAGCACCTTTAGTTTATATGCTTCTAGGACCCAATTAACAAATTGAAGTATGATAATTGCAACTAAAACTATCTGAACTTGGGATGAAGCAAAATAATGAAGAAGCTTATCTAAATTAGAATAATTAACCATTTTATAGAACAAAAAACAAAATGATAAGGCAAAAACGGCTAATGAAAGAAAAAAGGTATTTTTATAGAGTAAATGCAAAAGAGCCTCTAATCTATTGGAAGATTTTGATAAAATAATTCTTGGTATTGACCCGGGGACTAACATTCTTGGATATGGACTAATTGGAATACAAAATAAACAATTAAACTTAATAAGTACTGGTATTTTAAGAATGTCTAAACTAGAAAATCATCAATTGAAATTGAAAAAGATTTTTGAAAGTATTACATACATTGTTGAAGAATATTTGCCAGACGAGGTGGCTATTGAAGCTCCTTTTTTTGGAAAGAATGTGCAATCTATGCTTAAACTAGGTAGAGCTCAAGGAGTGGCAATGGCGGCAGCTTTAATGAAAGATCTTCCTATTGTAGAATATTCACCTAGAAAGGTTAAACAGGCGATTACAGGAAATGGCAATTCAAGTAAGGAACAGGTGGCTGCCATGATTCAATCCATTTTAAAACTTAAAACATTACCTAAAGAATTAGATGCGACTGATGGAATTGCGGTCGCTATTTGTCATCACTTTCAATACCAATTTAAAGAAAAAACCTCCTACACAAGTTGGAAAGATTTTGCAACTAAAAATAAAAGAAGGGTTAACTAATGCGAATTGAATCTGCAATTTCAGTCATTTCATTTGTTGAAAGCTGAAGTTTAGGTTGGCTAAAGTCAATATCTCCAACGGTATCCAAAGGTACTAAATGAACGTGGGCATGAGGAACTTCTAATCCTATAACAGCTACTCCTATCCTATTACAAGAAATAGCTTTTTCCATTTGTAGAGCAACTTTTTTTGCAAATAGCATTAGATCTGCTAAAAGATGGTCATCAAGATCAAATAAGTAATCTACTTGCTTTTTAGGAACAACCAATGTATGCCCTTTTTTTATTGGAAATACATCCAAAAAAGCAATAAAACGATCGTCTTCAGCAATTTTATAACAAGGAATTTCACCTTTAATTATTTTTGTGAAAATACTATCAGACATTATCTTACAATAGAAACTACTTCAAATTTCATTATACCTGAAGGTGTTTGTATATCTGCAATTTCTCCTACAGATTTCCCTAATAGACCTTTCCCGATAGGTGAATCAACAGAAATTTTTCTAGCTTTTAAATCTGCTTCATTCTCAGCAACAATGGTATATGAAACTTCCATTTTGTTTTGCACATTCCTAATTTTTACCGTAGAAAGAATAAACACTTTACTACTGTCAATATCACTATCATCGATTAACCTTGCATTGGCTAATTTGTTCTTCAGCTTAGCTATTCTTGCCTCTAATAACCCTTGTTCTTCTTTAGCCGCATCATATTCTGCATTTTCGGATAGATCACCCTTATCTCTGGCATCTGCGATTTGTTGAGAAATTTTTGGTCTTTCCACAGACTCTAATTCTTTAATTTCACTTTTCAATCTATCTAACCCTTCTTGGGTATAATAACTAACATCTGACATAGTAAAGTTTTTAAAAAAAAAGAATCCGTTAAAAACGGATTCAATAGAAATTATAAATACAAATATATAAAATTTGACTAACCGTCAAAAAGGCCAATCAATTTTAGTTCCCAATATTAATTCTTCCACCTACCGTGTGAATACCACCTAACACAGATTGTCTGTAGGCATAGTTTAAACCTAAATTTGATCCAGAGTCTCCAAATGGGAAATCAAAAGAAAATCCACCACATGGGCCAGAAAGAGCTGTAGCCATTTCATTGCTATCGAAAATCCCTTGTTCGTAAACAAATCCACCCATCAAACCAAAACTTGCTTTTTCGGTTTTTACTTTCCAATTCAATCCAAAGTGAAATTGGTCTCTAGAGAAAGAATTAGCAGAAAAGGAGCCTGCAGCAGTAAGCGTACTATTTTCAGAAAAGATAAAATCATAAGAAGTACCAATACACAATTGTGATGGTAACTCAAAGCTACTTGATCGCTGAACCATTCCAATAGATAAAGAAGTAGAAGGATTTAGTATATCTAAGGTTAGACCATCACCAGAAAAACTCATTGGAGGGCCAACATTTTTTAAACTAATGGCAAATTTGATGTTATCTTGTTCACCTGTTACGTATCGAATTCCCGCATCAATCGCAACACCTTGTGCACCCACATTAGATATGGACTGAGATACGATTTTCAAATTCATGCCTCCACTGATAGAAGAAGAGAATTTTTTAGCATAGGAAAGAGTTAGATTTATTGAACTAGGGTTAAAATAACCAATACCACCTTCTGGTAGTTCGGTGGTTGTGATTTCAATATCTCCATAGTTCATGCTTACAAATGAAACACCAAGAACTCCTGCCTCTCCGACTCTTTGTGCAAAACCTGCCGCATTTAATCCTATCCCGCTGATATTTCCCATCCAATTGGTTCTAGCAAATTGAATTTCAGTCTGTTCAGCGTAGGCTAAGCCTGCTACGTTTAAGAAGATTCCTTCAAGACCATTTACGGAAGAAATACCTGCAGAACCCCACGCGGAACTTCTAGCCCAAGGATTAACCAATAAATCGGTTGCACCTGCAGATCCAGCTCTGTCTTCATTCCCAGCAAAAATTGCACTGGAAAATAATACCCCAATTACACAAATTGATATTTTAAAAAACTTCATATTTATTTTTTTAGAATTCATCTAAATCTGGAGGTCTTACCACTCCAAACCATTTTACTACTCTTTCGCAAATACCTGGAACCTCAACGTGTATTAAATATACACCACTTGCAACAGGTATTCTTTTATAATTCTTTAAATCCCAATCTATGGAAGTAGAAGGGCTATCTTTCTTGTATGACCTTACCAGAGTTCCATTCACAGTATAAATGTTTACGTTACACACGTCAGGGAGATTTACAATCTTAACTACATTATCTAACTTATCAAACTCATAGTTTGAGTAAGCGTAATATGGGTTTGGTACCACATTTATCAATGAGCAAGCATCCAAAGCTGCAGAATCATTTTGAGTCACTACTGCAATATCATCCATGCTAAATTTGTAAAATGGATTATTGTTATTTGATCCAGAAGATGCATTAGCCGTGTACCTAGCTGCTGGGTCATCAACTTGATTATCACCGTCAGCGTCTTGTGTATTTAATGCTTCATATTTAAAAGCAACACGTAATCGAATCCTAACATCAGATAATATAAATGAAGAAGGGTCAGATGGACTCGAACCATACCAAGAAGGGTTTAGTTCACCGTTTAATACTGGATTTCCAACCCAAACACACGATTTCCAAACATCTCTCATTTTTGCTAAATTATTTGGACTCACTAAACTTCCGTTGTCCATGAAAGATTCACCAGCATCATACGAAGATATTTTTTGGGAAGCACTTCTATATTGTCCACCTTCTTCATCTTCACTGTTTCTAAAAATATAAATGAAATGCTTTCCAGCACCAATGTAAGTTCCAGCACCAAAACCTATTTGTATGGCAGCAGATGGATTCCACATCATGTCATTACCACCGTGGTTTCCTAGCCAACTGTCTTCTCCATAGGCCATGTTTAATCTTTCACCCGTAGTGAGGTCAATAGCGTAGCCTGGAAACCAGCCCATTCCTGTAGCTGATGTTAGTTCACCTTCAGCTGCATTATATCCATCATCTCCAGCCACTTTTCCATTTTTATCAATAGAAGGTTTTAATTTCCAGAACGATTTATCCGTATTTCCATCCCAAGAAAGGGCTAATTCATCAGTCATCTCTACCACCGGACATCTGGTCCATTTTGATTTATCTGCAGTAATGACCACATCTACCGAAGGAGTCCGCTCTAGAAAGGAATAATCTCTGCCTGATTTTGCCTTATTTCCTAATGCTGTACCTGGACACTCATCCATCATAGTTGGATTTTGTTCTTCATTAGTACCCACTACTCGCATTGGTGCCCATGTTCCATTTAATATACCTTCAAATACCTCATCATCATCAACAGGTTCATAAATATCATCATATGGTTCCCTAGGTACATTTCTACTGGTACCGGATCTAATCCAATTTTGAGGATTTTCCCCCTCGGCATCTGAAATACCTGATAACCACTGCTTAGAAGAATCTGCAAATTCAATGGTGGCTTCTAAAAAGTCAGGTTTAATGATAGATATATTTAGGTCACCATCACCTATATATTTGTAAAATTCGATATTTACAGAAATACCCCATTCTGGAATAATTTCCTCATTACCTACTCTTATAGATTGATTAGATACTATCGTATCGGTATTCCCTCCATAGGTTCTGGTCAGCATCCAATTACACGTATCTAAATAATGTTTTTTATTTCCGTCTACATAATTTGGTGTAGAAACATGGTTGAAATATAATTCATAATCACCTGGTTGGACATTTAGAGGATCTACCACCTTCACTTCAATGGGTGCACCATTTAAAGCGTAGGTCAATTCTCTTACATGGGTTTTCTCAAGTATTTCTTGCTCAGATTCTGGTGTTATATCTACAATATTTAATCCGTTACCCATACCTTCTACTCTTGTAATCTGAGGTTTTGTGCCATATTCAGCTAACACAATGGTACCACCTGCTTCAGAATTGGGAATATGAGGAATACCCACATAAGAACTAATTGCACCTCCACTTACAGACTTTCTACCACCTTTAAATGGGAGCTGTTGACCATCTAATGCTGATGGATCTGCTGGATCGTATGTTTTGAAGTTGTTGTGTCCATAAGATAAGACCATAAAATAATACTTCTTATGATTAACTAATCGAACATCCCCTTGTGCAAAGGCATCCGTAGTTACTTTAAATGAATGTCTTATGCCTTTATTTTCACCATCAACCATCAGTTCAGGAACGGAAGCTAAAAGATCTTTATCAAAATTAAAGTTAACAATTCTTGATACTTCGTCTCTCACGTCACATTGAGCGATTAACCTTGCTAAGCTTGGATCGGTAAGTTGTGATGCATCTACTGAACCATCTTTAAGTTGATAAATCATGTATCCCTGGAATTCATATTTAGCATCTTCAGGTGGATAACCATAAGAAAGGATTACTGGATCAACCTCCTCATAAGCTTCAATGGTTTCCGTTTTATTTAAATAAAGTATTAACTCTTTGTCTAATTCCTGGATAGACATCTCAGGAGAGTCAGGGCCATTTAAAATTCTAAAACAGTTATCAAATAATGCTTGAGCTTTATCATCCGCTTTTCTAACTAATTCAACAGATTGAAATGGATCACTAGAAATTGCCTTAGCATATACTACTCCAATAGTAATGTTATTTAATGCTCCAGGTTCAAGAGTAAATGGGCCAGCCGATTGTACAAATCTTCTGTCTCCAGGAGTGTTACCCGTACTTCCAGGACCTGTAGGACTCTGTTCAGCCCAATTCGTAAAAGGTGGTGGTGTTACACCTGAACCTGCCGAAACAGTTCCCCAATTTAAAGGATCACTATCACCAGGAAAACAATAATTAGTTCTAATTAGGGGAGCTGGTGATGATTGTTGGTGACCAGTTCCTCCATAATAAAAAGGAGTATTATCTCTCCAAAATCCTTCCATAAATCCATAATATTCGGGAGCAGTTGATGGATCGGACATAGCCACATTATTCAAAGTATAATCAAAATAAGTAAATCGCTTCATGCCATAACGCTCATTGTCTGCAATACCGTCACCATAACCAATACCTAATCCTTTGTAAGGAATACCACCATCTTGGTATGCTGCACCCACATCTGTATCTAGTACATTATCTCTACCATCATTATCTTGATACGGACCTTCGAAAAAGTCTATTCCAATTGCGGGTGGATTTTGGCCTATGGCTTGCTGACAACCACCGTCAATACCCACACCATTATACTGATAACCTAAACCTCTTTGCACATCACATCCCGTAAAATCATCAGCATAACATCCAATGTCTGCATCAGCCCATACCGCGAAATACGTATTCGTTAATAACTGAGTAGACCTATTTATTAACTCATAGTTATAGAAAGTCATGGAGTTAATTTCATCATTAGTAGCGAAAGCGAATGCCTGAGCTTTGATCTCCATTCCAATTGCATCACCTCCTGTATTGGTGTGAATATTTCCCTTATCGTTGAACACCCACCACATGTTATAATCTCCATAAAGGGTTACACGTCTGCTTGTTCTACAGTCTATCTCACCCGTAAGGTCATACCAAGGATAATCACCATCTAATGGATCATACACTAAATCACCATTTCTATCATAAAAAGGGGCAAGGTTAGGATCGTATGTGTTTGTATTGTCTAATAACTCATTAAAATTTCCAGGCCAGTCTATAATACTATTAGGAGTTTGGTATCCAGGATATTCAGTTGTTGGATCACAATTTGGATCTAAGGAACACTCATACCAACCGTTAAATGTTTCTATTTCAGCTCTGGTAGTAATGTAGAACTCATCATATTCCTGACAAACTTGTGGAGTAATGTTTGCGGGGCCATAACCTAATTGACCTTGAGCAACATCAAATGGTTGATTTTCATCATAAGATAATGGACCTGTCCAAAAATCGTTTCCAGTATAACGCATTGCAGCCAATTTCAATTGATTATTGGCATCCGTTCCACCTAACCAGAGTGAACCAGCATAAATTACATATTCACCTGAACCTTTTGGTACCTCATAATCAGCGTCTCCTGTGGATCTGTTTCTCCACATAATTCCTCCCGTTTCAATTAGTGTCTTCACATTGTTGAACTCAAGGTATTTCCTTCCTGTAGCAGGGGTACAAGTACTAGCTTTTAATGTGATTGATGAGTTTGTGTTTTTTGATTTTCTGTTTGCAGGGTCAACATATGCAAAAGTTGAGATACTGCTTAATAAAAAAACACCAATAAATAATACTACTATCTTCTTCATAATCTTAATTCAAATAATTTAAAAATCCAATTTGGCACCAAATCTAATTTGTCTTGGAATGCCATAATTATATGGGTTATTAGCTTTTAATGTATATAAGTATCTAAATGTTGCTTCGCTATTCTGACCAGTGATAGAATTCTGATACTCAGAGGCGTTTAAATAACCATCATCACCAGCATTTCCAGTTGCACGATACACTTCCCTAACATTCAGTGTATTAAATACGTTTGTCATCAATAGGTATAAATTTAAGTTTGCAGATTTCTTTTTTGAATCATCTCCACCAAAATTTAATGTGATATTTCTATCAATTTGAAGGTCTGCTCTAAAATTCCATGGTTTTCTTGATCCATATGGTTCACCCAACAAAATGGTGTTTTGAGGGCTTAATAGGGCTGAGCCAACCACAATCTGAGATTTCGAGTAAGGCATTCCAGAAGCAAAATTAGCTACAAAGTTAGCACCCGTGTTTTTGAATATTTCTTTACCAGCTATTCTAGGTCCATTATAATTTTTTCCTGATCCATAACGATAATCTGAAGCAACTATGATTTGGTGACGCTGATCATAATTATAAGGATAAATCGTTCTCAGATTTGGCTGGTCTGTAGCAATTAATCTTGCAGCAGCATTAGGATCAGAACCTGTACCATCAGCAAATTGAAGTGTATAAGATGCTCTCATGGATATATTTCCTGATCTTCTTAAGTCATAAGCAAACGTTATCCCTTTGATGGTCCCAAAATCTATATTTCCATAAGTAGTATAAGATTGTGGATAGGCCCCAACTCGATTAATAAGTGCTACTTGATTACGTTGCTCTCGGTAAAAACCTGAAATTTTTAGTGAAGATCTAGTATTTAATACCTGCTGAAACCCAAGTTCATAATCAATGGTTTTTTCTGGCTGAAGATTTGGATTATTTACTCTGGAAATATTACCCGATTGTAAGTAGAAATAATCCAGCGGATCCAGTCTGTTGGCTGTAGTAGGACGTTTTGTTAACACATCATAATGTGCAAAGAATAATGCTTCATCTGAAATAGGGAATGAAAAAGCAACTCTTGGCATTACGTTAATTTGAGGGGTATAATCTTCAAATGCATTTGAACTTACAGCATCATCTGGTGAAACTCCTTCAGCTAAATAAGGCTGCGGTACCAAAAACTCAGATGACTTTACCTCATCAGGATCTGTAACAGCGGTACCATTAGCAGCATACCATTGTTGCCCATCTCTGTAACCAAGAATAGCTGTTGGATCTTCAATGTCATCAATATATACCACTGCGGTAGAAGGGATATTTGTTGGATGGCTAACAGTTTGACCATTAATAGACCCCACTTCATTAACTGTTCTCACTGGATATAAAGAAAAATCATCTTTTAACACTTGTTGATTCGCATCAAAACGGTCTACTCTTACACCTACATTAAATATTAAGTCATCAAAAGCAAACTTATCCATAATATAACCAGCTATATAAATGGGCTCAAATGCACCAATAGGACGGGTATAATTTCCAAACTGATCTCTTTGATTGAAAAAGTCATCAAAACTTGGTCTCCCTTTTATTTTCTGACCTGTGTGATCATATCCAAAATAAGATACATAACTATTACCATTGTTGAGTAACTCATCTGCACTAAACATGTCTAATGAAAATTGATTTGGATCAAGGGCATCTACATTTACAAATTCTGTTCCGTCAGGATCTAAACCTAAACTATTTCTTAAATTGTAATCAAAAAAAGATTGAGCGTCAGTTCCTGAAAAAGCCCCTGGAGCAGCATTAAGAGTAGGAAAAGTTACCTGAGTGAACGAACCGAATGTCGCATATTCAGGGTTAGATAAATCAATCGATCTTCCATAGTCTGTATGGCTATTAGTCAGCTGTCTCATTAGCCCCCAGAGCCCAACAGGGCTAACTCCAAAGTATCTGTCTGTTCGTTGCTCAAATTCTGCTCCGAGAGAAATAGCATGATCTCCGATATCGGCAGATGTTACAAAAGTTATCCTAAACTGTGAATTATCGCTTTGGTTAGAACCATTATAACTTCTACCTAAGTTGTTCCATACACCATATACGTTCTGGGGTAAATTTCCATTTAAAAGTCCACCACCATCTAATATTTGGGTAAGGTTTTCATAATTATCAAACACATCATCGTACAATGTGAAGTACTGATTAGTAATGGCTGCCAAATCTCTATTCGTTTCTGAGGGTGTGAAATTCACTTGTACATCATTAACGCCAGATTGTACTCGATCAATGGTACCGTTACCATCAAAATCTCTAAACTCCCAAGAATCTTCTTTGATGATATCAAATCGACCAACATGTCCATAATTAAAATAATTATCACCATGAGTATTATCAAAAGTGCTTGAAGTAGTCTTTGAATAGTCTACCATTAAAGTGTAATAAGCATTACTGATTGCCTTCCTATCCTCGCCTTCTTGGTTATTTTGGAAACGCTGAGTGAATTTTCCATATACCCTCCAATCCAAATTTGTACTTTGCCCCAGGTTATCATAGTTAAACAATGAGTTTTCCCAACTTGGTAGATTTCGATTTAGATAAGCACCTGATGCACCAAAAGAAAGATTAACATTTGGTCCTGCATTTACATCTATTTTACCCGCTAAAGATGCCCTTGTACTGGCTACGTTTTGTCTAAACTTGACTTGTTCAAATGCATCTTCTGTTAAAAAGTCTGTGTTATAAAATGCGCCAAAACCATTACCACTAGGTCTCAATGGATTATCAATTATAGAATCTCTTACATCAGGCCTTAATCGGTATTGGTCAGTTGCAAGCGGTCTTGGGTCAAGCTGATGGTTGAAGTTTCCAGAAATAAAGAATCCTAATATGGGATCTGTTTTCTCACCTGTACTGTCTTTTTTCATTAATAGCGGACCAGAAAGAGTAGCTTCAAACAGATTAAATCCATTATTATCTAATCCATAAACATCATCTCCTAATTTAATACCAGAAGTTACTGCTTCAACTCCACCAAAATAGGTTCTAGATGCACCTCTTGTTGTTATGGAAATAATTCCACCAGTGACATCTCCAAAATTCGCTGGTACACCACCAGTCATTACGCTCACTTCTTCAATTGCAGATTTAGGAAGATTAGATGATCCTCTAACTTTAATTCCATCAATATAGTAGTAAGTTGCATCACTTCTAGACCCCCTAACGGATGTGATATTTCCATCTGCATCAGATTGTACACCACCAACAGTATTTGCGATAGATGCAGCAGATCGACCCGGCATTCTTGCTAAGTCTTCTCTTGTTACCGTACCTCCAGAAGCACCTCCATCTTTATCAATCAGTGGAACTTTATAACTTACCACTTCAACTTCTTTTAATAGTTCTGTAGCTTCTTTTAATTGTATTGGAGATAAAGGAAGTAATTTACCACCTTTTACAATAAGACCTTCAAGTCTGTACGTTTGATAACCCACGAATTTGATTTCCAAATCATAAGAACCGGCAGTAACATTACTTATTTTGAAAACACCATCAAAGTCCGTAGTACCTCCAAATTTTAAATTTCCATTTTGAAACAATGCAACATTTACGAACGGAAAACCTTCTCCAGATTCATCGTTTACTTTCCCTTTTATACTCCCACCTTGAGGTTGTGCATAACTTAATTGGAACAAAACAAAAACTGAAATTGTAGTGAGTAATAATTTTCTAATCATAATATCAAACTTTAATTCTTTTTAAAAGCAGTTAATGAACGTGACACAAATTAAACAAATATTAACGAATTTTTAACAATTCGATGAATAAATATAACTCTTGTTAAATCAATCTTCATATTTATTTTGTTTCCTCTGGGAAAAAGCCTTTTTTCTTTTAACCCAAACTAACCAAACGGGTACTAAAGATTTATTTTTTAATAATCGTTTTGATTTCTTTAATGACGATTTCATTCTCTTTTGGGTTGCCTTGCTTTGCTTTTTAATGTGGCTTTTAAGCAACTGTTTCTTTAATTTTTCTTCATCTTTTTGAGTCTTATTTTCTTGTTTGGCGATTTGCTTCCCAGAGAAACCTTCAAAGCGGTGTTGAGAATAACTTGGTAATTTGTAATTTTGAGCTACAGCATCTCTTTGTACTCCTACTAAATGCTGAGCTGACATGTTGGTAAAAACAAGAAATAAGAATATGATAAAAACTAATTTTTGCATTACTTGGTTACACGCAATTTACAAAATTAAATGGACACTTATTTTTGTGTTTATCTTTTTGACTACGGATTGTGTCAGGAATCAAAACATCGTTCCTTATGTTTATGTTAATCAATATATTAATGTTTCATTACCCAGCTACAGTGCATTGAATGCGGTAGGAGGATGGATTTACATTACGGGAGGTTCAGAAGGCATTATAGTATATAGACAATCATTTGATCAATTTAGTGCATACGACAGGCATTGCACCTATAATGCTAATAACCCATGTGGCAAAGCTTATGTTGACTCAACTAACACCTTTGTAGAATGCAGCTGTGATGGAAGTCAATATCAGCTTTATGATGGATTAGTTATTCAAGGCCCTGCCGTTTATTCACTGAAGCCTTATCAAACTTCGTTTGATCCGATTTCAAATCAACTGCATATTTTTAATTGATGAGAATTTCTTTTTTGATTTTATTTTTTTGGACTCTAACTAATTGCATTAGCCAAGATTTTATTAATGAAAATCGAACAGATTCTTTAAATAAGACTTTCTCATTTGGATGGGCTAATACTGTTAGCTTATTAGCTAACCACAAGGATAACGAAAAGTTGGGTTTTTATAGTGATCTAAGCTTGTTTTATGATCAAAATAAGTTTTTAAAAGTTCATGTTAAATTTCATCCACAAAGAACACCTTATACAATAGAAATGAATCATTTTCTTGCCGCTATTGAAAAAGGAGCTATTTTAAAATCATTTGAGAGGTTGACTATTGGACATGGTTTTGGCGGATATTACCGATGTCATTTACTTAGGACTACACCCGGTCAAGGAATACAAGCCCAGTGGAATGCTACTTACCATGGATTTGGAATTCAATATCATATATTTAGTGATGTTTCTTTGAAAGAAAATTGGTTCCTTAACATTTTGGTTCATTTGAATGCCGGTTTTCACCAAAACTTTGCAAGTGGGGTTGTAAATGCCAGTAACGAAGTTTGGGAACTCAAATCTTCAAATCAGCAACTATTATCTGTTGGTATCAAAAAAAGATTTTAATCTTTATGCTTGTATATGATTGGAGAACTTGCATCTGAAATAGTAGGTAACCAGCTGTTGTTTTCTTGATTTACATCAGCCAATCTTCCAGAAGGATCAATTGTTATTTTGGTTATTTCTTTTTTTGAAATAGGTAATTCAAATTCATAATGAGTGTAAACCCATGGCCAATCTGAAATCACCTTAAAATCCGATAAAAAACTATCTGAAGTTTTATTTCCTCTCATTATTCTTAGCGGAATATTATATGAAATAGGACCTTCCTTTGTGTCAATTCTAACATCTAAGGGCATAGGCATATCACCTATTCTATTGAGTGTAATTATGGTCTTATTATTTAACGGTTCCACCTTGGAAATGCCATAATCAATGCTGTTAGTAGACTCTACAAACTGTTCGAAATACCAATCTAATTCTAAACCACTTATTCTTTCAGCAATTCTTTTAAAATCTGTAGGGTCAGGATGTTTAAATTTCCAATCTTCAATATATTTTATTAACACCTGCTTCAAGTTTTTATCACCTATTACATACCCTAACTGATGTAAAAAAACAGCCCCCTTATTATAAGCACTAACGCCATAAACATAATTTCTTTTGTAAAAGTCCGCATGGGTCGAAAGCGGTTCTTGGACTCCACTTTCTACTAATCTATAATAGCTTTTATATTGTCTTAATAATGGATTTACCACTTTTTTTCCCTTTAAGTAATTTAATACTTCATACTGGGCATAAGTGCAAAAACCCTCATCCATCCACTCATGTTTTGCCTCATTTGTTCCCAAAAGACCTTGAAACCAACTGTGAATAGCTTCATGAACAGTAACACTTATCAATCCATTTAATGATCCTTCGGCAGTAATCAAAGTACACATCGGATATTCCATTCCTCCGTCACCTCCTTGGATAATGGAGTATTGAGCATATGGATACAAACCATAATTAGAATTCATGTATTCAAAGCACTTTTTAGCGTTTGGCTTTAATGCATTCCAATTAGCATTTAGAGAATCATTTTTATGAAGGAAATGAAGAATAGTCCCATTATTTAACACAGTAGTTTCGTGCAGGAAATCTGGGTCTGCAGCCCAAGCAAAATCATGTACTTTTTCTGCTTTAAATATCCAAGTTATTTTTTCATTATCCTTAAGTTTTAACTTTTTGGTTGAGTCCTGATAACCGTGGCCAACTTCTTGAGGGTTTTGAATTATTCCAGTACCTCCCAAAACAAAAGAGGAATCAATTGTTATGCTAACATTAAAATCACCCCAAACACCATAAAATTCTCTTCCAATATATGGATTAGTATGCCAGCCATGTTTGTCGAATTCACACATTTTAGGATACCATTGTGTCATTGAATAGGCTACATTTTCTTTATTATATCGTCCTGTTCTTCTAATTTGAACAGGAACTTGAGCATTAAAATTAACTTCTAATTTGATCTGTTTTCCTGATTTTAATGGCTTAGGTAATTTAATTTCCAATATAGTGCCATCTTCTTCGTATTGTAAGTTATTTCCTTTGTCATCCTTTATGCTATTTATTTTTTGAAAACCTATTTCTTTAGATGTAAGAGTTGAAATACGGTCTCCAACCCTTGAATCAGGATCTTCGATATTTCTTGAACGAACATCCATCATAGAACCCGGTTGAAAAGCATTGTAATATAAATGCATGTAAAGTTTAGATAGGTTTTCGGGCGAATTATTGTAATAAGTAATTTTTTGAGATCCTGAAAATTGATGGGTTTTATGATCAAAATCAATGTCCATGTTGTAATTGATTTTTTGTTGCCAATAATGCTGACCAAAAAAAGAATAAAAACAAACTATTGATAAAAAAGTAAAACCAAAATTCTTCATGTGAAATCTTCTTTATTAATATTTAGCCACTCCAATGTGCTATTACAAAATATATCTTCCACAACTTCGTTGCTAAGGTCCATTTTCGTAATGAAATCTCCTATTTCTAAATCTCCTAATGGAAACGGATAATCACTCCCTAAAGTCACTCTTTTTGACCCTTTTATCTTAAGAATATAATGTAAAATTTCTGGATCGTGTGTTATACAATCAACCCAAAATCTACCACAATAGTCTCTAGGGTTATTTGGATTATCAATAGCTACTAAATCTGGTCTACAATTATATCCATGTTCTATTCGACCAAGAGTGGCTAAAAATGAACCGCTAGCATGACAAAAATTCACTCTTAATTTAGGGTATTTATCAAAAATTCCTCCAAAAATCATAGAACATATTGCTCTTGATGTTTCGGCTGGCATACCAACCAGCCATGGAAGCCAATAACGCCCCATATGTTTTTGCCCCATCATGTTCCAAGGATGAATCAAAACAGCTAAATCTAGTTTTTCACATGTTTCCCAAATAGGGTAATATTCTGGATCGTTAAGGTTCTTATCATCAATATTAGAACCTATTTGTATTCCTTTTAGCCCATTATTTTTCAAACGCTCCAATTCCCCTACTGCTAACTCAGGAGATTGCATTGGAATGGTACCTAAACCAATGTAATTTTTAGGATATTTATTTATGAGCTCAGCAACATCATCATTTAAAAATTTACTAACCTCTAGGCCATCTTTAGGCTTAGCAAAATAGGCAAATAATACTGGAATAGTACAAACCACTTGAACCTGAGTATGGTATTTTTCATATTCTTTAATTCTCACTTCTGGATCCCAGCAATTTTCGTTTATTTCTCTAAAAAATTTTTCACCCATCATCATTCTTGCCCATCCTTTTTTATGATGATCTAACTGGATGAATCCATCATATCCAAATTTTTTCTGCCAATCAGGCAAATTTTTGGGAATGATATGAGTATGCATGTCTATTTTTAGCATCTATTCACTTTTCTGGTACGGGGTCATGTCCATGACTCCCCCACGGATTACATTTTAAAATTCTCTTTATTGCAAGATAACCACCTTTAAAAAAACCAAATTGATTTAGTGCTTCCAAGGCGTATTGTGAACATGTAGGCGAAAATCGACAACTGGCTGGAAAAAGAGGTGATATCAAAAGTTGATATAATTTAACTAAAGCGATTAAAATGTACTTCAACTTACAAGCCTAATTTTCTCTTAATTGACTTAGGAACAGCATCTTTATGTAACAAAATATTCATGGTTTTATATCTAACATAAGGAAATGAAGCATAAAAATACCCATCACATTGATTGTATTCTGTCCCCCATGAGTTCTTCACTTTAAAATACTTTGTTCCATTTTGGTCCTTAACTAATCCTGTGATATGCATTCCATGATCATCTGTCGTCTCTTGGCTATCGAAAGCATCTTGTCTCTCTTGTTGGGAAACATTTTTCTCTTTTACAGGACTCATAAAGGCGTTGCTAATTTTTTCTGAACCTGCAGAACTAAAATATCTATTATCTTTTCCTTTTTGACTAATTGTAGATTCATCAGCAGGAAGAATAGCAAGGGCATCACGAGAGGAAAAACCTTTTTCAGAAACATCTGCTCCCCACGCAAATGTATAACCATTCATTATAGCTTCTTCCATAACCATCATCAATTCATCGAGTGGCAAATTGTAACTTTGTTGCATAGCCCAATTATCTTGAACTTCTAAAACAAATGACTCGTAAAATGGATGATGAGTATAAGAAGTTAACGACACATAATCTTGCATATTTAAATCCAACTCCTCAGCATAGGTATACGGATTGTAGGTTTTACCTCCAACATCAAATTTGAAGTCGTTTAAGTTGGTAGGTAATTCACCTAAATAAGCATCCACAACTCCTTCAAAAGCAGTTTTCCAATTGGGAGTCAATTTTCCATTTTGAGGTTTTTGGGCTAACTCCTTTAACATAGCAAACATGATTTTTTCCATTTCTTCATGTAAATGAATATCGGATCCATATTTAAGACCATCATACTCAGATTCTGGAACAATTCCATACCTTTTAATTACCCATGGAATATCATGAAATGCCCCCCCTTGACCAAAGGTAAATGTACCATACATTCTTAGGTAATTCTCCGCTTTACCTAGATAGGCATTTCTAACAATATACATTTCTGAAAGGTTATGAGAACCCTTACCTAATCTTTGAAGCTCCGATTCAAAAAATGAAAGTGAAGAAAAACTCCAACAAGTTCCCGTTCTATTTTGGTTTTGAACTGGGTTTGCTTCTAATTCCTTCACCACTTCAAATTCATATTCACTTCCTTTTTTATTAGTTAATTTTTCTTGACCATAGTAACCCAATATGGTAAATAGAAAAAATAGAGATATACTTATTTTATTCATTTTATTTTCATTAGTTTTTGAATTGTTCCATCACTCATTTGATGTAAATAAATCGAATTCCATTGTAAAGGTGACTTACGTCCCAAGATGTCAAATGTATTTATAATTTTTAACTCTCCTTTGTTTATGTCTTTTATAAAAACTGCGTTAAAAGGAACCAATTGAACATCGTGAATTACCACTTGGTCATCCACTACATTTACATCGATTGTTTTGTTGTAATAGCCATTTTTAGAAAAAGTGACTTGATAATTCCCAGCAGATAAATACCTATGGTAATTACCTATTTCTGTTCTAGAAAAAACATGAGAGCTATCCACATCATGCCCTAAAATTTCAACTCTAGCTTGTAATGGCAAACCAGTTATGCTATCAGTAACCAATCCACGAAGCCCATTTAACGATTGTTTTATGTAGTTTATTAAAGAGCGTTTATTTGCATTCCAGTAATAAGGTAGAGTAGTTGGGTTAGGTATTTTATTTGACGACAATTCAAGAGTGGATTCCCTACAAAACCTAAAATAATTCATGAAATCTTGTCTACCACCATTTACTTCATACCAATCCCAACCATTGGTAACTCCGTTATTTAAATCATTAAAATAACCCGCAGAAGATTGAGCATGAGCTGTATCTGCATATTGATAGGCTATATTCCTCCACCAAACGTCATCAGCAGTTAATCTGCTCCATGTATCCCAAGGATAATTAAAAACCTCTGCTCCAGTGTGTAAATTACATGACATATCAAATTGAACTGAATCTGCTAAATCCATAAAAATAACAGTTTCTTCTTGCCAAGGATTTCCATCAGGATTTGATCCATTTTGCGGATCCGGATAATTACGGTTAAGATCAACCCCATTTACATTACCCCTAGTAGCACCGGAGATGGTTTGATTTCCTGCTGCATATGCTCCATCAGGATTAGCTAAAGGATTTATCCATAAATCTATATTATTTACTATATGAGTGTATTCATTTACTGAGTTATATCCATTCAATATATCATCTATTAACCTCAACATTAGTACAAAGCCCGTTAACTCATTTCCATGCATAGATGATGTATATAGAAATGAAGGTTTATTATCTTTTACACCAACATTATTCGATATTTGAACACATAATATTTTTCGACCAGATGATAACGTTCCTAAATTATGGAGTTTACAAATATTTGGAAAAGAATCTGCAAATTGTTCCATCATTTGAGTGTACTCGCTGTAGGTAGGATAATAGTCCCAATTGTTTTTTGTACCCGATCCATACATAACCAATGGAATGGCTTCGTTAACCAATTCATAAGGTATTCCTAATTTTAAAAACGCTTTGAATTCATTTCGATTAGCATAAGCATAAATGTGTTCTTTATTTGATTTATGATCAATTGAAATAATTTTGGAGAGATTGTTAGTTTTATTAATTGACTCAAACTTAAATTTAAAATAAACCTCTTTTTTATCCTTGAATAAATCTCCTAAATCTTGAGAAATTACCACATTGTTATAATGTATAACTAAAAGAAAAAAGATATAAAATATTGATCTCATTTTATTTTTTGATGGTGTAAGTTGTACGATCCTTTCCATCCTTTATTTCTATTCCGATTTTATTCAACTCCTCTCTAATTTGATCTGAAACTTGATAATTTTTATTAGCCTTAGCATCTGTCCTAATATTCAACACCATTTCAATTAAATTTTTAGATAAATCATTGTCTCCTGGTTTATCATTCTTTAATCCAAGAACATCTTCCACAAAACCACTAAAAGTATGAATTAATTTTTCAAATGTATTTTTCGAAATTTCCCAATTATTATTAGAACTAAACCCATTAATAAGGCTTACCATCTCGAATAAGGATGCTATTACTTTAGGCGTATTGAAATCATCATTCATATTTTCATGACAAGAATCACATAAAGAGATAATTTTGGTGTCTATTTTCTCATCAATATTACTTTCTTCAAACTGATGATTTCTAAGTGTTTCTAAGGCTGTCATCAATTTAAGAAATCCTTTTTCAGAAGCAATAAGTGCTTCATTGGAAAAGTCTAACACTCCGCCATAATGTGCTTGTAACATGAAAAAACGAACCACAGATGGGCTAAAAGCCTGAGATAAATGAGAAGATGAACCGGTAAATAATTCATGTGGTAAAATAGTATTACCAGTGGATTTAGACATTCTTTTACCATTCAAAGTCAACATATTAGCATGAATCCAATAATTAACGGGTTGTTGGTCGTTAGCTCCTTTAGCTTGTGCAATTTCACATTCGTGGTGAGGGAATTTTAAATCCATTCCTCCACCATGTATATCGAATTTACTACCTAAGTACTTACTACTCATGGCTGAACACTCTAAATGCCAGCCTGGGAACCCTAAGCCCCAAGGTGAGTTCCACTTCATTATATGTTTGGCATCTGCCTTTTTCCAAAGCGCAAAATCATGTGGTGATTTTTTATCTAGTTGACCATCAAGATCTCTTGATCCTGCCATTAAATCGTCTGTGTTTCTTCCACTTAATTCACCATATTTATGTCCATCAGCAATGTATTTTTCTACATTAAAATAAACAGATCCGTTCACTTCGTAGGCATAGCCATTTTTTAAGATAATCTTAATCATTTCTATTTGTTCCAAAATGTGGCCAGTAGCAGTGGGTTCTATGTCTGGTGGTAGAGCATTAAAACAACTCATCACTTCACGGAAATTCAGGGTGTATTTTTGTGCAATTTCCATGGGTTCTAATTGCTCTAATTTGGCCTTTTTCGCAATCTTATCTTCTCCCTCATCAGCATCATTTTCTAAATGCCCAACATCCGTAATATTCCTTACATATCTCACTTTAAATCCTAAATATTTGAAATATCTAATTAGTGTGTCAAAAAAAACAAATGTTCTACAATTACCTAAATGAACATCACTGTAAACAGTAGGACCACAAACGTATACACCAATAAAATCCTTATGGATAGGGGCAAATCTTTCTTTTTGACCAGTAAGTGTGTTCTTTATATAAATGTTGTTATCCATTACCTTTGTTAATCATACTTAATAATTCTAACTTTACGGCATCCTTTTTAAAATTCCCACTGTATTCAGCAGTTGTAGTAATGCTTTTAACGTCTTTTATTCCTCTCATGCTAACACATAAGTGTTCCGCTTCGATTACACAAGCTACATTATCTGTTTCAAGAACGTTTTTTAGGTAATCAACTATTTCAACCGTTAATTTTTCTTGCACTTGAGGCTTTTTGGATAAGTAATTAACTATCCTATTAATTTTAGATAGCCCAATGATTTTTTCATTTGCATAGTAAGCTACATGTGCAATTCCTTTTATAGGCACAAAATGATGTTCGCATAAAGAATAAAATGAAATATTCTTTTCTAAAATACAACCCTCATAACCAAATGCATTTTCAAATTTTGAAATAGAAGGTGCTTGAGTTGGGTCTAATCCTTCAAATAATTCATTAACATACATCTTTGCCACACGTTTTGGTGTATCCACTAAACTCGGGTCATTAAGGTCTAGTTCAAGAATTTGCATGATAGACCTAAAATGTTCTTCAATCAGTTTGATTTTATTTTTAGAATTAAGATTAAAATCACTGATTTGATTAAAATTTATTATTTTTTTAGAATTATTTTTCATCAGCAAATTTGCTATTGATTACAGCAAATGTAACGAGTAAGCTTCATTTCTGAGCAAAAAAATTATTTTTTTACTTCAGATTAATATTATTAAATAAAAAACATATTTTTAATAAAGCGAAAAAAACACTTTGCCACTTATTCAATTCATAAATAAATCCAAATTTAACATTGGCATTTGGAAAATAGCAGACCATGAATACAACCCTGAGTTCAGTAGAGTATTGCACCCTAATTATCATAGTGAATTGTATTTTTATAAAAACAACAAAAGAAAGATCCAAATTCATGCAGCTAAACTTTTATTCGAACAGTTAGCTCCTGGAAATGAACTATATCTTGAAAATAACAAGCCATGCATTAGAGGAAATGAAAAGTTTGTTTCAATTTCACATACTAAAGATCTGATTGCAATGATTATTGCGAAATACCCTTGTGGAATAGATATTGAATCTACAGAAAGAGACACAACAAAAATCAAACATAAGTTTCTAAATGATGATGATTTTACTTCAGGAAAATCAAATGAAAAACTCATTCAAAATTGGTGTTCTAAAGAAGTATTATATAAAATTAATGGAAGAAAAGATATTCACTTTAAAGATCATCTAACGGTGAAAAAGAATGGGGAGTTTTTTTCTGGATATTGCGAACATCCAAATATTAAATTTAGTTCCACTATAAAAATTTTAAACTTTGAAAGTTATTGCTTAGCGTATAATACAAATTACAGAGAGGAAGTAAATGTTATTATCTGAAATTTATCAAAGAGTTGAAGGAGGTGAGAAATTATGGAGTATTTTAATCGATCCTGATAAAATTCCAATTGATCAATTATCTAATTTCATTTTAATGGCTAATCGATCATCATGTGATTATTTATTAGTTGGTGGAAGTCTTATCAATCATAATCTTTTTCAAACATATCTTAAAAAGATATATGAGATTTCATCTAAAAAAGTAATTTTATTTCCAGGAAACAATCAACAAATATCTCGACATGCAGATGCCATATTACTTCTAAGTTTAATAAGCGGAAGAAACCCAGACCTTCTTATTGGACAACATGTGAAATCTGCCTTTAAACTTCAAGAATCGAACTTAGAAATTTTATCTTGTGGATATATGTTAATTGAATCTGAATCCATCACTTCTGCTATATACATGAGCGAATCTTTGCCTATCCCAAAAGATAAACATGATATAGCTGCTGCTACTGCTTTAGCTGGAGTTCAGCTGGGACTGAAATTCATTTACATGGACACTGGATCTGGATCTTTAGACCCTATTAGTAACAATATGATTAAAAAGGTTAAAGAAACCACTAGAGTTCCACTTTTTGTAGGAGGTGGAATTAAAAGTCAAGACCAAATGACATCTTGTTGGAAGGCGGGAGCTGACATTGTAGTTGTTGGAAATTACATTGAGAATAATTTTCAAAAAATGTATGATTTCAACAAAACTACATTAGCAAATTAGACATTTGACCTCTTTTTGTATTTGAAATTTAAATTCATTTGATACTAAATCACAGAATTACGATTTTGAATAATCTTAAAAAACATAGATATTATTTTTCAATAGGTTATTTTCTCATTTGCTTTCCCTTAATTGCTCAACAACTAACTAGAAAACAATATATAGATCTTTACAAAAAAGATGCAATCATTCAAATGCATAAGTATAAAATTCCCGCTAGTATAACATTAGCCCAAGGAATTTTAGAAAGTAATAACGGAAATTCAAGATTGGCAGTTAAGGGTAATAATCATTTCGGAATTAAATGTCACAATTGGGAAGGGAAAAAAATATTTGAAGATGATGATAAAAAAAACGAATGTTTTAGAAAGTATGATAATGCATTAGCTTCTTTTGAAGATCATTCTTTGTTTCTAAAAAAATACAACAGATATGCCTTTTTATTTGATTACGAAATAAATGACTATGAGTCATGGGCAAAAGGACTTAGAACAGCTGGTTACGCCACTAATAAAAAATATGCTGATTTGCTCATAAAATTAATTGAAGAAAATAAATTATATGAGCTAGACAAGGTAAAAGAAATACCAGACAATATCATTGTATCAAAAAGGAATGTGTACTTACACCCAAATAGAATTAAGTATGTAATATGTAATGAAGGGGAGTCACTTTTAGATATCGCTAATGAATTTGATATGAGATTATGGCAATTATACAAATACAACGACATGGACTATGATTATGAACTTTCTTATGGAGATAAGGTGTTTATTCAACCCAAGAGAAATAAAGGAAGGAACGAGCTACATATAGCTGAAAATGGTGAATCAATGAGATCAATTTCACAACTTTATGGGATAAAATTGAATAAACTTAAAAAAAGAAATAAGCAACTTTCGGATTATGAAATTAAATCTGGATTCGAAATTAAACTTCGTTAAAATTATTAGTAAAATTGTGCTTTATTTCAATTTATGATTTCTCAAGAGCAAATTAAGAATACAAATGATCGCCTGGAAGCGTTAAGGGGGTATCTTTGACGTGGATGAAAAAAGAGAGTCGATCAAAGAAGAAGAGTTAATCACTCAAGATCCAGAATTCTGGAACGACCCGAAAAAGGCCGAATTAGTTTTAAAAGGAATTAAACAAAAGAAATTTTGGGTAGATACCTATGATCATCTAAAAATGGCTTTAGAAGATACACAAGTTTTATTTGATTTTTTTAAAGAGGGAGAGGTAACAGAGGAAGAAGTGAATGACCAATTCGAAGTAATGATAAAAAAACTTGAAGAACTTGAACTCAAAAACATGTTATCATCAGAAGAAGATCACCTAGATGCAGTTCTTCAAATTACAGCCGGTGCAGGAGGTACTGAAAGTTGCGATTGGAGTTCCATGTTGTTGAGAATGTATCTTATGTGGGGAGAGAAAAATGGATATAAAATAAAAGAACTGCACTGTCAAGATGGAGATGTTGCTGGTATAAAGACCGTAACATTAGAGATTTCTGGTGATTTTGCTTTTGGTTATTTAAAAGGTGAAAATGGTGTTCATAGGCTAGTAAGAGTAAGTCCATTTAATGCTCAAGGTAAAAGAATGACATCTTTTTCTTCTGTTTATGTTTATCCTAGTGTTGACGACACCATTGAAATTGAAATTAATCCTTCAGATATAAGTTGGGATACTTTTAGAAGTGGTGGTGCTGGAGGACAAAATGTAAACAAAGTAGAAACTGGTGTTCGTCTAAAACATGCGCCAACTGGAATCGTAATAGAAAATACAGAGTCAAGGTCTCAACTCGGAAATAGAGAAAAAGCTATGCAGCTTTTAAAATCACAACTTTATGAACTTGAACTTAGAAAAAGAAAAGAAAAACAAGATGAAATTGAAGCGGGTAAAATGAAAATAGAATGGGGTTCACAAATAAGAAGTTATGTTCTAGATGACAGAAGAGTTAAAGATCATCGTACTAATTTTCAAAGTAATGATCCATTCAAGGTTTTAGATGGAGATCTACAACCATTTTTAAATTCATTTCTTATGACTTATGGAAAATCTGTTTAATATGATCTATTATCACAATCCAAGATGCAGGAAATCTAGAGATGGCATTAACTTCTTGAAAGAAAAAAATATTTATCCTGAAATTAGAGAATACCTAAAGGAACCCCTTAGTTTTGATGATCTTAAATCTATTCTAAATAAACTTGGAATACGACCAGAAGAGTTAATTAGAAAAAACGAGGAGATATATAAAACAGAAATAAAAGGAAAAAAGCTAACAGAGAAACAACTTATTGCAAAAATGATAGATTTCCCAAAACTAATTGAAAGACCAATTCTTGAAAATGGAGATAAAGCAGCAGTTGGAAGACCTGCTGAAAATTTTTTATCTATACTAGATTAAACGTCTTTTATAAGGCCTCTTTTTGCTAACTGAGCTTTTGTTATATCAATTAATCCCCAATTGACCCAAGCACCGATAAAGCCAAATAAAAATAATAGAACCCAAAAAGCCATACCAAAGAAAAATAAGAAAATAGCTACCCCTAATGACATATATACTAAATTTGAATTTTAAACGAAATTAGCAATAATATTTAAAAATGAGTTACAGAATTGAAAAAGATACTATAGGTGAAATTAAGGTTCCTTCGGACAAATATTGGGGAGCTCAAACTGAACGCTCTAGAAACAATTTTAAAATAGGGCCTGCTGGCTCAATGCCTATAGAAATTATTCATGCTTTTGCAGTATTAAAAAAGGCAGCTGCCATAACCAATTCAAAGCTAGGAGTACTTGATGAAAAAAAGATGAATCTTATTTCTAGAGTTTGTGATGAAATCATAGAAGGAAAATTAGATGACCAATTTCCATTAGTAGTATGGCAAACTGGTTCAGGTACTCAAAGTAATATGAACGTAAATGAAGTAATTGCAAATCGTGCTCATGTTCTTAATGGTGGAAACTTGAATTCAGGAGATAAAACCTTACAAGCCAATGACGATGTAAATAAATCTCAATCCTCAAACGATACGTTTCCAACAGCAATGCATATAGCGAGCTACAAAATAATTAAAGAAAATACAATTCCAGGAATTGAAAAATTAAGAGATACGCTTGCTGAAAAATCAAAAGAATTCATGGACGTAGTTAAAATTGGACGAACACATCTTATGGATGCTACTCCGCTTACTATTGGTCAAGAATTTTCTGGATATGTTTCACAACTAAATCATGGATTAAAGGCTATTCATAATACATTGCATCATTTAAGCGAATTGGCTTTAGGAGGAACAGCTGTTGGAACCGGACTCAATACACCTGATGGTTATAGCGATGAAGTTGCTGCTCAAATTGCTTCAATTAGTAATCTTCCTTTTATTAGTGCTGAAAATAAATTTGAAGCTTTAGCAGCTCATGATGCTATGGTTGAAACCCACGGAGCCCTTAAACAAATAGCAGTATCTCTAAATAAAATTGCAAATGATATAAGATTGTTAGCATCTGGACCAAGATCAGGAATTGGGGAACTAATCATTCCTGCAAATGAACCTGGATCTTCTATCATGCCAGGTAAAGTAAACCCTACTCAATGTGAAGCAATTACTATGGTTTGTGCACAAGTTATGGGAAATGATGTAGCACTATCCATTGGTGGAACACAAGGTCACTATGAATTAAATGTTTTTAAACCTATGATTGCTCGGAATTTAATAGAAAGTGCCAAACTCATAGGAGATGCATGTGTATCATTTAACGATCATTGTGCTACTGGAATAGAACCAAATTATAAAAATATTGAAAAGCTATTAAATAATTCTTTGATGTTGGTTACCGCATTAAACACAAAGATAGGATACTACAAAGCTGCAGAAATTGCTAATACGGCACACAAAAATGGAACTACGCTGAAAGAAGAGGCCATTAATTTAGGTTATGTGAGTGCGGAAGATTATGATAGTTGGGTCGATCCAAAAAAAATGATTTAACATGAACAACAATAAATACACCTTGAATGTAATTTTGAGTGTTGCTTTAGTAGCTTTGCTCTTATTATTAACATTTAAATATATCATTAAAACAGGACCAATTATTAAACTTCTAGCATTAGTGATAGACGTATTAAGTATTTATTATGCTTATAAAACCATAAAATCAAAACCAAAAAACAATTAAAACAACATAGTACTATGAATGAAATCGAAATAGAACCAAAAAACATTTTAAAGACTGCCTTATTTGGTGGAATAGCGGCCATTATTGTAATTGTATTTTTCATGTCTTGGACAGACATAAATCCAGGTGAAGAAGGCTTTGTTTATAGACCATACACAGGGGGAATTGACACGAGTGAAAATTTTTCAGAAGGAACCTACTTTATCATGCCATGGAACGAAATGATAACATACAATGTTTTACAGCAAAGTAGAAATTATGAATCAAAAGTGATGGAAAAAAACGGGATGGAAATTGGAATAGATGTAACTATTAATTATAATCCAATGCAAGGTAAAACTCCAAATTTACATTTGAAACACGGAAAAGCGTACGAAAATTCTTTTGTTGATGCAAAAGTTAGAGGAGTAATTAAAGATGTCATTGGACGTTACACCTATGAAGAAATCTATTCAACTAAAAGAGAGGCACTAGAAACAGAAATGGATAATATGTTTCAAGCAGAATTTCCTGAAAATTTTATCACATATAATTTTTGTGAAATAGCTGATGTTAATCTTCCAGATAATGTGAAAATTGCAATTACTGAAAAAGAAACACAAAAACAACGAAATCAAAAGGCAAAAGAACTAGAGGAAGAACAGCAATATCTGGCAAATGCAGAAGTCAAAAAAGCTGAAGGTGAGAAAAATGCGGCAATACTTAGAGCTGAAGGTAAGGCAGAGGAAATTCGATTAGTTCAACAACAACTATCTAGATCTCCAAATTATATTGAATTAGTGAAATGGAAGGGTTATGCTGATGGTAAGGGTTCTCCTTATGGAGAAAATAATGTGTTTGGTGCAGGAACGTCAGTATTTAAAGGTATCAAATAGCAATAACATAAAAAGACAATAAAAAAGCCCACATGGTGGGCTTTTTTTTTTACTAAAGAAACGCTCATTCTATTTTATGAGCCGCATGAAACACAATTATCAGGATCATCTAACGAACAACTTATCTCTGCCATTCTTTCTTCTTCTGTTTTTGCCACAGGTTCTGAAATAGCTGCTTTATCTAGTGTGAACTTAATAGCATCAGTTGCAGATTTTGTTCTTAAATAATACATACCTGTTTTCAAACCTGCCTTCCATCCATAAAAGTGCATAGATGTCAGTTTTGCAAAGTTGGCATTTTCCATAAAAATGTTTAGAGATTGAGACTGATCGATATATGCCCCTCTATCAGCAGCCATATCTAAAATCTCCTTCTGAGAAATTTCCCAGGCTGTTTTGTACAGTACTTTAATATTATCAGGAATCTCATCAATATTCTGAATAGAACCATTAGAAGCCATCAATTTATTTTTCAATCTATCATTCCAAATCCCCAACTTCACTAAATCTCTTAATAAGTGTTTATTAACTATAATAAACTCACCTGACAACACGCGCCTAGTATATATGTTAGATGTGTAGGGTTCAAAGCATTCATTATTTCCTAAGATTTGTGCAGTAGAAGCAGTTGGCATAGGAGCAAGTAATAAAGAGTTTCTCACTCCATGTTTTTTGACTTCTTCTCTAAGCAAATCCCATTCCCAACGTTCTGTAGGCTTTACTTTCCACATGTCAAATTGGAATACACCATCAGAAATTGGAGAACCTTTCCAAGTTTCATATGGACCATTTTCTATCGCTAAATCTTTAGAAGCAGTTACTGCAGCATAATAAATCGTTTCAAAGATTTCTTTATTAAGTTGTTTAGCTTCAGGTGAATCAAATGCTTGTCTCATTAAAATAAATGCATCGGCCAGACCTTGTACTCCAATTCCTATTGGTCTGTGTCTCATATTTGAATTTCTTGCCTCAGGAACAGGATAATAATTTGCATCAATTACCTTATCTAGATTTTTGGTAACTCTGTAAGTCACACTGAAAAGTTTTTCGTGATCAAACTTCCCATCTACAACAAATTTTGGTAACGCTATTGAAGCTAAATTACAAACGGCAACTTCATCTGGTGCAGTATATTCTATAATTTCAGTACATAAGTTTGAAGATTTAATGGTGCCAAGATTTTTCTGGTTAGATTTTTCATTAGCAGCATCTTTATAAAGCATGTAAGGAGTACCTGTTTCTATCTGGCTTTCTAAAATTTTGAACCATAACTCTTGTGCCTTTATCGTTTTTCTTCCTTTACCTTCAGATTCAAACTTCATGTATAATTTCTCGAATTTCTTCCCATAGGTATCTGATAATCCTGGACATTCATTTGGACACATCAATGTCCAATCTCCATTCTCTTCTACTCTTTTCATGAATAAGTCTGGAATCCAAAGTGCATAGAAAAGATCTCTAGCTCGTTGTTCTTCTTTACCGTGATTTTTCTTTAGATCTAAAAAATCGAAAATATCAGCATGCCATGGTTCTACGTAGATGGCAAATGAACCTTTTCGCTTTCCACCTCCTTGATCAACATACCTTGCCGTATCATTAAAAACTCTCAACATAGGCACGACACCATTTGATGTTCCATTAGTTCCTTTTATGTATGAACCTGTTGCTCTAATATCATGAATTGAAAGACCGATTCCTCCAGCAGATTGAGAAATTTGCGCACACTGCTTTAACGTATCATAAATTCCAGAAATACTATCATCTTTTGTTGTTAATAGAAAACAAGATGACATTTGTGGTTTTGGTGTTCCTGAGTTAAACAATGTAGGAGTAGCATGGGTAAACCAACCTTCACTCATGTAGTTATACGTCTCGATAGCTGCATCAATATCATCTGTATGAATTCCCATCGCTACCCTCATTAACATTTGCTGTGGTCTTTCAGCAACTTCTCCATTAAGCTTTAAAAGGTAGGATCTTTCTAAAGTCTTAAAACCAAAGAAATCATATCTAAAATCACGATCATAAATTATCGTTGAATCTAAAACATCTGCATTTTTCATGATAGCGTTATAAACATCATCCGAAATAAGCGGAGCTTTTTCATTTGTTTTAGGGTCAATGTATTCATATAAATCATTAACTGTTTCAGAGAAAGATTTTTTGGTATTCTTATGTAGGTTAGATACTGCTATTCTAGAAGCTAGCAAAGCATAATCAGGATGAGTAATCGTGTTTGTTGCCGCTACTTCAGCGGCTAAATTATCCAGCTCACTAGTTGTAACACCATCATAAAGACCTTCAATGACTTTCATAGCAACCTTCTCAGGTGTTACTAGAGGATTTAAACCATAACAAAGCTTTTTTATCCTAGCTGTTATCTTATCAAATTTAACGGATTCTCGTCTACCGTCTCTTTTTACTACGTACATATTTTATTATTTAAATAAGTTAAAAATCAGCGTCAAGGCTAAAGCTAGTATCGTTATTATTATTTAGAACACCTGCTTTCTGGTACTCTCCTACTCTTTTTTCAAAGAAATTGGTTTTCCCTTGTAAATTGATCATATCCATGAAATCAAAAGGGTTTGACACATTGTAAATTTTATTGTTTCCCAGTTCAACTAAAAGACGATCAGCAACAAATTCAATGTATTGGCTCATTAAATTTGAATTCATCCCGATTAACCTTACGGGAAGTGCCTCAGTTATAAACTCTTTTTCTATTTCAACAGCCTCCTTAATGATTTCTTCTACTTCGGACTTTTCAAGTCTATTAACCATATGTTTATTATATAACATACAAGCAAAATCACAATGTAGTCCTTCATCTCTTGAAATTAACTCGTTAGAGAAAGTTAATCCTGGCATTAAGCCTCTTTTTTTCAGCCAAAAAATAGAACAAAATGAGCCAGAGAAGAAAATGCCTTCAACTGCTGCAAATGCTATTATCCTCTGTGCAAAATTTCCGTTTTCTATCCATTTCAAAGCCCACTCTGCTTTTTTCTTAACAGGATCGAAAGTTTCAATAGCATTAAATAGGTAATTTTTTTCTTTTGTGTCTTTAATGTAAGTATCTATGAGGAGTGAATACGTTTCAGAGTGTATGTTCTCCATCATTACTTGAAATCCATAAAAAAACTTAGCTTCAGTATATTGGACTTCACTAAGAAAATTTTCGGCTAGATTTTCGTTTACAATACCATCAGATGCTGCAAAAAAGGCCAGTACATGCTTAATGAAGAAACGCTCATCATCATTTAGCTTACTTTCCCAGTCAATTAAGTCAGGAGAAAGATCTAATTCCTCGGCCGTCCAAAAACTAGCTTCTTGTTTTTTATACATCTCCCAAATATCAGCATGTTGGATAGGAAATAACACAAATCTGTTTGGATTCTCCTTTAGAATTGGTTCCTCAACTCGTAAATTTTCATCTAAATCTTTTTTTAAATCAATTTTCTGATTTACTACTTTTTTGTTTGCTGATATTTTCTTTTCCATTAAGTATTTTATTTAATCTGTTTAAACTAATTAGGTCTTAATAAGGCAAAAAAATTCTACATTAAAAAACATACGTTTTTTAAAAATTACAATGTAAAATGTGTGTTTTGAGTGCCTACTAAAAAAACTATTAGCGGACTGCAAATGTTTAAAATATTTAAGCTTTTAACAAGCTATTTTAATGCACATTTTTAATAGTTTTCAACAAAGCATAATAATAACTTTATAACGTACTGAAATTCATATGATTTAAGAAAATTTTTACCAAATAAAGAACTTAATTGTAGAATTATAAAGTTAGTTTTTGTTGATAATTGCAACGTAATTGATTATTTTCGTTTATCAAAGATTGGGTGTTAATAACAATAAGGTTTTGCCAAACACCTATAGTTCAAAATGAACGAGATGAAAACAACATTTTTTTAAAATATAATTTCATGAAGAGCCTTTGCTGAAAAACTGCTCGAAGACCTGGTTCAACTGATTGTAAAATTCTTTTCCCCATTTTCTAATTATTGGCGTTTTCAGAAATTTAAAAACAGGAGTTTTTAATTCATTACCACATGCACATGCTGGTTCGCATATGCTCCATTTATGTAAATTAATACCTTGAAAATTTTCATATTCTTTAACCCGAATTGGATATAAATGACAGCTTATTGGTTTGATGAAATCAGTACTGTTTTTTCGACTTGAAATTTCAATTGCGCATTTTGCAATATTATTTTTGTCGAATACAGCAAATGCACATTCCTTATTATTGACCAACATGGTTACTGGCTCCCCAAATTCATCTAAATAATATAGTCCTTCTTTTTCAATAGCATCAATTCCTTGTTGACGCATCTCTAATTTTACAATAGGATAAATCTCCTCTAATATCTTAATTTCTTCTTGCTCTAAAGGGGCTCCAGCATCTCCCTCTACACAACAGGCTCCCTTGCATTGACTAAGATCACAGACAAACTGTTCTTCCAAAACATCTTCGGAAATAATTTTATTCTCTATTTCAATCATGTGTTAATCTATGGAAATTGATAACGTTAAATATAGTTCTTTCAATGGAAGTTTTATTTTTGTTGGAAATTATTGAATGGACCAACATGAATGAAGATCATTTTAAAAAAATCATTAGCCACGCTAAAGAATTTGGATTTGTTTTCCCTAGCAGTGAAATTTATGATGGGTTAAGTGCCACCTATGACTATGGCCAAAATGGTGTAGAACTTAAGAATAATATTAAAAAATATTGGTGGAAATCTATGGTTCAAATGAATAAGGACATAGTGGGATTAGATGCGGCAATCTTTATGCATCCAACTACTTGGAAAGCTTCAGGACATGTAGATGCTTTTAATGATCCTTTAATAGATAATAAAGACTCTAAAAAAAGATATCGTGCAGATGTATTAATTGAAGATTTTATTGCCAAAATAAGTGACAAAAACGAAAAAGATATTTCGAAAGCAAAAAAAAGATTTGGTGATTCATTTGATCAAGAAACATTTACAACTACTAATCCCAATATCTTAAAAAGAAATAAGCAGATTCAAGAAATTAATGAAAAAATGTCTTCTGCATTAAATAGCGAGAATCTAAATGACATTTACAACCTCATTATTGAACTTGGAATAACGTGTCCTATAAGCGGATCTAAAAATTGGACAGATGTTAGACAATTTAATTTAATGTTTGGAACTGAGTTAGGCTCATTAGCTGATGAATCTTCCACTATATTCCTAAGACCAGAAACAGCTCAGGGTATATTTGTGAATTATTTGAATGTTCAAAAAACGGGAAGAAAGAAACTGCCATTTGGTATTGCTCAAATAGGAAAAGCATTTAGAAACGAAATCATTGCTCGTCAATTTATATTTAGAATGAGAGAATTTGAACAAATGGAAATGCAATTCTTCATTAAACCTGGCACCCAAAAAGAATGGTATGAATACTGGAAAAAAGAGCGATTATCATGGCATAAGTCAATTGGAATAGAAAAGGAAAAATTACAATTTCATGATCACATTAAGCTAGCTCATTATGCCGATGCTGCATGCGATATTGAATTTAATTTCCCATTTGGCTTTAAAGAATTGGAAGGCATACATTCTAGAACTGATTTTGACTTAAGACAACATGAGGCATTTTCAAAAAAGAAACAACGCTATTTTGACCCAGAGAGTAATGAAAGTTACATACCCTATGTTATTGAAACATCGATAGGGCTAGATAGAATGTTTTTAGCTTTACTATCAAATGGATTAAAAGAGGAAAAATTAGAAGATGGTACTTCTAGAACATTGTTGTCAATTGCTCCTTCTTTAGCACCAACAAAAGCAGCTATCCTACCGTTAGTTAAGAAAGATGGATTAAATGAAATTGCAACTGAACTATTCGATAAACTAAAATTTTATTTTGAATGTGGATACGATGAAAAAGATTCCATTGGTAAAAGATACAGGAGACAAGATGCTGTAGGGACGCCATATTGTATAACAGTAGATCATGAAACAAAAGAAGATCATTGTGTAACCTTAAGAGAAAGAGATAGCATGAAACAACATAGAGTGCCAATTGACTCTGTTTCTGAAATTATCTCAGAAAAAGTAAATATGAAAACGCTATTTTGAGTCTTTTACCATTCGTTACCGATTACAATGAAGCTGGCTGTGATGAAGCAGGAAGAGGGTGCCTTGCTGGACCCGTTGTTGCAGCTTCAGTAATTCTTCCTAAAGACTTTAAAAATCAATGGTTAAATGATTCAAAAAAAATAAGTGAAAAAAGTAGAAATGAATTGCGTTTAATTATTGAAAATGAAGCTACATCATGGGGTGTTGGATTTGTCAATTCAAAAGAAATTGATAAGATTAACATTCTTCAGGCCTCTTTTTTAGCCATGCACAGGGCGCTAGATAAACTTAAGGTTTCACCGAACCATATCGCTATTGATGGGAATAGATTTAAAAAATATAAGAATATTAACCATACTTGTATCATAAAAGGAGATAGTAAATACATGAATATAGCTGCAGCATCAATTCTAGCCAAGACACATCGAGACGAATACATGTATAATATTCATCGAACCTATCCAAAATACGATTGGAATAAAAATAAAGGCTACCCAACCAAGACTCATCGGAAAGCTATATCATTATATGGGAAAACTGAATATCATCGTAATTCATTTAAACTACTTCCTGACCAATACGAAATTTTATTTAACTAATAACTAAAAATAGTTCACTTAAAAATATATTTTAAGTACTTGTTTTTCAGTAAGTTATAAAAAAATAACAACTTTTTTAATAATTTAGTTAACGTACTATTTTTACATCTTCACGTATTATAATTGAAAAACCGTTGAATTATGAAAAAAGAAACTTTATTAATTATAATTTTCATTTGGATTAGCATTTCTAGTTATGCTTTAAACAATAAAAATAGATCCAAAACAACAAGTAATAGTTCTGTAATCCTAAAAGCATCTGGGTGTACTCCACCTACAGCAAGGAAGTATCTTGAATTTAATAATGTAAGTGCGCTATTAAGAAATGACGGTGTCATGTGGGAAGATAAATCAAGAAGAAAACCCGAATATGAAGTACCAAAGGGATCTGGTGAATATGTAATCTATGCTGGTTCTTTATGGCTTGGCGGAAAAGATGTTAATAATCAGTTGAAATTAGCTGCAATGACATATTATGGAAATGACTTTTGGTCAGGACCTCTACAATATAGAAAAGCTACTCCTGGTGTAATTGAAAACGGAACTTTAGGATATGGCTCTGCCAAAACAAATGCTGATGTTTGCCAAGAGTATGATGATTTTTACATTACAGAACGAAAAGAAGTTGAAAAATTCAATGCCTGGTTTGAATGCATTAACGACCCAAATTGTGATGTCAATATTGAGTTCCCTAACTACCAAATACCCAAAAGCATTATGGATTGGCCTGGGAATTTCAACCCACAGATTTTAGGAAGCATTAGCGATTTAGACACGTACGATCCAAATCTTGCTCCTTATTTTGACAGGAATAATGACTTAATTTACAATCCTTTAGACGGTGATTATCCTTGGTACGATTTGACAAGTGAAATAGACTGCAGAACTAATAGAAGAGTTACACTATATGGGGATTACAACATGTGGTGGGTATTTAATGATAATGGAAATATACACTCGTGTTCACAGGGAGATCCAATAGGTATGGAAATTAAAGCCCAAGCTTTTGCTTTTGCAACCAATGATGAAATTAATTCGATGACTTTTTATAATTACGAACTCATTAATAGATCTACTTTAACTCTTTACGATACATATTTTGCTGTTTTTATGGATGCTGATATTGGCTGTTCTCAAGATGATTACACCGGTTGCGATGTGCAAAGGGGTTTAGGTTACGCATACAATGGTGACGCCACTGATGATGGATGTAGTTATGGAATCGGACAAAACCCACCTGCAATTGGGGTTGATTTTTTTGAAGGCCCTTATCAAAATAATGACGGTAAAGATAATATACTAAGTTCAGATGTTGGCGCAGCTTATCAGGACAATGGTATACCTTATAAAGGACTAGGAATTGGCTACGGGGATGGCATAATTGATAACGAAAGATTGGGAATGAAAAGATTCACCTATTTTAATAACACTACTGCAAATCAAAATATGACAGATCCATCAATTGCGCCTGAATTTTATGGGTTTATGGATGGATATTGGAAGGACAACACCCCGTTTTACTACGGTGGAACTGGGCACCAACAATCTGCCAGCACCCCACTCACAAGGACGAATTATTGCTTTCCTGGCGACAGTGACCCCTTAAATTGGGGGCTTGTCTCTGCAGGAAGTGGTATTACTCCACCACCATTTCTAGAATGGTCTGAACAAAACCCTAATGGCCCAGGAAGTACTCCAAATACTGCAAGAGATAGACGATTCTTACAGTCAGCAGGACCATTTAACTTAGAACCTGGTGCATTAAATAATATTACATTAGGAGTAGTTTATGGTAAAGCCATTTCCTCAGATCCATTTCAGTCAGTAGAATTAGTAAGAAAAGCTGATGATAAAGCACAAGCATTGTTTGACAATTGTTTTAGAATTTTAAATGGACCAGATTCTCCAGAGATGACAATACAAGAACTTGATAAAGAACTAATTTTGTATTTAAATAAAACTGAATCTATTGAAGCTTATGAAGAAATAGACCCTGTTGTCCTATCTTACGGATACACCCCAGAAGAATCCAAATATAAGTTTCAGGGATACCTAATATATCAACTAAAAGATGGAAGCGTAGATGCTTCAAAGTTAAGTGATCCGTCATTAGCAAGACTAATTGGCCAATGTGACATCACAGACAACATAACCAAAATTGTAAACTACAATTTTGATGAAGATTTATTAGCCTCAGTCCCTGAACTAATGGTCGATGGTCAAAATAATGGGATTTTTCACTCATTTAAAGTTACAACAGATGCATTTGCTCAAGGAGATGTAAAGTTAGTAAATCACAAAAAATACTATTACATGGTATTGTCTTATGCTTATAATAATTATAAAACATATGACCCAGCGGATCCTGCGTCACTAGATGGCCAACAATTTCCATTTAAAGGAGGAAGAAAATCAGTGAATGGTGGCGCTATAAGTTCTTATGTTGGAATACCACATATTACTTCTGCAGAATCAGGAGGGACTTCATTACAAGCCCAATACGGGACCACACCTGAGATCACAAGAATTGAAGGTAGAGGAACAGGAAAAAACAATGTAGACTTCACAATACAAACTGAATTAGAAATTGTTACAAATTTCGCCTCTAAAGAAGTTACTTACAAAGAAAACAAAGCACCAATTTTGATAAAAGTTATTGACCCGTTAAATGTAAAACGGGGTAATTACAAACTTCAATTAAACGAAGAAAATACATCTTCATTCAATGCATCAAATAAAAACTTACTAGACTCTTGTGAATGGGTGTTAATAAGAGAATTTAATGGCTCATTAGACACCATATTTTCTGATCAGACTATTAAAATTAACAATGAACAATTAATTCCAGAGTGGGGTATTTCAGTACAGATCGAATATTATAATCCAACCCCCATTTTAGGAGCAGACCAAAATAATTCTCTTGATGCTATGTTTGATTTATTAGAGTCTACAATTAAGTTTAATGATTCATCATTAAACTGGCTGAGCGGAATTCCAGACCTTGACAGTGACACAAATCAAAACTGGATTCGTGCTGGAAATTTAATTGAAGTAGATGACATAAGCAATGCTAAGTTTAGTGATGTATATGTAAATAATGGGACACCGGAGGTACAGACACCACTTGATCCTGAAGAACGCTGTGAATCAATACTAAACGGCACATGGACACCATTTAGATTTGCAGGGAGTAATGAAAGCGATAATGGTTTGGATTGTCATAATATGCCCGTTGCAATTGGAAGCCAAAAACAAGCCAGAAATCAAACTAAAATTCACTGGACACCAAGTGTTGATGTTGTAATTACCAAGGATAAATCTAAATGGACAAGATCTCCGGTTTTTGAAATGCAAGACAATCCTGACTTATCTTGGGATGGAAATACGCAAAAAGGTAAAATCAAACATAAGCCTTCTGTTGATAAAAATGGTAAAAATCATTTGGATGCAAATTACAACACTACTGAAGGAGAACTTACTTCAGCAACAGGAATGGGCTGGTTCCCAGGGTATGCTATTGACATTACCACCGGGGAAAGATTAAACATCGGATTTGGTGAGGATAGTTGGTTGGGAAATCATGGTGGAAATGATATGATATTCAATCCATCGGCAGCTTTATACAGCAACAGTGGTGACTACATTGGTGGTGGTAAGCACTTTATTTTTGTCTTTAGAAATTCTAAAAATGAAAATTTGCAGCGATTAAGTAGTGTTGGTGTTTATGATTATGGAGAATCTCTGATAAACAGTTTTGAATTTAAACTTTGGAAAAGCTGCATCTGGGTTGGCAACCCTTTATTAAATGGGGATTTAAATTCAAATTGGTATCAATACAGCGAAAGTAATCCATCCTCTTTTATATTAAGTGATGTAAAAATTCGCTTAAGGGTAGCAAACAAATATGAAGCACTGAACACCAACGATAATAATAATGATAACATTAGAGATGATGTCAGTGCTAAAATTAATTCAAATTATAGCAATTCTGCTAATAATTGGAATCCATATTATTCTTTCCAACTAAATAATGTTTCTACCCTGACTGAGGACAGAAATACCTTAATGGATGCTTGTTCCTTAATAAATGTGGTTCCGAATCCATATTACGCCTACTCAAATTATGAGACACACAAATTGGACAACGTAGTGAAAATTGTTAACATTCCAGAAATATGTACCATCAAAATTTATACTGTTAATGGAAATTTGGTAAGAACATACACCAAGGATGATCCATCTACATCAGTTGATTGGGATTTAAAGAACTTTAAAGGAATACCAGTTGCTAGCGGTGTTTATTTAATACACGTAGAAGTTCCTGGCATCTGCGAAAGAGTACTAAAATGGTTTGGAGCAATAAGACCTCCCGATTTAGATGAATTTTAATTTTTAAACTAAAATTTAAAAATAGTTCACCCATTTTGATTTTTTAAATCATTGATTATCAATTTATTAAAAATTTTTAAGTGGAAATTATTTATTTTTGGTTCAAATTTAAAAACTAACAAAAAATGGAAATGGTTAAAAATATGGTTTACGCTGGTGTAGGTCTTGCTACAATGACCTCAGACAAGGTGAAAGAAACCATTGAAGAACTGGTTGAAAAAGGAAGAATTTCAGATACAGAAGGTAAAAGAATCGTTCAAGATTTTTTTTCATCCACTGAAAAAAGAAGAGAAGATTTTGAATCTAAGTTTAAAATGGCAACTGAAAAAGTTACTGAAAAGTTTGACTTTCTTACTAAAGAAAAAGAAATACAGGCATTAAACGAAAAAATTCAATCACTTGAAATAGAACTAGCTAAAGCAAAAAAAGCAGCTAGTAAAACAATAATAAAATCTAAAACACAAACAACTAAATAAATGGACACAATAAAAACATTAACTTATGCTGGACTTGGTTTAGCCATGCAAACAAATGAAAAAGTAAAAACTCAATTTAACGAACTTGTAGAATTAGGAAAAAAAACTGATTTAGAAGGGAAAAATATTGTAGGTGACTTTTTTAAAACTATTGATACTGCAAAAGAAGATATTGAAACTCAAATTGAAAAAAACAAATCTAAATTATATGACACTTTCCCAGGGCTTAAAGAAATCGAGGAGAAATTTTCTACTAAAGCAGAGGAAATGAAATCAACGTTTAAAGAAACAATTAATAACGCTAAAAATTCTTTTAGCCAAACTAAAGATTCAAATGTAGAAGATGCTTCTATAGTTGAAGAAACAGAAAATTAATTACATCAATTATCTAAATAAAAAAGGGGACAATAGTCCCCTTTTTTAATGCTTCATAAGATTGATTCAAGAAGCTAAAACCGTTATTTTATTTAAAGAAACCTCAACAACACCTCCAGGAATGTCAAAAAACTCTTCTTTATCATTTTGCTTTACCTTAACGGTTCCCTTTACAAGACTTGAAACTAAAGGAGCATGGTTGTTTAGGATACCAATTTGACCATCAATTCCAGGAACTACAACTAATGTTGCTTCTCCACTATATAGTGTTGTATCAGGTGTAATTATTTGAACTTCCATAATTAAAAATTACTTTACGTCAGCTAACATCTTTTCACCCGCTTCAATTACTTCTTCAATAGTTCCTTTAAGATTGAAAGCAGCCTCAGGATATTTATCTACTTCACCATCCATAATCATATTAAACCCTTTAATGGTGTCTTCAATGCTTACGAAAACCCCAGGCATTCCAGTAAATTGTTCTGCAACGTGGAATGGCTGTGACAAGAAACGCTGAACCCTTCTTGCTCTATGTACAGCTAACTTATCTTCTTCAGATAATTCATCCATACCTAAAATGGCAATAATATCTTGTAGTTCGTTGTATCGTTGTAATAATATTTTAACTCTTTGTGCACAATTATAATGAGCATCACCTAAAATCTGTGGAGTCAGAATTCTTGATGTAGAATCTAGTGGATCTACAGCAGGGTAAATACCAAGCGCAGCCAGTTTTCTTGATAGTACTGTTGTAGCATCAAGGTGAGCAAACGTAGTTGCAGGTGCAGGATCAGTTAAATCATCAGCTGGCACGTAAACTGCCTGTACTGATGTTATAGAACCTTTTTTAGTGGAAGTAATTCTTTCCTGCATGGCTCCCATTTCAGTTGCTAACGTAGGTTGGTAACCTACAGCAGATGGCATTCTCCCTAATAAAGCAGATACTTCTGATCCTGCTTGGGTAAATCGAAATATGTTATCGATAAAGAATAAAATATCTTTTCCTTTACCTTCACCATCACCATCTCTAAAGTTTTCAGCTAATGTTAATCCGGAGAGTGCAACTCTTGCTCTTGCTCCTGGAGGCTCATTCATTTGTCCAAAAACAAATGCAGCTTGTGATTCTTTTAGCGCTTCTTTGTTGATTTTATCCAATGGCCAATTTCCTTTTTCCATTTCTTCCATGAACTCATCACCATACTTTACAATTCCTGATTCAAGCATTTCACGTAATAAGTCATTTCCTTCTCTAGATCTTTCTCCAACACCTGCAAAAACGGATAGACCATCGTGCCCTTTTGCAATGTTGTTAATTAATTCTTGTATCAAAACTGTTTTACCAACTCCGGCACCACCAAATAAACCAATTTTACCCCCCTTAGCATAAGGCTCAATCAAGTCAATAACTTTGATTCCTGTAAATAGTACTTCTGTTGCCGTAGTCAAATCTTCAAACTTTGGAGCCTCTCTGTGTATAGGCAACTTTTTATCTGTTTCACATTCACCAATACCGTCTATTGCCTCTCCAACTACATTAAACAATCTCCCCTTTACTTCATCACCCGTAGGCATACTAATTGGAGCACCAATTGCAATTGCAGACATACCTCTAGTAAGACCATCTGTTGAATCCATAGCAACAGTTCTTACACTATCCTCACCGATATGCTTTTGACATTCTAAAACTACTCTAGTACCATCTTCTTTTTTAATTTCAATAGCATCCAAAAGGTTGGGCAACTTATCCGCATTTTCAAAACTAACATCTACAACCGGTCCAATTACCTGTGAGATTTTTCCTATAATTTGAGACATATAAAATCGTTTTATTTTTTACGCTGCAAAACTAATATAATTTACATTACTTATGCAGATATGTTAATAAAATCACAAGTTGTTGATAGCATGGTGAAATTAACTGCTATTTTTACTCCTTAAATGAATAATATTTTATAACCTATTTTTTGTGCAAGTACATTCAGATTTTTCTAATTACATCAACATTAAAAATCCAGTAGTAACTGTAGGTACATTTGACGGAGTACATTTAGGTCATCAAAAGATATTAAATAGACTTAAAAAAATTGCTTCTTCAGTTGGTGGCGAGACAGTATTACTTACATTTCACCCTCACCCTAGAAAAGTGTTGTTTAATGATAAAACCGTAAAACTCATTCATACTTTAGATGAAAAAATTGAAGTCCTAAAAAAAAATGGATTAGACCATTTAGTTATCTATCCATTTAACCGTTCTTTCTCTACTTTTAGTGCTGAAAGATATATAGAAGAATTACTCGTTAATCAACTCAAAACACACACACTAGTTATAGGTTATGACCATCATTTTGGAAATGATCGAAAAGGGAATATTGAATTATTAAATTCACTAAAAAATAAATATAATTATCATCTTGAGGAAATTAGCGCTCATGAGATAAATGAAATTAAAGTCAGCTCCACTAAAATAAGGAAGGCCATATATGATGGAAATATTCACTTAGTCCCAAATTACACGGGACATCCATTTCATTTCTCAGGCATTATAATTAAAGGTGATGGTATTGGCAAAACTATAAATTATCCCACTGCTAACATTTCAATTTCAAGCCATGAGAAAATTATTCCTAAAAAGGGAGTATATGCGGTAAAATGTGAGCTTAAGAATAAAAAATATGGTAATGGAATAATGAATATAGGTAATCGACCTACCATTGGAATTAATCAGAATGAAAGCATTGAAATACATTTATTTGGATTTAATGAAGACATTTATGGGGAGATCCTTAAAGTGAATGTGATAAAAAAAATAAGAGACGAAAAAAAATTTAAAAACTTGAAAGCGCTAAAAGCTCAAATTGATAAAGATTGTGTTAAGGCAAATCAAATCTTAAGTGAATAAACCAACTCAATATCTACTATCTACTTTAATATTACTATCTTCCAATTTAGTTGCTCAACGAAACGTAATATATAAAGACCTAGATAAAGCAATTCAATGTAAAGAGCATGTATACAAGCTTGATCTTTCTAGAAAAAAACTTGACTCCTTACCAATACAACTTTATCAATTAAAAAACGTAGAGTATTTAGATTTAAGTAAAAACAGATTAAATCACATTCCACCAAAATTAAAGGAATTACCACATTTGGAATCCATTAATTTATCAAAAAATGAGTTTGCTGATTTTCCTTTAATACTAACAGAATTAAAACAGCTTCAGGAAATTATAATCAACAATAACAAGATTAGTTCCATCCCAAAACAAATAGAAAACTTGAATAATCTAATCAAATTAGACTTATGGTCCAATGAATTATCTATCATCCCTAAAGAGATCAGCAACTTGTCCCTTCTTGAAGTACTTGACTTAAGAGTGATTCAATTTACAGACCATGAGAAAAAAAGAATATCTGATCTTTTGCCCAACACTAAAATTTATTTTTCGAATTCGTGTAACTGTGGTGACTAATTACATCCTACCTCTACACCCCCAGTTATTAGAGAAATAGCCACAGCCTGAGTAGCAGAATTTTGAGGGACTAAATTCGCTGAATCACAACAGAATTTAAATTCACTTGTTAGTTGACCAGCACACATCTCCAACATGGTTCCATCAGAAAGAAATGTAGATAATTTAGTACTGTACTTGCTCGCAAAAATACCATATCCATTGTTAACATTAGTAAATATGGGTCTTTCAGTAACCACTCCAGTAACAGGCTCATTTACTTGCATATACGTGTTTAAATCATCATTTCCTGCTGTTAAAATAAATTCAATCGCATCCATTTTTAAAACTCTTTTTACCACATTATCTTCATTTTCATTATTCTCTAACTGACTCACTACCCAATTAAAAAAAGATATTCCTGCAATATCTTTGAACATCTCCTCTCCTCCTTCGGTAGATACACTAATTTGTCTTCCCAGATCCCATTCTATATATTTATCTTTCTCTGTTAAATCGCTATATACTTCTGTGTAGTGTAATCTTAAAACCAACTCAAATCGTCTTCCTCCTTCTGCAGTTATCCACCTTAAAGATTGGTCAAAATATCCATCTTCTGTAGTTGCTAGATCAACATCAGCTACTTTAAAACCATTAATCCTTAAAAATAGGTAGGTCTGGTATTTAAAATTTAACCAAGACCCCTTAATCATATCTGTTCTAGCATCAAATTCAAGGTCTTTTTCAGGAACAGAAACTTTCAGATGATAGCTGTTTTCCTCCTTTAATGTATCATAAAGTGATTCGAAAAAATATACTTTTTGTGAATCTTCGTAAAAAATACCTGGATCCAAGCCGCCAACCATGAGTTCCTTAAGCGTGTCTTGATCAATTAAACTCCCCCACTCGTTATACTCCTCTAGAACTGCAATAACATTATTAAATTCAGTACAGTCATTAATGGCTGCATAACTCACATTGTTGCCATATCCCAAAAAAGATTTATTGATTTTTACAAATTGGGTGTCCTGAGACTGATCCAATAAACCATAGACAATCGGAATGGTTTTATAAGGTGCATTTAATTCAAAATCAGTACTACAAGAAATGAATAAAATTAAAGTGGAAAAAAACGAAATGACTGTTTTTTTCATAATCAGTTATTGATAATCATTTTAGTTGAAATTTTTCGTTTTGGAGAATCAAAAATCACATTGTACCAACCTGGATTTAAGTTTCTAACATTTAGCTCTATTTCATTTAATCCTGAATTATAGATTTGATTATCTAACCCGTAAACAACTCTACCCAACGGATCAACTATCTTTATTGATGCATCGTCAACTATGGAACTGAGATTAAATTTCAACATGGCCAAAGCGTTTGCTGGATTAGGATATACTATAAAATCAAAAACCAATTCATCTTCAATTGAAAGTGGACCCGATAAATTGATATCGTCAATAAATAAATCATTTCCCCCACCACTTGTGAATTTTATCTTAAAACGAAAATCACTTACTAGAAAAACGCTTGTAATTCCGGAAACATTCACTGTATTCCAATCGTTTGCTAAAGGATTATATGATGAGTTAGTGTTAGGATAAGTTGCAATCGTTGATGCTGGAATATTTTTTCTTAAAAACCAAGTTTCACCACAGTCTCTGCTAGCTAAAATTTGCATAAAGTCTGTGTTTTGAGAATTTCTTTTAGCAAAAGCATATTTAAAAGATAAGGAGGCAGATGATAAATTCGATATATCTAAGGTAGTACTAACTAATTCATCAACAGATCCTGGGATAGCGGCAGAATTATCAAGTTTAACAGCATATGAACCAGAAAAACTGGATGAATTCATCACATGAAATCCAGGACCTTCTGGGTTGTATACTGACCAATCTGAATTTGGAATTTGGGTAGCACTTTCAAAATCATCTGTAAATGGAGTTAGATCTCCTGGGTTGGCAATTACGGTAATGAAGTTGGGGAAATTTTGAGAAAGTTGGTTTCCAAACTGATCAGATACCTGCAACTGAACATCATAGGATCCTGCATTGGCATAAGTAACAACAGGATTTTGTTGTGTTGAAGTGCTTGGTGTGCCCCCCGGAAAACTCCAACTCCAACTATTTACATTATTGTAAGATTCATCAAAAAACTCAACCACATCTCCTCCACAAACCATATCTCTGTTGGATCTTATATCTACCGCACACAATGTTGGTGTTTGATTTAGTCCTGTAGCAGTGTGATTCGATGAAGACCACAGATTATTTCTTCCGGCAACACTTGAAACTAATGCAGCTCTCATCCTTGACTTCTGACCTGGTGTGAACATTTTAGAACAATAAGAGTATTCCAAATAATTTTCGATGTTATCTACCACATCTGTTGTCCAATAACCATCAACTGCATCATTGGAGCAAGTATTAGAGGTAACATTACAAGAAGTGACTCCAATACATCTTGGTGTGTCATCTACTGAATCATCTTGTGTGCAACTTGATGTATTCCCTGGATTATTATTATTGCCCCATAAATGATCTAAATTTAACCAATGCCCCACTTCATGAGTTAAAGTTCTACTAGAATATAAATCTGACGTTCCAAATGATCCAACATAGTCATGCAGAACCCAAATTCCATTATTCATAGAAGTAGCTGTAAAAACACTTGGATTAGTTGTATATCCTGCAGCACCTCCAGCATCATTAACTACAAAGATGTTGAGATACTTATTTCCTGGCCACGCATTATTGTATACATTATTTCCAGAGATAATAGCTGAAACTTGTGCCATACCATCACTACCATCATTTGAAAAAGGACTTTGCGTTCTGGTAATTCCACTAAAACATTGTCCATTAGGCGCTTTGGTTGCTAATTGAAACTCCACCTCAATATCCGAGGGCATGCCTTGAAAAGTGGAAACTACATTATTTGCATCTTGATTTTGTAAACGAAAATCCCTGTTGAGAATAGCAACTGCATCCTCAATTTGTGCTCTTGAAATATTTTCAGGACCACCATTATGCAGCACATGAAAAACAAGTGGTATGGTATACACTACCCTAGAAGGTGCTTGTAACTTCATAGAATCTTCAATAATTCTCAGTTGACTTTGTTCTTCTTCGTAAATTTTCATTAACGAAGAATGTTGCTTGAAGAAATTCATCACCTTATGTGTTCTACAATACTCAACATTCTCTCCATAACGACAATTGTCTTTTTCTATGGTGTTATCAAACTGAAATTGAGCCTTAAATTGAATTACTAAAAAAATGAAAATAAAGGAAGAAAAATATTTCATAGTGCAAGTTACAATTTAGTTTTTAAATGCATTTTCCAAATCTTCAACGAGGTCAGATGCATCTTCAATACCCACACTTAATCTAATCAATGAGTCTAAAACTCCTGACTTCATTCGTTCCTCTCTAGGAATAGAAGCATGAGTCATGGTTGAAGGATGTCCAATTAAAGACTCCACACCACCCAACGATTCAGCAAGCGTAAATAGCTTGGTTTTACTTACAATAGATTTAGCATCTTCAAGACTATCACCCACCAATGTAAAGGATATCATTCCTCCAAATCCATTCATTTGTTCTTTAGCAACTTCATGATTAGGGTGGGTATTAAAACCTGGCCAGTAAACTTTATCAACCTTTGGATGATCATTTAAAAATTGAGCCACTTTCTCTCCATTTTCACAGTGCCTTTGTACTCTTAAATGAAGCGTTTTTATACCTCTAAGAACTAAGAAAGAATCCATTGGGCCGCAAACTGCGCCACTAGAGTTTTGAATTCTATACATTTCTTCCGCTAAAGACTTTTCACTAGTAACCAAAGCTCCCATAACGACATCAGAATGACCCCCTAAATATTTTGTAACGGAATGCATTACGATATCTGCTCCTAGCTCTAATGGCCTCTGAAGAAAAGGGGTTGCAAAAGTGTTATCCACAGCCACTTTGATTTTTAAAGGTTTAGCTAGATCAACAACAGATTTAATATCAATAATATTCATCATAGGATTTGTAGGAGTTTCAATCCATATAAGCTTCGTATTATCATTAATTTTATCAGCAATATTTTGGACATTAACCATATCTACAAAGTGGAAGATTATTCCATATTTTTCAAAAATGGTTTTAAAAATACGATATGATCCACCATATAAGTCATAAGTTGAAATCACCTCATCACCAGGGCTTAACATTTTTATCACACAATCAATCGCTGCTAATCCACTTCCAAAACACGCACCGTACTTCCCCCCCTCTAGGGCAGCTAAATTATTTTCTAAAGCTGCTCTTGTTGGATTGCTAGTTCTTGAATATTCAAACCCTTTATGCACCCCTATTTCATCCTGAACGTAAGTTGATGTTTGATAAATTGGCGTCATAATCGCACCTGTTGCAGGATCGGGGTGAACACCGGCATGAATTACTTTAGTATTAAATTTCATTCTTTATTTAATTAAGGGATACAAATCTAATTATTTAATATATTCAAAAGGTTATTTGTTTATAACATAAAAAAATTACTCATGAATAGTGAAAGTTTACAACCAGCTACAAAACAAATTTTACACAAGGCTCTCGACTTAGCTCAATTACAAAATAACCCTGAAATAAGAAGTGCACACCTTCTAAAAGCCATTATATTTAAAAATGAAAAAACCAATTCAATGATGGTGAATCAACTGTTATTGAATAAAGAATCTCTCAACATAGCGTTAGATACACTTATTGACACTTTTCCTATTGATTTTGAGCATCAACCAAAATTATCAATTGAAGTAAAACAAATTTTAAAAAGTGCTAAAGAAAGGTCGTTTGGAATTGGGGAAGAAAAAATTTCAATTGATAATCTTTTACTAGGAATGATAAATCAAAACGATGCTGTAGCAAGCTTGATCATTAAATTTGGAATTGGTGGAGAAGAACGGAAAGAAACTAACGACAACCTATCTGTTGAAAAATCAATACAAAAAATTAAATCTACACTAAACGAAAGTGACAATATTCCATATCCTTCTTTAAATAAATATGCTACAAATTTAAATGAATTAGCTGCACTTGGCAAACTCAACCATTTGATTGGAAGAGAAAAAGAAATAAGAAGAATTCTTCAAGTACTTGTAAGAAATACTAAGAACAACCCCATTTTAGTAGGTGACCCAGGTGTAGGAAAAACAGCTGTTATTGAAGGATTGGCTATGCAACTTTCAGAGGGGACTCTACCTTCTTCTATGAAAAAGAAAAAAATATATTCTCTTGAACTAAGTAATATTATTGCTGGAGCAAAATACAAAGGAGAATTTGAAGAACGATTTAAGTCAATTCTAGATGATTTGATAAAATCTGATGGAGATGTTATACTTTTCATTGATGAAATCCACACATTAGTAGGTACAGGAAATAGTGAAGGAGCATTGGATGCTGCAAATTTACTTAAACCCTCATTAGCCAGAGGGGCTATAAAGTTGATTGGAACTACGACCCATGAAGAATTTCAAAAACATATTGAAAGCGATGATGCCTTAGAAAGAAGATTACAAAAAATTACCATAGAAGAACCAAGTGATGATGAATGCAGCGCCATATTATTAGGAGTAAAAAAACGACTAGAAGAATTTCACCAAATTAACATAAGTGAAGACTCTATATTAACTGCCATTGAACTTTCTAAGCGCTACATAAGTGAACGAAGTTTGCCAGATAAAGCTATTGATTTACTTGACGAAGCATGTGCTAAAATCAAACTAGAACTTGAAACTTTACCAGACGAGTTAATCGATATCCAATCAACATTAAAAACACTTAAAAAAGATAGTCCTAAATATAACTCCTTAGAAAAAGAATTGTCATCGCTTGAAACGCAATATGAGAAAGAAAAACAACTTCATCAAAAACTAAGCAAAAGTGATGGACTTAATAAAAATGAAATTCAAAAACTTAAAAATGAACTAACTTCTCTTCAAAAAGATCGTTCATTGTATAACCCTGAAGTAGATCCAGAAGACATTGCTGAAATAATAGCTGAATGGACTGGAATTCCAGTTCAAAAAATGCTGGTAAAGGAAATGGAAAAACTTCTCCATTTTGAAGATGAATTAGTAAAAAAAGTAATAGGTCAAAATCCTGCTTTAAATGTTGTTTCAGATGCTGTTAGAAGAAGTAGATCTGGTATGCAAGATCCAAAACGCCCTGTTGGATCATTTTTGTTTGTTGGCACTACTGGTGTAGGAAAGACCGAATTAGCAAAAGCATTAGCTGAAGTTTTGTTTAATGACGAAAACCAAATGGTCCGAATGGACATGTCTGAATTTCAAGAAAAACATGCTGTATCTCGCTTAATTGGATCTCCTCCTGGATATATTGGATTTGACGATGGTGGTCAACTAACTGAAGCCGTAAGAAGAAAACCGTACTCTGTTGTTCTATTAGACGAAATTGAAAAAGCCCATCCAGACATTTTAAATTTACTGCTTCAAATTTTAGATGATGGTCGACTAACTGATAGCAAGGGTAGGTTAGTTAATTTCAAGAACACCATAGTTATAATGACAACTAATGTTGGGGCTGGGACAATTCTAAATAACTATGCTTTATTAAATTCCAAAAACGAAAAAGAAATTTACACCAAAACAAAAGAAGATATGTTTGAAGTGCTAAAAAAAGCTTTACGACCAGAGTTTTTAAATAGGATTGATGAAATTGTGTTGTTCGCTCCACTATCAAAGGATAGTATTAGAAAAATTGTTCAAATACACCTGAAAAAAGCCATTAAAATGTTGAGCAAAAACAACATCACCATTGCCTTTGATCAAAAAGCCATTGATTGCATTACTACGTTAAGTTATCAACCAGAGTTTGGAGGAAGACCAGTGAAAAGGATTATTCAAAAACATGTATTAAACGAACTTTCTAAACAATACTTGGCAAGAAAAATAGATAGAGAAGGCACCATTCAAATTAGTGCAAAAAATGATCAACTAACATTTGAAAATTCATGAAAAGCAAAATAGACTTTTTAAAGGATGAAATGGCTCTTCAAAAAGCAAGAGAGAACAATATAAAGCTTAGACTTTTACCAAGAAAAGCGCGATCGGAATTTATAACATCATTGTTTTCTTCAAGCAGCATATTTATAGCGCTTGTATTGACTATTGTTATTTTCTATGTAGATCCTTTAACTTTTTTCCATAACACATTAAATTCCTTATTGGGATTTTTATTCTCATCCTTATTACTATATGCAATTGTATTATTTATCATAATGAGTATTAAGTATTTTATTAAGGTAAAAAAATGGATGATTAACCATGAAATAAATGTAAAATGGATGCTGAGTTTAGAGAAAAAACACGGAGAAGAGTTAATGGAAAATTTATGGCTTCAATATGGAAGATCTAGGGCTGCTCAACAACTAAAAAAAATAAAAGAAGCTTTCCATTCTTTTAAAGGAAATCTTGGAAAAAAATTCAATGAAAATGAATTGACCTATAATCGTTACTTAAACACTGCTTACGACATTTATTTACTTGTTCAAGACAACATTACAGAAGTGATAGAATTCACATTAGACCAACAGAAAACAAACATTAATGAATTAAAATTATCCATTGAAAATGAAAAAAAAATAAACTCTTCTAAACTTTCCATTTTAGAAGATAGACTAAAGGTGTATGACTCTAACGAACTTTACATTGAAAAAATTTTAGATGAAAATGATATGGCAATTCAAAAATTGACAGAAAGCAGTCAGAAAATTATCAATTAAAAACGTACTATGAACTTTACTTCAAGACTAAAGTTTCTACTAAACAAACCAATAATTGAATCTGGTCAGGTAAAAGTTGTACAAAATCAAAAAGAATACAACAATGAACTTTCTGCCAAACTTTTTGATTCTAAAGAAAGAGGAGATTTCTTTGTCTATTGCATGTATATGGCATCACAATTTATTTCCATTGATTTGATCTACAGTAAAAGCGAAAGAAAATTTCTTTCAAATTATTTAACTCAAATTTTTGGAGTTGAAATTGCAAAAGAAGGTGAAGCGCTAATTTCATTTTTTCGTGAAGAAAATTCCAGGAAAAATTTAAATTATTCTTTTACCAAAGGGCTTAATTTTAAATATGATTCTTCACAACATAAATTAATTGTTAATTCTCGAAGTAGTAAAGTAATTGAAGCTCCCGAAGTTCTTCAAATAGCCTATCAAGCAAAGACTATTTTAACCTTTCGTCAAAAAATAGAATTAACAGCATTATTAATAGGCATATCTAGAAGAACAAGAATACATATTGAGGATAATAAGAACTTGATTAGTTCTGGAGCCTATGTCATTGATATAGAAGTTTGGAAGATTATTGAATCTTTTGCTATGTATCTAGGACTTGAAGAAAAAACCATTCACTTTTTAATTGATAAAAAGCCATACTCAAATAAACAAAAATACAGCCTTACAAAACAGGATGTATTTGACTCCACCTACTTTTTAGATATTCATTACACTACAAAAAAAGTAAATATAAATGAAGATAATGCCAGTCCTTCATTTGAGGACTTGTTATTCAAACATCAGAAAAAAGAAAACGATAAACAAATCAGTTATTTAGAAGAAATTAAAAAAAATCTTTCTTCAAAAAGTCTTGAAAAACTTGAACAACTGATTATACAACAAGAAATTTTCAATAATGAATTAACTGCTAAATTTAAACCAACCGAAATCACTTATCAACGCTATAATAAAGCCTTCCAATTAGCCCATTCTTTTGGGGTAGCCAATATTTTAGACATTAATAGAATAGAAGGTTCTAATGAAAATCAAAAAACAATAAAAGAAAAAATTATTCTACATGAGCGTTTATTGCAAGAAATGGAAGAAATAAATGCAGCTCTCAAAAAACTTAAAGGGACTTTATTCGAGGATGATAAAAAACTTAAAACCATGTTAAATGAGTTGGATGTATTGACTAACAATATGGGAAAATATATACTATGATAATAGCTCTAATATCCATCAGCATTTTAGTTTTAGTTCTATGGTTATCCAATCAAAACAATGACCATAGCTTTAATAATTCTCATTTTTTTAATGAAAATTCCATTTCAACTGAAAAAAAGTTGAACATTTCGTCCCTATTTGATAGCCATGAAAAGGCCGATTTATATGTTTTGACCATTTATTTATGTGCACTCATAAATCACACTTATGGAAAACCTTTAGATAGGGACAAATGGTTTGAAAATTGGCTGTACACAGATCAAAAAATGATTAAAGAAACCATGAAACTTTTTAACTTATTATCAAGTAGTTTTAAAAAAAATGATTCATTTGAAATTTTTAAAATAATTGGCAAACCATCTCATGAGAAATACAAAATTGTGAATCATGAAATACAACTTATGCATGAAGGAACTTATGTTAAGGGAAATGAATTATTACAATTGTGTTATAGAGCCAAAAGAATACTTACCTACAGTGAAAAAATAAATCTTATCGATATATTGAGGAGACGAATAAGCTCATTGAAAGGTGAAACTGCCATTGCAAATTTTGCTTTATTCATGGGTGATAATAGATATTTTATAAGAAAATGGAATTTGGAAACTGTTTATAAATTACCAACTAGCAAAGATATTTCGGAAACAGATATTTTTGAATCCACCTATTTTTTAGACTTGCATTATCAAAAAAAGGAATCTGTTGAAGTTGATAAAACATCGCCAAACTTTAATGATTTAATCCATCAAAAGCATGTCGAAGAATACAATAAAAAGGAAAATTTATATCATAACTTAAATGAAAAATTATCAAAAAAATGTCAATCGTTGTTAAAAGAGCTTGTGGATCAACAGATTATTTTTGATAATGAGATAAGCCAAAAATTTAACCCAACAGAAATCACTTATCAGCGTTACAATAAAGCCTTCAAATTAGCTCATTCTTTTGGTGTGGCCAATATTTTGGACATCAATAGAATAGAAAGTTCTAATGAAATTCAAAAAACAATAGAAGAGAAAATAATTCTACATGAGCGTTTATTGCAAGAAATGGAAGAAATAAATGCGGCTCTTAAAAAACTAAAAGGAACTTTGTTTGAAGACGAAAATAAGTTGAATGATATGCTAAGTGAATTGGATGTATTAACAGAAAATATTGAGAAATATAAGATATGAAGAAACAAGATTATCAAAGTATTTTAGTGTCCATTAAAATTGAATTACAGCTACTTAATTCGATAGGGGATATAGTGAAACTAGTTCAAAAAGAACAAGATCTATTTTTCGAATTATTTCCATTATTAGGCAAAATATATGGTCATAATAAAAATGAGCTAGCTAAACTTGAAAATAGCTACAATGCTATTATGGATGAGTTTAGAAAAATAATTTACATCAATGATCATTTAAAACTTGACGAAAAACAATTTAATGTACTTGTCCAAAAACAAGCCATTGAAAAAACAAGTGTAGGGATTAACAAGATGATCCAATACTATCAAGAAGAATCTAATAAGCAAATTGCAATAGTTAAAGTTGTAAATCAAATGATTTTAAAATTTAAAAAAGACATCATCGATTATAGAGAGCATATCAGTCCTAATATGAATGTTGATGAGTCTGCAAGTTTAGCAAACATCCAACATCTTGAACAAGCTATTAGTCACTTAGATAAGTTAACGGACGATCTAAAAAATTATGAAATTTAATTTTTTAAATGGTTTGAAAAAAAAGAAAAAAAATAACTTAATATTAATCACTTTAGGTTTTTTGATTTTACTTCCTAGTCTACTATTAATAGGGAATGATTATAGTAGAATAATAAAAATTATTAGTGGAAGAGGAAGAGAACATGAACTATGGCCAGTAATGCATATGATTCTAGTTTTATTCAGCATTATGATATTTGTCATAATCTTCATCTTACACAATCGAGGAAAAAGACTTGTTAATGGAGAAATAGAATATAAATTAGACCCATCAATCCATCCAGGTTTAGTGTATTGGTTTATGAATGACGACTATCAAAGCCATGCCTTTTTAGCAGATCTTTTCTTTCATGAAAACAGCCATTTGGTTAAAGCATATTCTAAGGATAAAAATGTAGAAAAATATCAAAATGAAGTAAACAATTATGTAAATTATAAAAAAAAGAAATCTGAGGTTTTATATCAAAAAAACGATTATTTTCAAAATACAACAAAAAGGATGAATTTTCTATCATTTGGATTGGTTTTTATATCAAATATACCTTACGTGAGTGTAAGTGAAAACCCAATTGTTTTTATTCTATTTTTTATGGCGTCTGTTTTATTTGTTGGTTCAACAGGAATTTTTTTGTCTATCGTAAAATTATTTCATATTAAAGGTTTTAATTCTCAAAAGCTAGTTTCATTCGAAGGTGGTTTTGGAGTAATAATGACAGCTCTTCTTTTTTTTGGATTTAATCTTGTTTTTCTTTTTCTACTAACTCGCGGAACAGATTTATTCTTCTATAATGTATTTTTCTTTTGTCTGCTTTCTATCTTTTTTGCTTATACATCAACAAAAGACTTTTATTTTGTAAATAAAAAAGGAAAGAAACTTAAAAAAGATATTTCCAATATTTATGCTTATTTAATGCAAAGCCCAAAGGATTCATCGGGACGTTTACAGCTCTACCCCCATTTAATTCCTTATGCAATAGTTTTTGAATTTAAAGGTTACGACCTGAAGAAAAAAGAAGATGTTAACTACATTTTTAATCGAATGTTCTATGAAAAGACTGAAGAAGAAAAACTATTTTTAAAAAAGCAATTGAATCTGCTTAAACATGAAAAATGACAAAAAGTAAACTCGCAAGATATATCATTTTTGCATTTAATGTGGTGGCTATTATTTTGCTTTCCTTTTTCTCTGAAGAAAATACGTGGGGTATCATTTACATAGGTTGTGCCTCCTACTTTATAGTATATGCATGGATAATAAACTTCATAATAAAGCATGAGCATCAACCTGAAACTTATGAACTGAAAAATGCATCAACTATTTTTAAAGACATCCTTCCATCAGAGGTCGGAATAATGAAGTCAAAATCTGATGACATGCAGCTTTTATTGGCAGACCTATTACACCTGTGGAAACACAACTACTTTTATTTATCTGAAAAAAATACACTCATTTACGATCCAAATAAAAGAGGGTATAAATCCAAATTTATTATCAGCGATAGTGGGCAACTATTAGATAGTTCTTCCTTGAAAAAGTTTAAAAAAGACTTACATAAATTTAGAGATGAAAACATTACCAAAAAATATAGATGGGATGTTATCATTACCTTTTTTTTAATTTATATTCCTGTGTATGTCAGCGACATTTCAGCATTATTAAAAACTTTGGGCATTTCTATACCTATGTTTTTGTTTTACTCTTGGGTAATAAGAACTTTAGCTAAAAAACAAAAAGGAAAATATTTTTATGCTTTAAAATTGTTATTTAAAAATTTGATAAGATTTTTCACCACTCAATCAAAAGGTGATCCACCATTGATTGGTAAAATAATAATTATCCTTTTTATTCCCCTAATCATACCGCTCTTTCTAGTTTTTATCTGTCTGCTTTTCATTCTTTCTTTATCACCTGTAATTATATATTACATTGTTTTTGTTCAGGTTATTTACAATAGTTTTTCATCATTTCTTTTAATTAATTTTGGTATAAATAACCCATTTTTTGTTGGGTTTCTTATGTATTTTACCCCTTCAATAATGCTCTTTTACATCATGTATTTATTTGTTAAGCCAACTAATTCTATAACAACAAAAGGGTATACATACATGAATAAAGCCAACTTTATTTCAAAATACATTGAAGTTAGTCCAAAAGATAATAATCAAAGGTTTTTATTATACCCTCACCTCATTCCATATGCTGTAGCATTGGGTTACAAAGGATATAACATAGAGAAAAAAGAAGAAATGAATAACATAGTAGAAAGCTTATTTGTTGATAAATCCGATGAAGAAAAAAATAAGTATACCATTTATTTAAATCTATTAATTGAAAAGTTTAGACATATTAAATAATTTTTCTTTTTTATATTTAATTGAAATTTAACATTATGGCTAAAAAAGCAGCAGTAAAAACTAAAGAAAAAGTAGAGACTATTAGTGAGGAAGTAATTATCAAAGATTTAGGTCTTGAAGATGAATTAACTGACCAAACCACGGATACAGAGCTAGATAAAAAAGCCAATGAAGCCATTGACCAATTACTAAGTGAAGACTTAAGTGAAATAGACAAACGAAATGCAGTCGATAAAATGGGTTCTGACACTCAAGAGGAAGTCACTCGTCTTTCCACCATGTTAGATGCTCCCATAAAAGAAATGGCAAAGAATGGCGATAATGGTGGGCCAGTAGCAGATGCGTTGTTAGATTTAAAATCAGAAATTGAAGAACTTGACCCTTCAAAATTTGACTTTTCTAGTGCATCAGGTTTTTTATCCAGCTTAGCCCGTTTCTTACCTTGGGGAGCTAAGCCAATATCCCGTTATTTTTCAAAATTTATGTCTGCTGAAGATGTCATTAATAAAATTATTGAATCTCTTAAAGATGGAAAAAAACAACTTGAAAGAGACAATATCACATTAGGAACTGATAAAGAGCGAATGATTGCAGCCATGGGGAAATTGAAAAAAGCCATCCAGCTGGCCAAAAAAATGGACGAAAAACTTCAATACAAATTAGATAGAGAAGTTAAAACAGATGATCCTCAACGCAAGTTTATTGAAGAAGAACTTTTATTCCCTTTGAGACAACGAATTATGGACTTACAGCAGACTTTAAATGTAAATCAGCAGTCCATTTTAACCATTGAAGTGATTATAAGAAACAATAGAGAGTTAATACGTGGTGTTGATAGAGCGCTAAATGTAACTGTTACTGCTCTTCAAATAGCAGTAGCATGTGCACTTGCATTAAATAATCAAGAGATTGTTCTTCAAAAAATTGATGCTTTAAATACAACTACATCAAATTTAATTAAGCATAATGCTGAACGATTAAAAACTCAAGGAGTAGAAATTCATAAAAAAGCAGCTGATGCCAATATTAGTATAGAAGATTTACAACAAGCATTCAACGATATCAATTTAGCATTAGAAGGGATTTCTAAATTCCGATCTGAAGCTCTTCCAAAAATGGCTAAAAACATTGAACTCATGAGTAATTTAAATACTAAAGCAGGAGAAAGTGTTTCAGAGATGGAAAAAGGCAGCAAAGCCAAGATTAAAATTGATGTTTAATCGTACTGATTGAAAAAAAATCTTCTTCTTGCTCATCTTGCTCTTTTTGGGGCAAATCTCATATATGCATTCAATTATGGTTACGCCAAAGATGTTATGGAAGGAGGATATGTACCCCCTTTCACATTCATTTTATTTAGAGCTGTTGGCGCAACATTACTTTTCTGGGTAACTTCCTTTTTCTTTCGTGAAAAAATAGCCAAAAAAGATATTTGGCGTTTTGCTCTTTGTGGATTATTTGGTGTTACGGCTAACCAACTTATGTTTTTTTCAGGTTTAGATTTAACCTCTACCATTCATGCTTCAATCATCATGATCAGCAGTCCAATAATTGTAAGTGTTTTATCCATTTTTATGATTAACGATAAAATGAGTTGGAAAAAAGCCATTGGCATTACAATTGGGCTTGCAGGAGCGTTCACTGTTATACTACATAAAGGGAATGCATCAGGAGAAGCTGGAATATGGGGAGATTTACTGATCTTTTTAAACGCTTCAAGTTATGGGCTATATCTAATTACCGTTAAACCATTAATGAGCAAATACCAACCTATTACGGTAATTAAATGGGTATTTACTTTTGGATTAATAGGCGTAATTCCTTTTGGTTTATCACAATTTTCTGAAGTTAATTGGGTCATGACTACTGACATCAAATTAAAAATTGGATTTGTTATTCTTTTTACTACCTATTTCTGTTATTTATTTAACATTTACGGGATTAAGTATGTTAGTCCTACTGTTGTAAGTACTTATATTTATTTACAGCCCATACTTACCTCTTTTATTGCGCTATTTACTGGAAGAGAATCAATAGAAACTGTTATCATAATCTCCTCGTTATTAATTTTCTCCGGAGTTTATTTGGTTAGTATAAGTCCCACAAAAAAAATCAATTGATTACTTTTGAAGGAAATTACGCGTATGATGATTTCTATGACTGGTTTCGGTAGGGCCGAAATTTCATTAAATCAACTTCATTTACAAGTTGAAATTCGCTCATTGAATAGCAAGTATCTTGATCTTTCTGTAAAAATACCTTCATTTTTAAAAGCTGTAGAATTAAATGCTAGGAAATTAATAAAGGAACATCTTAAAAGAGGTAAAGTTGAATTACTTATTCATTATGAAAAGAATGAAAATCAAACAAACATCAGTTTAAACGCAACACAAATTAGCGCCTATTATGAACAATTAGCAGCACTTAATGACAAACTTCAAGGTGGTTTAAAAATCGATTTATTAGGGCACACATTGAAATTACCTGACACCATACACCATCAAAAAGACAACTTAGAAAACAGTGATTTACAAAAAATTCTATCAGGCATTTCAGAAGCATGTAGCGATTTAAACAATTTTAGAAGAAATGAAGGAAAATCTTTGCATGCTGAGTTAGTGGGAAGAATAGAAAACATTCAACAACTCGCTCAAAAGGTAATTCCATTTGAAAGCGAACGCCTTCCAAAAGTGAAAGCTAAAATTTTAGAAGCTATAAATACGCTTAATCAAAAATCACAAATTGATGAAAAAAGATTGGAACAAGAGCTTATTTTATATGCTGAAAAATTAGATATTACAGAAGAAAAGGTCCGATTAAATGAACATTGTGATTATTTTTTAAAGACCATGCTTGATGAAGTAGCAGGGAAAAAGCTGGGTTTCATTACTCAAGAAATAGGCAGAGAGATTAACACTCTTGGTTCAAAAGCACATCATTTAGATATTCAAAAATTGGTAGTGGAAATGAAAGATGAATTGGAAAAAATAAAAGAGCAAATCTTAAATGTGTTGTAATGTCTGATAACAACTTTAATGGAAAAGCCATTATTTTTTCCGCACCTTCTGGAGCAGGAAAAACCACTATTGTCAGATCTCTTTTAAACAAAGAACTACCACTGTCTTTTTCGATATCTGCTTGTAGCAGAAACAGAAGGTACAATGAAATAGATGGTAAAGATTATCACTTCCTTACCGTTAATGAGTTCAAAAAGAAAATTAATGATGGTGCTTTTGTAGAGTGGGAAGAAGTATATGAAAATAATTTCTATGGGACTTTATCATCGGAAATTGAAAGAATCTGGAACGACAAAAAACATGTTGTATTTGATGTTGATGTGGTGGGTGGATTAAATCTCAAAAAGCATTTTGGAAATAATGCACTGGCCATATTTATACAACCGCCCTCCATGGATGTGTTGATTGAGCGATTGAGAAATAGAGCAACAGAAAGTGAAGAATCACTAAACAAGCGTATATACAAAGCAAAGCATGAAATGACTTATAGCCCATCTTTTGATTCAATAATTATAAATGATCAATTAGAAGAAACCATAGAAGTTGCAGAAATACAGGTAAAAGACTTTTTAAACTTATGAAGAAAATAGGATTATATTTTGGCACCTTTAACCCCATACATGTTGGACATCTAATTATTGCCAATTACATGGCAGACTATACAGAATTAGATGAAGTATGGCTTGTGGTTAGTCCTCAAAATCCACTTAAAAAAAAGGAAACACTACTTAAAGACCATCATCGACTTTCTCTGGTTAGAATTGCTCTTGAAGACAATACAAAATTGATGGCAAGTAATATAGAATTTGATTTACCCATCCCATCTTATACCATAAACACGTTGGTTCATTTAAAAGAAAAATATGAAACTTATGAATTTCACTTAATTATGGGAGAGGATAACTTAAGGTCTTTTCATAAATGGAAAAATCAAGAAGAAATAATTAACAACCATAAAATATTTGTATATCCTAGGGTATTGACTGAACAAGAAATGGAAGATAAAACAATAGAATTCTCTTCTTTTAACCACTCCAACGTTATAAGATGTCAAGCTCCAATTATGAAAATTTCTTCAAGCTATATAAGAAAAGCCATAAAAAATGGAAAAGACGTACGTTATTTACTTACTCCAGAAGTGTTTAAATATGTAGACGAAATGAATTTTTACAAATAATTTATTGCAGGAAAATCACATATATGGCATACAATACTGGGAGAACAAACAAAATAAATAGGTCAAATCCAAATGCACTAAATACAAAAAAAGGAAGATAACACATCAAATCGATCCAAAATTCTTTGTTTGTATCAAATACCCACCAAACCGCTACCGGTGGAAAAATTAAACAAATTAAAAGCAGAACAAAATCCGTTATTTCTTCTAGTTTATTGTTAGGCCTTTTTTCTTTAATAGAAGTTGTAGCATTTGGTGTAGCCAATGCCCTTTCGAATTGATGTTGAATTTTTTTGGCTACTATATTCATTACTTTACTTTTTGTTTTATTAGAAGAAGTATGATTTAAAATTTCTGACTTCTTGATTATTGATTGGTTAGTATCAATCCTCTTTTCTTCACATATTTCATTTTTTATGGCGCTGGCTTTTTTTGTCAGATTAACGTGTTTTTTTGAGGAATTTATAGCTGTATTATTTAATCCAGTTTTATGCCTTTCTAAATTTAATTTTGTCTCATTTTTAGTCGAAATCATTTTTGTTTTATGATTAAATCGTTGAGCCTTTAAAAAATCAAATGGCTTACCATAATTTGTGTATTGCCATGAGCTACATGAATGTAAAAAAGCTATTAAAATGATATATGTTAAATATTTTAAATATTGCATGGTAGAACTTTTCATCTATTTTTACCAAAATAAATGCATTTTAGAGCATTTAAAAGAACCCTACTAGATTAGTTATGAATAATTCGTTTTTTAAAATATTAACCTATGCTTCAATACTACTATGTATTTTCATAATTATTGCTTTATATGCCGCACTTAAAACAGCTGAACATCGATTAGAGAATATCAGTCAAATTGTTGATGACATTTCAATACAGCACATCATTACAGAAGTAGAAGTAAATGATACCATTCCTTTAAATTCAGACATCACTGTTACAGAAGAATTAGAAGTCAATATTGATTTGAATTTAAATACTATCATACCATTAAAAGTTGAAATCCCCGTTGATCAAAGTATAATTGTGCCATTTGAACTTGGCGTATTAGATTACATTACTATTGACACTCTTATTGAAGTCATGGATAATGTTAATATCATTGTAGACGACACTATTCCGCTGGACCAAAAAGTTAATGTATCCATTTTTGGTGGAAAAGGATTTAAGATGCCTATTAGAGGTGATATACCTGTAAATCAAAAACTAAACATTGGATTTGACGAATTATTACCTGTTAAAAGTACTGTTCCTGTTGATCTGCTAATAATAGACACCCTACCCGTTGGACTATCTCTGAAAATTCCTGTTGATATTGATGTGCCTGTAAGAATTCCACTTAAAACAAAAGCTAGAATTTCGTTTGATGGCCCCTTACCCGTTAATGCATCAGTGCCTATAGAACTAGCTATCCCTGTAGATATACCTCTTGAAAGTACATCTCTTTCTGCCTATTTCAAAAAATTGGGTACTAGCCTTCGGAATTTACCTAAAATAAAGGAAGAAAATCCATAAATTAGTTATTGATAATATCAAATAACTCGTCCAACTTAGGAATTAGTACTACTTCAATTCTTCTGTTTTTTGCCTTATTATTTTCATCTATTGGAATAAACTCACCTCTACCCGCAGCACTAATGTTGACTGGGTTCATTTTACTATGCTTTAGCATAATTTTCACCACAGATGTTGCTCTTAACACACTCAATTCCCAATTATCGGATGGATGAGAACTGGAGTTCATTTTATCCGTATCGGTATGACCTTCAACAAGAATCTCTAATTCATGTTGATCTTCAAGCACTTTAGCTAATTCTTTTAATGCCTTAACTCCCTCAGCGTCTACTTTTGTACTACCAGAAGCAAATAATAATTTAGCTTCCATGCTTACATATACTTTACCATTTTTCTGCTCTACAGTAAGACCCTTATCTTTAAAACCCAAAAGTGCATTAGCTACTTTATCTTTAAGTGCTTTTACTATGGCATCTTTATTAGCAATAATTTCTTCCAATTCATTTACTCTTTTTTCTCTTTTTTGCAATTCAATAGACATGTTTTCTAGATCAATTTTCTTATTATTTAAATCCAGTTCCAATGACCTTAACTCATCTTCCATCTTTAGTAATTCTAGCTTTCTTTTCTCAAGATCTGCTAATAATCGTTGCTTCTCTATAGTTTGACCTTTCTGCAGAATTTCTAATTGTTCTTGTATTCGTTGATTAAGCAAATCAATTTTATCATACTGCTTTTCTTTCATTCTAAGGGATTTACCCAATAGAGTTGTGTCTTTTTTTAACTTTTTATTGGCTTCAATTAGTTGATCATTATTTGAAGTTAATTCGACATTTTCCGTCTCCAGTTCAGTCTTTAATGTTTTTAAGGTTTTTAATTCTTTGGCACAGATTTCTTGTTTTTCAGCTACTTCCTCAAATTTTCTAGCAGGTACGCAAGCTTGAAATAGAATAAAGATTATTAGTGAGGACGAAAATATATTAATTGACTTCATAATGGTTTTTATGCGTTTAGTACAAAAATGAAACCAAATAGCCAACATTGATTCAAAACATCAGATTTTTATAAACACCCCTTTATTAAAATCATTTTTTAGAAAGAAAGACTCTTGAGAAATCCCTGTATTCCATACTATTAATAGGAAGAGCATGTACGTTGCTTTGAATTAATCGTATGTTATGTCCATAGTAAATAGGCAATAATGCAGCATCAGCAATTAAAGTACTATCTGCTTTTAAATAATAGTGAATTGCTGAGTCTTGATCCGTAGCATGAATAGCTTTATCATAATATGAATCAAAAGATTCATTTTTATATCTTGGAAAATTGGTGTATGAAGGTAATATTAGTTCATTGCCATTCTCATCAAATTCAACTTTAGGTATGACCCGACCATTAAATATTTGTAAGAAATTCTGTGGATCAGGATAATCAGCTAACCACGTTACGCCAAAAAAATCAGATTTAGCATTGGTGAATTTATCAATCAATACAGATAAAGAGTAATAATTAATTTTAATATTGACCCCCAGGTTATCATATAACATTTTTTGAACGGCCTCAGCAACAATGATATTTAAGTAATTACTTTCACTTATATCTAATTCTATTTCTGGAAATCCTATTCCATCAATAAATCCAGCCTCTGCTAATAAATCCCTTGCTAAATCAGGATCGTATCCAAAACCTTTCACTAAAGTATGGTCATATTCCCCAAGACTTGGAACAAACCCATAAATAGCGGGTTCTGATTCACCCTTTAATATATATTTTACAATTTTCTCTCTATCTACAGCAAGATTAAATGCTTTCCTTATCCTTATATCTTGAAAAACAGGATTTAACAAATTGAAACAATAAAAAACAGAACTTAATCCATTGTCTTTATTACTCTGTAATTTAAATTCTGGATTTCCTCCCGCTTTCGCAGAGTCCAGCGTAACCAAAACCGCTTTAAGCTCTTCAACAGGGAGTTGGTAAACCATATCTAAATTTCCTTTTTTAAAATTAGTGAGCTCAATTTTTTTATTGTTATTAAAAGAAATTTTGACTACATCTAAATACGGAAGGGAATTTCCATATTCGTCTTTTCCCCAATAATGGTTGTTTTTCACCATTCTAATTTCAACATCTTCATTTACATCCTTATTTTTCAAAATAAATGGTCCTGTACCTACAGTATGTGCCCTCATCTCTTTGCCATAAAAATCATAGGCCTCTTTTGGATAAATGGCACAACATGCTTGAGTTAAAATTTTCAAAAAATAAGAATAAGATGAAGTCAACTCGATTTGAATAGTTTGATCATCAATTAACTTGATACCTTTTACACCACCTTCTACTTTTCCTCCATTTAATGTTGCATCATAATGCGATTTTGCTCCTTTCACAATGCCTGTTAAATAGCTTGATGTTCTATTTCCATCAATAGCTGAACACAATTGATCTAAACAAAACTTAACATCATTTGCATTTAACATTCTACCTACACCATTTTCAAAGCAAGGGTCGTCATGAAAGAATACACTATCTCTGATTGTGAATGTGTATAAGCGACCAGAGTCAGTAACTGAATAGCTTTCAGCTAACAAAGGTATTACCTTTAAAGTACGTTGATCTAAACCAACTAAGCCCTGGTAAATTTGCAGTGCTATTCTACTTGATATTGCATGATTTATTGAAGGGGGAAATAAACTTTTGAATGAATTAGTTTCGTTAGTTCTAAAAACACCTCCCTGAAAAATTTTAAACTTCTTATCCCCTTCTGTATAATACCCTTTCGCATCTCGAATTTGACCAAATTGACTATCGAGATTTGTCTTTTTTTCTTGTCCGCATGATAAAGACAATAGAGCGATGAAGAACGGGTATACAAACTTAATTTTACTCATCTGTTTACTTTATATTGACAAATATAACTAATTTATCTTCTTTTAAATTGCGTGAATTAATCTAGAAATTAAAAAACAATTCTAATTAAATTGCGTTGTTAACGAGGCACCAAAAAATGAATGGTTAATCAAATTCACTATTTAATTCTTACAATTTCACTTCTTCTTTTAATAAAGGGAGTTAGCCAAGAAAATATGCCACCAAAAATTAAGAAAACCATACTTGTAAATATGGATAGTATTGTTTTTGACACTTGTTCAGTTATGTTAAATGGTTTTGAAATTAAATTCAAAAATGGCTCTCCTATTAAAAACCAAGATTACGAACTTAACCCAATAAAAGCTACTCTTTATTTCTTCAATCGACCAAGTGACTCCATAGAGATTAAATATTACCATTTTCCGATTAACTTTAATACTAAGTTCAACATACACGATTACAATCTTAATCAGCATTCAGAATATGATGGATACAAACCAATTCCTGTATATCAATACAATGAAAATCAAAGCTTAATTAACCAAACATCTCTTCAAAAAAGTGGAAACATATCTAGAGGTATGATGGTTGGTAATAATCAGAACTTTTCCCTCAACTCGAACTTAAACCTTCAATTATCTGGTGATATATCTCCTGGAATTAAAATTTTAGCCTCCGTAACCGATGACAATATACCTATTCAACCTGAAGGAAATACACAAAAGCTACAGGATTTTGACCAAGTATTTATTCAAGTCATGAGCAATAATTGGAATATTACAACAGGAGATTTTTGGATCAAAAGTAAGGACAGCTATTTTCTAAAATATCATAAGAGAGGACAAGGAATTTATTTTAAAACCAATAACGTAGATGATGAGTTAACAGTAGTAACTGAAAATAGCGCCTCCCTTAGTAAGGGTAAATTTGCTAGAAATGTAATTCAAGGAATTGAAGGTAGTCAAGGCCCATACCGGTTATTTGGAAATGAAAACGAAAGCTTTATCATTGTTTTGAGTGGAACTGAAAACGTGTACATTGACGGGTATCTATTGCAGAGAGGACAAAACTACGACTACACTATTGATTACAATACAGCTGAAATTACGTTTACAGCCAACCACCTGATAAATAAAGACAAACGAATAGTTGTTGAATTTCAATATAGTGATAAAAATTATGCTAGATCTTTAGTGCAAAGTAGGGCATCATTTAAAAGAGAAAAAAGTTCGTTTTTCATTCACGCTTATGGAGAGCAAGACAGTAAAAGCCAACCCCTTCAACAAAACATTAATGATCTAGATAGACTAGTGCTTCAAAATGTAGGGGACGAGATTGATCAAGCCTTTAGCTCAGGAATTGACAGTACTTCTTTCAATGAAAATGTGAATATGTATAAAAAAGTAGATTCATTAGGTTACGAAGTTTTTGTTTATTCTATTAATCCAGACTCCGCTAAATATCAAATTGTATTTAGCGAGGTTACAGAGGGAAATGGGGACTACATTATTACTGATTACAATGCATTAGGGAAAGTTTTTGAATGGGTTGCTCCAGATACTATCCCATTTATAGGAATTGTAAGACAAGGTAATTATCAGCCTGTAAAGAAGTTAATTACTCCAAAAAAAAGACAAATAATTAGTCTTGGTGGTCATAAAGAATTTGAAAATTTAAAACTAAACTACGAGCTAACTACTTCTAATATGGATTTGAATACTTTTTCAGATTTTGGTAATAATGACAACATTGGATTAGCTGGTCTACTGCATTTAAATTCATCTAAAAAAATAGCAACTAACTGGGCATTAAACCATAATTCATCCATAGAGCTAATACAAAAAAACTTTAATAGAATAGAACGATTTAGAGAAGTAGAGTTTGAAAGAAACTGGAATATACTTGATGTAATTTTACAAGAAGATCAACTTTTGGGAAAAAGCCAGTTTGACCTTCTTCATAACAAGAATGGAAAATTACGCTACACTTTTAATACATTCATTTTAAAAGATACTTTTTCAGGAATTAAAAATGATATTGAAATAAAATGGGCAAAAAATGTATATGCCGAATTTAAAGGAAGTATTCTAGAGACAAATGGCCTTAGAGATTCTAGATTTCTAAGGCACTTTTCAGATGTATACATACCGATAAAAAAATATAAATTTGGATTTAAAGATATTAATGAAGAAAATCGATTTTTAGTAGCTGATACTTTAAGTCAAGCCAGTTATCGTTTTTACGATTGGAAAGTTTATTTAGAAAAGGGAGACACAGCATCTAATAAATTGCAATTTTATTATCAAGAAAGATACGATTGGTTCAAAAAGAGATCAAACTTAATTAAATCTACCCACGCTATAAGTCCAGGATTTTTTATTGACTTAAAAAACAATGAAAAATTCAAATTAAATTACAATTTAGCGTTACGATCTTTAAAGATTCTTGACACTACATTGACAAATATATCTCCAGAAAACTCACTAACGAGTAGAGTAAACTACCAATTAAAATTATTAAAAGGTGGAATACATACGAACTCATTTGTAGAATTAGGATCAGGATTAGAGCTTCAAAAAGAGTTCATTTACATTGAAGTGCCTTCAGGACAGGGTGTATACACATGGATTGATTACAATGAAAACAATATCAAAGAACTGAATGAATTTGAAATTGCCATTTTTAGTGATCAAGCTTCATATATAAAAGTGTATACCCCTAACAATAAGTACATTAAGATTTACCAATTTCAATATAATCAGAACTTAAATATTAATTTAAAACGGATAATTAAAGGAGACCAAACCATTGGAAATTTTCTTAGTAAATTCTATAATCAAACAGCAATAAACACCCAGAAGAAACTAAATGAATTAGAGTTAAATACGCTAGTAAATCCATTTGTTAATGCGAATCATCCCATCATTCAACAAATGTCAAATTCACTACGAAATAGTTTATTTTTTAATAGATCCCATCCAAAATACAGTTTAGAATACACAAGACAATTGTTTGCTAACAAGATGCTACTCATTAATGGAACTGATTATAGATCTACAGCTAAGGAGCAATTTAAATTGAGATGGAATTTAAATAAACTATTTATGTTAAATTCAGAACTAAATTTTCATTCAAAACAAAACTCTTCAACTTACGCTAACTCAAGAAATTTCTATATAAATGAAAATGAAAATAAACACCAGCTTTCATATCAACCAAACACATTATTTAGAATTGGCATTGAAGGACGTTACAGCGAAAAAATTAATGATGAGGACTTCGGAAATGAAAAAGCATATCTAACTGAAATCGGATTAAACCTTAGAAAAAGTAAAAAGACCAGTGGATTGATTAATGTCGCCTTTCGAATATTAAATATTAATTACAACGGAAACAGCAATAGCACAATTGGATATGAAATGCTGGAAGGATTGCAACCTGGAACAAACTATACTTGGCAGATAAATTTACAACGTAAAATGGCAAATAATATTCAACTTACTTTAAATTACAACGGTAGAAAGTCAAACGATTTAAAAACAATTCATACAGGAGGGATACAATTAAGAGCCTTTTTCTAATCCAGCTTTAAAACGGCTAAAAATGCCTCTTGCGGAACTTCCACTCTACCTACTTGCCTCATTCTTTTTTTACCTGCTTTTTGCTTTTCAAGTAACTTTCTTTTCCTAGTAATATCTCCACCATAACACTTAGCAGTTACATCTTTACGAAGAGCCTTAATGGTTTCTCGAGCTACTATTTTGGCACCAATAGCTGCTTGAACAGGAATTTCAAATTGTTGTCTGGGTATTAATTCCTTCAATTTAAGACATATTTTTTTACCTAATGTAAATGCATTACTTCTGTGTACTAAAGCGGAAAGTGCATCAACTTGTTCTGCATTTAAAAGAATATCTAACTTAATTAAATCTGACTTTCTATAATCTGTTGGAGAATAGTCAAATGATGCATAACCTCTACTTACTGATTTTAAACGATCATAAAAATCAAATACAATTTCTGAAAGTGGCATCAAAAAAGAAAGTTCGACCCTATCTTGAGTTAAATACACTTGATTTGTTAATTCCCCACGTTTTTCAATACATAGATTCATCACTGCACCTATGAATTCTGATTTAGTAATAACTTGAGATTTTATGTAAGGTTCCTCAATCCAATCCACCTTTGATGGATCAGGAAGTTCTGAAGGATTATTGACAATGATCTCCTCTAAATCTTTTTTCATGTAAATTCGGTAGGATACGTTTGGTACTGTTGTAATAACAGTCATATTGAATTCTCTTTCTAGACGCTCCTGAATAATTTCCATGTGTAACATACCTAAAAAGCCACACCTAAATCCGAAACCTAAAGCAGCAGATGACTCCGGTTCAAACACCAATGAAGCATCGTTTAATTGCAACTTTTCCATTGAGGCTCTTAATTCTTCATAGTCTTCAGTATCAACAGGATAAATACCAGCAAAAACCATAGGTTTCACATCTTCGAATCCTTTAATTGCCTTATTACACGGATTTGAAATGGACGTAATTGTATCTCCTACCTTAACTTCATTGGCCTTTTTTATTCCACTTATAATGTAGCCCACATCACCAGATAGTAATTCTTTTTTTGGATCCAAGTCCATCTTTAATACTCCTATTTCATCTGCATAATAGGTTTTTCCAGTGTTAAAGAACTTTACTTCTTGACCTTTTTTAATTACTCCATTAAAAACCCTAAAATACGCTATAATTCCTCTAAATGGATTGAACACAGAATCAAAAATCATGGCCTCTAAAGGCGCTTCATCTGTCCCATTGGGAGAAGGAATTTTATCAATTATAGCTTTTAAAATATTATCTACACCTAGTCCTGTTTTACCACTTGCAGGAATAACTTCGTCAGCAGAACATCCAATTAAATCAATAATTTGATCGGTGACTTCTTCGGGCATTGCACCGGGTAGGTCCATTTTATTTAAAACAGGTATTATTTCAAGATCATTTTCAATAGCTAGATATAAATTTGAAATCGTTTGAGCTTCAATACCTTGAGAGGCATCAACTATAAGCAAAGCTCCTTCACACGCAGCTATTGATCTCGAAACTTCGTATGAAAAATCAACATGCCCTGGAGTATCAATCAAATTTAGCTTGTATTGTTCACCATTGTAATGATAATCCATTTGAATAGCATGACTTTTTATCGTAATTCCCCTCTCTCTTTCTAGATCCATATCATCTAAAGCTTGATCCTTCATTTCACGATCAGAAATGGTACCAGTAGTTTGAAGTAGTCTATCAGCAAGAGTGCTTTTGCCGTGATCAATGTGGGCGATTATGCAAAAATTTCGGATTTTTTTCATCAATGCAAATGTACTACAATATGTAATTACAATAAGCTACTATCTATTGAATATTTGACAGTATAACAACCTGAAATTTGAGTTTATTTAACAAACAATAACCTTTTTGATTGATATTCGTTTGTTATTCACTTTATTAACTTGTTAATTTGTCGACTTGTAAAATGAAGGTAACTGAATACATAGCCAATAGAAAAGAAACAATCTTCTCATTTGAAATCATTCCACCACTTAAAGGGAAAGGCATAGAAGATCTTTGCGCAGGAATTGATCCATTAATGGAGTTTAATCCACCATTTATTAATGTAACTTATCATCGAGAGGAATACGACTATAAAAAAATGGGTAATGGCTTGTTAAAGAAAGTTTCTATAAGAAAAAGACCGGGTACTGTAGGGATATGTGCAGCCCTTATGAACAGATACAAAGTAGATGCCATTCCTCACATTATTTGCGGGGGATTCACAAAAGAAGAAACCGAAAGCGCATTAATAGACCTTAAATTTTTAGGAGTGGATAATATTCTTGCATTAAGGGGCGATCCTATGAAGAATGAATCTGCTTTTGTTCCAACTATAGGGGGTAATGCTTATGCTTTAGAATTGATTGAACAAATCAACGAAATGAATAATGGCCAATATCTTTATGAAGAAACTAAAAATAGTCCTTCTAACTTTTGCATTGGTACAGCTGGATACCCAGAAAAACATTTTGAAGCTATGAATCTATCAACTGACATGAAACATCTAAAAAAGAAAGTAGATGCAGGTGCAGAATTCATAGTGACTCAACTTTTCTATGACAATAAAAAGTTTTTTGATTTTGTTAAAAAATGTCGTGAAATAGGCATTACAGTACCTATTATTCCTGGAATAAAACCAATTACCAATCTTAGACATTTGACATTTATCCCTAAATTCTTTCACACCAACTTTCCAGAAGCTTTTTCAAATGAATTAGAAAAATGTAAAACGGACGAAGAAGTGAAAAGAGTGGGTGTAGAATGGACAACAGAACAATGTAAAGAACTTATAAAAGCAGATATTCCAGTTATTCATTTTTACACAATGGGTAAAGGTACTGCCGTTAAAAACATAGCAAAAGAAATTTTCTAGTACTTCATACTTTTCCCTCTCGAATAAATAATAATCTTAATTTTAACATTGAACTTTCTTCAATGATTAACTTAAAACATTTTGTATTTGCAGTTATCTTTTCTCAGAGCGTGGTGTTCTTTGCCCAAGAAAAAACAAATGTTAGGGTTTTAATTAAACTTAGACCCATCGAGAATTTTAGAGGAAAATTAAAAAACTGTACTGCAAGTGTTTTTGAAAACAATGTATTAATCTCTAAAAAAATAGTACAGGGTTATAAGTTTAAAGTTAAGTTAAATTCAAAATCAGTTTACAAGGTTTTATTCGAAAATACACCATATGTATCAAAACATATTATTGTTAACTGTACAGGAATACCATCAAAAGGAAAATCAAATTTTAAACTAAAAGCAGATATAAGTTTGTTTAGACAAAAAAAGGAATTTGACACTTCTTTTCTTTCTAAAGAACCCATTTCTGTTGGATACTATAATGAAATCAAGGAAAATATGATTTGGGATTTTGAATACAATAGAAGTATGGTAGAGAAAATTATTCACACCATGACGAAAAACTAATCTATCCTTTTTTAATGTTGGCAGACAAAAACTCTCTGTTCATTCTCGAAATATTATCAAGTGAAATTCCTTTAGGACACTGAACTTCACAAGCACCTGTATTAGTGCAATTTCCAAATCCCTCTTCATCCATTTTATTGACCATATTCAGCACCCTATCTTTTGCTTCAACCTGTCCTTGAGGAAGCAATGCGAACTGAGAAACTTTTGCAGAAACGTACAACATAGCTGAAGAATTTTTACAAGAAGCTACACATGCTCCGCAACCTATACAAGTTGCTGCATCAAAGGCTAAATCTGCATTATCTTTGGGAATTGGTATAGCGTTAGCATCTTGTGTATTACCTGAAGTATTTACAGAAATATAACCTCCTGCATGTTGTATTCTATCAAAAGCTGATCGATCAACAACTAAGTCTTTTACTACAGGAAAAGCATTTGCTCTAAATGGTTCAATGTAAATCGTATCACCATCTTTAAATTTTCTCATGTGAAGCTGACAAGTAGTGACTCTCCTGTCAGGTCCATGTGCTTCTCCATTTATGTAGAGTGAGCACATTCCGCAAATTCCTTCTCGACAATCATGATCAAAAGCAACCGGATCTACTCCCTTTTCGATAAGTTCTTCATTTAACACATCTAACATTTCTAAAAATGACATATGTTCAGAAACATTTTGAATATCATAGTCAACCATTGAGCCTTTATCATTGGCATCCTTTTGTCTCCAAATTTTAAGTTTTAAATTCATGATGTGTTTTATTTATAAGACCTTTCTTTTACTTCAATATTATCAAAAATTAATTCTTCTTTATGCAATATTGCTTTTGAAGGTTCACCTTTATATTCCCATGCTGAAACATAGGTGTAATCTTTATCATTTCGCTTTGCTTCCCCTTCAGGAGTTGCAAATTCTTCTCTAAAATGACCTCCACAAGATTCATTTCTTTCTAATGCATCTTTTGCAAATAATTCACCTAACTCCAGAAAATCAGCAACCCTACCTGCTTTCTCCAATTCTTTATTCATTTCATGTAAACCGCCTGGTACATTAACATTTTTCCAAAAATCATCTCTAAGATCTTTTATCTCTTTCATGGCTTTTTTGAGTCCATCTTCTGTTCTAGCCATTCCACATTCATCCCACATAATTTTTCCTAACTTTTTGTGATAGTAATCGACTGAGTGTTTACCCTTATTATTGATCAAACTGCTAAGTTGTTCTTTCACTTTATTTTCAGCCTCCTCAAATTCTTTTGATTCTGTAGATATTGGGCCAGTTCTGATGTCATCAGAAAGGTAATCCCCTATGGTATAGGGTAATACGAAATAACCATCAGCCAGTCCTTGCATTAGTGCTGAAGCGCCCAATCTGTTAGCTCCATGATCTGAAAAATTGGCTTCTCCAATGGCATATAAACCCGGAACGGTAGTCATTAGATTGTAATCGACCCAGATTCCACCCATGGTATAATGAACTGCAGGATAAATCATCATTGGAGTTTCATACGGATTTTCATCAACGATCTTCTCATACATCTGAAATAAGTTTCCATATTTTGATTTCACAATCTCTTGACCAAGATTTTTTATTAAAGAGGAATCGTTTTCATCTAGTCCTTTAAGTAGTGCTTGTTCTTTTCCGTATCGAACAATAGCAGAACTAAAATCAAGAAACACTGCTTCACCAGTCTGATTAACACCAAATCCTGCATCGCATCTTTCTTTAGCTGCCCTAGAAGCTACATCTCTAGGTACTAAATTACCAAATGCAGGATATCTTCTTTCTAAATAATAATCTCTATCCTCTTCCTTAATATCCGTTGCTTTAAGGGAACCTTTCCGAAGCGACTCCACGTCTTCTTTCTTTTTTGGAACCCAAATCCTACCGTCATTTCTTAATGACTCTGACATCAATGTAAGTTTAGATTGATACTCACCTGATCTTGGTATACATGTGGGGTGAATTTGTGTGTAACAAGGATTAGCAAAATAAGCTCCTTTTTTATGTGCTTTCCAAGCAGCAGTTACATTACTTCCCATAGCGTTAGTTGAAAGAAAATAAACATTTCCATAGCCTCCAGAAGCTAAAACTACTGCATGGGCAGAATGTCGTTCAATTTCGCCAGTTGTAAGATTTCTCGCAATGATGCCTCTAGCTTTTCCATCTACAATCACCACATCTAACATTTCATGACGATTATACATTTTTATCTTTCCTCTTGCAATCTGCCTATTCATAGCTGAGTAGGCACCCAATAAAAGTTGTTGACCTGTTTGGCCTTTTGCGTAAAATGTTCTGGAAACCAACACTCCACCAAAAGATCTATTATCTAACAAACCACCATAATCTCTAGCAAAAGGAACACCTTGAGCAACACATTGATCAATGATATTTGTGGACACTTCAGCTAATCTATATACGTTTGCCTCTCTTGACCTATAGTCACCTCCCTTAATGGTGTCGTAAAACAGCCTGTACGTTGAATCTCCATCACCTTGGTAATTTTTAGCTGCATTAATGCCTCCTTGTGCTGCTATAGAGTGTGCCCTTCTAGGGCTATCTTGATAACAAAAAGTTTTTACATTGTAACCAAGCTCAGCTAGGGTAGCTGAGGCAGATCCACCAGCTAAACCAGTGCCGACTACAATTACATCGATATTTCGTTTATTAGCTGGATTAACAAGATCGATACTATCCTTGTAATTGGTCCATTTGTTTTTTAAATCTCCTTTTGGAACGCCAGAATTTAAATTTCCCATGTTATAATACTTAATGCGATTGAGTTAAAAAATGAAATAATGCAATAAAAACAAATCCCAAAGGCACCAGGATTGCAAAAATATTTCCAAATTTATGAAGAGTTGCTCTTTTTTTTCCATTTGTTAAACCAATACTTTGGAAAGATGATTTGAATCCGTGTAATAAATGCAATGATAAAAATCCAAACGCCACTACATAAGCTATTACTCTAGGTAAACTTTGAAATTCATGTTGCAATTCTTGAAAGTAACGAAAGGACCCGTCAGGCATCAAACCAGACATATCACCCACAATGTATTTAGTGTTAATTTCTGGAATCCAAAAGTCTAAAAAATGAAGAGCAAGAAAAGCCAATATTGTAATACCACTAATGATCATATTTCTAGACATCCAAGAGGAACTAGTTGAAGGATTTTTGTAGGCGTAATCAGTAGATCTAGCTTTTCTGTTTTTTAATTCTAAAATAAACCCCATAACAAAGTGAAAAACGACTGCAAATATTAGAACAGGTTGTAATAAAAACTGCACCAATGGATTTGTTCCCATAAAGTGAGATGCATCATTAAATGCCTCAGCACTAATAACCGAGAGTAAATTAATCGTGAGGTGTTGTGCTAAAAAAAACATTAAAAAAAGTCCCGAAAGAGCCATTAGGATTTTATATCCAACTGAAGTGTAAAAGGTTGATTTACTCATAATTAAATTTCGTAATTATAGATCAAAAATATACAAACATTAATAATGTATAATGGTTAGTTTAATTATTTTTATCTAAGGTCAAATTTTATTGATTAATTTATTCTATAATTAATATCAATTCAATAAAAAACCATTTTATTAGTTACCATTATTTTTCAGTATTGAATAGTTGTTCTAACCCTAGATGTACTGACTTTGATACCGTTAATTTTGATTCTTAAGCAGAAAAAATGATGGATCTTGCAGCTAAGAAGGGAGGTCGTATTATGGTGTAGTGCAGCCACTTCTGATAGTCATTATTATTTTGGAAGTGATTTTCAAACCTATACCTTGGATGGTGACGTGGTTGAAACACAGGATATAAATACTTAATGGACAGGAGCTCTTGACTGTGGACAATCTGGAAGTATTACTGTAACTAAAGATTTAGGCTCAGATAAAACAAAGTCTTTTACTTACTCAGTTGTTGACGATTTAAGCGATGAACTTTGGTGTAGTGATCTAATTTTTAACGGCAATACCTTTTGGAGTCACGAATTAGTTTGGTAAAAATTCTTTCTTAATCTTTTCCAAAATTACCTTAGCCATTTTTTCTTTAGATTCATGCGTCCAACCAGCGATATGAGGAGTAAATATGACATTTTTGTATTGAGATATAGATTTAAATGTAGGATCATCCGAATAGGAAAACCTTTCAAAGGATGGGGATTCCAATGCTAATACATCTAGGCATGCGCCTTTGATTATATTGTTTTTAAGTCCCTTTAGAAGATCTTCTAAAACGACAGACTGCCCCCTGGCTGTATTTATAAGGAAAAAAGATTTTTTAAAGGAATTAATGAAAGTACTATTCACCAAGTTTTTAGTTTCTAAACTAAGAGGTGTATGAAGACTAACAAAGTCTGCATTTTTGAAAATATAATCCATATTTACCTCCTTTATATATTGGTCTGAAAAATTAGACTTGTATTTATCATATGCGACAACCTCAACCTCAAAACCCGATAATCTTTTAGCTAATGCCTCACCCATAAATCCATAGCCAATTAAAGCAAAAACTTTTCCTTTTAATTCAATTCCCCTATTTTCTTCTCTTAACCAAACTCCATTTTTTACTTCAATATTTGCTGTGTTTATTTTATTAATCAAACTCAAGACCATACCCATAGTATGTTCTGCCAAAGCATCCCTATTTCCTTCAGGACTTCTGAAGACTTTCACATTAGCTTGTTTGCAATATTCCAAATCTATATTTTCTAATCCTGCTCCAGGTCTTGCAATAAACTTTAAAAATTGGAATTGCTGAAGTAATGTTGAGGTTAAGGGAATGCTAGATCTAATAAATAATCCATTAACATCATTGTGATTTATTAAATCCAATGCCGAGAATCCCCTACCATCGATAAGTTGATATCCCCATGTTTGTAATGTGCTTGGAATTATAGTATGAAAATCGTCAAGAAGAATAACTTTCATGTACTAAAAATATAATGCCCAACCTATCAGAAAATAGATTAACAAACCAATTATGTCATTGGTTGTAGTGATAAAGGGACCCGTAGCTAATGCCGGATCAATTTCATATTTATTTAATACAAGGGGGACAAAAGTCCCAAATAAACCAGCATAGGTGAAAACAGCTACTAAGGAAACTCCTATGGTAAGAGCCAAGTCAAAATCACTTTTAGTAACCCAACAAAAAATTAGAGCGATAAATGAACATATTAATCCATTGAATAGAGCTACTAATAATTCCTTGAACATTTTTTTGGCTATAGAATCATAGTTCAGCGTATTATTGGCTAAAGATTGAACAATTATGGCTGAAGATTGAACACCAACATTCCCCCCCATTGCTAGAATCAATGGAATAAACGAGGCCATCACAGCATTTTCTCTTATATGACCCTCAAACATGCCAATTACATAAGCTCCTAAGATTCCCCCAAGCATTCCAATTAACAACCACGGCAGTCTTGCTCTACTTATTACAAATAATGAATCAGTAGATTCCACTTTTTCAGAAATTCCACTTGCCATTTGGTAATCTTTTTCTGCCTCTTCCTTTATAACATCTAAAGCATCATCGATAGTAATACGACCTAACAACTTCCCCTTTTCATTTACTACAGGAATTACAACTAGATCATACTTTTCCATTATTGATGCAACTGACTCTGCTTCATCTTCAACACCAACAGAAATAGGATCCTGTTGATAAATATCTTTAATCAGTGTTTCGTCTGAAGCATATAAAAAACTTTTCAAAGACAGGGTTCCTTTAAGTCTTTTTTTTGAATCAACTACATAAATCGTATATACTTGATCGACTTCTTCAACCTGTTCTCTAAATTTAGATAATGCATTAGAAACGGTCCAATTCCAATTGGCAGATATGAAATCCATGTCCATAATTCCACCGGCACTATCTTCATCAAAATTCAGCAACATGGAAATTTCAGATGAATGTTCGTTATCTTTTATAGCCTCTAATACTTCTTCTTGGACCTCCTCTGGAAGATCTTGGATAACGTCTGTGGCGTCATCCGCATACATTTTTTCAAGCGTTTCCGCAATTTCTTCAGCTGATAATGATTCTAAAAACTTCTCTCTTATATCTTCCTCTATTTCAACTAAAACTTCTGAAGATAACTCGTCTTCCAAAAGTCTAAAAATATATTGTGCCTGCGGTAAATTGACAATTCGCATGATTTCAGCGATGTCAACTGGATGTAGGGAATGTAACTTGTCAATCAAAAACTCATTATCATCTCCCTCAATTGAGACGATGATTTGATCAATAAATTCTTTGGTTAATTCAAACTGCATTCCAAAGGGTTAGATGTAAACTGCGAAAATAAAAATTATTATAGGAATTATGCCTTTAAATTTTTGATTCTAACAAATTCGTTAGTTCTATAAAATCATTCACACTTAGCTGTTCTGGTCTTTTGGTCATTAGTTGATGACCCAAATTATGATCCTTACATAGTCCTTTTAATGAATTCCTAACCATCTTTCTTCGCTGGTTAAACGCTGTTTTCACCACTCTTATAAATAAACTCTCATTGCAAGGTAATTGTTCAATTTCATTTCTTTCAATACGAATAACTCCAGATTTTACTTTGGGAGGTGGATCAAACACGTCTTCATTTACGGTAAATAAATACGTTGTCTTAAAAAAAGCTTGAATAAGAACAGAAAGAATTCCATATTTTTTTGTTCCAGGATCGGCACAAATTCTTTCAGCCACTTCTTTTTGAAACATTCCTACTAACTGACTAACTAAAGTTCTATTTTCAAATACCTTGAAAACAATTTGTGAAGAAATATTATACGGGAAATTACCTACTACTGAAAATTGATCTTGAAATACTGCACTCCAATCTTCAACGAGAATATCTTTTTGCTCCACTCTCAAAATAGGGTAATGGAGAGTTAAATATTGAACAGATTCATGATCAACCTCATAGGCAACTAATGAAAAATTTTTCTCTAATAGATGTTGTGTTAAAGCTCCTGTTCCAGGACCGACTTCAATCACATTATTGTGTGACTTTTGGTTTAATATTGCATCAGCAATCCTTCTACAAATTTCAGCATCTTTAAGAAAATGTTGACCTAGGTGTTTTTTTGGACTAACTTTCATGAGTTACTTTATCGATTGTAAGTCAATAAATCGTTTGTAATACTGATTTAGCTTAACTAATTCGTCATGGGTGCCCAATTCTACAATTCTACCTTTATCTAGTACTATTATTTTTTGTGCATTCTGGATGGTTGATAAGCGATGAGCAATTACCAATGAAGTTCTATTTTTCATTAGTCGATCTAATGCTACTTGTACTGCTTTTTCCGATTCTGTATCTAGGGCTGACGTAGCCTCATCTAAAATGAGAATTTGTGGGTTTTTATAGAGCGCTCTAGCTATACTTATTCGTTGTTTTTGCCCTCCAGACAACTTATTACCCCCATCTCCAATATTTGTTTCATAACCATTTTCTAACGACATAATAAAATCATGCGCATTGGCCATTTTAGCAGCCTCTATAGCCTTTTCTTTATCTACATTTTTGTCACCAAAAGCAATATTATGGAATACGTTTTCATTAAAAAGTATAGATTCTTGACTAACAACTCCCATCAGGTTTCTTAACGTAGATAATTTAATGTCTTTTACATCATAATTATCAACTTTAATTTGACCTTCTGAGACATCATATAATCTAATCAATAAATCTGCTAATGTTGTTTTCCCTGCTCCTGAGTGCCCAACAAGTGCAACTGTTTCTCCATGTAAAACTTGAAATGTAATATTATTTAAAATCAGTTTTTCATCATATTTAAAGCTAACCTGATCAAATTCAATTTTATCTTTAAATTGAATGTTTTTTATTGCATTATTGGAATCAGATATTTTTTGACGCTCATTTAAAATATTAGATATTCTGTCAAGGGCTGCAATGCCTTGAGAAGAATCATAAATAGCTTTAGAAATAGACTTAAAAGGGGTGATTAATTGAGAAAACAATATTAAATATCCGATAAAAACATCGGGCAGAATTTCATCTTCAAATACTAAACTTCCTCCATAAAGTAATACGCCTGCTGTGGCAATAACACCTAAAAATTCACTTACTGGAGACGCCATATAAACTCTCCTACTTATACTTAACATAAGTTGATAAAGAAGTTGGCTTTGTTTCTTAAATCGATCATAAATAAATTCTTGTGCACTAAAACTTTTGATAATCCTTAATCCATAAAGTGTTTCTTCCGTCATGGATAACATATTTCCTGCATTTTCTTGACCTAATTTTGATTTCTTTTTTAGCCCGCTGCTTATTCTGGAAATAAAAAGCCCAGCTATAGGAAGAAAAATAACTATGAAAAGAGTGAGTTTTATACTAATTAAAAAAAGAGTAACAAAGTATCCAAGTATATAAAAAGGATCTTTGAATATAGCATTAGTTGTAGCCTTAAGCGATAATTCTAGTTCTTTTAGATCAACAGAAAATCTAGATAAAATATCACCTTTTCTTTCTTCTGAATAATAGGCCATGGGCAAGTGTATCACTTTTTGAAAAAGTGAATTCCTGAATTTCAGGATACTAGATTGAATAAGACCAGAAAGAAAAAATGTACTTAGGAAAGTAAAAAGGTTTTTAAGAAAAACCATTGTTACTAAAAATATACAAATCATAATTAGGGTTTGATATCGACCCTCCAATAATGCATAGTTGGATAGATGGTAATTGAAGTGATCAATTAAACTTTCTTTTGAAAATGAAAAAACTCCAGGATCATCAAGAGATAATGCTTGAATAGATTCCTTTGTATTAAAAATAACTCTAAGTAAAGGGATTATCATGGCAAACGAAAACAAGGAAAAAAACATAGCTAGTATGTTAAACATCAAATTTAAATACAGTGTTTTCTTAAACTCTAATGTGATTTTAGCTATCCTAAACAAGTTTTTCATAATGCAAAGCAAAGTTAATATAGTTAATGAACTATTTATATAACAAGCATTCTATACTAGTATTGCGATCAACTGATTAGTTTTTCTAAATTTGCAACCTTCATGAGCATAAGACAAGAAAAAATAGCAAATGTGATTAAAAAAGAATTGGGTGTTTTTTTTCAACGAAATGCTGCTTCTATATGCATGGGTGCAATGGTTAGTGTGACTACTGTTAGGATTAGCCCTGATCTATCTATTGCTAAAGTTTATCTAAGTATTTTTGGTGCTAAAAATAATGATGACGTGTTTGAAAAAGTACATTCCTCTTCAAAATACATCAGACATCAACTTAGTCAAGTTGTAAAAAACCAACTAAGAAGAACACCGGAACTTCACTTCTACCGAGATGACTCTTTGGATTATGCAGAAAAAATTGAAGAATTATTGAAATGAAAACACTATATAAATACCTTTTAAATACGCTTCCAAGGCCGCTTTTAATAAGATTAAGTTATGTGTTTCGATTATTTGCTCCAATTGCGTATAAAGGATCCGATGTAAATTGCCCAGTCTGCGAACGTAGCTTCCGGAAGTTCTTATCATACGGTTCGGATATGGCCCATAGAGAGAATGTACTTTGTCCATATGACCTTACTCTAGAAAGACATAGGTTAATGTGGCTATACCTCAAACAAAGTGACTTCTTCAATGCCAAAAAAATAAATTTATTGCATATTGCTCCTGAACAATGTTTCTACCCTTTATTTAAAAAACAATCTAATTTAAATTATACAACTGCCGATCTTGAATCTCCTCTTGCTGACCTTCATTTCGACTTACACCAAATACCTCTTGATGAAAATTACTATGATGTCATTTTTTGCAATCATGTTCTTGAACATGTAGAAGATGATCACCAATGTATGACCGAACTTTACCGAGTGATGAAAAATGGTGGGTGGGGTATATTTCAAGTTCCTATTAATTACAAAAGTGAATCCACCTATGAAGATGCCACTATCACAGACCCAAAAGAAAGAGAAAAACATTTTTGGCAAAAGGACCACTTAAGGCTATATGGAAAAGATTATCCTAAAAAACTAGAAAAAGCAGGATTTAAAATTAAAATTTTTAATCCTAGAACAGATCTCAAAAATTTAGATTATCAGAAAATGAGATTAAATCCTGATGAACTAATTTACATTGCTATAAAGCAATAATGAAGAAAGAGTTCAAAATAAACACCACTAAAGAACTTGACTTAGTTGCTAAAGCAATTATTGAATTAATTCCTTCCTATAATATCTTTATATTTAATGGTGACCTTGGGAGTGGTAAAACGACATTAATCAAACAAGTTTTAGCATATTATGGTGTGTTTGACACATCATCACCAACTTTTAGTATCATTAATAATTATTTAGCCTATGATATTGGTGAAATTCTTCATATTGATGGATATAGAATTGATAATGAAGATGAAGTAGAAAATATTGGTTTTATAGATTATTTAAAATATGAACCACTTTGTTTCATTGAATGGCCAGAAAAATTTCTTAACTTTTTACCAAAGAATTACGTAAATATTAGCATCAGCATAGAAGAACAATATCGTTTAATTACTATTTCAATATGATTTCATCTGGAGACGCACTAAAATCGTTAGCACTAGAAGCTGCTCTTTCACCACAGGAAGAAAAATTGGAAGTAGGCAGGAAAAAACAAAAATTATATATAGGAATTCCTAGGGAAACTAAATTTCAAGAACAAAGAGTAGCCTTAGTACCTGAATCCGTAGGTTTATTAGTAGCAAATGGTCACAGAGTTGTAATTGAAAGTAATGCAGGAAAAAATGCGAATTTTAATGACAACGAATACAGTGAAAGTGGTGCAGAAATTATATACGACACACAAGAGATTTATAAAGCCGATATCATTCTTAAAATTTCTCCTCCAAGTGAGGAAGAAATTAAAATGATGAAATACAAACAAATACTATTCTCTGCACTTCAACTCTCTGCACAACCTAAGAGTACCTTAAAGAAACTCATGGAAAAGAAAATTACTGCCATTGCTTGGGATTACATCGAAGATGAAGGTGGCTCTTTTCCAATTGTAAGATCAATGAGTGAAATTGCAGGTACAACTTCGGTGCTAATTGCAGCTGAGCTCATGAGTAATGCAAATGACGGAAAAGGTTTAATGTTAGGTGGACTTGCTGGAATAACACCTCCAGAATTAGTAATAATTGGAGCAGGTACAGTTGGTCAATTTGCTGCTAGTGCAGCACTTTCACTTGGTGTTTCTGTTAAAGTATTTGATAATTCCCTTTTTAAATTAAGAAGATTGCAACGTGAAATAGGCCATAAAGTTTTTACATCAGTCATTCAGCCTAAAGTATTAGAAAAAGCATTAAGAAGATGTGACGTTGCAATTGGTGCATTGCGTGTTCCACACGGAAGAACACCTTGTGTCGTGAATGAAGATATGATAAAAAACATGAAAGAAGGTTCTGTAATAGTAGATGTAAGCATTGACAAAGGTGGGTGTTTTGAAACATCAAAAATCACAACTCATCAAAAACCTACGTTTAAAAAATTTGGCATAGTTCATTACGGAGTTCCTAACATAGCTTCTAGAGTTTCTAGAACGGCAAGTTATAGTCTATCAAACATATTTTCTCCACTGCTATTAGAAATTGCTGATAGGGGTGGGTGCGAAAAAATAATCCAAACTGAAAAGGGATTTAGACATGGGGTATATATCTACAAAGGTTCACTTACTTCATCATTTTTAGGAGAAACCTTTGATTTACCTTATAAAGATTTAGACTTATTAATATCAGCCCTGTAAATTAACTCACGTAAAGGCTGGATTTAACTGCATTAACAATTCTACTCACATTTGGGAGTGCCTCTTCAATAAGTACTTTTGAAAAAGCAAAAGGAGTATCTGATTGCATCACCCTTAATACAGGAGAATCTAGGTAATCAAAAGCATAACGCTGCAAATGGTAAGCAATTTCACCTGAAATGGATGCCAATGGCCAACTTTCTTCAACAACAACACAACGATTAGTCTTTTTAACAGATTCAACCACAGTATCATAATCAATTGGTCTAACTGACCTTAAGTCTATAATTTCACAAGAAATACCTTCTTTTTGCAAAGCATCTGCCGCTTCGTGAACCACTTTAATAATTTTTCCAAAAGTAACAATGGTGACATGATCTCCCTTACGCTTAACATCCGCTTTTCCTATTGGAATTAAATACTCGCCTTCAGGTATTTCACCTTTATCTCCGTACATTTGCTCCGATTCCATTATTAAAACAGGATCATTATCTCTAATCGCTGACTTAAGAAGTCCTTTCGCATCATAGGGCGTAGATGGCGTTACCACTTTCAAACCAGGAACATGCGCATAAAAAGACTCGAAACTCTGAGAATGAGTAGCTGCGAGTTGACCGGCTTGACCATTTCCTCCTCTGAACACGATAGGACATGAATATTGTCCACCGCTCATCTGTAATACTTTTGCAGCACTATTGATTATTTGATCTGATGCTAATAGTGCAAAATTCCAGGTCATAAATTCTACAATGGGTCTTAACCCATTCATTGCTGCTCCAACTGCGATACCAGCAAAGCCAAGTTCAGCAATTGGAGTATCTATGACTCTTTCTGGCCCAAATTCATCAAGCATTCCTTGTGAAACCTTGTATGCTCCATTATATTCTGCAACTTCTTCTCCCATCAGAAAAACATTCTGATCAATTCTCATTTCCTCCACCATTGCTTCTCTAAGTGCTTCTCTATACTGTACTGTTTTCATTATCTTAAATTGAGGATCAAAAATAATTTTTAATATCAACAATAGTACAAAAATCTACATTATAAATCACATTAGTTTATTAGTAATAAGAAAACGTTTTAATTTGTTATGCTTGCATAATATTTTTCTAATCAATATAGGTCATCTTGACATAAATAATTACTTTAGCATACTTTAAAATTTTAACTCAATTTCAATGAAATTATTGGTATGTATAAGTAAAGTACCTGACACTACAAGCAAGATAAATTTTGTAGAAAACAACACAAAGTTTGATGAAAATGGAGTGCAATATATTGTCAATCCCTATGACGAATGGTACGCGTTAGTAAGAGCCCTTGAATTAGTTGAATCACATGGCGGTTCAGTAACAACAATAACCGTAGGTTCTGCTGCAGACGATCCTACGATCAGAAAAGCATTAGCTATTGGAGCAAATGACGCGGTAAGAATAGATGCTGAGCCTTCTGACCCATATTTTGTTGCAAAACAAATTGCTGAATATGCGAAAAATGAAAATTACGATATTATTTTAACAGGGAAAGAGACTATTAATTATAATGGAGCTCAAATTGGAGGAATGATAGCAGAAATGCTAAATACACCATTCGTTTCACTTGCAACAAAACTTGATATCAATAACAACTTGGCAACTTTAGAGAGAGATGTTAAAGGTGGAGTTGAGATTATTGAGGTAAATACCCCTTTTGTCCTCAGTGCAGCAAAAGGAATGGCTGAACAACGTATTCCAAATATGAGGGGGATAATGGCAGCAAGGACAAAACCTTTAAATGTGATTAATCCGGTAGAACAAGAACTACTTAGTTCAGTTGTGAAATTTGAATTGCCAGATGCCAAATCAGGATGCAAATACGTTGAGCCGGAAAATATGGATGAATTAGTAGAATTGTTACACAACGAAGCAAAAGTTATATAATATGTCAGTAATTGTTTTTGTAGAAGTAAAAAATAAAGTCAATAAATCGGCAATGGAAGCGGTTTATTACGGTAGTCAATTAGGTTCAGTTACTGTTATCACTTTTGGTGATGCGTCACAAGAAACACTGAAAGAATTAGGTAATTATGGAGCTGAAAATATATTAATCTGTAGAAATTTAAAAGAAAGTAATGACCAAGCACTAACTAATCTTATAGCTACAGCCGTGGAAAAAGTTAACGCTGAATTTGTAGTTCTAGCTCAAGATCAGATAGGTAAAGGCGTTGGGCCAAGAATTTCAGCAAAACTGAATGCGGGTCATATATCTGGAGCAATTGATTTACCAGATACGTCTAATGGATTCGTAGTAAAGACAAACGTATATTCAGGAAAGGCTATTGCTCATGTTGCATTACATTCTGCTAAAAAAGTCATTTCCATTCTTCCAAATTCACTAGTTCCTCAACTAAATCAAAAAAATGCAAATGTGGAAGAATTCAATCCTGACTTAGGTTCATTTGGAATTAAAGTCAAGGAATTAAAATCTCAAGGAGATGGTGTTCCACTTCCTGAGGCTGAGTTAGTCGTTTCTGCTGGAAGAGGCTTAAAAGGTCCTGAAAATTGGGGAATCGTTGAAGAATTAGCAAATGCTCTTGGAGCAACAACGGCATGTTCAAGGCCAGTTGCTGATATTGGTTGGAGACCTCATCATGAGCATGTCGGTCAAACCGGAGTAGCCATCAGGCCTAACCTGTATATTGCTGCGGGAATATCTGGCGCAATTCAACATTTGGCTGGAGTTAACGGAAGTAAAGTTATTGTTGTCATTAACACAGATCCCGAAGCTCCATTTTTCAAAGCTGCTGACTATGGAATTGTAGGTGATGCCTTTGAAGTACTTCCAAGACTTACAGAAGCGGTGAAGAAATTTACTGCTTCTCAAAATTAATGACATTATTTCACTATATTTATAATTGAGTAATAATTGGGGAATCATCCCCAATTTTATTTTAAAATGGATAAAATCAAATTAGAAATTGCTGGGCTATCATACAGCCAAACCCAATCTGGTGCTTATGCCCTTGTACTTTCTGAATCCATTGGAAAAAGAAGACTTCCTATCATAATTGGTGGTTTTGAGGCGCAAGCAATTGCAATTGAATTGGAAAAGATGACACCAAGTAGACCCCTTACTCATGATTTATTTAAAAATTTTGCAGAGCTATTCAAAATTAATATTACAGAAATTATCATTTACAACTTAGTGGAAGGTATTTTCTTTGCTAAATTAATCTGTGAACACAAAGGAAAAGAACTAGAGATTGACTCAAGAACATCTGATGCCATTGCTCTTGCTATACGATTTGATTGCCCCATTTACACTTATGAGTTTGTGCTGAGTTCAGCTGGAATCATTTTAGATGATGATGATATTGAAGATAATACCGATGAAATCAACCCAGAAATAAATGTAGAAGAAATTACACAAAATCCTATTGAAAGAATGACAGTCAAAGAATTGAATTCGCAATTAAATGATGCCATTGAAAATGAAGATTATGAATTAGCCTCAAGACTAAGAGATGAAATTAAAAACAGGGAAAAGGAATAAGACTTTCATTGCTAAGGCGTTAATCATTTCTAGTATAATATTCTTTACGTACAATTGCTCTAATTCAATCGAATACCAATTAATTGGAAATTGGGAAATAAATTATGTGAAATGGGGGAATGGAGATAGCATGAAAGTACCTACTAATGATAAATACCAGCTTGTTTTAGAGAAAATAAATGGAAAATTGATTTTTCGTGATGATATGCAAAATGGAAACTGGTCATATGAAGATTCTATTTTAACGCTAATCAGCACCCCGATTTGTACCACTTTTGTTGATTCACTTTTTCTTATTAATGATGATTTTGGAAATTCATCACTACTTTTAAAAAGTGGAGAGCAAAATATAGGCATGTTGACGCCAGATGGAATTATTGCTGAAAAAGTCACTTACTTTATGAATTTTATTGATGTAAACGACTCGATTCTTCAACTTTCTAGCGAGGGTAATACGTACATATATAAAAAAATACGTTAATTAGTTACATGGATTTATCTATTGTCTCAATATTAAGAGGTTTAATCGGAATAGCATTTATACTTTTTGTTGCGTTTATTTTTAGTGAGCAACGTAAAAACATACAATGGAAAGTTATTTTCATTGGTATTGGTATACAAGCACTTTTGGCATTTCTAATTATAAATCCTTTAGGTATTGGAGTACTTGAATATTTTAGAATGGCATTCGATGTACTTGGTAAAGGATTTGTGAAAATTTTAGACTTCTCCAAAGAAGGAACTAAATTCTTATTTAGTTCATTTTTGGACACGGAAAAACATGGCTTTTTATTTGCGTTTCAAGTGCTTCCCACTATCATCTTCTTTTCGGCTTTAACAAGTGTTTTATTTTATCTTGGAATCATTCAAAAAATAGTATATGTACTTGCACTTTTAATGACAAAAGTTTTGAAATTATCTGGAGCTGAAAGTTTATCGGTAGCTGGTAATATTTTTCTAGGTCAAACTGAATCTCCTTTAATGATAAAAGCATATTTAAGCAACATGAATAGGTCAGAAATTCTATTGGTTATGACTGGTGGAATGGCCACTTTAGCGGGAGGAGTTTTAGCAGCCTACATAGCATTTCTTGGTGGTGATGACCCTGTAGAAAGACTAAAATTTGCCAAACATTTACTAGCAGCTTCATTCATGGCAGCACCTGGTGCAGTTATTATATCTAAGATGCTGATTCCCCAAAAAGAAACAATTGACTCTAAAGTAGAAGTTACAAAAGAAAAAATTGGAAGTAATGTTTTAGATTCAATTTCTAACGGCACTGTTGAAGGCTTAAGGCTAGCTGTTAATGTAGCTTCTATGCTCTTAGTATTCATAGCCTTTATTGCTATGGCAAATTTTTTACTTATTAAATTTGGAGGTCTTACAGGAATTAACGGATGGATAGAAAACATTAGTAATGGGCAGTTTAAAGAGTTCTCTTTACAAGTAATCTTAGGTTATGTTTTTGCTCCATTCATGTGGGTATTAGGGGTTTGTTCTGAAGATATTACTTTAGTTGGAAGACTTATTGGAGAAAAAGTGATAATGACCGAATTCATTGGTTATATCAGTTTGAGTGACTTAAAGTCAGCGGGTGCATTTACAGAAGAAAAATCGATTACTATGGCCACTTACATGCTATGTGGATTTGCCAATTTCGCTTCTATAGGCATTCAAATTGGCGGAATTGGTTCTCTTGCCCCATCTAAACGAAAATTGCTTTCGGAATTAGGGTTAAAAGCATTGTTGGCTGGAACCTTAGCTTCTTTATTGTCAGCAACTATAGTTGGAATGACCTTTTAAAGGTCGTTGATAAATTTTTTAAACTTTTTAGAGGTCATTTTTAATTACCCTTTATTTTTACGCATTCATAATTAAGACATGAAACAATATCACGATTTACTAGAACATATATTAGAAAAAGGTACTCAAAAGGGTGATAGAACAGGAACTGGGACAATAAGTTGTTTTGGATATCAAATGAGGTTTAATCTCTCCGAGGGGTTCCCTCTACTTACAACAAAAAAACTGCATCTTAAGTCCATTATTCATGAACTACTTTGGTTCATAAAAGGTGAGACTAATATTCAATATTTAAAAGATAATAACGTTAGAATTTGGGATGAATGGGCTGATAACAACGGGGATTTAGGACCTGTCTATGGTCACCAATGGAGGAATTGGAACTCAGAGGGCATCGATCAAATTGAAGATCTTATACATCAAATAAAAAATAATCCAAACAGCAGAAGAATGATTGTTTCTGCATGGAACCCCAGTGTTCTACCTGACACGACTAAAAGTTTTAAAGAAAATGTAAAAAACGGAAAAGCTGCTTTACCTCCCTGTCATGCATTTTTTCAGTTTTACGTAAGTGATGGAAAACTCTCTTGCCAACTTTATCAAAGAAGTGCTGACACCTTTCTTGGTGTTCCATTTAATATTGCATCATATGCTTTATTCACCATGATGGTAGCACAAGTAACAAACTTAAAACCAGGAGATTTTGTTCATACTTTTGGTGATGTTCACCTTTACAATAATCACATTGATCAAGCAAAAGAGCAACTATCAAGAGAAACAAGACCTCTACCTCAAATGAAGATTAATCCAAATATTAAGGATATCACCGCATTTACTTTTGATGATTTTGAGCTCATTAATTACGATCCACACCCACACATTAAAGCTGCTGTTTCAATATGATCATTTCTCTAATTGTTGCTGTTGCAAAAAATCGTGTAATAGGAAAGGATAATCAGTTAATTTGGCATCTACCAAAAGACATGAAGTTTTTTATGGATACCACAAACCATCACCCAGTTATAATGGGAAGGAAAAATTTTGAAAGCATTCCAGAAAAATATAGACCACTAAAAAACAGGGATAACATCATAATTACTAGAAACAAAGATTATACTGCTGATGGTTGTGTTGTTGTGCATAGTATAGAAGATAGTGTTAAACACGTCAAAAAAAACATAAAAACTGATGAGCTGTTTATAATTGGTGGTGGAGAGATATACAAAAAATCTTTAGAACTAGATTTGATTGATCGAATGTACATTACTCACATTGAAACTGCATTTGATGGAGATACTTTATTTCCAGAGATTAATCAAGAGAATTGGTCAATAAAACAGATTATGTCTCATCAAAAAGATGAAAAAAATCCTCACAATTTTAATATTCTAGTGTACAATAAAAAAAGTTAGGCAACCTTAAGCTTGCTTATTTTAGATTTAGAAAACTGTTTTTCAGCATACTCTAGATCTATAACTAATTCTTTTACATCACTAGAAGGGGCATTGAACATAGCATCAGTTAGAATAGCTTCGCAGATTGAACGCAATCCTCTAGCACCAAGTTTTAATTCAATTGCTTTGTCAACAATAAATTCCAAAACAGGTTGATGAATCGACAATTTCATATCATCCATCTCAAATAACTTAACATATTGTTTTATTAGTGCATTCTGGGGATCTGTAAGTATACTTAACAGAATTTCCTTAGTTAATGGGTTTAAATATGTTAAAACTGGAAAACGACCGATTAATTCTGGAATCAAACCAAATTTTTTAATATCTAACTGATTAACATGAGATAATAACTTTTCTTCATTAAACTCATCTTTGGACAGGGCATTGAAACCAATAGATTGACTTTTAACTCGTCTCTCAATGATCTTAGAAATTCCATCGAATGCACCTCCGCAAATAAAAAGAATATCTTTTGTGTTAATTTGTACCATTTTTTGCTCAGGATGTTTTCTTCCACCCTGGGGTGGTACACTGATTTGAGCACCTTCCAATAATTTCAACATAGCTTGTTGAACACCCTCTCCTGACACATCCCTAGTAATTGATGGGTTGTCGCTTTTTCTAGCAACCTTATCAATCTCGTCAATAAAAACAATTCCTCTTTCAGCTGAACTGACATCGTAATCTGCTGATTGTAATAAACGTGATAGTATACTTTCTACATCTTCACCTACATATCCAGCTTCAGTAAGTACTGTTGCATCAGCTATACAAAAAGGTACATTCAACAATTTAGCAATCGATCGTGCTAACAATGTTTTACCTGTTCCTGTTTCACCAACCATAATGACATTTGATTTTTCAATTTCAATATCATCCTGTGATTTACCTTTTTGAAGTAATCTTTTATAATGATTATAAACGGCAACTGCTAATACTTTTTTAGCATCTTCTTGACCTATAACATGATGGTTAAGGTGTTGTACTATTTCCTCTGGCGTTAATAATTTTAAGGATTTCTCAATTTCAGCAGAAGTTTTAACACCAGCTTCTTCTTCAACAATTAAATGAGCTTGACTAATACAAGAATCACAAATGTGTCCTGTAATACCAGCAATTAAGACATTAACGTCCTTTTTCTCTCTACCACAAAAAGAACACCTAATGCTATCATCTTGTGTTTTCGCCATTTTATTTTTTAGCTAAAACTTCATCAATCATACCATATGACTTAGCTTCTTCAGACGTCATCCAATAGTCACGATCACTATCCTTCCAAACTGTTTCATAGTCTTTCTTAGTATGATGAGAAATAATTTCGTAAAGTTCTTTCTTTAGTTTTTGAATCTCTCTGGCTGTAATTTCAATATCTGATGCTTGACCTTGAGCTCCACCAAGAGGCTGATGTATCATTACTCTAGAATGTTTAAGTCCTGTCCTTTTCCCATCTTTTCCAGCACACAATAATACAGCACCCATAGAGGCAGCCATACCTATACAGATGGTAGATACATCTGGATTTATATACTGCATCGTGTCATATATGCCAAGTCCAGCGTATACAGAACCACCTGGTGAATTTATATATATCTGAATGTCTCTTTTGGCATCCATTGATTCTAAAAATAATAACTGAGCAGTAATAATGTTAGCCACATAATCATCAATTCCGGTTCCAAGAAATATAATTCTATCCATCATCAGTCTAGAAAATACATCCATCACTGCAATGTTCATTTGACGCTCTTCAATAATATTCGGAGTCATTCCAAGGGGGACATTTGGGACTGCAGAAGTGTATTTATCTAAAGTGAGGCTTGAGATACCTAAATGTTTAATGGCATATTTTCTAAATTCTTCGCTACTGTTTGGGTTCATTGTAGATTCTTTTGTTTGTAATTTAGGGATTTATTGAATGGCCTCTGCAGACTTTTTAATGAAATCTTCATGAGAAATCTCCTTGTCTGTAATTTTTAACGTATTTTTTAAATACTCCATCACTTTTCGGTCATATATCATATCATTTAACTTCCTAGCTTCTTCTTGATTAGAAAGCACATTTTGAGCTGCTTTTTTAAGTTCATCTTCAGCCGGAATCATCATTCCATACTGTGCATACTGATTCCCAATAAGCTCCATAGCAAAGTTCAACAATTCACTTCCATCTACCTTAATATTTTGTTCTTTAATGATGGAATTCTCGATTAACTGCCACTTTAGCCCATCAGCATATTTTTCATAATCAGTGTCAATTTGTTCTTTTGTAGCTTCTTTGTTAGAGCTTAAAATCCATTTTTTTAAAAACTCATCAGGAAGTTTAAGTTTTAACTTTTTAATAATGGTTGTTGTAACTTCTGTTTTGAAAATTCGATCTGTATCTGCTTTAAACATATTTCCCATATCGGAAACTATTTTTTGTCGAAACTCCTCTTCTGACTTAACCTCACCAGCTCCGTAGATTTTATCAAATAGTGCAACATCTATGTTGGCTGGTTGTAACGTTTTTATTTCATTTACAGAAAGTAATACATTTCTTTGATACAACTTAGCTCTTTCCTTGTCAATTCCTAACATGGATGCCATGTCTGCATCTCCTCTGCTAATCGCCTTTGGATCAATAACTAGTTCATCTTTTGGCTTTAATCCAATGAGTTTCTTCTTCGCTTTTTTATCATCAACAAACTCAATTGAAACAGTAGAGCTATGATTAAACCCTTCTTTAACCACTTCTCCTTTTTCATTTAATTCTTTGAAATTAGCTAATATCATATCGCTTTGTGATGCCACATCTACACCAACTAATTTCCCATATCGCTTAGCAAAATCATTGATTTGCTTATCAACTAAATTGTGGTCAATTTTAGGTTGATATCGTGTAAACTTATATTTACCAGGAAGATCTAAATTGAAATCAGGTGCAATTCCTAATTCGTATGCAAATTCAAAATCACCAGGATTATTCCAATCAATTTGTTTTTTATCATCTTCTATGGGTAATGGATTACCAAGAATATTCAGCTTGTTTTCAGTAATATGATCATAAATTGATTTATTTAAAATTTTATCAATTTCTTCTGCTAAAATAGAAGGACCATATTTCTTTTTAACAATACTAGCTGGAACATGCCCTTTTCTAAAACCAGGCATTTGAATCTGTTTTCTGTAATTTTTTAATGATTTTTCATAGGGTGTAGCATAATCTTCATTAGAAATCTTCACCGTTAATACTGCATTTAATGCATCTCTATTCTTAACGCTAACGTCCATATTGTTTTACTTTGTATATGATGTAAAAATGGCATAAACAAACTGCTTATGCCATTTATACTTAGTGCGGGTAGAGGGAGTCGAACCCCCATGCCTTGCGGCACTAGATCCTAAGTCTAGCGTGTCTACCAATTCCACCATACCCGCATTCATGCTTTTTAAAAGCAGTTTGCAAATTTATTCAATTTTCTCAAATAGAAAAGCCTTAAAATATTTTTCTACTACCTTTGAAGCCAACTTAAAATAATCCAAATGCTTACTATTGATCTTATTGAATTGGGATTACCAAAAGCACATCACTATCTTTTGAGTGCTGTAGGGCCTAGGCCGATTTGTTTTGCAAGCACTGTAGACGAAAACGGCATACCTAATTTAGCTCCATTTTCATTTTTTAATGTCTTTAGCTCAAATCCACCTGTAGCTGTTTTTTCACCTTCTAGAAGTGGTAGGACTGGAGCTCATAAGGATACATACAATAATGTCAAAAAAGTTAATGAAGTGGTCATCAATTTAGTTGATTTTGCAATGGTTGAGCAAATGTCATTAGCTAGCTCCCCATATGGTCCTGAAGTAGATGAATTTATTAAAAGTGGTTTAACCCCCCTTGAATCTGAAACCGTAAAACCATTTAGAGTAAAAGAGTCCCCAGTACAATTAGAATGTGAGGTGATAGAAATAAAAGAATTAGGTCAAGAAGGAGGAGCTGGTAACCTTATTATATGTAAAATTTTAAGAATGCATATTTCTGATCATATATTAGACCACAACCAAATGATTGATCAAGAAAAAATTGACTTAGTTGCCAGAATGGGAGGAGACTGGTATTGCAGAACGGATAAAAATTCCATGTTTGAAATTAAAAAACCCATTACAACCAAAGGGATAGGGTTTGATCACATTCCGGAAGAAATTTTACAAAGTTCCATTCTAACGGGTAACGACTTAGGTAAATTAGGGAGTGTCGAATCCATTCCAGATGAAACAGCTGTAAATGATTTTAAACTAGTCGAATTAAGTGACCTTTTTATTGAGCTTGAAGATGATGCTAAAGCACTTGAAATTGAACTCCACAAAAAAGCAAAATTATTTTTAGAAGATAATAACTTGGATGACGCTTGGAAAACCTTACTTTCGTTTAATAATTGATCAAAGATGGAATTAAAAATTAATGGAAGAGTAAAACTGATCATGGATTTGCAGTCCTGGGATTCTGGTTTTACCAAAAGAGAATTTGTTATCACCACTAATGAACAATATCCGCAGGATGTAAAATTGGAATGTATTAAAGACAAAACAAATTTACTAGAAGGATTAGCCGAAGGTGATGAAGTAGAGGTTTCATTTAATATTAGAGGAAACGAATACAATGGGAAATATTATGTGAATCTACAAGCTTGGAAGTTACAAAGAGAAGATGGCGGAATGAATCAAGAAGCTCCCCCTACACCGGATTTTGAGCCTGTAGGCGATGAAGACGATGACCTTCCATTTTAAATAGCTCAATTGACCCTTTTTGACCGATACATCAAAGGGGTACGTTTTTTACTTCCTACCCCCTTTACCATTGCTATAGCTCTTACGCTTATTACCATGGTTTTCGCCATGGTTTGGCCTTGGTCCAATACTATATTAGCTCCAAGTAATTTAATTGAAAAGTTCACCTTAGTTATTCAATTTTGGAACAAAGGTTTGTGGGACACAAATGGACTTGCTTTTGCTATTCAGATGATGCTTATGCTTATACTTGGACATGTATTTGCACTTAGTCCAATTGTAGAAAAAGGAATTAAAAAATTACTTCCTATTTGTAAAACTAACGCTAGAAGTGCTGCTTTAATATCTTTTACTACACTAACCATTAGTTGGTTTAATTGGGGGCTTGGACTTGTATTTGGCGCCATATTTTGCAAAAAGTTATTAGAGTACGCTCATGATAAAAAATTACCCATAAATGTGGGGCTTATTGGATCAGCCGGTTATTGTGGTCTCATGGTATGGCATGGTGGCATATCTGGTTCATCCTTAATCAAAATTGCCGAACCTGGGCATTTGGCAACACTAGTTAGCCCTCAATATCAACATCAAGTTCCTCATTTAATCGATTTTAAAAGCACCGTTTTTTCGTCTTCTAACCTTACTATTACGGCCATATTATTTTTAGTTCTGCCATTAACCACATACTTCATTGGTAAAAAAGTAAAAACTCAAATTCCAGATGAATACAAAATTCCATCAATAGAGGTAATTAATAAAAAACTAATCGGTGCCGAAAGATTCGATCATTCTAAAATTACAGGCAAAATAATTGGAGGATTGCTAGTTATTCTATGTACTTATTTAGCAATGTCTCATCCTAACACATTATCATTCCAATTTATTACACCCAATTTCTTGAATTTAAGCTTATTAGCTTTAGCCTTAATTAGTCATGGAAGCATTATTAATTTTTTAGCGGCTTCTGAAAGTGCCATTGGTGGTACTGTGGGAATACTGTTGCAGTTTCCTCTATATTTTGGCATTATGGGCATCTTCCAATCAACAGGCATTATACAAGATCTTTCTCATTTCTTTCTGCATATTTCTTCTGACTTTACTTATTCTATCTACACTTTTTTTAGTGCAGGATTAATTAACTTTTTTGTCCCTAGTGGAGGTGGACAGTGGTACCTACAGGGTCCTTTAATAATTCAATCTGCTTTAGAGATGGGAATCCCTTTACACAAAAGCATTATGGCTTTTGCTTATGGCGATCAACTCACTAACATGATGCAACCTTTTTGGGCTTTACCTCTTCTTGGTATTACTGGATTAAAGGCTAAAGACATACTTCCTTACACACTCTTAATGATGGTTGTAGGTTTTTTCATTTTTCTAACAGGAATTATTTTATTTAATTAGATCATATTTTATGATCCGTTGAAAAAATATATTTTAATACCATTTTTGACTTAAAACATAATCTAGAAAAGTTAAATTTATGATTCTTATTTAGACTTTAATCTATGGAAATATACAAACAACAACTTATAGAAACTTTTATAGTTCTTATACTATATTTCATCACCTATCAAATTTGTGCTAAAATCATAAAAAACACCCTAAGCAAACGTCATTTCATTACTGCAAGAGGTGCTTTGATCAGAAGAGTATTAAACATATTATTTCTATCAATAAGTCTAATTTTTATCACCTTGATTTGGGGAGTAAAACAATCCGATTTAACCATTTATCTTGGTTCAGCATTATCTATAGTGGGAGTTGCATTTTTTGCACAGTGGTCATTGTTTTCAAATATTACATCGAGTATAATTATTTTTTTTAATCACCCCATTAAAATCAACGATTTCATTAGAATTTTAGAAGCAAAGGATTACGAAATCTGTGGAACAATTCAAAACATAGGAATTTTTTTTATTACGTTAATGACTGAGAATGGAGAAGAAATCACCTTACCAAATAATATATTTATACAAAAAAGCATTAAAAAAGAAATCAAGCGTAATGAAGCGTAATTATCATTTCATATTATTAATAGCTCTTTTTATAATTTCTTGTAATGAAGAACAAAAAACTGAGCTATCTGAATTAAACTCTGTTATCACACATGAATTAGAAAAGAGTGAGTTGAAAATTAACAACACAACTACAGATACCGTTAAAATAAAAGACAAAATTATTAAAGAAGATACGAAACCAATGGATACTGTACTGGAAACCATCACTTACACATGTGATAGTGGTGAAATTTATGCCTATTTAAGGGATAATGACAGCAATGGAACAAATCTTCGAAATGGTCCAAAAGGTGAAATTATATATGTACTAAAAACTCAATATGGATTTGTTGATTTTACATTATCTGAATCGATCAATAATTGGTTTAAGATTACGAATATTTACGCGTTAGATGAGGAAATTGAACCGATACCAAATCATTGTTGGATACACGGGTCATTATTGGGAGCACATACAAGAAATTACGGTGGTCAAACCATTTCCATTTATGAAAATCCAGACTCTACTAAAGTTGCTTTTATCATTAATGATGTTGTTGGAGTAAGTTTAAACGCCATGTGTGGTAATAATTGGGTACAAATAAATCACAAGGGCAAACTAGGGTGGATTCAATCCGAATGGCTGTGTGGCAATCCAGTAACTACTTGTCCCTAGTTATTAAAACCCATTACAACACAAGAAATTTCAAAGACGCTAGAACAAGACCATCTTTTTCAAATTGAACAACGTAATTTCCATTCTTTAGTGCAGATGTATCATAGGTCCAAACTGGTGGATGAATATGACTAAATGTTTGCACTAACTTTCCTTTTTGATTGTATAACAGCACATTTAAATGCTGATGAGGGTCAAGAGGTATATTAACTCTGAGGTTTGAAGTAGATGGGTTAGGGAACAAATGCCATTTACTGAATGAATTTGTATAAAACGGTGTAGAATGGGACCATTCACTCCATTTTAGGCCTTTATCACGATACCGAACTCTTACATAATAGGTTTGATAGGGTAATAGCGTTTTAATATTCAACTTACTTAAATCTACGCCCTCTTGTGAATCTTGGTCTTTGTATAGATTTTTATATTGAACCCATCGATCAACTACAGGATTTGAGTAATCATTACTGTCTGATGTAACTTGCCAATGAGTAGCTCCATGTTCATCATGATTAGGGTCTTCAAATGGAGATGCAATTAAGAATACATCTTCCGGATTTACCGAGTCTTCAGCAGATGGCTCTAAAATCAGTGGCATTGCTGGTGATTAGTTATGTAAAGAAATAACTAAACTATCTTCTACAGTATTGTTTTTAAAGTTGTGCTCGTTACCTAGGCTTATTCTTTTCAATGTAAACTTAGGATCTTGCCCTGCTTCTGCTTCAACCACCACAAAGCCATATTCATCCTGAGATATAATATACTCTTCATAATCTCGCTGAAAATACTCATCCCAATAATCAAGATTTCCTCCACCAGATGCTACGTTTACCATAAGATGTTGGTGATCTCTAGAATGCCCTCTTGAGTATCCATGAGTGTGCCCAAAGAAATGAATAGATGGCTTTCCTGAAACTGTACTAAAAGCCTCCAATTTATCAATCACATCACCAGTGAACGAAGTATTTCCTTCTGGCCACAATTCAGAATGATGAGGATGATGTAATTGAGCAAAAACAAAGTCAATAATAGTATCTGAAGTGGTGATTGACAAAATACTATCTAACCACTCTAACTGTTTTTGAATTCGATATCCATTATTGGAATCCATACCTATAATTCGAACATTAGAGTGATCTTTATACCACCAATGTTCTTCGTACCCGTTTGTACCATTTAAGGGCAATTCAAAATAGTGAAAAAAAAAGGGGTGGTCTCCCTCATGATTTCCTGGTACGGGATAAAAGGGTAAATAGCTTAAAATATTTTTACCCTGATCAAAAAAATCATTGGTCCAATGGAGATGTTTCGAACCATCATCTACTAAATCTCCAGGAAACAGTAAGAAATCAATATATTCATTAATTTGTAATAAATTGATAGGATCAAAAAATGAAATAATTCCCTCATTTACTACCTTTTCAAACATATAGGGATTTGCATTATCCTTCTGCATGTCACTAGTTGCAACAAACACGGTTTCGCTTTCTGCTTCGTTAGAATTCTCTGTTTTAAATGAAAAAAAATGAGAGTTGTAATTGTTCTTTCTAATACGGTAAACATATCGTTGAGATGAATAAAGATTATTTAATTCTACTCTTTGAATAAAATGCCCAGTATTTAATAAAGGAGTGGATTGGGAGACTACACTTTGTAATTGATTTTGGTCTAAACCCCAATCTAGATGCCATGAATTAGCCTCGTCTGTTTCCCATAATATAACAGCACCTTGATCGGTCAATTTTTGCAAATAGGGTTGAACTACTACTTCCTGAGCTTTACAATTAAAAGATAACAATAAACCAATTAAAAAATGACTTAACTTTATTTGTTTCAACAACATTAGTAATGAATTTAAATTAAAAATGTCAAACCTATTATTTTTTAAAATACATTTAGTTTGCTTTTATGTGACGTGAATGAAAAACACCTATTTTAACCTCATTGATCAAACCTATTACTTTCCACAAGAAGGATTTGATCTTAGAGATGGATACCTTACATTTCATGATATTTCCATCAAACATTTAATTAATAAGTACGGCACCCCTTTTAGGCTTTTTTTCTTGCCCGAAATAAGAGATAAAATCAAAAGAGCTAGAAATTTATTTAACCGTGCCATTAAAAAACATAACTATAAAGGAGAATACCATTATTGTTACTGTACTAAATGCAATCATTTTTCTCATGTAGTAAGTGCTGCCCTAAAAGAAAACGTACATCTTGAAACATCTTCTTCTTTTGATATTGATTTAATAAGAAACCTGTACAAAGAAGGTAAAATCAAAAAAGAAATTATCATCATCAATAACGGTTACAAAACAGATGAATATCTAAAAAAAATAATATCACTTTATGATGATGGATTTGAAAATATTTTAGTTGTTCTTGATAATAAATCAGAATTGAATCGACTTTTAGCATTACTTAAAGGGACAGATAAAAAGTTAAAAATTGGGTTAAGAATGGCTATTAACGAAGAACCTCAATCATCTTATTATACTTCTAGATTAGGTATTCGACACAACGAAATCATTGACTTTTATTTAAATGAGATAAAAGAAAATCATAATGTCATTTTAAAAATGCTCCATTTTTTTGTTGATTCTGGAATAAAAGACAATATGTACTACTGGGGCGAATTTCAAAAAGCATTGAAATTATATGCAGATTTAAAAAAGCAATCTCCAACCCTGAATTCCCTTAATCTTGGCGGTGGGTTTCCCATTAGAAACAACCTAGGATTTGATTATGATTACAATTATATGTGTAATGAAATCATCAAAAATATCAAAGAAGCATGCCTAAATGAAAAAATTGATGATCCACACATTTTTACAGAATTTGGAAAATACACCGTAGGTGAAAGTGGGGCCATAATTTTTGAGGTTTTAGATCAGAAAAAGCAAAATGATACTGAAAGCTGGTATCTAATTAATAACAGCTTAATGAATACTATTCCAGATGCTTGGTCCATTCATGAAAAATTTATTCTCCTTCCAATAAATAAGTGGCAGAATGAATATAAAAGAGTAAATATTGGAGGTATAAGTTGCGACCACTCCGATTATTATAATTCGGAGGATTTTAATCAAGAAGTACTGCTTCCTAGTTTTCCTGAAAATGATAAAGAGCCTTTATATCTTGGTTTTTTCCATACTGGGGCATACCAAGATTCCTTAAGTGGCTATGGAGGAATAAAACATTGTTTGATCCCAGCTCCAAAACATATCATTATTGATAGAGATGAAACTGGGAATTTTGTGGATTATGTATACCGAAACGAACAATCTGTAGAAGAGATGTTTCACCTTTTAGGTTATAAACAATGAGGAATTTTGCTAACATAGAAGATCAATTTTGCAAAGAAGATTTTGCAAAAATATTATTACAATCTATTCCATACGATGGCACCAGTACTTGGGGAAAAGGTGCTGATAATGGTTTCGATGAATTTTTAGATGCCCTAGAGAATATGGAATTATATGATATTGAAACTCAAACTGAAGTGTATCAAAATGGCGTTCACATATTACCACCATTAAGCAATTTTGACACTCCAGAATCCATGTTTAAAGAGGTATACAATACAACAAAATCATTATTAGAAAAAGATAAATTTCTCACCTTTTTTGGTGGTGAGCATTCCATTAGTATTGGTATTATTAAAGCGTTTTATGAAAAATTTCAAAACTTATCCGTTTTACACATTGATGCCCACGCAGATTTAAGACCATCTTATTTAGGAAGTCCTTACAATCACGCTTGTGCGGTATATGATGCCAGTAAAAATTGTAATTTGGTTCAAGTTGGCATAAGGTCCATGGATAGCTCAGAAGAAGAACACATGAATAGATTTAAAGTATATTTTGCTGAAGAAATGTATGGGAATTACAATTGGATAAAAGAAAGCATTAGCCAGTTGACTGACAATGTTTATATTACTCTTGATTTAGATGCATTTGATCCTTCCATTATGCCATCAACAGGGACACCAGAACCTGGCGGCATGTTATGGAATGATATGATTCAATATTTGAATGCGGTTTTTAAATCTAAAAATGTCGTTGGTTTTGATATCGTAGAATTAGCGCCAATTAAAGGATTAAAAGCTCCTAATTTTTTAGCGGCAAAACTTTACTATAAAATGTTATCCTATAAATTTCAACAATAATGAATGTAAGAAACTTTATAACAGATCATTTTAGGCATTTCAACGCAGCTGCATTAGTTGATGCAGCAAAGGGGTATGAAAAACATCTTTCTGATGGAAAAAAAATGCTAGTTAGTCTTGCAGGAGCTATGAGTACTGCTGAGTTAGGTAAATCACTTGCTGAAATGATTAGACAAGATAAAATTCACTTCATATCATGTACTGGTGCTAATTTAGAAGAAGATTTAATGAATTTAGTTGCTCATGATCATTATGAGCGAGTTCCAAATTACAGAGATTTAACTCCAAAAGAAGAAAGAGATTTGTTAGACAAAGGACTTAACAGAGTAACCGATACTTGTATTCCAGAAGAAGAGGCATTCAGAAGATTACAAAGCCACATTTTTGAACTTTGGAAAAGTGCGGAAAATAAAAAAGAGAGGAAGTTTCCACATGAGTTCATGTATGAATTACTTCTGTCAGGTGTTTTAGAACAGTATTACCAAATACCACCTGAAAACAGTTGGATGCTAGCTGCTGCCAAAAAGAATATCCCCATTGTTGTACCTGGATGGGAAGATTCTACATTAGGAAATATATTTGCCTCCTATTGTATCAAAGGAGAACTACATCCCTCTACAGTAAAAAGTGGTATAGAATACATGATGTATTTAGCTAATCTATATGAAAATTATGCCGGTAATGAAGGAATTGGTTTTTTTCAGATTGGTGGAGGAATTGCTGGAGATTTCCCCATTTGTGTCGTCCCCATGTTATATCAAGACTTAGAGAAAACATCTACTCCTTTTTGGAGTTATTTCTGTCAAATAAGTGACTCTACCACTAGTTATGGCTCGTACTCTGGCGCTGTTCCAAATGAAAAAATTACATGGGGAAAATTGGACATTGACACACCTAAGTTTATTATCGAATCTGATGCAACAATTGTAGCGCCACTTATTTTTGCTTATCTTTTGAATTGGTAAAAAACTTATTCATAAAAAAATACTATTCATATTTTTTTACATTTTTAGGGCCGACAATCTTCTTTTTAAGTTTTTTGTTCGACACCCCGAATGGAATGAAAACTGCAGGATGGCGATTATTAGGTATAGTTGCATGGATGATTATTTGGTGGATTAGCGAAGTAGTACCGATAGCAGTCACAGCTTTATTACCGATAGTTCTTTTTCCCTCCTGCGAAATTATGTCTATTCAACAAACCGGTGCCAACTATGGTCATAAGTACATTTTTTTATTTATCGGTGGTTTTATTTTGGCAAATGCTATTCAAAAATGGAACTTACATCAACGAATTGCATTAAATATTATTCTTAGGTTAGGAGGTAGTACAAGCAAAATTATTTTAGGGTTTATGATAGCAACCGGATTTCTTTCTATGTGGATCTCTAATACGGCTACTACTGTCATGATGCTTCCCATAGCCTTATCGGTTATTTCTCTAATAAAAAATCATCCTGAGAGAAAGGAAAATGAACACCTTCTATTTGGAAAAGCATTAATGCTAGCTGTTGCTTACAGTGCTTCTGCTGGGGGAATTGCGACAATGATAGGTACGCCACCAAATTTAATTTTTGCTGGTTTTGTAGAAGATAACTTAAATACTGAAATTTCATTTTTTCAATGGATGAAAATAGGCCTTCCTATATCCGTTTCATTAATTATAATAATATGGATTTACCTCACCAAATTTGCATTCAAACTTCCAAAAAAAGGATTTCCAGATGGAAAGCAAGAAGTTCAAAAATTATTACATCAAATGGGGGGGCTGAAAAACGAAGAAAAAAAAGTTATGTTTATTTTTTTGGTTACTATTTTGTGTTGGATTAGTAGAGAATACATGATTTCGCCATTTATCCCCAATTTTGATGACTCTATGATTGCCATTGCGAGTGCCATTTTTCTTTTCATAATACCCTCTAAAAACAACAGAAAACCTTTACTTGAGTGGAAAGAAGCAGTAAAAATTCCTTGGGGGATATTAATTTTATTTGGAGGGGGGCTTTCTATCGCAAATGGATTTCAAACATCAGAAATGGATATTTGGATTGGACATCAACTTAGTTCCATCACCATCACCAATGCGATAATCGTTTTGTTACTAGTAATTGCTTCTGTTAATTTCATCACTGAAATGTCTTCTAATATGGCAACCACTGCTATATTGCTACCCATAATGATTCCTCTTTCTGAACTTGTCAGAATTCATCCTTTCTTACTACTTGCAGGAACAACATTAGCAGCCTCTTGTGCCTTTATGCTACCTGCAGCAACTCCCCCAAATGCCGTTGTGTTTGGTTCGAAATTACTTTCCATTTCAGATATGGTAAAAGCTGGTATATTGATCAATATTTTTTCAATACTGATAATCCTATTGGTTGTTTATTTTTTACTACCTGTTTTTTGGGGAATAATGTAATTGGAAATTAGTCTTTTACAATTAAAACTTGTTTTCTGAGCTCTCCAAATTGAACATTGATAATATAAATTCCATTACTCAAGTGTTCTAGATTTAAAATACTATTTTCTGATGTATACATTAGTCTATTATGTATGTCAAAAAGTTGTGTAGTAATTGATCCATTAAAGTTCTTAATTTCAACCCTAGCTTCTTTTTTAACAGGATTGGGATAAACCATGATTTCTGAACGATAAAAACCTAAGGTGTCAGACTGTGGTGAAGCAGGACAAGTATCACAACTTCCCCAACATACAGGTGTCAAAATAGTATCGTTATTGGGTACAACAAAAAGCCTATTGGTATTATTTAAATCCCCATTTGTACAAGAAGAATTTCCATCTAAATTCTCCTCTATGGACCAATTATCAGCTGAAAACTTATATTCTATAGTGTCTCCAACTGGTAATAATTCAGTGTATTCCCAAATTTCATCTAAATTTTGATCTATCATCGTGTCACAATCCCCACAAAATGAATTAAATGTCCCATTGATTTCTGGACGAAAAAAATTCTCAGTTACATACTTCATATTAACCTGAAAGGTTACGCTTGATAATGCGGAGTTAACTACATAAAACTCTATTGAATCAATATCATCAACTGCAAATCCAGGTGTACAAGGAACCGTACCTGAACCTGATGTGGAAGAGTGGGTTAATTTATACGTTCCTATCGGCAAAGGCGCTAGGGTTAACGTATCTCTCGTATCACATATTGCCGCTAACGGCCCTTGGCAATGATGAGAAGAAGATTGAATATCGTTTCCTAAAACAGAAATATATTTGTGATCTAATGGACAATCACTATATGCGAAAGATAAATCAATAAAAACGGTAATGGAATCTAATTCAGTTGGTGTGGCAGGAGAGATAGTGATGCCGTTTATCCATGACATTTGGCAATGGAAATTTGAAAAAGTTATTACAAAAAGGATTAATAAGAATCTTCTCATTTTAAATAAAGTTAAATATAAATTAACTCATATTAATAAGAATCATCAATCCATTTCAACCATTTGCCATGCTCCAGAACTAATTAATGGCTCGGCTTGTTTAAATTTCATTTCTTTAGTTTCTCCATTTTGCAAGTTCAATAGCTTAACCCTTTCATTTCTACCCGGTTTTTTGGCCACCATCACAGGTTTCGACTTTACAGGATTAGACTGATCTCGTTGGGCTACCTCTTTATTCATTTGAGTCGCCTGAGCCAAATCTTCTCTTCCTGTTTTCAACTTACTGTAGTCCTGTTTTTGAGGCTGATTAGAAGAAGTAACTGACTGTTCATTTGAATCATAAATTTGGGCTTTCATTAAAAATGAAATAATATCTCGATTCATTTTATCCATCATTCCTTGAAACAATTGATACCCTTCAAGCTTGTATATTAGTAAGGGGTCTTTCTGCTCGTATTGAGCATGATAAACGCTTTGTTTTAAAAAGTCCATTTCTCTCAAGTGCTCTTTCCACTCATTATCAATAAAACCTAAAGTAATGTTTCTCTCCAATGCTTTAAGAGCTTCTAAACCTTCTGATTTATAAACTTTAGACAACTTGGCCACTACTTTCATGACTCTTTTCCCATCTGTAAATGGAATAACAATATTCTCAATTTTATCACCTTGTTGCTCAAAAATATTTTTAATCACAGGAAAGGCTTTTTCTTGTATATACGCTGATTTCCTATTATATCTTTCCTTAGCTTTTTGATAAAGTATAGTGGTTAATTCATTCACTTCTTTTTCCAAAAACTCTTTTTCTGAAAATGGAGATTCAATACCAAAATTGGTGATGACATCAAATTTAAATCCTTCAAAATCAGAACTTTCTTGAGTATATGAAACGATACTAAAACTGATGTCATAGATCATATTATCAATATCTAGATCTAGTTTCTCTCCAAAAAGAGCATTTTTACGTCTGTTGTAAATAGCTGTTCTTTGGCTGTTCATCACATCATCAAACTCAAGCAGTCGTTTTCGGATACCAAAATTATTTTCTTCCACTTTTTTCTGTGCCCGCTCAATAGATTTTGTAATCATACTGTGTTGTATTACTTCTCCATCTTTGTGACCCATTCTATCCATCATTTTGGCAATTCGTTCCGATCCGAATAAACGCATTAAATTATCTTCTAATGAAACAAAAAATTGAGAAGACCCTGGGTCTCCCTGTCTACCAGACCTACCTCTTAACTGTCTATCTACTCTTCTTGAATCATGTCTCTCAGTTCCAATAATAGCTAAACCACCGCCATCTTTTACACCTTCACCCAATTTAATATCGGTCCCTCTACCAGCCATATTAGTAGCAATAGTAACCGTACCTGCTTTCCCAGCTTCTGTGACAACTTCTGCTTCCTTTTGATGAAGCTTAGCATTAAGTACTTGGTGTGGCACCTTTTTCATTTTAAGCATTCTAGAGAGAAGTTCTGATACTTCTACAGAAGTCGTTCCTACTAAAACTGGCCTTCCAGCAGATCTTAAGTTTTCAATTTCATTTATAATAGCTTGATATTTTTCTCTACCTGTTTTAAAAACCAAATCATTTTGATCTGAACGAATAATCGGTTTATTGGTTTGAACCACAACAACATCTAAGTTATAAATATCCCAAAACTCTTTTGCTTCTGTTTCCGCAGTTCCTGTCATACCAGAAAGCTTATGATACATTCGGAAATAGTTTTGAAGTGTTATGGTCGCATAAGTCTGGGATGCAGCTTCTACTTTTACACTTTCTTTTGCTTCTATCGCCTGATGTAATCCGTCAGAGTATCTTCTACCCTCCATAATTCTACCCGTCTGTTCATCAACGATCTTTACTTTATTGTCCATCACTACATATTCAATATCTTTTTCAAATAATGTATATGCTTTAAGTAATTGATTCATAGAGTGAATACGTTCTGCCTTTACCGTGTAATCAGCCATCATATCATCCTTCATCTTAATAATCTTCTTGGGATCTTGATGCTTTTGTTCAATTTCAGCTACCATTTCACCAATATCAGGAAGGATATAAAAATTAGGATCATTTTCACCTGAAATAAGGTCAATACCCTTTTCAGTAAGATCTATAGTGTTGTTTTTTTCATCAATCACAAAATATAATAGCTCATCAGCTTTTGGCATTTCTTTTGCGTTATCCTGAAGATAAAAGTTCTCCGTTTTTTGTAAATGGACTTTTATTCCTGGTTCGCTCAAATATTTAATTAGGGCTTTGTTTTTTGGTAAACCTCTAAAGGATCTAAAAAGGGCTAAACTTCCTTCCTCAAATAATTTCTTTTGTTCTTTTTTATCTAGATCTTCATTTTCTGATTGTGTAATTTTAGTCTTCGCCTCATTTAACAATCCATTGATTAATTTTCGTTGGTAATTAACTAATGTTTCCACTTTTGGTTTAAGTCCTACATACTCTTGCTCATCCCCTTTTGGTACAGGACCTGAAATAATTAAAGGTGTTCGCGCATCATCAATTAAAACGGAATCTACCTCATCAATAATAGCATAGTGGTGTTTTCTTTGTACCAAACCATCTGTTTCTGACACCATATTATCTCTTAGGTAGTCAAAACCAAATTCATTATTCGTTCCAAATGTGATATCAGCATCATAAGCTGCCTTTCGTTCAGGAGAATGAGGTTGATAACGATCTATACAATCAACGGATAATCCATGGAATTGATAAAGAGGCCCCATCCACTCCGCGTCTCGTCTGGCTAGATAATCATTTACGGTAACTACATGTACACCTTTACCCACTAGTGCATTGAGATAAACTGGAAGTGTGGCTACAAGAGTTTTTCCTTCACCAGTCATCATTTCAGCGATTTTACCTTTATGTAAGGCAGCTCCTCCCATTAGTTGAACATCGTAATGAATCATTGACCATGTTATATCAGAACCAGCTGCGTTCCAACTATTTTTATACACAGCTGTTTCGCCTTCTATTTGAATGAAATCTCCTTTTGAAGCAAGTATTTTATCCAATTCATTTGCTTTCACTTTTAGTTGCCCGTTTTCCGTCAATCTTCTTGCAGTCTCTTTGACAACGGCAAATGCTTTAGGCATAATCTCAAGGAGTTTTTCTTCAATTAATTCGTTCTCATTTTTTTCTAATTTTTCTACTCGTTCAAATAAAGCTTCTTTATCTTGAATAGATATATTTTTAGATGACGCTTTCTGTTTTAATTGTTTTATTTCTTCAGTAATTTCATGATATGAAGACCTAATGTCTTCTTTGAAAACTGATGTCTGATTTCTTAGTTGATCATCGCTGAATTGCTTTATTTTATCAAACTCTACAGCAGTATCATCAATAATTGGAGATAACTCTTTTAGATCTTTCTGAGATTTATCACCAAAGAGTTTTTTAAGGATACCATCTAACATGCTTTATTTTTTGGAGTGGTAAAAATAATTGAATAGTTAGAACATATACCTACTATAATCTTAAAAAAGACTAAAGTATGAGATGAGTTGTAGAATTAGTTTCTAATATTCATCTTCATTGAAGAAAAAATCTTCTTTTGTAGGATAGTCAGGCCAAATTTCTTCAATTGTATCATAAATTTCACCTTCGTCTTCAAGAGCTTGAAGATTCTCAACAACTTCTAATGGTGCCCCAGTTCTCATGGCAAAATCAATAAGTTCATCTTTTGATGCAGGCCAAGGTGCGTCTTCTAAATATGATGCAAGTTCTAATGTCCAATACATATGATAATCTAATTTTTAGATTTCGCAAATGTAAATTTTTTATTGAATTGACAAACTAAAATGAAAAAAATTAATCGTTAATTAATTCTTTTTTGAATTCCAAGGTGTTTCTTCTATATTTTGATCATTTAAGACTTTACGTGCTAAAACAAAAAGAAAATCTGACAGTCGATTTAAATAAACAATTACCAAAGGATTTACATAATTTTGTTCGCTTGCTTCAATGACCAGGCGTTCAGCCCTACGACAAACACACCTTGCTATGTGACAGTATGATGAATATTTATGACCTCCTGGTAAAATGAAATTGGTCATATCTGGCAAATCACCATCCATCAAATCAATTGACTTTTCCAAATTTGTAGTCAGTGTATTAGACAAAGCCGGAAGTTTTTTTGACATTTTTTCATCTCCACCTGTGGCTAAATGAGATCCGATGGTGAATAGAGTTTCTTGGATTTCAATGAAATCAATATTTTTAATATCATTTAATTCATCTTTTAATAATCCTATCCAAGAATTTAATTCGTCAATGGTACCATAGGCCTGTATATTATGGTTATATTTTTTAACCCTCTTCCCACTAAACAACGAAGTAGTGCCTTGGTCACCTGATTTTGTGTAAATTTTCATATCAAAGCCATTTCAAATTCATTCTCAATTTCAGAAATGACTGAAAATAATTCTTCTTTTTCATCTATGGTTACTAGCTTATTTCTTATTGGCTTAAAATTGGGTATCCCTTTGAAATAATTAGCATAATGCCTCCTCATTTCAACTATACCCACTCTTTCTCCTTTCCACCTGATACTAAAGTCTAGGTGTTCTTGAACTACCTTGACCCTCTCTGATAAGGTTGGTTTTGCTGCTTCCTCACCATATTTCATGTAGTGTTTTACCTGATTGAAAAACCATGGATTCCCAATAGTAGCTCTTCCTATCATAATCCCATCTACACCATACTTATTTTTGTACTCTACTGCTTTTTGAGGAGAATCAATGTCTCCATTTCCAAATACTGGAATATGCATTCTAGGATTATTTTTTACTTCATGAATTAATGTCCAATCTGCCTCTCCTTTGTACATCTGAGATCTTGTTCTTCCATGAATTGAAATGGCTTGAATACCTACATCTTGTAGACGTTCTGCGGCTTCCACTATGTATTTTGAATTTTCATCCCAACCAAGTCGAGTTTTTACAGTTACTGGAAGACCTGTTGATTTTACAACCGCTTTAGTTAATGAGACCATTTTTGGAATATCTTGTAAAATACCTGCACCAGCTCCCTTGCATGCTACCTTCTTGACTGGGCAACCATAATTAATATCAATAATATCTGGATTAACCTTTTCGCATAGCTCTGTAGCTCTCATCATGGAATCAAATTCAGAACCAAAAATTTGGATTCCAACAGGGCGTTCGTATTCAAAAATATCTAATTTTTGAACACTTTTGGTAGCATCTCGAATAAGACCTTCTGATGAAATAAACTCCGTATACATGACATCAGCTCCATATTTTTTACATAAAGCTCTAAATGGAGGATCGCTAACATCTTCCATTGGAGCAAGTAAAAGTGGGAAGTCTCCAAGATTTATATCACCAATTTTAACCATGATTTACAATTACAAATGTAGGTATATCCATCTAATTCCTATATTTCGTTCATGAAAAATAGTTTGGACGTCACCTCAGGATCATACTACAAGTATTTACTTAATGTGATTTTAATTACGCTTGTTTCCATGACACTATTTCAAATTATTCCCATGCTCATTTTATCAAGTTTTAAAGAAAATGGAGTGTTAATTCTTACCAACATAGGAACCTACAAGAATGATCCAAACCTAATGGATGAACATTTCAAAAGCATACCTCAAATTTTTTACAATACTATTAATTCACTAAAAATTTTAACCTTCTTTTCACAAGTAGGAACATTCTTGATTCCAAGTCTGTTAATTTTTTGGCGTTTTAAAAACATACCCTTACACTTTAAAAAAATAGATTTGAAAGGAGTATATTATCTATTAGTTCCTTTTTTAATCTTGTTAGGCATTTCTCAATTACTAGTACAATTCAGTTTATACATTGGTTATGATTTTTTACCAAATTCTGTCTCTACATACTTAGAAAATGAACAACTTTTTAGTACTAAGATTCAAGATTATTTTGTTACAAAAAATGGGCTTAATTTGCTATTAAATATTGGTTTAATGGCCATACTTCCAGCTACAGCAGAAGAACTTTTTTTCAGAGGAATTTTACAGCCATTATTTATCCGTCTAACTTCAAAGAAAATGTTGGGAATACTCATTACATCTGTTATTTTCAGTATTCTTCATTTTCAAATAGATCATTTTCTAGCAATTTTATTCGCTAGTATTATATTAGGAATTATCTACCAAAACAAAATGAATATCTACTTAAACATGTTACTCCATTTTGCGTTTAATTGCTTTTCACTTTTAAGCTTATTTTTGATTAAAAACAGCATGATAAATGAAACAAACTTGGAGTTAGTGTTGAACTATGGGTTGATCCCGATTGGGATTATTTTATTGATTTTTAGCATTAAAAGAAACGGATTGAAATTAGTTTAATTTCCTACCTTACTTTTCCTTATTAACAGAATAAACAACCTTAAATGCTTCAGCCTCCTTAAGTTCATCTTGAACTTTTTTCACAATACGCATCTCCGTCTTTTTATCGACTTTAAACACATTAAAAAATCTAGAATCCCAAACCTGTGAATATTCTGGGTTCTTTCGTAGTTTAACTAGATAATCTCTTATTTCTTCATAATCATTAATCAAATCATCATCTAGTTGAACTCTAAAATCATCTACTTTTCCTGGAACCCTGCCAATCCAAAAATAAGCTGCCTTAATGTTTTTTTCTAGGTCAATTGTTTCTTTTATGGCTACCTTATCAATTTCTAATTTGTTAGTTTCTTTTTCTTTAAAAACAGTAGTAACCATGAAAAAAAACAAAAGCATGAATACAATGTCTGGAAGTGCAGCCGTTGAAATTCCTGGTTCCTTCTTTTTTTTACCCTTAGAAAACTTTGACATACTTTAAAATTAAATTATTGTACAGATCTGTTTTTCTCCTTCATAATCTTTTTTGGATAAACTTGTCTTATCGCAGATATTTTTTGCTTATCAGACTCTACTTTATCATTTAATTTACTGAAAGGCACATTGAATTTATCTATACATAGACTATCTCTCAAATGATTTAATCCCAACATTATTTGATCTAATACTTTCATGTAAGTTTCGTACTTTGTAGAATTATCCATTTGTATAGAAACTGTGGCATTATTGGGAAGTGTTTTAAAACCAGCACCTCCAAACTCATTTACAGCTTCTAGTCTTCTAGACCACGCATCCAATTCAATTTTAAACAATGGTGCGTCTGGATATACAACAAGGGCAGCTTCAAGGGCAGAAATAGTATCCTCACATATCTTTTTGTCAACTTCGATGTAACTAGGTAAGTTTCTCGCCCCATCTTCATGTTGATAAAATTTCACTACTGCATGCTGAATATCTTCTAACTCTGCAAATTCACCCTCAATACCAATTTTATCATTCTTATTGGCCATAATTTGAAGGACATTTTTCTCATTCAAAAGAAACTCTACATCTGATTTTTGAGGCAACCTCTCTTCTTGAACCTGAGGCAGGTTCATTGTGGTCGTAATAAGAAAGAAAATTAACAACAGAAAGGCGATATCTGCCATCGATCCTGCGTTAATTTCTTCGACTTCCCTTTTTGCCATTACTTTCTAAATTTTATTACAGATCCTCCAATCCAAGTGATAAGAGCAATAAAAATGAGCAATACCGTAGAATTTATTGCCGTGTTAGCTAAGGTCCAATCCATTCCCCTTTCGTCTACCGAAATGAAATAAATAATAAGCATAAACAGTACAAAAACACCTACTTGGGTAAGTATTTTCTTTGCTTTAGCCCAATTAATGTAAGCCAAGTATACAAAGCCTATTAGAAGTAATAAAAATGTTGCTGAAACTGTAACAATAGAAAAGAATGTTAAAGTAAAAACATGTCCATCAAGGGTCTGTTCTAAGGAAGTTTGATAATTTCTTAAAATTTCACCCTCCGATTTGTTATATGTTGAATCATTATCCAAATCTTTATACGTGTAGTTACCAAATTTATCTTTTATAAATCTACCATTATCATCTTTTTCAAATTCAAATTGATCGTTATTGAAAGCAGCTACTTTAATTTGTTCTGGATTCATTTCTTTAGGATTATCATCAGACATCACTATAAGAGTGAATAAAACACCTAAAAATATCACTAGGTAGGTAATAACTTTGGTGATCAGATTTTGTTTATCATTTTCCATTTTCTGTGGATTAAAGATTTACAATTACTTCTTTAAATCGTGCTTTACAAGTACATCAATCAACGAAATTGAAGCATCTTCCATTTGGTTCACAAGCGTATCAATTTTGGAAACGATGTAATTGTAAAATATTTGAAGAATGATCGCTACAATAAGACCAGATACCGTTGTAATAAGTGCTACTTTAATACCTCCTGCTAACTCATCAGGCTTTGCCTCCCCTTTTGCTTCAATAATATCAAATGCATCAATCATACCAATTACTGTTCCCATAAACCCAAGCATTGGTGCCAGTGCAATAAACAATCCAATCCATGAAAGACCTCTCTCTAAAAGCCCCATTTGAACGCCACCGTAGGCAATAACTGACTTCTCAACCATTTCAACACCCTCCGAACTTCTTTCTAAACCTTGCAAAAAGATACTTGCAACTGGACCTCTTGTATTTCTACAAATTTCTTTAGCCGACTCAACTCCACCGTTTGACATAGCTGATTCTATGTCCTGAAGAAGTTTTTCCGTATTTGTTGTAGCTAAATTCAAATAAATTATTCTTTCTATTGATAATGCCAATCCAAGTATCAATGCAATTAATACAAATGACATAAATAATGGACCACCATCGATAAACTTCTTTTTAATTTCTTGCGTCACTTTTTCAACATTAGCAAAAATGCCGTCTTCTTCAGAATCTTCAACAGTTGTACTAGATTCTTCTACATCCGAGACTAACTCTTCAGAAACATCCTCAGTTTGAACTTCTTGTTCCAGATTCAGTGGAGAATCCATCTCTTCAGCACCATCTGCCATCATCTCTACATTTTCAGTAGCATTTGAATCATTTTGAGCCATTAAGGGGTTTACGAATAATAACATCCCTATAAACGCGGTGAATAAAATTCTTTTTTTCATGATTGTTTTGTTGTCAATTAATATGTAATAATTTTTGAGGTGGCCAAATTACAAAAAAATATAGGTTTAAAACAAAATAAAATTTTAAATAGAAAATTCTCCTGCTTTTTCCGTTAGAAATTCTTTTTTAAATCGATCTTTTTGATCTTTATATCTATGTAAGTAAAGCATTGATTTTGCAATTACTGCTTCAAGAGTCATATCAAATACTCCAATTACACCAGAAGAATGTAATTGCTTACCAGTCTCGTATTTTTGTTGCTCTACCCTGCCCGCTTTACACTGACTTACGTTTAGAAAAATGACTCCCTTATCTATGTACTTTTTAATAAGGTTTATTATTTTTTCATTGATTGGTATGTTTCCTGATCCATAAGTCATTAAAATAATCACTTTAGAAGATGAGTTTTGAATTTGTTCCTTTATATTTCTTTCTAGTATGCCCGGAAAAAATACAATTACTTGAATAGCTGAGTTAAAACCCTTAATGTAAGACAAACCATCCTCTTTGGGGCGATATAACACACTGTGATTATAGTTGATTTCAATACCTGCTACAGCAAGTGGTGGAAAATTAAACGACTTAAATGCTTCAAAATGTTCTGAACTAATCTTTGTTGTTCTGTTTGCTCTATAAAGCTGGTATTCAAAATAAATGGCTACTTCTTGAACAATGGGTTTACTATCTTGTTTTGCCGATGCTATTTCAATAGCAGTAATTAAATTTTCTTTTCCATCTGTCCTTACCATCCCAATAGGTAATTGAGAGCCAGTAAAAATGATGGGCTTATCTAAATTCTGAAACATGAAACTTAAAGCACTAGCTGTATATGACATGGTATCTGTACCGTGTAAAACAACAAAACCATCATAATCTTTATACTGACTGAAAATATAGTCTCCTATCTTCTCCCAAGTTTTAGGAGAAACATTTGAAGAATCAATAGGTTTTTTGAATGAGACGGCATCAATTTGACATTTGATTTTTTTAAGCTCAGGTAGTTCTTTATTTACTTCATTAAAATCAAACGGTTTTAATGTTTTACTTTGATGGTCCTCAATCATTCCAATTGTTCCACCCGTGTAGATTATTAAAATTTTAGGCTTATTATTTTTCACTTTACAAAGATTGGAAAAAGTAGTAATAATCCATCCAAAATAAACAAGTAGTAGTACTCATTTCTTGTTTTATAGCTAGGATATAACACGATTGCAGTTAAACTAAAAAAATATATTAACTTAAAATTCTCAAGTAAAGAATAAGCAAAAAACAATAGCAATAATATTAGAATTGAAATAGTCAGAAAACTTCCTTTTATCCCCATAATTTGCGGTATGGTTTTTAAACTATCATGATCAAAGTGTAAATCACGAATATCAAAAGGGATTGTTATCGCTATTATGTAAATAAACAGTAATAAAGGGAATAAAAAATCAAAATTTTTAAAAAAAAGTATCTGCGGTAAGACAACACAGGTCCAAGACCAAACAAAAGCAATTAAAAATAATTTTACAGAAGCAAAGGATCTTAAACCAAAAGAAGTGAATTTAGTTGACCTGTATAAAGTAACAGCCAAAAAGGCAGGTATGGAAAAAACCAAGCCTTTTATTGAGAAAGTACAGATTACAATAGGAATGGAGATGACGAATAATAAAAGCGCAATTTTTTTCATTTTTTCCCCATAAAGATTTACCCATTTTGTTTGATTACTTCTGTTATTGGATAAAGATGGATTCGAGTTTATTTGGATATTATAACCAAAAAAGGTCATGAAAAAAACAATTAATAGATACGCATAATGTATTGGTTGTTCATAAAATAAAAAAGTAGAAAATGTACAAGAAACTGCACCTAAAGAAATCCAACTATTTGAAAATATTACAGCATCTATTAATTTTTTCATTTTGGTTTTATCAATCAAGTAATATTTTAATGGCAACTACTAATGATGCACCTAAAATGGAACCTCCAACTATTGATCTAGAATTCTTCCACAAAAAAACTTGATCAAAACCTTGGTAATAACAGGCTTCAAGGTTTTCAATTTCCAATAGATTTCGATTCCTATTCAACTGATTTAAATTAATTCTAATCAATACAGTGCTCCACATTGGAGATGTAATGGTTAGCCAACTTGCACTGTTATTGAAAAAACCTCTATCGTTTACATTTCTAAATTCATAAGTGTCAATCATAGATAACACCAATCCAAAGGTAAACCCTTTGAAGAATTCGCTTCTCGAATTATACTCATATTTAGCGGTCTTTTTACCCAAAATAAATTGCTCCATTTCAGTTTTTGTCATTGGATTATCAATCAATATTCTATTACTATAATAGATTACATCTATATTTTTATCTGAGTATTTAAAAACTGATTCTTTAGGATAACTTTTTAATGACCATAAATCACCTTTCATTTTTAACCCACGTAAAATCCTTTCGGTTTGTTCAATTAATTTAAATGCTATGGTATCCCCAGTATAGAGTAAGAGAGTTCCTGTGGGAATTGAATCGGCTGGAGTATTGTCACTGTTTAAATCCTGAGCATGTAGCTCAAAATTAAACACAAAAAAAACAACAAAAAATAATTGACAAAATTTGATTGTAGTATGAGTTAAATTTTAAAAATAAATATAAACAATTGATTAACAAATCTACCATATCAATTCTTTGATATATATATTTGCGCAAAATTGAAAGTTTATTAAAATCATGCAAAATTCATTCGTTAATAGGCATATAGGGATTAAAAATAAAGAGGTACCAGCGATGCTTTCTGAAATAGGGAATAATACTATTGATGAACTTATTCAGCAAACAATACCTCAATCGATTCTTAAAAGTGATAGATTGAGGGTGGGTGAAGCCATCAACGAAAATGAGTATTTAAAACATCTTCAGGAATTGGCAGATAAAAACATGTTGTATGATAATTACATTGGACAGGGTTACTATGGAACCATAGTTCCAAATGTTATCAAGAGGAACATTTTATGCAATCCTGGTTGGTATACCGCCTATACCCCCTATCAAGCTGAAATTGCACAAGGCAGGTTAGAAGCTTTATTAAACTTTCAGACCATGGTTACAGAATTAACAGGAATGGAAATTGCAAACGCTTCTTTACTTGATGAATCAACTGCTGCAGCAGAAGCCATGTTGATGTTTTTCCACATGAGATCAAGAGATCAATTAAAAAGAAACGTAAAAAAATTCTTTTTAAGTGAAAAAACATTCGAACAAAACAAAGAAGTGATTATTGCCAGAGCAGAACCTCTAGGAATAGAGGTTATAATTGAAGATCCAGAATCTATCAATTTTACTGATGAATTTTTTGGTGCAATCGTACAATACCCAGATGCTTATGGAGACATACACGATTACAGTGGTTTTGTTGATAAAGCAAAACAATTTGAAATTCCAGTAGCTGCTATAGCTGATATTATGAGTTTAATCTTACTTAAAAGTCCTGCTAATTGGGGAGCTGAGGTGGTGGTGGGTTCAACACAACGTTTTGGAGTTCCAATGGGTTACGGTGGACCTCACGCAGCTTTCTTTGCTTGTAAAGAAGAACATAAACGATTTATTCCCGGAAGAATTATAGGTGTATCACTAGATTCCAATGGCAATCCTGCTCTTAGAATGGCTCTTCAAACAAGAGAACAACACATAAAGAGGGGTCGTGCCACCTCCAATATTTGTACTGCTCAAGCATTACTTGCAGTAATGGCTGGAATGTATGCTGTTTATCATGGCCCTGATGGTTTAAGAGAAATTGCAAGAGAAATTGCTATTAAAACAAAAAGCCTTAAAAGGTGTCTTGAACAAATGGGACTAACCATATTAAATTCAAATCAATTTGACACCCTAACTATCCAAAACAGCAAGTATGATTGGAAATCTGTAATGGAGGATAATGAAATCAATCTTTTTTACAGAAAAAATAGCACTAGTATTTCAATTGATGAAACCACAACTTGGATTGATTTAGAGAAGCTAGTTAATCTGTTTAATGCTCAATTAAATACTCGTGTTACACTTGAGAAATTAAATTACACTTCTTCTAATTATGATAGAAATGATAATTTTTTAAATCAGAAAGTTTTTAACAGCTACCATTCTGAAACTGAAATGATGCGGTACGTGAAAAAACTTGAAAATAAAGATCTATCACTTGTACATGCCATGATTTCCTTAGGGTCCTGCACTATGAAATTAAATGCAGCATCTGAAATGGAACCTATTACTTGGCCTTCATTTTGCAATCTACATCCTTTTGCACCAGTTGAACAAACAAAAGGTTATCAGCATATTTTCAGTACGCTTATTTCAGATCTTAGCGAGATAACAGGTTTTGACAGCGTCTCTCTACAACCTAACAGTGGTGCTCAAGGTGAATATTCTGGTTTAATGGTGATTAGAGCCTTTCACCAAGACAATAATGAGGAAAATAGAAATATTTGTCTAATACCAAATAGTGCACATGGCACTAATCCTGCTAGTGCTGTTATGGCAGGGATGGAAGTGGTTTTAGTCAAATGTGATGAAAAAGGAAATGTAGATTTAGAAGACCTCAAAAGTAAAGCAGAACTACACCGTGAAAATCTTGCTGCACTTATGATAACTTACCCTTCAACTCATGGTGTTTTTGAAGAAGAGATAATAACAATTACAGACATTGTACATGAAAACGGTGGGCAAGTATATATGGATGGAGCCAATATGAATGCTCAGGTTGGATTGACATCACCCGGCCTTATTGGAGCAGATGTATGTCATTTAAATCTGCATAAAACTTTTGCCATACCTCATGGTGGAGGTGGCCCAGGCATGGGTCCTATAGGTGTTGCTAAACATTTAACCCCGTTTCTACCAGGTAACCCTATAATAAAAACTGGTGGAAATAAAGCCATAAAATCTATTAATGGTGCACCTTGGGGAAGTGCATTGATTTTACTAATATCATATGGCTACATTAAGATGCTAGGTGCATCAGGATTAAAAAAGTCTACTGAAATGGCCATATTAAATGCAAACTACCTAAAATCAAAGCTAGAAAAGCATTATGATATTTTATATACCAATGAAAGTAATAGAGTGGCTCACGAAATGATTCTAGATTGTAGAAGCTTTAAAAAAACCTGTGGTATAGAGGTAGAAGATATTGCAAAAAGATTAATTGATTATGGATTTCACGCACCTACTGTAAGCTTTCCTGTAGCCGGTACCTTAATGATTGAGCCTACAGAAAGCGAGTCTATTTCAGAGCTGGATAGGTTTGCTGAAGCTATGATCTCAATTCGTGATGAAATCATTTTAATTGAGAAAGGTGAGATGGATAAAAACGATAACGCACTTAAAAATGCTCCACATACAAGCGCTGTTCTTGCAGACGAAAAATGGGAACACCCTTATTCTAGAAAAGAAGCTGTTTTTCCAACTGTTCACCAATACCATTCTAAATTTTGGCCACCTGTAGGAAGAGTAGATAATGCCTATGGAGATCGAAACTTAATTTGTAGTTGCCTACCCCTTGAAGAGTATGAAAAAGAAGTTCAAGTTGCAAACTCATAAAAATTGCACTATTATTGCGCGCTTCAAAATAAATTTTTTATGAAAATGTTAAAAAAGTTAACCTTAGTGGGGTTTTTATCAATATTTATGGTTACACACCTAAATGCACAACCATTTAAAGACAAAGCATATGTAAAAGATGTCATTTCATTTGAGAGGAATATCAAAAGAATGAATGTGGATACAACTGGTATTACCATGTCTGGAAATTTTGCTCCTGACTTCGCACCTAGCAACGGAGATATTTATATTTACGGCTACTTGGGTGGAGGTTTTGTTTATGGTTCAAATGTAGATTCATTAAATGTATGTGCACAAGGATATATGAACACCAATAACTCAACGGTAAGAATTAGTGAATTATTATTTTTAATAGGTGGTAAATATGAAAACCCAAACGATACTGTTGACGGCTCAATAGGTATAAGTATTTACCAAATGACTGATAATCAAGCATACACTTTTGATGGCACAAATTGGAATGCTTCACATGAAGGACCTGCTGGAAATGCACTTGCAACAGAAATATTGAGTATAAGCAACTGCGATACAACCGGATTTACGTCTGTCATGTTATCTAACCCAGTCAGCGTAACTGGTAATTTCGCCATAGAGTTTGATGCCAGTTCATTTATTAACTCTGGAGACACCGTAGGAATTATAAGTGATGCTAACGGAAATGGATATGAGTACGCATTTCATAATTTCACTCCTGGAGGACCATTTATGGTTACCAATTCTGCTTTTGGAGGAAATCTTAACAACAACATAGCTATGTTTGCAGTTATTGCTGACAATAATTTAGGTGTTGATAGCGATGAATCTTTAAACGGTCTAAAGGTTTCATCCTTCCCTAATCCTGCTCAAGATGAAATAACAATTCAATATATTAATGATTATGCAAACACGTCTCTTTCAATTAGTATTTTTGATCAAACAGGAAGAATAGTTTATCAAAACAATCATAATCCATCTTTAGCTTTTAGTAATAGCATTAAGATTAATACCACTAATTTATTAAACGGAAAATATTACTACAGTATACAGAGCGAGTACGGTAAGATCACAAAATCTTTCGTCATTAAAAAATAACCATTTTACAAATAGATTAAGTTTTCTTAATTTTACACTAACTAATAAACAACATAACATGAAGAAAATATACCTTTTTATATTAATCGGATTGGGATTATCTCTTAATGCTCAACAAAATGAGTTTTTAAAACCAATCAAAAAAGATGTCCTAGAATATCAAAGAACATCAAAAATTTTACCCTCAGTTAACAAAACTGTAATCTATTCAAACACATTTGCAAACCCTTCTGATTGGGTAATTGCACATGACCAAACTGCTTGTAGTTTAGATTGGCAAGTTGGAACTGGGTTAGCATGCACAGGATCATATCCAATTAATACCATAGTATCTACAACAGCTAGTGATGGTTATGCAATGTTAGACTCTGACGCATATGGTGGAGCAACTGGTGGAACTGAAATTGAAGACAGCTGGCTAACTATGGCTAGTCCTGTTGATTTAAACGGATACCCTAATGTTGTAGTTGAATTCGAAACTCAATACAGAAGATATAATAGTGAAAATCCATATATCGTTGTTGGTATTGGTGATGGTAGTGGAAACGTAGTATGGCCTGACTTAGACCCAACTACTGACATTACAAACATGAACAATGTTTTTTACGCTTTTCCTGACTGGGCTTCTCAAATTAATGTTACTGGTAATGCTACTGCCAATCCAGAAGTTGTTCAGGTAAACATCAGCTCTGCTCTTGTAGGCTTAACTACAACTCAACTTGCTGATATCTACATCAGATTCAACTGGACTGGAACTTGGGGTTACGCTTGGTTTGTAGATGACTTTAAAATTGTAGAACAAGCTGCAAATGATATCCAAGCACAATCTGGATGGATTTTTGAAACTAACTCTAACGGTGCTGAATATGGAAGAACTCCAATTGCCCATGCAGGAACTGATTATGACATTGGTGGGTCAGTTGTTAATTTTGGTGCTTTAGACCAAACTAATGTTACCTTAGATGTAAACTTTAGTGGTCCATCAACTATTTCTTCCATATCCTCTATCGCATTATTAGAGAATGACTCATCTCATACATTTAACAGCTCTCAAAATGTAAACTTTCAAGTTGGTGTTTACAATGGTACTTATACTTTTAGTTCTGATGCTGATACGGCTGATGCTAATAATGTTTATGAGAGAAATTTTGAAATTACAAGTGATTTATACTCTTTAGATGGTATAAATGTTCATCCAACAAACAGCCTAGATCTTTCATCAATAGGTACTAATACATGGGCAGATGCTGCAGATGAGCTTGTTTGTGCTACTTTATATCCAATTAAACAAAATGAGGTAATAAACTCTGTAAGAACTTACATCACTTCATCTTCTGTAGCAGGTGCAGAAGTTATTCTTTACATACTAGATTCAATTGACATGGTTAGCGGTATGTTTGGAAATGCTTTATTTACTTCTGACCCATATATATTAACTGCAAATGATGTAAGTCAAGGATATTTTGAAATACCTGTTGTTACTTTAACAGGTTGGGATCCTAATACAAATCAAAATACATGGGCTAACTTAGATGTTGCACCTGGTAATTATTATGCTGCAGTTGAATTATACAGTTTAGGAAATACTTTTGACATCAGAATTTTAGATGACGAAACTGTTCCTCAACCAGCATGGCAAAGTGCTATTTATCTTCATAATGACCCAGATTTAAATTATTTCTACTCCAATGGAAATGCTTTTGCTATTCAGTTAATTCTTGGTAATAATGTTAACGTTACGGAATCTACTTTAGAAGAAGTAAGTGTATATCCTAATCCTTCAAATGGCATCATTAATATCAAGTCTTATTCAGATGAACTAG
>JAYPVI010000002.1:0-220080 GCA_038134525.1 Crocinitomicaceae bacterium
CACATGCAGAAGAAGTGAAATTACCTATACCACTGGAAATACCACAATAAATAAACTCATCGTCCCAGTCAGTTAGTGTTGCACTTTTGATGGGAGCTGCAACCATTCTCCAACCATCTTCTGTACCATTATAATAACGCTGCACGGTAAAATCACCAGACGAATAACTATAATCAGAAGCAGAGTTTAATTTAACTAATCCAGCTGTGTTTGTAGAACTACTTACTAAGGTTATGTTTGCACCATTTTGAGTAAATGAACCTGAAATTGATTCCATAACCTCATCCAAAAATATTGTTCCAGATCCTGACAATAAGAGTCCATTTGAATTATTCAACGTTAAATTTTTAAGATTACACGTCCCTGATCCATCAAAGGTCTGCGTTGAACTACCATTAAATATTAAGAAACTTCCAGCATTCGAAAAAGTAAGAGTACCATTTACAGTGAGATCTCCAGTAATATCTATATTTGATAAACTTGTTGCGGTTTTAGATGGATTTATAGTCACATCATTGTAATTATCGTTATAAGGCCTAGGGATAGTAACGTTTTCATTAATTACCAAACTCGATGTCGAAGCATTTGAAACAAAAATATCACTAGGACTTATTCCGGAGGTGAAAAAATTTGAGTTACTAACTATTAAAGTACCATAATTTCTTATAAAAGATGCTGTACTAGAAGAAATGATACCACCTGAAATTTCGATAGAGGCATTACTGTTTATATAAATGTCACCACCAGATCTAGCAGTCAATATTCTATTAGTTATCAATGAAATTCCATCAAATGTAAGATCACTATTTGCAGTCCATTCACAATCACTTGTGAAAGTACCAATCCCTGATACATTACAAGCTGTTACCGTTGTAATTTTACCAGCACCAGAAATTTGACCATTATTTTCAATATCTCCATACATTATTAGTTTGTAACCATCAATTAATTGCAAGTTACTCGCAGCACCAATTAAAATTGACTTTACAGACGCGTTAGTGCTGGCAGGTAAAGTGATATTATGACTAATAACTACATCGTCATCCGAATCAGGAATGCCATCAGAATCAAGTCCAGTAATGCTCCAAGTGTTTATATCATCCCAAGCACCATTTGCTGCGGAATTAAAAGTTGCTTGAGCATACGAAATACCTCCCAAAAAAAAGCAAAAAAATAGATTAGTCGTATAACTTATTTTATTAAACATTAGAAAAATAAATTTTATTTAAAATTTTAATGACAAATATAACATATACTGTATAAAACTCAATTTATTAGCAACTTACAAAACTCATAATAATTTTTTTTTGCATAAAAATTTTCAAACCAAAAATTTCTAATCCCTCTTCGATCATTAGGTAATATGTCATAAGTTGTATTTATTCTATCCAAAATATTACTTAGTTGAGCTTTATTGATATCTTCTTCCATTAAAATTCCGGTTGCTTCATTTACAATTTCTTTCACCCCTCCTACATCAGTAGCTATCACTGGAATACCTAAACTTATAGCTTCCATAATTGAAACAGGGAGACCTTCAGAAATCGAAACATTCACAAAAGCATCGATGTAATTACGGCTTAAAAAATCAATTACTTCATGGTTTTGTTTTTGACCATGAAATTCAATTTTAATATTTTCACTTATCAGCTTTAATCTATCTTTTAATACTTTTATTTGTGGACCATCTCCAATATGTACCCACTTGATATTTGAAGTACATAATAATAATGAATCTAGTATTAGATCAAGTCTTTTAATCGGGTAAGCATTTGAAACCGAAACAACTAATTTATAAGACGAATTAGAATTCAAATTTCCGAATCCAAAATCATTTGTACCCAAATAACTCAATTTTATTTTTGATTTATATTTCTTATTAGTATTGTTTATTAGATGATTTTTGCCATTGATTGAAACACAGTAGATCGAGCTAACTGTTTTTAATTGCAATGATCTAAATGGAAAGGTTGAATTATTTTTTCTATAATTATATATATCAAAACCATGGGCCCTAGAAATGTAGTTTGAGATTATTTTTCTTTTTTTTGAGATTGCTAATGTAGTTGCCCACTCATCTAACCAGTAACTGTAAAAAATAAAATCTAGGTTTTTATTTTTATCAATAAAATTAACTAGTTCATTAGCTAAATAATTATACTTAAGTAGATAATCTAATTGTTTAATAAAAGAACGTTTCCAACCACCATTAATTATAATTTCAATAAATAGCTCTTTGATGATTGTACCAAAATTATTCTTCAAAAGAATAAATCTATTGGATGAATAGCAATTATCAAGAATTTCTATTTTAACGTTATTAGGTGTTTTTCTAGGGCTTCCAGAAGAATGCATAGGAAAAATAAATACTCTTTCAAATACTTCTGACAAAACCTGGACTTCTGAAATCAAGTATGTCTCATGATCGCCAAATGGAAAAGAAGAAGTAAACAAACAAATTGATTTATTTTTTTTCCCAATCATAACATTTTTTATTATCAGAGTGTAATAATCTAGAAATTCTGGAAAAAGAAGAATTACCTTGAAAAAATAACATTTTACATTTGGATAACATCCACATATCTACAATACTTTCTTTTAACATATTTGTTTTATATTTTTCATCAGAATTATCAATTCCCCACATATGTATGCCTCTTCCTGCCACTTCATCAGGAATATTTTTGGGATAGCTAATAAGGTTACTAAATTCTTTTCTAAACACATTTTCAATTTCTTTATTGTCAGTAGCCAAAAAAATAGGGTGATCACCATAATTATTTTGAATAAAAGAGATTAACACATCAATTCTTTTATTAGGTTTTTTATCGCTATAACGAATATGAAGTCCAATATAATTTTTTGATAAAGCATATTTATTTGACCAATCATTTATTTCATTAACCAATGAGATATTTAGTTGTAACTTATCAATCAACCCTATTTTTTTAATATTAGGGATGAAATCAGCATAAATTATTAATTCGTTATTCAAATTATTACTCAATAAATGCCCAAATGTCATGTTATCTCTGTCAAGAATATCTTTGATACTAAACTTATTTGTTTGATTTTTTTTGTGTTTTTTGATCCATAAATTATTAAGTCTGTTCTTAAAATTATTATTAAAAAATACAGATGGAAGTTGTTTGACTAAGAAGGAAGGACTACCATCTTCGTATAAATCGTATAAAGATAATGACAATTTATTTTTCCAACTTATTGGATTACAGTCTTTAATATCATAGATTTTTTCTATTGGACCATCATAATAACACTCGTCATTAATTCCAAAATAATTTGGAAAAACATTAATACCCTTTCTACCAAACTGCCCATCAGACCAATCCACTACCAATTTCCTATTATTTGATTTGCAATATTCTAATGCATTTAAAATTGAAAATATACGATTGCCCAAACCTGCACACCCTTTTAGTAGTAGATATTTTTCGTTCATAAATAACTAATTTAGATTAAAGACAAAAACCTTTTCGCTATTTGCTCTGGAGAATAATGATCTGCCACCCATTTTTTACCGTTTAATCCAATTGCCTGTATTTCATCCTTTTTTATATCCTTTAATTTATTGTTAAAGTCGGTCCATGAAAAGCTATCAATACTCAAATAATGAGTTTGATCTTTGGGAATAACTGGTAATACAAACTTAAATTTATTGAAATTTAAAAAAATAGGACATGTATTGGCATAAAACAATTCCCACATCCTAAAACTATCCCACTGAAAAACAAAACTGTATTTCATTTTGTTAACTTTTGAAAAAAGGCGATATGGCTTTCTTTGAATTTTGTTAATGAAATTATAAGGTTGATAAATCATAGGATAAGTCTCAACATAACCACCAAAACCTAAAAACAATAAATTAGAATTTATTGCTTTGAAATATTCTAGGCTATGTCTTCTAGTTGTTCTTTTAAAATTAAAATAAGCTTCAGGCTCATCGTTCTTATCAGGGGTTGAGCTAAGTAGCTGAAGAACCGGGAAACAATTGTCTACTTTATTGATCTCATCAATAAACAATTTTCTAAGATTATGCCAAACCCTAAAGTTATGACCAATTTGTTCTTTTAATTCGCAAGAATTTGATTGATCTATTGACCTAATCATTCGATTTGATAATCCCATTACCCATGGAATATGGTTTTCAGGGTAGTCAAATCCCCCTACTGTGTGACATCCTAATATATGATTAAATATTTTATAGTGTGAATTATTTTTCCATATAGGATCTATCCAATCATTTCTATCTACTAAAATATGTTTTTTAGATCTGTCAAAATTCGGATAACCTTCCCTAAAAAGTAAATGATCAAATGATTTAACATATCTGTAATCATAAATAGCCAAGTCAAAGTCACCATCAATAGACTCATTTATTAAATAATCATTTGTATTAAAATCTTTCCAATAATTAACATTTCCTGAAATAGAATACCCTAATTTCTTCAAACCTTCTGCAAGAACTACAATTTCATGATAATAATGGTCATTTCCGTACGGATAAACAGGTGTTATAAAAAATTTAATTTTCATTTTATATTATAAAGATATTAATCAAAATAATAAACTGAGGAAAATAATATCTTTGAAAAAAATGATCAATTGGTCTAATCTATGTCAAAGGTCTACTTTCCTAACCTTAATGGTCTTCGATTTTTTGCTGCACTAGCAGTAATTATTCATCATACAGAGCAATTTAAATCCATTTTTGGTATTGAAAATTACTGGAAACTTAGTTTCATTAAAATTATTGGGAATCTTGGAGTCACTCTTTTTTTTGTGTTAAGTGGATTTTTGATATCATACATTATTCTGAGTGAAAAGAAAAAAAATGGAAATATTAATTACAAAAACTTCTTTATGAGGAGAGCACTTAGAATATGGCCCTTGTATTTTTTAATAATCTTCCTTAGCTTCTTTTGTTTTCCCTATTTTGAAGTCTTAAATTTTAAATTATCAGCCAATTTAAATGAAGATTTCTATTTGAAATTAATACTATTTATTCTTTTCTTACCCAATTTTGTTTTAAGGATATTCCCAACTACTCCATTTGCATCTCAGACATGGTCAATTGGAGTAGAAGAACAATTTTACATACTATGGCCATTGATTATTTCTTATACCAAAAATATTCTTAGACTATTTATTCTATTGATCATTTTATTTCCAATTATTAAGTTTATTTTATATTATATTTCTATCAAAACAGGTAGTGATGACGCATGGTTCTACACAAGCAAAATATTCTCCGACCTTAGCATATCAAGTCTAGCATTAGGTAGTTTATCTGCTTATTTGGTTCTTGAAAAGAAAACAAGAATATTAAATTTAATCTACAACAAGTGGGTGCTTAGGACCTATTCCGCATTTTTATTTATTTTATTGATTTACGGAGAAGAACTCCCCTACTTACATTATGAAATATACTCTGTTTTATTTACTATAATTATTGTTAATTTAGCTACTAATTCCAGAACAATTAAAATTTCATTTGAAAACAAAGTATTAAACTATCTGGGGAAGATTTCATATGGAATTTATATGTTTCATCCTTTTTGTATTGTATTATCCATCAACCTAATGAGTTCATTAGAAGTACATAACACTATTTATTTATATCTATTAGTTCTACTACTTACTATTCTAATTTCTGGGTGCTCTTACCATTTTTTTGAATTAAGGTTTTTAAATCTTAAGAATAAGTACGGATCTACATAAATCCTATAAAAAAGTCTTTAATTGAGGATATTATATAATTAATTTCTTTTTCTTCTAACTCATAAAACAATGGCAATCTTATTAGCTGATTAGAAAATTTATCGGCATTGGATAAAACCCTTTTATCATGTTTAGTGTCATAAAATGGACTTTTATGTAAGCTTTGATAATGAAAAACAGATAAAACTCCTTTATTTTTCATATAATCTAAAAAACTCTTTCTTTGGACACTATCATTCAAAACTAAATAAAATAAGTGTCCATTATTTGTAGCATAACTAGGAATTTGCGGAAGTTCAATTTTATCATATAGAAAAGAAAGCTCCTCATTATATTTATTCCATATCCAAGTTCGTTTTTTTTGAATATTATCTAAATTATTTATCTGAGCATACAAAAAAGCAGCCACAACTTCAGATGGCAAAAAAGATGATCCTATATCAACCCATTCATATTTTTTAACCTCTCCTCTATGAAACTCAACTCTGTTGGTGCCCTTTTCCCAAATAATTTCCGCTCTTTTAATAAATTGTTCATCATTAATTATTAACAACCCACCCTCTCCACAATTTAAATTTTTAGTTTCATGAAAAGAAAATGTACCTAAATGCCCTATACCTCCTAATGGATTGCCTTTATAAAATGAATCCACAGCCTGAGCAGCATCTTCTATAACATACAAATTGTATTTATTTGCTAGCTCCATAATATTATCCATATCACATGAAACTCCAGCATAATGTACTGGAACAATTGCTTTTGTTTTTTCTGAAATAAGATTTTCTAGAGTGTCCGCATCTATATTAGGGTGATCTTTTTGAGAATCTGCAAAAACAATTTTAGCTCCTCTTAAAACAAATGGATTTGCTGAACTAACAAATGTATAGGATGGAATAATCACCTCATCCCCTGGCTGTATATCTATTAAAATGGCAGCCATTTCAAGAGCATCTGTGCAAGAAGTAGTCAATAATGTTTTCTTAAAATGATACTTCTTTTCAAAAAATGAGTGGCATTTTTTAGTAAATGATCCATTACCTGATATTTTACCAGACAAAACAGCCTCTGTGAGGTATTCTACTTCTTTTCCTGTTAAATATGGTTTGTTAAATGGAATCACCTATTGTTATTTTTTTCCAAATATGAAAAATATAATCAGTATCAAATAAAGTAAAGCACATATTTTGATAAAATAAACACGCATTTTTATTCGATTTCTGAGTTACTACTTTTAAATGTTGTAAATTGTTAGAAGAATCCTAATTTTCTGCAGCCTTTATCAAAGCACTGCCTATTCTAGATCTTTTAGAATCTTAATTTACAGCAATTAAACCAATAGAAGCCGAACTTAATCTTCTTTCTTTAAAGTTATAAAACCAAGAAAACCCAGCTTATTTTTATCTATTAACACATCATCAGCAAAAGATCTATATAATGAATTCTCTAACCACTTAAAATAAAACTCTTCAAAAAAAGGAGACAGCTTGGGATCTGGTTTACATCTAAATCACTTTACAAATTAGCCAATAAAAAATATCAACCAATCCTTAAAAAGGATGAATTGGAATAAACAAGTAAAAAGTTGGATGAATTGGGATGAGTTATTTAATCCAAATACCTTTCCTATGGTTGGTGAGGATACCTCTACATATAAAAAGGTTCTCAACTTAATTAAGAAACACAAAAGAGTTTCTAAAAAACAATTGATTGGCGAACTGAATTAGGGTAAACAATTCAAATTCGGTAGATATAGAAACCTTTTGCGATAAGATAAGAGAGTTAGATTTACCAATGATGGATATATTTGGTTAGAATAAATAAGTTCAAAGTTTGAACAAATTATTTTTTGTTTCCGATCAAAAGAGTCATGAACCTTATGTAACTTTAAATTTTATGAAGTAAATTTTTATGTTTAAATTTTTTTACGGACAAAAAATAGTTAAATATTTACCTAAATATAAATGTATTGAAAATAACAATATTAACAGACAACCCCAACAGTTGGATTCTACCATATGTTGATGACTTAAAAAAAGAGTTAAATCAAACTCATAGTGTTACTCATATTTACTCTATATCTGATATTTCAGGTGGCGATATTATGCTTATATTGAGTTGTGAAAAAATATTAAAATCCGAACATCTAAGACTACACAAGAGTAATGTAGTTGTACACCCAAGTAAAGTTCCTTTGGGTAAAGGTTGGTCTCCATTGGCTTGGCAAATATTAGAAGGTTCTAACAATATACCTGTAAGTTTATTTGAAGCTGGTGATGCTGTTGATGCTGGTGATGTTTATATGCTTAATTATATTAACTTAGAGGGACACGAACTAAACGATGAAATTAAACACCAACAGGGATTGATAACTATGAAAATGGTTAATAAATACATTGATGAATTTGAATCAATGAGAGGTATTCCTCAAAGAGGTGAAGAAACATTTTACCCAAGAAGAAGTCAAAAAGAAAATGAATTGGATATTGATAAAACAATTTCAGAACAATTTAATTTACTTAGAGTGGTTGATAATGAAAGATACCCTGCTCATTTTTATATTAACGGGAAAAAATATATAGTTAAAATATATAAAGATTAAAGTATGTTATACAGTCTGTTTTAAAATTTTAATAATGTTTGAGTATTGTCATTACCTCACCATTTTAATTTTTTAATTCCTAGAATATTGACTTCGTAGATATTTCAATAAACTTATTTAATCAATTAAACCTATAGAAATTTCTAGGTAGTTTAACTTTTTAAAGGATACTCTAAAAAATATTAATTTGAATCTTATTTTTTGAAAATCAGATATTTTTTTCCTAAATGCTAATTTAGTATCTTTAAAATGGTTAAGATCTAAATATTTTTCTGAAATTGACTTTAAATGAAGAAAGTTTGATCAAAATTTAATTGCTTAATTTCTTTTAAAGCACTATTAAAATCTTTAGAAAATCCTTTATTCTAATTCTACCGATAATTAATTTTAAAACTCATAATCTCAATCTAACCTAATCAAAGACACGATTATATTTTTTTCTGAATAATATAAACTGGTCTATCCTTAGCCTGGTCAAAAATCCTCCCTATATAAAGCCCCGCCATTCCTATGGTTGTAATAATAACACCTGACAAAAACCATATAGAAACAATTAAGCTTGTAAACCCAGTCACTAAAATTTCACCTGAAAAATATTTAACTAAATAATATAATGCAATGAGCATTGAAATAAATGAAATCAATATGCCTAATTTTACTACAATTCTTAATGGCTTATCAGAAAATGACAATACTACATTTATGCCTAGTCTAATTAACTTCCTATAACTATATGTCGATTTTCCAGACAACCTTTTTTCATGATTCACATCAAGTGTTGTTTTTTTATAACCAACCCAATTAACTGATGTTGGAAAATACTTAATGTAATCTTTCATCTCCTTCAATGAAGAAATTACATTTTTATGATATATGCCAAAATTTGCAATAGAACTATCTTGTTCTGAATCAGTTAAGTAACCTAAAAACTTATAAAATATTTTGGAGAAAATTCTTTTGAAAAAAGAATCTAATCTATTCACCCTTCTAGCTAACACAATATCCCATCCTTCTATTGCTTTATTATATAATTTATTAAAATAAGAAGGATCATCCTGTAGGTCACAATCCATCACAATTATCCACTCACCGGTTGCTTGTTCTAATCCTGCATAAATAGCAGCATGCTGACCAAAATTTTTACTTAGTTTCAAACCAGTAATTTTTGAATGAGATTTTTTTAACTCCATTATTTTTTCCCAAGAATTATCAGTACTTCCATCTTCAACCAAAATAATCTCATAAGAATTTGTAATTGGTTTAATATTCAACTTTATATGATTAACTAATTCTTGTAAAATATCTTCAGCCATATAAATTGGACTTACAATTGATATTTTAATATTTTCCTGCATATAAGAAATCTATATAAAATTTATACTTTGTATATAAAAACACTTTTCAAATATGCATTTTTATTACGATTCGTTATTTTCTTTACTAGCATCATTTTTTTATCAAATGTTCTTATTGGAATACTAGACAATATATAAAAACAATTATTAAACCTTAATTCATCAAGATCTATATTTAATTGTTCAATTTTCTTTTTTCCGTTTTTTTTATACATTTCTGATGACAAAAGTTCACATACAACACCATAATTATTAAACCATTCATTTAGTTCTTTATTCCTTTTTATTTCAGGTTTAATAACTTTACGCATTCTATCTTTATATTCTAATGGGTAATTATTTAAAAAGCCACCAATTGTCGAAATCTGATTATAATTAGCAATAGCTGAAGGAAACCCTACACAACCAATAATTTCATTTTCTTTTGGATTAATTTCTTGTTTAATTTCATCAAACATATATGGTGAATAGTACTCATTGAAAGTGTAATGTGTTTTAGAATCATCATTAAAAAAAGTATGAAAGAATGAATTTTCAACAGCAATATTAGCAGTACCAAAAAAATTATTTACTAAAACAAGACATAATAAAATATATAATGGAATTTGAATACGTTTTTGTAGAATCAAATATTTTACTGAAAAACCATAAATTAAATACCATGCAATTGGCAAAACTGCATAGAATCTAAAAGTGAAGCTATTGATGAAAACACTAGATGTTTTAAAATCATTAAAGACACTCCAGCCATAAAACATTTGTTCAAAAACAACAGAAAATATAATAACACCCATTAAAGGAAACAACCATTTTTTCCAAAAAGCAAAATTTACAAAAAATGGAACTGAACCTACGACAATTAGAATAAAAGGAAAATGTAAACTTAAAAAATGACGATGACCATCTATAAAAAACTCAAGAGACATACCAACTACTCCCTTTAAATTCATATTCCCCAAACGAAGCATTTCAATTCTTGCAGTTTCCCATTGACCGCTAAACTGAAAAATAAAAAGTCTATACTCTGCAACAACAGTGGTTAAACAAAAAAGAAACAAAGCAATTATTAGTTTCCAATTCACATCCCTATTAAACAGGAAATATATCATGAATGCAAATGAAATAAAAAAAAGAAAAAAGAAATTCCCTAATACTAGAGATGAGAAAAAAGGATATAGAGCTATCACAATCCAATCAAATACAGAACTTTTTTTATTAAAAATATTAAGTAAAGAATAAAGTAGCAGTGGTTGACCTGCTATGGTAAGAAATCCATTTGTAAAAAAAGGAAGTGTAGCATAACTCAACGACAATATTGAAATTAACCCTATCTCTTTATTTAAAAAAACATACCTACTTAAAAAAAAGTACATGCCAAAAAAAGCAACAAAATGCATTAAAATCCGAATAATAGCATATGCAATTTGGGTAGGAAACACCTTATAAATAAGAAAGGCAAACTGAATCTCTGACTTCAAATATGCTCTTTCAACACCTCCCATTAAATAAGGAACCTCTGCATCAGAATCTGCTGACAGGGTTTCACTTTCAACTAAAATTTTATTAATTGGAATATGTTGATTTAAATTATCTCCAACTAGATATTTTGCATCATCTAAAAAAAAAATATTGGGTGACAAATAAATAAATAACAACAATAAACTTGAAATAAAAATTTTTCTATATAGACTCCCTAATAATGTCATTCACTTACTTGTTAAAGTTTTTAAAATTAATTTTTTCAAAAGTGAAGCCTTGTAAGTAATATTATGTAAGGGTCTAACTAGTATGCTTTTCAATATAAAAAAAACACATAGGCAAAAAGATCGTTCTTCAATTTTATCTATTGCCTTCCAAATTAAAAGATCTTCAAAAACTTTATTTAATTCATCTTTGCTAATATTAGACAACCCATTTTTTTTTCTTCTGTAATAAGTATCTTTAATGACTAAAGCATGCCAATACTTTGCTTTCAAACTATTTTTACCTGACGCTAAGCCTCCTTCTAGCTTCCTGTAATTGTATAAAACCTCATTTAAAAAGCTAATTGAGCCCACCTCATCCAATTTGTAGTAAAGATCCTGATCTACAGCTCTTTTCAATTCGATGTTAATTCCACTGGTCATTTCATATTTTTTCTTGCTAAATAAAGTGAAAGCCGTAACATGAAAGTCATTAGATGTAAAATAGGTTTTGTTATTGTCCAACCCTATGTTGAAGGGTGATATGCTCACTTCATTCAGCCTTTTATCACAGATCCTATGTTGGGAAGTAACAAAAGATAAGTCTTTATCCTTATTAATTATATCATACAACTTATTGATGCAATCTTTTTCTAAGGTATCATCTGGATCAAGAAAAGCACAATAATCACCTTGTGCCTCTTGTAAACATCGTGCTTTCGTAAAGCCACAACCTTTGTTGACTTTATTTTCAAAGATTTTAATTTTAGGATTATCCTTAAAATTTGATATGGCTTTTATAGAATCATCATCCGACCCATCATCTACAAAGATAATTTCCCAATTTTTATAACTCTGAGCAATAACGCTTTCAACTGAATCAATAATATATTCAGCATTATTATAATTTGCTATTAAAATAGATATTAGTGGAGAGTTATGTTTTTTCAATTAGCAATTAAAAATTATCAATATGAGGATTAAGAATATCTATCACATATTTGATCAAAATATTTATTTTCTTCGTCACTCCACATATCAGGAGAATACAGTTTTGATTTTGACTGATTAAAAACTTCATTATTATAACTTATATCCTTTATGCCTATGAAATCTTTAATCTTATCAAACGAAGAGGACAAATTTTCAAGATTGATGACTAACTTTTGATCTTCTGGAATACAATTAAGTTCATTTTTAATTTTAAGGCTCCAGTAAGCATAATACCAACAATTTTTCTGAAAACTTGACAAAGCTGACCATTGATCTATAGAGAAATCATTAGTTAGATCGCCTTTAAGACGTGAATCTTCCCATTTATCAATGTGTGGATCAAAAGTATCACTATTTACATTTTTTTCTTGATACCATCCCTTAGAAAAAGTTGATGAAACTGTTTTACGTCCATCTCTTTTGAGCCAGATAAATTTAGCATTTGGAAATATTTCAATAATAATGGAAATTAAATTCCCAAATTTTTGATTTGATTCACCTACGATCTTGGCTGCAGGAAATACAGCATTATTAAGGTAAATTTCTTGTAAAAGAGTTTTGGTTTTTTCTCTACTAATAATACCATACTCATAATCAGTTGAAATTCTAAGTAATTGTTCGGACAATTCATGCTTTAAAAAAACATCAGGATGTTTATCTAAAATATTTGAAATTGTTTTTGTACCAGATCTTCCTGTTCCAACTATAAATAATAAATTAGAATTTTCTTTATTTAACGTTGTTATTTTTCCCGAACTTTGAAATCTCTTCCCATTGACACCTCCGAATATTTTCGCTTTTTTTTGAACTTGATATTTTCTTTTATCTCGTTCCTTTAATATTCTAAAAGGGGGATTTCCAACTATGGCAAAATCGGGGACATCTTTTGAAATAACTGCTCCTAATCCTATGATCGCACCCTCACCAATAGTTACACCTGGTACAATACTGACATTCATTCCAATCCAAGTATTTTTTTTTATAATAACAGGCTTTAACTGAAAAGTATCATCGTAGGGAAGTGCCCCAACATAATTATGATTAGCAGTGTAAATAGTTACATTTCTACTAATATGTACATTATCACCAATTATTAACCCCCCTAGAGAATAAAACCATGCGTTAGTCCCAATATGCACATTTGACCCTAAAACAACATTTCTAGGATGAGTCACAACCACATTCCCATTTAATTGTATAGCTTCTCCTTTAATTGGGATATTTTCAAGAGTAACATCATTAGATATTTTATTCTTTTTTTCTTCAGCGCGGTTAATAAGTTCAAGAAAAATCTGTCCCATTGGCATTAATGCTTCTATTAACCATTTTCTGAAATTATTTTTAATACCGCTAACCATTTTCAAGATTTTGCCCAATCATAGTCAACAAAGACTCCTTGTTTGCCAATGGCCGGAAGAATTCCACTTCCATAAAAATCTCCATTTTCTACATCAAAAGAGCCTGCTCCTTTAATCCAATCCAATATCTCGCTTCCATTATATGCAGCCAAGTTGAAAATATATCTTCCAGAACTTAAAGGTAACTTATCAAATGAAAATTCCAGAACATTATCTCCCTTTTCAATGTCAAATACTTTTTGGATGGCATCACTTTTACAAGCAGTTAAAAAACCTTCAGAAGCATTAAAAAAACCAATAGAAAAACTTATCCCACTAAATTTTGAATGAGAAGATATTTTAAATATTATAGAAAGTGGTGAACCAGTTATTCCTAAATTTACTTTATTACCATCTTTGATCAGTTCCCAATTATCAAATAATAATCTTCCGCTTCCAATCCTATCATTACGTTCAATCAAATTATTTTTCATATTAAAAGAGCTATTGGCTATATATTTTTCAATACCTTGATGGACAGATCCACTATACGTTAACATCCCTTTATCTAGAATACATACCTTAGAACATAAATTTTGAACAGAGTGCATGTTATGACTTACAAATAAAATTGTTCTGCCTTTTTCATTACTTATATCTTGTATTTTACCTACTGCCTTCTTTTGAAATTCAGCATCTCCAACAGCTAATACCTCATCAACTACTAAAATGTCAGGCTCTAAAAAAGCAGCTACTGCAAATCCTAAACGAACTCTCATACCAGATGAAAATCTCTTTACTGGTGTGTCAACAAACATATTACAACCAGCAAAGTCAATAATACTATCAAACTTGCGATCTATATCAAACTTTCTCATCCCTAAAATAGCACCATTTAAATAAACATTTTCTCTTGCAGTCATTTCAGGATGCATCCCTGTACCTACTTCTAATAATGAAGCTATTGTACCATTTGCTTTAATATAACCTTTTGTAGGAGCTGTAATTCTAGAAATTATTTTCAATAATGTAGATTTTCCTGCACCATTTTTACCGATTATACCAAAGACCTCTCCTTTATTTAATTCAAAACTTATATCTTTTAATGCATAAACATAATCAGATGTTGACTTTTTACTTCTGTCATTAACCTGTCCAACATTACTATATGGGTCATCCATACCTCTAATACTAGCCCACCAACGATTAAGGTCATGTGATAATGTACCCGTACCTATTTCACCCAAACGATAAATTTTAGATAAATCCTCTACTTTAAGTACCTTATCAGACATATAAAATCTAGTTATTAAACAGTATCCATAAAATTCTTTTCTGTTTTATTAAAAATAAGAACTCCAAGAAATAACACAATAAACATAAAAATCATCGAATAAATCAATCCTTCTATATTATTAACACCTTTCCCCAAAAAAGCGAACTTAAAACATTCAAATATATGGGTAAACGGATTAAAATTCATTATTGTCCGTAATTTACCTTCGACTGAACTCAAAGGGTAAATAATTGGAGTAGCAAACATCAATAATTGAACTCCAAATTGAATTAAAAATTTCAAATCCCTATACTTTGTAGTTAATGAAGTGAAAATTAAACCAAAACCTAACCCAAAACCAGCCATTAAAAAAACTAAAAGAGGAGAAAATAATATCCATGATGAGGGATTCAACAAATCAGTAGTAATTAAATAAAAAAAGAATACTATATAAAAAAGTAATGATTGAATTAAAAACTTAATAAATCCTGAAAAAATTTTAGAAATAGGTAAAATTAATCTTGGGAAATATACCTTACCAAAAATTTGAGAGTTCTGAGAAAAAGTATCCGATGTTTGATTAAAGCATTCAGCAAAATAATTCCACATTATAATACCTGAGAGATAAAAAAGAGATTCTGGAAGACCATCTGTAGACAATTTAGCAATGTTAGCAAAAACAAAAATATATACCAACATCGTTAAAACTGGTTGAACAAAAAACCAAATAGGACCTAAAATAGTTTGCTTATAAAGAGTTACAATGTCACGCTTTATAAACATGAATATCAAATCCCTGAATTCCCATATTTCTTTAATATTTATTTGAAAAAGTGATCTTTTGGGCTTGATATAAATTGTCCAATCTTTCATGAAATTTATGATATTTTTTTTTACAACCTTTCATCCTTGCCGTATCCATAACCGTATCCATAACCGTATCCATAACCGTATCCATAACCGTATCCGTATTTCCCATAATAATATTTAAACCTATTTTTTCGAACTCCATTAAGTACTAAAGCGTTACTACGAATTTTTGATTTTTCGATTATTTCTTCCAGGAATCTAAGACCTTTTTTATTGGCAAAATTAGTATTCATGACAAATATAGAGTGATCTACTAAAGAAGACAATACAAGAGCATCTGTTATGTATCCAATGGGAGGTGTATCAATGAAAAAGTAGTCATAATTTTTTTTTGCATAGGCGAATAATTCTTTCACTTGATTGGAAAGCACTAATTCTGAGGGATTTGGTGGAACAGGTCCACTGGTAATAACAAATAAGTTTTTTTCTATTTCAACATTAGATTTATCAAAATTTGATTTAACAGATAAATTGGTAGAATTCCCCATTTGATTATCAAGCTCTAATTCTTTATGCACTTTGGGTTTGTGCATATCAAAATCAACTACTAATACCTTCTTACCAGAGCTAGCAAATATTCTGGCTAGATTTAATGTAGTAAATGTTTTACCTTCTCCAGGGTGAATGGAAGTAATTAGGAACGATTTGAAAGCAATTTCAGAACTTGAATCATTATTCATTAAAAAATTCATGGAGGTCCGAATTGCCCTTAGCGATTCTACGAATGTATCCTTAGATCTAATTTTAATGTTTAAAATTTTATCAAAATCTTTTAATAACGGTAGTCCGCCCAACACGGGAATCCTAGTCAAGTCACTTAATTCTTTAACTTGAGATATTTTTTCAAAAAACAACCTTATGATGATAGAAATAGTCATAGATAGTATGAAGCCTATTAAAATGAAAATGACAACCTTCATGTTGTCTTTCCCCCCTACTATTCCTACAGTTCTAGCTTTTTCTATAACCTTTGTTTGAGGTACGATACCCGATTTAGCTATTGATGTATTTGCTCTTTTTTCGAGTAAAAACTCATATAACTTTTCATTAACTTCCAATTTTCTTTTAACCGAAGCTAAATCTCTTTGAGAAAGAGGCATTTTTTTCACTAGAGATTCGTAATAAGCAATTTCACTTTCCTCAATTACAATCTCTGAATTAAGAGCTAATATGGTATTTTGTATATAAACGAGGAGGTCTTTTCTCTGATTAATGATTTTCTCATTCATTTTCTCTAGTTCCTGATGCCCTCTTTTAAATCCGTGAGTCATCTCCATTTTTTTTAACTGATTTTCATAAAAATCATTGATGGAATTAGACAAGTATTGATCATCACTCAACACATATAATGAAGGAGGTAAAATATTTTCATCGTCAATATCGGTAAGGTATGTTTTAAGATTTTCTAAAGATTTTATTTTCAGTTTAATTTTTCGTTTTGATGCTTCATGTTGCATTAGTGATTGGAAATACTTCTCTGACTCTTTATCCACATCTAAAATCCCCTTTTTGTCTCTCATATTTTGCAACTCAAATTGAATGGAATCAATAATATGTACCACATCCTCAATTTGATAATTGATATAGGTCATCGTATTTTCATTTATACGAAATTGATTTTCTAGGGTGTATTGAATATATTGACTTGCTAATGTATCTAATATCATTTGTGAACGTTCAGGAATTTCATCTAAAAGATTGATTACAAGTAGAGATGTATATTCAACGTTTTCAATGGATAAATTCAAAATAATTCTATTTACCCAATAATTATCATTATGCATCACAATTTGATAATTAATCTCAGAAAGGTTTTTAGCTCTCTCCGGATTTAATACAGCATTCAGTTTTGTATTAATTGAATAAGAAGTAGTGGTTTCAAGAGAATCAAAATAATGAATATTTGTAAAATTATTATCATCAATTGTGTAAGAGAGTTCATAGCTTTTGTGATCTAAGATTTTGAAATTAATAGGTAATTCATATAATCTCGAATCAAAAACATTTGCATCCACCGTAAAGGGCAGTTCTTTAAAAAACTCTTTAGTGTTTAGTCGGCCAGCTATATAGTAAGAACAAGAGAGATCTAATCTTGACAATACCTTTTGCATCATATCATAAGAACCTAAAATTCTGCGCTGATTTGATATATCTCCATAGTAATTATAAAAACCTAAATTATTATACAAATTATCTTGATAATCATAAACATCATTACTCTTGAGCAAAATTTCAATTTTAGTATTGAATTGCTGAACCTGTTTATGATTGTAAATCAATCCGAATAAGGTGAAAATGGGGACGATAACTAAAAACAAATACCAGTTTTTAAGCACAGCATTGAGCAGCCAAATCAAATCATTGGACGAAATAATATTGTTTGATTTTTGGTTATCCATCAGCTGTTATTCGCTTTTTGAATTACAAATATCTAATTTTAACATAAACATATCATTTAAAATAAATAAAAACATATTTTTGAAGCCTCATGAATAAAATAATATTTGGGGCCATATTTTTAATTTTTTCGTTGACTTGCTACTCACAGCCAGGTCCACCACCTGGCCCACCTTGTTGGCCGCCTCCATGTATTCCCATTGATGGTGGAATTAGTATTTTCACATTGATCGCTGCATATTTTGGATATAAATTCTATAATAAATCCAATCATTGATAAAGAAATTAAATCCATCTAACAAGTTTCTTATCCTCTTTATTCCCTTAGTCGTGGCTTGGTTCATTTCTTACCACTTGGTTTACGAGTTTCGTTTTTCAAATGATGAAACTGACTTTTTAACTTCATTTTCCGTTATTCTAGCCAAGCAAGCAAATTTTATTTTGGAAACATGGGGTTTTGAAACAAGTGTAGAAATTCATGGTGATATGGTAGTTTCCAAAATCATAGATTATAATCATCAACATGGGGTTTGGATTGGAGAACCCTGTAATGGGGTTAAAATATTTGGTGTTTTTAGCATTTTTATTCTTTGTTTAAGAAGCAAATGGAACTACAAACTTTTATTCATTCCTATTGGAATATTTATCCTTCACCTTTTAAACGTAATTAGAGTCGCCTCATTAACATACATTGCTGCAGTAAATCCTAAGATATTAGATTTCAATCATAACATTACATTTCAGATCATTATCTATTCTTCCATGTTGTTGCTCTGGTTGTTTTTCATTAAAAAATTGGCTAAAAATTGAAAAAAGAAAGACTAATACTATGTTTATTAATCATTTCTAGTATTTTTTTTGAATTTTTCAGAGATTACATTTTTATTAATTTAAACCTTCAGCTTAACTTTTTACATTACGAATCCCTTGGTTTTAACACAACTAATTACACTGATACAAACGTTTTGATTTTAGTAGGTTATCTCACATCTTCTTCTATACTGTTTTTAAAATGGGGATTAACTCTACTTTTTGCAATTATTTTCTTTTTTCATGGACTTTTCTTTATCAGAATTTTATGGCCAAATGACATGTATTTTGAATTTAAAAAAGCTTACATTTTTGGAGGGATCGTTATCGTATTTTTATCAGGGATTTTTTATTTATTATACTTCTTTATGAATAAAAACTCAAACATTTACGCTGTAGCAATTGAATTAAGTCATTTTGTTCAATCTATTTTATACCCTATTACTTTTATATTGGCTTTTTATGCCAACAACCGAATCAAAAATTAAAGCTAAATACTAAATTTGTTTTAAAGATTAAAATCTATGTTTAAAGACAAGGAAATATTAGATCTTATCCATGAAGAAAGATCAAGACAGACAAGAGGAATTGAATTAATTGCGTCTGAAAATTACGCCAGTGCTGGCGTTATGAACGCCAGTGGCTCCATCCTAACCAATAAGTATGCAGAAGGACTACCATTTAAAAGATATTATGGGGGATGTGAGGTCGTTGACAAGGTTGAAAATCTAGCCATAGAAAGGTTAAAAAAATTATTTGGAGCTTCTTGGGCCAATGTTCAACCTCATTCTGGATCACAAGCCAATGCAGCTGTTTTTTTAGCTTGCTTAAAACCAGGAGATGCTATTTTGGGTTTTGATTTATCTCATGGTGGCCATCTTACTCACGGATCTCCAGTAAATTTTTCAGGGAAATTATATAATGCTCACTTTTATGGTGTTGAAGAAGATACCGGTATTATTGATTACAATAAAGTAAGGGATCAAGCTATTAATGTGAAACCTAAAATGATGATATGTGGCGCATCTGCCTATTCTAGAGATTGGGATTACAAATCTTTACGATCAATAGCAGATGAAGTAGGTGCTATTCTTTTAGCTGATATTTCTCATCCATCTGGACTTATTGCATCTGGTATACTTAATGATCCTTTTCCTTATTGCCACATTGTAACTTCTACTACCCACAAAACACTTAGAGGTCCTAGAGGAGGTATTATTATGATGGGGAGTGACATCGAAAACCCATGGGGTATTAAACTCAAATCTGGAAAAACAAAAAAATTATCTTCTATTTTAGATGGTGCTGTATTTCCTGGAACTCAAGGTGGTCCGCTAGAACATATTATTGCTGCTAAAGCAGTTGCCTTTGAAGAAGCCTCAAAAAAAGAATATAAGGTTTACACCGAAAATGTGGTCAAAAATGCATCACATATGGCAAATATTCTACTTCAGAGAGGGTATAAAATCATTTCTAATGGGACAGATAATCATTGTATATTAATTGATTTACGCAACAAAAATATTACTGGAAAAGATGCTGAATTTGCACTAGGCATAGCAGATATCACTGTAAATAAAAATATGGTCCCATTTGATGATAAATCACCATTTGTAACTAGTGGAATTAGAATTGGAACAGCAGCAATCACTACTAGGGGTGTTAATGAAGGTGATGTTGAAGTTATTACAGAACTAATTGATCAAGCCCTAACAAGAGCAAATGATGAAAAAGCATTATTAAAAGTGAAACAAGAAGTAAATAATTTAATGAATCCTAAACCACTTTTCAAATGGTAAACTCAATCAAAGCAAATGACCCAAATTTAAAGTCATGGGTACAAGTACCGAGCAACTCTGATTTCCCCATTCAAAACCTACCTTTTGGTATTTTCTCTACAGAGCAGAAAAGCAAAAGAGTGGGAGTTGCTATTGGTGAATACATTTTAGACTTAGCAGCTCTTAAAGAACTTGGATATTTAAACAATTTACCTTTTAGCACCAAGGATTTTAATAAAAGCTATTTAAATGCAATAATGCATCATGGAAAGCTAGCCATAAGATCACTTAGAGATCAAATTTCTTATCTATTAGATCAAAAAAATAATGAATTACAGTCTAATAAAAATCATTGCGATTTAGTTCTAGATGACCAATCAATAGCTAAACTTCATTTACCTATTAAAATTGGCGATTACACCGATTTTTACTCAAGCGAACAACACGCTTACAACGTAGGTTGTATGTTTAGGGATCCAAACAATGCTCTTTTACCAAATTGGAAGCACATTCCAGTAGGCTATCACGGAAGATCATCTTCTATAATTGCATCTGGGGTTCCTATTCATAGACCTAAAGGACAACAAAAACCCGATGATCAACCCAATCCTGTTTTTGGTCCGTGTAAACTTTTAGATTTTGAACTAGAAATGGGGTTTTTTACCTTTGATGGGAAACCGTTAGGAGAAAGCATAAGTACTGCTGAAGCAGATGACTACATTTTTGGTATGTGCTTATTTAACGACTGGTCTGCAAGAGATATTCAAAAATGGGAATATGTCCCCCTTGGACCCTTTTTAGCTAAAAATTTTGCCAGTTCTATGTCTCCATGGATTGTAACTCTTGACGCTTTACAACCCTATAAAATACCCGGACCTAAACAAGATCCTGCAGTACTTCCTTATTTAGAGTATCAAGGAGAAAAACATTATGATATTGACTTAGAAGTAGCCATTAAAATACCAAGCGGAGAAGAAAAAATAGTTTCTAAGAGTAATTTCAAAAACATGTACTGGAATATGAACCAACAGCTGGCTCATCATACCATCAATGGTTGTGATATAAAATGTGGAGATTTACTAGCTTCAGGAACTATTTCTGGTGATGAAAAAGAAGCCTATGGGTCCATGCTTGAAATTAGCTGGAAAGGAACCCAACCTGTAAATATGCCAGATGGATCAATCAGAAAATTCATCAATGATGGAGATACTGTTATTATGAGAGGTTCCGCCAAAAAAAACGATGTGAAAATTGGATTTGGTGAAGTAAGTACTTTGGTACTTTCTGCAAAATAAAATATGGATATTGAACTGGAAAATAAAATGATCTTAAATGCCTACAGGGGTGTTCTAAGATCAATTAAGTCCAATCGTTCAAGAGAAGAAACCAAATTTATAAGAAAAGCATTTAATGTAGCTTCAGAGGCGCATCAATCAATGAGACGTAAATCTGGAGAACCCTACATTTTTCACCCTCTAGCTGTTGCTAGAATTTGTGCCGATGAAATTGGTTTAGGGCCAACTTCTATCGTTTGTGCACTATTGCATGACACGGTTGAAGACACCAATATAACCTTAAATGACATCGAAAGTAATTTCGGTATAAAAGTGAGGAATATTATTGACGGCTTAACTAAAATTTCAGGAGAATTTGATTTCACGAGTTCTTCACAAGCTGAAAACTTTAAGAAAATGTTCTTGACTATCCCTGATGATGTTAGGGTAATACTCATAAAATTAGCGGATAGACTTCATAATATGAGAACATTGGATTCCATGAAGGAAATCAAAAAACTCAAAATTGCATCTGAAACATCCTATTTATATGCTCCTTTAGCTCACAGATTAGGTCTTTATTCCATTAAGACTGAATTGGAAGATTTGTCTTTCAAATTTACGTACCCCAATGAGTATAGTATTATAAAAAGCAAATTAGAAAAGACTAAAGCAATTAGAGATCGTTACATTCAAAAATTTAGTCATCCTATTAAAAAAGAACTCGACAGGCAAGGTTATCAATACAAACTAAAGGCAAGAACAAAATCAATTCCATCGATTCATCGGAAAATGAAAGATAAAGGTGTTGATTTTGAAGAAGTATTCGATGTTTTCGCTATTAGAATAATCCTTGATTCTCATGATGAAAAGGCAGACTGTTGGAAAGTCTACAGTATTGTAACAGATTACTATATTCCAAATCCTGAAAGGTTAAGAGATTGGATTTCCTATCCTAAACAAAATGGCTATGAATCACTCCATACTACTGTAATGAGTCCTACTGGAAAATGGGTTGAAGTTCAAATTAGAACAACAAGAATGGATGATATTGCCGAAAAGGGACTAGCTGCACATTGGAGATATAAAGAGGGATCAGAAAAAAATACAGGATTTGATAAATGGATTTCTGAAATTAGGGAAATTATGGAAAATAAAGATTCCAACACATCTGATTTTCTCGATGATTTCAAAACAAACTTATATAGTGATGAAATTTATGTTTTCACCCCAAAAGGAGATTTATTTACTCTACCAAAAAATGCAACAGCTTTGGATTTTGCCTTTTCCGTGCATACTGATGTGGGTATTAGTTGTATTGGGGCTAAAGTCAATAGTAAGCTAGTTCCATTAAGCTATATCTTAAGGAGTGGTGATCAAATAGAAATCTTAACATCAAAAAAGCAGATTCCTAAAGAAGCTTGGCTCGACTTTGTTATTACTTCAAAAGCAAAATCAAAGATTAAGCAAACTTTAAAGGAAGAGAAAAAGAAATTAGCTTCTAATGGTAAAGAGATACTTGAACGAAAATTAAACGCTTTAAGACTTGATTTTTCAGAACATAATTTAAAAATAATTTTAAAACACTATAATTTTAAGGAACACACCGAATTCTTCTTTCAAATTGCTCAAGGAACAGTAGATCTTAGTAAAATAAAAGATATCAGTAATAAGTCTGGACAACTCTATGTCAATTCTTCGTTAACTAAAAGTATTAGAAATACATTTGAATCTCTTGTTCAACGTGTAAGAGGAAATGAAAATGAAATAATAATTGGCGAAGGAGCAGATCCTAATCTTGATTATAAATTAGCTCCTTGTTGTAATCCTTTACCAGGTGATCAAGTATTTGGATTTATTACTATCAATGATGGAATCAAAATTCATAGAAATAATTGTCCAAATGCAAGGCAGTTAAGAGCCAATTATGCTTACAGAATTTTAGCAGCAAACTGGAAAAAAAACAAGGGAGATGCGTTTATAACTGGTCTAAAATTTAAAGGAATTGATAATGTTGGGCTGGTAAATGAACTTACAACCATTATATCTGATCTTGAAAAAGTAAATATGAAATCGCTAAACTTTGATTCCAAAGATGGTGTTTTTGAAGGCAGTATAATGCTTTATGTTTACGATAAAAACCATCTTGAAAACTTGATTAGAAAGTTAAGAAATATAGAGGGTATTGAAAAAGTAGTAAGAATGGAGTAATAATCAATTTAATTCTATTTTTGTCAAAATATTTTGGAAAACATTTCAGACATACAAGAAAGAGTAAGAGAAGTCTTTTTAGACTACTTAAATGTGAAAGGGCATAGAAAAACACCTGAACGGTTTGCTATACTTGCTGAAATTTATGCATTTGATGGGCATTTTGACATTGAAGAATTATATGTTAAAATGAAAGACAAGAATTACAGAGTAAGTAGAGCAACACTTTATAACACTATTGATCTACTTATAGACTGTGAATTAATTAAAAAACATCAGTTTGGTCAAAACAGCTCTAATTTTGAGAAGTCCTTTGAGTTCAAACAACACGACCATTTAATTCTAAGTGATGGAGAAGTAATTGAATTTTGTGATCCTAGAATCCAAAATATTAGAAGGACGATTGAGGAAATTTATAATGTAGAAATAAATGATCATAAGCTCTATTTTTACGGAAAAAAGAAGGATTAATGTTTAAGTATTCAATTGAACAAAAAGAACCTTATCTATGGGTAAATTTAATAGGGAAACTCATTTCTGAAGATGATGCTATAGATTTTATGAATAAAACGAGATCACTCATTAATCAACATTGTAAAATAGCTATCATAAACATGCAAGAATTAAACTACATCAACAGTTCTGGTTTTAACCAACTTTTAAAAATTCTTTCTTTAACAAGAAATCAAGGTGGTGATACCTTTTTATGTAACATTAATAGCAGTATAGACTCCTTACTTATTACAACAAAATTAAATACCATTTTTACAATAAAACAAAACACAAAAGATCTTAACGATTTTAAAAAGAAGATGAATTATGGGAGCTGATGTATTATTAGGCCTTCAGTGGGGTGATGAAGGTAAAGGGAAAATTGTAGATGTTTTAACTCCAAATTACGACATTATTGCGAGGTTTCAAGGTGGGCCCAATGCAGGCCACACTCTCGAATTTGAAGGAATTAAACACGTATTACATACTATTCCTTCAGGTATTTTTAGAGACAACGTGGTTAATATAATTGGAAATGGTGTAGTTATTGATCCTATCATACTAAGAAAGGAGATTGAGGAGCTAGAAAAGTTAAATGTTAATGTAGTTGAAAAACTATTTATTTCTAAAAAAGCACATTTAATATTACCAACTCATAAACTTTTAGATAGGGCATCTGAAAAAGCAAAGGGAAAACGTAAGATAGGTTCAACACTCAAGGGGATTGGACCAACCTACATGGACAAAACAGGAAGAAACGGCCTTCGAATTGGAGATATTTCTAATCAAGATTTTAAAAAAAGATTCGATAGACTTAAGAAAAAACACTTTCAACTTCTTAATGAAATTGATAATGATTACAAGAAACTAGAAATTGAATTTTTATCGAGCGTTGAATTTTTAAAACGATTTAAACACATAGATAGTGAGCATTTCCTTAACAATTCACTTAAAAAAGGGAAAAAAGTTCTTGCTGAAGGGGCACAGGGAACCCTTCTAGACATAGATTTTGGCACCTATCCTTTTGTGACCTCAAGTAACACCATCTCTGCAGGGACTTGTACTGGAATGGGTGTAGCACCTAATAAAATTGAAAGAATAATTGGAATATTCAAGGCTTACTGTACCAGGGTTGGAAGTGGTCCATTTCCAACAGAACTGCATAACGAGGTTGGCAAAAAAATGAGAGATATAGGTCATGAGTATGGAGCTACAACCGGAAGAGAAAGAAGATGTGGATGGCTTGACTTACCTGCACTAAAATATTCCATCATGATTAATGGAGTTACAGAATTATGCATGATGAAAGCAGATGTTCTAGATAGTTTTGAAGAAATTCAAGTTTGTACACACTATAAAATCAATGAAAAAGAATTTGACTATTTTCCATTTGAATTATCTGATGAAACCATACCAGTTTATAAAAAATTTAAAGGATGGAAAACCGATATCACGAAAATTAATAATGAAGAAAATCTTCCGTCTGCATTGTTAAATTATATTGAATTTTTAGAAAAAGAATTAGAAGTGCCTATCAAGATAGTTTCCGTTGGTCCCAATCGATCTGAGACTATACTAAGATAGATTTACAATTATTTATTTTCTTATCCGTTTAAAAGGAATGAGGATATTTAGCATCATATTGATTTTTTGTTTATTGCATTCCTCTTATTCTCAATCCCAAACAAAAAAAATCAACTTTAGTTCAAAGCAAAGTAAGGGAATCACTCAAAAAAATAAAAGCTTACTAATCCTATGGAATAAAGTTATCTTTAAACACAATAAATCGGTAATGTATTGTGATAGTGCAACTTACGATAGGGGGAATAATTCTTTCATTGCATATTCAAACATAAAAATAGTGGAAAATGATAGTATGGAGCTTTATGGAGATAGTTTACATTATTTTGGTAATGAGGAAAAAGCATTCTTATATGGAAATGTGAAACTTATCACTAAAGAAATTCTACTTAAATCAAGATCACTTATCTATGATCAAAATAAAAATTATGCATTTTACAATAATGGAGGAGTTATAAAACAGCACGGTAAAAACTACACAATAAGAAGTGAAATAGGGAAATTTAATGCTATTAGTAAAGTCTTATTTTTTAAAAGTGATGTCAATCTTAAACACACAGACTATCAAATCTTATCTGACACACTTATTTATCATACTGAGTCTGAAAAAACCAATATCATTGGAGATACTAAGATAGAATCTAAAAATTCAACTATTAAGTGTAGCAAAGGTTGGTTTGATAACAATAAAAAGACCTCATCACTCAAAGGCAACGTCATTATAAATTCGAAAAATTATCAACTCTTTGCAGATAGTGTCTTCTATAATGAACAAAATGGAGAAGCATATGCAAAGGGGGAAGTTAAAATCATTGATGATAGTAATAACACTATAATTAAAGGTCAATTTGGATACCATAATGAGAATAAAGATTCTGCAAGGATTTGGGATAAGGCGATTATGATTCAGTATGATTCTATAGATACAATTCAAGTTTATGCTGACCAATTTATTCATGTCAATGACAGTTTTTCTAAAAAAACAATTTGCTTTAACAATGTGGTGATTAGAGGTACTCAAATTGATGGCGATTGTGACTCTATTTATATGAATGAAAATGATTCTCTGATGAAGTGTATCATTAATCCTATTATTTGGATAGATAGCAATCAGATAACAGGTGAAGAAATTGTTTTTAAAACATTTAAAGGAGTGGTTTTTAACATGGACATTGAAAATAATGGAATGGTGATTACAAAAAAAGACACTAACCACTTTGATCAAATAAAAGGGCAAGAATTGAGAGGTTATTTTGAAGAAAATAAATTAGATAAACTTAATATTGGAGCAAGTGGAGAGGTTATTTACTTTTCAGATGATGAGATAAAAAAGAATATCAAAGAATTTAATAAAGTAACTTGTGAAAAAATGAAAATTTCTGTTGAGGATAATAAAATAAAACAAATCTCATTTTTAAGCAACCCAGTAGGAATAACTGAGCCTATTGAACAAGTAAATGAATCATTGTTTTTAGATGGATTCACCTTACACGAAAAAAAGACGTACAATCAAAAAATTCAAGCTTTAAAAGGCGATTGACTTAGAGGGATAAAAAGATTTTCTTTATTATTTTCAATAAAATTATTGGTAATCATCGTGTTTTCATGAATGAAATAATTGGATTTCAAATTCTTCATTTCTTGAAAAAGAAAAACATTAAAAGAATTATTTTTTAGATATCCTATTCTATTCCTGTTTAACAAGTCTAATTTTAAAGAATGTTCTGTTTCTCTAATAAATCGTATTAAAGCATCTACTGATCTCCCACACAGATTTTGTTGAAAAACCCCAAAAGCAATAAGCTGATCTTCAAAGAATTTCAGTTCACCAGTTAATGCAATTCCATGAGATTTCCAAGTCTCACAAAATTTTTTAAATTCTGTGTTTAATATTTGAATTTTAGACGAGCTAATTTTTTGATTAGCTATAAATAACCATACTCTAGAATCTGGAGATAAGTGATCAAAAATCATAAATCCGCAGCATTTGCAATTAGTTCTGCAATATCTTTTACTTCTATTTGATTTTCTTTTTCAAAATATTTCACCCCATCCGTCATCATAGTATTACAAAAAGGGCAACCAGTAGCAATTACATCAGGTTTAACTTCTAAAGCATCTTCTGTTCTTTCAATATTAACTTCTTTATTACCCCTTTCTGCTTCTTTGAACATTTGAGCTCCACCTGCTCCACAACAAAGACCTTTAGCTTTTGATCTTTTCATTTCATAAAGTTCTGCGTCTAATTTTTTAAGCACATCTCTTGGTATTTCATAGACACCATTTGCTCTTCCCAAGTAGCATGGATCATGAAATGTAATTTTCTTTCCGGTAAATGAGCCACCATCTTTAAGTAGTAATTTCCCCTCCCTAATCAACTGATTAATCAACTGTGTGTGATGAATAACTTCAAAATCTCCACCAAGCTCTGGATATTCATTTTTAAGTGTATTAAAACAATGAGGACAACCCGTAACTATTTTTTTAATTTGATAACCTTTTAAAAGTTCTATATTTTGAATAGCCTGCATCATGAATGAAAATTCATTACCAGCCCTTTTAGCAGGATCACCAGTGCAGGATTCTTCTGCTCCAAGTACAGCAAACTTTATATTGCAGTAGTTTAAAATTTTTACAATTGCCTTGGTAATTTTTTTCGCTCTATCATCAAAACTTCCAGAGCAACCCACCCAGAATAAAATATCTGGTTGTTCATTTCTAGCCACCAATTCGGCTACTGTTGGTACTTTTAATGTTGACATCATTTTATTCTTCAGCCCATTTAAAACGGTCTGCTTGTGCAAATTGCCATGGGGCACCGTTGTTTTCAATATTAGTTAACATACCTGCAAGTTCGGATGGTACTTTAGACTCCTCCATTACTGCATATCTCCTTAAGTCAATTATGATAGATAATGGATCAATATTAACTGGACATTCCTGTACACATGCATTGCAAGAAGTACATGCCCAAATCTCTTCTTCGGAAATATAATCTCCTAATAATGATTTACCATCATGATAATCTTTGCCATTTTTTCTCTTTGCTTTTCCTAATTCATCAATACGATCTCTGGTATCCATAATGATTTTTCTTGGACTTAATTTTTTTCCTGTTTGATTAGCAGGGCAAGCTGATGTGCATCGACCACACTCTGTACACGAATAGGCATCCATTAAATTCTTCCATGTAAGATCCTCAACATCTTTAGCTCCGAATCTTTCGGGAGTCACTTGATCACCTTCTGTTGGTGTAGCATAGGGGTCAAAGTTAGGGTCAAACATTTTAGTTACTTCATCCTTAACAGAAGAAAGATTTGTTAGAGCCCCTTTGTTATTAAGATTACTGTAATAGGTATTTGGAAAGGCCATTATAATATGGAAATGTTTTGATATTGGTAGATAATTTAAAAAACCAAATACAACAAGTATATGCCCCCACCAACCAACTCTTTCTAAAATAAGTAACGTTTCTACATCAAAAGAGCTAAAAAATAATGGGCCAGTAAAAGAGGAGACCAAAAAACCAAATGAACCTTCTCCTATTAAATGGGACTTACCTTGCAAATAAAGTGCCTCATCTGCTCCGTTCATGGTGAAGACGCAAATCAATAAAATGATTTCTAAATATAATATGATATTACCATCAAGTTTTGGCCAGCCTGACATTTCTGACATCTGGAAACGTGGAACCTTTAATAAATTTCTTCTTGTTAAAAAAACCAAAGTAGCAACAAAAGCTAAAACAGACAGAAGCTCTATAGTGCTTATTATGAGTGTATATAAAGACCCTAAATAAGGGTGAAAAAATCGATGTATGCCAAAAACACCATCTACAATAATTTCAATAAGTTCTGTTGAGGTTAATAAAAAAGCAAGGTATATGAATAAATGAAAAATTGCAGGTAATATACGCTGAAACATTTTTTGTTGGCCAAAAGCCACCAATAGCATGGTCTTTAATCGCTTTGATTTTTGATCTGTTCTATCAACACCTTTACCAAGTCGAATATTTTGACTTATTATCATGATGTTTCTTGCAAACAGACCGAAGCCAAATATTAGCAATAGAATAAACAAAACCTGACTAATCATTTTAAATCAGTTTAATTTAATGAATCTCGCAGAAATTTTTTGAGCACTTTTTCGTCTCTAGCATCTAAAATCCGCTTGTCTTTCTTACCAAATATACTGAAATGAACATATTTTTTTGGGTAAGTTTTAATATTTTCTATCAACCTTGTAGCTTCAAAAATCATATCATCTACTTGGTGGTATAATGTAGAATCTTTAATTAAATGGGTTAGTGTACCATCGCCATGTTGAACATCGTATAAAATCGCATTAACTTCTTCTAACGATGACTTTGCGTTTTCAATTGTACCCAAAAGATCTGCATTAGTTAACGTATCTGTTATTTCAGAAACATTTTTTAAAATTGAAGTAATCTCTTTATTACTCTCTTTTAAGCTAGTAGTGACTGACGCAACATTACTAAGGATTTTACTAATTCTGAACCTTTCATTTTTAATTAGTGTATCAACGCGTATAGAAACACGTTCGAAATTTTGAATTGCATTTTTAATTCCATCAAATGATTCGTCTAAGTTTCCTGTGTTTCGACTAAAAATAGCTTCAATGGTTTTAATAGCAGAATCTGCAGTACTTATCAATTCATTCGTTTTCTTTTCTAGTGGCAATAACCTCTCATTTATTTGATCTTCTAGAGCCATCGATACCGTAGATAAAATAGTATCATAAACAGAATAATAAGCTGTGGTATCATTCCATACTATGTCTAAATAGGGTCCTGATAGCAAGTCTGAATTTAGCTGCATAATCGAACCTAAAGAAATTGAACTTAGGTTTGGATCATTTAATTCAAAAGATACAATGACACTTTTATTTGTCTCAGAGACAAAAGATACATTTGTGACAATTCCTACCTGTAAGCCATTTAGGTTTACAGGTCTGCCGTTTGTAAGCCCTTCAGAATTTTTATAAATGGTGTAATACGCAGCCCTAGATTTCCAAACTTCTTGTCCCTTAAGGAAAAAAAATCCAACAATAAGCCCCGTTATTCCAATAAGTGAAACAATACCAATAATGAATTCCTTTTTAGCTTTCATTCTAACTATAATTTTTTCCAATCAAGTCGTTTACCATCATTAAAGGAAACAATAAATGCAGTATCGTATCCTGCATCAACAGCCTTCTGTAGAAATTCGTTCGCTTCTGATTTTTGCTTACAAATTCCATAGGTATACTTGTAAAATTTTCCACTAAGATACACTTCTACACCTTTTAATCCATTAAAGTTTTGAGGTTCTGTAGAAATCTTTGTTGATGAAGTAGCCAATTGAACCTTAAAAACTTGTCCGTTTTCATCGTATGATAAAGAATTAGAATCCTCATTATTTACAGTTTGTAAAGACTCATCAACACCATCATATTTTATTTTATAAGATTTAAATCCTTCAAAAATATGGTTTGCTAATTTAATCTGTCCTTCTTTGGAAGCTAAAAACAACTCTTCTTCCGGGTGGGACAGAAATCCAAGTTCTATTAAAACTGCTGGCATTGTGGCGCGATACAACACCATAAAACCAGCTTGTTTCACTCCCCTATTTCTAAGTCCTAACTTTTTCTCACAATCTTTTTGAAAAGAATTAGCTAATACTAAACTCTGGTCTAAAAAAGCGTTTTGTCTCATTGATAAAGCAATGTATGCATCAGGATCATTTGGATTGAATTCTTCGTATGTTTGTTCATGATCTTCTTCCATTAAAATAGCCGAATTTTCAAACTTGGCAACTTCTAATGCTGCTTTAGTTCTATGTAAACCCAATACCCAACTTTCAAATCCTTTAGCTGCTCTATTTTCTGCAGCATTTGCGTGAATTGAAATAAAAAGATCTGCACCAATTTCATTTGCAATTTTAGCTCTTCTAGCTAAACCTATAAATCGATCATCATTTCTGGTGTAAACTACGTTGACATCTGGAAAATTTTTCTTGATTAAATCACCTAACTTTAAGCTGACATTAAGCACTACTGTTTTTTCCATATTCTTTTTAGCACCTATAGCTCCTGGATCTTTACCTCCATGGCCTGGATCAATCACGACTGTATGTATTCCTAAACCTGTTTGACAATATAATTTTGAGTGACAAAATAATAAAACGACAAGTGTGATGTATCTCATTATTTTTAGGAGCATTATATTTGCATAATTAAATTTCATTTTTTCCGTTTTTCTACGCAGTAATCTATCTTCTATTTATCCGAAAAATACACATAGTATCAAATTTAAAGAGGTATTCCATTTTAACTTCAAAAAAAAGAGGCTACTTATTCTCTTGTCTATGTTAATAATTAGTGTTCGACACATTGGACAAGAGAATACTAATCAAGAATCAAGCCAATTAACAGATAGAATAAATTATTATGCCGATGACTCTGTTGTTATCGATTTAAAAAACAAAAAAACTTTTCTTTACAACCAAGCTCACATAGACTATGGAGATATCATTTTAGATGCCTGTTTAATAAACTTTGATTTTGAAACTAAAACTGTATTTGCAAGTTATTGTTTGGATAGTAACAATAAAAAAATAGGAATACCGGTACTATCAGATGGCAGCACATCTACCACTTCGGATTCCCTTAGATTTAATTTTAAAACAAAGAAAGGAATCACCTACCAAGTTAAATTACAAGAAGGTGAAAGTTATATTCATGGCGAAAAAGTAAAAAGACAAAACAATGGAGATATTCATATCAGAAACGCACTGTACACCACTTGCGACTTGGATCACCCTCATTTTTATTTTAAATTAAGAAAAGCCATCATAAAACCCGATGATAAAATCGTATCAGGACCTGTTAATCTGTTTGTCTCCGACATTCCTACTCCTCTAGGCCTACCATTTGCGTTTCTCCCTAATAAAAAAAACAAAAGCTCAAACGGGATAATAATACCCACTTATGGAGAATCTCAAGGTTTAGGATTTTACCTACTAGGAGGTGGGTATTACCATCAATTTAAAAATTCTAAATTGAGTACAGCCATAACGGGTGATATTTACAGTAAAGGTTCTTGGGGACTAAGTAATTTAACCAAATATAAAGTTCGATATAAATACAACGGACAGTTTCAGCTAAACTACCGCAACGTAATACAGGGAGAAAAAGGGTTTGAAGACTATTCCATTTCTAAAGAATTTTTCATAAGATGGAACCACCAAAATGATCCAAAATTGAATCCAGGAAGTTCTTTTAAAGCCTTAATAAATGCTGGAACATCAACCAACTTTAGAAATGACTACAACAACATCTCCGTTAATAATTATTTATCTAATACTTTCAATTCAAACATAGCTTGGAGCAAACAATTTAAAGGTAGAATCAATTCCAATCTTAACACTAATCTAAGGCATAGTCAAAATGGTAATACAGGTAATATGACCTTTACTCTTCCCGAAATATCCTACAATGTAAATCGATTCTATCCATTTAAAATGTTAAGGAAGAGCACTATTAGCCGTAATTTCATTCATGAAATATTAAATCAAACGAATGTGAATTATCAGCTAAACACTAAAAATGAGATAAACATTGCTGAAAATGCTTTTTCTGACTTCTTAGAAGAAGGAATTGAAGGTTTTAGAAACAATGCACGAAATGGGATGAGACATAATATAAATGCTTCAAGTTCAATAAAGTTATTTGGTAAAAATGTAACCATTAACCCAGCTTACCAATTGTCATCACTTTGGTACCTCAATCAAATAAATAAAAGCTGGGACACACAAAATAATGAGGTAATTAATGATACCATTAATCAATTCTCTACGCTATATTCTCACAATATTAGTGCATCAGCTACTACTAAAATTTATGGTTTTTATCGATTTGCTAAGTTTTTTGGTGGAAAACATCAGACTAAAATCAGACATACTATAACACCAAATGTTAATTTTTCCTATAGACCTAACACACATGAATGGTTAACCTATCAACGTGACTCCCTTGGAAATACTTCAACTTATTCCCCGTATTCAGCTAATATTTACGGAACAATTAGTTCTTCTGAGTCTGGCAGGATTGGTTTTAGTCTTATTAATGCCTTAGAGCTAAAAAGGAAAAATCATCAAGACACTACTGGAGAAAATAAGTTTTTAAAGGCTAAAATATTGGATAACTTCACTATTTCTTCAGGTTATGACCTCATTAAAGATTCTTTTAATTTAGATCAAATCCAACTTATAGGAAGAACCACTTTATGGAAAAAAGTAAATATTCGTTTTGGGGGAAGAGTTGACCCTTACCGATACATAAATGGAATAAGGACTAATGAATACCAATTTGATTTTGATAATAAACTAGGTACATTAAAATCAGCGAATTTAGCCATTGGTACAAACTTAAAATCAAAGAAGAAAGAAGACAAACCATATGAAAGTGATAAGGGAAGTAAAGAAGAATTGGACATGATTAATGCAAATAGTGATCTGTACATTGATTTCAATATTCCTTGGACTATTGGCTTAGACTACAAAATTGATTATTCAAGGTCAATAACAGAAAATTTAGACACCAACTACATTACTCAAAGTATTGGATTAAGAGGAGATTTAAGCATTACTAAAAACTGGAAAGTTTCCTACATGACGAACTATGATTTTGTTAGAAAAGAATGGAGTTTTACATCGATCAATATAGCAAGAGATTTACATTGTTGGCAAATGAGTTTCAATTGGATACCCTTTGGTTTTATGAGAAGTTACAACATCAATATTAATGTAAAATCTGCCTTATTACAAGACTTAAAACTTCAGAGAAGAAGAACATGGTATGACAACAATATCCCTTAAATTATGAAAGAAAGTATAAATATCAAAAACGCCCCTGCTCCAGTAGGTCCATATAGTCAAGCAATTATCCACAACAAGGTCATGTATGCAAGTGGTCAAATAGCTATTAATCCCCAAAACGGAGAGCTAATCAATAATGATGTAGAGAAGGAATTAATTCAAATACTAAAGAATATTGATTCCCTACTAGCTGCAGCCAATATCAATAGAAATAATATTCTAAAATGTTCAATATTCTTGAAAAACATGAGTGATTTCAATACCGTAAATAACATATACGCTGATTACTTTGAGTCACCCTTTCCAGCAAGAGAAACAGTAGAAGTAGCAAGATTACCAAAAGATGTAAATATTGAAATAAGCTTTATTGCGAGTTTAGATTAAATTGCTTTCTCCAGAGTCATCATCTCATTCCATAATGGATCTATTGGAGGGTTCGATCTGATTATGATTTTTTCTTTTTTAACAGGGTGTATAAATTCTAAGGATCTTGCAAACAAGTGAATACTTCCATCTTTATTTGTTCTTTTTGCTCCATACTTTACATCGCCCTTAATTTTACATCCTAAATGTGCAAGCTGAATTCGAATTTGATGATGTCTGCCTGTTTTGGGGTGAATTTCTAAGTAATAATAGTGTCTACTCCTTCCTAAAAGTCTGTAAGTGAGCTCCGCTTTCTTACTCTCTTTAACTTCTATGTCATACGCCCTTGATCTATTTTTTTCTTGATTTTTCTTTAGCCAGTTAACCAAATTTCCGTTTTCAAAAGGTGGCTTTTCTTCAACAATAGCCCAATATGTTTTTTTGATTTGCTTATCTCTAAAATAGGTATTCATTCTAGATAAAGCTTTTGAAGTCCTAGCGAATACAACCACTCCACCAACAGGCCTATCTAAACGGTGAATTATTCCTAAAAAAACATCGCCAGGTTTTTTATATTTTTTTTTGAGGTAAAACTTAACCAGTTCTGCCAAAGTTTGATCACCTGTTTTATCTGATTGAACAATAGTACCAGCGTCTTTTTTAACTGCAATGAGATGATTATCTTCATATAAAATTACCAAGCCCATCTAATATTGCTCATTTTCGTTGGGAAAGTCAGAAGATTTAACATCTTTTATGTAATGTTTACATGCGTTTAAGATTTCTTTATGTAGGTCATGATATCTTCTTAAAAATCGAGGTGAGAATTCTTGAGTAATTCCTAGCATGTCATGTAATACTAAAACTTGACCATCTACTCCCCCTCCAGCACCAATGCCAATTACTGGAATTTCAATAGATTTAGCTACTCTTTCTGCAAGAAATGCTGGAACCTTTTCCAAAACTAAAGCAAAACAACCCACATCTTGAAGCAATTTTGCATCTTCAATTAGAACTTTAGCTTCTTCTTGTTCTTTTGCTCTTACCGTGTAAGTTCCAAACTTGTAAATAGACTGTGGAGTTAATCCAAGATGACCCATAACTGGAATTCCGGCTGTTAGAATTCGTTGTATAGATTCTATTACCTCTTTACCTCCTTCTAATTTTACGGCATGAGCCTCCGCTTCTTTCATTATTCTAATTGATGATCTAAGTGCTTCTTTAGAATCACCTTGATAATGGCCAAAAGGAAGATCAACTACTACTAATGAGCGGTTAATTGCACGAATAACGGATGAAGCATGATAAATCATTTGATCTAACGTAATCGGCAAGGTAGTTTCATGACCAGCCATCACATTCGATGCAGAATCCCCTACAAGAATTACATCCATGCCTGCTTCATCAACAATTTTAGCCATGGAGTAATCATATGCAGTAAGCATAGATATTTTTTCACCATTCCGCTTCATTTCTGAAAGAACATGGGTTGTTACTCTTTTTATATCTTTATGTGTAGACATTATCTAATTTTTTACAAATTTGATTAAAAACTTTCATATTTCACTTATTTAATTGCTAATCTTAAGGAATTGCACTTTGAAAAGAACATACGAATAAAACTATTTATAACTGTATTAATAGTATGTCAAATTCAACAACTATTTTCTAATCACATAAGCGGTATTATTAAAGACAATTTTGGAGAACCACTTCCATTTGCATCGGTATATGTAAAAAACTCTACTTATGGAGTAAGCTCAAATGCTTTTGGAGAATACTTCTTAGAGCTAAAAAATGGTGAACACACCATAGTATATAGCTTCATAGGTTATCAATCCATTGAAAAGAAAATTAATTTGGGATCCACTCCAAAAGTAATCAATGTCGTTTTAGAAGAAAATGCAAAAAACCTACTCGAATTAGAAGTAGTATCAAATACTAAAAATAAAGCTTTAGAGATAATAAAAAATGCTAAAGAAGCAAAGAAAAACTATGTTGACATAAGTTATTCTTGTAAGCAATATGCTAAAAACTCAATTGAAAGAAGAAAATTCAAAATAAAAAAAAGTGACACTATTAATATTTGGGACCTAGACACATCAAAATCAATAAGTTACAAAAAAAACAACATTCTAAAGTTTATTGAATCATTTGGTACATTTTATCATATGGAGAAAAATAAAAATTATTGGGATTACTATGGATACCACGACTTCGCAGACACTAAACCCAAAGATGATTTCACTATCATTCAATCTTTTGAGGAGTTTGGAGAGTATGATATTACTCCTCAATATAGTATTGATGACCCATACCTTTCTTTAATGGATTTGGTGGAACTTGAACTGAATCTATATCAAAATAATATTTATACGTCTATTTCGGAAAAACCCATCATTTCACCTCTTTCTTCGGGAAGTAGAACATTTTATAAATTCGACTATCTAGGAGTAATTGTTGAAAATGATACTCATAAAATCCATAAAATACAAATTACTCCTAGATTAAAAAATGAACCCTTGTTACAGGGTGTCATTTTTATTGATGACAATACCTACTTCATCAATTCGTTTGAATTGGCTGTAAATGGACCTAAACAATCTGGTTTCAATATCGAAAATTTACACTTGATTCAAGATTACACACTAATTGACAATCACCCCATAGTGAATCGAAAAATCATAGATTTTACGATTAAAGATGAAGACTACAAAATACTTGGTAATGCAAACACCATAAATGAAAACTTTGAAATAAGCCCAGTTTTACCAAAAAAATTCAACAAAAATGAGATTAAAATATTTAATGATTCAATAAACCCTTATGCAAAAAATGGGTGGGAAAAAATTAGGCCTATTGACTTGAAAAATAAAGAGCTTAAATATATCCACTATACAGATAGTTTAAGAGAATATTACAACAGCGAAGCGTATATAAATGAAAAAGATAGCCTTTATAATAAAATTACTGTTGGAAAAATACTATGGAATGGTATAGGACATCGAAACAGATTTAAGGGATATTCATTTTATATATGGCCTGTGATATCTCAATTTAATTTTTTTGGCATAGGTGGATATAGGCATAATCTTGGATTTAACTTCAAAAAAAACATTAATGAAAAATATAAAATTAGCACAAGAAATAGTATAGACTACGGATTTACAAATAAAGACTGGAGAGGTTCAACATCCCTATCAATTATTACTAATAATAGAAAATATAAACAATTTACTTTGGGCTTAGGTGATCAATACAAAATTGTAAATCGATTTTCATCTTTAAGCTCAGCATTTTCAAGAAGTAATTATGTAAGGTCTAAACACATTGAATCTGCTTACAAAACTGAACTAAGTAATGGATTGTATGCTGAATTCAAGTTTTTGTATTGCAATCAATCTCCATTATCATTACTTGATTTATCAGATGATTTTTTCCAACCCCTTGATACCATTTTATCGATACCCCCTACTGAAAATTTTGAAGAACCATATACGAAATTAGAAACAAGACTTCAGCTTACTTGGTTACCATTTCAAAAGTTTTATTACAGAAAAAAGAATAAAATTGTTTTAGGAACCGATTATCCTACTGTAAATTTCATTTACAGAAAAGGATTCCCAGCTATTTTCAATAGCGAAGTTAATTTTGACTATGCTGAAATAAGAATCAATCATGAATTAACCATCCCTCACTTTGGCGATGCGAAATGGAATGTGGAATTGGGTTCTTTTTTAAACAAAGAGAATCTAAGGGTAATCGAATGGAAATATTTTAGGGGAAGTGATTTTTTTATTTTTAGTAATCCGTTGAAATCTTTCCAAATGATGGGCCCCACATTAACCTCAGAATATTCTTATTTAAGAGGAAATTTTATTCATAATTTTAATGGGAATATTTTTGGGAAAATCCCTTTAATTAGCAAACTTAACCTACAATTATCGGGAGGTATTTCTACTTTAGTCATACCTCGTGAAAATCTTCCATACTTTGAAACTTTCGTTGGTATTTCAAGGCCCTTCCAAATCTGGGGTGACTTAGTGAAATTTGGTATATATGGATGTTACTCTCAAAGTAGTTTAACAGGGTCTACATTTGAACTTAAAATAGGTGCGTCCTCTTTCAATCCATTTACCAAAAAATGGGATTATTAATCTTTGCAAGGAATTTGTTTTAAGACCTCTAATAAAAAATTCCAAAATTTTTCCACGGAGTAGATATTTACCTTTTCATCTGGTGAATGGGGATTCCTAATAGTTGGTCCGAATGAAATCATATCTAATCCAGGATACCTTTCGTTTAATATACCACATTCTAGGCCAGCATGACAAGCTTGAACCCTTGGCTTTTCATGAAACATATTTTCATATAGCGGCACCATTATATTCAATATTTCTGAATTGGCATCTGGAGCCCAACCAGGGTACGAGCCACTGTGTTCCACATTAGCACCAATGTTAGCAAATGTTGAACCTATTGTTTGTGCAATATCAGTCTTAGAGCTTTCAACAGAACTTCTTTGTAAACTTTGAGTCATAAATAATCCATCTTTTACAATTACTCTTGCTAAAGAAGAAGAAGTTTCAACTAACCCATTAATAGTTTGACTCATTTTGAAAACCCCATTAAAAACACTTGAAATGGCATTGATTACTTCTTTTGAATCCTGAATAGATAAAACAGCTAATGGAATCTGCATCTTTAAAACTTCTACCACCAAGTCTGGTTCAGTTACTTGGTATTCACTTTTAATTTGAGTAATTAATGAATCTAGGTCTGTTAGAAATTCTTCTGATTCTACCACAACACAAGCAGTTGATTCTCTTGGGATCGCATTTCTTAGACTTCCTCCATTTATTTCTGAAATTCTAATGCCATAGTTCAAGCCACCATATAAAAGTCTATTCATCAATTTGTTGGCATTACCACGTTCTAAATGAATATCCATTCCAGAATGCCCCCCTTTTAAACCTTTTAATTTAATTTCTAATCCTATTCCGCTATTACAATTTTCAGTAATATATTTTTTTTCAGAATTAGTATCTATACCTCCTGCACATCCTATACTAAATTCATCATCATCTTCAGTATCTAAATTTAAAAGAATTTCTCCTTTTAAAATACCTTGTTCTAATTCAAATGCTCCAGTCATTCCAGTTTCTTCGTCAATTGTAAACAACGCTTCTAGGGGTGGATGAGAAACATTATCACTTGCTAAAAGTGCCATTATTGAGGCTACACCCATACCATTATCTGCACCTAAAGTAGTTCCCTTTGCCGTTACCCAATCACCTTCAATAAAACTTTCAATACCCTGTGTTAAAAAGTCAAAAACAGTATCTTCATTTTTTTGATGAACCATATCTAAATGACTTTGAAGAATAACCACTTTTCTATTTTCCATGCCTTCAGTAGCTTGTTTTTTAATTATAACATTTCCAGCATGATCTTTATAGGTTTCTAAATGAAGAGAATTACCGAAATTCATCATGAATTCTATTACTTTTTCTTCTTTTTTTGAAGGTCTTGGAACTGCGTTTAAATCTTCAAAAAAGTTCCATACTACTTTTGGCTCTAATTCTCTAACATTCATTTTATCGATCTTTTAAAAATTTTATATCCTAATTTATGATAAACTATTTCAAGGTTTTTATTTTGTTCTAGTTGTTCAATTTTACGATTAGATCTAGTAACAAAATAACATGGCCTGTCAATATTACCAACTGCCATCCAATTAACGACATGCGATGAAAACTTATTTTTTTGAGCTTTGTTTAGCTCATGAAAGGAATCTACATTAAAATGAGTTTTCAGAATTTTCAATTTCTTTGCTTTTAATAGATCATTTTCTGTAAGCTGATCTGTCTTAGCATAAAAATAATGAGCATAGCTTTTAAACCCAACAGTAGAAATGTATTTTTTTTCTTCAGAAATGGAATCATAAAATTGGATTAAATGCCCTTGCAACAAAAAATCAATTTTTGGCAAAATCCATCTGGCAGAAAACGTGAAAAACATGCCTAAAAACAATAAGTATAATATAATGCTTTGAATTAAGCGCTTTGAGCTCATTATGATAAACAGGATACTTCCAAAAAGAATTAAAAGTGGAATGAGAAATTCAAAACCAGTCCAATCTAAAGGGGTATTGATTATTTCTTGAATATGAGGGTCATCTATATTTTCATAAAGAAATTTGGGTTGAGTAATCAAAACGAAAATGGCAATAATAAAGCTGAGAGAAAGAATAAAGGCAAAAGAAATGAAAATGATTTTAAATAGTTTACTGAGTTTTTTACCAAATTGAATTTTTTGAATTTCCTCAGTTGCTAAATAGGATAGAGGAAAATAAGCTAAGGATGAATAATGAACGATTTTAGTGCTTACAACAGTAAATAAGATTAATACTACCCAGAATAAAATTTTCATTACACCTTGAAAATCAGTATATCTTTTAGGAGAAATCATTATGTTTCTTATAGCAAAAAATGAAAAGGGGAAACAGCCCAATAGCAGTACTAAAAAATGATAATAAAGAGGCTGTTGATGACCAGCAACAGGTGTTGAAAAGAGTTCAATTTGATACTTGATAAACTCCATTAGGAACCAAGGCCCACTTTGCCAAATTTCATAGCCATACCAAATAAATGAACAGCCAACAACCATAATCAAAAAGATAAAAATGGATGTAAAATCAGGTTTTACTTTTCTTCTAATCATTAAAATAAAGAAGACCAGCAAAATGATTAATAAACAAACTGGCCCCTTTGTAATTAAGGCTAACCCCGCAAAAATACCAGATAAAAATGCATGTAACTTGTTTTGGACATTTGCTCCACATAAAAACATATATCCAAAAAAGATAGAAGAAAAAATAAAAAGATTGAAATAAGGATCAATAATACCAGTTCTGAAATATAAATTAGGTAAAAAACCCAATAAATAAACAATAGACCATAGTATTCCAAAAGAACTATTTTTAATTTTAGATCCCATCAAAAAAAGTATAATTGGAGTAAAAATTCCTAATACAGCATTAGGAAAGCGTGCTGCAAAGGCATTTATTCCAAAAACTTTCATAAAAAGAGATTGTAACCAGAAAAAAAGAGGCGGTTTTTCATGAAAAGGTTCATAGTTAATTTGGACATGAAAAAAATCTCCTGACACTAGCATTTCTCGAGATGATTCAGCAAAATTTATTTCATCCCAATCAAAAAGATTGAAATCACCTAAGGTCGGAAAAATCAGTATCAATCCATAAAGTATAAATCCTATAATCGTTAATGCAATCTGTTTCTGATTCAAATTAGTTGTTTAAGAGAGAATATTTTTTTAGACTTTCTAAGCGATCAATTAATAATAAATAGGAAAATAAGGTAACCACTGAACCAATAAGACTACCCACAAAAACATCAATCAAAAAATGTTGAGATAGATATATCCTTGAGAATCCCACTAAAAAAGCTAAAACAAAAAGCAGGTAATGATATTTTTTATGGTTTAAAATCAATGACAATAAAATACAAATACTAAAAATGCTTGTAGTGTGACCACTTGGAAACGAAAAAAGTTGATGTATTTCAACTCCATCAACAAGATGCCATTGCCCCAAATCAACTTGTTCTTTAAAAATAACAAAGGGCCTTTGTACGTCTTCAAAAACAAATCGTTTACATATTTGTGTAGTTGTTGCTGAAATTGAAAATCCCACTAAAGAAATTAATCCATAATCAAGACGAAAAAAAAATAACAATAGAATTACTGCAAAAGCTATTATACCATCCCCAAAATGGGTAATATATTTAAAAAAAAGATCAAAATAAGTATGGTGATATTGGTTTATCAATACCGAAAATTCAACATTCCCAATAGAATTTAGCAGAATTAAGCAAATAAATACCCACACTAAATACAGGGTAATAAGGTGCTTAAACTGGAAAAAAAAATCTTTAAATTTCAACCTAATAAACGCCACTTAATTACTTTTATTTTAGTTAAAAAATACTTAAATGAAGTCATCAAAACACCGATTCCATACACTGAACTTCTTTTAAAATTAATGGATGAAGCTTCTTCAAAATATTTTGTTGGACAAGTTATCTCGGCAATTTCATATCCTTTATACATAATTTGAGCAAGCATCTGATTGTCAAATATAAAATCATCCGAATTATCATTGTACTTAATATTTTTCAAAACTTCTGAAGAAAAAACTCTAAAACCAGTATGATACTCAGATAGTTTTTGATTCATGAGTAGATTTTGAAAAAGTGTTAAAAATCGATTTGCTATGTATTTATACTTAGGCATTCCTCCTTTCAATGCTCCTTTCCCAAGAATTCTAGAACCTAGAACAACAGGATAAAGTTCATTTGCAATTAGGTGACACATACTCTCTATTAGTTTTGGAGTATATTGATAATCAGGATGAAGCATAACTACGATATCAGCGTCAATTTCAAGAGCCTTATTATAACAAGTCTTTTGATTACCGCCATACCCTTTATTAAATTCATGAATAATCACATGCTTGATGCCTAATGTTGATGCAATTTCAGCTGTATTATCTTGACCAAAATCATCTACTAAAATCACATCATCTACAATACTGAATGGAATTTCATTATATGTCTTTTCTAACGTTTCTGCCGCATTGTAAGCAGGCATCACCACAACTATTTTCTTTGATTTTAGCATTAGATTATAAATTCGGTCAAAAATACAATTATTGAAATAAATTCTCTTACTATAAAATTAAATCTGTAAATTCGATTGTCAATAGATTTTTATGAAATTATCAGTTTATAAACAAACATTTAGGGGAGACTTAACAGGAGGATTAACTGCAGCCATTTTAGCTTTGCCGATGGGTTTAGCATTTGGGCTTCAAAGTGGATTAGGTCCTCAAGCAGGTCTATACACTGCCATAATGCTAGCTATAATAGCTTCCATCATTGCGGGTACAAAAACACTTATAAGTGACCCCACTGGACCAATGACTTTTCTTGCCGCAACTATTGTTGCAGAGGCATATCAAATGGATGAGTCAAAGGCCATTTCATTAATTGTGCTCACCTTTGCTCTTTCTGGGATTTTTCAAATTTTGTTTGGACTTATTAAGGTTGCAAATTATGTAAAATACATTTCGTATCCCGTGCTGTCAGGATTTATGAGTGGTATCGGAATTATCATAATATTAACTCAATGGCATAGTTTTTTTGATACATCAAGACCTTCAGGAGGTATTGTTTCTATAATTTCTGAAATTCATTCACCATTTATCAATCTTAACATAGCACCAATGATTTTAGGGGCTAGTACAATAATCCTTATTTACTTAGTTCCTTACTTATCCAAAAAAATCCCTGCAGGTTTGGTAGCACTTGTCGGAGGAACTCTAATCTCATTACTATTTGCAGAGGGTGAATTTAAAACTATCGGAGAAATTCCAACTACACTTCCAGAATTTCGATTATTTGAAATGTTTAATATAGATGCGTCCATGATAGGTTTAGCGATAGGTAATGCATTAGCCCTAGCTGGCCTAGGTACTATTGACACCCTTCTAACTTCTGTTGTAGCTGATAACCTTACTAAAACTAAACACAATGGAAACAGAGAATTATTTGGCCAAGGATTAGGTAATTTTGTTACCGCAGTATTTGGTGGAATTCCAGGAGCAGGAACAACAGCAGCTACTGTTGCAAATATCAATTCAAATGGAAGATCAAACTTGAGCGGCATCTTCAAAGGTGTATTTTTAATTATAGCCGTACTTGGATTAGGAAAGATTTTAGCATTAGTTCCTAAATCGGTCTTATCCGCCTTACTTATTTCAGTAGGAATTGGCATTATTGATTTCAGGGGGATGAAAAGACTTGTAAGCCTCAAAAACAGTGATTCTCTTGTGCTGATATTAGCCATATTATTAACTGTTTTTGTGGATTTACTTGTTGCTGTCGGAGTAGGAATGGTACTATCATCATTCTTCTTTATGCAACGTATGGGTAAAATTGTTGACGAACAAAGTAAGCAAGGTAACATTGCTGATATGGAGAAAAAGTTGAAAATACCCGATTCGATAAAGGATAGAATTTTTGAATATGAACTTGACGGCCCACTATTTTATGGATTTTCAGATCAATTTAAAGAACAAGCTGAATCTATAAAAGGTAAAGATGCTGTCATCATTAACATGTCTCAAGTGCCTTATATTGATGCATCGGGGATATATGTGTTAGAGGAAGTTATACAGAGCTATAAATCTAAAAATATCGAAGTTATCTTAGTTGGTGTTAAAGATCATATCTTTCATCAATTTGAAGAATTAAAAGTAATTCCTAATACCCTACCTGAAGAAAAAGCTTACAATTCAGTAAGGTCTGGGTTGAAATATCTCAAATTCCAACTAGAAAATTCTGATATATAAAAAATTCATCATTAATTTTCTTTATAGGTAAGTTTTATACTTTTGCAGCGTGTATAAAATCTTTCTAAGACCTTTACTTTTTTGCTTTGATCCAGAGCGAGTTCATTACTTTTCTTTAGGGGCGCTTAAAATCTTATTTAAAATCCCTTTTTCTAGACATATTTTCCTAAAATTATTTACAGTAAATGACAAAAAACTGGAAAGAAAATTATTTGGCCTAACTTTTAAAAATCCTGTTGGATTAGCTGCTGGATTTGATAAAAATGGAAAGTATATTAACAATTTAACTGCTTTAGGTTTTGGTTTCATTGAAATAGGCACAATTACTCCTAAATCCCAACCTGGAAATCCCAAAAAACGACTTTTTAGATTAATAGACGATACTGCAATTATCAATAGGATGGGTATAAATAACGATGGAGCTCTTGCCTGTGCCGAAAGATTAAGAAATAGGAATAAAGAAATTATTATTGGTGGAAATATTGGTAAAAATACTACAACAAAAATTGAAAATGCCTTAGATGATTACATTGAAAACTTCAATATACTACATGAGCACGTAGATTATTTTGTATTAAATGTAAGCTGCCCAAATGTGAGTAATTTTACCAAACTGCAAGACGTTACGTTTCTGGAATCATTAATTCCAAAACTGAAAGAAATCAATGACAATAAGACTAAATCTAAGCCTATACTATTAAAAATATCACCAGATCTAAATAAAAAACAGCTTGATGAGACTATTAAATTAGTTATTGAGCAACATTTAGATGGAATAATAGCCACTAATACCACAATAAGTAGAGAGAATCTGAAAACATCTTCATTCAAATTAAACAAGATTGGAAATGGTGGATTAAGTGGTTTACCTTTGAAAAATAGGTCTACCGAAATGATAAGATATATTGCTGAAATAACAAACAATAAAATACCCATTATCGGTGTTGGAGGCATTATGGATGAGAATGATGCCATCGCAAAATTAGAAGCTGGAGCATCATTATTACAGATATATACCGGGTTCATTTATAGTGGACCCTCACTTATTAAAAATATAAATAAAAAAATATTATCCATTACATGAACAATAAAATAAATAAAGTATTGATTGAGTTAAAAGAATTAAGAAAAGAACTCAATAATCATCCAGTCTATAGCAATCTTAAAACAGTAGAAGACCTAAAATTATTTATGCAAATCCATGTTTTTGCTGTGTGGGATTTCATGTCCTTGTTAAAAGCCTTACAAAGCAAATTAACATGCTTAAATATTCCCTGGATGCCCTTTGATAATTCAAAATCGGCTAGACTCATTAATCAAATAGTCGTAGATGAAGAATCAGATTTGAATGTGGATGGAATCGTCAAAAGCCATTTTGAAATGTACATAGAAGCAATGGAAGAAATTAAAGCTGATACAGAGCCCATCCAAAACTTTATTAAACAACTTTCATTAAGTGATGAAATATTAACATATATTATCCATAGTGAAATAGATGATCCTATTAAAAACTTTTTGCATTTTACGTTTGACACCGTACAAAATGGAAAAACTCATGAAATAGCAGCGGCATTCACTTTTGGAAGAGAAGAAATTATTCCAGATATGTTTTTAGAAATCATAAAAAACAGCGAAAAAAAAGAAGAAATTTCATTAAGGAAAATGAATTACTATTTGCAAAGGCATATTGACTTAGATGGAGATGAACATGGACCACTAGCCCATGAAATGATCAGTGATTTATGTGATGACAATCTAAAATGGAGAGAAGTGATCTCAACCAGCAAAAAAGCACTCGAGCTTAGAATCGCTCTATGGAATCATATAAACAACAAAATCTTAAGTGAGGCCAAAACTCATTTTTCAAAAAACTTAGTCCTCAATTAACATGAAATTAGGAATAGTCATCACTTCAAACCATGCCGAAACGGTATGGAATGCCTTTCGATTAGCCAACTTTTCTTTAACAAAAAGAGACAAGACAGGTGTTTTCTTAATGGCAAATGGGGTAGAAGCTGAAAACCTATCATCAGAGCAATTTGACATTATCGATCAAATGGAATCTTTCATATCAAATGGTGGTAAATTATATGCTTGTGGTACCTGTATTAAATTTCGAAATAAAAATGCTAATGAATTATGTCCTTTATCTACCATGGCTGATTTATATGAACTAATAAATAAAGCAGAAAAAGTGATCAGCTTTTAACTTTTTTGCTAACTAAGAATAACAGCATAAAAGAAATCAATGCATTGTAAATTATCAACTCTGCTCCAAACTGATACTGACCAAACCAAGATATCATTTCATAATTGTTTAACCCCCAAATTATAGCTAGTATTATGGTTATCGTAACACATACTACAGGTACATATTGATCTAATAATTTTCTTTGCGTTAGTATACCAAAAAAGAACATGGCAATAAGTGGACCATATGTAAAACCGGCTAATTTTATCAACAACCAAATAGCTGAATCATCTGAAGTTTTTCTTAAAATTATAATGACGAAGACAAGCACAAAAGACATGACTATGTGTACCACTTTTCTAATTTTTTCCTGTTTTTCCTTTTGTTTTTCTTCAATATTTAGAAAATCTACTGTAAATGAAGTAGTCAATGATGTTAATGCTGAATCAGCACTACTATATGCTGCAGCAATAAGTCCTAATAAAAATAAAATTCCTACTCCAAAACCCAAGGAACCACTATTAGCAATTTCAGCAAACAGCAGATCAGTTCTTCCTATTATCTCGAGAGAATTAGAACCCACATTAGTCTCTTGATAATAACTAAATAAAAGAGCACCAAGTATTAAAAAAATAAAATTAACCACAACTAAGACTACTGAAAATGTTAGCATATTTAATTGTGCAGACTTCAAGTTCTTACAACTTAAATTTTTTTGCATCATATCTTGATCTAAACCAGTCATTCCTAGCGTAATGAAAACACCTCCTAAAAAATTTTTCCAAAAATAATTTCCTGATAACCAATCATTAAAAAAAAAGGCTTTTGAGTAACCGCTTGATGATAAGATTTCATAATAGCTATTAGAATTCCCATTGCTGAGCTGATTTTTAATTAAAATAACCGTGATGATTACTGCGATTAACATGAAGAATGTTTGTAAGGTATCTGTCCAAATTATTGTTTTAATACCACCTCTATTAGTATACAACCAAATGAGTAATACTGATAAAAGCACTGTAAATTCAAATCTAACTCCAATTTCATCAAATAAAATAAGCTGAAGTACACTAGCTACCAACAATAATCTTATTGATGCCCCAATTATCCTAGAAATTAGAAAAAATGATGCTCCAGTTTTGTAGCTATAATAACCAAATCTGTGTTTTAAGTACACATAAATAGATGTTAAATTCATTTTATAGTAAATAGGTAAAAGGACATATGCTATTATAACATACCCAACCAAATATCCTAATACCATTTGCATGTAACTAAATTGAGAAGCTGGAACTAGGCCCACTGATTCATCATATTTAGCTACAGAGCCAGGTATAGAAATAAATGTAATACCAGAAAGAGAAGCGCCAATCATTCCAAAGGCCACTATATACCAAGGTGAATTACGTTCTCCTAGAAAAAAAGCTTCATTATTTGATTTTCTTGAAGTGACCCATGAAATAATCATAAGCACAAAAAAATAACAACATATTAAAACTATAATTAAGGATGTACTCACAAATCTAAATTAACTACAAACCAAAACCATTTTAATTTAGTCTGGTTAATCTATTCAGGTTTAATAGTTAATAAAATTTAAACATGTTTATTTTAGCAGAATGGATTTTAAATCTAAATTACTTAACGATGCTGTGGAGCAAATGTCAATATTACCTGGTATTGGTAAAAGAACTGCATTAAGACTCGTTTTACACTTGTTAGATCAGCAAGATGAAGACGTTAAAAAGTTTTCAAATTCATTTATCAAACTGAAAGAACACCTTAATTTCTGTGAAGATTGCTATCATATTACGGAAAACTTAAAATGTGAAATTTGTTCTAATCCTTCTAGAAGTGATGAAGTGATATGTATAGTTGGTGACATTAGGGATTTATTAGCCATTGAAAGTACGGAGCAATTTTATGGAAAGTATCACGTTTTAGGAGGTATTATTTCACCTATGGAGGGGATTGGACCAAATGATTTGAATATCAAAGGACTAGAAAATAGACTGAAGTCAAAAAATGTAAAAGAATTAATTCTTGCTCTTCCAGCAACAATGGAGGGTGATACTACTAATTTTTACTTATTTAGAAGATTAAAAGATTTTGACGTTAAGTTTACCGTTATTTCAAGAGGAATAGGGATTGGTAACCAGCTTGAATACATTGATGAAATCACTTTAGGCAAATCACTTCTTGATAGAACAGAATACAAGTCTAATTATCAATAATACCATTGAAGCTTTCAGTAATAATAGTTAATTATAACGTAAAACATTTTTTAGAGCAATGTCTAAAGTCTGTAGAAAAAGCCATTGCACATTTAGACGCTGAAATAATCGTAGTAGACAACAATTCGGTAGATGGTTCAGTTAAAATGATTGATCTAGAATTTCCAAAGGTCAAATTGATTTCAAATGAAACCAATACTGGTTTTTCAGTTGCAAATAATCAGGGAATTAAAATAGCCCAAGGTGAACATATTTTGCTATTAAATCCTGATACTGTAGTACAGGAAGATACACTTACAAAATGTGTAGACTTTTTAGACTCCCACAAGGATGCAGGTGCGCTAGGAATTAAAATGTTTGATGGAAAAGGTAATTTTTTACCTGAATCAAAAAGAGGATTACCTACACCATCAGTAGCTTTTTATAAAATATTCGGTCTTTCCTCCATATTTCCAAAATCAAAATTTTTTGGACAATATCATCTAGGATACTTAAGTAAAGACGAAAATCATGTTGTAGAGGTGCTTTCTGGCGCATTTATGATGATCAAAAAAAAGGTACTTGATAAAGTTGGGAATCTAGATGAAACATTTTTCATGTATGGGGAGGATATTGATCTATCTTATAGAATTATAAAAAATGGTTATAAAAATTATTATTATGCCGACTCTAACATCATTCATTACAAAGGAGAAAGCACTAAAAAAAGTTCTATAAATTATGTATTTGTTTTCTATAGAGCTATGATCATATTTGCTAAAAAACATTTTGGCCATAATCATGTCAGAACCTTTTCACTTTTAATCAACATAGCCATTTATTTCAGGGCAACATTCGCCATATTTCAAAGAATTTTTAAAAAATGGAATGTATCCATTTTAGAATTTGGAATTACATATTTTGCAATCTATGAATTGGCCCATTTTTATCAATACTTTACAGGCATCAAATTCCCGCGAGAAACAATCCAAATTATGATCCCTTCCTACTCTTTAATTTGGGCTGTTTGCTACAGAGCTTATCAAAATCAAACACCTCCAATAAAATGGATTAATCTTGTAAAAGGAGCAATAACTGGGTTACTTGTACTGCTAGCAGCTTATGCTCTTTTACCAAAATCTATTCAATTTTCTAGAGCGGTTATCTTATTATCTTCTATTTTAAGTTTAACTACTGCTTTTGCCGTAAGATTAATTTTTCAACGTTTCAAACTAGGGTTATTTGAAAATTATAAAAAGGATAAGCAAAAAAGACTCGTTGTTGGCTCTAAAGATGAAATATCTAGAATAGAACAATTAATCAATTATGCTGGAAATCCTTCAGAAATTTTCAAACTAAGTCCTGATAAAAATCAAGATCAATTGGATTTTGATGGTAATATTGAACAATTAGATGAATTTATACAAATAAACAAAGTTGATGAAGTTATTTTTTGTTCAAAGGACCTTTCATCAAGAGAAATCATTTCATGTATGGCTAATTTAAATCTAAAAAGAGAGATTGAATTTAAAATAGTTCCTGACAATTCTCAGTTTATCATTGGTAGTCAATCCATTTACACTAATGATTTCTTTCATTCTACTAAAATAAACCATATCAATAATTCTACAAATACCCGCTTAAAAAGAAATTTTGACCTTATTAGTTCTGTTTTATTATTAATTGGATTCCCCTTGGGGGTATTTTTCAAAAACTACAGAATAGCACTTTCCAAAGTTTATCTTGTTTTTTCCGGACAATCAACTTGGATAGGCTATATCAACAGCAAAAAAAATATAGATTTGCCTAAAATCAAACCGGCTATTTTCTCTTTAATTAAAAAGGGAGAACCCATTAAAATTGAGATTGCTGATAAGCTTAATATCATTTACGCTAAGGATTACAATGTTCAAAAAGATGCGTTGTTGTTAGCTAAACAAATATTTAGAGCTTAAAAATATTACTTATTTAGCAACATAATTTTATGGTAAATCATTCAAATAAAATTACTTTTGTAGCTGTAAATCAAAAGCAATGGCTGAATTGAAAGTTGAACTTCCAAAAATGGGAGAAAGTGTTGCTGAAGCAACTATTACTACCTGGTTGAAATCTGTTGGTGACAAAATTGAAGAAGATGAACCAATTGTTGAAATTGCTACTGACAAAGTAGATTCTGAAGTTCCATCACCATGTTCTGGAATTTTAAAAGAGGCACTATTTAATGAGGGTGACGTGGTTCAAGTTGGAAGTGTTTTTGCAGTGATTGAAACTGACCTAAATGTTGGCACAGAAATTGAAGATGATAAAGTAGAGCTCAGTGAAATGGAAGTGGAAAGCGAAATATTAAAGCCATTAGAAAAAGAAGTTTCTGAACAAATAGTAGTAGAAAGCACTTCTGATAGATTCTATTCTCCCTTAGTGAAAAGTATTGCTAAAAAAGAAAATATCAAACAAGAAGAATTAGACCAAATCACAGGGTCTGGTGCGAATGGAAGAGTAACAAAAAAAGATATGCTCAGCTATCTTGAGAATAAGCCGAGCTCAATACCAAATACTTCGGTAAAACAAACTGAGTCAATACCCCAAACACCAACGGTCATATCTTCAACTACTATGGATAAAAATAGTGAAGGTGAGATAATTGAAATGGACAGAATGAGAAAAATGATTGCGGATCATATGGTTCATTCTGTGCACACAGCTCCTCATGTTACTTCTTTTGTTGAAGCTGATGTTACGAATCTAGTTTTATGGAGAAATAAACATAAAGTAGAATTTGAAAAAAGAGAAGGAGAAAAACTTACTTTCACCCCCATATTTATTGAAGCTGTTGCTAAAGCATTAAGAGACTATCCAATGGTTAATTCATCCATTGATGGAGATAAAATTATTGTTAAAAACAACATCAATATTGGAATGGCAACTGCTCTACCAAGCGGTAACTTAATTGTCCCCGTAATTAATCATGCTGATCAGCTGAATTTGGTTGGATTGGCTAAAAAAGTAAATGATTTAGCTCTACGAGCGAGAAATAATCAATTGAAACCAGATGAAATCTCAGGTGGCACCTATACCATAAGTAATGTTGGTACTTTTGGAAATGTAATGGGTACTCCTATTATAAACCAACCACAAAGCGCAATCCTAGCTCTTGGAGCAATAAGAAAAAAACCAGCTGTAATTGAAACACCAACTGGAGATATGATTGGAATTAGACACATGATGTTTTTATCTCATTCTTATGACCATAGAAATGTTGATGGTGCATTGGGAGGACAATTTGTAAGAAAAGTAGCTGATTATTTAGAAAATTTCAACGTTGATAGATCACTATAAATGAATTTCCTAAAAGTAATATTTCTAGTCCTAATTATACCATTATTTACTTTTTCAGTAAGCGGACAAAAAGACCCTGAATTTCAAAAAAGATTTGAAGCTGCAAATCGGCTAACTGATCAAAAACAATATGAAATTGCAAAGGACTTATGGATTGAATTAGCTCAAGATCACCCAGATAATGCTAATATTAATTTCAAAACAGGATATTGTTTATTAAATACCTTTTTTCAAAAAAGTGATGCGCTGATTTATTTATCAAAAGCTGAAAGAAATATAAAAAGCAAATATTCTCCTATTGATTTTACCATTGAAAATGCACCCCTTGAAACACATTATTATCTTGCGCAAGCATACCACCACAATTATGAAATAGATTCAGCTATCAAATATTATCGTTATTTTCAAAATGAAGGTCCTAAAAAACATTTCTTACAAGCCTACATAACTAAAAACATAAATCAATGTAAAATTGCATCTACATTAATCACACATAAAAAAGATTATGAAATGGTTAATTTTGGTGAAGTGATAAATAGTGATTTTCCCGATTACAACCCATGTTTAACTCTTGATGAAAATACCTTATTTTTTACATCAAAAAGAACTAGGTCAGAAAAAGAAACCTATCAAAACGCTTCTATTTTCAATCCACAGGACGGTCAACATTTTGAAGATATTTATGTTTCTTATCGCGACATCAAAACAGATGAATGGTCACCTCCAAGATTACTTGACTTTTGCACAGCGAACGAATCTCAAGCTACCATTGGAATCTCCGGTGATGGTGATAAATTATTTGTTTACCAAAGTCAATTAAATAGTGATGAGGAAATCTTCTATACATCAAGAGATCAAGATTATTACAGGCTTAACCCATTAAATATTTTTAACTCTAGCTCTTGGGAAAATCATGTTACCATTTCAGCAGACGAGAAAACCTTATTCTTCGTTAGTGATCGTCCTGGTGGCTTGGGCGGAACTGATATTTGGCGCTGTCTTAAACTACCCAATGGAGAATGGAGTCAACCTTATAACATTGGACCACCTATAAATACCCCTTTCAACGAACAATCACCATTTATTCATCCAGACGGAAAAACATTATATTTTAGTTCTGATGGAGAACAAAGTATGGGAGGATACGATATCTTTTTTAGTAAAAAATTAGAAGAGAATAGTTGGTCAAATCCTATTAACATGGGCTTTCCATTAAATACTGTTGACGATGATTTATTTTTCACTACTAGTGTAGATGGTGCTCGCGGGTACTATGCTTCAAATCATGATGGAGGATATGGTGGCAATGACTTATACATGGTGAAGTTAAAAAACACCATTACCGACCCTGTTTCTATCCTTAAGGGATTTGTAGATAAGGGAGATAATCCACTCCTACCTGACGGCATCACTATATGGGTGCATGAAGTTGGAACTGACATTGAGCCTATGAAATTTACTCCAAATAAAAATAATGGCTCCTATGTTTTCACTCTTAACCCATGCAAAGAATATGATGTTGAATACACTAAATCTGTGCTAAGTTCTGACAACGAATTAATAGAAAAATCATTCTTTAATCAATCATTTAAAGTACCATGTGAGTCAGATTACAAGAAACTTCAAAAACCTATTATCATTCCTGGAATAGATCTTGAAGGTAATATTATTAATGAAGAAGAAAAGAAATTAAAAAACGACCTTATAAATGATCAACCTTTAATTCAATTATCGATGTTGTCATCATCGTCTAAAAAATTAATTAAACTAATAATAGTTGATGAAGATGGTAATATAATTCAAGAAGCCATACTTACAGAAGATGGATTCAAATTTATTCTTTTGGATGATCTTGACAATTACACTTTGAAACTATCTAATTTTCCAGAAAACTTAGACTTGAGCAATATCCCTATAGAAATCTTTACTGAAAGCAATGAAATCAAATTAATGGGTGACTTTTCTGAAGATCAATCTCTTGTTTACAAAGTAAACAAACTCGAAAATAATAATAAAAACCTATTAGAGGGTGAAATTTATTTTGAAACAACGTTTGGCTACAATAAAAAACCTTCTAATATATCTACCAAAAACTTGAATTTGTTTTTAGAAAAGATAGAAGAAATTATTATCAAAAATGGATCCGTCAACATTGAAATAATTGGAAGTGCTTCAAAAGTACCTACTAAAACGTACAGTTCAAATATTGAATTAGCAAAAATCCGTGTTGAAGACGTTAAAAAAATGCTATTCCATTTAACAAATAGTCACAAGATCAATGATAGCCAAGTAAAAATTATTAAAGAAATTCATATTGTTGATGGTCCTGAATATAAAAATGACGCCTACAATAAGTCGAAATACAGCAAATATCAATATATTAGAATCTCAGCCAAATCCCCTTGATGAGATTTTCATAATTTACTGTAGAAATATTGGTGATTTTCTAACTAGAAAATTAGAATGAAAAGCATTTGATTATCAAGAAAACTTTAGGCCTTGATTAATTAATGAAATGTATTACGATTCATATTATATTTCTTTCCTTCATTTGTGGCTTAAATACTTATGCACAGTCTGAAGGAGAATTTCAAAAAAAGTTCGAAGCTGCAAATCAGTTTACGGATCAAAGACAATATGAAATAGCAAAAGATTTATGGATAGAACTAACAAAAGAATATCCTGATAATGCTAACTTAAACTTCAAGGCTGGTTATTGTTTGTTAAATACTTATTTTCAAAAAAGAGATGCATTAGAATATCTCATCAAAGCCGAACTAAACATAAAAGATAAATACTCTCCTATTGACTACACCATTAATCATGCACCCCTTGAAACGCATTATTATTTGGCCTCAGCCTATCATTACAACTACCAAATTGATTCTGCTATAAAATACTACAGGTATTTCCAAAATAAAGGGCCAAAAAAACACTATCTTCAGGATAACGTAGCAAATAAATTGAAACAATGTAAAATTGCCTCGTCATTAATATTGAATAGAAAAGACTATGAATTGGTGAATTTAGGCGAAGAGATAAATAGTGATTTTCCAGATTACAATCCTTGCCTTACTCTAGATGAAAATGTCTTATTTTTTACTTCTAAAAGAACTAGAAGTGATAAAAATGCTGTTTTAAATAATACTATTTTTAATCCTAAAGATGGTCAACATTTTGAGGACATTTATGTGTCATATAAAAATGTTAAAACTAACAAATGGTCAAAACCAAAATTGCTTGAGTTTTGCAGTCCCGATGAATCTCAAGCAACAATTAGTATTTCTGGTGATGGGGAAAAATTATTTGTCTATCAAAGTATATACGATAATGATGAAGAAATTTATTACACTTCAAGGGATCAGGATTATTACAAATTAAAACCACTCAATATTTTTAATTCACCATCATGGGAAAATCACGTTACTATTTCAGCAGACGAAAAAACCTTATTCTTCGTTAGTGATCGTCCTGGTGGCTTGGGAGGAACTGACATTTGGAGGTGCCTAAAACTACCAAATGGAGAATGGAGTCAACCTTATAACATTGGACCACCTGTAAATTCACCTTATAATGAACAATCTCCATTTATTCATCCAGATGGTAAAACGCTTTACTTCAGTTCTAATGGAGAGTATAGCATGGGGGGTTATGACATCTTTTTCAGTAAAAAAATCGATAATACTAAATGGTCAAACCCAGTAAATCTGGGTTTCCCTTTAAATACTGTAGACGATGATTTATTTTTTACCACAAGTGCAGATGGTGAAAGAGGATATTATGCCTCAAACCATGATGGTGGATATGGGGGTAATGATTTATACATGGTGAAATTTAAAAACACCAAAACAGATCCAGTAACTATATTAAAAGGATATGTTGATAAAGGAGATAATCAATTATTACCTGATGGAGTTACTGTTTGGGTACATGAAGTGGGATCAGAAATGGAATCATTGAGATTCTCGCCTAATAAAAATAACGGCACCTTTGTTTTTATCCTAGAACCATGCAAAGAATACCAAGTAGAATATACAAAAATCGTAATTAATTCAAGTGGTGAGTTAGAAGAAAAATCGTTCTATCACCAATCATTCAAGGTGCCTTGTGAATCAAATTTTAAAAATATTCAGAAATCCATAGTTATTCCCGGAATTGATCTTAATGGGAATGTTGTTTATGAAGAAGAAAATAAAATAAACCATTCTTTAATAAATGAGCAACCTATTATTAAATTTTCCCAACTTGTAAATTCCGCTAAAAAATTAATAAATCTAACTCTGTTAGATAAAAATGGGAATACCATTCAAAAAGCTTTACTTACAGAAGATAGATTCAAATTCGTACTGCTAAATGAAATGAATGAATATAAATTCATGATTTCAAACTTCCCTAAAAAACTAGATTTAAGCGACATACCTATTGAAATTTTTACTAAAAATTTTGAAATGAGATTATCAGGTGATTTTACTAATTCTCAGTCTTTCAATTACACTTCTAAAAACGAAGAACTTAGTGATCGATCAATTTTGAAGAATAAAATATATTTTGAAAGAACTTTTGATTACAATCATAAGCCATCTTCCGTATCAGAATTAGAATTTAAATCATTTATAGCTAAAGTTGAAGAACTAATACTTCAAAATGGATATGTAAAAATTGAAATTATTGGCAGTTCCTCAAAAGTTCCAACAAACTCCTACACTTCTAATCTTGAACTTGCAAAAGCGAGAGTTGAAGATGCCAAACAAATGATATTTAGAAAAATTGATGCTTTAAAAATAGACCGAAGAAATGTTAGAATAATAAAAGAATTACCCATTGTTGATGGGCCTGAATTTAACAATGATGTTCTAAACAAGTCAAAATATAGTAAATATGAATATATTAGAATAATAGCTAAATTCCCTTAATGAGATTTACACTGTTTTTTTTCTTTAAATTTCTTTTAATTTCACTTTTATTTAGTCAAACGAAACCATTAAGTGCCGAAACTTATATCAAGAATGAAAACTACACTGCTGCTGCAATTACCTTAAAAAAACAATTTGCGTTAACAGCAGACTCTACCTTGTTGAAAAAAATTGGTAATGCATATTATTTAGCTGAAAATGACAGAACCAAGTCTATAAAATATTTTCAAAACTATTTACTATTCAAACCTAAAGATTTAGATACCTGGTATAAATTAATCCATGCTTATTTATGCCAATACGATTTTGAAAAAGCAAAAATATGTTTAGAAACATATAATAATCTGACTAGAACTAAGAAAAAAAAAATAAAAACAGCATTTCAATTAATATCAAGATTTGAAGAATTTTACCTCAACCCTAAAAACGTAAGTATAACTAATGTTGGAAGTGAAATAAATACTTCAGCAAGTGAAGAAATGCCGATTTTAGATAATCAACACAAGTTTTTAGTTTATGAATCGAATAAATTAAAGTCCAAAGGTAAAATTCAACCAAACGGAGAACTTAACCATGATCTTTACATTTCAAGATTTGATGGAACCTCATTTACTCCTTCAAAACCGCTAAAAAAACTCAACTCAAATGAAAATGAAAAATTGATTGGATATAATGATAATTTAAAATCACTTTATTTCTATAAAAACACCCTTCCAATTCATCTGGCTCAAAAAAAAGGATTCAATTATAAAAATAAAGGAGTAATTCATGATTTTGATCATATAAAAGGATTAGAAATACACTCTGTTTTTATTTCTTCCGAAGAGGATAAAGCATTCATAGCCGCACGACCTAAAGGCAAAAAGCAAGTTTATCAACTTTACCAATTAAATCTTTTGCCTGATAAAAAATGGAGTCAGCCAACTGAGCTAAACATGACCAATAAAGAATATAATTATATTAATCCGTTCTTCCATTCATCAACGAATACGCTCTATTTTAGTTCAGATGTAGATGCAGGTTTAGGTGGTTTTGACTTATACAGCAGTCATTTTAATAATGAAGATAATTATTGGAGTGAAGTTGAAAATTTAGGTTATCCTATCAACAGTCCATATCATGAAAAGAACATCAGCTTTACTAAAGATGGTTCAAGTAGTTTTATTTCGAGTATTAGAGAAGGAGGATTTGGAAAATATGACATCTACAAAATCAGCTTTTTAAATGAACCCATTAGAAGAGTTGTTTACTTAGTTGATTTTTTAGACCCAAATACCCAAAATGGATATGATAATCTTAATTTAGAAATCTACAACCAAAATGAGGTACTTATCGGAAAATACTTGCCAAATAATGATACAGGAACCTTCACTATTATTTTAGAAGTAGGTCAATACAAAATATTAGGAAAGATGGATAACAATACGATTTTTGAAAAACAAATAGTGGTTTCTGAATTTAATATGCAAGAAAAACTAATCAGAATTAAATTATAACATGAAATTATCACTAAATAGACCATTAATTATTTTAGATATTGAAGCTACGGGAGATCAAATAAACAAGGATAGAATTGTGGAAATTGGTATGGTAAAACTACAACCTAACGGAAATGAAGTCACCTATGAAAAAAGAATCAACCCAGAAATACCCATACCGCTTGAGGTTTCTGAAATCCACGGAATTTATGATATTGACGTCAAAGATAGTCCCACTTTTAAGGACATAGCCAATGAAATATTAGAATTTATGAGCGATTGTGATCTAGGGGGGTATAATTCAAACAAGTTTGACATCCCTATTCTTGAAGAGGAATTCTTAAGATCTGGTGTCAATAGTCAATTAGAAGAAAAAAAATTAATAGATGTCCAAAATATTTTTCACAAATTAGAAAAAAGAACATTGGAAGCCGCATTTAAGTTCTATTGCGATAAAGAATTGGTGAATGCCCACAATGCACTTGCGGATGCTGTAGCCACATTAGAAGTTCTGAAAGCACAAACGGCAAAATATGATGAATTAAAAAGCGATGTTTTATTTTTAAGTGAATTTTCAAAAATAAATGAATCATCAGTCGACTATGCTGGACGCATTGTTTTGAATAAAGAAAAAATACCAACAATAAATTTTGGAAAGCATAAAGGAAAAACAGTAGTTGATGTGTTTGAAAAAGAACCAGGCTATTACTCATGGATCTTGAGAGGCGATTTTTCTCAAAATACAAAAAGATGCTTTACTAAAATTTGGGAAGAAAATAAAAAAGAAAAATGAAAATCATTTGTATTGGAAAAAACTATGTGAATCACGCTAAAGAAATGGGTAGCGATGTACCAAAAGAACCCTTATTTTTTTTAAAGCCAGATTCTGCCATTTTACCAAAAAAACATCCTTTCTTTTATCCTGACTTTAGTCATGAAATTCACTATGAACTAGAATTAATAATTAAAATTAAAAAGCTTGGAAAACATATAGAAAAAAGATTTGCACCTACCTATTATAGTGAAATTGGATTAGGCATTGACTTTACTGCGAGAGATCTTCAAAAAGAATGTAAAGCCAATGGTCATCCTTGGGAAAAAGCTAAAGCATTTGATCATTCTGCAGTGATTGGATCAACATTTTATTCCATTAATTCATTCAATGAGATTCACTTTGAATTAAAAAAGAATGGAAATCTAGTGCAACAGGGGAATGCAAATGATATGGTTTTTGATTTTAATGAAATTATTCACCATGTTTCCAAATTTATGACTCTTAAGATAGGTGACATCATATTTACCGGTACTCCAGAAGGAGTTGGACCCATTAAAATAGGTGATCATCTAGAAGGGTTTTTAAATGGAAATAAAATTATTGATTTATATATCAAATAATTCACTACTCTATTCTTATTTGAGTAAACTCCGAACCATAATTAATATCTAATATATTTCCATTGTTGATACTTAGGATGATATTTTCCTTGTAAATTAAACCTTTATGTAAAGCATAAATTTCTTTTTCAGTATGATATTGCAAGAGATTTGAATTAAACTGATGAGAAATTTCAACAACACTATCGTAATCCAAACCAAAAGAATTATAAGGAACATGTATATCGCTAACAGTGTATTCTTGTTCATCTAAGTGATTGAATAAATTTCCATCCCAATAAGTGAACTCATTTAAGGGAAATACCATTTTTACAAACCGAATGTTTTCTTCCACTTGTTCAACACTGGAAACCGTCTTCTTAATAATCCAAACATCTTTAATTTGGTAATTTTCTGCGGAGTCTTGTTTCCAATAGCGATGTAACTGAAATGCTAAATCACCCTCGCCATCAATAAAGGCATTTTTGGTAACCTCTTTTAAAAAATAGTGCAATGTGTCTGAACCAAGTGTTGAGTGCTGAATTTCTTCAACTAGATATTCTGAAGAATCATTTTCTTGAACAGGAAAATAACTTGAATAATGAGGGTTAATTTCGTAAGATATGGGCTCACAACTCAAGAACACTAATAAAATTAAAAAAAAGAAAACTCTATTTTTTAGGTTCATAAACTTCTCCATTTTTGTAGCTAACCTTATCCATATTAGCTGTTTCTCCATTATAAAAAAACCAATCACCTTCTCTAATATCTTTCATAAAGGTACCTTTCATTTCTATAGATCCATTTGTAAAGTAATAGATGAACTCCCCTTCTTTATTCCCCTCTTTGTAATTTCCTTCGGCTTTTACTGTGCCTAGTTTATGAAACGATTTCCAAACACCATGCTTCAACCCTCCTTTACATTCATATTGTTCCATCAACTTTACCTTCTCATACTCATCAAATTTTGGATAGTATGAATATTGAGTACCCTCTAATGCGCCCTTTACATAATGAAATACATTCAATAAAAAACCACTTCTTGAATAGATGTACCATTTTCCTGATTTAGATTGATTTAAAAATTTACCTTCAGCCATAATGGTGCCATTGTCATGAAACATTTGGGCACTAGAAATGGAATCGTTCATGAAATCTACTTTTCCGCTCACATACCCCTCTAATGCATAATAAGTAAATCCACCCACTGGAATTCCATGATTAAACTCGCCCTCATATCTTTTGTTTTGAGAATTTTCGTGATAACCTACCCAAAGACCATGCTTTTTACCTTGTCTATCTAACAGGTTACCAATTGAATTGATTTGCCCATTTATATGCATACTAATTAACAATATGATGAACGTTATTCCTCTCATTATAATACCATATTAATATGTTCTATTCCATCTTCCAAGTATTTATCTCCAATTTCTTTAAATCCGAAAGATTGATAGAACTCAACAAGATAGGTTTGTGCAGATAATAATGTACTAAACTCCGGATACTTTTTAGAAATAAAATTCATAATATCTTTCATCAAGCTAAATGCGATTCCCTTTTTTCTATATTCCATTTTTACAGCAATTCTTCCTATTTTAATTTCTTTATTTTTAGCATTAGGTATAATTCTACCAACCGCAACTATAATGCCATCTTCGTAAATAGATAAATGATAGGCTTTTTTATCCTCATTATCTAATTCTTGATAATAACAAGACTGCTCCACTACAAAAATTTCAATTCGTAACTTTATAATATCAAAAAATTGATCTTTTGATAATTCATTGTATGGTTTTATAGTAGATTGAAACATGAATTAGCAAATATAACTTTATAACTTTGTATAAATGGCGGACAAAATCAATAAAAAATACACTTACATACCTTTAAAATCATTAAAAGAAGAAGAAATAGTAAGGGGTATTTTATCCTGTGACACATCGATTTTATCAAGAGCCATCACTCTTCTTGAAAGTTCTAGAAAAAATGATCAAGATGTAATATATAATGCATTAAAATTCATCCCTACCCCCAAAAAATCAGCATTTAAGATTGGAATAACAGGTAGCCCAGGTGTAGGTAAAAGCACATTCATTGAGGCTTTTGGAAAATATGTAGGAAATAAAAATTATAAAATAGCCATTTTAGCTATTGACCCAAGTTCTACAGTCACTGGAGGAAGTATTTTAGGGGATAAAACCAGAATGGAAGATTTAATAAATCTCCCCAATGTGTTTATCAGGCCTACCCCCTCAAAAGGGGAATTGGGAGGTGTGGCTAATAAATCGTACGAAACCATTTTGCTATGTGAGAAAGCTGGTTTTGATTTCATTATCGTTGAAACGGTTGGAGTAGGTCAATCCGAAACACATGTGAAAGCGCTAGTTGATTTTTTCTTACTTCTTGTACTTCCAGGAGCAGGGGACGAACTACAAGGTATAAAACGTGGAATAATGGAGCTTGCAGATGGATTATTAATCACCAAATCAGATGGTGAAAACATCAAAAAAGCAAAAGTGGCAAAATCAAATTATCAAAATGCTTTACACTTGTTTCCTACCTCAAAAAATAACTGGATTCCTCCTGTGTTAACGTGTTCAAGCCTTGAAAACCAAGGGATTGATAAGGTGTTTGATATGATGAATTCATTTGAAAAACACAACATAGAAAATGGATGGCTAATCGAAAACAGAAAAAAACAACGTTATTTCTGGTTTAAAGAAAAATTAGACAGCTTAATTAAAACTGACTATTATAGGAACAACATTGTTCAGGATCAGATTTTAAGATTAAATAAAGAAATAGAAAATGGGGAAATTGATCCATTTAATGCTGCAATACAAGTGTTTTCTTCAAAATGAATCTTAAAGAAAAATTAAATAGACTCTCTATTATTGAGCTTGTAATAATCGCTGAACCTCACACCGATTATACAGATGAAGCAAAAACACATGCGTTAGATCTTTTGAAAGAAAAAAAGTGGGAGAATAGTCCACATATTTTTGATGAAATAAAAAAATATTGGTCTAATTATGTTACAGAACAAATCAAGTCCATTTTATTAGATAAGAAAATGCCAAAAAGTTTATTTCTTTCTGAATTATATATAAAAGAAATAGTTAAAATTAAATTTGAGGAATGGAAAGAAAGACAAGAACTTCTTGGAATAGATATCACCAAATATTGGGCAGTACCTTTTTAACCCTGCTCATTTCCAAAATGAATTCGCTATATTAGATAAAATAGATAAATACAAATGGAAGTCAAAAATTATGTTTTAGGGGAATGGGTTGAAGGAGAAGGAACCGAAGTCACTTTTCAGCATGCCATAAATGGAGAAACAATAGGAACATGCTCTAGTAAAGGGCTAGATTATGAGTACATTTTACGTTATGGAAGAGAAAAAGGGAGTACTGCATTACGAAAAATGACATTCCAGCAAAGAGGGGAAATGCTAAAGTCATTAGCACTTTATTTGCATAAAAGAAAAGACCAATTTTATCAATTGAGCACCGCAACTGGTGCCACAAAAATTGACTCATGGATTGATATAGAAGGAGGTATAGGAAACCTTTTTGCCAATGCTTCATTAAGGAGGCAATTTCCTGACCTATCCTATCATGTAGATGGTCAAGCTGCTCCCCTTTCAAAAAACGGCACTTTCATTGGTCATCATATCATGGTTCCAAGAAGAGGTGTTGCTGTTCATATCAATGCGTTCAATTTTCCGATCTGGGGAATGTTGGAAAAAATAGCGGTAAATTTTATGGCAGGGGTAGCTGCTGTTGTCAAACCATCAGAGTATACTTCATTTCTTACAACCGCAATGGTTAAAGAAATCATCAGTTCAGGTATTTTGCCTGAAGGTAGCTTGCAGCTCATACCCGGATTAGGAAGAGGAATTTTAGATCATGTGGACCACAGAGATGTAGTCACATTTACGGGGTCTGCAGCTACGGGGAAAATATTAAAATCACATCCTAATATCTTAGCTCACTCTGTTCCGTTTAATATGGAAGCGGATTCACTCAATGCGTGTGTTTTAGGAAAAGATGCCGTACCAGGCACTGCTGAATTTGATCTATTTGTGAAAGAAGTACATAAAGAAATGACTGTTAAGACTGGCCAAAAGTGTACTGCTGTAAGGCGAGTTCTTGTGCCAGAAAACACCGTTGATGCAGTACAAGAAGCACTTATTTCAAGATTGGAAAAAACAGCTATTGGAAACCCGGAGAATAAAGAAGTTAGGATGGGTGCATTAGCCACTAAAATTCAAGTAGAAAGAGTCAAAGAAAATGTGGAGCTATTGATGCAGTCTCAAGAAATGGTATATGGGTCACTAGAAAAGACAACATTAATAGATGCTCAATTTGAAAAAGGATGTTTTTTCTCCCCTATTCTATTTAGAAATGAACATCCATTTTTGAAGGATGATGTACACCATGTTGAAGCCTTCGGACCTGTTTCTACCTTAATCCCATATAAAGACTTGGAAGAGGCTGTTTCCATTGTTGAAATGGGTAAGGGTTCCTTGGTAACCTCCATTGTGACGAATGATGATGAAATCGCAAAAACATTTGTAATAGAGGCTGCACATATGAATGGTCGAATTCTAGTGCTAAATGAACGATGTGCAAAAGAAAGTACAGGTCATGGATCACCTATGCCATTACTTACTCATGGAGGGCCAGGAAGAGCTGGTGGTGGAGAGGAAATGGGTGGAATAAGAGGCATTAAACATTATTTACAACGAACAGCCATACAAGGTCATCCAGAAACCATAACAAGAATTACAGAACAATTTCAAGTAGGAGGAGATCAGCCTATTTCACAACCTCATGTTTTTCGAAAACACTTTGAGGAATTGGTAGTTGGTGAAACGGTATTTACGCATAAGCATACTGTAAGTGAAGCTGACATCGTAAATTTCGCGAATGTAAGTGGGGATAATTTTTATGCTCATATGGACGCAACTTCTCTTGAAGGAACCATTTTTGAAGAGCGCGTTGCTCATGGATATTTTATTTTATCTAAAGCTGCTGGGCTTTTTGTTGATCCGGCAAAAGGACCTGTTCTTCTAAATTACGGAATTGAAGAATGTCGTTTTGTTAAGCCCGTTTACCCTGGAACCACCATTGGCGTAAAGTTTACGGTTAAAGAGAAAATTGACCAAAAAAAGAAAGATGAAGACGATATTGCAAAAGGTATAGTAAAGTTTTTAGTTGATGTGTATGATGAGACGGATGAAACAGTAGCCATTGCCACCATTCTGACCATGGTTAAAAAAATTGATCAGTCCTACTAAAATGAAAAAGACTATTTGCAGCATACTTGCGCTATTTTTATTAACCCAGCTCCATTTTTATTCACAAGAAATCACCAGAACTTCAATTAAAATTGATAGAATTAAGCAAATTCTTGAAAAAACAGAAAGTGATACCGTTAGAGTATTGCAATTGCAAAATTGGAGTGACATCATTTTTTACAGCGACCCCGATTTACATTTAAAACTACAAACTGATATTGTAAATCTTTGTGAGATCAACCTTTTAAACCCATCTGGAGAAAAAGAAAAAATATGGTTTAAAGAACAAATTTGGATTGCTTTTGACCACATTGGGAGTATCTATTTCTATGATTATGAAAACCCAGTTAAAGCATTAGAATTTTACTTAAAAAGTGCTGAAGTATTAGAAACATTAGATCATCTTAATTCATCTTCTATAACCTATGATATAATTGGAAATATCTACCAACAACTTGGTAATTACCAAAAAGCTAATGAGTATTTTCAAAAGCGTATTAAAATTGATCAAAACATCAGTAAGAAGTTTGAAGAAAAATTGCTTTTAGATAGCATTCAACTGGTCAATAGAAATAAAGAAATAGCCTTTCAAAAAGAAATGGCCGATAAAGAAAAAAAGTTAAAAAAAGAAGCCGAAAGATTAAATACTATACTAGAAATAGGAATTATTTTATTTCTGTTATCATTTGTAATAGTATTTGTTCAATGGAAAAAAACGAGAAATCAGAATAAGATTATTGAAGAACAACACAGGCAACTAGACGAAAACCACAAAGAAATTACAGACAGCATCAGCTATGCGAAAAACATTCAAGATGCCATGATGACATCAACGGTATACCTTAAAGATGTACTTCCTGAAAGTTTTATCTTTTTCAAACCTAAGGATGTCGTTTCTGGTGATTATTATTGGGTCTACAAAACCCCATACAACAATATCTACTTTACTGTTGCAGATTGTACTGGTCATGGAGTTCCGGGTGCTTTTATGAGTATGATTGGCACTTCTTTACTCAATGAAAATATAATTGAAAAAAAGGTAAACAACCCGGGAGAAATACTAGATAACATGAGAGATAAAATTATTGCATCATTAAACAATAAAGACAGTAAAAAAGAAACTCGAGACGGAATGGATGTAGCACTTTGTAAAATTAATTTTGAAAAATTAACCTTGCAGTATGCTGGTGCAAACAACCCGTTGGTTCACGTAAGGAATGGAGAAATAAATCACGTGAAAGCAAATTATCAACCAGTTGCGCTTACAGTTGGTGAAAAGAAACCATTTATAAATCATGATATTAAACTGGAAAAAGGGGATATGATTTATATATTTTCAGATGGTTATGCAGATCAATTTGGGGGGCCTAAAGGAAAGAAATACATGACTACAAAATTTAGAAAGTATCTAGCATCTATCAGTCATCATAGCATGGAAGATCAGCATGAAATGCTAGAAAAGGAGTTCCAACAATGGAAAGGAGATCATGATCAAATTGATGATGTTTGTGTAATGGGAGTTCGAGTATAATCAACCATTCAACGCCACCACCTCACTAATCTCTGGAATATGGGTTTTTAACAACGTTTCTACCCCCCCTTTTAGCGTTGCGGTACTAGATGGACATCCGCTGCAAGAACCTTTTAACACCACGGTTACTTGGCCGCTATCTTCATTAAACGATTGAAAATGAATGGCACCCCCATCTTGCTCCACAGCAGGCTGAACGTATTCTGCAATAAGGTCTACAATTTTTTGATCCGTAACAGAGTTAATCACAGGTTCTAGGATTAATCCATTTGGTGCTTCATAATCTGAACTAACCTCTTGCATTTCAGGCATCACTTCCACCGCTTTTTCATTATTGGTTAACCAGTTTCTAATAAATTCTCTTAATTCTAAACTGACATCAGACCATTCAATGCTATCGTTTTTATAGACTGTAACAAAATTGTTAGCAATGAAAATGCTCGTTACAAATGGAAAATTGAACATAGCTTCAGCTAGGGAAGAATAACCAACTGCCTCTTGCCTATTTAAAAACTCCACCACTTGACCTGGTTCAACTAACATATGATCTGCCACAAATTTCATGGTGTTGGGGTTTGGAGTCATTTCAGCATAAATGGTAACAGGTCTTTTCATTTTTTAGTATTTTCCGCTAAATTAGAGTAAAGCACAGAAATATGAAACCCTTGATTAAAGAAATTAACGGCACTAAACCTCAATTTGGTGAGGACTGTTATTTTTCAGAAAATGCTACTGTTATTGGTGATGTAATTTGTGGAGACAGGTGTAGTTTTTGGTTTAACTCCGTCACCAGAGGAGATGTTCACTACATTAGGATGGGTAATGAAGTCAATATACAGGATGGGGCTGTTATTCACTGTACATACCAAAAAAGCCCTACTAATATTGGCAATCAAGTGACTATAGGACATAATGCCATTGTACATGGTTGCACCATAAAAGACAGAGTATTAATTGGAATGGGAGCTATTGTGCTAGATAATTGCATTATTGAAAGTGATAGCATCATAGCTGCTGGTGCGGTAGTTACAATGGGAACTCATGTAAAGTCTGGTGAAATATATGCTGGAGTTCCAGCTAAAAAAGTAAAGGAAGGTGATTTTAAAAACCAACTCCTTGATTTGGCCAGTAAATATGTAGCCTATTCGAAGTGGTTTAAAGAGAATTAACTCAAATTTATAGAGCTAGATTTCAAGTTTTCACCATAAAATAATTTAAGGTGGTGATCAAACTTTTGATTATTCTCTGTGGTTAACAGATGAAGTTCGCCATTAGTACTGATGTTTTTGGCTAAGTCAATATGCCTTTTTAAATAATCATCAAGTTTATTGGCAACTAAATTTCCCTGTTCCACAAGCCGAACTCCATTTGGTAAATATTTTAGGATAGATTCTTTTAAAATCGGATAATGGGTGCAAGCTAATATCAAGGTATCTATTTGTTCGTCTTTTTCAAAAATTTCAGCCAAATACTTCTGCACAAAGTATTGTCCACCAGCTTCATTAAAACAATTATTTTCTACTAAAGGCACCCACATAGGACAGCTTTGTTGAGTTACTTTAACATGAGGGAAAAATTTATTTATCTCTATTTTATAACTATCAGATTTTACAGTGCCTGTTGTTCCAAGCACACCTACATGACCAGATTTGGTTATATTACCCACTTCTTCTGTTGTAGGTCTTAGTACTCCAAGTACTCTTCTATTGGGGAATTTTTGGGGTAAATTTTGTTGCTGAATGGTTCTTAATGCTTTAGCCGAAGCAGTATTACAAGCCAGAATAATTAAGTTGCAATTTTGCTGAAATAAATAATTAACAGCCTGCAAGGTATATTGGTAGACCACATCAAAAGATCTTGTTCCATAAGGAGCACGAGCATTGTCTCCTAAATATAAGTAATCATATTGAGGCAATACCTTTTTGATGGATTTCAGTACAGTTAATCCACCATATCCCGAGTCAAATATTCCTATAGGAGAATTCATAGCAAAAAAAAAGCCCAAATGGGCTTTTAAATCATTATTTTCCTTCAACAGGAATTCCTAATTTTTTTCTAATCTTGTCACTAATATCTTCACCTCCAGCATAAAGCAAAGTGGTTACTTCATACACATAATCATAGCCTTCTTTTTCAGCTACTTCTTTAACTGCCGTGTTTACCTTAATCATGATTTGTTGTAACAACTCCTGTTCTTTTTGTTGTAAACTAGCTTGAGCTTCGTATGCTTTTTTCTCATAATTCTGCTGTCTTTCCATCAAGTCAGTTTCTTTTCGTTTTCTTGTATCTTCTGACATTCCATTTTTATTTTGCTCATAATCCTGAGCAAACTCAACTATCAGCTTCTGATACATTTCTAACTCCTTTGATAAATCACTGTTGAAACTTTCGAGATCCTTTCTTGCTGATTCATAGTCAGGAAGTTCTTGCATGATCAACTGCGAATTCACGTGTCCTAATTTTTGTGCGTTTAGACCCAAACCTGCGATCATTATGCACCCAACAACTACGTATTTAATTGTTTTATTCATCATTTATTTTTTAGTTTTCTAATTATATCGTCACTTTTATCAAATTTAGGATCTGCAAACAAGATGTTGGAATGTTTACTTTTATCCAGTACAAAGCTATAATTATTATCTTCTGCTAAAGATTCAATAGCCTTATATATTTTTCTTTGTATAGGTTGAATCAACTCTTTTCTTTTTTTAAAAAGATCACCACCTACTCCAAATTTTTTACTTTGATAAGTTCTAATTTCTATAATCAAGTCTTCTATTTCTTTTTCGCGTTCCTTTTTTGTTTCGTCTGGAAGTAGAATTTCATTTTTCTTTAAATCATTTTTCTTCTTTTCTAGAAGATCATTTTTAAGCTTAATCTCATTTTGCCATTTTTCTGAAAGGTCATCAATTTGTTTCTGTGCTTTTTGATAACTTTCCATTTGATCTAAGATGTATTCGGAATCTACGAATGCAAATTTCTGGGCATTTACAAAATGAATTGAAAATGAAATTAAAAATACGATGGCTATTCTATAGAGATATTTCATTGAATTATAGTTCTCCAATATTCATGCCAATTGTAAAATGAAATTGACCACGATACCCATTGGCATTAATCTGAGCATTGTGATTCACCTCTCCTGCAGCTCCAGGATCAAGAGCATCAAAACCAAAACCATAATCTAATCCTAGTAATCCAAACATCGGCAAGAAAATCCTAACACCAAGACCCGCAGATCTTTTCACTTTGAATGGATTATACTTTTTATAATCGTTCCATGAGTTTCCTGCTTCTAAAAAACTCAGTAAATAAATAGTAGCAGAAGGATTCAAACTAACAGGATACCTTAACTCCATGGTATACTTACTAATTAATCTATCTCCTGTAGAAGATGAAACTGTTTGTTCATCATATCCCCTTAGTGCAATGATTTCTCTTCCATCTAAATTAAATCCTGACAGTCCGCTTCCACCTAAGTAAAATCGTTCAAATGGTGGTGCACCTATATTCTTATTCCATCCATTTAGTAAACCAAAACCTAATCTTGCATTGACTACTAACTTTTTATCTTTTGAGATGGGTGTAAACCAAGATGTAGTAAATTTCAACTTATTGTACTGTAGAAATTTATATTTTTCTTGATCGGTTAATGATCCATGATCAGTAAAGCCGTTTACCCTTGAGTATGGATATACACTAGTTTTTAATGTTAAAGAAACCGATGAACCACTCCTTGGATATAAGGGTTGGTCAATGCTATTTCTAGAAAAGTTCCATTTAAAATAAGGATTATTAACATATCCATCAGAAAAACTAAAAACATTTCCAAAATTATTTAGCTCATAATACTGATAACCTAGTTCATAATACACACTAAAATAGTCATCTGGCCATTTTAATCGTTTTCCGAGTCCCATCGATACCCCTGTAATTTTAATTAATCTTCTATTAGGGTTTAACACTTTATTCCCTTCCGTATCTAAAGAGTCATTAATATGCTTTCTATCATAAGACTGAAGGGAATGATAGGCCGAAATTGTAAAAGAATTGGGTTTTTTACCCCCAAGCCAAGGTTCTGTAAATGACATGTTATAGCTCTGGAAAAAATAACCACTTGATTGAGCTCTAATGCTTAATCGTTGACCATCTCCCGATGGTAGTGGAGACCACGCTCCTTTTTTAAAAAACTTTTTAGCAGAAAAGTTGTTGAAAGAAACCCCTAGCGTACCTACAAGAGAATTATTTCCCCAACCCCCAGACAATTCAATTTGATCATTGGGCCTTTCTTCCACTACGTACTCAATGTCTACCGTGCCATCGTTAGGGTTTGGCATGGGGTTAACACCTAATTTCTCTGGATCAAAATACCCATTTTGGGCAAGCTGTCTTTGTGTTCTTATTATGGCATCACGAGAAAACAAATCTCCTGGATGAGTATACATGTCTCTAATGATAACATGATCACTTGTTTTGGTATTCCCCGAGACGTTAATGTTTTTTATCCTTGCCTGTTTACCTTCATAAATTTTAATTTCTAAATCTATCGAATCATTATCAACTCGTTTTTCAATCGGATTGACCTGAAAGAATAGGTACCCATCATCCATATATAATGAACTGATATCTGTCCCATTAGGATTCATGAATAACTTAGTATCTAATGTGGATTTACTGTAGGGTGATCCTTTTTTAATTCCCAGTAAGGTATCCAAAAGTCCATTAGAATATTTTTTATTACCACTCCAATTTATAGAGCGGATATAATAAGCATTTCCCTCATCAATAGACATTTCTAGATTAAGTGACTCGTTGTCATAAAAGTAGACCGTATCATATGTGATCTTTACGTCTCTGTATGATAACTCATTATATTTATTAATGATCTTTTGCTTATCCTCTTCAAATAGAGAATATTGGAACTTAGATCGTTTATAAAATCTATACCACAATCGTTGTTTAGTATCCTTCATTAATCGCTTAATCTTATCATCAGACAAAGCATAATTACCGTTAATAATGATTTCATTAATCTTAAACTTGTTCCCTTTATCAATATTGATTTTTAATATTTTACTATTGTTTACCAACGTATCAGTGGTGGTAGTAATAAATGATTTTGCATTAAAATATCCCTTTCCTACAAAGTAATTTTTAGATATATTTTTTACTTTCATTAGTAAAGCATCTGTAATAATTTTACCACTATAAAGGTCAAGATCATCTCTTAATTGATCTGCTTCTGATTTAGAAATGCCTGAAAAACTATATCTGGACATGCGTTCTCTTTCTTGTACTCTAATTCTCAAAAACAAATTATCTCCTTGAGATTTATCTTTTAAAATTTCGACATGTTTAAAAATACCTTGTTCCCATAGTTTATCAATGGCATTTGAAATTTTCTCTCCCGGAATTAAAATTCTCTCACCCCTAATTAAACCTGATTTCTGAATAATCATATCATGGTCGAAATGAACACCTCCATCAACCGTGATAGCCGCTAGGGTATACTCTCGAGGTGTACCATAATCCATGAAATTGTTTTGAGCAACATTTCCATTAATAAAAAAGCATAAAACACTTGCGATTATTAATCTATAACTATTCATTCACAATTTGTTCTGATGTTTTACCAAATCTTCGTTCTCTGTCTTGATAATCTTTAATGGCCCTGTAGAAATGTTCTTTTTTAAAATCAGGCCATAATGTTTCCGTAAAATACAATTCAGTATACGCAAGCTGCCACATTAAAAAGTTACTCACTCTGTTCTCACCACTTGTCCGAATCAAAAGTTCAGGATCTGGGAAATTTGAGGTACTTAAATAAGAACTAATTAAGTCTTCGTTTATTGTATCTACATCCAACTTACCTGAAATGGATTCAGAAGCCATCGTTTTTACCGCTTGGGCAATTTCCCATCTAGAACTGTAACTCAAAGCTAGAATTAAAGTAATTCTATCGTTGTTTTTTGTTCTTTCTTTCGCTTGAGTCAATGCATCTTGACAAGAAGTTGGAAGTATGCTTGTGTTTCCTATTGTTTCTAGCTTAACCCCTTTTTCATTTAATTCTTCCACCTCATCGTAAATCGCTTTTACTAACAAATCCATTAAGGCTGCAACCTCTTCTTTTGGCCTATTCCAATTTTCAGTACTAAAAGCATAAAGTGTAAGATATTGTACCCCAATTTCAACAGCTGCAGTTAATGACTCTCTTACAGACTCGACCCCATTGGTATGACCAAATATCCTCATCTCTCCTTTTTTCTTTGCCCACCTTCCATTACCATCCATTATGATAGCTACGTGTTTTGGAATATTAGTTGTATCAAGGGAAAGGTCATTCATAAAGCAGCGCGAATTTCATTAAAATTGATGAAAAAAAGAAATATTTTACCAACTTGGACAAGTTGAATCACTAAAGAATTCATATGTGAGGGTGAAACCAAAAACAGTATACCAATCATTATCAGAAGGATTACCTCTCTGTAGACCGTAACTAGACTGACTAATACCCTCAGGGGTTCTGGCTCGATCACTTAGAACTCGTGCCAATGTACCTGATTCTGCTTCTAAGACAGATAGATTAGGGTATAAACCACTAACATCATCTAAATAGTCTGTAAACGTTTTTCTAATTCCATACTCCATAGCAAAAGAGGAGTGATGACTTAAATTAACTTTTATTCCTATACCAAAAGGAATAACAATTTGATTCAATGAATATTTTTTTTGATTAGTTAATGTTGTTTCTTGCCCCTCTGTACCCAATGGTTGTAATTCGATCCATTCACCATTATAAAGGGTTTTTGGATTCATCCTCATGATATTGATTCCACCCATAAAATAAGGCGTCCCAAAAGCAGATTTGGTTGTATTATTCTGACCTGGATGAAATTTAAAAAAGTCTATTTCTATAACTGGTCCAAATTCAATTACGGATGATTTAAAACTTAAATTGCGATTGAGTTGTTGAAGATTCCCTGATTTAAAATCATCTGCTTTGACTCGGCTGTAAAGCAATTGAAAACGCATAGATATCCTGTCGTTGGGGAAATCTTGTTTAAAAATTCCACCAAGTGAATAATCTGTTTGACTAAAATGAATTCTATTTAAATCCCCTCTATAGTAGGCACCTCCTGCAAAAACACCAAATTCTTTTACCTGAGCCGATAAAGAGCTAAGGGATAGGGAAAGAATAAAGATTTGAAAAACTAACTTGTTCACATGTTAAAGGTAAAAAACTTAACATTTATAAACGTTAAAAAAACTAATTTCTAGAATCTTTTCCCCAAAATAATTTATTTCTGATGGTTTTAAAGAAATTTTGATCTTCTAACTCAATCAAACTTAATGTAAAATCTGCTTTTCTTAGTTGAATGGGTTTGTTGTTATCTATGGTAACCGATCTACTATCCATAGTTAATAAAAATTGACCTTCTCTAGATTCTGCCCTCAATGCAATCTTTTCATTATCACTGACTACCATGGGCCTCAAATTTAAATTATGAGGGGAAACTGGAGTGATAACAAAATTATCAGAACCTGGTGTTAGTATGGGTCCTCCACAAGACAATGAATATGCTGTTGAACCAGTTGGGGTAGCAATTATTAATCCATCAGCCCAATACGTATTTAAATAACGATCATTTATTTCCGCATGAATTTTTAACATTGAAGAAGAATCTTTTTTGATCAATGTGATTTCATTGAGTGCAAATTGACAAGGCTTGTTAAACAATTCCATTGAGTTATTTATCTGCAACAATGTTCTTTTGTCTATCTTAAATTTCCTGTTTGAAATGGCTAGTACGGCTTGATCGATGTCATCTTGAGTAATATTGGCTAAAAAACCTAATCTACCCGCATTTATTCCTAAAATAGGAATTCGACTGTCTTTAATCATGGTAGCCGTATCAAGAAATGTACCATCTCCTCCAAAACTTATCAATATATCGACTGGGATTTTTAGTAAATCATTATCACCAAATATTCTTTCTTTTTGATCTGTTGAATTAAACAGATTATTATGATTAGTTAAATTTTTATGAAAATACAAATCTGCATTCACCTTCTCCCTTAATGATGAAACCAATCTTTCTAAAAATGGTAAATTATTATCGCTTATGGATTTGCCATAAATACCTATTTTTTTCATAAATCAATATTCAAATAATTCATAAGGTGGTCATATCTATCTCTATACTCATTTGTTGTTTCATCATCAGTATATAACTCGAATATATGATATTCATATCTTGAAAAAGTTTGAAGAACAGGACCTAATTTACTTTGATTAATTTTAATAGTGACCCTAAGTTGATTACTATCAGATACTGTTTCTGTGTAAAATCCTAAAATCTTAGCATTATTGGTTTCTACAATTTGTGCTATTTGAGACATCTGATAATCAAAATCGTTCATCTGCAATACAATTATTGCTCCTGACTGATTAAAACCTGTATGTAATGCGATCATATTCATAAGATGAGTTGAAGAAATGGATCCAAGAAAATCATTATGATCACCAACAACTGGAATTAATGTTAAATGATGATTGGCCATCATTTGAATTACTTTGTACATGTGAGCTGTTTCTTTTACAGCGTTTTGCTGCCAGATGATGCTTAATTTACTGATATCATCACTTATGGTATTATGGTCAAGGATCATTTCATCTGAAATTAGGCCTATATACTTACCTTCTTTAACAACAGGCAGGTGCTTTACCATAAATTCATCCATCCAGGAAAGTGCTTTTTCCATGCTTTCTTCAGGAAGAATCGGGGGGACTTCATTATGTATTAACTCTTTTGCCTTCATCTATACAATCAAAAATACAACTAAACTTATTAAGAAAATAAATTGTCTTTTAATTTTGCAAGAATTATGACCAGACTTAGTGTTAATATTAACAAGATAGCTACCCTCAGAAATGCAAGAGGGGGAAACACACCAGATTTAATAAAACATGCTCTTGATTTAGAAAAATTTGGTGCACAAGGTATTACAGTTCACCCAAGACCAGATGAAAGACACATCAGATATGAAGATGTAAGATCGCTTAAAAAAGTTTTGACTGTTGAATTTAATATTGAAGGAAATCCAAAAGAAACTTCATTTGTAGATTTAGTTTTAGAAACTTTACCTGATCAGGTAACATTAGTGCCAGATAATACTTCCCAATTAACTTCTGATCATGGATGGGACACCATTAAAGAAAAAGATTATTTATTAGAAATTATTTCTCTATTTAAGTCAAAAAATATAAGAACTTCCATATTTGTTGATCCTGATGAAAAAATGATTGATGGAGCAGCAAAACTCAATACGGATCGTATTGAACTTTATACGGAAAAATATGCAGCTAACTACAAGAAAAATCCAGAAGAGGCAATTAAAGACTACACTTTAGCTGCACAATTGGCTAACAAATTAGGAATAGGAATAAATGCTGGGCACGATTTAAATTTAGAAAATCTAACGTATTTTAATTCACAAATTGAGAACTTATTAGAAGTATCCATTGGTCATGCTTTAATAGCTGACGCACTCTATTTTGGTATGGAAAATACTGTAAATATGTATCTAAGTAGATTGAGATAATGAAACTACACTTTAAAAAAATAGGATCTGGTGATCCTCTTATGATTATTCATGGTCTTTTTGGTTCTTCAGATAATTGGGGGATGCTCGGTAAAAAATTTGCTGAAAAATTCACCGTTTATTTAATTGATCTTAGAAATCATGGTCGCTCACCTCATCATTCTGTAATGAACTATGAATCCATGGCTGAAGATCTTTATGAACTCATTTTTGATGAAGGAATAAAAAATCCAGTTCTATTAGGACATTCAATGGGTGGTAAAACGGCTCTATACTTCAATGAAAAATACAATAATGTATTGAAAAAACTTATTGTGGCTGACATTGGTATAAAGTCTTATCCAATGCATCATGATGTCATTATTAAAGGACTTAAAAGTGTAAACTTAGAATCTATTTCATCAAGAAAAGAAGCTGCTGAATCTTTATCCAGTTTTGTAACTGAATTTGGAGTACAACAATTTTTACTTAAGAACCTTTATTGGATTGAAAAAGAAAAACTAGCTTGGCGAATGAATTTGAACATTATTATTGAAAATATGCATGAGATTTTAACTGAAATTAAAGTTGAAAACAACTTAACCGAAACGCTATTTTTAAGAGGAGAATTATCGAATTACATTTTAGAGGATGATGTTTCTCAACTAAAAACGGCTTTACCAAATTCGATTGTTAAAACCATGAAAAAAGTAGGACATTGGTTGCATGCAGAAAATCCAAGTGAATTCTACGATCTCACTACATCGTTTATTGAAAAATAACGATTTTTATGTAGTTAGATCACTTTGTATAAGTAGCTGTACATGTTCCTGAACCAGCTAATCCAGCATCATAATTGTAATTTATTACAATTTCATCTCCTGTATCATTAATGGTGCCCGTTCCAGAAAGTGTAACATCAAAAGATAACGGGGCCTGCCCTACAGAAAATACATTTTGAGGAATAGTTAGGGAATTACCCTCAATAGTACCTGTTATTTGACTAATGAATGTATTAAAATCATCTATAATAAACTCATTGGATGCATTTCCCTCAATAAAAGTCTGCGTATTATTTATTATGTCTTGTCCTAATAATTGACAGTCATGACTTACATTATAGGCACTTAGTAAAGAGCTGACACAAATTTCAACATTAACTATTCGACCAACAGTAGAAATATTACCATTTTCATCTGTAGAAGTGTATGTAATAGTATAACTACCTACTGTACCACTATCTAAATTACTTGTAATATCTATTAAATCACTAATATCAACATCATAAGCATCAATAGACTGAATTCCTGGATCAACTAGTGTTTCTCCAAGGCAAAGATCCATTATAGCATCTCCCAAAAGTGTTAATTCTGGTGGAGTTTTCTTCTTGCCACAAGAAGAAAAAACCATGACAGAAACTAAAACAATTAGAAATGTATTAAAATTTTTAACGTTCATATTTAATAAGTTTAATGAATAACGAATTTATAACTTATACTTTTGTTTTCCAAAACAACGTGAGCTATATACATTCCTGAATCTAGATTACTTAAATCTAATGTAAAAGTATTTTGTCCTTTTATGCTGAATTGTTTTAGACATGATCCTCTCATATCAAAAACACTTATTAGACCATAAGTAGAAAGGTTTTTTAACTCCAGTATTTTATTTTGGGCTTGATATATTATATTAATGTTTTCTTCATTTAGTACATTATAACCAACCGTTCCACCTAACATTATTGTCATTGAAACGGGCAAATGATCACTCATGTAATAGAGTGCATTTGCAATGTCTGCAGAAACAGCAGTATTAGTTCCATAATTAATGGACTGATTGAAATGGTTCCCATCTTGACCCTCTGCGACATAGGTGTTCTCCACATACATAACTCCATCGTTGCCTGAAAGTATATCTTCAGAAACAAAAATAAAATCAAAGCGATCATCCATACCTCCATGTGCACCTCCTGCATAGCCGCCCGATCCAGATCTAGTACTTTGAGTGTGATAATTTTTATACCCCACATTTGTATGCCAATTTCCCATCCTATTTATAGGATCTTTTAATGGCAAACCTTGACCATATAAAATCTCTTGACATCCAGATTCAGTATGGTTATAAAAATTAAAATCACCACCAACTATTAACCTACTATTTCGGTTATTATTTACTAAGAAATTTTTTAATATGACAGCATCCTGATCTCTCCAATTTACATTCGATGTTTCACTTCCTGCCTTTAGGTGCAGAGAATAGAGGTATAAAAAAATAGTATCATGAGTTGTTGCTAAGTCAACCTCATTGTAGTATAATACATATTCGCTGATGTCTCTCAATGTAGTTACAATTTGTTGTTGACTAAATAAAGTAAACTTAACATGATCATAGAACAACATATTATCTGTATCTGGCCCATCATAAAACACCGCACTTGAGAATCTATTGACCCCGTCTACATTTAGAGCATTATTTTTAATTAGTCCAGCTCCATTGAATGAAGTCAATTCATTTACCACAAAAATATCAGGTTGAATGTAATGAAGTACCTTTTTTAAGGTATCTATTCTGTCCTGTTGAGCAGCAGGAAAATCAAGTAAATTATAATAAGTAATTTTAATGGTGTCCTGAGCAAAACAAGAGAATGAATAGTATGCACTAAAAAGAAATAAAAAAATTCTCATTAGACCTTTTTTACTAAGAACAAATAAACAGGGAAATGATCACTGTAACCGCCCATGAAAGTAGAGCCAACATATGTTCTAAACGGATAACCTTTGAAATTACCTTTTTTATTTTTTAAAAAGGGTTTATTAAAGATTATTGATCTGTAAAAAGTTAAATCATCATAAACTTTCTTTTTATCCAGTAATGAGGAAGTTACTATGAATTGATCAAACAAATTCCATTGGTCTCGATAGGCCAATGTGCCTATTCCCTTTTTATAGTGCTCACCCATTGTATTAAATAACTCTCCATCTTTAACATTAATCATTTCACCTTTTGCTTTTAAAACATCTTTAATACTAGGTGATATGGGATCATCATTAAAATCACCCATAAGGATAACTTTTGCGTTTGGGTCAACTAATTGAAGTGAATCAATAAGAGATTTAGATAGTTTTGCGGCCTCAATTCTTTTTGGTCTACTTTTTTCCTCTCCACCTCGTCTTGAAGGCCAATGTATCACAATAAAGTGTATTTTTTCTCCAAGCATATTACCGGAAACAACAAGTTGATCCCTGGTGAAAAAATCGTCACTGTTTGGTATAGTTAACCTGACCGATTTACTTGCTGTTAATTGAAAATGTAGTGGATCATATAAAAGAGCACAATCAATTCCTCTTTTATCTGGCCCCTCATGCTGAACGATTTTATATTTTTTATTGGCAATACTTTCTTGACGAACAAGGTCTTCTAGCACCTGTCTATTTTCAATTTCACAAACACCAATTACACTAGGACCGTGTGGGGTAATTTCCTTACCTAATTTACTAATGACATATGCCATATTATGAAGCTTGTGATAATAACGTTGACTATTAAAATTTTTTGGACCATGTGGGGTGAAATCTTCCTGAAGAATTTTATTTGTGTCGGGGTCTACAATGGTATCAAACAAATTTTCCAAATTATAAAATGCTAAACATTCTAAAGCAATTGAAGCAGATTTATATTTATCTAGAATTTGAAATTTATTTATTTCTGTGTTACCTGATATAAAATTATCTGAAGGAATTAATTCAAAACCAAATATCCAATCTCCTTGAAATTTTTCTCTTTCCGCTAGGACATCCCAAACCACTATCTTGTTTCGACCAGTACTAATTTTCTCTCCAATATCACCACTTACATATTTAAGGGGGCCTTCCCATTTTTTTCCATCATTTTTACTTATGAATAGTCTAACTTCTAAGTAATCATAATTACCAATTAAGTCATAATTAATATAAATTTTCTTTTCTTTTTGAACAATTTTTAAGTTTACAGCTTCTTGAGCCGATAGTAGCTTACAGATAAATATCGATGTTAATAAATAAATTTTGATATGCATGCATATAATTTTTACTAATATACTACTTTTGCGACCTCTTGGATGAGAAACAAATTATTTATACTATTTTGAGTACCAAAATGCATGCCAATAAAATAAACATCACTCTTTTATTCTTGTTTTTAGCCACTTTAACTAAAAGTTGGTCTCAAACAGATTCTATCTTTAATGAAGATAGTGTAGACATTCTAGTACCTGTATTTACCACTACTGTAGATTTATTAGAAAATGAATCACAATCACAAGATATTAGTGGACTACTTCAATCTTCCAGGGATGTTTACGTGAATCAAGCAGGGTTTAATTTTAGTGCTGCAAGATTTAGACTTAGAGGTTATAGCTCTGAAAATACACGTATTTTCTTCAATGGAATTCCGGTTAATGATCCTGAAAATGGGTGGACAATATGGAGTTATTGGGGAGGTCTAAATGATATCACCAGATATCCTGAAAATAAATTTGGTATTTCAAGTGCAGATGCCACATTTGGAAGTATTGGTGGCTATTCTTACATATCTGCTCTACCATCTGAGAAAAAAGTGGGTTCAAGATTTTCTTATGCTGCTACAAACAGATCTTACAGAAACAGGTTAATGTACACCTATAACACTGGTTTAAATAGCAAAGGCTGGGGATTACTTATCAGTGGATCTTCAAGGTGGTCAGATGAAGGATATGTTCCTGGCACTTACTACAGCTCGGGCAGTTACTTATTGTCTATTGAGAAAAAGGTAAATGAAACACATAGGCTAAACTTCATGGTACTGGGTGCCCCAACAGTTCAAGGGAGACAAGGTATTGCTATTCAAGAAACATATGATTTAACAGGTGACAATTTTTATAATCCATATTGGGGTTATCAAACTCAATCAGATGGAACGCGAAAAAAACGCAATGCTAGAAATAGAGACAACCACAAACCCTACATGACATTAGCTCATTATTGGAATATTTCTGACAAACTTAACCTTCAAACAAATCTTTATGCCATTACTGGTAAAACTGGAAACACCAACCTGAACTGGTATGATGCTAAAGACCCAAGGCCAGATTATTATAAATATTTACCGAGCTATTTACTAAACAATCAAGGCACCTTATCTGGTTCTCAGATAATCACAAATGAAGAAGACTACAATAATTTAACAGCGCTATGGCAGTCTCAAGACCCTTCAACTTCTCAATTAGATTGGGATGCAATGTACAATGCTAATTATAAAAATTTATACACTCAAAATAATGTTGGTGGTGACCCCAACAATTCTATTACTGGAAATAGATCAAAGTATATCATAGAGGAGTATCGCTTAGACCCCAGACACTTCGGACTGAATTCATTTGGAAAATATCAATTAAAAGAAAATCAACAAATCAACTTTGGATTACACGTCAGTCGATACATGAGTAAAAATTATCGAATGATAAACGATTTACTAGGAGGTGATTTTTGGGTGGATATAGATCAATTTGCAGAACAAGATTTTGAAGATCCAAACCTTGCTCAAAATGATTTACAAGAAATAAATAGAGTGGCTAGAAGTGGTGATATTTTTGGTTATAACTATAATATTCATGTAAATAAAAACGAAGCTTTTGTAGAGTACAACTTAAATACGGCTAAAATTGAAAGTTTTGCAGCAGTCACTTTATCGAACTCAACCTTTTGGAGAAACGGAATTATGCAAAATGGTCGTTTTCCAGAAAACTCATTAGGAAATTCTGAAAAGCAAAATTTTTACAATTATGGAGCTAAACTTGGATTTCTATATAAAATCACTGGTAGACACCTAGTTTCATTCAATGGACTATATAAAACAGAGGCTCCTTTTGTAAGAAATGCATATGTATCACCCAGAACTAGAGATCAAATAGTTCCTAACTTAACTTCAACTGAAATCATTTCTGGTGATATCAATTATAATGTTAGACTTCCTTTTATAAAAGCAAGAATAACTGGTTTTTATACTGAAATCAATAATCAAACATGGGCAAGATCATTTTACCATGACGAATACAGAACTTTTGTTAATTACATGATGACTAATGTAGACCAACTGTTTATGGGACTTGAATTTGGTTTTGAGAGTAATATCACATCATCTCTTCAGTTTTCTGGTGCATTTACTATGGGAGATTACCTTTTTAATTCTAGACCTGTAGCCACTGTTACTAGAGACAACTCTCAAGAAGTTATTGCAGAAAACAAAACGGTTTATTTCCAAAACTATAAAATTGGTGGTATGCCCCAACAAGCTACTACTATTGGGCTTAAATATAATGCTCCTAAATATTGGTATGCTGGGATAAACTTTAATTACTTTGCAGATATATATTTATCCCCTAACCCAGACCGAAGAACTTCTGAAGCAATTGCCGGATACGGAATTGGATACCCTTACATAAATGAGGTCATTGACCAAACCAAACTTGATAATGGAAATGCAGTGAATTTGTTTTGCGGGAAAAGCTGGAAGATTTATAAAAACAATTCTTATCTAAGATTAAATTTAAACGTCAATAATGTACTAAACAATACGACATTTAAAACAGGTGGTTTTGAACAGTTACGTTATGACGCATCCAATATAGATCGTTTTCCAAATAAATTTGGATACATGTACGGTCGCACCTTTTTTGTTATGTTAAGCTATTTATTTTAAAATGAAAAATTACTCACACCATATATCTGTTATACTTCTATTAAGTTTATTTATTTCTTGTAATAAGACTTATGATGAACCACCAGTAATAGAAATTCCAGAAGGAACAAGAATTTCAATCAGTGATTTGAAAGATATGTTCACTGGCTCGCCAATAACGATAGATTCCAACTACTCCATTTATGGAAATATCACATGTGAAGAAACTAACGGGAATTTTTACAAAGAAGCTTACATACAAGACTTATCTGGGGCTATAAAGTTAAAGTTAGATGCTTCTGGTGGATTATACATTGGAGACAGCGTAAGAGTAAATTTGAATGGAATTACTATGAGTGAATATGGTGACTTAATTCAATTGGACAATATCAGTGTAGATAAGCAAATTGTTAAATTATCTACAGAAAAATTTGTTATTCCTTATAGTACAAGCATAGACAATCTCAACATTGAAGAAGATCAAAGCAGATTGATAAAACTCGATAGCGTAGAATTTCAATCCACTAATATCACCTATGCTGATGCCATAAATTTAGCTACTGGTGAAAGATATCTAAACGATTGTAATGGGAACAGTATCTTAGTTCGTACGAGTGGGTATGCGAATTTTGCAGATGACACAGTGGCATCGGGAAAAGGATCTATTGTGGGTATTTTCACTAGATATGGCTCGACTAAACAATTTATTATTCGTGATATCAATGAAGTCAATATGGATGGTGATCGATGTGGTGGTGGATCTGGTGGAGGTGGGTCCGGAAACTACATATTAAATAAGGACTTTAATGATGGTTCAGTAACTTCAGGTGGTTGGGGTAGCTTTTGGTCTGGAACAACAACGTCTGAAAATTGGGGAGAATGGGGTATATATGGAGGAGATGTGGCAGCAGCAAGCAACTTTGACATCAATACTTTTACCAACTTTGCATGTGAAAGTTGGTTGGTTTCTCCATCATTTGATTTAACGGGCACAACTTCGCCCTATTTAGTATTTGATAATGTTACCAGATACAATGGTCCAGGACTAGAATTGTATATATCTTCTAATTACGATGGATCTAGCGATCCATCACAACAAGGAACCTGGTTAAATATAACAAGCTATGTTCCGAATTGGGATACTGATTCTGGAGATTGGAGTTTTGTATCAAGTGGTAATATAGATTTAACACAATTTATTTCCAATAATTTAAATATTGCCTTCAAATACATTGGGAGTAATTCAGATGGAGCAACTTGGGAGCTTGACAATATTATTGTAAACGACTAAATGTTATTTTTTATAACTCAATAGTGTTTTTTTAGGATCCTTACCCTCAAAAATATGTTCTTCTGGATTCTCCAAGACTTCTTTCACTTTTACTAAAAATCCAACACTATCTTTACCGTCAATAATACGGTGATCATAAGAAAGGGCAATATACATTATCGGACGAATTTCTACTTTGCCGTCAATAGCAACTGGCCTTTCGACAATGTTGTGCATACCTAAAATAGCTGATTGAGGAGGATTAATGATTGGTGTACTTAACATGGAACCAAAAACACCACCATTTGTAATAGTAAAAGTTCCTCCAGTAATTTCTTCAATGGAAATTTTACCGTCTCTAGCTTTAATAGCCAAATCTTTAATAGTAGATTCAATTTCCAATATATTCATCTCTTCTGCATTTCTCAATACTGGCACCATTAACCCCTTTTCAGTACTTACTGCAATACCTACATCGGCAAAATTGTATGATATCATATGATCACCATCAATCATGGAATTTACTGATGGAAATTCTTGAAGAGCAATGGTACAAGCTTTGGTGAAAAAGGACATGAATCCTAAACCAATGCCGTATTTTTCTTTAAAATCATCCTTATATATAGCTCTTAAATCCATGATAGGCTTCATATTCACTTCATTAAAAGTGGTTAACATAGCCGTCTCATTTTTGACCGAAACCAATCTTGATGCAATTTTCCGTCTAAGCATACTCAACTTTCTGATCTGGCTCTTTCTATTCCCTTCCTCAGGTAGGCTAGCCAGTAGCTGAAGAATATCTTGCTTTGTAATCCTACCCCCTTTTCCTGTACCTTCAATCATTTCTACTTGAACATTTTGTTCATCCATGATTTTCTTAGCTGCTACACTTGGATGTCCTGCTGCATAGGATATTGGTGCTGTAGGAACTGGTGAACTTGTGACTGATGGAGCAGGATTAGGTGTTGGAGACGTTTGCTGCGGTTTTGAAGAATTATTTTTGCCTTCAGGCTTAGTAGCTGAAGTATCTATATGACAAACCACTTGACCAACTGCTACAACATCTCCTACTTCAGCTTTTAATGTAATGATACCTGATTGTTCAGCAGGTAGTTCCAACGTAGCTTTATCAGAATCAACCTCTGCAATAGTTTGATCTTTTTCCACATAATCTCCATCTTCGACCATCCATTCCGCAATTTCAACTTCTGAAATTGATTCTCCTGGACTTGGTACTTTCATTTCTAAAACTGACATATTATTTCTTTTTTGTGTATGACATTACTTTTTCTATTGTGGCATTGTGCCTAATCTCATGTACTTTTGGCGACCCACTAGCTGGACTACCAGATTCCATTCTTGAGTGGCATATTATTGTATTAAATTGCCATTTTCTAAGTATGAATGACCAAGCACCCATATTTTCTGGTTCTTCTTGTGCCCAAATATATCTAGCAGATTGTCCATATTTTATTACAATTTTTGATAATTGATTTTCTGGAAAAGGATAAAGCTGTTCTAATCGAATTAATGCCAGATTATCAGCTTCTATAGTTTCGTATTTTTCTAATAAATCGTAATAAAACTTACCTGAGCATAATACCACGGTATCCACTTTTTCTGCAATTGCTGAATGATCATCAATAACCTCACTAAAACGACCATTAGCTAACTCCTTAATTGAAGAAACAGCCCTAGGATAACGAAGTAATTTTTTGGGGGTAAAAACGACTAAGGGCTTCCTAAATGGACGAACTTGTTGTCTTCTTAAAAGGTGAAAGTAATTTGAAGGAGTAGTACAATTGGCTACTTGCATATTGTATTCAGCACAAAGTTGAAGGAATCGCTCCATTCTTCCAGATGAATGTTCAGATCCCATACCCTCATATCCATGTGGTAAAAGCATGACTAGACCATTAGGTGTACCCCATTTATCTTCAGCAGCACTTAAAAATTGATCTATAATGATCTGAGCTCCATTAAAAAAGTCTCCAAATTGAGCTTCCCAAATGGTTAACCCATTTGGCGTATTAAATGAATACCCATAATCAAACCCTAGCACAGCATATTCAGAGAGTAAGGAGTTGTAAATATCAAACTTACCTTGCCCCTCACTTAATAAATTAAGTGGAATCACTTCTTCCTCATCATCTTCTGTTTTTACCACGGCATGTCTATGAGAAAAGGTTCCTCTTTCAACATCTTGACCTGAAATTCGAACTGAGAAACCATCTTGAAGTAAAGTAGCATAAGCTAACAATTCACCCATGGCCCAATCTAATTTATCTGTCTCAAGCATAGCTAGTCTATCATCAAATAACTTGATTATTTTTCTGAAATACTTTTTTCCCTCTGGTAAATAATTGATTTTTTTAGCTAACTGAATTAGCTTTTTTTCATCATATCCTGTATCAGGAGACTTAACAAAATCTTCTTTTTTAGATTTTCTAAAATCTTTCCATACCTCTTCTAAAAAATTGGTGATTTTAGCTTTTTCAATTTGTTTAGCCTCAGCTAACCTTTCTTGGAGCATATCATCAAACTCTTTCTCCATTTCAACACCTTCTTCACGGCTAACAACACCTTGTTCTATTAGTTGGTTTAGGTATATTTCTCTAGGATTAGGATGATTTGCTATGGCTTTATATAACTTTGGTTGAGTAAATTTAGGTTCATCACCTTCGTTATGTCCATATTTTCTGTAACATAATAAATCTACAAAGACATCTCTTGAAAATTCTTGTCGGTAACGCAGTGCAATATCAATGGTTTGTACTACTGCCTCTATATCATCACCGTTGACATGAAACACAGGACTAAGGGTTGTTTTGCCTACATCCGTACAATAAGTACTTGATCTAGCATCCAAATAATTTGTGGTGAAGCCAACTTGATTGTTAATTACAATATGTAATGTTCCTCCGGTACGATACCCATCCAATTGAGCCATTTGCACCACTTCATACACAATACCCTGACCAGCTATAGCAGCATCTCCATGAATAAGAATAGGTAAAATTTTTCTTTCGTCTCCTTCTAACTCATGATCAATTTTAGACCTTGTTATCCCTTCAACAACTGGATCTACGGCCTCTAAATGTGATGGATTAGGTGCAAGAGTTATTTTAACTTGATAACCAGCATCAGTTTTAACTTCAGATGTGATACCTAAATGGTACTTCACATCACCATCAAAGAGGGTGTCATCATCATATTCCTTGCCCTCAAACTCCGTAAATATGCTCTCATAGGTTTTATTAAAAATATTAGCTAAAACATTTAACCTCCCCCTATGGGCCATTCCAACTACAAATTCCTTTAAACCTAAAATAGAACCATTTTCAATTAATGCATCCAATGCTGGAATTAAAGATTCAGCTCCTTCAATTGAGAATCTTTTTTGTCCAACAAACTTCTTTTGTAAGAATTGCTCAAAAACATTCGATTGATTTAATTTATGTAAAATGTGTTTTTTTTGGTCTTTCGTGAACTGGGGTCTATTTTTAAGCTCGATTTGTTTCCTTATCCATTCTACTCTTTCTGGATGTCTAATATATTGGTATTCAATACCGATTGACTGGCAATATGTTTCTTCTAGGTGAGCTATTATTTCATTTAACGATGAAGGACCGATTCCCACTTGCTCACCTGCTTGAAAAACAGATAATAAATCATTATCGTCAAGGCCAAAATTTTTAAAATCTAAAGTAGGACTGAACTTTCTTCTTTCTCTAACAGGGTTAGTTTTGGTAAATAAATGCCCTCTTGTTCGGTAAGCATTAATCAAGTTGATAACCCTAAATTCTTTTTTTACAATAGATGGGACTTCATCAACTTCATCATAATTAAATTTTGCAAATTCGTAGCCGTCAAAAAACTGTCTCCAACTTGGTTCTACTAGCCTTTTGTCAATAAGGTATCTTTGATGCAACTCATCTACGTAATCGCTATCAATACTATTTAAAAAAGAAAATCGATCTAGGCTCATTTCAAAACAAAGATGCAAAATATTTATTTGAAATTAAACCTGAAAATCACTTTCTTTTTTCACATAATTAAAACTAGATTTACCCTTTCTGAGATATCATATAGCAAGCCAAAATGAACGCTTTTATTAACGAGGTTCTTTAAATTAAATAGTATTCTTTTTCTATTTACAATAAAAATATATTTCTTCATTATTTTTAGTAATTGATTAAAACTTACATCATCCTTGATTTAACTCAGTTAAAACAGGAAATTAATCAATTATTATTCTTTTTTTATCCATAATCCGTTGGACAATATCAACTTAGTTAGTTGACATCCTTATCTTCGTTTTAAATGAAAAACAAAGTACTTATTACAGGTGGTTCAGGACTGATTGGATCTAGATTAACAAAAATGCTGATCGAAAATGAATATGAAGTTACCCACCTTACAAGAGCTAAAAACTCTAAGAATGATGTAAAAACATACGAATGGAATTGGGAACAAAATTATATTGACGAAAATTGTCTAGATGGCACTAAAATTATTGTCCACCTTGCAGGTGCTGGTATCGCTGAAAAGCCGTGGACAAAAAAAAGGAAAGAAACCATAGTAAAAAGTAGAGTGTTAACCTCCAGACTTCTGCATAGTTGTATTAAAAAAAATAAATTAAAATTAAATTCTTTCATTTCTGCATCTGGTATTGGATTTTATGGAGCTATTACCAACGAAATGATCTATAATGAAGAAAATGAAGCCCATAATGACTTCATTGGAAATTGCTGTAAACAATGGGAAAGAGCCGCAGACTTGTTTCAAGATGAGACTAATGTATACAAGTTTAGACTAGGCATTGTACTTGATAAAAATGAAGGAGCACTCCCAAAAATGAGCTCAATGATAAGCAAAGGTTTAGGTTCACCGCTTGGAACAGGGAAACAATTTATGCCTTGGGTGCATATTGATGATGTAGTAAACATATTTTATAATGCCATAGAAAGTAAAATAAATCCTGGTACATATAACGTAGTAAGTAGCCAACATTGTAACAACAAAGAATTTACTATTGCTGTTGCAGAGGCTTTAAATAAAAAGATTAGGTTGCCTAATGTTCCTAGTTTTGCTCTGAAATTTATTTATGGTGAATTAGCTGATTTACTTTTAGAAGGATCAAAAGTTTCAAACGAAAAAATTAAATCTGATGGTTTCAAATTTAAATACGATAATATTAATTGTGCACTAAAAAATATTTATATCTAAAAATTTCTATGCATTAAATTTCTTGCAAATAGAACTAGCACTTCTTTCTTTTCATCACTTAAACTAGTTTGCATGATGTTTGAAATGGCCTTTTTGTGGAAATTATTTTTTTTCTCATTCGCAAAGCTAAGAACACCATACTTTTCATATAATTGTTTGACTTTATTAACAATTTCCTTGTGTTCAATATCGTTGGATTGATAAAGTGAATTTACTAGCGTTTTCTCTTCATTTGATAATTGATTTAACATGGAAATAAAGAGGAGTGTCTTCTTTTGTTCTATAATATCACCCCCTACTTTTTTTCCGAATTTTTCATCATTGGGATATGCATCAAGTATGTCGTCATGTATTTGAAATGCAATTCCTAAATTTATCCCATAGTCATAAAGTAATTGTGCATCAGCATTATTTGCTCCACCAATAAATGCCCCCATTTTTAATGCACAACCCACTAAAACAGCCGTTTTCAATTTTATCATTGTTAAATATTCCTCTTCACTAACTTCATTTTTGTTTTCAAAAATCATATCCAATGATTGACCTTCGCAGACCTCAATCGCAGTTTGATGGAAAATAGATTGTATATGCTGATTTGACGAATTAGATGTAGATAATATCTGATTTACTAGAGCGTGTAAGAGATCACCTGAAAGGATAGCATCATTCCTCGACCATTTTATATGAACCGTTTGTTGTCCCCTTCTCAAATTAGCTTCATCCATAATATCATCATGAACTAAAGTAAAATTATGGAAGAGTTCTATAGCCATAGCCTCTTTAATAGCCATTTTTGGGTTACTACTAAATAGATCAGCCGCAAGTAAAGTTAAAGAAGATCTAAATCGCTTCCCGCCTAGATTAACTATATATCTTATAGGATCATAGATAGAATAACTTGGTAATGAGTTCAAGTATTCAGATAAAGCATCATCAATGATTCCCTTATATTTCTCTAACATTAATTTAGTTTATTAAACTCATAAGATAATTACCATATCCACTTTTTAGAAGAGGTAAAGCTAATTCCTTAAGTTGTTTTTCGTCAATGAAACCTTTTGAATATGCAACTGCTTCTATACACCCAACTCCCATGCCTTGTCTTTCCTCAATAGTTTGAACAAAATGTGAGGCTTGCATTAAAGAACGAAATGTACCAGTATCTAACCACGCCACTCCTCTACCGAGATTTTTCACTTTAAGCTTTCCTTTATTTAGGTATTCTTTATTTACATCTGTGATTTCATACTCTCCCCTTGAACTTGGTTTTAGATTTTCAGCGATATCAATTACTTCATTATCATAGAAATATAATCCTGGAACTGCAAAATGCGATTTGGGATTAATTGGTTTTTCCTCAATGGAAAGAACATTATCATCTTCATCGAATTCAACTACACCGTAACGCTCCGGATCATTAACTCTGTAAGCAAAGATTAAGCCTCCATCAGGGTCAGCCGAAGATTCCAATTTTTTACCCATTCCTGAGCCAAAAAATATATTATCACCTAAAATTAAAGCCACTTTTTCTTTACCAATAAAGTTTTTGCCAATAACAAATGCTTGAGCAAGTCCGTTGGGCTCAGGTTGTATTTGATATTCAAACCTACAACCTAGCTTTGACCCATCTCCAAATAAATGTTGAAACAGATGTTGATCGTGCGGTGTAGTGATGAAAAGGATTTCTCTAATACCAGCATGCATTAAAGTGGATAATGGATAATAAATCATTGGCTTATTATATACTGGCATAAGCTGTTTACTTAAAGCTAGGGTAAGTGGGTGTAACCTAGTACCTGATCCTCCTGCTAAAATTATTCCTTTCATTTTTACAATTTATTCCATTCTATATCTTGATCATCTTGAAAGAGATCTTCTGATTCTTTAAAGTTTTTTGTTAAAATTCTTTTTTCTAAACTCAAAAGTAAGGAAGGCAACAGCACCAAATTGGTAAGCATAGCCATAAACAATGTCAATGAAACCAATAATCCCAATGCTTGGGTACCTCCAAAATTAGATGCAATAAAGATAGAAAACCCAAAAAATAGAATAATGGATGTATAAATCATACTCACTCCAGTTTCTCTAATAGAAGTCTCTACTGATTTTCTTATATTATGATTTTTTAATTCTTGCCTATACTTAGCTAAAAAATGAATAGTATCATCGATTGAAATGCCAAAAGCTATACTAAAAACTAGAATGGTGGAGGGCTTAATAGGAATTCCAAAGTAACCCATCAGGGCAGAAGTAAAAATGAGTGGTAATAAGTTAGGAAGAAGTGAAACTAACACCATTTTTAATGATCTAAAAAGAAATGACATTAACAGTGCTACTACAAAAATAGCGATCATTAAACTGATAAAAAGATTATTAACCAAATAAGTGGTACCCTTAGCATACAAAACACCCGTTCCTGTTATTTGTAAGTCAATTTTCAATTCTTCAACCGCATTTCTAATGGCATCTTCAAAAACTTTCATTCCATAATCTTTTTTCACCAAAGCTAATTCACTTGGAAATTCTACAAGGCCAGCCTGATCCTCCGTAATAAGTTCGTTTTGTACCTTATATTTGATATTATTATTGGTATTATAAAAGTGAAAAAATTGATCATCATTTTTAACTATTTTAAATTTAGACACTTCTGGATTCACTATACTGTCAACGTAAGTATTAATTCTAGATATTAAACTATCCATGGCTGCTGTCCCTATATCTGCTATTTGCATGGTGATACGAGTTGTTTTATGATTAGAATCAAGAAAAGTTTTAACAAATCCATTACTGTTATCAATAATGGAATCTGAAAATGTATTCTTAAAATAAACTGAATTGATAACTCTTGAAAAATACTTTTGATCTTTTGACTTACTAAAATCCAAATTATATTTAGATTTCTTTCCATTACCATATGATTGTGAAATAAACTTCATTGCATCAACTATAGAAAGTGATTTTGATAAGTATTTTTCACTTTTTAACTGCTCCTGTAATTGTTGAATTTTAGCAATATTTGAAAAATTTTCATAAACTACATTATTGAAAGTAAGGATGATTTCAAATGGTAAGACACCGTTTAATTCTTCTTCAAAAAACTTTAAATCTTTTACTACTAAATCATCATTTGGAAGGTCATCAACTATATTTCCTGTTGTGTGCATTAAGGACATACCATAAATTCCAGCAAATAATAAAACAATAGAAATCAGATAAACTTGCTTCCTTTTTTGAGTGGAGAAATAAACTAGTGCGTCTAAAATTTTAAACATCCATTTTCTATCTAAATGTTCCGTATGTTTCCCTTTTGGTTCTGGTAAAAAACTAAATATGATCGGGACCAAACAAATACTAATTATAAACATACAAATGATGTTTATTGAAGCTACTACACCAAATTCTTTCATTATGGCAGAATGAGTAAAAATAAAGGTGCCAAATCCCATTGAAGTGGTAGCATTGGTTAAAAAAGTGGCGTTTCCAACCTTTTGTATTACTCTGTCTAGAGCTTTTATTTTCTTTCCATGACTTTTAAATTCTTGTTGGAATTTATTTATAAGATAGACACAGTTAGGAATTCCAATAACGATAAGTAACGGGGGAATTAGACCTGTTAGTGCTGTAATTTCATAATTAAAAAGGCTTAATACGCCCAATGACCAAACTACCCCAATAGCTACAACTATCATTGATATAACAACTACCTTAAAAGATCTAAAAAATAAAAACAGCAATATAGCCGTTACCAACATCGCTAACATAATGAAAACCTTGAGTTCCTTTTGAACCGTTGACATCATTACCGACCTGATGAAGGGTAAACCTGAAAATTTTAAATGTGAAAAATAACCTGAGTAAGAAAGGGCCATAGTTCTAATATCATCAATCAACGTACCTCTGTTATTAGAATTGAAAATATCCTTATTAAGAAACAACATCATAAAATGTAAATCAGATGAATCTTTATATACGATGTTATTATAAAACTCTAGATTTTTTATAATTCTCTTCACGCTATCTACCTGCGACTGAGAGAGAGGGTATTGATTTATTATTCCTTTTAGAGTGAATTTGGAATTTGATTTATCTTTTATAATGTTATATAAATGAGCCTCAGAAAATATAGAGTCAACTACACCTTTATATTGTGGTGTTTGAGTTTGGGAAATATTGACTTTTATATTCTTTAAACTATCTGCTAATTCGAGCCATGCATTAAATCTTTTTTCCGTGTAAAAATCAGGTTCATCAGTTGCTATGACTACCATCATACCATCAATGCCGAAATTTGCTTTAAACTTTTCATAAGCAAGAAAAGTTGGATCATTTTCTGGGAGAAGTTTATTGAACTGATACTGAAGTTGAACTTTTGTAGATTGAAAACCCATAAAAGCAGTAATCAGAAAGAGAATACACAATATTAGAATACGATTTCTTAGTATGAGAATAGAAATCTTTCTCCACATATTTTTTTTTTACTAAGGTATTAATTAATACTGTAGTTTATTACTTCTTATCATAAATGATTTTAGTATTTTTAATTTCTATCAGACCTCAATTAATAAATACCCTTATTATTTTAAAATCTATTACTTTTTTTAGATTAGTAAATGCAATAAAGCTATATATCAGTTACCAAATCTCTTCATTATTAAAAAAACCTATTCATTTTGGCTTCCCAATGGCTATTAGTATTGAACCCACTACTGCATGTAATTTAGGGTGTCCAGAATGCCCTAGTGGGCTAAAACAATTCACAAGAAAAACAGGGAATCTTTCACTAGAACTTCATCAAAATATTATTGATCAAACTCAAAAAAATTTAATGTACGTCAATTATTATTTTCAAGGTGAACCTTTTATAAACCACCATCTTTTTAAAATGATTTCCTATTCAACATCAAAAAAAATATTTTGTTCTACTTCAACAAATGGTCATTTTCTTGATGATGAAAATTGTAAAAAAACTATAGATTCTGGATTACAAAATCTTATTATTTCTATTGATGGTAATTCTCAAGAAAGCTATGTTTCCTATCGGAAAAATGGTGATTATGAAAAAGTAATAAAAGGTGCAAAAAATCTTGTTAAATGGAAAAAAAAGTTAAAAAGTAAATACCCAAATATCATTTTACAATTTTTAATTGTAAAAACAAACGAACATTTAATAGACGATATGAAAAATTTGTGTGATGAATTAGAATTGAACGAGTTTAGAATTAAAACAGCTCAGTTTTATGAATTTGAAAATGGTAATCCGCTTATGCCCAAAGACGAACAATATTCAAGATATAGAAAGAATATCCACGGACAATATGAACTTAAAAATAAAATGAAAAATCAATGTTGGAAAATGTGGAGTAGTTGTGTATTCACCGTAAATGGCGAAGTTGTTCCATGCTGTTTTGATAAAGATGGGAAATATCAACTTGGAAAGTTACAATCCAAACAGTTTAAAAAAATATGGAAAAACAAAGACTACACACAGTTTCGATCTAATATTTTATCAAATAGAAAGACCATTGACATATGTAAGAATTGTTCGGAAGGATCAAAAGTTTGGACATAAAAAAAGCCCTAATTAAGGGCTTTTTTTAAATAAGAAATTAACCTATTAATTAATGATTATGATCTGAATGATCTTCAGTAGCTTCTTCTACCTCTTCCATCATTTCTGAAGTCACATTATCAATAGAGTCAGACATCATTTCCAATTCGTTTACGGCAGAGTCAACAGATGCTTCCATTTCTTGAACAGCTTGATCAATAATAGCTTCCAATTCTGCTTCCATTTGTGCTTCTAATTCTGCTTCAGAAGCACCACCTCCACAAGAAAAAGCAAGCAATGCTAGTGGTAATATCCAAAATTTTTTCATGTTTTTATTAGTTTAAATTTGCAAATTAAACGATAAAACTAAACTATTTTTACGAATTCAAAAGAGAATCTTCTATTAATCTGCTAAACTTTCATTATATCTTCTTCCTTAATAGAAACCAGCTCATCTACTTTTGAAGAATAAGAATTCGTTAAATTTTGAATATCTAATTCCGTATTTTTGACCGCATCCTCACTCAACCCATCATCTTTAAGTGACTTCACCATATCATTTGCATCTTTCCTCTGGGTCCTTAAACTAACTTTAGCATTTTCTCCTTCAGCTCTAGCTCTTTTAACCAATTCTTTTCTTCTTTCTTCTGTTAAAACTGGAACAGAAATGATAATTACCTCACCATTGTTTTGTGGATTTAATCCAAGATTAGAATTAATAATTCCTTTAGTAATTTCATCCAACATACTTTTTTCCCAAGGCTGTACAGTTAGTGTTCTTGGGTCTAGAGTGCTAATATTCCCAATTTGAGATAATGGAGTTGGAGAACCATAATAATCTACTCTTACCGTATCTAACATTGAAGGTGTAGCTCTTCCGGCTCTGATTTTACTTAATTCAGAATTTAAATGAGAAATGGCCCTTTTCATTCCATCCTCAGCTTCTTCTAAGATTATGTTTATTTCTTCCATTATGTAAATTTAATTCGTAACTAAAGTACCTATTTTCTCCCCAATTACTACCTTTTTTAAATTACCTGTTTCATTCATATTAAATACAATAACAGGTAATTCATTTTCCTTACATAAAGTAAATGCAGTCATATCCATTACTTTAAGATTATTATTGTATGCCTCATCAAAAGTAATAGTATCATATTTTTTAGCTGAGGTATTTTTTTCGGGATCTTGATCGTAAATTCCATCGACTCTAGTTCCTTTCAAAATAACTTCTGCGTCTATTTCTATAGCTCTCAACGAAGCAGCAGAATCTGTGGTGAAAAATGGATTACCTGTTCCTGATCCGAAAATAACTATCCTACCTTTTTCTAAATGCCTAACTGCTTTTCTTTTTATAAACGGTTCTGCAATTTGCTTCATTTCTATTGCAGATTGCAATCGTGTAAATAACCCCACTGATTCTAATGCGGCTTGTAAAGCCATACTATTTATCATTGTAGCTAACATCCCCATGTAATCTCCTTGAGTCCTTTCCATACCACCTCTTTCGGCTTGAACGCCTCTAAATATATTTCCTCCCCCAATTACTAAACCAATCTCTGTACCTAAATCAGCAATTTCTTTTATTTCGTTTGCATATTGCATCAATCGATTATTATCGATTCCAAATTGCTTATTCCCCATTAAGGCTTCTCCACTTAGTTTTAGTAAGATTCTTTTGTATTTCATGTATATTAAATTTTGAGCAAAAAAAAGAGAGCTTAAAGCTCTCTAAATATAGATAATGTTATTAAATCGAAAGCGAATAACGCTTAAAATCTGTGACTTTAAGATCTGGATTGCTTTCTTTTAAAAACTGAGAAACCGTTTTTTTATTGTCTTTAATAAAGGCTTGGTTTAGCAATGTTGTTTCTTTAAAAAACTTATTTAATCTTCCCCTAGCAATTTTTTCTGCCATTTGTTCAGGTTTCCCTTCTTGAATAGCCAAATCTTTACCTATTTCAATTTCTCTGTCAATTACATCTTGAGGAACAGAGTCCTGATCCAAAGCAATTGGGTTCATGGCAGCAACCTGCATGGCTACTTGCTTACCTTCATCTTCAGCATCGGCTGTTAAGCCAACCATTGAAGCAATCTGATTACCAGGATGATTGTATGCCACTACTCTTTCAGCAGAAATATTCTCAAAATAAGAGATTTCTATTTTCTCGCCAATAACACCACTTTGCTCTGTTATTTTTTCAGCAACTGTAAGGTTAGATCCAGTATAGTTAGAACATAATAATTCATCTACGTTTGATGAATTATTTGCTATAGCTAAATCTAAAATAGCATTAGCAAAATTTCCAAAATCGTTATTTTTTGCAACGAAATCTGTTTCACAATTAAGACAAATTATATACCCCTTGTTACCAGAAGACTTAGAAATAACTAATCCCTCTTTAGCATCTCTATCTCCTCTTTTGGCGGCAATTTTTTGACCTTTCTTTCTTAAAAAGTCAATTGCTGCTTCTAAATCGCCATTAGACTCCTGTAAAGCTTTTTTACAGTCCATCATTCCAGCTCCTGTTTTTTTTCTTAATTCATTAACGTCTTTAGCAGTAATATTCATTTTTATTAAAATTTATTAAATCAAATTTATTCTTCTATTTTTTCAGCAGAAACTGCTTCTTTATCAGCTTTCTCTTTAACCAGTTTTTCTTTATTTTGTTTTCTCTCACCTAATCCATCCTTAATAGAATCACATAAATGACCAACTATTAAATCAATTGATTTTGTAGCATCATCATTTGATGGGATTATAAAATCAATGCCTTCTGGATTTGAATTGGTATCAACCATAGCAAAAACCGGAATGTTTAGATTTCGAGCTTCTGCTAAAGCAATATGCTCTTTTTTAACATCAATGATAAAAATTGCAGCAGGCAATCTATTCATGTCTTCAACACTACCAAATACTTTACCAATTTTTTCTCTTTGTCTAGTCAACTGCAATCTTTCTCTTTTAGACATGGTGTCAGCTGTTCCATCTTTCATCATTTTATCAATGGAAGACATTTTCTTTACTGTCTTTCTAGTAGTTTTGAAGTTCGTCAACATACCACCTGGCCATCTTTCTGTGATGAAAGGCATATTTATTTCAGTTAATCTAGTGGAAATAATTTCTTTTGCCTGCTTTTTTGTTGCAACAAAAAGAATCTTTCTTCCTGATTTAGCGATTTGTTTCATTGCATTAGAAGCTTCTTCCAGCTTTACTAATGTTTTATTAAGATCTATTACATGAATACCTTTTTTCTCATCGAAAATGTATGGAGCCATACTAGGATTCCACTTTCTTTTAAGATGCCCGAAATGCACTCCCGCTTCAAGCATAGTTTCAAAAGTTACTTTTGACATTTTGTTTACTTTCTTTTTACTGTTTTACTTTAATCAGCAGATATGAAGTAGCAATAATTTGGTCTCCACACCTTAGATACTAAACCACGTACCCTGGTACGCTTAAAATAATTATCTTTTACTAAATTGAAATTTCTTTCTTGCTTTTGGTTGTCCAGGTTTTTTTCGCTCCACCATTCTAGGGTCTCTAGTCATTAAACCTTCTGCTTTAAGTAAAGGCTTGTATTCTTCATTAATTTCAACTAATGCTCTAGAAATGGCAAGTCTTATAGCTTCAACTTGACCAGTTGTTCCACCACCGTTTACATTTATTATAGCATCATATTTTCCAGATGTACCTGTTAAAGTAAACGGTTGGTTAATTTTATATTGAAGTACGTCTGTAGAAAAATAATCTTTTTGATCTCTTTTGTTGATGGTAATCTTTCCTTTACCTGCTTTTAAATAAACTCTTGCAACGGATGATTTTCTTCTACCTATTTTATTTATAATCGACATGAATTAATTAATTAAGTTCTACTTTCTTTGGTTTTTGAGCAGCTTTATCATGTTCGCTACCAACAAAAACATGAAGATTAGTGTATAATTTCCTACCTAGTCTATTTTTAGGTAGCATCCCTTTAACTGCTTTTTCAATTAATCTTTCAGGGAATTTTGAAAGAAGATCAGAAGCATTAATTGATCTTTGCCCACCAGGATATCCTGTGTGTCTAATATATTCTTTAGATTCCCACTTGTTACCAGATAATTTTATTTTCTCCGCATTAATCACAATTACGTTATCACCACAATCAACATGTGGAGTGAAATTAACTTTATGCTTTCCTCGTATCAATGTTGCTATTTTGCTAGCAACTCTTCCTAGAGGTTGATCAGCGGCATCAACTAACAACCATTCCTTAGTTACGGTTTCTTTATTAGCAGATATTGTTTTATAACTTAAATGACTCACTTTTGTTTTAATTTTGATTAACGGGCTGCGAAGATATGATATAATTTCGATACAAACAATTCACTTTTAATATTTTTAAAAGGAAAGTCAGCTTATCACATTTAACTCTTTTCCAACTTTAATAAATGCTTGAATAGCTTTATCAAGATGATGTATTTCATGAGCAGCAGATATTTGAGTTCTTATTCTTGCCTTACCTTTTGGTACAACAGGATAGAAAAAACCAATTGCATAAACCCCTTCTTTTAATAATAAATCAGCAAATTTCTGAGATAAACTAGCATCGTATAACATTATTGGAACAATTGGAGAATCACCGGGTTTTACATCAAAACCTGCTTCAATTATTTTTTCTTTGAAATAAGCGGTATTACTCTCCAATTTATCTCTAAGCTCTGTTGATGCACTTAAAATATCAAAAACTCTAATCGCTGCACCAACAATTGATGGAGCAAGTGAATTGGAAAAAAGATAAGGTCTAGATCGTTGTCTTAACATCTCGATAATTTCTTTTTTACCTGTTGTGTAGCCACCCATTGCACCCCCTAAGGCTTTTCCAAGAGTTCCCGTTATAATATCTACTCTATCCATAACTCCATGATATTCTGGAACACCTCTTCCCGTTTTACCAATAAATCCTGCAGAATGGCATTCATCTGTCATTACAAGAGCATCATATTTATCCGCCAAATCACAAATTTCATTCATTTTAGCAATATCACCATCCATAGAGAAAACTCCATCAGTTACGATAATTCTGTGTCTATCTGATTGAGCAGCTATTAATTGCTTTTCTAAATCTTGCATATCGCTATGCTTGTAGCGGTATCTATTTGCCTTACATAATCGAACACCGTCAATAATAGATGCATGATTAAGCTCATCAGAAATTATCGCATCTTCTGGCCCAAATAGAGGTTCAAAGAGGCCGCCATTAGCATCAAAAGCTGCTGCATACAATATGGTATCTTCCGTATTATAGAATTCAGCTATCTTCTTTTCTAATTCTTTGTGTATATCTTGAGTTCCGCAAATAAAGCGAACAGAAGACATACCAAATCCATGTGTATCAAGAGCATTTTTAGAGGCCTCAATTACATCTGGATGAGAAGACAATCCTAAGTAATTGTTTGCACACATAATAACAACCTCGTCTTCATTCTCCACATGAACTTGTGCCCCTTGTGGGGAAGTTATGACCCTTTCTTTTTTAAAAAGACCCGCTTCTTTAACACTTTCTAGTTCTTCTTCTAGAAAAAATTTAAGTGAATTATACATGGTTTAACTTTTATACAACTCCTTGATCGATCATGGCATCAGCAACCTTTACAAAACCTGCAATATTAGCTCCTTTAACATAATCAATGTATCCATCATCTTGCTGACCAAAATTGACACATTGTTTATGAATATCTAACATAATATTGTGGAGTTTTTGATCTACTTCCTCTCTAGTCCAATTAAACCTTAAGGAATTTTGTGACATTTCTAATCCAGAAGTAGCTACACCACCAGCATTAGAAGCTTTACCAGGTGAAAACAATACTTTTCTAGATTGAAATTGAGAGATTGCTTCTGGAGTACAAGGCATATTAGCTCCTTCTGCTACCGCTATACAACCATTATCAACTAATTGTTTTGCTTGTTCTTCATTTAATTCATTTTGTGTTGCACAGGGTAAAGCAACATCTACTTTAATTGACCATGGTTTTTCATTTTCATGAAATGTTACCCCATCAAATTCACTGGCATATTCATTAATTCTTCCCCTTCGATTATTTTTAAGATCCATAATCCATGCTAATTTTTTAGCATCAATTCCATTAGGGTCATGAATAAATCCTTTAGAGTCGCTCATGGTAACTACTTTAGCTCCTAACTCTGTTGCTTTTTCACAAGCAAATTGAGCCACATTTCCTGATCCTGATATAGACACCACTTTTCCTGAAAAATCATCGCCAATGGTCTTAAGCATTTCGGCAGCAAAATAAACCGTACCGTAACCAGTTGCTTCAGGTCTTATCAAGGAACCTCCCCAATTAATTCCTTTACCAGTTAAAACACCTGTAAATTCGTTTCTTAATCTTTTGTACTGACCAAACATATACCCAATCTCTCTACCACCGACTCCAATATCTCCAGCAGGAACATCAGTGTCAGGGCCTATATGCCTAGATAATTCAGTCATAAAAGATTGACAAAATTTCATTACTTCATTATCAGATTTTCCCTTAGGATCAAAATCAGAACCTCCTTTACCGCCTCCCATGGGTAATGTGGTTAATGAATTCTTAAAAATTTGTTCAAAACCTAAAAACTTTAATATGGATAAATTTACAGAAGGATGAAACCTCAAACCTCCTTTATAAGGACCAATTGCAGAATTAAATTCCACTCTAAAGCCCCTGTTCACCTGTACTTCACCACTATCATCTACCCAAGGAACCCTAAATTGAATTACTCTTTCTGGCTCTGTAATTCTTTCTAAAATTTTCGTACTCTTATATTTTGGGTTTGCCTCAATATAAGGAATGACCGTTTCAGCAACTTCCAATACAGCTTGAATAAATTCTGGCTCATGGCTGTTTTTAAGCTTAACACCTTCCATGAAAGCGTCAATTTGATGTTGATAAGAAGACATATTAAAATATTAGTTTAATAAAAGTTTAATTTTGGCCAAATGTATGGAAATTTATTATTGAATTTTGTTTATGCACATTCATTTTATTTTGCATTTTATTTGAAACAAAATATAATAATTGGTTAGAGCTCCTTTAAATTTGAATAATGAGTTATTTCGGTCAGGAATTTCGTGGCAAAAAAAACCGTGAAGAAGATGATTTTTATTATTCTAACGATGGTTATATTATTTTTACTGAAAAATATCATTTAAAAAGAGGATATTGCTGCAAAAGCAACTGCAAGCATTGTCCTTACGGATTTGATATTAAAACAGGAAAAATAAGATCTAATGACTGATTTTAAATCACTAATTAAAGCTGGAATACCAACAACTCTACCTGATCCAAAAAAAAGATCAGAAATATTAAGCCATGCCCCAAAAAGAAAGGTAATTCTTAATAAAAAAGAAACACAATTAGCATTAAAAAATGCGTTACGATACTTTCCTCCTCATTTTCACTCGACTTTGGCTAAAGAGTTTTTAGATGAATTAAATGAATTTGGCAGAATATACATGTATCGATTTATACCAGATTATAAAATGTATGCCAGGCCAATTGACGAATATCCAGGTAAATCTTTACAAGCCAAGAGTATAATGCATATGATCCAAAACAATTTGGATCACGAGATTGCCCAACACCCGGAAGAATTAATTACTTATGGTGGAAATGGTGCTGTTTTCCAAAATTGGGCGCAATATCTTTTAACTATGCAATACCTGAGTGAAATGAACGATGAACAAACCTTAGTTATGTATAGTGGTCATCCCCTAGGGCTTTTTCCATCTTCAAAAAATGCACCTAGAGCAGTTGTAACTAATGGAATGGTAATACCAAATTATTCTAAGCCTGATGATTGGGAAAAATTTAATGCCCTTGGAGTAACACAATATGGACAAATGACTGCTGGATCTTATATGTACATTGGGCCTCAAGGGATTGTCCATGGTACTACTATAACAGTTTTAAATGCATGTCGAAAAATTGACAATAAAGGAACAGCAGGCAAATTATTTGTAACAGCAGGTTTAGGAGGAATGAGTGGAGCGCAACCAAAAGCGGGAAATATTGCAGGGGTAGTTTCTGTAACTGCTGAAATCAATCCTCAAGCTACATATAAAAGACATCATCAAGGTTGGGTTGACGAGGTTATTGATGATTTAGATGAATTGTGTAAAAGGGTTAGAAAAGCAGTTTCAGAAAAAGAAGTTGTTTCCATTGCATACGATGGAAACATAGTTGAAGTATGGGAGAAATTTGATGAAGAAAAAATATTCATTGATTTAGGATCTGATCAGACATCACTTCATAATCCTTGGGCTGGTGGATACTATCCTGTTGGAATGTCTTTAGAAGAATCCAATAGATTAATGTCAAGCAACCCTAAATTATTTAAAACTAAAGTAAAAGAAACTTTAATTAGGCATGCAAATGCCATCAATAGGCACACTGAAAAAGGAACCTATTTCTTCGATTATGGGAATGCATTTTTATTAGAAGCATCTCGAGCGGGAGCCAATGTAATGGATGATGAAGGAAATGACTTTAAATACCCGTCTTACGTTCAAGATATAATGGGTCCCATGTGTTTTGACTATGGATTTGGGCCATTCAGATGGGTATGCACTTCTGCGGATCCAAAAGATCTCAAAATAACGGATGAGATTGCATGCCAAGTTCTTGAGGAGATTATGAACGAATCACCAAAAGAAATAAAACAGCAAATGGCTGATAATATTCAATGGATAAAAGGTGCTCAAAAGAATAAACTTGTTGTAGGCTCACAAGCCCGAATTTTATATGCCGATGCTGAGGGGAGAATGAAAATAGCTTCAGCATTTAATAAAGCAATTGCCATGGGAACCATAAGTTGTCCAATAGTTTTAGGAAGAGACCATCATGATGTTTCAGGTACAGATAGCCCCTACCGAGAAACTTCTAATATATATGATGGCTCAGCATTTACAGCAGATATGGCCATTCAAAATGTGATTGGAGATTCATTTAGAGGAGCAACATGGGTTAGCATTCATAATGGAGGAGGTGTTGGTTGGGGAGAAGTGATAAATGGTGGTTTTGGGTTAACGCTAGATGGGTCTAAAGATGCTGATGAAAAGCTTCGAAACATGCTATTTTGGGATGTAAATAATGGTATTGCTAGACGAAATTGGGCGAGAAATCAAGAAGCCATTTTTGCCATAAAAAGAGAAATGCAAAGAACTCCAAATCTAAAAGTAACCATCCCAACTATGGTTGATGATAACATTCTTTAAAGCGAATTCAATTTCTATAGATAATAGAATCTTTTTCAAATTACTTTTTTCATTGTTTATTTGTAATATAATTAAATTATGATGAAAGACAATATTGCAATTATAGGAGCTGGAAATCTAGGACTATCCTTAGTTAAAGGGCTTGTGGAATCCGGAGAATTCATGCCTGACCAGTTTAATCTATCGAGAAGGAGAATTGATAAATTGAATGAAATGGCAAAAAAAGGATTTCATGTTTTCAACGACAATGTCATGGCTGTTGAAAACAGCCAAATTATTATCCTCTCTGTATTGCCTCAAAAAATAAACGAAGTTCTTCAAGAGATTAAAAATAAACTGAATACCGATTCATTATTAATTTCCTTAGTATCTGGAGTGGAAATAAAAAATATTACATCAATTATAGGGGATCAAATTCCAATTGTAAGAGCAATGCCAAATACAGCTATTTCGATTAGAGAAAGTATGACCTGTATTACAACAATAACAGCATGGGAATCTCATTTAGTACAAGTTCAAAATTTATTTAATCATGTAGGAGAAACAGCCATAATAAATGAAGAAAAAATGACATCTGCTACCGCATTATGTGCTTGTGGAATAGCTTTTTTCTTGAGGTCAATCAGAGCTGCTTCTCAAGGCGGGAATGAAATCGACTTTCATGCAACGGAAGCATTGAAAATGGCGGCACAAACTGCAAAAGGGGCTGCATCACTTCTATTAAAAAACAACTCTCACCCAGAGGATGAAATTGATAAAGTGACTTCTCCAAAAGGATGTACAATTGCTGGACTTAATGAAATGGAACACAATGGATTCAGTTCAGCCTTCATAAAGGGAATTACGATATCAGCAAATAAAGCAAAAAGTTTGTACGAATGACAGGATTTAAAAATAAAACTGTATGGATAACTGGAGCTTCTTCTGGAATTGGAAAAGCTCTTGCCATAAGATTTTCAAATTTAGGAGCTAATGTTGTTTTATCATCTAGAAAAGAATCTGAATTAATAGAGGTGGAAAAACTGTGTCAATCAAAAACACTAGTTCTCCCTTTAGATTTATCTCATCAACAAAACTTTCCTGAGCTTGTTAAAGCAGTTTGCAATCGTTTTGGAGAAATTAATTTCTTGATTAATAATGGGGGAATTAGCCAACGTTCTCTCGCTTCAGAAACTACTATAGAAGTAGACAGAAAACTTATGGAGGTCAATTACTTTGGCACTGTTGGACTAACAAAAGCAATTTTACCCCTAATGCAAAAACAAAAAAGTGGCCACATCATTACCATTAGTAGTTTATCCGGGAAATTTGGCTTTTTTCTTCGCTCAGCCTATTCTGCTGCAAAATTTGCCCAAGTTGGTTTTTTCGAATCGTTAAGATTAGAAGAAGAAAAAAATAATATTCTAGTTAGTATCGTGTTCCCTGGATTTGTTAGAACAAATATTTCACAAAATGCTCTTTCTGCTAATGGAGAAAAACACGGAGAACTAGATAAAAATCAGGAAAAAGGAATAAGTGCTGAAAAGTGTGCTCAGGATATTATCAACGGAATTTTAGATGAAAAACACGAAATATTTACAGGAGGTAAAGAAATTTTTATGATTAAAATCAAACGGTTTTTACCACATCTTTTCTATAAAATATTAAGAAAACAGTCAGGAACTTAATCTTTCACCCTAGAAAATTTCATTGCCTTTAACATCCAATTAGGAAGAGGCTGAGATGGAAGCCTTTTTTCTACATTTAAATAAAGACCTAATTTTTCTATTATTGGAATTTTATACACCTCAATCATTTCTATCAATGTACCATCAGGATCTTCACAATATGTACAATGTACTTTAGTAGATTCGCCCATACTTAATACATCATTGGTATCACAAGTAAACCCATAACCTTCAGAAGATAACTTTTCTCCTAAGGAATCCATATTTCTTACATCAAACCCTAAATGAACAAAACCAGTATCACCCCAAAGTCTATCTGCATATATTTTAACTGGTTTTCTTTTTGTCAAATCTTGAACTAACTCTATGTAGCTTTTACCAGCTAATTTCGAAAAACCTCCACCAGATGGATTTTTTTGAGTTAATAGTACTCTTCTAAATTCAGTATCACCTCCTTCAATGGAAGACCAATCTTCAAAAACTCCACTCTTATCAAAGATAACCTCATCATAGCCTAGAAGAGCATAAAATTCAATAGACTTATTCATATTAGATACGCCTATTGTGCAACCAGCTGTTCCTCCAGTTACTGTTGGATGATTAGTGTAAAAATCATCTGCAGGTATAATTTGCCAGATCAAATCATCAATATCTTTTACGTAAAATGTAGCTCTTCCATCAGGTGTTTTTGTGATTTCTGAAATTACATTGGCGTTGTTTTTTGTAAAAAAATCATACGCAATTGAAACATTAGGTGATTTTACTTGACCTATAAAAATACCAAGGTCTCCTAATTGATGTTTGATTTTAGAATGAGACGCTTGAAAAGTACTAGGACAAACCACTTCCATAGCACACCCCCCTTTAATATTAAGAATCATGGCTGCACGCTTCGAAATGACATTACCTTCAGTGTAGATAGTCATTAATGGTGCTTCTGCCTCATCATTAAACAAGGGAATATCCATTCCAAAAAACTTTCTGTACCATTTCCATGCGTCCTCATGATTTGGAACGCCTACTCCTATATGCTGTATACCATGTATAGTATAACTCATGATTTTAGTCTTTCAACATAAACACCCTTTTGTACATCCACCTTTATTTTATCACCCGTATCAATAAACAAGGGAACCCTTACTTCAGCACCCGTATCAATTGTAGCTGGTTTCATGGTATTAGTCGCAGTATCTCCCTTTATACCAGGCTCTGTGTAGGTTACCTCTGTCTCTAGAAACTGAGGTTGTTCTACAATCAAAGGCATTTCTTCATCCGCATGAAAAATAATCGTACAAATCATACCTTCTTTTAAGAAATCAGGCTTTTCAATCATATGTCCCTCTACAAATATTTGCTCATAATTTTCAGTATGCATAAAATGATAACCTGAACCTTCCATATATAAATATTGATAAGTTCTATTCTCTATTCTTACTGTCTCAATTTTGTGCCCTGCTGGAAAAGTATGATCTAGCACGCGTCCATCTTCAATTCCTCTCATTTTAGTTCTTACGAAAGCAGGACCTTTTCCAGGTTTCACGTGTTGAAATTCAATAATCTGCATCAATTTATGGTTGTGTTTGATGCATAGTCCATTTCTGATATCTGATGTTGTTGCCATTTTTTAATTAATTGAGGGGCAAATATAAAAATATGTTGTTGAGAATTTAACTAATACTGCTCCAATTGGGTTTCAATTTTAATTGCCGTATCAGTTCATTTCTAATTGAGAGACTTTCCTTCATCACTAAATCGGGATCACGTTTTAATAAATAATCGACATGTTGTTTCGTAAGTTGAACCAATTGAGCATCTTTTGCCAAATCTGCAAGCTTAAAGTCTAAAACTCCGCTTTGTTGAGTTCCCATTATATCACCTGGACCTCTTAATCTTAAATCTTGTTCTGCAATTTCAAAACCGTCATTAGTTCTAACCATCGTTTCTATTCTAGTTTTTCCGTCTTCTGAAAGCTTGAATCCAGTCATTAAAATACAATAGGATTGATCTGCACCACGTCCAACCCTTCCTCTTAATTGATGTAATTGAGAAAGACCAAATCGCTCTGCACTCTCAATAACCATCAACGAGGCGTTAGGAACATTAACTCCAACCTCAATTACAGTAGTTGCAACCATTATTTGAGATTTTCCATTTATAAATCGCTGCATCTCCATCTCTTTGTCGTCAGGTTTCATTTTTCCATGAACTATGCTTACAGAGTAATCAGGCAGTGGAAAACGCCTTACTACACTATTATATCCATCCATTAAGTCCTTGTAATCCATTTTTTCTGATTCCTCAATCAAAGGATACACGATGTAAATTTGTCTTCCTTGCTTAATTTCATCTTCTATAAATTGAAAAACTTTTAGCCTACTTGAATCAAAACGATGCACAGTCTTTATTGACTTCCTTCCAGGAGGTAATTCATCAATTACTGAAACATCTAAATCTCCGTAAAAAGTCATTGCTAATGTTCTTGGAATTGGTGTTGCAGTCATTACCAATATGTGTGGAGGACAACTATTTTTTTTCCATAGTTTAGCTCTTTGCGCAACTCCAAAACGATGTTGTTCATCAATGACTGCCAAACCCAGGTTTTGAAATTCAACTTTGTCTTCTAATATAGCATGGGTGCCAATTAATAAACTCAGCTCACCATTTTCTAATTCATCATGAATGACTGACCTATCTTTCTTTTTTACTGACCCTGTCAATAATGAAACCTTTAAATCTAATTTTTTAAAATAAGGCTCAATAGAATCAAAATGTTGTTTTGCTAGAATTTCAGTAGGAGCCATCAAACAGGCCTGAAAACCATTATCAATTGCTAATAAAATAGTTAAAATAGCAACTATAGTTTTACCACTTCCCACATCACCTTGTAACAATCTATTCATATGTTTTCCTACACCAAAATCCTTTCTAAACTCTTTTATTACTTTTTTTTGTGCATTTGTAAGCTCAAAACTCAAGTGTTGGTGATAGAATTCATTAAAATATTCACCTACTCTGTCAAACTTGAAACCCTTAACTTTTCTTCTAGTGGTTAGCTTTTGCCTTGTCATACTAAGTTGTAGAAAAAATAATTCCTCATATTTCAATCTTAGAATTGCTTTTTTAAGCAGGTTCGTATTTTCAGGAAAATGTATGTTTTTATAAGTATCTCTAATAGATAAAAATGCATTCTTTTTTTCAAGATCTATTGATAAAGTCTGATTTAATATATCTAATACCTGTGGTAATAAATTACGCTGTAAATTTTCGATTCCCTTGGAGTGGAGACCAAACTTATTCAACTTTTCTCCTGAATGATAAATGGGTTGAAGCTCTCCCATTTTGTTTTTGCTTTTATCTTCTAATTCTAATTCTGGATGATTAAAATTCCATTTATTATTATAGTAGTTAGCTTTACCAAATACTACATATTTTTTACCTAATTCAATAGAAGATTTAATCCATTTTAAACCTTTGAACCAAACCAAAACAACTTCTCCTGTTTCATCATGGGCTAGAGCAACTAATCTTTTTCTCCTTGGAGGGCCTAATTCCTCAAGATTGCTAATTACCACAGAAAGCTGCAATGCAGTACTTACCATTTGTATCTGATTAACTTTTATTGTATTTGATCTATCTATGTAACGAAAGGGAAAGTAATTAAGTAAATCACTGTAAGTGTAGATACCTAGTTCACTTTTTAACACTTCACCTCTTTTTGGCCCTACACCTTTAAGGTAATCAATAGACGTATTGAGTATATCATGTTGCAATTTCAAAAATTAGAGCATTCTTGAAATTAAAATAATTAAAATTCTCAAATAGAATCTTTACCAAGCAACAAAACTGGATTTTCTAGATAATTCTTGAAGTAATTTAAAAAGGCAGACCCTACAGCACCATCAACTACCCTGTGATCACAACTCAAAGTAACTTTCATTACATTTCCAGGCACAACTTGACCATTTTTAACTACAGGTATCTGTTGTATTCCACCTACTGCTAAAATACAGGAGTCTGGAGGGTTTACTATAGCTGTAAACTCGTCAATACCAAACATTCCTAAATTTGAAATAGTAAATGTATTTCCAGCCCAATCTTCAGGTTGTAATTTTTTGTCTTTTGCTTTTTGTGCGAATTCTTTCACTTCAGCTCCAATTTGGGTTAAGGGTTTCTCATCCGCAAAACGTACAACAGGAACCAATAAGCCTTCATCAACTGCAACTGCAACTCCTATATGTATGTGCTCGTTATATCTAATAAAATCACCATACCAAGAAGCGTTAACTTTTGGATTTTCCCTTAGAGAAATTGCTACTGCTTTAATAACTAAATCATTAAAAGAAATTTTGGCTGGGTTAATAGATTTATTTATAGCGTTTCTTGCCTCAATTGCATTATCCATATTAACACTCACTGTTAAATAAAAATGTGGAGCAGAAAATTTACTTTCAGCTAGTCTTTGAGCGATAACTTTTCTCATTTGAGAAACTGGTGTATCAACAAATGATTCTACACCGCTAATTGATGTTTTTCCTTGGAAATTTTCAATATCTCTTTTAACTATCCTTCCATCTGTTCCTGTTCCTTTTATAAATCTTAAGTTCAAACCTCTCTCTTCGGCCAACTTTTTTGCTAAAGGAGAAGCCTTTAAATCTGCAGATAAAACTGATGCTGAAGATGGAAAAGTAGGCGATATTGATACAGGTGCTGCGGGCTGTTGTGGAGCAGGTGCTGGTGTAACTGGATGAACATCCAAAGGTTTAACAGCTTCAACTTTAGGTTGAACAACGACAGCTTCAGGTGCTTTATCTTTATTGGATTCTTGGGACTCTTGGTCTTCATTTAAAAGTGCTGTTACATCTTCGCCTTTTTCACCTAAAATAGCGAGAATAGAATCTACTGGAGCTGTCTGGCCTTTTTCTACACCGATATGTAGTAACACACCTTCTTGAAAGGATTCAAACTCCATTGTAGCTTTATCAGTCTCAATATCAGCTAATAAATCACCAGTTTCAATGCTGTCCCCAACATTTTTATGCCATTCAGCGACTACACCTTCGGTCATGGTGTCACTTAATTTGGGCATCCTAACAATTTCGGCCATAAATCAAATGTTATAAAAATTCTTTAATAAAAGGATAATCTTTTTGTACGTAAACGTCTTCATAAAGCTCATGTGGTTCAAGATCTGGAGACTCTTCAGCAAACTTAACAGATTCTTCCACTATTTGCTTAACTTCTTCTTGGATATCTTTAATCTCTTTTTCGGTAGCTAACTTATTGTCTTGTATAGTTTTTAGCACTTGACTAATAGGATCTTTTTGCTTGTAATCTTCTACCTCATCTTTAGTTCTGTATTTTTGAGGATCAGACATAGAGTGTCCTTTATACCTGTAAGTCCTTATATCTAGTAGAGTTGGGCCTTCACCTTTTCTTGCTCTATCACAGGCTTCTTTTATCGCATAATGAACATCTTCAACCGACATTCCATTAACAACAAAAGAAGGCATGTGGTATGATTTACCCATCTCGCTCATGTCTTCAACATTAGTTGTTCTCTTAACAGAAGTACCCATAGCGTAATTGTTATTTTCAATGATGAAAATGACTGGTAGTTTCCACATCATAGCCATATTAAATGTTTCGTGTAGAGCTCCCTGTCTAGCTGCACCATCTCCAAAAGAACAAAAAGTAACATTTTTGTTTCCCTTATACTTATCTGCAAAAGCTATTCCAGCACCCATTGGTATTTGAGCGCCAACTATTCCATGACCACCCATGAGATTAACTTCCTTTTTAAACATGTGCATAGACCCACCTTTTCCTTTGGACATCCCTGTCTTTTTACCATAAAGCTCTGCTAACATGAATTTAGGATGAATTCCTAGACCAATGGGATGGGCATGATCTCTATATGCCGTAATATGCTTATCTTCCTTTTCACATGCTGATACCGTACCTGCAACAATAGCTTCTTGACCTATATAAAGGTGGCAAAATCCACCAAATTTCTGCTGTATGTAAAGGTGTCCTACACGTTCTTCAACTTTTCTCATGACAAGCATATCTTTATACCATTTGATATACTGATCTTTAGAAAAATCCAACGATTTTTTCTTCTTGGATTTTGTATTTTTTTCCATCGTTTGAATCGACATAATTTTAACTATTGAAACAAATATATATTAAAGTTATTTAAACATTAAAAATGTTATGAATTAATGTCTTTTTAAAGCATCGGTTTTGAAGGCAAGTGGTAGTAGATCAGAAATACTATTGAGTTCGTATATCTCTCCAACTTCTCCTTTAAGAAATATAGGAATTTTGGTATTTTGATTTCTTTCATATTCCACCATAACCTGTCTACACGCTCCACATGGAGTGATAGGCTCCTTAATTACTGCGTGAATTGCCCTCACAGAAACGGCCATCTTTTTTATAACTAAATTCGGAAAATGTGCACGACAATAATACAATAATACACGTTCGGCACATAAAGAAGAGGGTAATGCCATATTTTCTTGATTATTGGCTGTCATGATTTCTCCATTTTCTAGCAATGCTGATGCACCTACATTAAAACCAGAATAAACAGCATAAGCTTTTTCAAGAATTTGATCCGAAGCCTCAATTAACTTTTGATCTAAAACATCAAGTTCTTTTACTGACTCGTAAACCTTGTAAGAAAATGAAATATTCTTAATCATGGGCTATAAAGATAATAAATAGATGAAATTATTCAGAAGAACTTGTCTCAGATGAACCAAGATTAAAATTAATTGAAAACCTTATGGTATTAGCAAGTGGACTTTGCTGAGTTAAGGCAAGAATGTAAGATAAATCGAGTCCAATAACTTTGTATTTTATTCCTGCGCCAAATGATATAAATTGTCTATTCCCTTTTGTTGGATGTTCGAAAAAATAACCTGCTCTTAAAGCAAAAAGTTCAGAATACAAAAACTCCATACCAGCAGATAGATTTACTTCTCTAAGTTCTTCTTTGAATATTGAACCATTTTCAACAGTGTAAACTCCACCATCATTAATTAAACTTCCTGGTGCATCAGTAAATGATCCAAACATACCAGAAGCTACACCTACATTAGGATCTCTTCCTGATAAAATCATATTTGGATTATTTGGATCATAAATAGGAGGAGTGGGAATTAGTAATTTGTTTGCATCAATCGTAAAGGTAAACTTGTTGTATTCATCTAAATCCATATTTAGTGCTGAACCAAACCTCAAATTTGTTGGGATAAAATCCCGATCTGCATTCTCCGTATATGCCATCTTTGCTCCAATATTTGAAATATTAGCTCCAAAAGCTAAAGATGAAGGCATATCACCAATGTCAAAAGGATTAGATTGATAGTAAAATGATAAATCTGTTGATACACTTTGCCCAGGCTTTGTACTTGCACCAGCCACTTGAGTACCACCTGTTAAGTTTGAGAAAATATACCTTGCTGTCAAGCCAGCTGATAAGTTATTGCTTAATTTTCTTGAGTACGCTAGATCTACAGCAAATTCATTGGGATTAAAGTCACGTATCGTTTGACCATAAACATCTGTAAAGGTGATACTTCCAAGAGAAAAATACCTTAAAGACATGCCAATGGTAGAAAATCGATCTAATCGTTTGTATCCAGAAAGATAAGCTAAATTAATGTCATTAACTAGTGCTCTTAGCCAAGGTGAATAAGATAAACTATAGCCCATATCGTTTATTTCATCGATAAAAACCAACTTAGCAGGGTTCCAATGCATTGCATTTGCATCAGGACTAATTGCAACACCAGCATCTCCCATGGCTCCAGATCTTGAATCAGGAGAAATCAACAGAAAAGGAACTGCAGAAGTTATGGTATTTATACCCGAACTTCCGTTTAAGGTTTGAGTAGAAATTTGCGCCTTTAGATTGCTTGCTAAAAAAAGAGCAACCAGCAAAAAAGTTGATTGTATTTTAAATCGATTTAAGTTTCCCATACTTTTTATCATAATTCACTATAACGACAAATATATATAAATAGTATATAGAATTTAATTATTTCAAGAGGAACATCGTTTCCGTTTTGGATGAGCTAAGCCCTTGTTCATTTGTAACCTTTAGTTTATATAAATAGACCCCTCTTGCCAATTGTTCACCAAAATCATCTAACCCATCCCATGAAATGCCGCTTGATCTAAAACCTTCATTGTGAATTCTCCTATTTATTGTTTTCACTATTTTTCCAGAAACATTATAAATATGAATATCCACATCAAGATAATTGCAGTTTTGATTGTGTTCAAAAAAGAAGGAAGTATTTGATGTAAATGGATTGGGGTAATTTAATACATGATTCAGTTTTATCTCTGCATTATCGACAACAATAAAGGTGATGTCTGATTTTGAAGAATTATTATAATTATCCCAAACTTTTAACTCAATTTGATGTTCACCGGCAGACAAATCTGTTATTTCATAGAAAATCTTACCACTCTGATAAGAGTCTAAATCAGATTCATAATATTCATTTAAAACGATGCTATTTGCATAATCACCATCTAAAATGAGCTCAATATCATGACCAATTCCATTTCCTACTGTATTTATACCGTTTGAATCAAATATATGAGCAATCAATACAGGACTGTTATTTAAAATACCACCCGAAACAAAATTCATATCATTCATAAAGAGCTTAATATCTGGTCCAACCTCATCGCTTGTAGCATTGGTATTAATTCCTCCAATTATTAAGTTCTCATCACTGCCATTTCCATCAATTTGACCATTTTCAACATAAAAACTAATTCTTGAAGTTCCAAAAGAATAATCTATGTCCTTAGGAACTTTTAATTGAAAAGTAAATTGACCATTTGAAACGGTAGATTTCCCCTTGTAAATCAGGTTTTTCCACATCTGAAAGGGTGAAGCTGATGATCCAGCGTTTGTGCCCAAAGTGGAAAACGATGTTTTTTTATCGAATAGCGAGATATTTACGACTCCATTAAAAGTAGAATAAGGAAGGTGATATTCATTTTCTATGTGTCCATGTATAACTAATTCATCTAATGCACGAATAGTGTCTGTACTCGTAGAATCTAAAATAACATGTATTTCCGGTAAAGCCAATTTTAAAGCAGGGTCTCCCAATAGTGCAAATTTTCTATAATTCTGATCTGCACTATTCATAGCAAACTTGTTTTTTGTGCCTTTGTAAATATCTCCTAATCGTTGGGCTTCAAAATTTACCAAGTCAAACACGGTGTCATAAAAATACCTATTTAACCATTCATTAGGAGTAGCATAAACCAATCTTGTTGTAGTGTAAAGCCCAACACCTCCTCCTTTTGGATTCAATAAAACAAATTCGCCAGCAGAAACTCGATCATGATCATCAAAACGACCAAACTCACAGGTGGCTGTCATAAATACGGGCATATTTGATAAATTAGACCAATTTTGGATGGTCGGCACTTTTAAAATTTGTTCATGTGCCCACCCTGTTTCACCACCATGCCCAATGTAATTAACCAATAATGCCCCATCATTTACACGCTGATTTATAGCAAGCTCTGCATCCGGTATTCTTTCACCTACTGCAGATGGTTGTTGAGCATAGGCGTCAGCATGTATTTTAATGATATTTTGAGTAGGCTTAGTTTGCTCAATTTTAGAAGCCATAATCTCAATGTCATTGAAATAGGCATTTTGGTCTTCATCATCACTCACAAGAATGACTTTATTTCTCCAATCACCAAAAATTCCATTATTAGAGTTAATATTACAAGAAGCCGTTGGACTTAAGGAATCAATAGTTTGATAATGGATTATTTTCTGAACTACATTCATAGCTTCCTGTTCTGTAGAAACAGTCAATCTTCCAATTGCAATATTTAATAAATCTGTATTCCTCATTGCCCCACCATCAGAAAGAATTGCAAAATAATCGTCCGTTGCAAAGGTTTGAACCTTAGATAAGGATTCTTGTGATTCAAATACGGGTAACAGATTATTACCATGATCAAGAATATTTCTATTATCATACGTTCCATCTCCGAGTAATAAACAATATTTAGGAATTTGATTTGGATTACCGGATCCTCTGACATAAAACATCCTTAGAAATTGTTTAATTGCTGTTGCATCTCTCATTCCGGATGAGAATTCATTATAAATCTGTTTATCTGTGACTATATGAACAGATAACCCTTCGTTTTCATGAAATGTTTTCAACTGTGTAGCGGGGTTTAAAAACTTACTATTGGTAATAATAATCATATCTGCCGATGATAAACCATGTAAGTTTTGACTATCTAGTTTTTTGATAAAAGAGGGATTTGCAAATGCATTTCCAGAAATTGCAACATAATGTTTCAAACTGTCCACTTCATCTTTAAAAAATAGGTTGTTACCAACTCTTTCAAAGGCTATATTTTTAACATTTTTCAAGTCAGTTATATCCCAAATCATTTGAACAGTATTACTATTTTGTAAATTGATCATTGACCAAACTGAATTATTACTAGAAAGTTTGAAATCAAAAGAAGAATTATCTACTTTAAGTTGTCTTTTACAATTCACTTCAATGTAATCTAAATACCCTTTTGCTGAGGGTGAACCATTGTTATTGTAAGTTAAATCCATTTGAAAATTGGAATTTAAATTGTTTGCAAATGGATATTCAACTATTGCTGCTCTTCCTGCATCGGACAAATAAGAACTACCAGATCCATTAATAGTGATCGTTCTATTTTGACCAAATAAGGATAAGTTAAATGAAGCTGGAGTAGACGAAGATTTGCTGACAACCCTAAGCTTCACAAAAGAAGAATCGCCTAAATTATTAAAAGGGAAATTATAACTATACTGATTTGTTAAATCAAAAACGTCACCCAACCATATAGCTCCTGACTTTAATAGATTAATCTTGTCATCATTGATGTAATTGAAATCCCAAAATTCATTAAACTCTTTATTAAAATTTTGATTTAGATAGTTAACGCTATCTATTAAATTTGTTACGCCAGAACCAATTCCTAAAAAGCAGTAAGCGCTATCTGAATATGTATGTTTAATATGAACAAATTTCCCATTGATTTTTTCAATTCTATCACTACCCGAATGATAAAATAGAATGTAATCATCAGATGAAAAAATTCCATCATTTCCATCATTTATAAACAAGGTTCTCTGTATTAAATCATCCGGTCGAAATGTGCCATTTTCCGAATTTAATAAACCAAAATTATTAGAATATAGATGAAGGTGAGAAGTTGAGACAGGACCATTAATAATTCCATTATTTAGTAAAAAAGAATAATCGATTTTATATAAACCACTATTATAAATACCTAACTTATACCAGTTCCATCCATTTGATAAAATAGATTGACTAGCGAATTCAGTAGATTTATTTCTAACTCTTGAATTAGTTGTTTTATGAAGTGTTAAATTAAATTGCTTTAGTCTGTAAAATTGTCCATTAACAACTCTAATACAGGAAAGTAAAACTTGTGTTTTTTTTCTTTTCGTGTTTTCTTCTTGATCTGCAAAACTCACCATGTAGCTTTCGTTCTTGGGTAAAGCAAGTTTTAAAGATGTTTTTATTTCAACTAACTCCTCTTCAAATTCCAAACTAACTAATACATAAGATCCAAAATCGAGTTCTTTTTGAAAAAAAAGGTTATTTAAAACCGGATCATAGTATCCTGCTTCTGGATAAAAAGGAAAAGTGATTTGAAGATCATTGCGATGTGTTATGTAAGTTACATCAGAGCTAATTCTGATGATCTTTTGGGCAAAACTTGAATTAATCCAAAATAAAATAATAATTAAGACTGTTATCCTTCTCATTAACAATGGTTATCTTTAGAACTCAAAATTAAAATGATTATTGTAATACTTTATAAATGATTAAGTAGCAATAATTGTTTTTTTGTATAATTGATGCTTGATGATGAAATTTATTAGTAAAATATTTGAATTAATGTCCCTAAAATATGCCATCATCTTTATGGTTTTAAGTATTTCATCCTTTACAATAACTAAAACATATTCTCAAGATGCAGAATTCACACAATTTTATGCCAGCCCCATTTTTTTAAATCCTGCCTTTGCTGGCACTCATATGTGCCCTAGACTAACATTTAATCACAGAAACCAGTGGCCTGGAGTTCCAGCGACATTTGTAACCAATGCCTTTTCTTATGACCAGCATATTGATGGATTACATGGTGGTCTTGGACTTATGGTAGTAAATGATAGAATGGCAAATTCGCTTCAAAACAATAGAGTTAGTGGAGTTTATTCTTATCAAATGAAATTATCAAGAAAATTTTCGTTTAGATGGGGATTTGAAGCCACATTTTGGCAAAAAAAACTGGATTGGAACCAACTTACATTTGGCGATATGATTGATCCAATAAGAGGCTTTGTATATCAAACAGGGGATTTACCCAGAGGGGGATCGAGATCTGGATTAGATTTATCAGCCGGTTTACTAGGCTTTAGTGAACAGTTTTATTTTGGATTTGCTGCCCATCATTTAACAGAACCTAATGAATCACTATTAACAAATGAAACCAGTCCTCTTCCAAGAAAATTAACAGGACACATGGGATTTCATATACCTTGGTCTGGAAATAGCTCTGTTTATAGAGAAACTGAAACTGTTGTTTCTCCAAATATCCTTTACAGAATGCAAGGAAGTGCCCAACAATTAAATATGGGACTTTATGTTCAAAAGGGGCCTTATGTTGGTGGAGTTTGGTATAGAAATCAAGATGCTTTTATAATTCTTCTAGGAGTTGAAGTTGGACTTGTAAAAGTTGGGTACAGTTACGATGTTACCGTGTCTGATTTATCGATGGCCACTTCTGGTTCTCATGAGTTATCTTTACAGATTAATTTTGACTGTCAGCCAAAAAAGAGAACATACAGAACAATTAGTTGTCCTTCTTTCTAAAAATTTACCTAAATTTGTAACTTTACGTTCAAAATATTCGTTTAGAGCGAGACTAAATAAATTATAGATGAAGAAAAGTATTTACATTATCGGGGTTTTTGTCACTGCTTTAATAACAAGCTGTACAGAGTATGAAACTTCAAGTATTACTGGGTGGGATTACAACAATCCCAAAAATGGAGGATTTCAAAAAGTTCCCTATGCAGAACAGGAAACAGGGCCTGGCCTTATTCTAGTTGAAGGTGGAACTTTCACTATGGGTAGAATTGAACAAGATGTCACCTATGAGAACCACAATGTTCCAAGAAGAGTTACCGTTTCTTCTTTTTACATGGATGAAACTGAAATTTCAAACTTCCACTGGTGTGAATATCTATATTGGGTAGGTAGAACCTATATAGACTTTCCCATGATCTATAAAAAAGCATTGCCAGATACACTTTGTTGGAGAGAAAAACTTGGTTCTAATGAAAAATACGTTGAGTATTATTTAAGACATCCTGCATATAGAGACTATCCTGTTGTAGGGATCTCCTGGAATCAAGCTAATGATTTTGCCGCTTGGAGAACTGATAGAGTAAATGAATACATATTAATCAGGGAAGGTATTCTTATGATGAACCCTAATCAACAAAATGAGCCTTTTACTACTGATGCCTATTTTGCTGGGCAATACGAACAAGGATTAAATCCACAAGGACAAATTGCAGATTTAGATCCTTCAAAGGGTGGATATGATCCTACTACAGGAAAGTTTAAACCTCGTGACATGGCTACTAGAACTGTTCAAATGTCAGATGGGATATTATTACCGAGATATAGACTCCCAACAGAAGCAGAATGGGAATTTGCTGCTTATGGCTTAATTGGAAACACCATTGATGAAAGAATAATTGAAAAAAGATTATATCCTTGGGATGGGCATTGGGTAAGAAATCCACAGGAAAACTTTCAAGGAGACATGCTTGCTAACTTTGTCAGAGGTAGAGGTGACTACATGGGTGTAGCTGGACACCTGAATGACAATGCTGATATTACGGCTCCTATTTATTCCTACTGGCCGAATGATTACGGTCTTTACAATATGGCTGGAAATGTGAGTGAATGGGTTAGCGATGTGTACAGACCATTAACATCTGAAGATGTGGATGAATTCAGACCTTACAGAGGAAACGTATTCAAAACCAAAACCCTTAATGCATCTGGATCAATTGATGAAAAGTACGATGCTACCATTTATGACATTTATGGAATTGAGCAATATCTCATAGAATTTAGAGCAGAAAGACAAGGAAAAGCGGAGAGAAAATATGGATACTCACCTAAAAACATGCTAGATTCTGTAGAAACTGAACTTCTAAACACGGTAGATCAGTATGTTCAAGATGCCAAAAAGCTTCTTGAGGACAAACAATTAATTGAAGCTTCAGTTAAAATACAGGAGATTTTTGATAATGTTTTTGAAGATTTTGAAATGCAAGTTGAACAAGATGTTAGTCTTGCAGGATATTCGATTCAAATTAGTCCAATGTTAAGAGTTGGAATGGCTAACTATATCGTTAATACACCAGGTAACGTAAAGATGCGTGATGTAACTGCTGAAGAAAACATGAAGAGAAGTAATTATAGAATCGCTGACAACATTGATTATTTAGATGGAGATTTAAAGTCATCTAAATGGCATCCAGGTGATCCGGATTATAATGAACCTATAATTAACGAGTTTAATGCTGGCACAAAAAATGAAGATTTTGCAATGTATCAAAGAGGACCTGAAAAATCTTTAGGAGGAATCAAAAATCCAGCAGGAGCGCCAACTACTTTAATTTCTGATAAATCAAGAGTATTTAAAGGTGCATCTTGGAAAGATAGAGCTTACTATCTAAATCCTGGTACAAGAAGATTCTTAGAGGAAGATAGATCAACGTCAACCATCGGATTTAGATGTGCTATGGACAGGATTGGAAGTCCTACAGGTATTGGTGTATTTAAATAATTTTTATAATACAATATAAAAAAGGGGACACTTGTCCCCTTTTTTATGAGTTATAATCAAATTAATTGGTTAGTCTTTTAAAATACTTCGTGCTATTACAATTCGTTGAATTTCTGAAGTACCTTCATATATCTGCGTAATTTTTGCATCTCTCATTAAACGCTCAACATGGTATTCTTTAACATAACCATATCCACCGTGAATTTGCACAGCTTCGACCGTAGTCCTCATAGCTACTTCGGAAGCATGTAATTTTGCCATCGATCCAGATAAAGCATAATCAATTCCTTGGTCTTTGTGCCATGCAGACTTATAAACCAAGTTTCTAGCGTTTTCAATTTCCAGATACATATCAGCCAATTTAAATTGTATTGCCTGATGATTTGAAATGGGTTTACCAAATGTGGTTCTTTCTTTTGAATATGCAAGCGCTAATTCGTAAGCACCAGCGGCAATTCCTAAAGCTTGTGCAGCAATACCGATCCTACCTCCTGAAAGCGTTTTCATAGCAAACTTAAATCCAAATCCATCATCTCCAATTCTATTCTCTTTCGGTACTTTAACATCAGTAAAAACTAATGTATGTGTATCACTCCCACGAATACCTAACTTATCTTCTTTTGCACTTATTTCAAACCCATCCCAACCCTTTTCAACAATAAAAGCATTTATTCCTCTATGTCCTTTATCTATGTCTGTTTGAGCAATAACCAAATAAGTAGATGCTGTACTGCCATTAGTAATCCAGTTTTTAGTACCATTTAATAAATAGTGGTCACCGTTATCAATTGCTGTAGTTCTTTGAGATGTTGCATCTGACCCTGCTTCTGGTTCAGAAAGACAGAAGGCACCAATTTTTTCTCCTTTAGCAAGTGGAACCAAGTATTTTTGTTTTTGCTCTTCATTGGCAAATTGTTCAAGTCCCCAACACACTAAGCTATTATTTACTGACATGGCAACAGAAATAGAAGCATCAATTTTGGATATTTCTTCAATTGCAAGCACATAGCTTAATGTATCCATACCACTACCACCGTATTTTGGATCTACCATCATTCCCATAAATCCAAGTTCACCTAATTGTTTTAACTGATCGTAGGCTACGGTTTGTGTACTATCTCTTTCAATAACACCAGGTTTACATTCATTTATAGCAAAATCTTTAGCCGCATTTCTTACTGCTAAATGTTCTTCGGATAATTCAAAATTCATAATTGATTAATTTGGCTGCAAAGCTATAAAATTAATCATATATTGGTATTTCAGAAAACTGTTAAAAATAAATGACAACTCAACGAGTTATTGGACTGATGTCTGGAACTTCTCTAGATGGTTTAGATATAATTTATGTTAGTTTTAGTTATAATAACTCATGGAAATATCAAATGGAATATTGTATCACTTATCCTTACTCAGATGAGTGGATACAGAAATTAAAAAATGCTCCACAATTAAATGAAGAACAAATCAACATATTAGATCTTGAATATGGAATTCTTTTAGGTGAAATAATCAATCATTTTATTCAAAAAAATAAAATACAAAAAACCGAAATAGATTTAATTAGTTCTCATGGACATACCGTCTTTCACCAACCTGAAAAAGGGATTACATTACAAATTGGTAACGGCCAAACCATTTCAAACCTAACTAACTTAGATGTTATAAACAATTTTAGGGCTCTTGATGTAAGTCTAGGGGGTGAGGGAGCTCCATTAGTTCCAATTGGAGATCAATTGTTATTTTCTAATTATACCTATTGCTTAAATCTTGGTGGGATTGCTAATATATCTATAAAAAAAAATAATGAAATCTTTGCTGGAGATATTGCATTTGCTAATATGGCAAGTAATGATTTAGCTGAAAAAAAGAATTTAATATATGATATTGATGGACTTTTAGCTGATAGTGGTCGAATAAATACACCATTACTAAAAGAGCTTAATGAGTTATCTTTTTTTCAAAAACCCTTTCCTAAATCATTAGCTACAGAGGGGTATGTAAAATGGTTCAAACCAGTAATAGAAAAATATGATTTACCTGTAGAGGATAAACTACATACAGTAGGACATCACCTATGTGATCAGATAAAAAAAACAATAAAAGAAATTAAATCCCCTATTTTGATAACAGGAGGAGGAGCCTTCAATTCTTTTTGGATTAAAATCCTATCCAATTTAGGACTAAACATTAAAATACCCAATCGGGAAATAGTCGAATATAAAGAAGCTTTGATATTTGCTTTATTAGGTGTATTGAAAAAAGAAAATATGATTAATGTACTTTCATCTGTAACTGGCTCATCATCAGACACTTCATCTGGAGATGTTTTTTACCCAAAATCATAATCTTATCCTTTGTTAATTCAATTGCAATAATGAATGGTTTTTTTATACATTTGGGACCATAAAATCTACAATGAAAGAATTACTCAAAAAATTTGAAAATAAAACTCCTGAAGTTGTTTTTCAGTGGAAAGATGCACAGACAGAAGCAAAAGGATGGGTAGTAATTAATTCCCTTAGAGGTGGTGCAGCAGGGGGGGGAACTCGTATGAGAGTTGGATTAGATCAGCACGAAGTTACCTCTTTAGCTAAAACAATGGAGGTGAAATTTACGGTTTCTGGGCCACCAATTGGTGGAGCAAAATCAGGCATCAATTTTGACCCAAACGACCCTAGAAAAGCTGGAGTACTGAAAAGATGGTATGAAGCTGTAACACCACTCTTAAAACATTATTATGGAACAGGTGGAGATCTTAACGTAGATGAAATACATGAAGTAATACCGATAACTGAAGATTGTGGCGTATGGCATCCTCAAGAAGGTGTGTTTAATGGTCATTATCAGCCTCGAGAAGCACAAAAAATAAATAGAATTGGTCAATTAAGACAAGGAGTATTGAAAGCCATTGAAGATGTAAAATACTCTCCAGATGTAAATAAAAAGTATGTTGTTGCAGATATGATAACGGGCTATGGTGTAGCTGAATCTGTTAAGCACTATTTTGATATTTATGGAGGAGAATTAAAAGGGAAAAGAGTCATTGTCCAAGGATGGGGAAATGTTGGTTCTGCAGGTGCTTACTATCTTGCTCAAGAAGGTGCTAAAATTGTAGGAATCATAGACAGAGTTGGCGGTTTAATTAATGAAGATGGTTTTTCTTTTGAGGAAATTAGACAACTCTTTATAAATAAAAATGGTAATGCACTAAATGCGCCAAATATGCTTTCTTTTGATGAAGTAAATGCTAAAATTTGGGAACTTCAATCAGAAGTTTTCATTCCATGTGCTGCATCAAGGCTTATTACTAAAGATCAAGTTGATAGTATGATTAAATCTGGTATTGAAGTCATTGCTGCTGGAGCAAATGTTCCTTTTGCAGATCCAGAAATTTTCTTTGGTCCTATTGCGGACTACACCGATGAAAAAATAAGTGTTATCCCAGATTTTATATCTAATTGCGGTATGGCCAGGGTATTTGCCTACCTTATGGGTAATGACCTAGACAAAATGGAAGACGAAGCTATATTTAAAGACACTTCGGACACCATTAAAAAGGCGCTTCAAAAAACTTTTGAAACTAAAAACCAAAAAACAAGGATTTCTAAAACCGCATTTGAAATTGCGCTTAATCAGTTAGTATAGAATGGAAACCATTATTGTTGTTGTATTTATCCTTGGGTATCTAGCTATCACATTAGAACATACTCTTAAAATTGACAAGCTGGTTCCTGCACTATTAATGATGGCCATTGCTTGGGCATGTATAGCTTTTGGACTCCCCGACTTTACCACTTGGTTTGATTCTTCACAACATCAATTAGTTGAAGAATTTGCTGATTTACCTCATCATTCAGATCATCATGGGGCTTCAAAAATACTTATTCTTGAAAATACGCTGTTACATCACTTTGGTAAAACTTGTGAAATACTCATTTTTCTTATAGGTGCTATGACGATAGTTGAAGTCATCGATTACTTCAATGGTTTTGCCACCATTAAGCAATTTATAAAAACCAAAAATAAAAGAGTTTTATTATGGATCATATGTATTCTAGCTTTTATACTATCAGCTATTATTGATAATTTAACAGCTACTATAGTTTTAATTACTATCCTAAGAAAATTAATTGTTGAAAACAAGGATAGAATTTGGTTTGCTGGTTTAATCATCATTGCTGCAAATGCAGGTGGAGCTTGGTCTCCAATTGGAGATGTAACCACCACAATGCTTTGGATGGGCGAGAAAGTAACTACTATGCAGCTAATAAAGTTACTCATTCTTCCATCTTTAATTTGTATGATAATTCCAACCATAATAGCTAGCTTTTTAAAACCATTTCATGGTACTTTTTCTACACCTCCATCTGCGGAAAACAATAGCAAGTATGGATCTTTCATGCTTTATCTTGGATTAACATCCATTGTATTTGTACCCATTTTTAAAACTATAACCCATTTACCACCTTATGTTGGCATGATGTTATCTTTATCTGTTGTATCCCTAGTTGCTGAAATTCTTAGTTCTAGACAATTTAGTATTTCTCAACTTGGTGAATCCAATGGCAATCATTCAAACAGCCCCGTTTTTAAAGCCCTTTCCAAAATCGAAATGCCTTCTATTCTGTTCTTTCTTGGAATTCTAATGACCGTAGCGGCCCTAGAATCTCTAGGCCTAATATTCATGTTCGGGCAAGATGTACAGCAATCGATTTCCACTAATCTTTTTGTCATTCTTTTAGGTGTTGGATCTGCTGTTATAGATAATGTCCCCTTAGTTGCAGCTAGCATGGGTATGTTCGATCTACCCACAGACAGTAGCACATGGCATTTCATAGCTTATGCTGCTGGGACTGGTGGAAGTATATTAATTATTGGGTCTGCTGCCGGTGTAGTTGCTATGGGGATGGAAAAAATCTCCTTTTTTTGGTACTTAAAAAAAATAGGGTGGTTAGCTATGGTTGGGTACTTAACAGGCGCTAGTTCATTTCTATTATTTAGCACGATGTAATTCGTATCCAAAAAATATTACTTTCACAACAAAACTTTATACATGAATTTAAATTTTCTACCTATGTTCTTTTCTATACAAGAAAGTTCATCTGATATTCTAGAAGAAGCCACTTCAATTATTGAAACTGAACAGATCTCCATGTGGCAATTGATATGGGGATACGACTCCATGACTGGCAATTACAGCATTACAAGCTTAGTGGTAATGTCACTTCTTTTTTTATTTTCATTTATTGCGATTTATGTTTTCATTGAACGGTTCATGGCTGTGCAACGAGCATTAAAAGGAGAAAAAGATTTTATGCAAAAAATTACAAGTTTCGTTAAAGCTGGAAATTTAAATGCGGCTAAAGATCACTGCAAATCTTCTGACAACCCTATTGCTAGAATGATTGAAAAGGGAATCAGTAGAGTGGGAAGACCCATGAAAGACATTACAACATCCATTGAAAATGTAGGTAAATTAGAAATTTCAAGATTGGAGAGAAGATTATCCATGCTAGCCACCATTTCAGGAGTTGCACCCATGTTAGGATTCCTTGGTACTGTTCTAGGTATGGTAAAAGTTTTTCAAAATATGTCAAAAGAAAAAACATTTGAAATTGCCAGTTTATCAGGTGGGATAATGGAAGCAATGATTACTACTGTGGGAGGACTTATTGTAGGAATTGTTGCGTATGTAGCTTATAATTACCTAGTTAGTAAAGTTGAAAAAGTTATTCATAACATGGAAGGTGCCTCCATTGAATTTATTGACATTCTAGAAGCTCCAGGTAAATAATCCATGGATTTTAGATCAGGAAATAAAATCAAGATTGAAGGTGGTATGTCTTCTATGACCGATTTGGTCTTTCTTCTCTTGATTTTTTTTATTGTGATTTCTACTATGATTACTGCTGGGGTTAATATTGACGTTCCCAAAAATGGAGGTAAGTCATCCAACAAGAAAATTCTGAGCATTAACATTAATGATAAAAATGAATACTTCATTAATAAGAAAAAAACAGCTATTTCAAGTGAAAAAATTGAAGCTGCGATTTTAAAAAACATTGGAAAAGACAGCATTATTTCTTTATACGGGAGTGAGGAAAGTTCTTGGGAAGCCACTGTTTATGTGATTGATATTGCCAAACAAAATAATTTTAAAATCTCAATTAACGGTAATAAAAAATGAGATCATCCAATAAAATTAAAGTTGAAGGAGGTATGTCATCCATGACTGATCTCGTATTTCTTTTATTGATATTCTTCATTATCATCTCTACTTTCGTCAACACATCACATCAAATTCGGCTTCCGGATGGTAGTGGAGACCCATCGTTAACTTCTCCAGTAAAGGTGTATGTAAATGCCGAAAATCAATTTTTTATTAATAGTAATGAAGAGCCCATTCAGGTATCTGGTGTTGAACGTGAAATCATGAATCTAATTGGTGAAAACAAGGCTATTGAATTACTAGCAGACAAAGAGGCACATCGGGCATCAGCCTATGAAATAATTCGAATAGCAAAACAAAATGCCCTTAAAGTCGTTATTAAAACCAAAGGCGGAAAATAAATTGGACCTCGTAAGAAAAAAAGATAATCGAACTGGCATCATTGTAAGTGTGGGAATTCATCTCTCTTTACTGTTTTTTGTATTCATGAGTAAAGGTTGTATTGAGCTTCAAAATCCTCCTCAATTCACTTTAGAAGAAGTAGTTGTTCTTGATTTTTCTGAAAAAGGAGGTGGTAGCCCAGGTAGTGCATCTCCACAACAACCTCAACCAGTAGTAAAAGATCCAGCTCCTCAAGAAGTTACTCAAGAGGAGTCACCAGTGGTAACCCCAACAAGCAGTAATACTCAAAATGCAACCAGCGAAGAGACAACTGCTGAGCCTGAAAAACCTAAGAATGATTTTAGCAACTTATTTGGACACGGATCCGGAAATGACCAAGGAGGAAATGGTCAAGGCGAAGGAACTGGTATTGGTACTGGAAGTGGACCAGACACAGGAGGTGGTATGGGAGATGGAAAAGGACGGCAGGTCATAGGTAATCCCGAATTAGCAAATCCTAAAAGTTGGGAAGGGTTTGTTATGGTTCAGTTTATCATTGATGCTAGCGGAAATGTCATCAGTACTAAAGTGTTAAAGGGGCATTCTAAAACCACCATAAATCTAACAAGTAGCGATCAAAGTTTTATTGAAAGTGACTGTATGAAAAAGTTTAAGTTCACTCCTACCTCTACAGGAAGTATAAAAGATAGATTAGTCAAAAGAATTCAATACATTAGAAAGTAATGGAGACCTATGAAAAGGTCATTGACTTTTTATTTCAGCAATTCCCATCATATCAACATAAAGGAGGAAGGGCTTACAAGGTTGGACTAGATAATATCCAGATGATTTGTGAAATCATTGGAAATCCTGAGAGAAAGATCAATGCTATTCACATTGCAGGTACAAATGGTAAAGGAACGGTTAGTAATTATTTAACGAATATATACCAACAAAATGGCTACAAAGTGGGGACCTTTACTTCACCTCACCTTTTTGATTTTAGAGAACGGATTACCATAAATGGGGAGTGGATTTCAAAAAAAGATATCGTTGAATTTTACAACACATTTAAAAAATCCTTCAACCAACTATCGCCTTCTTTTTTTGAATGGTCAACTGCTCTAGCATTTCATTATTTCTTTAAGGAGAATACGGATATCAATATCATTGAAACGGGATTAGGTGGTAGATTAGATTCTACCAATATCATTCAACCCTTACTATCCATCATCACAACTATTGGCTTAGATCATAAAGAGTTTCTGGGTGACAACATAGAAGATATTGCACAAGAAAAAGCCGGTATTATTAAAGATAAAACACCAGTATTATTGGGACCTGATATAAAAGAAACGTTGCCTGTTTTTGAAAGGATAAGTAAAGATAAAAATGCTCCTCTTTATCAAACGAATGCCGCGTTAATTCGGCAAACTACCCTACCATCTTATTTACATCATAATTGGAAAACCGCTTGTGAAGCTAGTTCTATTTTATCACCAGTCTTTCCTGTACGTATTGAAGATGACCCTAAAAAGTACCTTACCATTAAAGGAAGGTGGCAAGTGGTACAAGAAAAGCCCAAAATGGTACTTGATGTAGGCCACAACGAACAAGGCATTCGTGCCATTGTAAATCAACTTGAAAATGAATCATATGTTCAACTACACATCATGTTAGGTTTTTCAGCTGAAAAAGAATTGAATAAGATTTTACCGTTATTTCCTAAGGACGCCACTTATTATATCACAAAATCAACAAACGAAAGAAGTGGTGATCCCTATTTGATTCAACATCATATTCATGCTGAAAAAGTTAATTGTTTTAATGACTTTAAAGAAGCATTTTACATGATAAACAATGCCGTGAATAAAGATGATTTTGTGTTAATATGCGGTAGTGTTTTTCTAGTGGGAGACATACTGCAAGAATTTTTCTAGCTGCCAATGAACAAAAAATAAAATTTATAATATATTTGCAGACCCAAATGAGGGCGATTAGCTCAGCTGGTTCAGAGCACCTGCCTTACAAGCAGGGGGTCACTGGTTCGAATCCAGTATCGCCCACCAAGCCTCGATTGAGGCTTTTTTTTTGGGCAATTAGCTCAGTTGGTTTAGAGCGCTTGCTTGACAGGCAAGAGGTCACTGGTTCGAATCCAGTATTGCCCACTAATCTGTTAAATACCCCTTTTTGGGGCTTTTTTTTAGTCATTTGAAACGCCAAACTCACACAAAACTCACACTTTTAGCGGATTTTAGATGTTTTATTGACTTTGGACGGTCTGTCCATTTTGGACAACGTGGACAGTTTGGACAGTTTGGACACTTTTCTTAAATTAGTATCAAAACTTACAAGATGAAAAGATTATTAGTATTTGTGTTTGCATTAATTATTGGAACTGGTTTTTCACAAGCTAACGGAGAAATGAACTTTGAGAAAAATAAGCTTTACTATAATGGTGAGATTATCAACATCAAAAGAGCAAAGGAAATCACTAAAGAAAAATCTCCTGAAGCCTTTAAACACTTCAAGCAAGCGGGTATAAAACGTGGATTTTCAATTTTTTGTGGCGTTGGGGTTTTAAGTGGATACATAGCAGGTGCTCAAATCCTTGCAAGTGCGGATGAAAATGATGAAGAAGCTGCACAGGCATTTGTTTTTTTTGGCGGCTTCGTTCCTGTTGCATATGGTAGTTGGGGTTTGTGGCTTGAAACAAGTAGAAAGCTTTCTATTATGAAGGGGGTTAAAGCATTTAATGAAGCTAAAAAGAGTTCTTAAATTAGTATTAAAACTTACAAGATGGAATTTGTTTTTAAAATTTTAAGAGGGCTTGCAAATCAAGGTTTTTTGATTGGATTTTTTATTGTTCTTGGAATTATTTCTTGTAGGTCAGCTTTTGTTTATTTAAAATCAAATGAAACAGAAAAAGTAAGAAGTGCTTTAAAAGCAATTATTTTCTCATTTGTAGTCATTTTAATTTTGTTTTTTAATTTACTTATTTTTTATAAAGGAGGACCTCTTGCTTAATCTTCAAGTAAGTCCAAGATGTCAGGATTCCAACTCATAAACATTCTGACATACTCATAACACCAGTCAAATTCATAGTTAGTTCACTGATTTTGAGAATGTTTGCTACAAAACCCATAAATGGCATAATATTCAAACAAAATCAACATAACAGTGTAAACCCACCTAGGTTTGTTATGTGAACAGAAAAAATCCCAAGGAAAATAAAGAAAAAAACCGCAATCTATGGGATTTCAAACCTACCGTTGACAAAACCAATCCAACACTAGATACGAAGCTAAGTAATATTCATTATTGGCTCTATTTTAAATAACTAAAATACCCTAAAGTAGGTATTGACTAACGTAATGATTACACGTTACTTCGCATTGATTATGCTAGATAAACACATTTTCATACATACTTGTCTCTACATTTCTTCTGAAGATCTAGTGATGAAGACCAAGAAGAAGTGCTGTAAGAAGTATAAAAAAAAGGGGAAAGCGTGTAAAAAATGCCCTCTCAATCACGCTTAGCATCTTTCTGCATTTAGTCCATTTTAATTGTAACTTTAAGAAAAGTTTATTTATGCTTAGATCAACTCTAACTGTTCTAATAATTGGTCTACTGTGTAGCTGTCAAAAGTATGCTGAAAAAATCGCGGGAGAGTATACTGGACAAATGACTAGAAATGACACGCTCATTGATCAGAATGCATCAGTTAACTTGATTGAAGTGGATAAAAAAAGAATTTCTGTACAATCGCCCTATTTTAACACATACCTAACAGACATTAACAAGCAAAGGTATTTTGCTTCAGTAAGCTATTACAGTACGGATACTACAGGAGCTTTAGAAGTAGAAGTATATGATGATGGATTAATGATTATGTTGCATAGAGACGTAAATCAAAACTCATTTATATTTACGGGTCAAAAAAATTAAAACTTAATGCTTAGAATAATTACATCTATTCTTGTTTTTCTTATCATTTCTTGTTCTGAAAAAAATCAAGAAGTACCGACAAAACAGACCATTGCTATTGTGGTTCACGGAGGTGCAGGAACCATACTCAAAAAAAATATGTCTGATGAGAAAGAAAAAAGATATAAATCCAAATTAGAAGAAGCCATCCGAACGGGTTATCAGGTTTTACAAAATGGCGGCACAAGCCTTGATGCAGTTGAGCAGACGATTATGATTTTAGAAGACTCTCCCCTATTTAATGCCGGAAAAGGTGCTGTTTTTACACATGATAAAAGAAACGAGTTAGACGCCTCCATTATGGAAGGCAGTAATTTAAAGGCAGGAGCAGTAGCTGGCGTAACCCATATTAAAAACCCTATCAGGGCTGCAAGGGCAGTAATGGAAAAATCAGAGCATGTACTACTGGCTTGCGAAGGGGCTGAGCAGTTTGCCTTATTACAAAAGTTAGACACGGTGAGTCCAACTTATTTTTTTACAGAGAAAAGAGCAAATTCTTTAGAAAGAGCCATAAAAGATGAAAAATTTGGTACTGTTGGTTGTGTGGCGTTGGACCAAAATGGAAACATAGCAGCTGGAACATCAACTGGTGGAATGACCAATAAGAAGTGGGGGCGAATTGGAGACTCTCCTATTATTGGTGCTGGAACTTATGCGAATAATAAAACTTGTGGAGTTTCCTCCACTGGATGGGGAGAATACTTTATCAGAGGAGTTGTAGCGCATGACATTTCAGCTATGATGGAATATGGTGGGAAATCATTAAAAGAATCTGCAAATCACGTGATTCATCAAAAACTAACTGAGATGGGTGGAACAGGGGGTATCATCGCACTGGATCAAAAAGGAAATATTGTAATGGAATTTAATACCGAAGGGATGTATAGAGGGTTTATGACTGAAGATTCATTACATATATCCATATACAAGTCCATAATTAAATGAATTATATTTTATCTATTTTCTTTTTAAAGTTTTAAAAAATCCCTATTATTAAGGAAAATTTACACCTATGAAAATAAAGTTTACAGTTTTGTTTAGTGGCTTATTTTTTTTATTGAATGCTCAAAATATTATAGATAACAAAGTGAAATTTCAATATATCCAACTGCCTAAAATAAAAATTGATGAAGCATTAAACACCTATTTTATCACCTATAAAAATTCTTTTGAAAGTGGTAATGAAAGACAAAATGTACTGCACCAATCAAGAGTAGATTCTGCAGAAAAAGTGCAAGAACTCCAAATTCAAAATTGGGAGCTAGAATTCAATAAAGTTAAAAAACAATATTTGACTCAATTATCTGTATGGAAAGAAAATCAAAATAGAGGTGTAATAAGTCCACAACCACAAGAACCCATATGGCCTGTTTATCCAGAACCATATGAGTTATTTCCACCTGTTTTAACAAAACCATTTAGTGAATTAAATGTTCAAAATAATTTTCAATTATCTGGCTTTGAGGAAGGAAATTCAGGAATTGAAATTTCAATTGACAACCTTGGATTAGAAATCACCTCCACCAAAGGAACATATGTACAGAACACTCAGACCCCTGGTAAAACTTACAAGGTAATAAGTAAGTATAAAATGCCATTACATGTTGTTGTTAATGTTAATGGAAATAAGATTTACGAAAAAACACTTAATGATAAATTAAATGATTTTCAATTATTTACTGGTAAAACAGAATATGATTACCAACTATGGAAAATTAAAAATAGGGAAGAGAATAAAGATATTTGGGAGGAAACACAAGCAAATATTTGGAAACAAGCTCTAAATTCTATTGAATCTATGTTAAATGAAGAAATTGGATATCCAGAAAAAAGCGAAGAGACAGAAATCTATGTGGTTAAAAAATACCAAGATTACACATATAATAAATTAATTGATGCTCTAACATTTGCTCAAACTGCTTATTCGTCTTTGGCTATGGAAAGAGACAAGTCAACTGCTAAAGCTAATTTAGAAAAAGCAATTGCTTTATGGGAAGAAGAGCTTCAAGAAAGTGATTTAAACGAAAATAAAGCTAGAATAAACAAAAAAATTACTGGTTTAATTAATGCAAATTTAGCTGATGCATATTTCTGGTCTGAAAATTTTGAAAAAACCAACTTTTATATTAATCAAACGATGACATTCGGAACACTAAAATCTAAAAATCATTGTAAAAAACTAAGAAAGGAAATACCTGAGTTTCAAAAAAGACATAGTGCTTATTCTGGGAATTAACAGTATATAAGTTGTTTTCTATTTAAAACCTGAAATAGTTTGATTAAAAATCATCAAATTGCTTATTTCAACACTGTTACTTTTTGTGTGCTAAACTTGTTACTACTAAAAAGAGTAAGGATATAATTTCCATCAGGAATAATGCTCAAATCTATTACTTGAACATCATTTTCATTAACTTCCAACACTATTTGACCAAATAAATTTCTTAGAATAGCACTTGAAATAAGAGTTGACGATTCAATGTTTAATACTGACTTGGCTGGGATTGGATAAATATAAACATCATTGTCTTTTTCTAGAATATTACTTGGTGGATCACATAGTTGTATCCCATATGTGCTAGAAGGTCCATTACCATTATTAGCTAATGATGTTTTTTCATGTAATAACGTCCCAAACTGATCATAGACTTTGTATAAGTGCTCATTTTGATAAAATGTGGAATACTCCAGATCAACAATACTTCCCGAATCAACAGGAAATAAAAATGTTTCTGGACCACATCCATTTGGTAGTGATATAGTTTGAGTGCTTACACCATTTATTATGACATCCATCGAAGCTCCATAAATGGTCCAACCATCACAATAGTTGTCATATAACTCCACTTTTAGAAGACCACAATTTCCTTGACTCAACAAACTGTTACAACCAATCATGCCAGTAGTACTTATGGGTCCAGCTCCATTTGCTCCTGAATGTGATGTAATTATGTTATTATTTTCATCAAATAGTTTGTAGCTGTTTTCTTCTGGCCAATCACCAGCTGTATAGAATAAATTAACTATATCACCTGAATCAACAGGGAAATCAAAGAATTCTGGGCCGTACCCACTGATAAGAGTAACTGATTGAATATCAACATTGTTAATGTTAATGTCCAAGAAGCCTCCGTTCCATCCATCACCCCAAGAATCTGAAAGAGAAACCGTATACATTCCGCAAGTCCCCGGTAACGGTAGAGTAGTAAATGTATATGGACCTACCCAATAACTAGATCCGTTTTGACCACAATCTTCTTTTATATAAAAATCATATGAAGTAAAAGAGGATAACCCTGTCAGAAGATAACTTGTTGTAGTAACATTGGAAATCGTAATACCACTACCTAATACAAAACCACTTGTTCCCCACTCTACATTCCAAATTCCATTTAAGTTACCTGAAGCACTATTCCATCCAATTAATGCATCGGTAGTTGAAATATTACTTGCAGATAAATTAACAGGACTAATGCAAAATGAGCAAGCCGTAAGTCCATTGGTATTTGGAGGACCACTTGTTCCACTTCCCGTTTGAGTAGTGATTACAACATTTAAATGATCATAAACTACATAGCTATTTTCTTCTGGCCATCCTCCAGGAGTATACAATAAATCAACAACATCTGAAGAGTCTACTGAAATGAAGAATTGATCAGGGCCACCTCCTTGTTGCATAGTTAAAGTCTGTACATTATTTCCATTAATTATTACGTCTAAATAACCACCATTCCATCCATCACCCCATGAATCATACAGTTCAATCATAAAAGCGCCACAAGTTCCGTTGGTAAATCCAGTAGTAAAACTATAAGGACCGTTCCAGAAACTTACATAGCCAGAATCACAAATTGATTGAACATAAACATCATAAGAAGTACTTGCTTGTAATCCATTAATGGTAAGAAATGTGTTAGGTAAATTTGTTAATTGAGCACCTCCACCCAAAGGGAAACCTGATATACCATATTCAACATTCCACAAAGAATCATTTAATCCAGGTGTCCAAGAAATATCTGCTGAATTTGTTGTGACGTTTGCTGTAACAACATTACCTACCCCATTACAATTTCCAGAAGGAGGAGCACAATTAGATGTTGAAGTATGCAATAAATTATCTAAATCGCTTGGTGCAGCTCCACTAAATAAAGTATCATGAAGTGGGTCCAAAATAGTGAAGGTAATTTCACTATCCCAAGATCCTGAATGAAAAATAAAGTCCATTGTTGATCCTGTAGTAGAAAATACGGAATCCAGGGTAAAACTTCCTTGACACTCATAATTTCCCACAAAACTACCATTCATGGTTACCTCAATATATGCTCCATTCCATCCATCACCATAACTATCATACATGTATAATTTATAATGACACTGTGCGCCAGCCTTCATGAAAAGTAATTGGCATAAAAAGAAGATTTGTAGTAGCTTTTTAAACATGACCTTTTGCAAGTTAGCAAATTAGGTAATGTAAAACATTAACTTATGTTAAATCAGTAAATGAATTACTGTATGATATTTTTGAAATTTTGTAGTTCTTTTTCAGCCTCTGATTTAGAATAATACCGGTTAGACAATGTCAATCCGCTTACTCTATTTTTAATCACGTAATAAGATGTGTCTTGATTATTTACCAGTGAGATTTTCCAATATTTCGCAGAGTTATTATAATCTATTCTTTTTTTCTTGGGTGAAGCACTAGAATTATGTTGTATCACTTCAACTTTTTGTTCCATTTCAACTTCTATCCTATTTGAATCTTCTTCAACCAGTTCAATGCTATCAGTTATGGATACTTTTTCTTCATTTATTACTTTAATAGGATCTTGATCAACAAGCTTTTCATTTTCATTTATAAAAAAATAGGCTGCAGCAAGGACAGAGAAAGCTATCAAAATAAGGAGTACAATTATCCTTAATGACTTTTTACCTCCAATTTTTGGAGATTCTATTGATTCTTTTTGATCTTTTGACATGCTCAAATATCTATTAAAAAACCTAAGTATAGTTCATTTATAATTTCTTGTTTTCAACGTGACGATGTGCATCACGATTGGTTTTTTTATCTAAGTTTTTTTGAAAAGCTTCCTCCAGATTAATACCAGTTTGGTTAGCTAGACAAATTAAAACAAAAAACACATCGGCTAGTTCATCACCTAAATCGGCTTTGACATCACTTTTCTTTTCGCTCTGTTCTCCATATCTTCGAGCTATTATCCTGGCCACTTCTCCCACTTCTTCTGTCAAAATAGCCATGTTAGTCATTTCGTTAAAGTATCGAACTCCATATTTTTTTATCCAATCATCAACTAATACTTGAGCTTTTCCAATGGTAATTTCATTATTCATTATTCTTTATTTTTAGAATCCAATATTATGGTGACTGGACCTGAATTGCATAAATTTATATCCATCATGGCTCCAAAAACTCCTTTTTGGACCTTATTATTTGGTAATAACTTAATAGCATAATCAATAGTTTGATTATAAAGTAAAATCGCTTTTTCAGCAGGTGTAGATTTCAAAAAAGAGGGCCTGTTCCCCTTCTTAGTTGAAGCATGTAATGTGAACTGACTGACTAGTAATAATTCTCCATCCACATCCTTTAGGGACAAATTCATTTTTTGATTTTGATCATCAAACAAACGCATATTGATAATTTTATTTATTACCCATTGTATATCGGCTGCATCATCTGATAACTCAAAGCCTAATAGGACTAGAAATCCTTCTTTAATTTTACCAACGAACTCATTTTCAACCTTTACACTAGCATGGCTTACTCGTTGAATGATTGCTCTCATGAATAAATATTTTGTCGGTAATGATTTTCAGGATCATCATGGTACATACTTAAATAACTATGATATCTAGAATTAGACAGATTCCCTTTTTTTAACTGATTTAAAACTTCACAACCTGGTTCGTTTATATGCTTACAATTATGAAACTTGCATTGATCCAATAATGCCATCATTTCTGGAAAATACATCCCCAATTCTTCTTTTTCAAAATCAACCAATCCAAACCCTTTAATTCCTGGTGTATCTATTATCCTAGTACTTTCATCTACATCAAACATTTCTGCAAAAGTAGTAGTATGTTTACCGGTCATATGGGTAGTTGAAATATCACCTGTTTTTAAAGCTAGGTTGGGGATAATTTGATTAATCAATGTTGATTTACCAGCTCCGCTATTTCCTGCAATTAAAGTAGTTTTATCTGCAATATGGTTTAATAATTCATTTACCCCTTTACCTGTTTTTGCTGAAATTTTCAAAGTAGTGTAACTAGCCTTTGAATAGGTTTTTTCTAGCTCGTTTAAAATATTCTTATCCTTGTCATTATAAAGGTCAATTTTATTGAATATGATGTACAAAGGTATATTATAGGCTTCTGCCGTAACGGTGAATCGGTCGATAAATCCTGTTGCTGTTACAGGGTTAGAAATGGTTACTAATAAAACAGCTAAATCAATATTAGAGGCAATGATATGAGCTTCCTTAGATAAGTTTACCGATTTTCGAATGATATAGTTTTTGCGATCATTAATTTCATTAACGATGTATTCTCCATTATCTCCAGAAATGAGTTGAACGTAGTCACCCACCGCCAAGGGATTGGTAGTTCTTAAACCCTTATTTCTAAACTTTCCTTTAATTCTACTTTTAACAAAGTCGCCATTTTGAAGCTTCACATCATACCAACTACCTGTTGACCTATAAACTACACCATTTAGCATGGCATAAAATTAATACAGATTACATTCACATTCACATTAAATTCATTTTTCTATTGATGAACATTCTATTATTTTAGCAGTTCATTTATGAGCATAGAGGTTAAAAACATCACAAAAAAATACGGTAATCAATTAGCCGTAGATAATGTTTCTTTTCAAGTGAATGCAGGTGAAATCGTTGGGTTTTTAGGACCAAATGGCGCTGGGAAATCCACTACCATGAAAATTATTTCTTGTTTTAATTCCGCCCATGCTGGCGAAGTACTTGTTAATGGGATTTCTGTAAATAAAGACCCTTTGACGATTAAAAAACACCTTGGATATTTAGCAGAAAACAACCCTCTTTATGAGGAAATGTATGTCAAAGAGTTTTTATTATTTGTAGCTAAAATTCACCAATTAAATGCCCCAAAAGATGCCGTGAAAGAAGTCATCCAAAAAGTTGGTCTAGCACCAGAACAAAACAAAAAAATTAGTCAACTTTCCAAGGGATATCAACAACGTGTAGGTATTGCACAAGCCATTATTCATGATCCCGATGTACTTATTCTTGACGAGCCCACTAGTGGTTTAGACCCATTACAATTAGATGAAATCAGATCCTTAATTAAAACTCTTGGCAAAGATAAAACCGTTCTTTTATCAACCCACATTATGCAAGAAGTGGAATCCATTTGTGACAGAATCATCGTCATTAAAAAAGGTAAAATTGTAGCTGACCAAGGAATTAAAGACAACAATAAAAATTCAAATGAACAAGTTATTGTCGTTGAGTTTGATCAAGAACCAAATGAAAAAGAATTAACATCATTTCTTGGCAAAAAAGTCAAAATAAAAAAGAAAGAATCTACCTGGATTTTTGCTTCAAAAGAAAAGAAAGATCTAAGAAGAGAAATTGCTTCCTTTGCAAAGGAACATAGCCTTCTGATATTGGAACTGAAAAAAGAATCGGCTAAACTGGAGGATCTATTTAAAAAATTAACTAAATAAATTTTTTCTTTTTGACTTTTTTTTACATTTGCGCCACTATTATGGTGGAGTGATTTGACTGCTTGCAACCACATCAAAAAAGCTAAAATGATGATTTCTCCATCTACAACTAAAATTTAACACACAAGATATGTCATATCTATTTACTTCCGAATCGGTTTCAGAGGGCCATCCAGATAAAGTAGCCGACCAAATTTCTGATGCACTTATTGACCATTTTTTAGCTTTTGATCCTTCTTCTAAAGTGGCTTGTGAAACCCTTGTTACTACTGGACAAGTTATTTTAGCCGGTGAAGTGAAATCAACTGCCTATTTAGATGTTCAGAAAATTGCTAGAGACACCATCAATAAAATAGGTTATACTAAAGGAGAATACATGTTTGATGGAAATTCATGTGGAGTACTTTCCGCCATTCATGAACAATCTCCGGATATTAATCAAGGTGTTGAAAGAGCGAACCTTGAAGATCAGGGTGCAGGAGACCAAGGAATGATGTTTGGATATGCGAGTAGAGAGACAGATAATTACATGCCATTACCATTAGAAATTTCCCATCTCTTACTCAAAGAATTAGCTGAGATTAGAAGAGAAGGAAAGCAAATGACTTACTTAAGACCCGACTCTAAATCTCAAGTAACAATTGAATATGACAATGATAACAATCCGATTAAAATTGATGCCATAGTAGTTTCTACTCAACATGATGACTTTGCAACCGAAAAGGAAATGCTTGAACAAATTAAAAGTGACGTCATTCAAATTTTAATACCTAGAGTAAAATCACTTCTTCCAGAATCTACACAACAATTGTTTAATGATGATATTAAATATCACGTTAATCCTACTGGAATTTTTGTCATCGGAGGACCACATGGAGACACAGGACTTACGGGAAGAAAAATTATTGTAGACACCTATGGAGGTAAAGGTGCACATGGTGGTGGTGCTTTTTCTGGAAAAGACCCAAGTAAAGTAGACCGATCAGCAGCTTATGCTACTAGACATGTAGCTAAAAATTTAGTAGCTTCAGGAGTAGCAGATGAGGCTTTAGTACAGGTAGCTTATGCTATCGGTGTAGCCAAACCAGTTGGTTTATATGTCAACACATACGGAACATCTAAGGTAGATTTTACGGATGGAGAAATTGCTGAGAAATTACATGATATTTTTGATATGAAACCCTATGCTATAGAACAGCGATTCAAACTGAGAACTCCTATCTATTCAGAAACAGCTGCTTACGGACACATGGGAAGAAAACCGGAAACGAAAACAAAGACGTTTGTCTCGCCAGATGGTGCTAAAAAAACCATTGAGGTAGAGCTTTTCCCTTGGGAAAAATTAGATTATGTAGAGAAAATTAAAGATGCTTTTAAGCTTTAATTATTTTTTTCTAAATACCATTCTTACCGGAACTCCTTTCAAGTTAAAGTTTTTTCTTAGTTGATTCTCAAGATATCTTTTGTAAGGATCTTTAATATACTGTGGTAGATTACAGAAAAAAGCAAAAGTGGGTGAGTGAGTTGGCAACTGTGTTACATATTTAATTTTAATGTACTTCCCTTTATTAGATGGGGGAGGATTTTTCTGAATAGCTTCTAATATGATATCGTTAAGTTTTGATGTGGTAATCTTCTGTATTTTGTTATGATATACCTCCAGTGCCGTTTCTAGCGCCTTGTGAATTCGTTGTTTACTTAGAGCCGAAACAAATAAAATGGGTAAATCAGTAAATGGAGCTATTTTACTTATTATATCTTCTTCAAAAGATTTAGTAGAATGGGTGTCTTTTTCAATGGTATCCCATTTATTCACTAATAAAACAACCCCTTTTTTATTTTTTTCAATTACGGAAAAAATGCTAAGATCCTGTTTCTGCAGACCTTCGTTTGCATCAATCATAAAAAGACAAACATCACAATCTTCAATGGCTCTTATGGCTCTCATTACAGAGTAAAACTCAATATCTTCATGCACTTTACTCTTTTTTCGGATTCCTGCAGTATCCACTAAAATCATTTCAAATCCAAATGCATTGTAATGGGTATCTACTGCATCACGAGTAGTGCCTGAAATATCAGTTACAATATTTCTATCTTCTCCTAATAACGCATTGGTTAAAGACGATTTTCCCACATTGGGTTTACCCACAATAGCAATTCTGGGAATCTCAGACTGAACTTCATCTCCTTCATCATCTAATTGAGTGGCTAAATAATCTAAGAACTCACCTGTTCCTGCACCATTAATAGCACTAATGCCAAAGACATGTTCTATTCCAAATTGATAGAATTCAAAGGTGTCATTTATTCTATCGTGATTATCTACTTTGTTTGCTACAACTATGACGGATTTTTTAGCTCGCCTTAAAATGTTAGCCACAGCGTGATCTAAATCTGTTATGCCCGTTTCCACATCCACAACAAAAACAATCACATTAGCTTCATCAATGGCAATTTCAACCTGTCTTCTAATTTCACCTTCAAATATATCCTCTGAACCAGAAACATACCCACCAGTATCTATAACCGAATATTTTTTACCATTCCATTCAGACTTACCATAATGTCGATCACGAGTAACCCCACTCACCTCTTTCACAATCGCTTTTCTGCCTCCAATTAAGCGATTAAATAATGTGGATTTACCTACGTTAGGTCTACCAACTATAGCTACAATATTACTCAATATCCGTACTTTTTAAGTTTACCCGATTTATCTCTCCAACCTTCATCTACCTTCACAAACAGTTCCAAATGTACCCTTTTACCTACAAATTCCTCCATATCTTTTCTGGAATCAATTCCAAGTTGCTTTATTTTCTTTCCTTGATGACCTATAAGAATAGATTTTTGACTTTTTCTTGACACCATAATATTGGAACGAATTCTTATGATATCCGTTTCTTCTTTGTATTCTTCAACCACTACTTCACAGGAATAAGGCACCTCTTTTTGATACAGCAATAGAATTTTTTCTCTGATTATTTCGGCTATAAAAAACCGCATATTCCTATTGGTTAATTGATCCTTTTCGAAGTATGGCGGATGATTGGGTAACCACTCCAGTATTTTAGGTAAAATAAAATCAATGCTAAGCCCATGCAATGCAGAAATAGGTAAAATTTGAGCTTGAGGCAGGTTTTCTTTCCATGACTCCACTAATTTTTCTAACGATTGTTGATCTGACTGATCAATTTTATTGATCAGTAAAATTACGGGTGCGGATAATTGATTTATCCTATCGATTCTGTCTTTAAGCGATTCTATTTTTTCATAAATATCGGTTACCAATAATATGATGTCCGCATCTTTAATGGCTTCGTCTACATATTGCATCATGCTCTCATGCAATTTATAAGCTGGATCTATAATGCCAGGCGTATCAGAAAATACCATCTGGTGATTTTCTTCACTAATGATACCCATAATTCGATGACGCGTTGTTTGCTTCTTGGATGTTATAATGGACAACTTTTCCCCAAGAATTTGATTCATAAGGGTAGACTTACCCACATTAGGGCTACCAATTATATTAATGAAACCTGCTTTATGAGACATTTAATCAAAATTAGTTTGCAAAAATAGAAACAAAAATTAACTTTGTAGTGCGGAGTGGAGCAGTTGGTAGCTCGTTGGGCTCATAACCCAAAGGTCGCAGGTTCGAGTCCTGCCTCCGCAACTAAATCTAAAGCTCAATCCTTGAATTGGGCTTTTTTATTCTAATACATATAATTGAACTTGATAGTTAGATAGTTGTATCTGATTAGAAAAAACTACAACTTGACCAGACAGCAATTCTACGGTTTGCACCCCTTGAAGCTCGTTAGGCACATCTATGTGGTATAAACTGTTTTTTGTGTTTACTATACACCACAAGCTTTTTTGATTATTGTGCCGCTTAAAACACACCGCATCAGTACTCGAGTGATCTACAAACTCTCCGTTACGGCATACGTCATGAGCTTGGTACACTTGCAACAACGCTTGGTATCGAGTTAAGGTACTCTGGCCGTAATTCCAGTTGATGGGCAGGTTGCTAAAAAAAGGCAGCTGAGTTGGATAGCCTATTTCTTGCCCTGTATACAGCAATGGAACACCAGGGTAAAAAAGCGTTGCAGCAAAAGCAGCTATGGACGCATCTAAACTTCCATATAGCTCAATGGGAGTATCCTGCCAAGCGCATTCATCATGGTTACTGGTAAAACGTAATTTATGCTTGCCCTCTGCCATGGATCCATAGGTATATTGATGTAAGGTAGCCCATTGTGTAGCAGGCGTGCCTTGAACAAATATATCTTTCCCTTTGGTGTAAAAATTCCAGTCAAAATTCATATCAAATCCGGCATCAAAATGATCGGTTCTGGCCCCTTCTGCCAACATAATAATTTCTCTATTTGGAATGCTTCTGAGACTATCTATCGCTTTTTGCCAAAAATCAAAGGGGACATAATCAGCCGCATCACATCGGTAACCATCTACATTCGCTTCCAACACCCAATAGCGCATGGCATCTATCATTTGATGTTGCAAATCAAGGTGATCAAAATTCAAATCCGCCACATCCGTCCAATTGGTCCCGCTGGGATGAATAATATTTCCTTGTGCATCTGTGGTATGCCATCCCGTACTATCTATCCAAGGATGATCCCAAGAGGTATGGTTGGCCACCCAATCTAGGATCACAGCCATATTTCTGCTATGAGCTTCATCCACAAAATGGCGAAGTTCGCTTAGCGTTCCGTATTCTTCGTCCACATCATAAAAATTGGAAATACAATAAGGAGAATTTAAAGGTCCTCCATTGGTTTGAATAGGCATAAGCCATATGACATTCACTCCCAAAGACGCTAAATGATCTAACTTTTGCTGTACGCCAGCTAAATTACCTTCTTGGCTAAAGGCTCTCAAATTCACTTCATACATGACCATATCTTCCGTAGCAGGCACATTGGAAAAAGGTTCTCCGTACTGCTGATAGCCTGTAGGTTCAGTTGGCAAGGGTTCTTTTTTACATCCGTTTGTCATCATGGTAAGTAATGTTAAAATTAAAAGTGGAACGTATAGCTTCATAAGGGCGAGCAAACAATTTTGTTAAATTTAAGCAATAAATGAAAAAACTGCTTTTTGGGATAGTATTGTGGTTTAGTGTCTTCTCTATGTTGGGCCAACAGGAACACTTTAATAACCCCATATTAAGAGGTGGCTATCCTGACCCTTCTATTTGCAGAGTAGGAAATGATTACTACTTAGTCAACTCCTCTTTTGAATATTTCCCAGGCCTCCCGATTCACCATAGTACCGATTTGGTCAACTGGAAACTAATCGGACACGGACTGCACCGAAAGGCTCAATGCACCGGCCCCATGAATTTAGTAGACGTACAGTCCAATGGCGGTATTCATGCCCCTACTATTCGTTATCACGACAGCACTTTTTACATCATTACCACCAATGTATATCAACCACCAATTAAAGAGAAACCTACCCAATTCATCAATTTCATTATTACCACTAAGCACCCAGAAGGACCTTGGTCAAACCCTATTATCATCAAAGGAGCCCCAGGAATTGATCCGGACATTTTCTTTGATGACGATGGTAAAATTTGGTACACCGGCACCCATGCGCCAGATAAACCCAACTTTCAGGGCGAAGGAGAAATTTGGATGCAAGAGTTACACCCTGAATCGTTTCAATTAACTGGTGAAAGGCATTATTTGTGGAGAGGAGCTTGCCAAGGTACATGGGCTGAGGGGCCCCACATCTACAAAAAAGACGGTTGGTATTATTTACTAATAGCCGAAGGGGGAACCCACTATAATCATGCGGTAATGGTGGCGGCCAGTAAACACATCACCGGACCTTATGAACCCAATGACAGAAATCCCATTCTCACCACCAGGCACATGAGCTATGATTATTGGGTAAATAGCACCGGTCATGCCGATTTAGTTGAACTACCTAATGGCGAATGGAAAATGGTCTGCTTGGGCATTCGAAATGAAGTGAACAGAGGGTCAAACATGGGTAGAGAAACCATGCTCCTTCCCGTAACTTGGGAACAAGAACCCTACGAATGGAAAAAGATAAAATACACCTGGCCCGTTTGTGCCCCAAATACCGGAAAACTAGAACAAACTCAACCCTACCCATTACCTCGGAATACGAAGTACAACCACACGTATTTTGAAGACGATTTTAATCAAGAAAATCTCAACCCACATTGGACATCCAGAAGAGTAGATCCAGACGATGCCCTTGACCTTCAATTACAACCGGGATTCCTCAAAATGAAATACCTCCCCGAATCCATTGGCGAGCGGAAAGCCTACAATTTTATAGGAATAAAACAGCAAGAAAGTGAATTTGAATTGGTTACCGCCATGCAATTTTCTCCCAAATTAAACGGTGAAGAATCAGGACTGGCCCTAATCCAAAAAGACAACAACTACATTCTATTTGACGTCAAGCGGGAAGACAACGAAAACGTGTTGCAATTAGTGATCAAAAAACACGATGAACCTGCCTACATTCAAAAAGATTTGGTGCTAGAGAAAAAAACGAAGCAAATGGAATTGAAAGTGATAGCAAAAAGCGGCCACTATGCATACTACTATCGTTTTAAATCCAATGACCTCTGGATTCCTTTTGACACATCTGCCAATGATATACTCATCTCTAGGGGATATACAGGTGCTCATTTAGGGTTATATGCTACCTGTAATGGTGGCAAAAGCATTGGTTCTGCGGCCTTTGAAATAATGACCTACAAAAACTTGAAAAATGAATAAGTTCGTACCTATTTTCTTTCTACTAATTTTCGCTTCTTGCCAACCTCCTGTAGAACAAAAAGGAATTGAAATCACCAATAAAAAAGCCATTGATTCTACGGTAAATCTTTTTGTAGATGGAGAGTACTACCCTTTCCTGTATACCCGCCTAGAAAATCAAGATGGCGAAGTATTGTATGAACATACAGCAAAAAACAACCGTCTGCTGGCCGACCAAGAAATAGATGGAGACACTTGGATTAGAGTATGGTCCATGAGTAAAATTGTCACCATATGCATTGCCTTGGATTTAATGGAAGATGGACTGTTAAATTTAGATGACCCGGTAACCCAATACATTCCTGAGTTTAGCCAACTTCAAGTGGCTTTAACCGCAGATAGTAATTCACTTATCGGCACCAATTGGTATGCGGAAGATTCATCTCGTTTAGCTCCCTGCCCACTCATCTATGTCCCCAATGATTCGGTCATGACCATTCGTCATTTATTAGACCACAAAGCCGGATTTTACTATTCCACCACCAACATTCCCTGTTTGGATTCCATGTTAGCCCAAGAAAATCTATGTGCAGCTGAAAATAGCCAAGATCTAATCAATAGATTAAGTAAACTACCTCTGATCCAACATTCAGGAACGGATTATTTCTATGGAACCAATACAACCGTATTGGGGCTGGTAGCTGAGCGTGCAGCTGGGAAATCATTTGCTCAACTATTAAAAGAAAGAGTCACCGACCCCATGCAAATTAATGGAATGCGGTACGATCTACCAGCAGGAGAAACCATGTTGCCGCGATTCTCCGGAAAAGATTCATTAATCCGAAAGGCGAAACTGGGTGAATTGGACATATTTGGTCAAGATGTACCTGATTATGAACCATCTCATGAACTGTACTTAGGGGGAGAAGGCATGATTTGCACAACCAACGGGTACTGTGACTTTTTACGTATGTTGCTCAACAACGGTGAGCTGAATGGGTACCGAATGTTAAACCCCGAAACCATTGCTGATTTAACATCTCCACACACGCAACTAGATAATCCCTATGGCCACAATGGATATAATTTATGGGTGAGTAGCGATTCTATGCGATTAAAAGGGCAAGGTGACCAAAATCTATGGATTGGTGGAGGCTACGAAGGCACCCACTTTTGGATCGACACCAGCCGAAATTTGGTAGGAACAATCATGACGCAAATGTTTTGGGTATATGATGGCACTTTTGGGTATACTAAAGAAGGAAGAATAAGAGGAGAAATATACAAACCATGGACTGGCTACCCATATAAAAACTAATATTGACTGTAAGTGTCAAAAAAATTAGTCACTTTTAACTAAACTTTTAGATATTTAACTAAATTTGAGCTGAAAAACTGCTCAAATCTTGAAGACCAGACAAAAAATAATCAAGACCGCTACCCGAATGTTTAATGAACACGGGTACAACGCCATTAATCTTTTTGAACTTTCCAATAAACTCGGTATCAGTAGAGGAAACCTCACCTATCATTTCAGTGATAAAGGAAGTTTGCTAAGAGCTATTTCAGATGAAATGTGGAGTAAAATAGAGGAGGAACGCTCTAAGACGATTCAACTACCTTCATTTGAAAACTTACATAATGAGGTGCAACTCTACTACAAGTTCCAAAAAGAATACGCCTTCATTTTTACGGATCCCAATGTGATTTCTCAGCCTTTTATTAGAAAAAAGTTTAAAGAAATGACCAATAAAACCATTGCGGATATCAAGGCGGGTATCGCTTTTTCGGTTAACGCGGGAAATGTAGTAGAAGAACCTGCCCCAGGCACGTACAACAACATTGCATTTATAACTTGGATGTTAGCCTTCTATTGGCATGCACAAAAAGAAATTTGTGACATGTATAATGAAGTAGATGGTGAAAAAATCATTTGGAGTTTCATGTTACCGCACTTTACCGAAAAAGGGAAAGCCTCATTCATCAAGTTTTTTGGAGAAGATTATTTTGATGAGGTCAGTGAGAAATTTGACGTCAACCTAAGCAGCTATATCGCTTTTTAATGATTTCCATCAAATCACATATCAATACCAATAGCGCTCAGTTTAAAGAGAATAAAGCGGCCATGGAAAAACTGCTTGAAAAGCTGGAAGGACATTTAGAAGAAAGCCGTTTTGAAGGGAAAGAAAAGCACATTGATAAAGCCAGAAGTAGAAACAAGATGTTGGCACGTGAACGAATCGAAATGGTACTGGATCAAGACAGCCCATTTTTAGAATTACTACCTCTTGCGGGCATGGAAAGAAAAGGTGGATTTGGTGCTGGAGGAACCAATGTAAGCGGCATTGGGATTGTGAGTGGGAAATTGTGCATGATCAACTCGAACGTAGGCACCCGAAAAGGAGGTTCAGTGGATTACGCAACAGTTTTTAAAGGACTTCGAATAGGCGATATCACGCGAGAAAACAAATTACCCACCATCAACTTAGTGGAAAGCGGTGGAGCCAACCTACCCGATCAAGCTAAAATATTCAACTATGGAGGGGAAGCATTTAGGGAAATTACTAGACGATCCGCCATGGGATTAACTACCATTTCTGTAGTGTTTGGCAATGCTACAGCAGGAGGAGCATACGTTCCTGGCATGTCAGACTTTGCTATTTTTCAAAAGAAAGCTGCGAAAGTATTTTTAGCCGGCCCCCCGTTAGTGAAAATGGCTACCAACGAAATTGCCAATGAAGAAGAACTAGGTGGAGCGGAAATGCACAGTAAAATTTCGGGAGTTTCAGACTACTTAGCAGAAGATGAGTTGGATGGCATTCGTATAGCTAGAGAGCTGATGGAAATCGTCAAAACTACAACCCCTCAACTTATTCCTAGTGATGAAGTAGAAGCCCCCAAACATCATCCCGATGAACTGTTAGGTGTGGTACCGGCCGATCCTAAAACTCCTGTGGATGTAAGAGAAGTAATTTTAAGAGCGTGTGATGGATCTAGATTTAGTGAATTTAAACCAGAATATGGCAATACTTTGGTTTGTGGCTGGGGAAAAATCCACGGCTATCCTATTGGAATTGTAGCTAATAACGGGGTCATATTTTCAGAATCAGCCAACAAAGGTGCCCAGTTTATTCAACTTTCCAATAAAAACGATATCCCTTTGCTTTTCATTCAAAACACCACTGGATACATGGTGGGGAAAGCCTATGAAGAGGGCGGAATTATTAAAAATGGAGCAAAACTTATCAATGCGGTTTCTAACAGTAAAGTACCTTCCATTACGTTAATGATTGGATCCTCCTTTGGAGCTGGAAATTACGGAATGAATGGGCGATCCTATGATCCCAACTTTTTATTCACTTATCCCAACGCAAAAATTGGTGTAATGGGATCCGAACAACTGGCTGGAGTGATGAATATCATACAGCGTGCCTCCGCAAAAGCAGCGGGAATTCCCTTTGATGAAGATAACGCTAAAGTCATTCAGCAAATGCTGATCAATGAAGCTGAATCTAAAGCATCTGCCTGGCATTCCACTTCCGAGTTATGGGATGACGGAGTAATTGACCCAAGAGAAACAAGGAACTATTTAGGCTTTGCATTAGCCATACTTTACAACCAAAAAATTAAAGGCGCCAAGGAATATGGAGTCTGGAGAATGTAATGAGTACCATTAATACCATATTGATAGCCAACAGGGGCGAAATTGCTTCAAGAGTGATACGTACGTGTAAAAAAATGGGAATTCGTTCCATTGCGATCCACTCTCCTATTGATGAAAACCTTCCTTTTGTACACGAAGCAGATATAGCCGTTAAAATAGGTGATAATGCACCTCAAACGTCATACCTTGACCAAGAACTAATCATCAAAACGGCCAAAGAATTTGGTGCTGATGCGATTCATCCTGGTTATGGATTTTTATCGGAAAGTGCTGATTTTGCAGCGCTATGTGCTCAACATAATCTCATTTTTATTGGCCCCAATGTGGAAGCCATTAAGGCCATGGGATCTAAGTCGGAAGCTAAGATATTGATGCGTAAAAACAACGTGCCAACCATACCTGGTTACGAAGGGCAAAATCAAGATACAAAGCACTTAATTTCAGAAGCTAAGAAAATTGGGTTTCCTCTTTTATTAAAAGCTACAGCGGGTGGCGGTGGTAAAGGAATGCGAGTGGTAGAAAAAGAAAAAGATTTAGCCACCAGCATAGAAGCGGCAAAGAGAGAATCGCTAAGCGCGTTTGGCAATGATGAATTAATCATAGAAAAATACATATCATCTGGAAGACACATTGAATTTCAAATATTTGGGGATCAGCATGGACATGCCATTCACCTATTGGAAAGAGAGTGTACCATCCAGCGTAGGCACCAAAAAGTATTGGAGGAAAGTCCATCACCTGTAATGAGTGAAAAACTACGCAAAACCATGGGTGAAGCAGCCGTTAACGCGGCCAAAGCCTTACACTACGATAACGCGGGTACAGTTGAATTCATATATGACGATAAATCAAAAGAATTCTTCTTTTTAGAAGTGAATACCAGACTGCAAGTAGAACACCCTGTTACTGAAGCCATCACGGGACTGGATTTAGTTAAAATGCAAATTGAAAGTGCTGAAGGCAAAAAACTAAATCTCAAGCAAAATGAAGTCAACGGTAATGGATACGCTATCGAATTTAGACTTTATGCAGAAGACCCAAACAATGATTTTCTTCCTGCTACTGGAAAAATTGATTTATTCAATTTTGAACAAATAGATGGTCTTCGTGTAGAATCGGCCATCAAATCTGGAAGTGAAATTTCCATCTACTATGACCCCATGATTGCTAAAATCATTGTACATGATGATACTAGAGAAGGGGCATTGCGTAAGATGGGAAGTGTACTAGATAATATGATTTGCCTTGGAACAATAACCAATCAAGAATTCCTGAAACAATTGGTTCGAAACAAGGAAGTGATACAAGGAAAATACAATACACACTTTTTAGCCGATAAGTTTCAACTTAAAAATCAAAATACTGCACATCAAAAATCCTTTTTAATTGCAGCTACTTTAAAGCTTCATGAAGAAAGAAATAGAGGTCAAGTTTATCTTAAACAAATTCCTGGTGGTTGGAGAAATAATTACTACCGACCACAGCAAGAAAGCTTTAAGTTAAATAATGAGATTGTTCACGTAGAATACAGACAAAAAGAAGGTGATTTTGAATTTTATTTTGGAGAAGAAACCATTAAAGTAAAATTTATTTCTTGTGAGAACAATCAACTAAAAGCTCGTATTAATAATGTTTCTTACCGTTTTTACATAGCTCAAAATGAAGGTGACATTCACCTTCATCAATCTATGCTTGGTACGCTAAATTTAAAGAAAGCAGACCGATTTCCTTCCAAAGAAAAAGAAGTTGAAAAGGGCAGTTGTACAGCACCAATGCCATCGCAAGTGATTGATATATTGGTAAAGCCTAAAGAAAAAGTAAAGGAAGGCGATCCATTGGTCATTTTATCTTCCATGAAAATGGAAAATACCATATATGCCAGTGAAAATGGAGTAGTTGAAGAAGTTTTTACCCAAAATGGAGAAAACATTGAAGCAGGATTCACCATACTTAAAATAAATCCCAATTGAATTACTTTGAAGAAAATAGTACGCAATCGTTAGACCAAACTTGGGCTTTTATCAAGTGTGACCTAGTTGATCACGTCATGACCATTACCCTCAATAGACCAGCCAAAAAGAATGCACTTCACCCTCAAATGGTCAATGAAATAGCATTTGCGCTTTCTCATGCTCACCACAATAAAGAGGCGAGAGTAGTTCTTTTAAAAGCGGAGGGAGACGTTTTTTGTTCAGGTGCTGATTTAAAAGCATTTATGGGAATTTCAGAAGAATTTGAATCTTCCGTCCCTTCACCAGATAAACAAATACTGATGGGAGAAATATTTCAGGAAGTACACAAACCCATCATTTGTCAACTTCATGCTAATGTGATGGCAGGAGGATTATTTTTTCTTACCGGAAGTCATTTTGTTATCGCTGACCAGCAGGTGAAACTTGGACTGCCCGAAGTCAAAAGAGGGTTGTTCCCCTTTCAAGTATTAGCCGCATTAGTGAATAAAATCAGTAAAAGCAATGCTATTAATTGGTGCATTAGTGGGGATACTATCTCAGCTCAAAAAGCACTGGATTGGGGATTGTTAACAGATGTGGTAGAAGGAAAAGACTTGGCTTCTGTTACCGATAATCTTATAGAAAAAATTAAAGGAAATTCTCCAAATGCTATACGACTTGGGTTAGAAGCCTATGACAAAATAACGAAATCGGATGGTGAGCATCAATACTTAATGGATATGCTTCAAAAAACCATCATGAGTAAAGACGCGAAAGAAGGAATTAATGCATTTAAAGAAAAACGAAATCCAGTTTGGACTGGCGAGTAAATAAGTAATTATGGGACACGAAAAATTAATCATATCCGCAGCATTAACAGGAGCAGCCACCAATCGATCTCACTGCCCTTATATTCCATTTACACCCAAGGAATTGGGAGAGGAATCCAAAAGAGCCGTGGATGCAGGCGCCAGCATTGTACATATTCATGCCCGAGAAGATGACGGCACGCCATCTTGGAGAACCGAAGTTTTTGAAGAAATTCATGAAGAAGTAAGGAAGAGATGTCCAGATGTCATTATTAATTTTTCCACAGGGGCCATTGGCATGTCAGCAGCAGAACGCACTAAGCATTTACATGCTACAAAACCAGACATGGCCGCATTTAATATGGGAAGCATGAACTATGCGATTTTTTCTAAGAAAGCAAAGCAATTCTTTTGGAATGCCGTATTTGAAAATTCGTTTGACACCATGATGGAAGTGGTAAAAACCATGAACGAAAATCAGGTCACCCCAGAAATGGAGTGCTTTGACACCGGACATATCCGAAATGCTGAACCGCTTAGACAAATGGGATTACTTCCTGATAACGCATGTTACAGCTTGGTCATGGGTGTATTGGGAGGAATTCCAGCCACAACAGAGAACTTAATTCATCAAATTAAGCAAGTACCTGAAGGATCCATGTGGCAAGTGATAGGTATCAGCAGAAAACAATGGCAATTGGCCGCGGTAGCGTGTACAATGGGTGGAAACTTCAGAGTAGGATTAGAAGATAATTTCTATTTACCCAATAATGAGATGGCTAAATCCAACGGTGAATGTGTGGAATGGGGCGTAAAATTAGCCACCATGATGGGAAGAGAAGTGGCTACTATTGAAGAGGCAAGAGCACAATTAAAAACCCCACTTAAAGAAACCGTATAATGTTTGCTAAAGACACTTTTAAAAATAAATACATACTGGTTACAGGGGGAAGAAGTGGTATAGGCTTTAAAATTGCCAAAGATTTCCTACAGCTAGGAGCAAACGTAGTTATCGCATCTAGAAAGGAAGAACCTTTAGCGGAAGCGGCCGAAAAACTAGCCCATTTTGGATCTGTACTGCACAAAGCGTGTGATATCAGAAAAACAGAAGATATACAGGAACTTGCCAAATTCATAAAAGAAAAATGTGGGCGCTTAGACATCTTAGTAAATAATGCAGGTGGGCAATTTCCTGCTTTAACAGAATACATCAATGACAAAGGCTGGAATGCAGTCATCAACAATAATTTAAACGGCACTTTTTACATGATTCGGGAAATGGGAAATGCTTTTTTCATACCCCAAAAACAAGGAATAATCATCAATATTATTGCAGATATACATAGAGGATTCCCGGGTATGGTTCATACTGGTGCTGCTAGAGCTGGGGTAGAAAACTTAACTAAAACCATAGCACAAGAGTGGAGTGAACATCACATTCGAATTAATTGTGTTGCTCCAGGTATTGTAGAAACTTCAGGACTTGACACTTACCCACAACCCGTTCAAGACATGTTTGAAGACGCCAAAAAAGCCATACCCATGGGTCGATTTGCCACTGCGAAAGATGTTTCTAATGCCGTTTGCTTTTTTGCCAGTGACCTTTCTTCATATTGTACAGGAACAACGTTATATGTGGATGGAGCACAACATTTGAATTACGATAAAATGGGACTAGCCCGAGTCATGAAATCATTTTTAAACCCAAGTTAATAAATGGAAGTAGAAGAAAAAAAAGCGATAAAAGGAGGCGAATTTTTACTAACCAAAAGTGATTATACCACCATTTTTACTCCAGAAGATTATACGGAAGAGCAAAAAATGTTTAGAAGCTCCATGAGAGATTTTCTAAACAAAGAAGTGGAACCCATTAAAGAAAAGTTTGACACCAAAGAGGGAACTGAAATTGCCCCTATTTTATTAGAAAAAATGGGTGAACTAGGTTTTCATGGAATTGGTGTTCCGGAAGAATACGGAGGGTTAAACTGCGACATGAAAACAGAATTGGCCTTTGGAGAAATAGCCTCTGATAGTTTTGCCTTCAGTCAGTCTATTGGTGTACATACCGGTCTGGGAGTGTACCCTATACTACTTTACGGGACAGAGGAGCAGAAAAAAAAGTACCTCAATGACATTGTAACGGCAAAAATTAAATGTTCCTATTGCCTCACTGAACCTGGAGCTGGTTCAGATGCAAATTCGGGAAAAACAAAAGCCTTAATTAATCAAGATCAAACCCACTTCGTCCTTAATGGACAAAAAATGTGGATCACCAATTCAGGTTTTGCAGATGTATTTTTCGTGTTCTGTAAAATTGAAGACGATGAGAATCTATCTTGCTTAATCGTTCACAAGGATTGGGGAGTAAAACTGGGCGCAGAAGAAAAAAAACTAGGCATTCACGGATCTTCCACAAGACAAGTCTTTTTTGAAAATGTAGAAGTCCCTGTGGAGAACCTATTAGGAGAACGAAATAAGGGGTTTAAAATAGCCATGAACGCATTAAATGCCGGTAGAATTAAAATTGGTGTTGCGAACACCGCTATTGGAAAAAGAGCCTTTAAACTGGGCGTAAACTACGCCAATGAAAGAATACAATTTGGTGAAAAGATAGCCAATTTTGGGGCGATTAAAGAGAAAATTGCCACGATGGCGGCTAGACTTTATGGGTTGGAAAGCAGCTGGAATAGGTCTGCTCAACAAATAGATGAAGTGTATGAAGAATTAGTTGATCAAGGCAAAGATAAGTTAGAAGCTAAGATTAATTCTTGCGCTGAATATGCCATGGAATGTGCCATCATCAAGGTGTATGGGTCAGAAGTAGAGTCTTATATCGTAGATGAAGCACTGCAAATTCACGGTGGAATGGGCTTTTCAGGTGAAAGTGAAATCTCAGTCCATTATCGAAATGTAAGGGGAAATCGTATTTACGAAGGAACCAATGAGATCAATCGAATACTTACCCCTACTATGCTTTTAAGAAAAGCCATGAAAGGAGAACTGCCGTTTATGGAAAGAACTATGGCTTTATTTCAAGAGCTAATGAGTGGAGAACTTAAAACAGTTGTAGAAGATAATCAGCCGTTAGATTTAGTTGAAAATTACACTGAAATAGCCAAAAAAGCGACCCTACTAACAACAGGAATAGCCGTGCAAAAATTTCAGCAAGAAATAAAATCAGAACAAGAGGTCTTGATGCATTTAGCCGATATGATGATTCCCCTTTTCATATTGGAAAGTGCATTATTAAGAGCGCAAAAACAACAGGCACCCATATACACAAATTTAACCTTGATGCTGATGTATGAAACGAGCGAATTGTTGTCAAAGCATGCCAAAGAAGTCATTTTTGCATCTTCAAGTGATGAGGAAGCGATTCGAAATTACAAGGGGATTAACAGGTTATTTCAACTTCCATATCGAAATTTAAAAGAATTAAGAAGGGAAGTCGCTAGTCATTTTATCGCAAGAAACGAATACAAACTAAATTAAAGAAAAGTGAAGAGTCCGATAGCATATTTTTTAGAATGGGAAAAGAAAACACCTAATCAAGTTTTTTTAAGACAACCCAAAGGAAAAACATGGAAAGAAATCACCTATAAAGAAACCGCAATCGAAGTCAGAAAAATGCTTCAGGTATTGAAAGATAAGGGGCTTGAAAAAGGCGACCATGTTGGCATTCTTTCCAAAAACTGTTATCACTGGATCATTGCTGACTTAGCCATTTCGTTAGGGGGGTATATTTCAGTGCCATACTATGCCAGTTTACCTAAAGATCAACTGAAGGAAGTCATTGAAAAAAGTGATATCAAATTATTATTTGCAGGGAAACTGGACGAGTGGGGGGACAAAGGAGAAGCACTTCATGATGCATTAAAAGTGATAAAATTCCCTCATTATGAAGGAAATGCCATAGTAGATGTGGGTGAAGAATGGGAAGCACTAATGAAAGATAAAAATGAGGCCAAGGACTACACGCTACCTGAGCTAGATGAACTGTGGACCATACTTTTTACTTCTGGCACCACGGGTAGCCCCAAGGGTGTCATGCTGAATTACAGAAACGTAGCAGTGGTTTTTAGAGATGAAGAAAAGTACAACACACTTGGTGTTAACGAATTGAAAGAATTTCGATTCTTTTCATTTTTACCCTTAAATCACGTAGCCGAACGTATTGTGATTGAAGGCGCTGCACTTTACAAAGGTGGATCCATTTCATTCGGGGAATCCATAGATACTTTTGTAGATAACCTTAAAGATACGCAACCCACCGTGTTTTTCGCGGTACCTCGAATCTGGAGTAAATTCCAATCAGGCATATTTGGTAAAATTAAACCTGAAGTGGTAAACACACTACTTTCCATTCCATTGATTTCTTCATTCTTTCGTGCTAAACTTAAAGTGGCTCTGGGATTAGCTGAAGCAAAAATTGTATTAACAGGTGCAGCCCTTACTCCTGTCCATTTAAAAAAATGGTATAGAAAGTTAGGCTTAAACTTAAGGGAAGTATATGGTGCAACTGAGGCCTGTGGGGCAGTAACGTTAACACCAAAAGACGAATTGAGTGATGTGAATGTAGGTAAACCCATTGCTGGAAGTAAAATTAAAATAGATGAGTCTACCGGTGAAATCATTTATTTCTCTGAACAAAATATGCAAGGCTACTACAAAGACCCTGAAAAAACAGCAGAAATCCTAAAAGATGGGTGGATATACAGTGGTGATAAAGGAAGAATAGATGAAAATGGAAGTTTACATATCGTTGGACGAGTTAAAGATGCATTCAAAACAGAAAAAGGAAAATACATTACTCCAAATCCAATAGAAGAAAATTTACTTAAAAGTGATTTATTAGAGCAAGCTTGTGTAGTGGGGTTAACTACACCTCAACCTATTGCCTTGGTAAACTTATCTGAAAATGGGTTGAAAAAAGACCATAAACAAATTACCAATGACCTTAAGTTGCATATAGATATGGTAAATCAAAACTTGGCTAATTACGAGAAGCTATCCACTATCGTCATCACAAAAGAACCATGGAGCGAGCAAAACAAGTTGCTAACCCCTACTTTAAAAGTAAAGCGAAACAAAATTGATGAGAAATACATGAATAAGTACCTTGACTGGCATAGAGCATCTGAAAATATCATCATAGAATCATGAGCATCAATACAGAAATAAAAAGGATTTATGAAGTCCAGTCCAACCCAAAAAATGTGTTGGACCTACGTAATTCAAGCTATCAAGACCGTATTGCTAAGATCAAAAGCATTTACAACTACATTTTAAACAAAAGGAATCACGATAGAATTGCAGAAGCACTTTATAAAGATCTTCGAAAATCAAATGAAGAAGTAATTACTACAGAAATGACTCCAGTTATTCTAACTATCAAAGAAGTCTGTAAAAAGCTGAAACATTGGATGAAAGATGAGCACGTACCATCTCCAGTTACCATGGTTGGTATGTCTTCCTTTATTAAGTATGAATCAAAAGGAAATATTCTCATTATAGGTCCCTGGAATTACCCCTTTCAGTTAGTGATTTACCCATTAGTATATGCTATAGCTGCAGGAAATACCGCGATCATAAAACCATCTGAATTTTCATCACACACAGCCAATGCCATTAGCATTATGATAAAAGAATTATTTGATGAAAATGAGGTTGCTGTGGTAGAAGGGGGGATTCCTGAAGCTACAGCTTTATTAGATTTACCTTTTAATCATATTCATTTTACGGGTAGCCCAAAAGTGGGAAAAATCGTTATGGAAGCCGCAGCAAAAAACCTAACAGCTGTCACCCTGGAATTAGGTGGAAAGTCTCCTGTAATAATAGATGGGTCGACCAACCTCAATTCCACTGCTGAAAAAGTATGTTGGGGAAAAACATTAAATAGTGGACAAACCTGTATCGCGCCTGATTTTGCAGTTGTTCAAGAAAAAGCCTTAGATGGATTCGTTGAAGGATTTAGAAAGGCATGTGAAAAGTTTTACAATCCCCAAAATAAAGGAATAGATCAATCAAAAGATTATGGAAGAATAATTAATGATGCCAATTTTGATCGTGTTCTAGCCCTCTTAGAAGATGCCAAAGAAAAAGGTGCGAAAGTAGAATTTGGTGGTGAAGTCAATAAGCAAGATCGGTACATCCAACCCACATTACTTTCCAATGTAAATAGAGTAATGAAGATCATGCAAGACGAAATTTTCGGGCCAATTCTACCAGTGGTTTCCTATAAAAATAAAGAGGATGTGACCGAATTACTCAATTCATTTCCATCTCCCCTAGCATTGTATATCATGAGCAACAATAAAAATAACACGCAATATTTTCTTAATCATACGGTTGCTGGAGGAACATGCATCAATGAACTTATGCTTACTTCAGTAAACCCTCACCTACCCTTTGGAGGTGTCAACAACAGCGGAGTGGGTAAAACTGGGGGCAAACATAGCTTTATGGATTTTTCCAACCAAAGGGGGGTGATTAATCGTAAATATGGGAATAGCATAAAATTAATATACCCACCATTTAACAAACAGATTTTCAAATATTTTCAAAAAGTCATAAAATTTTAAAATGAGTAAGAAAACTGCATTCATAACAGGGAGTAGTAGAGGCATTGGTAAAGCCATTGCCCTAAGATTAGCCAAAGAAGGATATAATATTGCTGTAGCCGCCAAAACAACGGAACCACATCCCAAGCTTGAGGGTACCATCTACACCGCGGCAGAAGAAATAGAAAAAGCTGGTGGTAAAGCGTTGCCCATCGTGGTAGACATCAGAGATGAAGAAAATGTAAAATCAGCTGTACAGCAGACCGTAGATAAGTTTGGAGGTGTAGACATACTTGTTAATAATGCAAGTGCCATTTCTTTAACCATGATAGAAGAAACAGAAATGAAACGATACGACTTAATGCATGACATTAACGTTAGGGGTACTTTCATGGTATCAAAATATTGTATTCCACATTTAAAAAACAGCGAAAACGGACATATTCTTACCCTTTCTCCTCCCATAAATATGGATCCAAAGTGGTTTGGATCTCATTTAGCCTACACCATGAGTAAATACAGCATGAGTATGACGGTTATTGGTCAGTCCAATCAACTCAAAAATCACGGTATTGCATCCAACGCCCTTTGGCCAAAAACAACCATAGCCACAGCAGCTGTTAAAAATTTGTTAGGTGGTGATAGCATCGTTAAAGTAAGTAGGAAACCAGAAATTATGGCCGATGCTGCTTTTGAAATTCTCCACATGGACGCAAGTAAAGTAACTGGAAACTTTTTCATAGACGAATATGTCCTTAGAGATTGTGGTATAACTGATTTTGATCATTATGCCGTTGACCCTTCCATGAGTTTAATGAAAGATTTATTCATTTAAATGAACCATTACTATTTCACATCTGAACATCAATTATTTAGAAAATCACTTAGAGATTTTTTAAATCGTGAGATAGTACCCCACATTGATCAATGGGAAGAAGAAGGGGAAATCCCCAAGTCTGCTTTTAAAAAACTGGGTGACATGGGTTACTATGGACTTGGTTTTGAAGAAAGTTATGGGGGAATGTCTACCGATATTTTCTACACCATGATTTTAGTAGAAGAACTAAATAAATGTAATTCGGCTGGAACTGCCGCATCTCTTCTATCACACTCCACATTAGCATTAGAACACCTTTCAAAAAATGGATCAGCATTTCTTAAAAAAAACTATTTAAAGCCAGGTATTTCTGGAGATCTAATTGGCTGCCTAGCCATTTCAGAACCACATGCCGGATCAGATGTATCAAACATTCAAACTAAGGCCGAAGACAATGGAGATCATTATATCATTAATGGATCTAAAACATTTATCACCAATGGGATTAAAAGTGATTTTTATGTAGCAGCAGTAAGAACAGGTGATAAGGGATATGATGGCATCAGTATGATGGTTATAAACAGAGCTAACCCAGGAATAAAAACCAATGCTCTAAAGAAGTTAGGTTGGCACGCATCAGAAACAGCAGAAATTTCTTTTGATAACGTAAGAGTTCCTAAAGAAAACTTGATTGGTGAGATTAATAAAGGATTTTACTATATCATGGAAAAATTTGAGTTAGAACGACTTATTTTATCTACAGGAGCACTTGCATCTGCAGAATATGCATTGGAATATGGCTTACAATACCTATCCGAAAGAAAAGCATTTAATAGGTCGTTAAATACATTCCAAGAACTAAGACACCGAGTGGCTCAGTTATCTGCTGAATTAGCCTGTTTGAAAGCATTCAATTACCAAATCTGCAATGCACTTCAACTGAAGGAAAACGTGACCAAGGAATGTGCCATGAGCAAACTGCTTTGTACTGAATTTATGGACAAACTAAGCTACCAGATACTTCAATTTTTAGGAGGATACGGTTACATGGAAGAATATAAAGCAGCCCGAATTTTTAGAGATAGCAGAATTGGCACCATTGGAGGTGGCACTTCTGAAATCATGAGAGAAATTATAGCAAAATCAATAATAGGATAAACAATAAAAAATGAAAAATTACTATTTCAATGAAGAACACGAACTTTTCAGACAAGGACTGAGAGATTTCTTAAATAAGGAAGTGGTTCCTAACATAGAAAAGTGGGAAGAAGAACAACGCATTCCAAAAGAGATATTCAAGAAATTTGGAGACATGGGATACTTAGGCTTGAACTATCCTGAAAAGTACGGTGGAATTGACGCTGACTTCTTTTATGCGGTGGTATTTACAGAAGAAATTTCAAAAGTATTTTCAGGAGGATTTATGGCTGCATTTGCGGTACAACAGTTTATGTCTAGTCCTTATTTAATGAAACATGGTTCTGATTTTATAAAAGAAAAATATTTAACTAAAGCCATTTCGGGTGATGCAATTTGCTCCATAGCAATCTCTGAGCCTAATGCGGGTTCTGACGTGGCAAATATCAGAACAACAGCGGTTAGAGAGGGGAATCATTATATTGTTAACGGTTCAAAAACATTTATCACTAGTGGTGTATATGGAGATGTGCTGATTACTGTGGTAAAAACCAAACCTGAAGAAGGTTTTAACGGAATTAGCTTACTGGTCATTGATAGAGATGCAGAAGGAGTTTCTGCAACTAAATTGAAAAAATTAGGATGGCACGCATCTGATACGGCCGAGTTATCATTTGACAATGTAAAAGTTCCCGTAGAGAATTTATTAGGAGAAGAAAATCATGGCTTTTTCTATTTGATGGATGGATTACAATTAGAACGATTAGTAGGGGCCATTGGTGGATATGCAGGTTCAGAAGCCGCCTTAGATTACTCACTACAATATATGTCAGAAAGAGAAGCCTTTGGACGTCCTATAAATAAGTTTCAGGTACTTAGACATCGTGTGGCCCAAATGTCTTCAGAAATTGAAAGCATCAAATATTTTGTATATCACTGTTGCAGGCTTCACGCTGATGGGGAATATGTAGTAAAAGAATGTTCCATGGCTAAATTATTGGGGACCGAACTCTCTGATAAAGTCATGTACCAATGCCTTCAATTTTTTGGTGGATATGGCTACATGGAAGAATACAAAATGGCCAGAATGTTCAGGGACAGTAGAATTGGTACCATTGGTGGAGGGACTTCAGAAATCATGAGAGAAATTATTGCCAAAATGGTTATTGATGATAAGTCATATCAAAAATCTACTAATACACACATCATTAAAAGTAAACCAACTAATGGATCAATGAATGGTTCATCTAAAACAAATAATAATACAAACAATCAAAAAAATACAACTATGAGTTACGAAAGTACATTTAACACCATGAAGGAAAAAGCAGAAAGTGCACAACCACTTGGGTCTGTTCTTAAATTAAATTTTGGAGAAAACAGAATCGTGATTGACGGAACAAAAGGAGCTAATCAGGTTTCTGGAGAAGATATAGATGCCAATTGTACAGTTGATGTAAGTTTGGATGATTTCACCTCTATGCTGAATGGTGACTTAAACCCAATGGGAGCATTTATGTCAGGAAAAATGAAGGTTAAAGGAGATACTGGAGTTGCTTTAAAACTTCAAACCCTTTTTAGCTAGATTTTTCTTGAGTAAATCAGAAAAAAACGTAGTGGTAATCGGTGCCGGTCCAGCTGGTGCCGCTGCTGCTTATTACCTACAAAAAGAGGGGTATGAAGTAACCGTACTTGAAAAGGAATCTTTTGTAGGCGGTCGAACGCACGGATATGAGGATGAGCGAGTTCGATTTGATACAGGGGCTAGTTTTTTCACCAACTTCTATCCACTTCTAAAAGAGTTAGTGAAAAAACTCCAGATCGAAAACGAGGTTATTGAGTTAGAAAGAAAAGTAGGGTTAAAATACAAAAACCAAATTTCCGAATTTAAATTCGGGAGTTTTCGCTCATTTTGGAACCTACCATTTATTGAAACAAGAGATAAGTGGATCATGTTATGGAATACCATAAAGCTTACATTGCAAAGAGGTAAACTAGACTTAGTTTCGCCAGATAAATTAGCTGCTGTAGATGATGAATCCATAGCAGAGTGGGCCACCAATAGTATGTCATATAAAATTTATCATTTCTTAATTAGACCAGGTGTGGAGCCCTTCTGGTATTTTTCTTGTAAAGATGTGTCAAGAGCCATGACTACCGTACTACAGGCCAGAGCAGCAGATGCAAAATTTTACACTTTCAAACACGGTATGGCTAGAATTTCTGAAAAGCTACTTGAAAATTGTAAAGTACATTTAAATGCCTGTGTTAATGAAATAAATGTAAATGGAAAGGTTGAGATCAACTATAGCATCTATGATAAAACTCAAAAAATTACAACTGACTGTTTAGTAATGGCTACACCTGCCACTGTTTCCTCAAAACTATTAGATAAACAATTAAATAATCCTTTAGGTACATTTATTAAAACCCAAAAATATGTACATAACATACATGCTGCCTATTTGGTAGATGAAAATGAAATACGTGGATTTCACGCCTATTATTATCCGTGTGGAGATTGGGACACCCCCATTGGTGCCATTGTTTTTCATAAATTAAAATGCCCAAATTCAGTAAAAGCTCCAGAAGGGAAAGAGCTGGTCAGCATTTATTTACTTGATGATCCCTCAAAAGCACTTATAAATAGTGACAAAAATGATAATGAAATGATGAATGAAGTTTGGGAAATGGGATGTGATTTTCTTCCTAAATTGACAAAAAATAAAGAAAATGTGACCATCATAAAACGAAGAGAAGCTATACCTCTTCATGAAGTAGGGCGTTATAAAAAAGCCAGTCAATTAAAAAATGAAAGTTTAGAAAAAATATTTTTTACAGGTGATTATCTCTCTTGTGCAACGGTAGAGGGTGGACTAAGAAGTGGAAGATGGGTTGCTTCTATAGTTGCAAAAAAGAAAATTACTTTTTAAACATTGTGTTTAATATCTTATCCCACACTGTTGTAGTGAAACCAAACCCATTTTCAGGATCTCTATAATGATGCATTAAATGATGCTTCACTAACATTCTAAAATATTTGTTTTTTAATGTCATATGATGACTTGCGTAATGGAACCAATCATATATCAAATAGGCTGAAACCAACGAGAAAAAAAAGGGAGAAGACATATATCTTCCTAATAACTCAACAGAGGCCCAATATAATAGAATTCCTCCAGGAATGGAAACAAGTGGAGGAACCACTAGACGTCTTGGATCATTTGGATAGTCATGATGAGCACCATGAATTAGGTACAAAAGCTTTTTCCCCAAATCAGTCTTTGGATTACTGTGAAAAACAAAACGATGCCCCGTATATTCAATGAATGTCCAAAATAAAATACCACCAAGAATCAAAGGAAAGTTATACCATATTACATACTGATTAGTATAAGAAAATAAAATTGTTTCATATAAAAAGTATAAAATAACAGGGATGAAAATTAGAAATGGAACAATGTGATGAGTTGTAGTTACGCTTTCTAAAAATTTATTTTCGTAAATTTTTACAGATTCTTTTCCTGATATAAAAAAAGGATTCTTTTCCTTGTCTTTTTGACTTATCATCATAAGCAAATTTTATGAATTTAAATTATAAAACCAAATATAATTAGTCATTTTTATCTAAATTTATTGTTGTTTTTTAACAATGAAATTTGTCAGTAAAAAACATATCAAAATTATTAATTCAAGCATTGAAAATTGCTTTAAGACGCCTATTTACTGTGATGTGAAAAAAATCATGACTGGGTATGGTGTGCTTCCTCCATCAGAGGGTGTGATACATGATGCTAATTGGGCTAATCCGAAAGGACATCGAACTGTATTGGCATTTGGTAAGCCTCTGTGTACGGAGAGAATTTTAAGTAGATTAGAAAATGAATATTGGAAATACGAATTAGTTGATTTTCAACAATCGACTTTTTTCTTCACCAGTAAAGTAATAGGGGAAATATCAGTTAAAGAAATAGAGAAGAATAAGTGTAAAGTGTCAACTAAATATACTTTTTTAACGAAAGGGCTAATATCAAAAATTTTATGTTTCCTATTTGTGCACTTACTATGGAGCGGGCTACAGAAAAAAGGTCTTAACAACATCAAAAAGCTAGCTGAAAACAAGGAACCTTACTTTTATCCTAGGTAATTTATGATTCAGATAGTGCAACCAATTGCTCAAAAGAAAGGTCAATTTCAGATTTAATATTTTTAATTTTTTGCTGTAAATCCTTAACCTGATCAGCATCATTAGATTTATATAAGTCAAATTCAAATGAGGCTAACTTAGCTTCTAAGTTGCTAATTCTATTCTCTAAGGATCGTTGCTGGTTAAGTTGTTTTTTATGATTACCCTTTTTATTCTTTTTTTGGTCTGAATTGGTGATTAGCTCTGAAATTGAACCATAATAACTGTGTATGAATTGACTCACTTTTTCGTGATAAATCTTTACTCTTTGCTCCTTTATAAAGTATACTTTTTCAGTTAATCCATCTAAAAAATCTCGATCATGTGAAACCAATAGTAGTGTACCTTTGTAATGAAGTAACGCTTCTTTTAATATTTCCTTTGAAGCCATATCTAAGTGATTGGTAGGCTCATCTAGAATTAAAAAATTATTCGGTTGCAATAACAATTTACAAAGTGATAATCTTGTTTTTTCACCACCTGAAAGCACTTTTACTTTTTTTTCTACATCATCACCAGAGAATAAAAAAGAACCTAAAATTTGACGTATTTTCTTTCTCACCTCTCCAACAGCAACTTCATCTATGGTTTCAAACACCGTTAAATCTGGATTTAAATTCTGTGCTTCATCTTGGGCAAAATACCCTATCATAACCTGATGTCCAAGCTCAATTTTACCGTCATATTGTATGTCGTTAACTATGGATTTAATAAAAGTAGACTTACCCATTCCATTTTTTCCAATCAATGCTATTTTATCTCCATTTGATATTGAAAGATCAACATCTTTAAAAATGATCTTTTCATCATAATTTTTTGAAAGTGATTTTATTTTTAGAATTTCTTTACCAGCATGAGTGGGGTCTGGGAATTGAAATTTTATTCTGTCATTTTCTAATTGATCTATTTCAATTTCTTCTACTTTTTCAAGTTTTTTGATCAATGTCTGAGCAAAAGCAGCCTTATTCTTCTTCGCCCTAAATTTGTTAATTAGTTCCTGTGTATGCTTAACCATCTTTTCTTGGTTCTTTTTAGCTGCTATTTGGGTTATTATTTCCTCTTCACGTAAGGTGATGTACTTAGAATAATTGCATTTATAATCATAGGACTTTCCATTGGCTAATTCAATGGTTCTATTAGTGATGTTATCTAAAAAAGTTTTATCATGAGAAATCAATAAAATAATACCTGAATATTGAACTAAATATCTCTCAAGCCATTGTATGGATTCAATGTCTAAATGATTTGTTGGTTCATCTAACAAAACCACTTCAGGTTTTTGAATAAGTAATTTTGCTAATTCAACTCGCATTTTCCAACCGCCTGAAAATTCATTGTATGACTGATTTAACTCATTTTGATGAAATCCTAATCCCTTTAGTAAAAGTTCAGCTTCCTTTTGTTGATTATCTGCATCTAAATGATTAAGCCTATCATTGAGCTCTGTGAGCTCATCAATTAATTTCATATAGGAAGCAGATTCATAATCTGTTCTTACTGTCAGATCAGCATTAATCTGATCTAACCTATTATTTATAACATAAACTTCATGATTAGCGGTTAGTACTTCTTCTAGTATCGAATTACTTGAATTTACTTTTAACTCTTGTGGAAGATAACCAACGGTAAGCATATTTTGCTTTTGAATAGATCCTGAAGTTGGTTGTTGATCACCCGTAATTAATTTTAAAAGCGTAGATTTTCCAGCACCGTTTTTGCCAACAACACCTATTTTATCTTTACTGTTAATTTGGAAAGATATGTTCTTGTATAAATCTCTTCCACCAAAACTGACTGATATGTTTGTTAGATTAAGCATAAAAAAAAGCCCTAAAAAGGGCTTTCTTTAGAGGGACATATTTATTAGAAATGCCATAAATCATGTTCAAATATAAAGATTTCATTTCGGATTCTCTCTGATTCAAGAAGGGCATCAAGGCCTTCATAGTTAGGAGAAACTGTTCTATCAAATACGTTACTTTCCTTATATATGTAAGATGAAAACTCTCTTTTCCAGAACAAGTCATCAAAACTCATTCGTTGTGCATCATTGTCTGGGTTATAAACAAAAAAGTTTTGAAACACATACCTACATTCAGGGAAATATAACCAGAATAATTTTTTAAGACCTACTATTTCTTGCGTTTCAGGGTTAACTGCGTAGACAACTGGAGCAATTCCTATAATTCTAACATCTAGTACAGATCGCTGCTTATCAAAGAACCAGTCTTCTTTAATCTCATATCTTACGATATCTCTAGCTGTATATTCTTCAATATAGCTTACTTTGAGTACATCCCCGTTATCATCTAGAACAGGCTCTTCATTTGCAATAGAGTCTTTTAATTTATCTTGACCAAATTTAGATTTAAGCTTTTTTCTAAACGCAGGGTCTGTTACGTTACCATTGGATGGTCTAACAGGAAATCTAAACTTATCATCTAAATCTAAACCATTTAAATCATATACAGTTAAGCTACCTTCTTCAAGGGCACCATATCTGATGATATCAAAAAGACATAATCTGTCTGAAAGGGGATCAAGTGGATAATATAATTTGTGATTCATCTTCTCTCTCAAGTCGATTACCCTCCAAACTCGTTTACCCCACATGACATCAGCTTCACGTAAGTGTGGATATTGAACAACTCTTTTGGTTGGAATATGTTCTTGAATGTAAACACCGTCTAGTACACCAGACTGCGTACTAACACCTGAACCTGGTAATTGTGCACACAATACACCAGATATCAAAAATGCTGTTACTGAAAGAATTAAATTTTTCATGTTGCTTAAATTAGTTTAAGTACTATACCACTTTCTAAACGGGATTTCTTTCCGTTAGTTTCATTGATCACATCAATTCCAGTAAATGTCAATGAACCTCCTTTAGGTATCTTTTTTAGAGCACTTTTCATGTCAGAAGTAAGTTTATCAGAATTGGACTTGTATTCAATTGGCTGTCCATTCTTAGTGGTAAACATGGTAAACGACACTACTTTATATGGCACATCTAATGGGCTATCACCAAGGTTTGCCTTTATAGTAGAATAACTTACTGCATTAGCTTTTTGTAAATTTCCTCCAGCTTTTCCAGCAAATTTAGCAATTGGCTTAGGCAATGGAAATACCCTGAACGTTTCATCAGCTAATTTGGCCTTAGAGCCATCATCAGCAGTAGCCTCTACAATTAGTCTAGCTTCCTTAGCTCTTACGTTGGATACCGTTGCAATGTAAAAACCTTTACCATCCGGCTTCGAACTAACATTACATCCGATACCCTTAACACTTATGGCCTCTGGCTTATATCCTGAAGCAGAAACTTTAAGCTTATTTTTCCAGTTAATATAAAGTACTTGAAGGTCCGCAGCTGAAATTGCAGCATTTGGAGCACCTACAGAATAATTAAATTTCCATGGTTTCCATTTCTCAGTTCCTTTTACTTTAACCGCAATTTCTCCGTATAAAGTATGGTCTCCAACACCGCCTGTAATATTAAGTTGATCACCTGCATTACCATTAAACGTTTTCATATTGGCTTTATCTCTACTACCATGAGGTTTGACAAATTGTGAAGAATCATCTTCCCAATATCTAATCTTCATCGCTTCTGTTGAATCGTAAGCTGCAATCATAACTTTTAAACCAACAGAATCTCCTTGATTTACGTAACTTGATGCAGAAAATGCTAATGGTTCAATTTTATTAAAATCAAACGTATTTACCTTTACCCTATCATCAATCAACTGAGTAGCCAATGTTTGAACAGATAACACATCAGATCTTAAAGAAGTCATTACAGCTGTTGCAGCAACTATAGGTGCATGATCAAACTGTCCAAATATCCAAGGATACTTTTCACCATGATTCATAACAAATTTCTGAATAGTTAAACGTTGCCAAATACTTTTAAGGGTTTCGGAATCAGCTTTGTCAATTTTATTGGTTGCAGCCAAATTATCAATTCCAATTGCTACTGAATCAGCAAAAGCCACTTTCTCTGCCTCATTGCTCAAGAGCTCAGGATCTTCAATAAAGGCCGTGTCTAAAACGTATTCAATCTTTTTACTAACCTTTTCTCCATTAACTTCTATAACTGCCTCACCAGGCTTATTAGCTATAAGTTGACAAATTTTATTTCTGTAGTTATGAAGGTTTTTCATCAGTTCTGCACCTTCAGGAGCCACATGTTCAAAATCTTGTCCTGCCAACATTCTTGTTGGTGTGTCATAGTCATCTTTTTTCGAGTATCCCGATAAATCCTTAATGTGAATAAAACCGTCTTGTGTAATATGAAACAGATCATTATGATAAGGATCATCAGCGTGGTCTACAACCTCTCCGTCATGGGCTACAATTCCAAGTCCATTAATCTTTTCAACTATTGCTTTCAACTTGGTTACAGCATCAGCATTGTTATCCGGATCCGTTATAGCTAATTCAATTCCTTGAAATTCTTCAAGCAATGTAGATGCATCAGCAGCACCAACTAACATCCAAAGATTACGAGCAACCAAGTCATTACACATTTTTCTTGTTTCGAAAACAATTGAATCTTTGACTCCAATTAAATCTGAAACCCTTTTGGTTTCTGGATTGTCTTTACCACTTGTTGATACTAATGTTGCATATTTACTATCTAAATTGCCAATAATATCTTCATTAAAAGTTTCTGTATTACTAATACTACTTTCAATTTTGTTATTTAATGTTACGAATGCATTAATAATTTCCTTGGAAACATTCATTGCAAGTAAAGCCATTAATACTAGGTACATAAGACCTACCATTTTCTGTCTTGGGGTTTCTTTACCTCCTCCCATGGTATCTTATTTTTTAATTAATTAAATTATCTGTTAACATTCATTGCTGAAAGCATATTACCATACACAGTGTTCAATGACGCCAAGTTTGTTGTTAACTCTGACATGGTTTCTTTATACTTTCTAGTATCTTCCAGTGATGAATGAAGGTTGGACATAAGCTCATTTATGCCTGCATACATTTCCTCACTAGCTTTTAAATGGTCTGTTGCTCCTTTTAATTGCATTTCGTAAACATTATTTAACTCCGATAGGTTACCCGAAACTTTATTAAATTGCTCCCCAAGATTAGAGTCCCCAGCAGAAATATTGGCGATTTCTTTTACTGAACTTGCAGCTGAGTCGTAAGCAGATGATAATTCACCTACCTTACTAGACGCACCTTTAATATTCTCAACAAGTTCGCTATTTGCATCAGCTGCTGCTGTCATATCACCTAATTTTCCTGCACTATCACTTAAGTTTCGCATACCTGTACCCAAGCTTTCAATTAATTCAGGTTCAATCTTTGCTTTAGCTAGCATATTGTCCAGTTGTTCAACGACTGACTCATTCGAACTTTCAGGAAGAGAATGTAGGTCATCTTCATCACCGTGACCTAAAGCTAACTCAGGATAAGCCAAAGACCAATCAATTTCTTCATGTAATGGTTCATGAGCAGACAACATAAAAATAACAGCTTCAATTCCAAGACCACCAATTAACATTATGGTAGCTCCTGGCCAGTGCTGAATTTTAAACATAGCTCCAACAATTACAGTTGCACCACCATAACCATAGACATATTTCATAATTGTCTTGAACTTTTTACTTTCGAAAAAACTATCTCCGCTCATTGTTTAGATTTTAAAGTTTGTAAATAAATTTAGTTAATAATAAATATTTTAATCTTGAAGTATATTAATTAAATGTTAAAAATCACCTTCTTTATTAGGACCACCTCTACCTAAATAATTCATAACACTTCTAAATCCAATGTAAGATTTAGCCGTATCCTGATATTCATAGGATCTGGTTCCTGTTTGTAGGTAATATCCGATGTCTTTCCAAGAACCACCTCTAACTACTTTTCTTTTCATGGATGGTGGGTCATGGTCAAGAGCATGATAAATATATTCCGTATTCATATCGTGACCATACTCATAAACTGATTCGTCAAAAGCAGTACGACACCATTCTGCAACATTACCAGACATGCAGTATAATCCAAAATCATTAGGATGGTACGAATTGGCTTTTACAGTATGGAATCCCCCATCTTCCATATACCTACCTCTTAAAGGCTTAAAGTTACCTAAAAAGCATCCTCTAGAGTTTCTAATATATGGACCTCCCCAAGGGTAAGGGTTATTGTCCAAACCACCTCTAGCTGCATATTCCCATTCCGTTTCACTAGGAAGTCTAAAGTCTTGAACAAATGGTAACATATGTGATTTTCTCCAAGAATTGAGAAGTTGTGTTCTCCAAACATTGAATGCATTACACTGCTGCCATGTTACACCAACAACTGGATATTCATCATAGGCTGGGTGCCAAAAATACATGTTTGACATGTGTTCGTTGTCTGCATACGTGAAGTCATGTATCCAACATAAAGTATCAGGATATACATTGATTACCTCCTTAATAATAAATCGAGATCTATCCTCATGACCCCTTATAGCATTGTTTTGCCCCTTACTGTTTCTAAACCCTAAATTTAAATCCTTACCTCTTACCTGGCCTGGCTCAGCAGGGAATGGCATATTTGGGTTTTTCATTTTCACCCTGTGGTCCTCATCCTCATCAGCTTCAGTATTTGAAATACGCTTGATTAAAGGTCTACCTTTTTTAGCAGCCTCTTGTAAATCAATCCAATAGTATTCAAACATAAATTTTCTAGTGTCAAATTCCTTGCGCTGATAAAAACGCTCACTTTCATTCAAAAACATTTGAGCAAGTAATGGAGCATATTCTGAGTTATGCCCCCTTGAAGGGTTATAGGAAATGTATTCAAAACGAGAATTCCAATTTAGTTGCCAATCTGCTTCATCTTTAACTTCTAATTCATCATCATAGGTTTCTATTAGGAATTCTTCTGGAAACTCTGCTCCCAAAATACGTCTAGCGATTGAATCTCTAACCCAATACACAAATTGTCTGTATTCATTATTGGTGATTTCTGTTTGATCCATGTAAAATGCACCAACTGAAACTGTTTTAGTTTCATTGTAGTGAGTTAATGGAACATCCTGGTCACTTTGACCCATGTTAAATGCTCCAGCTGGTATATATAACATACCATACGGATCAGTCTGATACCAAACTGGTCTTCCTAAAACACCAACTAATTCACCGTTTCCACCAGAAGTTGCACAACTTCCAAAAAGGAAAACTACCGAAATAAAATAAAATATTTTTCTCATCTTATTCTCTTTTAAAAAGTCCCAAACTTTATAACTTGAGGGACCACTTAATACGTTGTTTAAATTTTTAAGTTTCATTAATACTATAAGAATCTAGGATTTTTAGATTTTTCTATTGAAGGGGGTTTAGCTAAACTGAAGCAATAATTCAACATGATATCATGTGATCCAGAACTGTATGTAGCAATTTCGCTCGTAGTTATACCATACGCATAACCAATTCTCAATGAACTTCCATCACCAAGTGAATGCTGATACCCTAACATCGGGGCAAATTCATCACCTACTCTCCAAGTTAAACCACCCCAAAATTTATTTTGATAAAGGGCATTCACATTTAAATCCATGATGGTTGAAGAAGCATCTGATTTTATAAGCAAACTTGGACGCAATTTAATATCAGGTGTTATATCATAATTATAACCAGCAGTTATCCAATAATGGTGAACATTTTGAACATTTAAATTATTCATTTTTAAGCCGCCAATGTGTGTCGTAGAAATCCCCAGATATAATTCATTAGTTTTATAAAAAACACCTATATTAAAATCAGGAACAACTCCAGACATTTGTTCGCCACTTATGCTTTGATCCTGTTGCCAAGGATTCCCAGATGGAGTTAACCATGTAGCTTGAATACTTTTTTGTAAAATACCTAGACTTGCTCCTAAACCTAGTTGGCCTGCACCAATGCCTAAGTGGTAAGAATAGTTAAGCCTTGCGATATTATTTTTCTCAAACCCTAGTTGATCGTTCACATAAGTTAAACCAATACCTCCTCTGACCATTTCGACAGGTGCATGAACATTCATAATGCCAGTTGTTGGACTTCCCTCAAAACCGGCCCATTGTTGACGCCCCAATATCGTACCACAAATATTATTATTCATCCCCGCATATCCTGGGTTGAAAGAAATATTATCAAACATGTAATGTGTAATCTGATAATCTTGCTGGGCGCTACTAACAAGAAATGCGCAAAAGAAAACGAATACAGATAAAAACTTTTTCATATATAAATTATTAGTAATCAAATTGTTACGAAACAAAAAGTACTTTGTTACAATCAATTTTAACTAAATATGCTAAAAATTAAGATGGTAAAGATAATAAAATTAAACTAATTTAACTTCCTATATGTCATCCACCAAAGATCCGGAATTAATCCTTTTTGAGCAGTGAGGTAATCTTCATAATCACAAGGTACCAAATTATGGCGCTCAAATTTAAAATCTCTTAAGGGAGGGTAAGGTACTTCTAACCACCACCTTTCTGTTTTTGGACTCTTATAAAAAACCAAATTGTGATTTAATTCTTCATGAAATACTGCATATTTTGTGTAATCTTTTTTAGTTCCAATAGGGTAATCTTGTTTTCTTTTTGAGTATCCATCAACAGCAAAATACATAAGTTGGGCTACTAATTCGATATCTGAATTACTCAAATTATTGTCCAAATTGTAAATTCCAAAACTTGTAAGTTTATCACTAATTCCGGCATATTTAGTAAGTTGACACAACTCATTACCGAAAAAACCATTAGGTCCATTTTCACCTCTACTATTAAATTCAGATGCTCTAAGACAAGATAAATCAATTGAAAGTATATCGGTATTTCTTAGATAAGGCTCGGCTATTTTGATGTTTTTTTGTAATTCTCCTAAACTAAGACAATCAAAATACAACTCATTAAAGAGGCTTAACTGAGCGGAAGACATATAATATTGTTGACTACCAAGAATTGAAAAATTAAATAAAAAGCTAGGCTTTGATGTGATTAAATGATTTATGAAATTTTGTTTAGAAAGTAAATTATCTTCATCGATTTCTAGGTCAATCATTTTATCAATGCAGGTTACATTCACCGTTTGCTCTAAATTTTTATATCCTTGGTAATTAGCGAATGTCAATTCTTGAGAGTTTCCAAGTATTATCAAAAATTTACCCTTCTTTTGTACTTCAGCTGTTATTTCCTGTAGCGCAATTAATGTATCTTTTTGTTGAGCACCCTTTTCTACAATACCGAGATCGACTATTTTTAATTTTGATCCAGGTTGTAAATAAAAATTATAAAACTTTTTTCTTATTGAGATATGAAAAACTTCATCTCCTTTTTTTTCATTTAAATTTTCCTTTTGCTCGACACTTACAACAACTATATCAGAATCATCCCAATCAGGAAAACTATCTACATAAAAGTTACAAAAGGAACCTATTGAATTGTTTTTAATCTCTAACTTTTCAATCGGCTTGAAGTATATATCAAGATTCATTAAATCATATTTTTAAGATAGACTTAGCTTCTTCTAAAGTAATTGATTTGGGGTCCTTGTTAGCATCTAATTGTTTTCGTTTTTTTCCTGAAATAACAAAAAATTTACCCCACCTACCTTTTTCGACAGTGATTCCTTCAGACTCCCACTGATGAATCAGTTTTTCTTTTTCTTTTTTCTTTTTTTCTTCAATTAGTTCTGTGATATCCCTATCTGATAGTTGATCAAAATCATACTTTTTATTAACATTGATGAAAATATCATTCCATTTTATAAATGGGCCAAACCTGCCTTTTCCTTTGGTAACTGGAAAGTTTTCATATATCATAATAGGTGCATCAAGCTCTTTTTTCTTATTAATGTACTTTATGGCTTTTTGGAGATCAAACTGATCAACATCATCTCCTTTATCAATAGATACATTTATCTTGCCGAACTGAATGTAGGGGCCAAATCTTCCAAGTTTTAATATCACATCTTCACTTTCATGTTTCCCTAGTAATTTTGGAAATTCAAATAGGGAAAGAGCGGATTTTAAATCTATTGATTTTATATTTTGATCGCTTTTAAGACTAGCAAATCTGGGCTTTTTATCTTCATCTTTAGAATCACCTATTTGAATTATTGGACCATATTTCCCAAGCTTGACATAAACTGGCTCACCAGACTTTGGATCTTTCCCCAGCAGGCGTTCTCCATTAGCTCGCTCTGCATTCTCCTGAATATAAGTTACGTTTTTATGGAAAGGCTTATAAAATTTACCTAACATATCAGACCAAAATAATGATCCACTAGCTATGGCATCTAATTCCTTTTCAATATTTGCAGTAAAGTTAAAATCCATTATCTTCTCAAAATGTTTGGATAAGAAATCATTTACTACCTCTCCAATTGATGTTGGCATCATTTTCTTAATATCAGAACCTGCCTTTTCCGTAAATTTAATTTTTTTAATTTCATCTGAAGAAAATTCAAGCTGTGTAATTTCTCTATCATAACCTTCAATATCTTTTATTTCAACATAACCTCTATCTTGAACGGTTTTAATTGTAGGAGCATAAGTAGATGGTCTACCAATACCTAGATCTTCTAGTTTTTTAACTAAAGAAGCTTCAGTATATCTTGCAGGTGGTCTTGAATATTTTTGAACGGCAATCACTTCCAAACAGTTTATCAAATCTCCATCACTAACATTGGGAAGAATGCTTTGCCCATCTTTTTCGGATGATAAATTGTAAACTTTTAAAAACCCATCAAATTTAATGACCTCACCTGTAGAAACAAAATTTTGACTAATCCCATCAAAACCAATTTCAATGGTGGTTTTTTCAATCTCAGCATCACTCATTTGCGAAGCAATGGTTTTCCTCCAAATTAGCTTGTATAGCTTATCTTCTGGACTATCATTATGGAGAGAATTTATTCCAAAATTAGTTGGCCTTATGGCTTCGTGAGCTTCTTGTGCAGATTTGTTTTTATTTTGATATTTTCTAGGATTACAATAATGGGAACCAAAAGATCTTGAAATTTGTTGTTGAGCTGAAGCCATGGCATCGTTAGAAAGGCTAACGGAATCTGTTCTCATATAAGTAATGTGTCCCTCTTCATATAGGCGCTGAGCTACAGACATAGTTCTTGAAACACTAAATCCCAAAACTCTACTAGCTTCCTGCTGGAGAGTAGAAGTAATAAAAGGAGCAGAAGGTGTTCTTTTACCAGGCTTATTTGTTACTCGAATAATTTTGAAATCCTTTTGTTTTAAGGAATTCAAAAAGTTATTAGCTTCACTTTCAGAACCCAAATTAGATAATAATTCTGCCTTAAATTGCAAACCTTTGTGCTCAAAATTAGCTACTACCTTAAAGGTTTCCACTGGCTTGTGTTCTGCAATCTCTTGCTCGCGCTGAACAATTAGTTTAACTGTAACGGATTGAACTCTTCCAGCAGATAAGTTTGGCCTTACTTTTTTCCATAATATAGGAGACAATTCATAGCCCACTAAACGATCTAGAATTCTTCGAGCTTGCTGAGAATTTACTAGATTCTCGTCAATAGCTCGAGGATTCTCCACAGCTTTTAAAACTGCATTTTTAGTGATTTCATTAAATGTAATTCGTTTTGTTTTTTCTTCTTTTAGTTTTAAAGCATGTAAAAGGTGCCAAGAAATGGCTTCACCTTCACGGTCTTCATCAGTAGCAAGCCAAACTATGTTTGATTTCTTAGCTAAACTTGATAGTTCCGAAACCACCTTCTTTTTTTCATGTGGAACAACATAGGTAGGGTTAAAATTATTTTCAACATCAATTGGATCTCCTTTTTTCGGCAATTCTCTTATGTGACCGTAACAAGATCTAACCGTGAAGTCACTCCCAAGAAAACCTTCTATTGTTTTTGCTTTTGCGGGGGACTCTACTATTACTAAATTACTCATCGATATTGAAAATAAATATTAAACTTTCACCTACAAAGAAATAAAATATTAAGGCTAAAAAACAAGTTAATTTAATTTTTCAATTCATCTATATCTGTTTTCATTTTGGTTTTTTAACTAAATTTTTGCGCTGACAAATTGTCAGTTTTTGATTATAATTATACTTTTGTAAAAAAATGAAAAAAGAATAATGAATGAAGTTTTAAAAGAAGAATTACAAGGAACTGCTACCATAGTTAATAATGACGTAAAAAGCGAAAAAAAATTATACATAGAAAGTTATGGTTGTCAGATGAATTTTTCTGATAGTGAAATTGTAGCCTCCATTTTAGACAAGCATGGGTATCAAACAACAAGGAATTATGAAGAGTCTCAATTGATCCTTCTAAACACGTGTTCCATTAGAGAGAAAGCAGAAGCTACTGTAAGAAACAGACTAAAATCATTCAATGCATTAAAAAAAAATAATCCAAGTTTAATTATAGGCGTTTTAGGATGTATGGCGGAGCGAATGAAAGAGAGCCTTCTGGAAGAAGAGAAACTTGTAGACTTAGTAGTTGGACCTGACGCATATAGAGATCTTCCAAGGTTATTAGTAGAGGTTGAGGATGGTCACAAAAGCGTTAATGTACTTTTATCTAGAGAGGAAACATATGCAGATATCAGCCCAGTAAGGTTAGACAACAATGGTGTTTCGGCTTTTATTTCCATAATGAGAGGGTGTGATAACATGTGCTCGTTCTGTGTAGTTCCATTTACAAGAGGAAGAGAAAGAAGTAGAAATCCATTAAGTATAGTAGCAGAGGCAAAAGATCTCTATAAAAAAGGGTACAGAGAAGTCACCCTTTTAGGACAAAATGTAGATAGTTACAGATGGAATGTAAACAAAAAAGGAGAAGTTATTAATCATAATAATCCAACTACTGATTTTGCTGAACTCCTAGAAATGGTAGCACATGTTGCTCCTGATCTTAGAGTTCGTTTTTCTACTTCACACCCTAAAGATATGACTGACAAGGTGTTATACACGATGCAGAAATATAAAAACATCTGCAACTACATACATTTACCAGTTCAATCAGGTAGCTCACCCGTTCTTGAAAAAATGAATCGAGGTTATAGTAGAGAGTGGTACTTAGATAGAATTGATGCTATTAAAAGAATTATTCCTGGCTGTGCTATATCAACCGATATTATTACAGGTTTTTGTGGAGAAACTGATGAGAATCATAAAGAAACTCTTTCACTAATGGAAAAAGTAAAGTTTGATTTTGCATATATGTTTTTTTATTCAGAAAGACCAAAAACTTTAGCTCAGAGAAAATATAATGATGATGTTCCATTACATGTGAAAAAGACTAGACTTCAAGAAGTAATTGAAATACAAAGAGAACACTCTCTTGAAAGTAACAAACGCAAAATTGGTGAAATTGTTGAAGTTTTAGTAGAAGGCCCTTCCAAAAAGTCAGATGATTATTTCTGTGGAAGAAATAATGAAAATACGATGATTGTATTTCCAAAAGAGAATGTAAAAAAAGGGGATTATGTTTTAATAAAAGTTGATGATTGTACTGCAGCGACTCTCAAAGGAAAAATAATTAAAGCATGAATTTACAAACCGTAAAAAATAGATTTGGCATAATTGGGAATGCAGCCGCATTAAACAGAGCTTTGGATGTAGCTACTCAGGTAGCACCAACTGACATAACTGTTCTCATTACAGGAGAAAGTGGAACTGGAAAAGAAAATATGCCCAAGATAATTCACCACTACAGTTCGAGGAAACACCACGAATACATTGCTGTAAATTGTGGTGCTATTCCTGAAGGAACCATTGATTCAGAATTGTTCGGGCATGAAAAAGGAGCATTTACTGGAGCAACCGACAGTAGAAAAGGCTATTTTGAAGTAGCTGATGGTGGTACCATCTTTTTAGATGAAGTAGCTGAATTACCACTTCCTACTCAAGTTAGATTATTGAGAGTACTAGAAACGGGTGAATTCATAAGAGTAGGATCGTCTAAAGTCAAAAAAACAAATGTGAGGATTATTGCTGCTACAAATGAAAATGTTCAAAAAGCCATTGAAAAAGGGAAATTTAGAGAAGACTTGTTTTATCGATTGAGTACTGTCCCCATATTCCTCCCCCCCTTAAGAGAAAGAAAGGAAGACATTCATTTACTATTTAGAAAATTTTCTGCTGATTTTGCAGAAAAGTACAGAATGCCCAGCATTAAATTAGACGAAGGAGCCGTCCATCAGTTGTGTAGCTATAATTGGCCTGGAAATATTAGACAACTAAAAAATGTTGCTGAGCAAATTTCTGTAATTGAGAGTCAAAGAAACGTTAATGCCGTTATTTTATCGTCATACCTTTCCAACTCTAATGATGGCAAGAATCTACCTATGGTAATAAATCAGAAGAAAGAGGATGAGAATTTTTCTGAGCGTGATTTACTCTATAAAGTTTTATTCGATTTAAAAAACGATGTAACTGAAATGAAAAGGGTGATTGTTGACCTTATAAATAACAATGACCTAAGCAAAAACGAAAAGACAGCCATTATAACAAGACTACACAATAATGAAGAAGAACCATCTAAAAATGTTCCTATAATCAATGACTTTACAATTGAACATAAAGTCGAAGAAAATTCTTTTCAAGATCCATTTCAGGAAAGTGTTGAAATTGAAGAATCATTATCATTAGAAGAAAGAGAAAAAGAATTAATACAAAAAGCACTCAAAAAGCATAATGGAAGAAGAAAAAATGCAGCTAAAGAATTGGGTATTTCGGAAAGAACACTTTACAGAAAAATTAAAGAATATGAAATTTTGAAATGAAAATTCAATTTACTCATATCATTTTAGCCTGTTTACTACTTAGCAGTTGTGCTTTACCTCAATTCAGTTTCAAACCTGGTGGAGGTAATGGAGAAGAAATTGAGGCTAATACAGTTCAGGTTGATTTTTTTGAAAATAACAGCACAATTGGTGGAGCATTTCTTTCAGCATCTTTTACTGAAAGTTTAAGAGACATTATGCTTGCACAAACAAAGCTAAATTTAGTTGACAATAATGGGGATTTACAAATTACTGGTGTAATAAGTAGTTACATGATATCACCCATAAATATTCAAGCCCAAAGTGAATCGGCAGCTCAAAATAGACTTAAGATGAATGTTTCGGTTAGCACCTATTTCAGTATTAATGACTCTATAGGGTTAAACAATGCTCCATTTAGTGCATTTGTAGACTATGACGCTAGTAGAGATTTTACATCTATCGAAGAGCAACTGGTGGAAGAACTCAATTTTCAACTTACTCAGGATATTTATGATAAAATTTTTGGAGGAGAATGGTAAGCAATTCCGTTAAAAATATTGACTTTCTTATTAAAAATAAGGATCAAGTTAATGATAATGACCTTGCTATTCTGTTTAACTTAACTATTGAATATCCTTATTCTAGCTTTTGCCATTACTTGGTCTATGCTGTGCTTAAAATACAGAATCGAACAGGGTTTGAAAATATGCTTAAAAAAACCGCTATTCGGTTTCATGACCGGAATCTTCTTAAAAAATTATCTCAAGATTTTTTATCAAGCCAAATTAACGAAAAAAGAAAACCAATTTCGAACGATAATAAAATCCCCATTGAGGAAGATGCAAAAAAACTAAATGAAAATATATTTAGTAATATAATAAATGAAAACTTAATTCAAGAAATAGAAGAATTAAAAGAGGATTCTGTTCACAATGAAAGTAAAGAAAAAATAAAGCGATCTGTAAAATCAAACCAATACCCTAAATCTTTTGAAGATTGGCTTTACAAACACCCTCAAAATAAAAGTGAAAAGGAAATCACCGTTGACGAAATTCTAAATAGCCTTGAAAATAGAAAAAAGAAAAACACTAAGTCTTCCTTTTTTTCAGCATCAAATGCCGCAAAAAAGAGTTTGGAAACAAATGATGATTTTGTTACTGAGACTCTTGCAGAAATTCACATCCAACAAGGAAACTATCCAAAAGCAATAGAAATATACCAAAAACTGATTTTGTTAAATCCAGAAAAAAAACTTTTCTTTGCAAGCCGAATAGAATTTATAAACCAAAAAACACAATTATAAATGACAACTTTTTTAATGATTTTATCTTCTCTAGCAGCTATATTACTCATAGTTGTTGTTTTACTTCAAAATTCAAAGGGCGGTGGTTTAGATTCTAGCTTTGGCAATGTCAACCAACTTGGTGGAGTTGCACAATCCACTGAAACTATAGAAAAAGCAACATGGACGTTAGCAGGAATTATTGCTATTCTCAGTCTTATTGCAGCTGTTAGGTATAGCCCAAACACCGAAGCAACCACTGGAATTTCTGCAGAAGGAGTAAATATAGAAGCACCAGTAAATACCGATCCGTTAAACATACCTACTGAACTTCCATAATTGTAAATGTCAGTTTGTCATTGAAATTTTGACTTGACAAACGTCAAATTGTCTAATATGTGTCATTGAACTTCATTGGCACAAAATATGTTAACAAAACATCGTAATTTTTAAATTAATAAAATGTCATTAAACGTAAAACCTCTGGCTGATCGTGTAATCGTAGAGCCTGCAGCTGCTGAAGAAACAACAGCTGGTGGAATTATAATTCCTGATACTGCAAAAGAAAAACCTAAAAAAGGTAAAGTTGTTGCCGCTGGAAGTGGTAAGAAAGATGAACCTGTTACTGTAAAAGAAGGTGATATTGTATTATATGGACAATACAGTGGAACTGAAATCAAAATTGAAGGAAATGACTACCTCATAATGAGGGAAAGTGACATTTTCGCAATAGTTAAATAATCAAATAAATTAAAAAGAAATGGCTAAAGAAATAGTATTTGACGTTGACGCAAGAGAAAAACTCAAAAAAGGAGTCGACTCCCTAGCAAATGCAGTAAAAGCAACATTGGGACCTAAGGGAAGAAATGTTGTTATTGACAAAAAGTTTGGTGCACCACAAGTAACAAAAGATGGTGTAACAGTAGCTAAAGAAATTGAATTAAAAGATGCCATAGAGAATATGGGTGCTCAAATGGTTAAAGAAGTGGCATCCAAAACCAATGATACAGCAGGTGATGGTACTACTACTGCTACCGTTCTTGCACAAGGAATCATAAATAAAGGACTTAAAAACGTTGCTGCTGGTGCTAATCCAATGGATGTCAAAAGAGGGATAGATAAAGCGGTTGCTACTGTTGTTGCTGAGCTTAAGAAATTATCAAAAGAAGTTGGTTCTGATAATGATAAAATCAAGCAAGTTGCTACAATATCTGCAAATAATGATGAGTCAATTGGATCACTTATAGCTGAAGCTATGAAAGTGGTTGGTAAAGATGGTGTTATCACAGTTGAGGAAGCAAAAGGAACTGAAACTGAAGTTAAAACAGTTGAAGGTATGCAATTTGATAGAGGTTATCTATCTCCATATTTCGTAACTAATGCTGAAAAAATGATTACTGAATTAGAAAGTCCTTACATCTTAATACATGATAAGAAGATTTCTAACATGAAAGATTTATTACCCGTATTAGAACCGGTAGCACAATCTGGAAAGCCATTATTAATCATTGCTGAAGACGTAGATGGTGAGGCTCTTGCAACACTTGTTGTAAATAAAATTAGGGGGTCATTAAAAATAGCAGCTGTTAAAGCACCAGGTTTTGGTGATAGAAGAAAAGCCATGTTGGAAGATATAGCAATTCTAACCGGTGGCACTGTAATCTCTGAAGAAAGAGGTTTTAAGATGGAAAACACAACTATTGATATGTTAGGCACATGTGAGAAAGTAGAGATTGATAAAGACAATACCACTATCGTAAATGGTGCTGGTACAAAAGATGATATTGTAGCGAGAACCAATCAAATCAAAGCACAAATCGAAACCACAACTTCAGATTACGACAAAGAAAAACTTCAAGAAAGATTAGCTAAATTAGCTGGTGGTGTTGCCGTTCTTTATGTAGGAGCAGCTACTGAAGTCGAAATGAAAGAGAAAAAAGATAGGGTTGATGATGCGCTTGCAGCTACTAGAGCAGCTGTTGAAGAAGGAATTATTCCTGGTGGTGGAGTAGCTTATATCAGAGCTGCGGAGGCACTTGATGAAAATAGCGGTGCAAATGAAGATGAAAACACAGGAATTAAAATAGTCAAAAGAGCTATTGAAGATCCCTTAAGAACCATCATTGAAAATGCAGGTGGAGAAGGTGCCGTAATCGTTCAGAAAGTGAAAGAAGGAAAGGATGACTTTGGATATAATGCCAGAACGGATAAATACGAATCTTTATACAAATCTGGTGTAATAGACCCAACAAAGGTTTCCCGAAGCGCATTAGAAAACGCTGCTTCAATTGCATCTATGTTATTGACAACTGAATGTGTTATTGCTGACGAGCCAGAAGATGACATGCCTGGTTCTCCAATGGGTGGTGGAATGCCTGGTGGAATGCCTGGAATGATGTAATTAATACATTTTCGTTCTAATTCTAAAGGCCCAGTTTATCTGGGCTTTTTTATTGTGCCCCATGTATAATTTCCTGTACAACGTTTGGATCTAATAAAGTTGAGGTATCACCTAAATTTGAGGTGTCACCTTCTGCTACCTTTCTTAAAATTCGCCTCATTATCTTGCCTGATCTCGTTTTTGGCAAGCCCGAAACAAATTGAATTTTATCAGGTTTTGCAATAGGTCCTATTTCTTTCGTAACCGTATTTAATATTTCTTTTTTTAACTCATCATTCCCTTTTTGTGATGAATCTATTATAACATAAGCGTAAATACCTTGACCTTTAATATCATGAGGGTACCCCACAACTGCACTTTCCACAACACTTGCATGTTCATTTATTCCATTTTCTACCTCAGCTGTTCCCATTCTATGACCTGACACATTAATTACATCATCAACTCTTCCTGTAATTCTATAAAATCCTTCTGCATCTCTTCTGCACCCATCACCTGTAAAATACATACCCGGATAAGTAGAAAAATATACTTGTTTACATCTTTCATGATCTCCATAAGTGGTTCTTATCATACTTGGCCATGGGAATTTTATACATAAATTTCCTTCAATATCATTTCCAGAAATCTCTTTGCCATTGGCATCAACCAAGCAAGGTTGAATTCCGGGAAGTGGCAACGTAGCAAATGTGGGCTTCATCTTTGTTATATGAGCTAGTGGTGAAATCATTATACCACCTGTCTCCGTTTGCCACCAAGTATCAACTATCCAACATTTTTCATTACCAATATTTTTGTAATACCAATCCCAAGCTTCTTCATTTATGGGTTCTCCTACACTACCCAATGTTTTTAGACAACTTAAATCATATTTTTTAATAAATTCTGTACCAAAAGCTTGTAAAGCCCTTATTGCTGTAGGGGCCGTGTAGAAAATATTTACTTTATGTTTCTCGCAAATTTCCCAAAATCTTCCTGCATCAGGAAAAGTAGGAACACCTTCAAACATAAGCGTGGTTGCACCAGCTAAAAGCGGTCCATAAATTATATATGAATGACCTGTTATCCATCCAATATCTGCAGTACACCAATAGACGTCATTATCTTCATATTGAAAAACATTTCTAAAACTATATTCAGCATAAACCATGTATCCACCACAATGATGCTGAACTCCTTTTGGCTTACCTGTTGATCCTGAAGTATACAGTACAAATAAAGGATCCTCTGAATCCATTTTTTCTGCCATACATTTAGAATCAACTTTACTTAATTCTTTGTGCCACCATAAGTCTCTACCATTCTTCATATTAACTGACTGGCCAGTTCTATTTAAAACAATACAAGTTTTTATTGTTGGGCAATGCTGAAGAGCATCATCTGCAATATCTTTCAAACAGAGTTGTTTTGTCCCGCGGAATAACCCATCACTAGTTAACAATATATTACAATCAGCATCATTAATTCTATCGGCAAGCGCTTTAGCTGAAAAACCTGCAAAAACTACCGAATGAATAGCGCCAATTCGGGCACAAGCCAAGGTAGCGATAGCCAACTCAGGAACCATGGGCATATAAAGGCATATACGATCTCCCTTTTTAGCTCCATTATTTATTAAAACGTTGGAAAATTCACATACGCGTTGGTGCAGTTCACTGTAAGTTATTGAAATGGCATCATCATTAGGGTCATTAGGCTCCCAAATAATAGCGATATCACTTCCTTTTTTTTCAAGATGCCTATCTAAACAGTTTTCAGTAATATTCAATTTCCCGTTAACAAACCAATTTACATCTGGAGTATTAAATTCCCAATCAAGAACTTTATCCCATTTTGATTTCCACAAAAATGTTGATGCAATTTCAGCCCAAAATGCTTCTGGATTTTCTACACTTTTATTATAAGCTGTGGTGTATTCAGCAAAACTATTAATCTTGTTCATCATAAAATTTCATTTAAACTAGCTTCAAAAAAATGAATTAAACTAATCTAAAAATAACCATTTTAATCCAAACTTGAAATATCTATCAGGTTGAGGATAATGTAGTGAAGTAAAATAACGAAAACCTAGTAAGCCAGCATTAATATGAGAAAGCATGGTGAAAATAGTGACATTTTTAATTTCGGCCTTAGCAATAAAGTCTGCAATAATATAAGACTCTTGTTCTCTTTTATTTGAAACCAAAAACTGATTTATCTGGGGGCTATATTCCATTAAATTAAAAACGGAAAAACTTCTTGCTCTAAAACCAACAAATAACTTCGAATTACTTTTAGAATGAAGAAATTTGTAATAATAACTGGAATAAGCCAACCATTTAGGAAGCTGATATATTGATAATCCACCTTGATATTGATGAATTAACTCAATGTTAAAATCGAATTTCTTTTTATGAATTTGATACTGAACGCCATTTTGTAGAATTTGAACTGTGTCTAAAGAAGAAATTCGAGATAAATCAGGATTAAAATAAATGGGATTTTTGATCCAGAATTGATTAGATTTTATCCTAAAATTTCCAAATCCTAAAGAGGATTTAAAACTAAAATAATACACATCATTTACTGAGTTGTTCCAAATCATGTGATTACTATTGAATTGATTAAATACATAATTTGGAGTAATTCTTTTTGCATTTAAGGTGCTTTTAAAAATAACCTGCTTAAAAAGCGACCTTGAGTAATCAAAGTGCAAATCAAAATTATTCTTTCTGAATCCAAATGGTGTGAAACGAGCTAAGACTTTAAAATTAGAATGGGGTGTATTGTAGAAGTGCTTAAACCCAACATCATGATTTGTAAATGAAGTGTCAATTGTATAATTAGTATAGATGGCCCCATTGGCATTATAAAAGATTGCTGTTGATTTAGAGGAAGTAGAATCTTGATGATTTATTAAAAAATAAAGTATCTCTTGATTAACACTCTGTTGAACTAATGAATCATTAGACTTGATCGAATCAAAATAGTTATACAGGAATAAACTGGCATTTAAGCTATCGTAATAATTTCTAAAGCGTCTATCAAATGAAGTAGTAAGTTTAATTTTATTCGTCTTTAAATTAGAATCCATTTTAAATATGTGTTGCTGCACTTTTATTCTCCATAACTTATCATTTGAAAATGCATAATTCATATTTACAGGTAAAAAATTTCTATTCAAAAAGTCAAATTCAGAATCGGTAAATGTAGAATCATTAACTATACCACCATTTTGTTCATTGTATACTCTATGGTGCTTTAATGACACTTTAAGAGTATAGTTATCATTATTGGAATTACTGAAATAATTGGCTTGAAAAAAATTAGCATTCGTTGCCTGATTCAAATAATATCCATCATGGCTTCTTTTCATAAAAGAAACGGAGTAGTTTGATCTGTTTGATAGAGGTTGACTGTGATAGATTGCCAAGTTTTGTTCCAATTGATCACCAATTATATATTGAGCATCTAATAATGGTGACTTATTAAAAATAAATGGCAAGTCAGCTTGTTCTTTTATAAAAAAAGATCCATTTTCAACTAATTGAATCTTTGAACTATCAAAATTTAAGTTAAAACAAACGCTTGACGGACCACCTACAAAAAGAGTATATTTCAATGAGTCATCTAAAAGCGAAAATTGATTCCAAATTTTAATTGAATTGGAATCACTTTGAGAATAAATGAAATTAGAAACAAGTAAAATATATAATGAAATAAATAATTTCATAAAAGTGAAAATAAAAAAAAGACCACTTCAATGAAATGGTCTTTACAATTTTAGTTATAAAATAATCTAAGCTTGAGTCGTAGGCCCACCAAAATTTAAAGGGATATTCCCTACTTGCTCTGATTCTTTTATTTTTCCAAAAGAAGATTCATATTTAGCTAAATTATCGGATAATGCTCGATGAAGCTTTTTGGCATGTTCAGGAGTCATCACAATTCGGGACTTGACTTTACCTTTGGGCACACCTGGCATTATTCTAATATAATCTACAATAAACTCCGATGAAGAATGGGTTATTATAGCCAAATTAGAATAAATTCCTTCGGCTATTTCCTCACTTAGCTCAATATTAATTCCCTGTTGTTTTTTATCCTCTGACATTCTAGTTCTATACGTTTTCTTCAACAACTTCTTCCTCAATATTGATTCTATTCATATCATCAGCAGAGCTTACTAGCACTGATTGGAAATTTCTCATACCTGTACCGGCTGGAATTTTGTGACCTACGATCACATTTTCCTTTAATCCTAACATGTAATCAACCTTACCATTTACAGCTGCTTGGTTTAACACCTTAGTCGTTTCTTGGAATGAAGCAGCAGATATAAAACTATCAGTATGCAAAGATGCTTTAGTTATACCTTGTAAAATAGGTTCAGCTGTAGCAGTCAATGCATCTCTAGATTCTACTTGTTTAGCATCATTTCTTTTCAGAGCAGAGTTTTCATCTCTAAGTCTTCTTACTGAAACTATTTGACCAGGTTTTAAAACAGTAGAATCTCCAGCATTAGTAACCACTTTTTTACCAAAGATTTTATCATTTTCCTCAATAAATTCCCATTTATTTACCGCATTATTTTCTAAGAATTTAGTGTCTCCTGGGTCAATAATTTGGACTTTCCTCATCATTTGTCTAACGATAACTTCGAAATGTTTATCATTAATCTTAACCCCCTGTAGTCTATATACTTCTTGAATTTCATTAACTATATATTCTTGAACTGCTGTAGGCCCTTTAATCGCTAAAATATCCTTAGGAGTAATGGCCCCATCAGAAAGGGTTTGACCTGCTTTGACAAAATCATTTTCCTGAACAAGAATATGTCTTGATAATGGAATAAGATATTTTTTAACATCACCCGTTTTTGACTCGATAATTACTTCTCTGTTACCTCTTTTGATTTTACCATATGATGCGACACCATCAATTTCTGAAACTACAGCAGGATTAGATGGATTTCTAGCTTCAAACATTTCTGTTACTCTAGGAAGACCACCAGTGATATCACCAGATTTTCCTGATTTTCTAGGTATTTTTACCATTACATCACCAGAACTTATCTTATCACCATCTTTAACAATAATGTGAGCATCAACTGGTAAGTTGTAAGACTTCATTTCATTTTCTTCTTTATCCACAACAGAAATAGTAGGAATCATCTTTTTATCTCTGTTTTCCTTGATTACAATTTCAGTGAATCCAGTTTGTTCATCAACTTCTTCACGATATGTAATACCTTCAACTAAATTATTAAATTGAAGCAGTCCATCAAATTCTGAAATAATTACAGCATTGTATGGATCCCATTTACAAATTACATCACCTTTTTTTAGCTTAGCACTATCTTCAACTAGCAATTTAGAACCATAAGGAATATTAGCATTCATAATAACTGTACTTGATTTATCAGTGATCTTAATCTCACCTGTTCTACCAATTACAATTTTCTCTACTTCGCCTTCTGCATTTTTACGTTCTACAAATCTAACACCCTCCATTTCTAGCGTTCCATCATTTTTTGCGGTTAGTTCTGCCTGATCAGCAATATTTGAAGCAGTTCCCCCAACATGGAATGTTCTAAGAGTAAGTTGCGTTCCAGGTTCTCCAATAGATTGTGCAGCTATTACACCTACAGCCTCACCTCTTTGAACAAGTTTTCCTGTAGCTAGATTTCTACCATAACATTTAGAGCAAACTCCTCTAGTCAATTCACAAGTGAGTACTGATCTGATTTCTATTTCATCAATGCCAGCAGCTTCTATTGCTCTTGCTAAGTCTTCATTGATTTCTTCTCCTTCATTAACAATGATTTCATTGGTATTAGGATCTAGAATATCAAATAAAGCAACTCTACCTAAAATTCGGTCGTAAAGACTCTCCACAATTTCATCACTTTTCTTTAAAGCTGAAACGGTTAAACCTCTAAGCGTACCACAATCATAGTTATTAATTACAACATCTTGAGCTACATCCACAAGTCTTCTAGTTAAGTATCCAGCATCAGCTGTTTTTAACGCTGTATCAGCGAGACCTTTTCTAGCACCATGAGTTGAAATAAAATATTCAAGAATAGAAAGCCCTTCTTTAAAATTCGATAAAATTGGGTTTTCAATAATATCTTGACCACCAGAAGCACCAGATTTTTGTGGCTTTGCCATCAATCCTCTCATTCCTGAAAGCTGTCTAATTTGCTCCTTTGAACCCCTTGCTCCAGAGTCCATCATCATGTAGATAGAGTTAAAACCTTGTTTATCTGATTGTAACTTATCCATTAACGTATGAGTTAATCTAGAATTTGTATGTGTCCAAATATCAATGATTTGATTATACCTCTCATTATTGGTGATAAGACCCATGTTGTAGTTCATTATCACCTCTTGGACTTCAGATCTAGCTTTATCAATCAAAATATCCTTTTCCTTTGGTATAACTACATCACTTAGGTTGAAAGACAATCCTCCTTTAAAAGCCATGTAATACCCTAAGTCTTTGATGTCATCTAAAAACTTTGCAGTTTTGGGAACACCAGTAACTTTTATAATCATGGTAATAATGTCTCTTAATGACTTTTTAGTTAAAAGCTCATTAATGTAACCTACTTCCTTTGGAACTAATTCATTGAATAAAATTCTTCCTGTTGTTGTTTCAATAATTTGCTCAACTTCTTCACCATTCACCATGTTATTAATTTTTACCTTAATTGAGGCGTGAAGGTCAAGTTTTTTCTCGTTGAAAGCGACCTTTACTTCTTGTGGTGAATAAAAATGCATTCCTTCACCTTTAACAGGCTCATCCTTTGTGCTTTTTCTTGTCTTAGTAATGTAATAAAGACCCAATACCATATCCTGAGAAGGAACAGTAATAGGAGCTCCATTTGCAGGATTAAGAATATTGTGAGAAGCTAACATTAATAACTGAGCCTCTAAAATAGCAGCATTACCAAGAGGAACGTGAACTGCCATTTGATCACCGTCAAAATCAGCATTAAACGCAGTACATACTAGAGGGTGCAATTGAATTGCTTTTCCTTCGATTAATTTCGGTTGAAATGCTTGAATACCCAATCTATGTAGAGTTGGGGCCCTATTCAGTAATACTGGATGCCCTTTCAATACATTTTCAAGAATATCCCAAACAACTGGTTCTTTTTTATCTACTATTTTTTTAGCTGATTTTACTGTTTTTACAATACCTCTTTCAATCATTTTTCTAATGATAAAAGGTTTGAAAAGTTCAGCGGCCATATTTTTTGGTAATCCACATTCATGTAATTTTAAAGTAGGTCCAACTACAATTACAGATCTAGCAGAATAATCAACACGTTTTCCTAAAAGATTTTGTCTAAATCTACCTTGCTTTCCTTTTAAACTATCAGAGAGCGATTTTAATGGGCGATTTTTATCTGTTTTTACAGCACTTGATTTTCTTGAGTTGTCGAATAATGAATCAACAGCTTCTTGAAGCATTCTTTTTTCATTTCTTAATATAACTTCAGGTGCTTTAATTTCAATTAATCTTTTAAGCCTGTTGTTTCTAATGATAACTCTTCTGTATAAATCATTTAAATCAGAAGTGGCAAATCTACCCCCATCAAGTGGAACAAGAGGTCTTAAATCAGGGGGAATAACCGGAACAACTTTCACGATCATCCATTCTGGTCTGTTCTCTATTCTACTATTTGCATCTCTAAAAGATTCAATCACTTGAAGTCTTTTTAATGCTTCATTTTTTCTTTGTTGGGAAGTTTCATTATTGGCTTGATGCCTTAACTCATAGGATCTCTCATCTAAATTTTCATTAGCTAATAAATCAAACAATGCTTCAGCACCCATTTTAGCAATAAACTTATTCGGGTCAGAATCTTCCAAATACTGATTATCTCTTGGTAGTTTTTCCAAAATATCTAAGTACTCTTCTTCAGTAATGAAATCCATCTTTTGCAGAGGTTCACCTTCAGCATTAACTGCGTTTCCTGGCTGAACAACTACATATCTCTCATAATAAATAATTTGGTCTAACTTTTTTGTAGGTAAGCCAAGCAAATAGCCTATTTTATTAGGTAAAGATCTGAAGTACCAGATATGTGCCACAGGAACTACTAAGGAAATATGTCCCATTCTCTCTCTTCGAACTTTTTTCTCAGTTACTTCAACTCCACAACGGTCACAAACGATCCCTTTATATCTTATTCTTTTGTATTTCCCACAGTGACATTCATAATCTTTTACAGGACCAAAAATTCTTTCACAAAATAGACCATCTCTCTCCGGCTTATATGTTCTGTAATTTATGGTTTCAGGCTTTAAAACTTCACCATGTGATCTTTCTAATATAGATTCAGGAGAAGCTAAGCTGATAGTTATTTTTTCAAAATCACTTTTGAATTTATTGTCTTTTCTAAACGCCATTATAATTTATTTTCTGTGTTTAATTAATCTAAATCTATATTCAATCCTAATCCTTGTAATTCATTCAACAAAACATTAAATGATTCTGGAATTCCTGGGTCAGGAATGTTTTTACCTTTTACAATTGATTCATATGCTTTTGCCCTACCTTGAACATCATCTGATTTAACAGTTAATATTTCCTGTAAAACATTAGATGCACCAAATGCCTCAAGTGCCCAAACTTCCATTTCTCCAAAACGCTGACCACCAAATTGAGCTTTACCACCTAAGGGTTGTTGAGTAATAAGTGAATATGGACCAATCGATCTAGCATGCATTTTATCATCAACCATATGACTTAACTTAAGCATATAAATTATCCCTACTGTTGCTGGTTGATCAAATCTTTCACCAGTACCACCGTCATATAAATAGGTTTTACCATTTCTCGGCACACCCGCATCATCTGTATATTTATTGATGTCGTCTAAAGATGCACCATCAAAAATTGGTGTAGAAAACTTCATGCCAAGGTTTTGACCAGCCCACCCTAGTACAGTTTCATAAATTTGACCAAGATTCATCCTTGAAGGCACACCAAGTGGATTAAGTACAATATCTACAGGTGTTCCATCTTCAAGGAATGGCATATCTTCTTCTCTTACAATTTTAGCAACAATCCCTTTGTTACCGTGTCTACCAGCCATTTTATCACCAACCTTCAGTTTTCTTTTTTTCGCTAAATAAACTTTAGCCATTTGAATAATACCTGCAGGTAATTCATCACCAACTGTAATTTGGAATTTTTTACGTTTATACTGGCCTATTAGCTCAGTTGCCTTTATATTGTAATTGTGTAGTGTAAGATCAACTAACGCATTAACATCATTGTTGGAAGTCCAATTTTTTGAGTTAATGTGAATGAAATCTATACTTTTAAGGGTTTTTTCAGTGAATTTAACTCCTTTTTTAATTACCTGCTCTTTAAAAACATTCGCTACACCTTCAGACTTTTCATCACCTAGAATTTGAGTTAGCTTTGAAATTAAAATCGATTTCAATTCTGCTAATTCCTTATCCATTTCATTATCGAGTTGTTCTATGATAGGCTTATCTGCTGCTTTAGATTTTCTATCTTTAATTGCTTTAGAGAATAACTTTTTATCAATTACAACTCCTGTTACAGAGGGCGGAACTTTTAACGAAGCATCCTTAACATCACCGGCCTTATCACCAAAAATAGCCCTAAGTAATTTTTCTTCAGGTGTTGGATCACTCTCCCCTTTTGGTGTGATTTTTCCAATTAAAATATCTCCTTCTTTTACTTCTGCCCCTACCCTAATAATTCCATTTTCATCTAAATCTTTAGTAGCTTCCTCACTTACATTAGGAATATCAGCCGTAAGTTCTTCAAGACCCCTCTTTGTGTCTCTTACATCTAAGCTGTATTCATCTACATGAACACTAGTGTATATGTCTTCTTTTACTACCTTTTCTGATATAACAATAGCATCCTCAAAGTTATAACCTTTCCAAGGCATGAATGCCACTTTTAAGTTTTGGCCTAATGCAAGTTCTCCCTTATCTGTTCCATAACCTTCAACAAGAACTTGGCCTTGTTTTACAGTTTCTCCTTTCTTTACAATGGGTCTAAGGTTTACTGCACTTCCTTGATTGGTTTTCTGAAACTTAGTAAGTTGATACACTTTAACATTTGAATCAAAACTCACTAATTCATCCTCATCATTATATTCATATTTAACATGAATCTCATTAGAATCTACATAATCTACTATTCCATCTTTTTCTGCATGTATTAATACTCTAGAATCCCTAGCCACTAACTCTTCAATTCCAGTTCCAACAATTGGAGCAGTTGGGTTTAATAATGGAACAGCTTGACGCTGCATGTTAGATCCCATCAAGGCTCTGTTGGCATCATCATGCTCTAAGAAAGGAATACAAGAAGCGGCAATCGAAGCAATTTGATTTGTCCCAACATCAATAAGATTAATGTCCTCTTTTGGAGGAATTGGAAAGTCGCCCATGAATCTTGAAATAACTTTCTCATTTTGAAAATTACCATCCTTATCAATACTTGCATTTGCTTGAGCAATGAACTTATTATCTTCTTCTTCAGCACTCAAATAGATAGGTGCTGATTTTAGATCAACTTTACCATTATTTACTTCTCTATATGGTGTTTCAATAAATCCAAGTCTATTTACTTTTGCATACACACAGAGAGATGAAATTAAACCAATATTTGGACCCTCGGGAGTTTCGATGGTACACAATCTTCCATAGTGTGTGTAGTGAACGTCTCTTACCTCGAATCCTGCTCTTTCCCTAGATAATCCGCCAGGTCCAAGTGCAGAAAGCCTTCTTTTATGAGTTACTTCAGCTAATGGGTTGGTTTGATCCATAAACTGCGATAACTGATTTGTTCCAAAAAAAGAATTAATAACACTAGAAAGTGTTTTAGCATTAATCAAATCGATTGGTGTAAAAACTTCATTGTCACGAACGTTCATTCTCTCTCTAATCGTTCTTGCCATTCGAGCAAGTCCCACACCAAATTGAGAATATAATTGTTCACCCACTGTTCTTACCCTCCTGTTACTTAGATGATCAATGTCATCAACATCAGTTTTGGAATTTATCAATTCGATTAAATATTTTACAATAGAAATGATATCATTCTTTGTTAGCACTCTTTCAGACTGATCTTCTTCAAGTGAAAGTTTTTTGTTAATTCTATATCTACCAACTTCACCTAAGTCGTAACGTTGTTCTGAAAAGAATAATTTATCTATGACTCCTCTAGCAGTTTCTTCATCAGGTGGCTCTGCATTTCTTAATTGACGGTAAATATGTTCAACCGCTTCTTTTTCTGAATTTGAGGTATCTTTTTGTAGGGTGTTATAAATAATGGCAAAATCAGCAGAGTTAATATTCTCCTTATGAAGGATTACGGTTTTAACTCCTGCATCTATAATCATTTCAACATGCTCTTCTTCAATGATAGTTTCTCTATCAATTAGTACCTCATTTCTTTCAATAGACACTACTTCTCCTGTGTCTTCATCAACAAAATCTTCAACCCATGATTTTAAAACTCTAGCAGCAAGTTTTCTACCAACAACTTTTTTAAGATTAGCTTTAGTTGCTTTCACTTCGTCAGCAAGGTCAAATATTTCTAGAATATCTTTATCACTCTCGTATCCAATAGCTCTAAATAATGTAGTTACAGGAAGTTTTTTCTTTCTATCAATGTATGCATACATTACACTGTTGATATCAGTAGCAAACTCTATCCAAGATCCTTTGAACGGAATTACTCGAGCAGAATATAATTTTGTACCATTAGCATGTCTACTTTGACTAAAGAAAACACCAGGGGAACGATGAAGTTGTGAAACTACAACTCTTTCTGCACCATTTATTATAAAAGATCCTTTTGGTGTCATGTAAGGTATAGTACCTAGATAAACTTCTTGTACAATCGTTTCAAAATCTTCATGCTCAGGATCAGTACAATAAAGCTTCATTACAGCCTTAAGAGGGACAGCATATGTTAATCCACGATCAATACACTCAGGAATGGTATATCTAGGGGGATCAATGAAATAGTCCAAAAACTCTAATACAAATTGATTTCTAGTATCAGTTATTGGAAAATTCTCAGAAAATACTTTAAATAAACCTTCATTAGTTCTGTTTTCATAGGTTGTTTCCAACTGAAAAAATTCCTGGAAGGATTTTAATTGAATGTCTAAAAAATCTGGATAAGAAAAACGATGGCTGCTAGATGCAAAGTTTATTCTTTCTTTGTTGTTATTTGATTTTGCCAATTTTATAAATTTTAGTTGTGGAAGTGAAAAAACAGGTTAAGGCCTGAAGAATCTTCAGGCCTTTAAAAATTAAAGAATTGAATTACTTCAATTCAACTTCAGCACCAGCTTCTTCTAAAGCTTTTTTGATGCCTTCAGCTTCGTCTTTACCAACTCCTTCTTTTACTGCGTTAGGTGCTCCATCAACTAATTCTTTAGCTTCTTTAAGTCCTAATCCAGTAAGTTCTTTCACAGCTTTAACTACTTGAAGTTTAGATCCGCCTGCTGCTTTAAGAATTACATCAAATTCTGATTTTTCTTCTCCGCCACCAGCGCCACCATCATTAGCTGAAGGAGCTGCTACTGCTACTGCTGCTGCTGCTGCCGGCTCAATGCCATATTCTTCTTTAAGAACTTCAGCTAGTTCATTTACTTCTTTAACAGTCAAGTTAACTAACTCTTCTGCTATTGCTTTTATATCTGCCATTTTTTTTGTTTTTGAAAGATTTGTTTCTTTAGTTTTTATTGTTCTTTTTCAGATAAAGTTTTTACTATACCCGCAATCGTACTTTTACTTGAAGTTAAAGCCGATAACACATTTTTCGCTGGAGATTGTAATAATCCAATGATTTCACCAATAAGTTCATCTTTAGATTTAATATCAACAAGCGATTTTAATTGATCATCACCTATGTATATTGATTCTTCAACAAACGCACCTTTTAAAATTGGTTTATTATTTTTCTTACGAAAATCATTAATCAACTTTGCAGGTACATTTCCAGTGTCGGACAACATGATTGCTGTTGGACCAGGAAGAACTTCATATAATTCAGTAAAGTCTTTACCTTTTACATTTTCCATTGCTTTTTTAAGCAATGTGTTCTTGACAACACTAAGTTTGATGTTTTTTGCAAAACACTGTCTTCTTAAAGCACTTGTTGCAGCAGCATCAAGCTCAGAGATATCAGCAATATATATCACATTGTTGTTATCTAGAGTTTGACTTAGGTCATCAATCATTAATTGTTTCTCTTCTTTTGTCATAACAAACGATTTAATGATTATGCATCAACACTTTTGGGTTCAACTTTAACCCCAGGACTCATTGTGCTTGAAAGCGTTACACTTTTAACATATTGTCCCTTTGCTGATGATGGTTTTAACTTGACTAATGCCGCAATAAGTTCCTTAGCATTATCAACAATTTGATTTGACTCAAAAGATGCCTTACCAATAGCTGCATGAACAATGCCATATTTGTCTACTTTGAAATCAATCTTTCCTGCTTTTACATCCTTCACTGCCTGACCAATATTCATTGTAACTGTACCTGTTTTGGGGTTTGGCATTAAACCTCTAGGTCCTAAAATTCGACCTAAAGCTCCTACTTTACCCATAACTGATGGCATTGTAATTATCACATCTACGTCCGTCCAACCTTGTTTGATTTTATCAATGTATTCATCTAAGCCCACATAATCAGCTCCAGCCTCTTTTGCTTCATTTTCTTTGTCAGGGCTACACAAAACTAATACAGAAACATCCTTTCCAGTACCATGTGGTAAAGATACAGTGCCTCTAACCATTTGGTTAGCTTTTCTAGGGTCAACTCCCAATCTTACCGCAATGTCTACCGTAGGGTCGAACTTAAGTTTTGATATATCCTTAACGATCTTTGAAGCATCTTCTAATGAATAAGATTTTTCGTTGTCGTATTTAGATAAGGCTTCCTTTCTATTTTTTGAAAGTGTCATTGTTGTTAATTTTAATTAGATTAATTACTCCAAGGGGCTTTGCCTTTAACATTTAATCCCATACTTCTTGCTGTGCCAGCCACCATTTTCATTGCTGATTCCACTGTAAAACAGTTCAAATCAGGCATTTTGTCTTCAGCTATAGTTTTCACTTGATCCCATGTTACAGACCCCACCTTCATCTTATTAGATTCAGATGAACCTTTTTTAAGCTTTGCTGCTTCTAATAATTGAACAGCAGCAGGCGGAGTTTTTATCACAAAATCAAATGACTTATCGGTGTAGACAGTAATTACACATGGTAATACTTTTCCAGCTTTTTCTTGAGTACGTGCATTAAATTGCTTGCAAAATTCCATAATATTCACCCCTTTTGCTCCTAGTGCAGGACCAACGGGAGGTGAAGGATTTGCGGCACCACCTCTTATCTGAAGTTTGATTAATCCACTTATTTCTTTAGCCATTTTTATTTTATTTTAAACATGTAAAACAACAAAGGGAAGCGTTAAACATTGTGTTTTACAATTTCTTTAATCTATTTAATCTTTTTCAACTTGCATATAGTTAAGTTCTAGTGGTGTTTTTCGACCAAAAATCTTAACCATAACTGTTAATTTTTTCTTTTCTTCATTAATATCTTCAATAATACCATTGAAGTTATTAAATGGTCCGTCAATTACCTTTACTGATTCACCTACAACATATGGAATGTCCATTTCCTCATCACTAACTGAAAGCTCATCAACTTTTCCTAAAATTCGATTTACTTCTGCTTGTCTCATTGGAAGAGGGTCGCCCCCTTTTGTGGCGCCAAGAAAACCAATAACATTTGTCATGGATTTAATGACGTGTTCCACCTCACCAATTAGAGCAGCATGGATCAAAACATATCCAGGAAAATAGTTTTTCTCTTTAGATACTTTCTTGCCATTTCTAATCTGATAAATTTTTTGGGTAGGAATTAGTACCTGCTCAACATAATCATTTAGTTTATGTCTATCTATTTCTAACTCTAGCAATTCCTTGACTTTTTTTTCTTTGCCACTAATTGCTCTTATAACATACCACTTTTTTTCTATCTCAGCCATCTTCTGTTCTTTCAATTATTGTATCAATTCGTAAATAAACCCAAGAATTCCCTTCCAACCCCATTCTCCTTCAGGGACTGACCAAATTCCAAAAGCATAATCCATTAACCAAATGATTAAGGCTAATATTATACTAGTAACAAGTACGATTACCGAACTTGTTTGAAGTTCTTCCCATGTAGGCCAAGAAACCTTATTGGATAGTTCATTTACAATTTCTTCTACATATGTTTTTATTCCTGCCATCTAATTAATCTTTGCACGGATGGAGAGATTCGAACTCCCGACACCTGGTTTTGGAGACCAGTGCTCTACCAGCTGAGCTACACCCGTATTATGCGCGTAAAGGCACCCCGTTTTCGGAGCGCCTTTTACACACAAAAAAATAAAAATTACTTAGTCTAAGATTTCTGTTACCTGTCCTGCTCCAACTGTTCTACCACCTTCTCTAATAGCAAATCTTAAACCTTTAGCCATTGCAACACCTGTAATCAATTCAACATCAATTGTTACGTTGTCACCAGGCATTACCATTTCTCTACCAGCTTCTAATTTTATTGTACCAGTAACATCTAATGTTCTAAAATAAAATTGCGGTCTGTAGTTGTTATGAAACGGAGTATGTCTTCCTCCTTCTTCTTTTTTAAGAATGTAAACCTCAGCCTTAAATTTAGCATGTGGAGTAATTGAACCTGGCTTAGCGATTACCATTCCTCTTTTAATTTGATCTTTTTCAATTCCTCTTAATAAAAGACCAACATTTTCTCCAGCTCTACCTTCATCTAAGATTTTTCTAAACATCTCAACACCAGTCACTGTTGAAGACATTTTTTCTTCACTAAGTCCAACAATATCAACTGAATCACCAGTATTAACTATACCAGTTTCAATAGCACCTGTAGCAACAGTACCCCTTCCTGTTATAGAAAATACATCTTCTACTGACATTAAGAATGGTTTTTCAACATCTCTTTCAGGAGTCTCAATCCAAGAATCAACAGTCCCCATTAATTCCATTACTGCATTAACACCAGAATCTTCACCATTTAATGCAGCTAGTGCAGAACCTTTTACTATTGGAGTATCATTATACTCATATGATTCTAATAATTCAGTTAGTTCCATTTCAACCAACTCTAATAATTCTTCATCATCCACTAAATCAACTTTATTCATGAAAACAACTATTCTAGGTACATTTACCTGTCTTGCTAAAAGAATGTGTTCTCTAGTTTGAGGCATTGGACCATCAGTAGCAGCACAAACTAAAATAGCACCATCCATTTGAGCAGCACCTGTAACCATGTTTTTAACATAGTCAGCGTGACCAGGACAGTCAACGTGCGCATAGTGACGAGCTTCTGTTTCGTACTCTATGTGAGCAGTATTAATTGTAATACCTCTTTCTTTTTCTTCTGGTGCGTTATCAATTTGGTCAAAATCTGTTTTTGCCGCAAGTCCTTTATCAGAAAGCACTCTTGATATTGCTGCTGTTAACGTAGTTTTACCGTGGTCAACGTGACCAATAGTGCCAACATTAACGTGCGGTTTGGTTCTCTCGAAATTTTGTTTTGCCATTTCTTTTTGTTTAGTTACTGTTTAATTTTTATTTTTTTTATTTTAATTGTTTTACAATTGAGCCAATGACGGGAATTGAACCCGTGACCTCTTCCTTACCAAGGAAGCGCTCTACCCCTGAGCTACATCGGCAGTTCCATTTTTTTTAAAAAAAGAGCGGGAGACGAGATTCGAACTCGCGACCCTCAGCTTGGAAGGCTGATGCTCTACCAACTGAGCTACTCCCGCAAAATGGACCACAAATGTATACATTTAATAACATATTTCAACATATGCAAAAAAATGTTGCTACATGGTCATGGCTTGTGTGGGGAGAGCAGGATTCGAACCTACGAAGGCGTAGCCATCAGATTTACAGTCTGACCTCGTTGACCGCTTGAGTATCTCCCCAATCATCTTTAAATATTTAAAGAACTTGTGAGCCGGTGGAGGGACTCGAACCCACGACCTGCTGATTACAAATCAGCTGCTCTAGCCAGCTGAGCTACACCGGCAAATTCTCCTTATCCGCGGAAAAGGTCTGCAAATTTATAAAAAGAAATAGTATATATCACAAAGTGAGTGAAAAATTTAGCTTTTAGTGTAAAGCTTTCCTTTGTGACGTTTTAATTGTCTTCGAAGCGCCTCTATAGATTCATCTGTAGCTTCTTCAAATGATTTACTTTGTTTTTTGGCGAATAATTCTTTTCCCGGAATGTTTAATTTAATCTCCACAATTTTATTGTCGTTGGTGTTGGCCCTATCAATCTTTAGAAACACTTCAGCATCTACTATTTGATCAAAAAACAAATTGAGTTTACTGAGTTTTTGCTTTACAAATGAAATTAACTTTTGATCTGCTACAAAACGAATTGATTGAACTTGTACATCCATAATTATAAATTTTTAACCCCGAGGGTGTGATTGTTGATGAATTGATTTTAATTTTTGAAAGGTATTATGCGTATATATTTGAGTTGCTGCAAGATTCTCATGACCCAACAGTTCCTTGATGGCATTCAAATCTGCTCCATTATTAAGCATATGTGTTGCAAAGGTGTGCCTCAAAATATGCGGACTCTTTTTTTGTTTACTAGAAACCAATGAAAGATAACTATTAACTTTCCTATAAACAAATTTTTCATAGAGTTTATTGCCTTTATCCGTAAGTATAAAGTAAGTGGTTGATCCGAAATTAATTTTCTTTTCTTCTCTGTATAAACTAATTAGACTCAATAAATTATCTGTTAATGGAATTAGTCTTTGTTTATTTCTCTTTCCAGTAACTCGAATCTCGTTAACTCCCACATCTATTTCTTTTATATTAATTAGCTCAGACAATCGAATACCTGTTTGATAAAATAAAGTTAAAATAAGTCGATCTCGAATACCTGCAATATTATCTTTAAAATTATCCTGAGTAAATAATTTTGATAAATCATCTTCTTTAACAAATACGGGTAATCTTTTTTCTAACTTTGGTGTTTCCAACAATTGAACTGGAGAACTATTAACAATTCCTTTCTTCAAGAGAAACTTGAAAAAAGATTTAATTGCACTAATTTTTCTTGAAACTGTAGATCTAGCAAGCTTGTTTTCAAGTAAATAAACCATATATGATCTTACATGGATTAAATCTATTTTTTCTACAGGTAAATCATAAGTTAAAGTAACGTAATTTAAAAAGTCATCAAGATCTCTCTTGTAAGATTTAACAGTATGTAAAGAATACCTTTTTTCCAACTCCAAATAAGTTAAAAAGCTATTGATATTTGTTGAATCCATATATAAAAAAAAGGGGAACTTAAAAGTTCCCCTTTCAATACGTAATAATAATAAAAATGTTATTCTGCTGACTTTAATTTTTCAACATACTCAGCTTTGATAACCTCTTGTCTTCTAATTACAGACTTTTTGATATACTCTTTTCTGTTTCTAAGCTCTTTAAGGACACCCGTTCTTTCAAATTTCTTTTTGTACTTCTTGAGTGCTTTTTCAATTGACTCACCTTCTTTTACTGGAATTTGTAGCATTTATTCTGTTTTAAGGTTGCAAATTTAATTATAAAATTAATATTGCCAAATAAAAAATATTATTTAGAAAGCAACGATCTAGAAATGACTAATTTTTGAATTTCTGATGTTCCCTCTCCAATAGTGGCCAATTTTGAGTCTCTGTAGAATTTCTCAACTGGATACTCTTTGATATAACCATAACCTCCAAATACCTGTACAGCCTCATTTGCTACTGCAACCGCAACTTCAGAAGATTTATATTTTGCCATTGCTGAATATTTATTAGCATCGCCTCCATTCATTAAAACATCTGCTGCCTTGTAAAGCAATAGTTTTGAAGCTTCCACTTCTGTTGCCATATCAGCGAGTTTAAATGATACACCTTGGAATTTTGAAATGGGTTTTCCAAATTGCTCCCTTTCTTTTGAGTATGCTATAGAAGCATTCATAGCCCCCTCAGCCATCCCAATTGATAACGCACCAATTGAAATCCTACCACCATCAAGGATTTTCATAGATTGGATAAAACCTTCTCCAATCTTACCAATAATATTTTCTTTATGGACTCTACAATTATCAAAAATAACTTCAGCCGTTTCTGAAGCCCTCATCCCTAACTTATCCTCTTTCTTTCCTCCACTGAAACCAGGTGTTCCACGCTCCACAGCAAAAGCAGTCATTCCATGAGAATCCAACAGCTCTCCAGTTCTTGCAATTACAACAATAATATCACCAGATTTTCCATGGGTAATAAAATTCTTTGCCCCATTAATAATCCAATAATCCCCATCTTCAACTGCTGTACACTTCATCCTCATTGCATCAGACCCCGTGTTAGGTTCTGTTAATCCCCATGCTCCAATCCATTCACCTGAAGCCAAATTAGGAAGCCATTTTTTCTTCTGTTCCTCATTACCAAATTTTAAAATATGATTTGTACACAGTGAATTATGAGCTGCAACGGACAAGCCTATAGCACCACATACCTTTGATATTTCTTCAATTACAGCAATATATTCAAAATAACCTAATCCTGCTCCTCCATACTCCTCAGGAACAAGCACCCCCATCAATCCTAGCTCTCCAGCTTTTTTAAATAATTCTTTAGGAAAATATTGTTCTTCATCCCACCTCCCTACGTTGGGCCTAATTTCTTTTTCAGCAAAATCTTTGACCATCTGAGAAATCATTTTGTGGTCTTCTGTAAAACTAAAATTCATGTATGCTAATATTTTACTATACTCGTTATGTTTGAAGTAAATTCTTCTAACAATTGTCTTCCGTTCAAAAAAGCCAACTCAACGACAAATGAAAACCCAACAATTTCCGCACCTTGTGACTTAATTAAATTTGCTGCAGCAACAGCTGTCCCTCCCGTAGCTAATAAATCATCATGTATTATAACTCTATCTCCAGGCTTAACAGCATCTATATGCATTTCTATCTCCGCAGACCCATACTCAAGATCATACGTTATTGACACTGTTTTGTAGGGTAATTTCCCCTTCTTTCTTATCAACACAAATGATGTCCTATTTTTCATAGCTGCAGGAAACCCAAATAAAAAACCTCTACTTTCAATACCTGCAATATGGGTGACATCCTCCGGAAGTGATAAACAAAATTCATCTACTATTTCTTCTGACAATATGGGATCTTTCAAAATAGGAGTTATATCTTTAAATATTATTCCTTTTTTGGGAAAATCCTCAACATCTCTAATTGTATTATCTATCTTTTGTATAAGACTCAATCTACTCTTTTAATCCAATGATATATATGGTGCAATTTTACGGTATAATTCATCATTTACCAAATGAATTTGTTTGATTTTGGATAAAGAATCATAAAGCCCATGTTGGATTTTGTAGTTCATAATAGCATTAGCTAAATTCCAACTAATGTAAGGATGAGAAGCCATAACTTCCTTTGATGCTGAATTGATATTTATTTTTTTCAACTTTATTGAATCTAACTTTAACATTGGCTTTATTTCTTCTACTAAAATTTTGCTAAACCCATAAACTTCATTTAATTGATTTTTGGAAATAAAACCACCTAATAATGATCTATATTTCACAATTCTATTTGCTCTTTTAGATCCTATCCCGTTCAATGATTTCCATTGATTAGTGTCTGCTGTATTCATCATAATTTCCACTTTTTTTTCCTTAAATCTATTTTTTGGCATTAACAACAACTTTAGCTTGTCTAAATCAATATGCTGTTTAGCTACATCTTTTTCAGTCACAGATTTATTTTTAAAATATCTTTTAATATTTGTTACAGAGTATTTCAAAAAATAACAATGTTTACCATCTTTCTTCATGTAGTATATACTATCATAAAGCATGTTAAGATGATAGTTTGGTTTTTCAGATTGATCAATCTCAAAAAAACATTTTTTTGTTTTGCTTTTAGCCGATTTCACTTCAAAATCAGTAATGGAGTCTAGTAGCTTTTTATGAGAATGATTTAAAACATAGCAATTAAATAATTGTTCTTTAGTTTTAAATCCTCCTAGTTTGTTTTTGTAATTAAAAATGGCCTTAATTTGTTTATTACTAAAACCCAAGTTTTGCCAATCTAATTGACTCCAATTATTAGGGTTTCTATCCAGCTTCAATTCTACATTTGAATTTTTAACTACATTAGATGATAACACCTGAGATTTATTTGTTGGAACAAACTCCAAAGCAAGGATTTTTTGATTTTTTGAAACCGAATCATGAATCAGCTTATACAAAACAAGAGATGCAATTATTATTAGCAAAAATATAATCCCTTTACGTTGAGATGAGGTGTAAGATAAACTCACAAGAATACCAATTAAAGAATTGAAAATTATTTTTTAATTGCTTTGAGATATTTCTCTAATTGTTTTTTAACAACAGGAAATAACAGGTAAAGACCTATCATATTGGGAAAAACCATGGCGAAAATCATAGCATCTGAAAATCCCCATACTGAGTTCATACTTGCTGATGCCCCAATTATAACAAACAATAAGAAAAGAAGCTTGTATGTTATATCCGCTTTTTTACCTCTTCCAAATAGGTATTTCCATGACTGAAGACCGTAATAAGACCAAGAAATCATAGTGGAAACCGCAAAAAGAACTACTGCAATTGTTAGAAAAACATTTGAAAAAGGGATGTATTTTGCAAATGCTTTTGATGTAATTCCTGCACCTTCGTATTCTACACCATCAATTAGCACTGCACCTTCACCATTTCCTCCGTATTGAAAAACTGGTTCAGCTCCAATTGACCCATTAAAATTGAAAATAATAATAACTAAGGCAGTCATAGTGCAAATTACAACAGTATCAATAAATGGCTCTAGAAGTGCAACTAGTCCTTCTGATGCAGCATATTTTGTTTTAACAGCTGAATGAGCTATTGATGCTGATCCTGCTCCAGCCTCATTTGAAAAAGCAGCTCTTTTGAATCCTACTAAGAGGACTCCTATAATACTCCCAACACCTACTGCAGTTGGATTAAATGCTTCCTTAATAATCAAGGCAAATGCGTTATCAATTAATGAAAAATTAGTTCCAATAATATATAAGCAGGCCATTAAATATAATACGGCCATAAATGGAACAATTTTTTCGGTTACTGATGCTATTCTTTTTATGCCTCCAATTATTATAACCCCTACGAAGAGAGCAAGTATAAATCCAATTATTGTACCTGCACTAGAACTATCCCACCCCAACAACTCCTTCAACACTATGGTAGCCTGATTTGATTGAGCTGCATTTCCGCCTCCAAATGAACCCCCAATACAGAATACAGCAAATAACACGGCTGTTACTTTTCCAAGTATATTAAACCCCTTATCCTTAAGGCCCTTACTTAAATAATACATTGGACCACCATAAACTGTACCATCCGATCCAATGTCTCTGTAATGAACTCCTAATGTACATTCTACAAACTTGGTAGACATTCCAATAAGACCACAAATAATCATCCAAAAAGTAGCTCCTGGACCACCTAGAGCAATGGCTAATGCAACACCTGCAATATTTCCATTTCCAACAGTCCCTGAAACCGCAGTTGCCAACGCTTGGAAATGGGTAACCTCTCCTTCTTTACTTTCATCTTTTATGGTGTCCTTTACATCTCCATCTATTGCTAAACTTTCATTTACTGAAGATTTTTCTATATCATCATATTTCCCTCTAACTACATTGATCGCTTTGGGGAAATAACGAATATTTGGAAAGCCAAAATAGATAGTGAAAAAAAAGGCACTTATTACCAATAGAATAATTACAAAAGGGGCCCCATCAAATATTTCAAAAAACACTATGTTTGAAACTAAATCTGAAAAAGGTTGGAACGCTTTATCTATCTTCTGATCAAGACCCAGTTCATTTGTTTCAGCTGCATTTGCTGTGATAATTGAAAATGATAAGGAAAGCGATAGTAAGTATTTAATGTTCATTTTGTATTTTTATTTGTCTGTCCATAATTTTAACCCCTGTTAAAAAATCTACTGGATTATAATCTAATTCGTTTTTTGCCTTACTGATGTCAAAGCCAGTCTTTAGTGGTCTTAAAGCGGGTTGATTTAATGATTTCGAAGATACAGGATTTATCAATGATTTGTCTAGGTTGTAAAAATCCGCCACAATATGAACCAATTCTAATATACTGTAGCACTTAGGTCCTGAAAGGTGAAATAATCCAAATGCACTTTTATCCATAATAGAAATACATCCAGAAGCTAGATCTTCGGCTAAAGTTGGAGACCTAAATTGGTCATTAACCACATTTATTTTATTTCCTTTCTCTACCTCCCCTTTAGCCCACAATACTAAATTTGATCTACTCATGTTGTCTGTTATCCCATATATAATTATAGTTCTTGCAATACTCCAGTTTGCACAGTTTTCTTTAACAATTTTTTCAGACTCTAACTTAGACTTAGCATAATAGTGCAATGGATTGGGTGAATCATTTTCATTGTACGGACCATCTTCTCCATCGAATACAAAATCAGTACTTAAATGAATAAAATGAGTTCCCAATTTAGCTACTGCATTAGCAAGGTGTTTTACGCCATTGACATTTATATCCCAACACTGTTTTTGATTTAATTCACATGCATCCACATTAGTCATGGCGGCACAATTAATAATCACATTAGGTGAAAACTGTTCAACAATTTTAATTACCTCATTTTCTTTTGTAATGTCTAGGGGTTGGTAAGAATAACCTTTTTGATCAATTAACCTGTTTTTTCCTAGACCAGTAGCTAGAAGATTAATATTATTTCTAGTTTTTAAAGCATAAACCAATTTTTGGCCTAAAAGACCATTTGCTCCAGTTAATAAAACTTTTTTCATTATTGCTCTATACCAAAAATCTGATTTAATCTAGAAATCTCATCTCCTTCTCCCAAAACTAATATTTTACAATTGGGCATAATTTCTGTATCGTCTTTTGGATTAATTAGAAAACTCCCATTTGCATCTTTAAAGCCAATTATATTACAAACTGGAAAATCCTTCTTTAAATCCGAAATTTTTTTGAACTGAAAGTCTGGTGGAATATCTTTAAAGTCAATACTTTCTAGGTTTATTTTATTTTCCCCTTCAATTAATATTTCATCTATAAATTCCAACACATCAGGAGTAGCTACTAATTGAGCCATATGAGATCCACCAAGTGAATCTGGCATAATTACGTTTTCAGCTCCAGCAATTTTTAATTTTTTTACAGAGCTAGACTTAGAAGCTCTTGCTATAATTTTAAGTTTTGGGTTTAATTCTTTAGCTGTTAATACCACAAACAAGTTATCTGCATCAGATGGAAGTGTGGTTATTAATGCTTTAGCACTTTTGATTCCGCATTTTAGAAGTAGTTCATCATTTGTAGCATCACCCTCGGCACAATTAATATCAGTTTTAGTTCTGAAATGACTTACTATATCTACATCTTGCTCAATAACTAAACATTTGTGATTATGAGCCATTAGCGTTTCTAATGCTGTTGAGCCTACTCTTCCGTGACCGCAAATAATAACATGGTTAGTAAGCATTTCTATATTTTTCATGTATTTATATTCTCTAAAATAGGTTCTGTAGTCACCACTCAGTATATATCCCGTAATCGATGTTACAGCATAAGCAAATGTACCAAAACTTGTGATGATAAGAAATGCAGTGAATAATTTTCCAGCATTAGATAATTCTTCTACTTCTCCAAACCCCACCGTAGAAACGGTTATTATTGTTTGATAGAAAGAGTCTAATACGGACCATCCTTCAAAAAGCATATAACCCATTGTTCCCACGATGACAATAATTAATAACACCACGAGTGAATACAATACTTTAGAAAAAAGACGGAAATTTAAAAGCATTCTATTCATCATCTTATTTTAAATCCCAAACTGTTTTTCTTTTATGTCTAAACTTAAAGACGGATTTATTTTCTAAAATAAAAGCCATAATGAAATATATCAATACGGGGCTACCTAGTGTAATAAAACTTAGATAAATGAAGAATTTCCTTACAATTATGGGGTTTAAATTCAGTTTATCTCCCCACCATTCACTTACACCAAATGCTCTTTTTTCAAAAAAATGGATGATACTATTTAATACTGGAATCTTAAATTTTATTAGCATATCATTAAATATAAAGGGCCATTTGATCTTTTAGTTTCCTAGCTTCTTCTGACGCACGTTCTTCAAAAAACTCATCGTTTGATGCATAAATAATACTCCTTGATGAATTTATTAAAAGTCCCACATCTTTAGTTGCACCGTACTGAATTACTTTTTGTAAATCTCCCCCTTGTGCACCAACTCCTGGAACAAGAAGAAAATGATTTGGTATTTTTTCACGAATAAAGCTAAACTGATTTTCATTAGTTGCGCCAACTACAAACATCATATTACTATGGTCACCCCAAGATGCTGTTTTCTCCAAAACTTCTTCAAATAGTTTTTTTCCGTTTTCCAAAGTAAGCTGTTGAAATGAAGAAGAGCCAGAATTACTCGTTAAACCTAATACTATAACCCATTTTTTAGAAATAGTCAAAAATGGAGAAACAGAATCTTCACCCATATAAGGGGCTACAGTAATGGCATCAAAATCATACGTGTTAAAAAAAGTCTCTGCATATTTTAAAGAAGTATTACCTATATCCCCTCGTTTGGCATCCGCGATTAAAAACATATTTTTTGGAATATAATCAATCGTTTTCTTAAGTGAAATCCATCCTTTTGGTCCCAGACACTCATAAAAAGCAATATTTGGTTTATAGGCAACGCAATATTCTTTTGTGGCATCAATTATTCTTTTATTAAACTCGAACACAGGATCTTCTAATTCTAATAAAAATGCAGGTATTTTACTTAAATCCGGATCTAGACCTACGCACAAAAATGATTTCTTTTTAAAAATCTGATCTATTATTTCTGCTCTTTTCATTGATCTTCCGTTATACCTTCATTTAATTTCTCTGCATTTTCTGCCATGATTAAAGCATTGATCATTTCTTGAATATCCCCGTTCATGAAATTTGCTAAATTATAAATCGTCTTCCCAATTCGATGATCAGTAATTCTTCCCTGAGGATAGTTGTAAGTTCTAATTTTAGCAGACCGATCTCCAGTTGAAACCAACGATTTTCTCTGATCAGCTCTTTCCTTTGCTAATCTTTCCTCCTCTGCCTGATATAGTCTTGACCTTAATACTTGAAGTGCCTTTTCGTAATTTTTATGTTGTGATCTTCCGTCCTGACATTCCACAACTGTTCCTGTTGGAATGTGAGTTAAACGAACAGCAGATTCTGTTTTATTTACATGTTGACCGCCAGCTCCAGATGATCTGTAAGTATCTTTTTTTACATCAGCCATATTCAAATCAAAATCAACCTCTTCAGCTTCAGGTAAAACGGCAACCGTTATGGCAGATGTATGGACTCTTCCTTGCGACTCCGTTTCTGGGACTCTTTGTACGCGATGTACCCCAGATTCAAATTTTAATTGTCCATATACTTCTTCGCCTGTTATGCCTAAAGAAATTTCTCTAAAACCTTTTGTACCTCCTTCGTTTGAATTTAACACTTCAAAGGACCATGATTTCTCTTTAAAAAACATCGTAAACATGCGGAAAACATCTTCTACAAAAATACATGCTTCATCTCCGCCAGTCCCTGCTCTAAGCTCCATTATAACGTTTTTATTGTCATTAGGATCTTTAGGAATTAAAAGCCATTTTATTTTTTCATCTAATTCTAACTTTTTACTTATAAATTCATCTAATTCTTCTTTAGCTAACGCTTTAAATTCTGGATCATCTTCATTTTGAATAATCTCTTTTGCATTAGCTATATTTTCCGTTATTTCTTTATAAGTTTTATAAGTAGAAACAATCTCATATAAATCCTTGTATTCGCGATTAAGCTTGACATATCGCTTCATGTCATTAATTACTTCAGGGTCCACCATTTGTTTTGCAATTTCCTCATAACGAATGGCAATTTGTTCTAATTTATCTATGATACCTACATCACTCATTGGTAATAAAATTCTCCCTTATCACTTAAAATTGTCAATTCTTTTTTAGTAGATGACTCCACTTTTCCTATGATCTGAGCATCTAAATTAAATGAAGAGCAAATCTCAATAATCTTATCAGCAAACTTAGGATCTATGTATATTTCCATTCTATGACCCATATTAAAAACCTTATACATTTCTTGCCAAGGAGTTGAAGATTCAGCTTGAATTAATTCAAATAAAGGAGGTGTATCAAATAAGTTGTTTTTTATCACATGTAACTTATCTATAAAATGTAAGACCTTAGTTTGACCTCCACCACTGCAATGAACCATCCCATGGATTTGTTTTCTATGGGCCTTTAAAATTTCTGAAATTACTGGGGCATATGTTCTTGTTGGAGAAAGAACTAACTTTCCAACATCAAGCGAAACATTATCCAACTTTTCTGTCAAATCTCTAGATCCAGAATAAACAAGTTCAGCTGATATAGAAGGATCAAATGTTTCTGGATATTTTTTTGCAATATTATTATTAAATACATCATGACGAGCAGAGGTTAACCCATTACTACCCATACCGCCATTATATTGATTTTCATAGGTAGTTTGCCCTGTTGATGATAATCCAACAATGACATCTCCATCTTGGATATGATGATTACTTATAACCTCATCTCTTTTCATTCGTGCCACCACAGTTGAGTCTACTATGATAGTTCTAACTAAATCTCCTACGTCAGCTGTTTCCCCACCTGTTGAATGAATAGAAACACCAAATTTCCTTAATTCACCTAATAATTCTTCAGTGCCATTTATAATAGATGAAATTACACTTCCGTCAACAAGGGATTTATTTCTACCTATTGTTGAAGACACTAAAATGTTTTCTACTGCTCCAACACATAATAAATCATCAATATTCATGATGAGTGCATCTTGAGCAATACCTTTCCAAACTGATAAATCTCCAGTCTCTTTCCAATAAGCATAAGCCAAAGATGATTTGGTACCTGCACCATCAGCATGCATTACTATACAATGTTCATCAGAACCCGATAAATAATCGGGAACTATTTTGCAAAATGCCCTTGGAAATAAACCCTTATCCACATTTTTTATGGCTTGGTGTACTTCTTCTTTCCCTGAACTTACGCCTCGTAAAGCATATCTTGAATTATCAATCATATTGGAGAAATAAAAAAACCCCTTTCGGGGTTTAATTTTATTGATGCTACTCTTCAGAATCTGGAGAATAGTCTGTACTTAAAACAATAAATTGTGTTCTACGATTTTTTTGGTGTGCAGCTTCTTGCTCTTCTTTAGTTGATAATTTATCAATTGACCCACATTCTAAACCTTTCATCCTAGGTTTATCCTCACCATAACCAACAGGAACCATTCTTTCCTTAGGAATTCCTTTAGAAATAAGATAATCAACACAAGACTGAGCTCTTCTTTGAGATAGTTTTTTATTGTATTTATCAGACCCTCTGCAATCTGTATGAGCTTGTAGTTCAATCACAATATTTGGATTATCCAATAAAGTAGTATAAAGAAAATCCAACGAGTCTTCTGAATTTATATTTTCATCAATCAATAATTCAGCTTTATCCAAAGCATATTGAACTTCTGGAAAATCAATAACTGCTGCTTCTCCAGACTCATTAACAATTGGTATTAAATAAACTTCTTCCAAAAATCGTTTTGAATTTTCTTCATTAATGGTGCTTATTTGATTTCTAGCTACTAAAAAACTATCTTTTTCAACTTCAATTTCATAAATCATTTCTTTTAAAATGTATCTTTTACCTTTAGAAATTTCCTCAAAAATCGCCTTACCTTCACCATCAGTAGTTTGCACATATTCGGAGACAATTCCACCTGCTGTTGAAGTATCAATACCAGTTACTTTTATGGTTACACCCGGTATTTGCTCGTTTGTTTCTTTGTTACTAACAAAAACACTAAGTGAGAACTGAATCTCAGGTAGATTGAAATTATATAAATCATCTTTACCCTTTCCTCCTAGGTCTACTCTTGATGAAGTAATATAACCTCTCTTATCACTACCTCTTTCGAAAATAATTCCGAAATCATGTTCTGGAGAATTAATCGGCCATTGAAGATTTGTAGGTTCTCCCCATGATTTATCACTTGTACTTTCAGCCTTAAAAACATCTAACCCACCTAAGCCTGTGAAACCATTTGAAGAGAAATATAATGTGTTATCCTCAGCTAAATATGGAAACATTTCATCTCCATCTGTATTGATTTCAGCACCTAAATTGGTAGGAGAAAGCCAAGAATCTTCTCTTTTGTCGTATTCAGATATCCACAAATCTTTCCCTCCATATCCACCAGGAAAATCTGCAGAAAATATCATAAATCTCATCGTAGAATTTATAGCAGGATGCCCGCATGAAAGGGTATCAGCACCCTCCGGTTTTAATTGTATTTTCTCTGCCTGCGTCCAAGAATTCCCTTTTTGTTCTGAATGAAAAATCTCACATCCAAGATTTATTTTCTTTTCTCTAGGACACCTTGTAAAGAATATTTGGTCTCCCTTTTGTGACAACACTGCTGGGCCTTCATTATCTTTTGTATTAATGGAATTTGGCAATAATTGCGGTTCGCTCCATTTTCCATTATTATCTCTTGTTGTTGACCACAAATCCATAAAACTTTCCCCTGTTCTAGCATCAATACCATCACCTGTTGAACCCTCACGTGCAGAAGCAAAAATGAGAACATTATGATTTTTATCTCCCCAAGTTGGTGAGAAATCATAATGATCAGAATTAATTAGTATTTCATTTTGAATCATATGTTTAGTTGGGTTCTCTTTCCAATCAATGGCTTTTTTACAAGAAGCTAATTCTTCATTTGCTTCAGTGTTTTCTGGATTCATTTCCAAAAACTTATTTATATATTCTAGTGCTGACTGGTATTCACCTTGCTCTTTTAGCACATCTGCCAGCAATAAATATATACCTTGATTTTCTTCATGGTATTTTAATTTGATGGCTCTTTGATAGTAGGTCTCCGCTTGAGCAGGTTCAACTGAATACCTGTAGCATTCAGCCAATTGAAAGTTTATTCTTCCTTTTTCTCTAATATCTTTTTCTTTTACTTCTCCTTTTTTGTAAAGATCAATGGCAGAAAAATAAGCTTCATTATCAAACTTTACATCTGCTTCAGAAACAAAGTTCTTTTGTCCAGACGTTGTATTTGTATTTAAAATGAAAACCAAAAATAGAATCAAGCCAGCCAGCTTTGATCCGATTTGCCCTTGTTTTATGTGTTTGTCTATCATATTTTAAATATAAGTCGGATTGCAAAAATAATCAAATATTTTTCTTGAAAACCCAAAATTTAACATTAGTAACTGAACTGAAACAACAAATTCTATTCCAATTTAAAAATGACAAAAACACAAGTGTCTTAGTGTGTTGTTGACAATAAGGTCTGTATGTGTTGAAAAAAAAAGTATTTATTTTCTCTTACAAAATTGTGTTTGACAGAATAAAATTTACTTTTACAAACTTTATAAAATTCAAAAAATAAACATGGCAAAATCTAAGTTAGAATACATTTGGTTAGACGGTTATCAACCAACTCAAAACATGAGAAGTAAAACTAAAATTATTGAAGATTTTAGTGGGAAACTTGAAGACTGTCCTATTTGGTCTTTTGATGGCAGTTCAACTAAACAAGCTGAAGGGAATGCATCTGATTGCTTATTAAAACCTGTTGCTTGCTACCCTGATCCAGTAAGAGAAAATGGATTTTTAATCATGACAGAAGTTCTGAATGCAGATGGTACTCCACACGATTCAAATGCAAGGGCAAAAATTGATGACGATGATAATGATTTCTGGTTTGGTTTTGAGCAAGAATATTTTATCATGGATGTTCAAACTCAATTACCTTTAGGATTCCCATTAGGAGGATACCCTGGTCCTCAAGGATTATACTATTGTTCTGTGGGTGGTAAAAATACTCATGGGAGACATTTGGTAGAGGAACATGCAGATATATGTATCGAAGCTGGCATTAATATAGAAGGAATTAATCAAGAGGTTGCTTGTGGACAATGGGAATTTCAATTGTTTGCTAAAGGCGCGAAAAAAGCAGGAGATGAAATGTGGATTGCTAGATATATATTGGATAGACTAACGGAAGATTACGGATATTATATTGAATATCATCCAAAACCAATTAAAGGAGATTGGAATGGCTCAGGAATGCATGCTAACTTCTCAAACACATTGCTAAGAACATGCGGCTCTAAAGAAATTTATGAAAAAGTATGTGAAGCATTTAGACCAGTAGCCAAAGATCACATAAATGTTTATGGAGCTTTTAATGATCAAAGACTAACAGGATTACACGAAACCGCATCAATTAACGATTTTAGCTATGGCGTTTCAGATCGTGGAGCATCCATTAGAATTCCTATAATTACGGTAGAGAATGGCTGGAAAGGATGGCTTGAAGATAGAAGACCTGCATCTAATGGAGATCCATACAAAATTGCAGGAAGAATTGTAGAAACTGTTAAATCTGCTAAGATTTAACTAACAGAAAAAAAGATATAAAGCAGATAGCCGAATAGTAGTATAATACCTGCCCTTCGGCTAATTTTTTTCCTAATAAAAAGATAAAAACCAAAAATTAGTATTACCCCCAGCATAGCACCAAAATCAAGAAAGAGAAGCTTTGATTTAGTAGTTAACTCCTGAACTAATGTGGTTATCCCCAACACCGCAAATACATTAAATATATTGGAACCAATTAAGTTTCCTAATGATATATTATTTTGCCCTCTTGCAAGAGCTACTATAGATGTAACCAGTTCAGGTAAAGAAGTTCCTAAAGCAACAACAGTTATGCCTATCAGAAATTTAGGAACACCAAGTAATGATGCTATTGAAATCGCATTTTCAACAAACAATTCTGAACCAAAATATAAGCCTACTGCACCTAAAACAAAAAATAAAACACCAGTTTGAATCTTAATATTTGAATTTAAAGGTTCTTCGTTTGGAATATTATGCTTTACTGAAAGAAATATAAAATAAAATAGCCCCGCTATCAAAAATAATCCTTCTAAAATTGAAATGGTGTTATCTAAAATAAAAAGGACAAATAACAATGATGAAATGAGCATAACCCACCACGATAAGTAATACGTTTTTGTATTCGTATTTATAGGTTTTATTAAGACTGAAATACCTAATACCAAAGCTATGTTTGCAATGTTCGAGCCCACAACATTTCCGATGGCGATATCTGCTGCTCGATCTAAAGCGGCTTGAACACTGACCATTAATTCAGGTAACGAAGTGCCGAATGAAACAACAGTAACTCCGATTAAAAAAGGAGATACTCCGAATTTTTCTGCAAAAGAAACTGCTGAACGCACGAGAAGATCTCCACCTAGAATCAAAAAAACTAAGCCTGTAATCAAGAAAAACAGATCATATCCAATCACTTTGTTTTGTTTTTGGATACATCATTTAAGGTTGGATCATCAAATGCTGCTTTTTTAATGTCGTCTTGAATTTCTTGAGAAGCATCCCTTATTTGTCTAATACCTCTACCAAAAGTACGAGCCATTTTAGGAATACTCTTCGATCCAAAAAAAATAAGAATAATTAAAAAAACAAAAAATAACTCACCCGTACTAATACCATCAAGCAATAAAAGATGATGACTAGACATTTTAGCTTTTAATGTTTTTCTTAGAAAAGTCTACCACTAGCGGGGTAGCAATGAATAATGATGAGTAAGTTCCAACCAAAACACCAATCATAAGCGCGAAGGAAAACCCTTTAATTGATTCACCACCAAATATGAATATGGTTAACAACACTAAAAATGTACTTAATGAAGTATTTATAGTTCTTGAAAGCGTGCTATTTAAAGCCCTATCAACTACTTCGATAGAAGAAGATTTCTTATGTAATGTTGCATATTCTCTTATTCTATCAAAAACAACTACTGTATCATTAATAGAATATCCAATAACTGTTAATATAGCAGCTATGAAGGCTTGATCAATTTCCATTGAAAAAGGTAGTATGTTGTAAAAGATAGAAAACAAACTTAGTACTACTAAAACGTCATGGAACATGGCTACAAGCGCTCCAAGACCATATTGCCATTTTCTAAATCTAAATGCGATATAAATAAAAATAACAAAAAGAGAAAACAGAACCGCTAGAAATGATCCTTGAATTAATTCATTAGAAATTTGTTTTTCGACTCCTCTTGAGTAAAGTATCTTAAAGCTATTTTTTGAATCTAATGTAGGATCGTTAACGAAGCCTAAATTAGCAAACGCAGTATACATTGATGAGTCAATTTTTGTTACTTTATTTTTTGTTTCAGAACCTTCGAGATACTTTGTTGTTATCTCTAGTGTGAAATTATTATCTACAGTTTTAATTTCAGGAGGGATATTTTCACAAACATCTGTAATTGCTGACTTCACCTCCTCTTTATTCATCTCCTCAGAGAACTCAACTCGGTAGGATCTACCGCCTGTGAATTCAACACTTCCATCTAGACCTTTTGTGAATAATGAATAAATCCCTATTACAACAATAATTGTAGAAAGGACATAAGAAATTTTTCTTTTTGACAAGAACTTTATCGATGTAGTTGTCAATAAATTCTTAGTTGCACTTCTATAAAAAGATAAATCCCACTTTTTATCCAATAAGTACGAGAAAATTAGTCTTGTGATAAAAATAGCACTAAATAAAGATGTGAAAACACCTATAATTAATGTAGTAGCAAATCCTTGAATTGGTCCAGAACCAAAATAAGCTAAAACAATGGCTGTCAATAATGAGGTTACATTGGCATCAATAATAGCCGTATAAGCATGTTTATAACCGTCTTGAATAGCTAATTTAATCCCTTTCCCATTACTTAGTTCTTCCTTTACTCTTTCATAAATAAGCACATTGGCATCAACTGACATACCTATTGTCAATATCAACCCAGCAAATCCAGGTAATGTTAACGCTGCGCCTAGAGATGCTAATGTTCCAAAGATGAAAAATACATTTGCTATTAATGCTATATTAGCTACAAATCCTGCTCTCTTATAATAGAAAAGCATATAAAGTAAAATGAGTAGTCCAGCACCAATCAATGACCATGTTCCTGAAATAATATTTTCTTCTCCTAATGAAGGGCCTACTATAGCTTCATCAACAATTACAGCTGGAACAGGCAAAGATCCTGCTTTTAGGATGTTAGCTAAATCTTGTGCTTCCTCAATTGTTTCAAAGCCACCAGATATTTCCGTATTTCCGCCAGATATTTTCTGGTTAATAACAGGTGCAGATAAAATTTGATCATCTAGTACAATTGCAATAATTTTACCGACCTTTTGTTCCGTCCATTTAGACCATGTATCCGCAATTTTAGATTCAAAGGTTAAAAGAACAGATGGTTCTTTTTGATCAAATTCTTTTTGATCAAAGCTCTGCATTGCATCAACAATATCTTCACCGTTTATTTTCGCTTCTCCATTCTTTGGAATCTCAATGGCCATGAGTTGGTGTCCTTCAAAATTGTACCCCTTTTCTTTTGTATAATTTTCTTTTGTATAATATTTCTTAGACCATAAGAATTTAACTCTTTTATATTGACCGAAAATCTCATTTGCTTTT
>JAYPVI010000002.1:220180-291598 GCA_038134525.1 Crocinitomicaceae bacterium
CTTAGACCATAAGAATTTAACTCTTTTATATTGACCGAAAATCTCATTTGCTTTTTCCGATCTAAGAATATTATTTACTCTTGAAGTATCAGCTGTTTTTGAAAATCCAATAACTGGTGATCCAGGTGAATGGGCAAACTTGAGCGTTCCGTTTAATATTTTTCCTTCAGCAAGAAGTAAAGAATCCTCAATACTTTTTTCAACAGCCCTTAATTCTGCTAATGAATCAAATGTTGCTTTTTCTTCATAGTATATTGCTAAATCAACATCAGAAAGTAACGCTAATGAATCTTCCGATAATTCGTTAAATACATCAACTGTATCCTCAGAATTATCCTTTGAAAAAGCTTTAGTAAGTTCTACGAATTTATTAGTCCAATCTTTATGAGCACCATCCCAAAATTCTAAACTGGCCGTTGATTGTAATAATTTTCTTATTCTGCTTTTATCTTTTGCCCCTGGCAGTTCAATTTGAAGTCTTCCTGAAACAGCCAATTTTTTAATGTTGGGTTGACTTACACCAAATTTATTGATTCTTGATTCAATAATTCGATGTGTTTTTTCGATAGCATCTTCACTGATCTCTCTAAGCTTGGATATTATCTCAGTGTTATTTTTTGAACTGTTTTTATCTAAATAATCCTTTAAACCAACCGTGAAAAACGTCATGGGTTCGTCACCATATAAATTTTGGTAATGAGCCTCAAACAAACCTATGAAATCATCACTAGGTGCATCAACAGACGACTCTCCCATTCTATAGTCATTTAAAGCGGCATTGTAAGGCTTACTAAAAGATGGTTTTTTAGCAGAGGCTTTAGCAAAGTTTTTTACTAAATCTTCTATCGAAACTTCAAGGGTAACACTCATTCCTCCTTGTAGGTCAAGACCTAATCCTAATTCTTGATCCTTGCAACGTTGATAGTCAAGATCAATTACGGGATAAACTGGAGCATCAGATTGGTCAGACAATATTTTTTGCTCGAAATAACTTACAATTTGTTGCTTTTCTTTTTTACTATTTTCATCCACTATTAAAGTATCACCATTTAGTGTAAAATAAGGGATGGCATTTTGAGTAAGAGAATCAAATTTTTCAACGGCTTGATCATTGACATTAGATTCAAATGACCTAGTTACCCAAGAAAAAGAAAGCTGATACAAACAAGCTAAAAACAACAGGATAGTAAATACCCATATGGCACTTCTGTTTCTCATTTAATATTTTTTATAGTATTAATAACACAATTTTGAGGCCGCAAATATAGAATTTCAAATGGTTATTACCAACTTATAATCAACATCTTCGTTATCCTTTATAAATACTAGTTAACTTTACAGAATTACAAGCAACAATTATTCAGAAAAATTTGAGTTAAAACATGAACAATTACCTTAAATTATTTTCTTCCTTTTTATTCCTTTTTATCATGAATTCAATGGTACCACAAACTCAACCCCAGAGTGTTGTGCAGTCCAATGATATTTTGGTCATTGATGGAGGAGATACTATTTTAAATCCGTGGACCGGAGGATTAAATGCCATTCAAATTTCAAAAATAGATTTAAACTTTGACTCTCTTGATGATTTATTTGTCTTTGACCGTACAGGAAACAAGGTATTGACATTTTTAAACAATGGCAATTCTTATTTATATACACCAGAATATGAGCAATTATTTCCACAAAACTTAAGCGATTGGGTGTTATTGAGAGATTTTAATAATGATAATAAAAAAGATATTTTTTTCTCAGTTTCAGGAGGAATAGGGGTTTGGCAAAACACTTCTATGAATAACGAAATCAGCTTTACACTTTTAACTAATCCGTTTATCTATTCTTACCAATACTCAACAAACACTAATCTCTATGTTAGTGTCGTAGATATTCCCGCTATTGACGATATTGATGGTGACGGAGATTTAGACATACTTAGCTTTGGTGTTTTAGGCTCTAGGCTTGAATACCATAAAAATCTATCCATGGAAAATGGATACGGTCAAGATTCTTTAATATATGAACTTAAGAATGCTTGTTGGGGTCACTTCAGAGAAGATGGTTTAACTAACACCTGTATTTTATATGACACCTGCTCTTTCAATGTTTCTAATCCTGAGTCTAGTACAGATTCTTCTAGAATAAGATATAACCAAAAAAGACATAGTGGGTCTACTGTTTTATCGCTTGACCTTAATAATGATAATGTTAAGGATATAGTCTTAGGAGACGTATCATTTGGAAATCTTGTTGCACTTTATAATGACAATATAGGAGTCAATCAAAATACCTCGTTCGTTAGCCAAGACACTGCATTCCCAAGCAATAGTTTACCTGTTGATCTTTTCATTTACCCAGCTTCATTTTATGAGGATATGGATTTTGATGGCCTAAAAGATCTTGTTGTATCACCAAATTCTGATAATGACACAGAAGATAGAGAAAGCATATGGTTTTATAAAAATTTTGGCACAAATAGTGCGCCATCCTTCTATTTCCAAAAAAATAATTTATTGCAAGATGAAACTATTGATTTAGGTAGAGGTGCTAAACCTATTTTAATTGACATCAATAATGACAATCTTCAAGATTTAATTATTTCTAATTTTGGAGAATTCGATTTGACTGTACCTTTTCATTATAAATCATCCATATCTTCTTATATAAATATTGGTACACCGTCAAACCCCAAATTTGAAAAAACAAGTGATGACTTTCAAAATATTGCCACAACTTTAGATCGATTAAACCTCGCTCCTTCATTTGGTGACTTGGATAGCGATGGAGATTTAGATGCTATAGTTGGTGATTTTGATGGGAATCTTCATTATTTTGAAAATACATCAACAATACCAAATCAAATGAATTTAAGTTTGTCCATTTCTCCTCTTGTTGATCAACTAAATAATGTATTTGACGTTGGTTACTGTGCACACCCAACCCTATATGATATAGATAATGATAATGATTTAGACTTAATTGTAGGTGAAGCTATTGGTAATTTAAATTACATAGAAAATACTGGAGACTCATCCAATTTTAATTTTGAATTAGTTTCTGAAACTTTTGGTCAGGTTGATGTTTCTGAATGGTGGACCAATATAGGGTCGAGCACGCCACATTTTAAATTAATTGATCAAGATTTAAATCTCTTTGTTGGGAGTGAGAGAGGTTACGTTTTTCAATATAATAACATCTCTAACAACCTAAATGGAAGCTTTAATCTAATTGATAGTAGTTTATTAGACATCTATACTGGACCAAATAATGTGCCTGCCATTTTTGACATTAACAATGATTCTATATTAGATTATATAATCGGAAATAAAAGGGGAGGTGTTTCACTTTATTATGGATCTATCGATTCTACTGTTAATACTATTAGTAAAATTCAACGAAAACAATTCGTTATTTACCCCAATCCTAGCGCCAAAAAGATTTTTTTAAATACCCCTCTTAACACTTATTACCAACTTTTTTCTATAGATGGCATGTTAATTAAAGAAGGCCTCGTAGAAACAGAAATTAATATCGAGAGTTTAGAAAATGGAGTTTATTTTATTTCATTTATCGTAGATAATGAATTCCAAACACTTAAATTCATCAAGTGCACCCTTCGTTAAGTAGCCCTATTGTTTTGATAGATTCAGAATGTGTATTTTGTAATTATTGGGGCAACTATATACTAAAGTACGATAAATCCAATAGTATTTTCATCACCATTCCCGAATCCAGTTTAGGCCGTAAGATAAAAGCAGGAAATGATGAAAAAATAGACTTAGAAAAGACTATTTTATTGAGAAGAAAAAATCAAATTTATCTTTATTCTGATGCTGTTCTCCAACTAATTTTGCAGATGAATAATATTATACTTTATCCCCTTTTAATTGGATTTCTAATCCCTAAAAGAATTAGAGACTGGATTTATTTAACAATATCTAAAAAAAGAAAGATGTTAATGACGAATCAATGTCATATCAGCAATCTTAGAAAAAATAAACGCTTTATTTTATAACGTTTTTAATGCTTCATTCATGTTCCTAACAGCTGAAGCACTTTTTTCAAATAATTCTTTTTCAGCATCATTAAGATTTAAATCAATGATTTTTTCCCAGCCATTTTTGCCTATAACAACAGGCACACCAATACAGATATCACTTTGGCCATACTCCCCATCTAGGTACACAGAACATGGAATTATTCTTTTCTGATCATGCAAAATACTATCTACTAAATAAGCGACTGCAGCACCTGGAGCATACCAAGCAGAAGTACCTAACATACCCGTTAATGTTTTACCTCCAACCATAGTGTCAGCTGCTACTTTCTCTAATTCTGTTTTATCTAATAATTTTTCGAAAGGAATTCCATTATAAGTTGCTAATCGAGTTAAAGGAATCATGGTTGTGTCGCCATGACCACCAATCACCATACCATGGATGTCATTTGAAGGCCTTTCTAAAGCCAAAGATAAATAAGTCCTAAACCTAGCGCTATCTAATGCTCCTCCCATTCCGATTACTCTATTTTTAGACAAACCACTTTCCTTAAAAGTTAAATAAGTCATCGTATCCATTGGATTTGATACGATTACCATAACTGCATTTGGAGAATGCATTAAAACATTTTCTGTAACGGTTTTAACTATTCCAGCATTTACCCCTATTAATTCTTCTCTTGTCATTCCTGGTTTTCTTGGGATTCCACTAGTCACCACTACAACATCACTTCCTGCTGTTTTCTTATAATCATTAGTACTACCAACAATTTTAGTATTAAATCCAATTAGAGAAGATGTTTGCATCATATCTAAGGCTTTACCCTCAGCAAAATTTTCTCTAATATCTAGCAATACTACTTCACTAGCAATTCGTTTATAAGCGATAGCATCTGCACACGTTGAGCCTACATTTCCCGCACCTATTATTGTTACTTTCATTTTAATTTGATTTGATTATAATTTCTGCGAAAATATAAAATTCAATATCTTTAAGTAGCTATTTTCTAAATACTTATAAAAAAAATAAAAAGTTAGGCAACCATTTAAATTTTAATCGTTTGTAAAAAGTGACAGCTGACAGGTTTAATATCATCCCCTTAATTGAAGGTTGTAAAAAAAATGATAGAAAATCTCAGCATTTCATATATGAAAAATTTTATGGCAAAATGATGGGGGTTGCCTTACGATATTTTAGAGACGAGGACACTGCTAGTGATGTAGTGCAGGAAAGCTTTATAAAAGCCTTTTCAAAAATTAAACAATTTGAAGGAGGTGACAACTTTGGTGGATGGCTTAAACGAATTGTTATTAACCACTCTCTTGATCAATTAAGAAAAAATAAAAATGTTTCTTTCACTAACGAAGAATTACTTAAAAATCAAACTTATGATGATGAAAGTGAAGATCTTTCTTTTTATAGCCAAATTAAAATGAATCAAATTCTTGATGCTGTTCATGAATTAAGCGACTCTTACAAAACCGTATTTAATTTATATGTATTAGATGGACTAACACATAAGGAAATTGCACATTTATTGGGAATTAGCGAAGGGACATCTAAATCTAATTTTGCCAAGGCAAAAAGGAAATTAAAAACTATACTTTCAAATAAATATAAACTTTGAGTAAAAAACCTAAATACGAACCATTTGAAAATTTAATCAAAGAGAAATTTATAGGTTTTGAAAGTGATTATGGTAAAGACTGGAGTGAAATATCATCTAGATTAGATGCTTTACCAAAAAAATCTAATAAAAATACGCTGATAATTACCATTTCATTTTTGATTGGAATTGGTCTGTTGACAAGCATATTGTTTTCTAATAGTGACGATGAGAATTTGAAATCAAAAATTACACAAATCAAAACGGAAGAGCCATTTCAAAAAAATCAAACGAAAGAAGACATAGAAATCAATCAAAAAAAAATAAATTCAAATGAAAGCTTGAAAAAAAATGAAATCAACAATAATAAAAGCCATAACTTAATTGACATTAAACCTGAATTGGATACTAGTAACAGTGAAAAAATAAATGTTGAAATAAATGACACTACTTCTTTTGAACCATTAATCGAACCTATCTCAGATAGCTCTTCCTACATTTCTGTTGTAAATGATACTAACCATATCAATCAAATCATAATTGGGACAGATAAAACTAAATTATGTTTTAACGATTCAATTACCGTATTTTCAAGCGGCTGTGACAGCTGTTTGTTTGTTTGGAAAATAAATGGCATTGAATACGTTGATACAAAAGAAATTAAGCTAATTGCAAAAGAGAATTTAACTATTTTACTGTATAAACAAAATAGACAAGACACTACAAATCATTTAAAAGACTCTTTAAGCATACCCGTATATAGAGCCCCTGAGTTTGAAATTACATATGAAACCACCGATGATAATGGAACTATAAGCACTTATCTTACGCCTAGTGTAATTAAAGAATATTCTTCCGTTAATTACTCCTTTTTAAAAGACGGAAATTTTAATTGGGATTTTGGAGATGGCTCTTTTGGTGATCACCCACAACCTAGACATGAGTATGAAACAAATGGAAAGTACATTGTTTATCTAACCTACAAAGGGTTAAATGGATGTACATCTTTTGCGAATGTGGAAGTTGAAATCACTTCTAATTTTGACATTCTTGCACCAAACACATTTACTCCTAACGGTGATGGAATAAATGATGTATTTATGCCAGAAGGGGTTGCTTTAAGTGGTCTTCCGTTTGAAATGGTTATATTCAATAAGTTTGGGAAAACCATCTTTTCAACGCAAAACGCAAACAATGGATGGTCAGGTTTTGATCAAATTACAGGAAAAAAGTGTCAAACTGGAAATTACTTATGGTTGATAAGGTTAGAAAACGAGGACGGTACATTTAATCAATACAAGGGATCCATTTTACTAGTAGATTAAGCATCTATATTTGCGTACTTAGCATTGTTTTCTATGAATTCTCTTCTAGGGGGTACATCATCTCCCATTAACATAGAGAATATCCTATCAGCCTCAGCAGCACTTTCGATTGTAACTTGTCTTAAAGTCCTGTTTTCAGGAGACATTGTAGTGTCCCATAACTGTTCCGCATTCATCTCCCCTAGACCTTTATATCGTTGTATATGCACGCTTGATTCATTTCCTGAGCCTTTCATTTCATTTATATATCTATCTCTTTCTTTGTCGTCCCAAGCATAATTAGCCTGCTTTCCTTTTTTTACTAAATATAATGGAGGAGTAGCAATATAGATGTATCCGTTTTCTATCATCTCTCTCATGTATCTAAAGAAAAAAGTCAATATTAACGTTTGAATATGACTTCCATCAACATCAGCATCACACATGATTACCGCTTTATGATACCTTAGTTTTTCTAGGTTTAAAGCTTTAGAATCTTCTTCAGTCCCAACTCTAACACCTAGAGCAGTATAAATATTTTTGATTTCTTCATTTTCAAATATTTTATGCACCATGGCTTTTTCTACATTAAGAATTTTACCTCTTAATGGCATAATTGCTTGAAACTCTCTATCTCTACCCTGCTTAGCAGTACCTCCTGCAGAATCTCCCTCAACCAGAAATAATTCACATTTTGCAGGATCTTTTGATGCGCAATCAGCTAACTTTCCAGGAAGTCCAGCTCCTCCCATAGGATTTTTTCGCTGAACCATTTCTCTAGCCTTTCTTGCAGCATGTCTAGCAGTTGCAGCTAATATTACTTTTTCTATGATTTTCTTTGCATCTCCAGGATTTTCCTCAAGGTAGTTAGACAACATCTCGCTTACAGCCTGACTAACAGGTGCCGAAACTTCTCTGTTACCTAATTTAGTCTTTGTTTGACCTTCAAATTGTGGTTCAGCCACCTTCACAGAAACAATTGCAGTAAGCCCTTCTCTAAAATCATCTCCAGCTATTTCAAACTTTAGCTTATCTAACATCCCTGAGTTTTCAGCATATTTTTTCAAGGTGTTGGTTAGCCCTCTACGAAAACCTGTTAAATGAGTACCCCCCTCATGAGTATTAATATTATTAACATAACTATGGATGTTTTCACTGTAACTGGTATTGTAAATCATAGCTACTTCTACAGGTATATTATCTTTTTCACCCTCAATAGCAACTACTTTTTCTATTAGTCTTTCTCTATTCCCATCGAGAAATTCTACAAATTCTGAAAGCCCTCTTTTGGAAAAGAATGTATCTGATTTAAAATTTCCATTTTCATCATTTTCTCTTTCATCGGTAAGAATAATTGTAATACCCTTATTCAAATACGCAAGTTCTCTCATTCTGGCTGAAAGTGTATCGTATGAAAAAATTATATCATCAAAAATTTCTTTATCTGGATTAAATTCTACCTGCGTACCTCTATCGGCAGTTTTTCCAACTTCTTCTACTTCTTTGGTCTTTTTCCCTTTTGAATATTCTTGTTCCCAAATTTTACCCTCTCTATACACTGTTGCCTTCAAGAAAATAGACAAAGCATTAACACAAGAAACCCCAACTCCGTGTAGACCACCAGAAACCTTGTAAGAGTCTTTATCAAATTTACCCCCTGCACCAATTTTAGTCATTACTACTTCTAGTGCAGAAACCCCTTCTTTTTTATGCATATCAACAGGAATTCCACGACCATTATCTTTAACGCGAATTCCATTATCTGGTGTAATAGCTACCGAAATAGCATCACAATGACCAGCTAAGGCTTCATCAATAGAATTATCAACTACTTCATATACAAGGTGATGTAGCCCCCTAGAGCCTACATCTCCAATATACATTGAAGGTCGCATCCTGACGTGCTCTATACCCTCTAATGCTTGGATACTATCCGCGGAATATTTCTTCTCTTCACTCATGTAAATAATTTTGTTGGCAAATATAGCTTTTTAGCCTTACAATACGGTCTTATTCTTCTCTGTAAATAGAGGAGTTTTCAACAGTGTTAAAAACTCAGTGTTACACCACCAAATATGTTTATTGATTGGACTGGCGTATTTGTCCAAAACTGATATCTTTTTGCCGTGAAATTATTGAAGCGAATAAATGCAGAAACCTTCTCATTATAGCGGTACTCGGCAGATAGATTCATGTCTACAAACGGCTTTAACTTAAAAGAATATCTATTTTCAGAAATTTCATCATAATGAGAATTACCCTCAAAATCTTCCACTAAATTGTTAGATAGTAAAGGAATGTTAAATGAATATACATTTCTAGCACCAATTAGAAATAAATCACTTCTAATGATGAGTTTATCAGAAAGATCAAGAATTACTGACCCCGTCAACATGAAATCTGGTCGTTGCCAAGCTTGAGCATCTTCATCACCATCTTCAATCTTTAGTTTATAAATAAAATATTCTGCTTTTCCAGCTAATTTTAACTTCTCTCCGTTTTGGTAAGTGACCTCACTAAGAATAGTTGTTCTATTTACTTTATTGTAAGTCAGCTGAAACTTGTTTTCTAATGAGGATGTTGTGTCAGGGACGTAGAAATAAAAATTATCAAATGTTTCCACATTCGTAGAAAAATTAAATGTAAACTTACTACTTAACGAACCTCTAACTCCTGCATATAAATTCGAACGCTGAACCGTGTTCCAAAGATCTACATCCTCAGAAATAAAGGGATTATCAAGTCTTATTTTATTAAAGGTGTTTCTTTCTACATTGCCTTTCCAACCAGCATAAGGAATAAAAACATTATTAAATAAGCTGTAACTGGCTTCAACATCTGGAAATAAATAAAATTTAGCATTATCAGCAATATCTGATTGAAGTGATAATCCCACTTTTGCAATTAAATTATTTTTTCTTGTATAGATGTGCGGATTTAATCTTAGAATTGCTGAGGTCTGAGCAGTTAGACCTTGAGCTACTTGTATCTGATAAGTATTTGTATCTAACGAAAGGTTTGGTTGATTAATATTATTTACATCAAGCTCAAAAGTACCCAAAAATTCATTTTCTAAGATCACCCAACCTGAATGACCTCCAAGTAAAAAATGATTTTCAGAAAACGCATAATTACTATTTAAATGATGGAAGTCTAACCATGTTTTATATCTCAATTTATTGGTGTCTCTGCCCGTATTTTTAGAGTTAAATTTCATGTGGAAATCAAAGAAATCATAGAGTTGTCTAAAATTGGTAGAAGTGTCATTGAATAACCCACCATAAATAGAAGTATCTATTCCATAAAATTGATATCGGTTTCTTTCATAATCTAATTCAGCCCACAAGTCATGATCTAAGAAAAACTTTTGAAAATATCCCCCAAGTAGAACATCAGAGTAAGTTGTATTTCCCATTTCCTTTATGTTACCTAAACTGCTTTGAAAATTGCTTTTCACCCCCCAACTCTCATATTTTGATCGTTTTGATGCATAATTTAAATCGAAAAATGGGGTGAAGTACATTCCAGCTCCCGCTTTTAAATAACCTGAGTAAAGCTTATCCAATGGCTCAACTATTTTCAACTTAGCTGGGGTAATGTTTTCAATCTCATAACTTACATCCTGCTGTTTAGGTTCCAAGTAATATTTTACCTCATCCATTTCAAGAGATGAATCAATTGGTAGCGGATTAATAGCTACTTTTTGTGTCCTTGCAATTTTTCTTGACCCTGAACCAACACCTAGAAATGTCTCATCCGAACCAGTATTGTTTTGTGTCCATGTGCAGTTAAGTGCAGAGATGACAAGATAAAATAATATAAATAATTTATTAAGGTTTTTAGTTACCATCGTCATTGTTTTCATTTTCCTCCAAATTTTTAATTGCAGGGGCTTCAAAAAGTTCTTGATCATCAGGATCTACACTTTGAAAATCAATTTCTATATCTTCTTGATTAGGTTCATTATTTAGCTCAATCTGCTCCAAGTTTTTAACGTATTCTAATTTTTGCACTGCTTCGGCTAATATTTCATCTTTTTTAGGCCCATCGTAATTATCTATTATACTTTGAATACTGTGTTTAGCATTGAAAAAATCTTTCAACTGAGTGAAATTATCTCCTAATAGTAAAATTCCTTTCGCTAACCAATAATCGTACGTTGGCTTTTGTTGTACCAACTCCATAATTTGCTTTTCACAATTATCGTATTCCTTATTCATGTGATATATATGACATATGTTGAATTTCGCTTCAGCTGCAGCTTCACTCTTTGCGGTAGCAATTACATTTTCATATGAAATCAAAGCACTATCTAAAAACCCAAGCTCTTTATATGAGTTAGCTAAAAAAAGATTAGCATCTTCAATTACCTTTTCGTTAGATTGATTTAAAGCCAGTACTTTCTTAGCATAAATTATAGTTGACTGAAAATTTTCTAAAAAGTAAAAGCAATACATTTGTCCTCTTTTGGATAGAGACAACTCTTCCTGAGTCACACCAACGTTTTCAAGTGTTGAAAAATGTCCTAATGCTAGCTTATAGTTTTTGGAATCATAGGTGATTTCACCCGCATATTTTAATGACTCTGTAAAATAGTTGTTATTGGGTTTAGTAGTAATAAAATCATAATGATATAGAGCCTCACTTTTCTGACCAGAAGCGTAATAACATGTAGCCATATAATAATGAGCCGATATCTCTTTAATGGGATTTGTTATATTATCTAAATAATAAATGGCTTTTTCGATTTGAAGATCACATTCACCATTTTCTCTTGCTGCTTGAACAGGATGCCAAAATGTAGAATCCTTTTGTTGCTCACTCACTGCAATTCCTCTATCATCTAACCAACTATAATATCCAGGTAAATCATTTCTTTTTGCATAGACCTCCATCATAAGTTCAACAGCTAATTCATTTTCAATTTCAGCATCTGGATAATTATCGAGCACTGTTAATAAGAATTTTTCGCCCTCATCAAGATTCCCCTCTTTTATATAAATACTGCCAACCTCTACAAAAGCTGTGGAAATGAAATTATTATTCGGATACTCATCAATAAATTTTAAATACGTATTGATAGCATCTGTATTTTTTTCTAAATCTTTGTAAGTCTGAGCAAGATTCAATAATGAAAGAACTTGATATCTAGAGTCAGGATATTCGTCAGTTAATTTTTTTAATGTTTCCATTTTCCCGTCATAATCTTGTATTAGCCCTTGAGAGGTTGACGTTTGATAGAGAGCATAGCTATGGTTAAAACCAGATACTTCAAGAGACTTTTTGTAATTTTCAATAGCAAGGCTGTCATTTTTCAACACAAAATAGGCATCTGCTATTCGAACAAGTGCTGATCGATATCTTGATGAATCTAAATTATCAGATTGATGTATATAATTTCTAAAATATTGTATTGATTTATTTAAATCATTCTTTTGCTTTAACTCATTATATGACTTCACTGTGGAATAAGGAGAAGCCTTTTCAAAATAGGCATATCCTAAATGAAAGTCTAAATCATTATATTCACTTGTTAATAAAGCTCCATTTGTATATCTGTATTTTTCGTAAGTTGAAATGGCGTCTTCAAATTTCCCTGACTTGTAGAAACATTCTGCTTTCCAAAATTCACTTAACGCATTTAACTTTTGATCAATTGGATAACGCCCTACTAAATCAAAACTTTGAATCGCTTCACTATAGTTTCGATTGTGAAAATGCTCAACTGCTCTGTTGTAAACAATGGTTTGGTAGGCGCTTTGCATTCTTGGATCTTTCTCTTTGATCTTCTCTAGAGATTTTAGTGCATCATCATAATTCTTTGTAGTTAAATAAACCTTTAATAAGAATTCATAGGCTTCTTTAGCATCTTCAGTACCTGGATATGTTTCTATAAATTCATGAAATGCATTAATAGCCTCATCATAAGGGTTATAGCTAAGCTCAAAGGCTAATTTGGCATAATTAAAAAGAGAATTTCGCTTAATTTCAGTATCAAAATCTAATTTACTCGCCTCATGGAATGCATTTCTCGCATAATCTTTCTCATTTAACTTCAAATAAGCATCTGCCATATGATAATAAGAAGTTTGTGATAACACATCTGATTTGTAAACCACCCTTGAAAATAATGAAATGGCTTTTTCATAATTCTTTAATTTATAATAGGAAAAAGCGACTTGATAATTAGACTCTCTATTTGCTTTAGCAAATTTTTTAAAAACTTCATAATAGTCAATCGCTTTCTTGTAATCTTGACTCTTGTAATATGAATCACCAATAAGTTTAGCAAATTCACCTTTTCTCTTTTCTATGACAGAATCTATATAAATTGGTGCATAGGCAATTAAATCATCGTATTTATGTTGTTGATAAAGAATTTGAGTAATGTAATAAGGAATTATCGACTTAAACATATTACTGTTTGAAATAGATCTGAACCCGACCAAAGCTGTTTGGTACTTCCCCTCCTCATATGCTATGTGAGAATAATAATAAGTTGCTGGGATTTTATAATCGGATTCGCGTTGTAATAATTCATTAAAGTTTACTTTGGCTTCGTCTTGTTTTTTTCCAACAAACTTAGAATAGCCCAGTTTGAATAAGTATTCATTTTGATCTTCAATAGAAAGATCGTATTGATCAATTTTTTCAAAATATTCTATTGATTTTGAAAATTTTTTCATTCTGTAATAATGCCTTGCAAGTTGGAGATAAACTCGTTTTGATTTAGGATGATCTGGATGATCCAACACAAATCTTGTCAAAAGTGTTTCTACATTGTGATGATAAAGCTGTAAGGCACAAACCGCAAAATAATACTCTGCATTGATGCGCAACTCATCTTGTGTATTTTGGATGCCATTAACAATTTCTTTAAAATAGGCTTGAGCAGCACTGTATTTCTGTTTATCATATAACTCTTGAGCATACTTATAACTTTTATACTTATCCGTATGTATAAACGTTTTTTGAGCATAATTTTGATTGAAATAGCAGCACAAAAAAAGAATATAAAACCCTCTTTTCAGGATATAATTCATGAACTTAATTAGGTGTTGAAACATTAAGGTTTAAAGATAATTAGGTCATTGTCTTTGGTTATCTCTCCTTTTGAATATTTTCAACCATATTATGTTAACATTAATCAATCATTACGAAACCAATGTTGTATAATATTTTAATTTTGAACATTCGAACTTTTTGCTTTTTATGAATAATGAATCACTTATTAAATTCGATGTTGTTTGTATCAAACAGCAAGAAAATGAGATTTTAAAAGATATTAGTTTTGAAATCAAGGAAGGTGAATTTGTTTATTTCGTGGGGAAAACAGGAAGCGGCAAAAGTAGCTTACTTAAATCCATCTATGGTGATATTGAAATTGACAGTGGAGATGTAATTGTGGATGGACAATCCATTAAAAAAAGCAGGAAAAAGCATATTTTATCATTGAGAAGAAAACTTGGTATCATTTTCCAAGATTTTGAGTTATTAATGGATAGATCCATAGAGGATAATTTAAAGTTTGTGATGAAAGCTACAGGGTGGAAGGGTAATAAGAACATGCAAAGTAAAGCAATAGAACTTCTGGAAATGGTAGACATGGAAGATAAAGCTAAATCCAAGCCTCATTTACTTTCGGGGGGAGAACAGCAGCGTGTTGCTATTGCTAGATCACTAATAAATGATCCTAAAATCATCATTGCAGATGAACCAACAGGGAATTTAGACCCTGAGACCAGTTTTAAAATCATGGAGTTAATGAAAAATATATCAACCTCAAGCCAGACAATTATTATGGCTACTCATGATTACGACATAATTCAAAAATTTCCAGGAAGAATTATTCAGTTTAAAGACAAAAACATATCTGAATAATTTATTCAAACACAAAACCAAGTAATTTTTCCACATTAAAAGAACAAGAATAATATTTCAGTTTTTGTTTTCTTTGTTTGATTGATTTTTGATCAAAATTACGATTGAATTCATCTTCAATTACTTTCTTCCAATTCTGTTCATCTACGGCAATACATAATGAAGATAAATCTGAATTGACTAAATATTCATGACTAACGAGACATCTTTGAGCATTGAAAAGAGCATGAATAAGTTTCAATTTGATTCCTGAACTATGCGCTGAATAAAAAAGATTTAGTCTTGCATTTTTAATTAATTGTAACATTAGTTCATCTCTAGGACTATCAATTAGACTAATGTTATCAACCTTTTTAACCAAAGATTTTATTTTTTTACTAGGATTAAATCCAGCTATTTTAAGTTCTATTGGAATTTTCTGAAATAGCTTTAAAAAGAACAAGGCAGCGTCCTCGTTATCTTTCACATTGAAATTCCCGTGATACAAAACATAGTCTTCCGTTTTTGGGGGAATTTGTATTGATTTATTTTGGTGAAAAGGGCTTAATAAAATTGTTTTTGCGCCATAAAAATCGAGTAATTCTTGATCTTTTTCAGAGATAGCAAAAACGTGTTGATCTTTATAGGTTTTCTTTTCATATAGTCTTAACTTAATAGACTCTAATCGAAAAAATACTTTCCAGAAAATATTAGTTTCCGTTTTAAATAAGTTTTTATAATATTCCCATTCTATATTATGAGCACGGATGAATGTTTTTCTGCTGTTTAATTCTGAAATAAATGCGGTTGTGTGGATTCCCTCAAAAATAATGGGTAAATCATCTTTCATAAGATTTTGAAATAATCTTTTATTTCTTCTTGACTTTACAATAAATGGAGTAATAGAAAAAAAATGTTGCCAATTTAAATATCTATCGTAATAATACACTCTATCACAGATTTTCTCTAATTCCTGACTTTTTTCTCTTCCATATTGAAAACAATGCAGAATAACTCCTATACCCTCATTTTTTAATGACAAAATTTTGTAAAAAACATCAATTACGCCTCCATAATTTGCAGGATAGGGAACATCAAACGATATGATATGTAATTTATGTTTTTGCAATTTTATCGTAACAATTAATCAAATCTATCACCTCTTTTTCCCATGTTAAGTCCTCCCTTGCATGAAGAATCCCATTGGAGAAGATAGATTTATGTTCATAAGCATAATGGAGAGCATCTAAAATATCTTGAGGCTTGTGAGAACGTGTCAAAGTGCCACATTTATATTTTTCTATCAGTTTTTTAATTTCTATCAGATTACTGGATACAACAGGAATACCACCCTTTATATAATCAAAAAATTTATTTGGTAAACTGTATTGATAATTCAAGTTATTGGACTTATCTAAGCTCACCCCAATATCAGCAAGCATAGTATATTGCATCATTTCACCATAGGGAATTGCATCTACAAACATTGTTTTCTCTAGTAAATCCTGATTTAGCGATCTTTGTTTTAGTTTCTCAAATACATCTCCCTTGCCAATAACACATAAAAAAAAATGATCTTGAAGAGCAATAGCCTCTAACAATTCTTCTGCTCCGCGATCTACATTTATACCCGAACCTTGTAATATGACTATAGGATTATGGCTTGGTAGATTCAACTCTAATTTAGATTTAGTCAAGTCAATTATAGTTGTTTCAGGAAGATTTCGTAACACATTTACATTTACGCCATATTTATTAAAATAAAGTTTTGCTATGGATTCATTAACTGTAAAAACATACTTCAATTTAGGGAAAATCATTTCTTCTATGAAGCGCCAAATAAACTTTACAAATCTTTTATTTTGTATTTCAGGTACACCAAGAAAGAATTCATGGCTATCGTAAATCAAAGGTATTCTCTTTATTTTAGAGAGCAACCACATCGAAAGCAATGTGTCGAGATCGTTAGCATGTAAAACATGAACTTTTTTAAAAAGTAAAAAGAAAAATAAACGAAAATTAAATTCTGCGTAAAATAAAAATCCTGTATTAAAAATTAACGGAATTCGATGTGTATTATAACTCCGATCCAAAGTCTTTGAATGTGAAAACTTTCTTCCTATGAGGAGAACATTCCAATTATTCTGAATCAATGAGCGAGAAACTTTATCTACCCGTTGATCAAAACTTAAATCATTAGTAACGGTAAGGACTGTTGTTTTAATCTTGTTTTATTTAGAAAACAAATAAATAGAAAATTTATTGTTTGCCAACAAATTCATATTTATAAGGCAAATTATATTTAGGTTTGTCATTGATGGAAATCTCTAAAAATAAATCGTTAACTAATTATAATACGTTCGGCATAAATTGCAAATCAACTTTTTTCACCACAATAAAAAGCCTCAAGGATTTAAAGGAATTATACCATTGTAAAGAATATAAAAATCAAAAAAAATTAATTCTCGGGGGGGGGAGTAATGTATTGTTTACTTCTGATTTTAATGGCTTAGTTATTAAAAACGAAATAAAAGGATTCCAGTTAGAAAGAGAAACTAATGACATAGTTGAAATTAAAATAGGTGCAGGAGTAAATTGGCATGAATTCGTTACCTATGCGGTCAACAAAGGATGGGGTGGTGTTGAGAATATGAGTTTAATTCCTGGAAATTGCGGTACTGCTCCTATGCAAAATATTGGGGCGTATGGAGTTGAAATCAAAGACACTTTTGTTTCACTCAGTGCATTTGAAATTGAAACTGGAAAAATAATGCATTTTGATCGAGAAAAGTGTGAGTTTGGTTATAGGGAAAGTATCTTCAAGAATAAACTTAAAAATCAATTCATCATTTTAGATATTAAGTTAAGATTAGAAAAAAATCCTAAACTAAATACCAAATATGGAGATATAAATAAAATATTAATTAAAAACAAAATTAGTAATCCAACGATAAAAGATGTTAGTGATGCTGTTATTGAAATAAGAACAAGTAAACTTCCAGATCCAAAAAAAATTGGTAATGCAGGAAGTTTTTTTAAAAATCCTGTTATTTCTCATCAACAACTCAAGAAACTTAAAGTGAATTTCCCTGAAATTGTTTCTTACCCTGTTAGTGATAACCTAGTAAAAATTGCAGCTGGATGGCTAATTGAAACTGCAGGATGGAAAGGAAAAGATTTCGGTAATTTTGGTGTTCATAAAAAACAGTCCCTTGTTTTAGTAAATTATGGAAATGCCTCCGGCAAAGAGATTTTAAAATTGTCACAGGATATTCTTGAAGATGTTTACACCAAATTTCAAGTAAAGTTAGAACGTGAAGTAAATATTTTATAATCTAATTGATTATTGCTAAGCAAGACTTATCCCCTAATTCCGTAGTTATTTCAAAAATAGATTTATCATTTGAAAATGGGTTTAATTGATTTGGATTAAATGCCCATTTCTGTTTTCCAGGAAATGAAATAGACAGCTGCTTATTTGTATGTAATCCAAACTCATCAAAAGTGATATGATGTGTACCACAATAATTATTTATTCCATATACAGGGGGAATTCCTTTTCTCATATCTAAGTTTGATAATTCATTGTAAAAGTAAAATGGATCAAGAAATTCATTTAACACAAAACTACCTATGAAGTTTCTAGAAGAGTGTACCTGATCTCTTTTAATAGGGCAAGCCCAGACATAATTACCATTTCTATTGAATTTAATAACTACCATACCCATAGAATGCCAATTGTTTAATTCTTTTATCTTTTTTCTTCCCAAATGTTCTGCTACTAAAAAGTGATTTCCTTCTTGATCTAAATTAAAACTGGTCAGTATGAATTTATCTAAACCAAAACCTGATTCTTTTATTTCCTTTGTTGTCTTGAATGTTTTTACGATTTCTTCACTGAAATAATATTGATTTTTATGCACTAAATTTAAATCACTGTCATACCTCAATAAAAAATACCCCTCATAATTGTATCGGATCTGCGAAGTGTAAAAACCAGCAATCACTAACTCGTTTTTAGCATTAAAAAAATAATCTAAAGCTGAAATTTTATTTCTATTTAACTTAATAACTACCTCTTGAATTATCTCTTTACCTAATTTGTATATAGTGAAGTTATTTCCTTTATCCCAATGTGTTTTGATTAAATAATAGCGTCCTTTGGGTGATACGATTAACTTATTATCTCTATTGGCTTCAAAAGCTATTTCTAACTTATTATATACAACATTTGTTAATTTCATTTGATTATTGAAAGTCAACAATTTAACATCCTCATTCTTGTTTTGGACAAAAGGTAGCTCAGCTAAAATGCACAATTCAGAATTGTAAGATTTTTCTGGAAAAACAAAACTAGTAGGGTAACCTGTTTTATGGGGTTCTTTAAATAGTTCTTTAAATGAAGTTAGCCCGCTATCAAGCTTAAGTGTAGCATAAACTAAATGCGTGTGTTTATTTTCATTATAGCTAGCAAAAACAAAAATATCTTCAAAAAAGCACTTAACGGAAAGGAGTGTAAAATTAGGTTTATTAATTTCAAATGAAGTTTCTTTTTTTAACTGTGCATTAAAAACATGAAACATCAATGCGCATTTATCTGAATTTCTTTCTTGTTGGACATGAACAAATTTATTTTCTATTGGAATACAAGTGATCGAATGTAAATCGTTAGCATCAAATGGTTCCGAAAACGATAGTTTTAAATCCTGAGCAAACAAGGAAAAACTCAAGGTGCTTAAAAAAAAGGCGTAAAGGAATCTGCAATTCATGTTGCTTAAATTACAAATTTTATGCCTTTTAATTCATTAGAATCTGCTTCAAGATAAATTCCCTATGATTTTCATTTTTAAAGCAATTTAGTATCTCATGAATAAACCCTAAGGTTAAATATTCCATTGCAGCACTATGGCTTATGCCTCTAGATCTTAAATAAAACAATGCTTCATCATCAAATTGACCAGTAGTAGATCCATGACTGCACTTTACATCGTCAGCATAAATCTCTAATTCAGGTTTTGAAAAAACAGAAGAATCATCATGAATAAGAATATTATTGTTTTGTTGATAGGCCTCAATTTGCTGTGCATCTTTTTCTACAATTACCTTACCATTAAAAACACCTACTCCGTTTGACTTAATTAAGCCTTTATAATTTTCATAAGACTTACAATTTGGAGAGATATGATCAATGACGGTATGATTATCTATGAATTCATTTTCTGATGGAGCAAAAATTCCATTTAGTTCAGTATGGCAATTTTCACCTTGTACTTTGACATTAATGTCGTTTCTTACCAATTTACCAGATGAACTGAAGTTGTTAGAAGTAAACTTACTCTCCTCTCCTTGAGAAATGTCATCTTTACAAATTTGAAAGTTGTGATTAGGATATTGATATCTGTTTATCTCTAATTGAGCTTTTTCTCCAATTGAAATATGACACTGATGATTGGTTAGACCATTTACTGTTTTTGTACTAGATAAATAAAATTCATTTAATACAAGTGAAGAATTATCTGCTAACTCTAAATGTGTTTTTGTATTCACAAGTCCGTTTGAAGAGGTAATTACATTAATAATGTTTATTGAGTCTTCTATTTTGGCACCTTTAGTAGTTTTTATTTTTATTGCTTTAATGGCAAAATTGGCATTTAAAACATCAAAATAAGTATTATGATAAGAAACTAAATTATTCTCATTAATTGAAATCTCTAAACCATTCGTACTAGTTAGAGTGGTGGATATTTTTTCATTGAAAATACCATTTTCAATTACGATAATATAGCCATCTAATTGGGGAAGATTTAACCCTTCTAGGGTAGTAAGTTGACTTTCAAAATCTCCGTGGAACTCTATTTTCTTCAGTTTACCCCATTTTAAATACCTCCAATTCTCCTCGTATTTTGTAGGCAATTTAGCAACATCAATTGAATCCCATATCTCACTATCAATTGAAAATGAATTTTTATCAAAGTTTAATGAACTCATTATTCAAATAGTATTAAATAGTAGTTTCTAACTTAAGCCAATCATAACCTCTTTCCTCTAATTCTAAGGCTAACGTCTTGTCACCAGATTTAACAATTTTCCCATCGTACAAAACATGAACAAAATCTGGAACAATATAATCAAGCAACCTTTGATAGTGAGTAATTACTATAGTCGCATTATCCTTAGATTTTAGCGTATTAACTCCGTTCGATACGATTTTAAGCGCATCAATATCCAACCCTGAATCCGTTTCGTCTAAAATTGATAAAGTGGGCTCAAGCATGGCCATTTGAAAAATTTCATTTCTTTTCTTTTCTCCTCCAGAAAAACCTTCATTAACTGATCTATTTTTTAACTTATTGTCTAACCCAACTAAGGCTGATTTTTCACTAACCATTTTAAGAAAATCTTTAGCTGATATTTGATCTTTACCTAGCGCCTTATTTTTTTCGTTTAAGGCCGTCCTCAAGAAATTAATATTGCTTACTCCAGGTATTTCAATTGGATACTGAAAGGCTAAAAACATACCCTTCCATGATCTTTCTTCTGGGCTCAACTCACTAATCTCTTCATTTTGGTAAAGGATTTTTCCTTCTGTAATTTCATAATCTTCTTTTCCAGCTAAAACAGAAGATAAAGTACTTTTACCTGAGCCGTTAGGCCCCATGATAGCATGTACTTCCCCTTTTTTAATTTCTAGATTAAGTCCTTTTAAAATTTGTTGATCTTGGACCTTACAATGTAAATTTTCAATTTTTAATACCGTCTCCATTTTATCTTATTATATTATCCTACTGATCCTTCTAAACTGATTTCAAGTAATTTTTGCGCTTCAACTGCAAATTCCATGGGTAATTTATTCAATACCTCTTTTGCATAACCGTTAACAATTAAACTAATGGCTTTTTCCTCAGGAATACCCCTTTGCATACAATAAAAAAGTTGGTCTTCACCAATTTTGGATGTAGTAGCCTCATGCTCAACCATAGCTGATGGGTTTTCACACTCAATGTAAGGGAACGTATGCGCACCACATTGATCTGTCATTAACAAAGAATCACATTGTGAAAAGTTTCTAGCATTTTTTGCTCCCTTTCCAATTTTTACAAGACCTCTATAACTATTTTGACTATTTCCTGCCGAAATTCCCTTTGAAATTATGGTTGATTTTGTGTTTCGACCTACATGAATCATTTTTGTTCCGGTATCTGCTTGTTGATAGTTGTTGGTTAACGCAACAGAATAAAATTCCCCAACTGAATAATCTCCTTTTAAAATACATGACGGGTATTTCCAAGTAACAGCAGAGCCCGTTTCTACTTGAGTCCAAGAAATTTTAGATCGATAACCGCATATGCCTCTTTTTGTAACAAAATTAAATACTCCGCCCTTGCCATTTTCATCACCTGGATACCAATTTTGAACGGTTGAATACTTTATTTCTGCTTGGTCCAATGCAATCAATTCTACTACTGCTGCATGTAATTGATTTTCATCTCTTTGTGGTGCTGTGCAACCTTCTAGATAACTTACATAGCTTGATTCATCTGCAATAACTAATGTTCGTTCAAATTGCCCAGTTCCTGCTTCGTTTATACGGAAATATGTAGATAATTCCATTGGACACCTCACCCCTTTTGGGATATAACAAAACGACCCATCAGTAAATACAGCACTATTTAATGCCGAATAATAATTGTCTGAAGCTGGAACAACTGAACCCATGTATTTTTTAACTAATTCAGGGTGATGTTGTACTGCTTCAGAGAATGAACAAAAGATGATACCAAGCTCGGCTAATTTATCCTTAAATGAAGTTGCTACAGAAACAGAATCCATCACAAAGTCTACAGCAACACCTGTTAATCTTTTTTGTTCTTCCATAGAGATGCCCAACTTTTCCATAGTTTTAAGTAATTCTGGATCAACTTGATCAAGACTTTCTAGTTGTTTTTTCTGCTTAGGAGCAGAGTAATAGCATATGCTTTGAAAGTCAGGTTCATCGTATTCTACATGAGCCCATTGGGGAGGTGTCATTTCACTCCAAATACGAAATGAATTTAATCTATATTCTAATAACCAATCAGGTTCCTTTTTTTTTGAAGAGATGAACTTTATGATATCTTCATTTAAACCTACTGGTGCCTTCTCTGAGTCAATATTAGTAACAAATCCGAATTCATAGGATTTACCCTCTAACTCTTTCTTTAATTCTTTTTCTGTATAGGACATATATAATTATAATGAGAAGCTTTCTCCGCAACCACAAGTTCTATCTGCATTAGGATTATTGAAAACAAATCCCTTTCCATTGAGACCTCCAGAAAAATCTAGCGTTGTCCCAATTAAATACAAGAAACTTTTTTTATCAACCACCACTTTGATGCCATTATCTTCAAATGATTTATCACTTTCGGTTAATTTATTATCAAAATCTAGTTCATACATTAAACCAGAGCATCCTCCACCCTTAACTCCAACTCTAATGAAATATCCATTTTTTCCATCTTCTTTCATGAGTTGAAGTGCTTTAGATTTGGCATTATCTGTAACTTTTATCATTAATTCTTATTTAGAATAATTATAAACAAGACAAATATACCTCAAATAATATTTAAAAAAAAGGAAAATGAATGATCTCCTTTTTGAGTTTTCAAATGTTAAAGAAAAATATTTAGGCTCAATTTTTATTATCTATTAAATTTGTACTCATGTCTATTTCAGAAAAAAGTAAAAGCCTTCAAGAATTAGGTGAATTTGGGCTAATTAACAGAATAACTAGCAAAATAAAATCATATCAAAAATCTACCATTCTTGGCCCATCTGATGACGCTAGTGTAATTGATCACAAAAAAAAGACACTAATTAGCTCTGACTTATTGATTGAAGGTATACATTTTGACATGACCTATACCCCATTGAAGCATTTAGGATACAAATCTGTTGTTGTCAATCTAAGTGATATTTACGCAATGAATGGGAATCCTAAGCAAATTACAGTAAACTTAGGGTTTTCTAGCAAATATACTTTGGAGGCCATTGACGAACTTTATGATGGTATTCTACTGGCATGTGAAAAATATAAGGTAGATATTATAGGAGGTGATATTTCTTCAGCACCTTCAGGGTTATTTATTTCAATTACGGCTCTTGGTGAAATTGATGAGAATAAAATTGTAAAAAGAAGTGGAGCAAAAGAAAATGATTTAATTGTTGTATCTGGCGACCTAGGGGGTGCTTATCTTGGGCTTACGATTCTTCAAAGAGAAAAAGAAGTTTGGAAAAGTAATCCTAATATGCAACCAGAATTGGATGGTTTTGATTACATTTTAGAAAGACAATTAAAACCAGAAGCTAGAGTAGATATTATTGAGTTTTTTAAAAATAAAAAAATTATTCCTACTAGTATGATTGATGTATCTGATGGCCTCGCATCGGAAATTTTACACCTTTGCAAGCAGAGTAATGTTGGATGCCAACTCTATGAAGATAAAATTCCTATTGATCATCAGACATACAACACGGCAATGGATTTTAATTTAAATCCTTCAACTTGTGCACTAAACGGAGGTGAAGATTATGAGCTTTTATTTACTGTAGATCAAAAAGATTTTGAAATTATTTCTAAAAACACTGCGCTATCCATAATAGGACATATTACAAGTAAGGAAGGCGGATACAATCTAATTGGCCACGGAGATACTTCTATCCCAATTACTGCTCAAGGTTGGAATCATCTTTAAAGAACCTTTCCATCATCATCTAAAAACTGGAATTCTAAAATGCCAAAATCAGTGATAGGATGAATATTGACCCACTTTTTAAATTTCAGAAACCAAGATCTTTGAATACTTTTAAAACCTTTCTTTAAAAACGCTTCTATAAATGGATGTACATTAAGATTAATACTTTTGCCCTTCCCTTCATTAAGGATAGAGTTCAATACAGATTCAATCTCATCTATAATCAGAATAGAAGCTTGAACCTCACCTTTACCAAAGCATGTTGGGCATGTTTCTGTGGTTTTTATTTCTGTTTCTGGCCTTACACGTTGACGGGTAAGTTCAACCACACCAAATCGACTTGGAGCTTGAATATTGTGTTTAGCCTTATCCCCTTTCATGAATTGTTTGAAATTCTCAACTAATTTCTTATTGTTTGCACGATCGTACATATCAATAAAATCTATAGCTACAATACCACCCATGTCTCTAAGTCGAAGCAATCTTGCGATTTCTTCTGCAGACTCAAGATTAGTGTCTAAAGCGTTCAATTCTTGATCCGTATTTGTTGGTTTTCTATTACCGCTATTTACATCAATAACATGCATAGCCTCAGTGTGATCAATAATCAAATAAGCACCAGATTTTAAATTCACTTTTCTACCGAATGTGGCTTTGATTTGTTTGTTGATTCCTCGGTATTCAAATAAACTTACTTTTCCACTGTATAGTTTTACAATATCTTCTTTTTCGGGAGCAATAGTCTTTACATAATCCTTTAGGTCATTAAATAAGCCCTCATCATCAACATGAATACTACTGAATTCTTTATTCAATTCATCTCTTAAAACTGTTGTAGCTCTGTTCATTTCACCTAAAAGTTTTTTTCTTGGAGAGGCATTTTTCATTTCACTATACATCTTAGCCCACTTTTGCTCAAGATCTCGCAAATCTTGATCTAGCTCTGCCACTTTTTTGTTTTGAGCTACAGTTCTAATGATAACTCCAAACTTTCTTGGTTTTATACTGTTGATTAGACGAACAAGTCGATCCCTTTCTTTGGCATCTTTAATTTTTTGCGAAACTGAAATCTTTTCAGAAAAAGGAACTAAAACCAAATACCTACCTGGTATAGTAACTTCAGCACTTAACCTAGGGCCTTTCGAAGAAATGGGTTCTTTTGTTACTTGTACAGCAATTAATTGATTTGAAGAAACGTGATCCTTTATTTTTCCATCTTTCGCTATATCAGCTTCTATTTTATTGTAGCCAAGTTTATGTGTGGATTGCTTCCCCTTCAATGAAGCTTGAACATAATTATTCATTGACTTGAACTGAGGGCCCAAATCTAAATAATGAAGAAAAGCATCTTTTTCATACCCAACATCAACAAATGCAGCATTTAAACTGGGTACGATTTTTTTTACTTTTCCTAAATAAACATCACCAACATTGAATCTATCATCTAATCCTTCTTTGTGAAGTTCTATAAGCTTGTTTTCATGAAGAAGTGCCGTAACAACTTCATCGGGAGTAGAATTGATAACTAATTCATAAGACACTTTAACCTCCTATCTGATTGTGATGCTCAGCTGTAAAAAATACAGAAGTGCAAGAAATCAAGAGTATCTTACTTCTTCTTATGTCTGTTTTTTCTTAAACGTTTTTTGCGCTTGTGAGTAGACATCTTATGTCTTTTTCTTTTTTTACCGCTAGGCATACTAATCTTTTAATTAATAATTAATACTTTTTTTCTATTTCTTAACCTTACTTTTCACGCCATTTACAAAAGTTTTAGATGGCTTGAATTGAGGTACATAATGTTCAGGTATAATCAAAGTGGTATTCTTTGAAATATTTCTACCTGTTTTTTCCGCTCTTTTCTTAACTACAAATGTTCCAAATCCTCTTAAGTATACGTTTTCACCATTTTCCATAGTGTCAATAATAGATTTCATGAATGATTCTATTGTAGCCTGAACAGCAACCTTTTCGATTCCTGTTTTTTCTGATATATCTGCAACTAAATCTGCTTTTGTCATAATAAATTATGAATTTCCATTAATTGGGTTGCAAATATAATTTTATTTATTGAATATTTACCTAATGATCCAAAACAACTAAAAATTATTTTACAAATAAAATGGACAAAATATGTTTGCTGTTTCTTTAATTAATTGGTATAAACAAAATCGTAGGGAATTACCATGGAGAAACACAACTAATCCTTATGAAATTTGGGTAAGCGAAATCATACTTCAACAAACTCGTGTTGATCAAGGTCTACCCTATTATAACAGATTTATCCAACGATTTGAAAATGTAAAGTCGCTTGCTACAGCATCTGAAGATGAAGTACTCAAATATTGGCAAGGATTAGGTTATTACTCAAGGGCGAGAAATATGCACTCTACTGCTAAATTTATTTACACTAATCTAAAAGGTGTTTTTCCAGACAATTTTAATGACTTATTAAAATTGAAAGGAGTTGGTGAGTATACGGCAAGTGCAATAGCTTCTTTTAGCTTTAAAGAAAAAAAAGCAGTTGTTGATGGCAATGTTTATAGAGTGTTAAGTCGATTTTTTGGTGTTAGAGAAGATATTAATAGTAAAAAGGGTAAAGAATTAATTAAGGATATTGCCAATGAAAGTATTCCTGATTTTGAACATGACACCTACAATCAAGCCATAATGGAATTCGGTGCATTAGTGTGTAAGCCAAAAGCACCAAAATGTTACGAATGCGATATATCCAAAATTTGTTTTGCCAAAAAGCACCATTTAACAGCGGAATTACCCTTAAAAATTAAAAACCAAAAATTAAAAACTAGACATTTTAATTTTGTTATTTTTCATTGTAAAAATGAAATTTTAATTGAAAAAAGAACTCAAAAAGATATTTGGCAACATCTTTACCAATTCCCCCTTTTTGAAACAAATCAAGAGATAGATAATCCTCTAGTGGCTTTCAATTTAGAAGGGGTATTGAAAGGGAAATTTCATCAAAAACATATTTTATCACATCAATTAATAAAGGGAGTTTTTTGGTTGGTTGAGGTGACTTCTATTCCAAAACGAAAAAACAGCATAAAAATTCACATAAATGATTTAAACAATTTTCCTATTCCAAAAATAATTGAAAAATATGCCCAAGAAAATTTAGCATTTCACTTAGAATAATTAATTTTGGTTCAAATAAAAATGGTATGTCAGGTAGTGTTAACAAGGTTATTTTAATAGGAAATTTAGGAAAAGATCCTGAGGTAAGGCATCTTGAGAATGGAGCTTCTGTTGCAAATTTCTCCATTGCTACCTCAGAAAACTATAAAGATCGTAAATCTGGAGAAAAGGTCACGCAAACTGAATGGCATAGTATTGTTGTTTGGAGAGGGCTTGCTGATATAGCCGAACGATTTTTAAAGAAAGGTGATAAAGTGTTCATCGAGGGTAAACTTAGAACACGCTCATGGCAAGATCAAGATGGCAACACTAAATACACTACTGAAGTGATTGCCGATAATTTAACAATGCTAGGGAAATCACCTGAGAATAACACCAGTTCTTCACAATCACAACCTAAAGCAGCTTCAACTAGCACAGCTACAGATGAAGATTTTTCTGGTCCTGACGATGTTGATGATCTTCCATTTTAAAAAGATGTTTAACGAAACAAATAAATTTGGACCCTTCCCCGAGTAGCTATCTTCTCTACACTTTACAAATTTTACAACCTATTGACTTTGAGCTTGGACTTTCCATTTTATTAGTTATTGTCTTAGTTGTTTTATCGGCATTACTTTCAGGCTCTGAAGTCGCTATGTTTAGTATCAGTAACAAACAACGTGCAGATTTAGAAAATCAAAAAAACAACTTAAGTAAACGCGTTTTGATTTTACTTAATGAACCCAAAAAACTACTTGCTACAATTCTCATTGCTAACAATTTTATTAATGTATCTATAGTAATGGCATCCAATTTTGTTTTCAATAATTTATTTATTGAAGGAAGCGTTAGTGATAGCATGAATTTTGTTTTGCAAGTAGTCATTGTGACTTTTTTGATTCTTCTCTTTGGTGAAGTTATACCAAAAGTGTATGCAAATAATTATAACCTAAAATTTTCCAAATTCATGGCTATACCTCTTCAATTATTAAAGAAAATATGCTATCCCGTAAGTCAAATACTTGTCAACAGTACTAACCTAATTGATAAAAGAATAGAGAAGAAAAAAGAATCCATACAGGCTAATGAATTAGAACATGCTTTAAACCTTACTGTAGATAGCGTTGACAATGAAGATGAAAAGAAAATTTTAGAGGGAATTGTAAAGTTTGGCAATACTGATGTCAAACAAATAATGACACCAAGAACAGATGTAATTAGTTTTGAAATCTCTACTCCATTTAATGAACTTATGAAGTTACTAAAAGAGATTAAATATTCCCGACTACCTGTATTTGAAGACTCATTTGATAAAATTAAAGGGATTCTTTATGCTAAAGATCTACTTGGGAAAATGGACGAAAAAAAGAATTTTAAATGGCCTAATTTATTAAGGGAACCCAAATTTGTACCTGAAAACAAAAAACTTGATGATTTATTAAAGGAATTTCAGGAGGAAAAGACTCATATTGCAATCGTTGTTGATGAATATGGCGGTTCGTCTGGAATTGTATCTCTTGAAGATGTTCTTGAAGAAATTGTTGGAGATATAACAGATGAATTTGATGAAGAAGACATCAATTACAAAAAAATAGATAAGAATAATTTTATTTTTGATGGTAAAACAACACTCATTGATGTATACAAACTATTAGAAATTAATGGGGAAATTTTTGAAAAAGAAAAAGGAGAATCTGATACCATAGCTGGTTTCTGCATAGAACAAGCAGGTAAAATTATGCTTAAAAATGAAAAAATTAGCTTTGATAAATACACAATAACCGTTGAAGCTGCTGATAAAAGAAGAATAAAAAAAGTTAAAATTACAATTAATGAAGTGGTTTAAGCTTGTTTTTTTTCTATGCGTTTTTAGCCTTTTTTCATGTCACGATGACCCCACTTATCCTAAACCCAAAAGTTATTTGAGAATTGATTTGCCTAAAAAAGAATACTACAAAGTAGAAAACAGTGAATGTCCATTTTCATTTGAAATACCTAATTATGCTACATGGCAACAGCGTTTTAAAAATAACAACCCATGCAGCAAAGCAGTAATTTTCCCCCAATTTAAAGCTGAAATACTTTGCGACTTCATCCCTGCAGAAAATGAAATAGCTGACGTATCAGAAGTTTTTAGAAACAAAATATATGAACATAGTTTTAAATCAACTGGAATTATAGAACGATCATGGTCTGATGAAATAAATCAAGTGTATGGCATAACCTATGAAATAAAAGGTAATACTGCTTGTAATTTTGGTTTTTTAATAACCGATAGCCTAAATCATATCTTTCTTGGACAACTCCTTTTTCAAAGCAAACCTAATTATGATTCACTGTATCCTTTGATTAATTTTATCATAAAAGATGCAGAAAATATAGTAGAAACCTTTAGGTGGATTAATTAAAAGCTGGAATACCAGTAACATCCATCCCGGTTATGAGAAGATGAATGTCATGTGTTCCCTCGTAGGTTAAGACAGATTCAAGATTTGCCATGTGTCTCATGATCGAATATTCATTCATTATACCCATGGCACCATGAATTTGACGAGCTTCCCTTGCTATTTTAACTGCCATTTCAACGTTATTTCGCTTTGCCATTGAAATTTGTGCCGATGTTGCTCTTCCTTCATCTCTTAATTGTCCTAATCTATACGTAAGCAGCTGAGCTTTAGTAATTTCAGTGATCATTTCAGCTAGTTTCTTCTGCACTAACTGGTAACTTGCAATGGGTTTGCCAAATTGTACTCTTTCCTTTGAATACCTTAGAGCTGAGTCATAACAGTCCATAGCGGCACCAATAGCACCCCAAGCTATCCCATATCTAGCTGAATCAAGACACATAAGAGGCGCCCCTAAACCATCTTTATTGGGCAGTAAATTCTCTTTTGGAACTTTTACATTATTGAAAATTAACTCTCCTGTTGCAGAAGCTCTTAAAGAGTGCTTACCGTGCATTTCAGGAGTTTCAAACCCTTCCATTCCTCTTTCAACAATCAGTCCTTTAATTCTATTATTTTCATCTTTTGCCCAAACAACTGCAATATCCGCAAAAGGTGCATTTGAAATCCACATTTTAGCTCCATTAAGTATATAATGACCCCCATCATCCTTAAAGTTGGTAATCATACCTCCTGGATTTGATCCAAAATCAGGTTCTGTTAATCCAAAACAACCTATCATATCACCAGAAGCTAGTTTTGGTAAATATTTTTTTGATTGTTCCTCAGAACCAAATTTCCATATTGGATACATAACTAATGAGCTTTGAACAGATGAAGTAGAGCGTAGTCCAGAATCACAACGTTCCAACTCTTGCATTATAATACCGTAGGCAATTTGATCAAGTCCAGCACCACCATATTCAACTGGGATATATGGACCAAAACCACCTATCTCTGCTAACCCTTTTAAAATATGTCTAGGAAAAGTTCCGTTCTCATAATGCTCTTCAATTATTGGAGAAACTTCTTTTTTGACCCAAGCCCTAGCCGTTTCTCTAATTAGCTTATGTTCATCAGATAATAATTCATCCATTAAATAATAGTCGTGAGATTGAAATTGATCTTTACTCATTTGATGTATTTTGGGGCAAATGTATATGTATTTTACACATACACAAGCATCTGTTGGTTCAATTTTCTAGTTTTCAGTTCTATTCATATTTACTGAAATTATTATACCGAATTGCAACTTTTGCAATCATAAATTTTATTTTTGATCACAAAGGATATGATTCCACAAGATACTATAGGGAAAATTTTTGATGCTGCAGATATTGTAGAAGTTATTAGCGATTTTGTCAATCTGAAAAAATCAGGTGCAAATTATAAGGGACTGAGTCCATTCAGCAATGAGAAAACTCCCTCATTTTTGGTATCTCCGGGAAAACGAATTTTTAAAGATTTTAGTTCTGGAAAAGGAGGGAATGTAGTTACCTTTTTAATGGAACATGAGCACCTTTCTTATCCAGAAGCACTTAAGTGGTTAGCTAACAAGTATCAAATTGAAATCCGTGAAGAAGTTCCAAATGAAGATCAACTAGAAGAAAAAAACAAAAGAGAAGGTCTTTTTTTAGCTCATCAATTTGCTAACGAATTTTTTACAAAACAACTACTAGAAACTGACGAAGGAAAATCAATTGGATTAACATATTTCAATAAAAGAGGTTACCATCTTCAAACTATTGAAAATTTCAATCTTGGATACTCACCTGAAAAAAGCAATGCGCTTGCTGAAAAAGCAACTACTGAAAAATATAACCTTGACGCTTTATTAGAAGCAGGAATTATAAAAAAGAATGAAAAAGGTCACTATGATTTTTTTAGAGGAAGGGTGATTTTCCCTATTCAAAACCTAACTGGCAGGGTAATTGGTTTTGGTGCTCGAACCTTAAAAAGTGATAAAAATATCGCAAAATACTTCAACTCTCCAGAAAGTAAAATTTACAATAAAAGTCAAGTATTATATGGGCTTTATCAATCAAAAAACGAGATAATTAAAAATGACAGCTGTTACTTAGTTGAAGGTTATACAGATGTGATTTCGTTACATCATAATGGCATTAAAAATGTAGTGGCCTCCAGCGGAACTTCTCTTACTGAAGGACAAATTAGACTTATAAAAAGATTTACGAATAATATCGTGATACTTTACGATGGGGATGCTGCAGGTATTAATGCCTCATTTAGAGGCGTTGATATGATATTGAAAGAGGGCTTACAGGTAAAAATTATTTTATTTCCAGACGGTGAAGACCCTGATAGTTATGCTTTTAAGCTTGGTCAACATGAATTACATGATTTTCTTTCAAACAATCAGCAGGATTTTATCACTTATAAATCCAATCAGCTTTTAGAAAAAGCTAAAAATGATCCGATAAGCATCTCAAATACCATAAATGACATCATTACAACGATTGCTGTTATCCCGGATCCCGTTTCTAGGTCTGTTTACATTAAAAGTACTGCTCAAAAATTTCAAATGGACGAACAACTTCTCATAGTAGAAGTTCAGAAAAAATTACAACAAAGGTCTTTCTCTGGACGTGTTCCTGAAAGAACAAATATTGAACCAATACCAGTTACTTCACAAAAGAAAGGATTTGAAAAGGGTATAAAACATAAATTAGATAACCAAGAAAAAGACTTGATTAGATTAATGGTGAGTTATGGATCCAAATCCATTCCAATTGAAATTCAAAATGAAAAAGGAGAAAAAGTAGAGGAAGAGTATCCTTTAGCTCAATTTATAATTGAGGAAATTTTAACAGATAATTTAAGTTATTCTGATTCAAAGTTTCAGCAGATTTTTAATGAATATGTCGATGGACTAGAAAATGGACTCCTAGTAAACGATCAACACTTTATACAACAACCTGACCTTACCAGTCTGATAGTCGATCTTACTACTTCTGAAAACATCTTGAGCCATAACTGGGTTGATAAGCACCACATCCACACTCGAACAGAATCTAAAAGACTTAAACAGGCAGCAATAGAGTCTGTTTTTATTTTTAAGCTAAGGGTGACAGAAAACCTCATACTTGAAAAACAGGAATTATTAAAAAACTCACGTGATAAATCATCTGAAAACGGAATTCTTGAAGAAATACAAGAATTAATAAAAGTCCGTAATATATTTGCTAGTGAATTAGGAATAATTATTACTCAATAATATAAAAATGCAAGAATTAAATTTTGAATGGTTTCTTTTTCTAAGCTTGTTAGGTATAACAATATTGTTCTGGTTAATAGCAAATCGATGGATTAACAAAAGATTAATATCCTTTCTACAAAAAAGAGATTTACTTGTAATTGGAAGAGAAAAAAATATAAAAAAGTTAGCAAAACAAATTCTATGGATTCTGTGTTGCATTTTGCTTGTTTTTTTTGAAACTCTTTTAAGTGACGCTTTTTCCATAAACACAATAAAGAATTTTGAGGTTATTCCTTCAACCTGGTTTGGTTCTAGTGAAGATGGCTCAACATCTAATTTCAAGCTTACTATAGGAAGTTTATTTTATCTCATTTTCATTGTCATTATTTCTAGGATCTTTATTACCATTATCAGAATAATCTTACAAAGAATTGCCAAAACAAAATCTTGGATTGACGAAGGTGGTAGATATACCATTGTACAGTTAAGTAAATATTTTATTTACACCATTGCATTTGTTATTGCTATACAAGGTTTAGGAATTAACATTACTTTCTTGATAGCAGGTTCTGCAGCTCTTTTTGTTGGAATTGGATTTGGACTACAATCCATATTGGGAGATGTCTTTTCAGGTATTATATTATTGTTTGATGGAAGCATTAAAGTAGGAGATGTGGTGGAGATGCCTAATGAAGAAATATGTAAAGTTGAACATATATTTATAAGAACGTCTCAGTTAAAAACATTAGATGGAAAAATTATCATTGTCCCGAATTCAAACCTTACTAAAGAGAATGTCATCAATTGGAGTATAAGTGAAAAAGTTACTCGTTTTCATGTTTCGGTTGGTGTGGCCTATGGATCAGACACTCAAAAGGTGAAAGATATATTATATCAATGTGCATTGAAACACCCAAACGTTGAAAAAAGAAGAAACATTGCCGTTATTTTGGAAGATTTTGGTGATCACTCTCTTAAATTTAAAGTTTTTTTCTGGGCTAAAAAAACCTGGGAAATCATAAATATTAAAAGTGATATTAGATATGCAATAGATCAAGCATTTAGGCAAAATAATATTAAAATTCCATTTCCACAGCGAGATTTACATATAGTGTCTGATAGTAGAAAAGATTCCATTTCAGACGCCTAACTTGGCTTTATATCTTTGATGTTAATCTGAAAACTCAATAGATTATTGTAGTGGTTCTCTATAATTGTCCCCACAACATCAACCTTTTTCATTAATTGTAGTTCATCCATTATTGAGGAAGAATTAAACCAAATACCACCGATTTTTTTAAGCTTTTCAGAATCTGAAAAAAGAAACTTTATATGTTTTTGGCCTACAATTCTAGGGCTATCTATAATATCTAAGTTCCTAAAGCAAAAAACGGGTCTTGGATTGGAAGGTCCGAAAGGCTCCATTTGTTTTATGATTCTCATTATTTTTGGCCATCCTTCCCTATTTAAGCTATTATATAATTGACTTATTGTTAAATCTGTATCAATAGAAATCTTTTTTTGCTTAAGCTCTCCGCTCATTCTTTCTAAAACTAGGTTCTCAAAATCCCTACTAAAATCGGCTAAATTAGCTCTCTCCAATGTTAATCCAGCTGCATATTTGTGGCCTCCAAACCTTTTGAAATAGTGCTTTAATTCATCAAGTATCACATATATATCTAAATCTTTTATGGATCTAGCAGAACCTGTAATTAATTCTCCATCTCCCGAAAAAACAATGGTTGGTTTGTAATATTTCTCAATAATTCGAGAAGCAACAATTCCAATTACTCCCTTATGCCAATTTGGAGAATATACAACATTAGTAAACCTTTTTTGAGGAAATGTAGCTAGTTGACTTAGAGCCTCTGTTGTGGTGTCTTCATCAAGTGACCTTCTATTACTATTCAAGGATTCAATTTCATTATATACCGATTGCTCTTCAATACCATCTGATAGTAAAAATTCAACAGCAATTTTTGCATGTGCCAAACGACCTGCGGCATTAATTCTTGGGGCTACTTTGAACACTAAATCTGAGGAAGTAAATGAAATTAAATTAGGATAAGATTTCCAAATTTTTTTAATTGAATAAATAGGAGAACTATTGATATATAAAAGACCTAAGAAGACGATAAGTCTATTTTCACCAATCAAAGGAACAACATCTGCTGTTGTAGCAATGGCAGCTAACTGATAAGCATTGCTAAGATTATATTTTGATTGAAATAGATTCATGTAACCCTGTATCAATTTTAAGCCAATACCACACCCACATAACTCTTTAAAACTATAACTACAGTGGTCTTGCTTTGGGTTCAATATTGCAAAAGCTACAGGGAGATTTTCCCCAGGGTTATGATGATCACAAATAATTAAATCAATATTTTCTTGCTTTAATTTTTTTGCAGCATTAATATCTTTAATTCCACAATCAAGTGTTATAACTAAACTTATTTTTTGTTTCACTGACCAATCTACAGACTTTAATGATAATCCATAACCTTCCTTTTCCCGATGGGGCTGATAGGTGTATACTTGACTTGAAAACGTTGAAAGAAAATGTTTCATCATCGCTACAGAACAGGTTCCATCGACATCATAATCTCCATAAATTAAAATATTTTCTTTGTTGTCTAATGCCTTTTTAATTCTCTTAACTGCTTCAATCATCCCATACATACTAAAGGGGTCAAGAAAATCTTTTTCAGATGGCCTAAAGTACTGTTTTGCCTGATTATATGACTTAACCCCCCTGGACAACAACATCTGAGCAATTTCATTCGTGATCTGTAACTGATCTTTCAGTTCAATCACATTTTGCTGATCAACTTCTTTATATTCCCAAATGTTATTTTCCAAAAGCATTTCTATCCTATGCAATTATTTTCTAATTTGCTGATTATTGTTTTTCATTGAATATCTAATGAGGCGTTTATTTTTTTTCAAATGTATTATCTATTGGACTTGTTCTATTTACGCTCAGGAAAATATAAATTCAATCTATTTTGATTACCCTGAAAGTAATGATTTTAGACCTCAAAAGATGCTACCCGTCAAATTTAAAGGTAGTTTTTTAAAGCAAGATGACTCATTAATAGAACTTAAATTAGACTCCAACGGTATTTCAATATTCCATAATGTGGTTTTTCAAATTCCAAAAGAGAAAATGAAAGAATTCCAAACCTCAATTTTAAATGATAGCATATTTGGCATTAAAAAAAACATAGGCCTCCCATTTAAATCTATAAATGACACCATCTATGCATACTTGAAACAAGAATACCCTATATATGTGAATGATTCTTCATCTTCATGTTTTCTTTTTGACAATCAATTATTTTTGTTTAGCAAGGCAAAAGACTCACTATATTCAGTGATTAAATTAAGTTTCCAAAAAGACACGTTATTCCTTGTAGAAAGTGACCCTTCCATTTTCAATGAATCTTTAATTTCTGATATCAAAATTATCAATAAAAATAAATCATTTTTTTTATTGGAAAAAAATGAAAATAACTGGAAAAGATTTATAAAAAACGGTGGTTTTAATGACACTACATTATATTATAAAAAATGAAAAACCCTACTGAAGAATTAAATTTTTTACGTCAAAATATTGATGAAATTCAACAAAAATTAATTCAAGAACTTTTAGATTGCCTTAATATCTATGAATTGGAGGAAGTGAAATACCAAAAAATGATTACCCTTCTCAATCATTATACAAAAAATACATTTCGCATTACAAAAGCAATTGAAGCACAAGAAATCATAGAGTTAGTTTTAATAAATGGCATAAATAATAAACAATAATTGACACCAAACTAAAATTTGTTTTTATTTGATGTCATGGATATTATAGATTACTATAATTGGAGATATGCAACAAAAAAATTTAATCCAAAAAAGAAAGTTGCCCCATCTGATTTAGAGCTTATTAAAGAAGCTGTTAGACTAGCTCCATCGTCCTACGGATTACAATTATTTAAGGTCATCATAATAGAAAACCAAGACTTAAAACGAAAATTAGTTGATTATTCGTACAATCAAAATCAAATCGCTGATTGTTCTCATCTTTTTGTTTTTTGCAACTACACTAAAGTATTAGAAAAGGACATTGATCTTTTCATTAATACAAAATCAAAGGTTAACAAACACCCTATAAACGAACTACAAGGTTATGGCTCATTTTTAAAAAACAATCTACTTAAAAAAGAATCAAAAGAAACAAGCATTTGGACTACAAATCAAGTTTACATTGCATTAGCACATTTAATGACAGCATGCGCCACATTACAAATAGATTCTTGCCCTATTGAGGGGTTTAATGCAAATGAGTATAATTCTATATTAGAACTCAATAGCAGGCATATGAATGCAGCCGTTGTTGCTGCAGTAGGTTATCGATCAGACTCCGATTTAACTCAACAACAACAAAAAGTTAGAAAATCTTCTTCTTTACTTTTCGAATCTATTTAAATACCAAATGATTGATCTTTCCAAGAGAATAAATCAAGTTATTATTCTTGTAGTTCTTGCCATAATTTGGGGAAGTTCCTTTATACTGATGAAAAAAGGATTAAGAAGTTACTCTGCTTTAGAAATTACATTATACAGGATATTTATCGTTTTTATTGTATTTATTCCCTTTTGTATACAAAAAATTACCTCCTTAAAAATAAAGAACTTTTTCATCATCTCTTTAACAGGTTTGGTTGGTAGTGCAATTCCTTACTTTTTATTTATTAAAGCACAGACCTACATAGACAGCTCTTTGAATGGGATTTTAAATTCCATAACTCCTCTTTTCACCATTTTATTTGGAACTCTGTTATTTAAGCAAAAATTCACCATTAAAACTGTAAATGGTGTATTTATTGGTTTAGTTGGTGCAATTGGATTAATCATCACTGCCAATCAAGAAAATATAAACCTTAATGCATTAATGTATTCAATATTACCATTAATTGGTTCAGCATGCTATGCACTAAATCTCAATATTATTAAAGTCTATCTGAGTGAAATTAGTGCCGTATTGATAACTGGTGTATCATTTTTTGTAATTGGGCCCATTTCATTTATTTTCTTATTGGGTAAAACTGAATTCATCTCTCATATTATAAATAACGACACTAATCAGATTAATTTCTTTTACATTACCTTATTAGGAGTAGTTGGAACTGGGTTTGCAGTTTGGTTATTTAACTTATTAATAAAAGAAACATCCTCAGTATTTGCTTCTTCAGTAACCTATCTAATACCTATTGTCGCCATAATTTGGGGTATAATTGATGGAGAGCTTTTTTCTTTGTTCGAGGGTGTTTTCTGCTTTGTTATTTTCACAGGAGTATATTTGATTAGACAAAGCCCTCAAAAATCTTGATTTTCTTTTCTTACACTCAAATTATTTGCTCCAATTACAACAAAATAAGTTACAACTGACATAAGTGTATGACTAATGTCATGGTAATTAAACCACCTACTAAAACTCCATTTTAAATTAAACATCAAACCCGTGATCATGGCTAATGCTATTGCCAAAACAATCCATAAGTTTCCACTTGATTTTGTTTTATAATAAACCAATGAATTTAGAGGCAATGCAAATCCCACGAGCATAATTGACAAAGCAATTTGAGTAAGGAAAAAATTTGCTGTAGTAATCACAAAAAACAAATAGCATACACATTGCAACAACAAGCCATACTGAATTATTAAAAACCATCTTTTTGAGATTATATTTTTTGCTGTGTAAAGTGATCCTAAACACAAAAAAAATTGCGCAATTAAACTTGTTGACCATCCAATCACTTTCAAATTAGGATTAACGTGTGTTTTCAATGCATGACCAAAGAGTGCCGCAGATAACATGCCGAAAAAGAAAAAGAAAAAATATAATTTAAAATAGGGATGGAATTTCGTTCTATGAGTAGGCTTAACCTTTATTAAAATAAAAAAACCGACCAAACTAACCAAGGCAACTAATAAATCTGTAGATGAAGTTACTGGTTCAGAAATTTCAAATCCACCTATCCATATTGAAGGATTAAGTATTGAAGTATTTGAATCCAATCTAATTTTGATCTAATTGGTATCCAGAAAGAGGTTCTTCTCCTTTTTTAGATTTACTAATCATAAACAGAGTCCATGTAGATAGAAAGATCATGTATGGAATGGAAAAACTTAATATTAAATTTAATTCAGGTGATTTCATAAAACCTAAAAAAACAACAATGGGCAATACAAAATTTCTTGTCAGTTCAAAATAGAAAGCATTTTTTTTATGATTTAAAATACTTGAGTGCACAAACACTGAAAGAAGCACAATAAACAACAAAGCTAGAATCATTGGATTAAAAACAAGATCAAAAAAGGCGACACTTGGACCTAAGTTAGATTTTATACTCATTAATCCGATAAAGGCTGAAATCGTTGGAATTGTACTAAATACAGTAAACCATTTTCTGTTATTCGTAATTGGAAATTCAGGCTTTTCTCTTTCCCCATTTTCATTTGTAAAAAAAACAGGATCAAGATGATTTACGTTTGTAGGCGTCCACCTTGGTCCCTTCAAGAAAATAGCAAATTTGTCCCTTATTCTTTTTGCGCTTTTGGCTCTGAGTATAAGATTTTTCCAGTATGAGAAGGTAGCATTATAAGCACTTGAATCAACATAACCTGATGTAATACCATATTCAGGCTCTTCCTCTTCTCCCTTAAAGGTTCCAAAAATTCGATCCCATAAAATGAAAATATGAGCATAATTTTTATCCATATATTTTTCATTTCTTCCGTGATGTACTCTGTGGTGAGATGGTGTAGTTAAAAAATATTCTAATACCCCAAGTTTTCCAATAACCCGAGAATGAGTAAACAACTGATAAATCCCCAAAAATAAAGAAGTAGTCACTATAATAAACACATCAAAACCAGCAAGGGCCATCCAAACAAAAAACATAGCTCGGAAAACAACTGCAAAAAAAGATACTCTAAATACTGTAGTAATATTAAGCTCCTCACTTTGGTGATGTACAATATGAGCAGCCCAAAGAAAATTTACCTGATGACTTAAGCGATGAAACCAATAAGCAATGAAATCAGTAACGATTAATCCTAAACACCAACTCGAAATTGTAAATGGTATTTTAGTAATTGCAAAGTGATGATAAATATAATCAAACAAGAATAAGATAAGTACAGAAAAAACCAGATCGAAAACTCTTTCTAAAACACCACAGTAGAGATTAGTAAAGCTATCTGAGAAATTATAAATACTAATTTTTCTTTTTTTAGCAATGGTAATCTCGATAACAAGTAGAGACAAAATTAAAAATACTAAAGCACCAATTAACCAATACATAAAATCATAAATTCAAAAGCAAATTTACCTTATTGTTCGAAAATGAATTTAAAAATTTTCAAAAAAATTTATAATTAAATCCATCAATTGCTCTGTTTTAGTCATCATTAGTGTTTCAGATCGATCTAATGGGTCGTGATAATGTGACACTCCACCTAGGGTATATAAAAATACTGCTGGCACATCATGATGACCAAACCAATAATGATCTGAGTTAGGTGCTTGACCTCTTAACTTTATCTTTTTAAATAACTTTCTTTTTTTATTGATTCTAATCATCCACTTAACGTGTTTTTTTTGATTTTTAGCATTTACGATAGCTAAACCTTCTTCCCCAGTGCCCACTAAATCTAAATTGATTAAAAACTTAATTCCATGCAAATCAAAAACTGGATTTTCAGTAAAATATTTCGATCCTAAAAGCCCTATTTCTTCTGCACCAAAACAAATAAAAACCATAGAGAATTTATTTTTTTGGTTACGGTAGTGTTGAGCTAATTTTAACAATAAACTTACCCCGCTAGCATTGTCATTTGCTCCAGGATAGAGTATGGAACCCATCATTCCAAGGTGATCATAATGTGCCGTAACGGCTAAGATTTTTTTTCTTCTTCCTTTTATTTTACCAATAATATTTTGAGTTTCTAGACTGGCATTGAATTCATTTTCGACATCTATAAAAACTTCATTACATCCATTAAGATTCTTATTGGTTTGGATAATTGGGTATGTATATTGTTGATTGGAAACTGACCACGTAAGTTTTTCTTTTGAATACCAAATAACGGGGGCAATATTTGCCAATTTAAATTTTAGCTGATTATAAAAACTCATTGAATCCACATTCTCCACTGCTGAAACATCTAAATAAAAAACGCTACCATTACTATGCATATCATTAATAGAATCTCCAATTTGAAATGGAACAATAGTAAAATTACCCTTTGATGTACCAGATGCTGGGTTTACAATAAAATCATGTCCTGGTTTTAAAAAAGTATCACATAACTTTAATACACATTCTTTAGGAAAAGAGTTAACCATAATAGGGAAAGATTGAAAATATGACCCATTTATAGGTGCTATTCCTAAATTCTCAAATTCTTTAGCAATATAATTTGCCGCTTTTAAATGGCCATCATTTACATATCCTCTTCCTAAAAATGATGGAGAAGTAAGCGTATCTACATAGTACTTAAAATGGTTTTCCTGAGCAGGTATTAAAAAATGTATTAAAAAAAAACATGAAGAAAAAAGCGTTTTGATCATGAATTAAGGTATCTTCTTTCTATTAGCTTTACAAACTTTTTCACCATTGTTGATTTTAAATTCCAATCAAACGTTTTAGCTAAATCGTTTTTAAAAAAGATGAACGCTTCATCTCTTGTAGAACAATTGTTAAGCCTGTGAATGGTTTTTTCAAAAAGAACAGCGTCTCCATCAAAAAGGTTTTCAGTTAGTAAAAAACGCTCATTTAGCCCAATCTCTTTTGTGAGATCTAAAATTTTTTGCTCGCCAAATTGATCAGCTAGAGTGATTTGTGATTGGGATAACAATTCATTTATACTTCTTTTCTCTTCATCTATTTTTTTCTTCTGTTTTATTTCTTCAGCCTTCGTTTCTATTATTTCTTCAAACTCTTCTTTTTCTATAGCGTCAATGAGATTAGTTTGATTTTTTTCTACATTGAGGATATCTTCATTATTTTCTTGATCAATACGTTGGTTGGTTTGGTATTTAAGAATAATTAATTCCTCTTGCAATGAGTAACAAAGAGAAATAACTTCCTGAATGTCTATTTCATTACGCTTTAGTTTAGAAATTTGATTTATAATTTCTTGGGAAAGAAATTCTATTTTTTTTGCATCGATCTCTTCCATATTTAACACTTATCTTTGCAAGATTGATTTTTTTTAAAAACCAATTACCATGTTAAAGTTGTATTTTTCAACATAACATTTTGATTAATTTTCACGTTAGCATCATAATATTTAGTCATTGCACATAAATAGCTCATATTCAACAAAAGAAATCGCCAAAATTATTGATGGAAAATACATTGGCAATGTCAACTTTATTGTGAGCAGTGTTTGCTATGATTCTAGACTAATTTTCAACGATACCAATGGATTGTTTTTAGCCATTAAAACAAAAAAAAATGATGGTCATAAATATATTTTAGATGCTTACAACAAAGGCATAAGAAGTTTTATTGTTGAAAAGCTACCAAAAATTGTAGAAAATGATGCAACATATATTTTAGTTAAAGATAGCATCATATCCCTTCAAAAGTGGGCTAAACACCACAGAGATAGATTTAATATACCTGTATTAGCAATTTCAGGAAGTTATGGTAAAACCATAGTTAAAGAATGGATTTTTCATTTAACTAAATCAACATACAACGTATTAAGAAGTCCAAAAAGTTTTAATTCAAAAATCGGTGTTGCACTGTCTGTATTAATGCTTTCAAAACATCATGAATTGGGTGTTTTTGAGTTAGGTATCTCAAAACCTGATGAAATGGTAGTACTTAAAAAAATAACAAAACCAACTCACGTTATTATTACTAATGTCGCAAATGCACATCTTGAAAATTTTGAAAGTAAAACAGAACTGATTAAAGAAAAAGAAAAATTACTTTTAGAGGAAAATAATGTTTACTATAAAAATGGAAAACTTCCATTATATGAACAAAAAACTACTGAAACAGGCCAAGAAATTATATTGAACAAAGGAGGAAAAAAAAGAATTTTTACTATTCCGTTCAAAAACGAAATTTCTGCATTAAACTTTATTCATTGCATTGCTTTTTTAGATTTAATTAAAATAAAAGAAGATACCATAAAAAATTTATGCCCCTCCCTTCCCAAAATTTCTTCAAGACTAGAAAAAAAAGAAGGGATTTTTAATTCTACGCTTATTAATGACACATATAGTCACGATCATTCTTCAATTTATCATGGACTTGAAATGCTCAAAGCAGAATCTGGAAAGGGTAATAGCACTTTAATTTATGTTAATGATAAAAAATTAAACAAAGATGAAAGCGATGAAATTATGAATTGGATAAATAAATTTGAAATATCCCAATTTATAATAATTGGATCTAAACTAAAACATTTACAATCTCAATTAAGACAAAATGATATTTACTTTAAAAGTTTAAATGCCTTTAACATTGGATTTGAAAAGCTAAACCTATTCAACCATCATATTTTATTAAAAGGAAACAATAAGTCAATTACTCAAAAAATAAACGAGAAAATTGAAGCGAAAAAGCATGAGACTGCACTTGAAATCAATCTAAATCATATAGAAAACAATTACACTTTTTACAAAAAGCTTATCTCTAATGAAACTAAAATTTTAGCCATGATCAAAGCTGCTGGATATGGTGCTGGTTTAATTGAAATAGGTAAGAAATTAGAGTTTTGTAATGTTGACTACTTGGGCGTTGCTTATGTAGATGAGGGGGTCGATTTAAGAAATAATGGTATTGAAAAACCAATCTTAGTTATGAATCCAGGAACTAATTCCTTTACTTCATTAATTAATAATAATTTAACTCCTGCCATTCATGATATTAATCAATTAAACTCATTTACTGGAAAATTAATTGATTTAAACATAAATGCATATCCAGTACATTTAAAATTAAATTCCGGGATGAACCGTTTAGGTTTTTCAAGTAAAGAAATTGACTCCTTGATCACATTTTTGATGAGCCAACCTGAAATTAAAGTCGAAGGTATTTTCAGTCATTTATTTGCTAGTGATGATAAAAATGCGGAAAACCAAACCCTAAATCAAATTAATAATTTTAAAATAGATTGTGAAAAAATAGAAGATAGTTTAAAGATAAATACCATTAAGCATATCCTGAACACATCAGGAATTGAACATTACCGTGACCACCAGTTTAATATGGTAAGACTAGGTATTGGCCTTTATGGGATTTCATCCAAATTTGATTTAAAACCAGTTGCATCTCTAACCTCTATAGTGTCAAAAATCAGAGTAATAGATCCTGATGAATTTATAGGCTATGGCCTCACAAGCTTAACTAAGAAAAAAACGAAAATAGCAATAATACCTGTTGGTTATGCGGATGGATATTCCAGAATTCTTGGAAATGGAAAAGGTAAAATGATGATCAACAATCAGCTCGCCTCCACTATCGGTAATATTTGTATGGATATGACTTTTCTTGATATAACAGATTTAAAGATAAAGGAAGGAGATAAAGTAGAGATTTTCGGAATGAATAGAAAAATACAAGATTTAGCTGAAGAAGCAGATACTATTCCATATGAAATTTTAAGCCAAATTTCTCAACGAGTAGTGAGAGTTTATGAAAAAGATTGATGAAAAAGAAATTTGTATCTAACTTAATATTGGTATTAGTACTTAATTTCATCATTAAGCCATTTTATATTCTAGGAATTGATGCAGAAATTTTAAAAATCACTGAGCTTAACAATGCTGGTACTTATGGAACGTATTTCTCGCTGTTAAGTCTATCCTTTGTATTCAATATTTTTCTCGATTTAGGTATAAACAATTACAATACTAGAAATATTGCAATGGATAATAGTAAGATACACCAACAGATAAATGGAAATTTAACTCTAAAGTTTGTTTTAGCCATTTTTTATTTATTTGTTTTACTTGTAGTTGCTCTAGTATTTTCGTACAACTGGTATGAAATAAAGTGGTTAATCGTAATTGGATTTAATCAGATATTGGTAGCGCTTATTTTATTCATGAGATCAAATTTAACCGCTCTTTTTTTACTAAAACAAGATAGCCTCATTTCAGTACTTGATCGTGTTATTTTGATACTTTTTTGTGGGTATTTTTTGTGGGCTGGAACAACAAATAAATTCATAACTATTGAATTTTTTATTTTATCTCAAACATTGGCTTATGCCCTTACTCTTCTCATTTGTGTAATTATTTTAAAAAATAAAATTCATGTAATAAAATTGAAATGGGACCTACACTTTTTTAAAGCGACCATCAAAAAAAGTCTCCCTTATGCCCTTTTAATTTTTCTTATGTCCATATACTACTACTCCGATGTTGTTATGATTGAGCGAATGAAAAATAATGATGAAGCTGTAAGCTACGCTCATGGTTATCGTTTTTTTATGGCTTTTAATATGATAGGATATTTGTTTGCAGGTCTATTATTGCCTGTATTTTCTAAAATGATTAAAGAAAAAAATAATGTACGCCCAATAACTTGGCTGTCATTCAAATTGATTTTTTTAATCGCCACACTAATTTGTGTTTCCATTTGGCCTGTTAAGGAAGAATTATTGTTTTGGAGATATGAAATTAGTGGAGAAAACTTATGGCATTCTTCAAACACATTCGGATGGCTCTTATTGTCTTTTGTTGCTATATCTTGTAATTATATATTTGGTACTCTCTTGACTGCTAATGGAAATTTAAAACAGCTAAACATTATGGCTATTTTAGGAGTGATAATTAACTTATTTCTAAATTTCTTATTGATTCCAAAATATGGTTCTGAAGGTGCTGCGTTTGCTAGTTTGATTACCCAATTATTTACGCTTTTTGCTCAAGTAGTTATAAGTTACCAATATTTTAAATTTTATTTTTTTCACAAAGGAGGAGTTCAGCTTTTAGTCTTTGTTGCATTAATATGCTTAACTAGTTACTCCTTTCATTATAATAACTTTTTGTCAAGCGTTTGGGTTGTAAATATCATTAGCACCCTAATTGTAGGAGGTATTTCAAGTTTAGTACTTAATTTAATTTCTTATAAAGACCTATTCAAACTTGTACAGTCATACCAAAATGAACACCGCTAATTATTTGTTCACAACACGCTAAAAGTTACATTTGCAACCTAAATGAGTAAACATGAGCGATTCCATACATAATACGTTATATCTAATAGAATTTCTTTGGGGGAAAAAGAAGAGTATTATCACAGCTGCTGTAATTGCTGGTATCATTTCTATTATAGTATCCCTTTTAATTCAAGAAAAGTTTGAATCGTCTGTAACGCTTTACCCTGCTAAATCTAGTTCCGTTACTTTTAATGAAGTAATAACTGAAGATCAAAGTGTTTCGAAATTTGGAGAAGAAGAAGAGGCAGAACAAATGCTTCAAATTCTTGAATCTGGAAATATAAGAAGTAAGATTATCGCCAAATATGACTTATTAAACCATTATGAAATAGATGTTACTGGAAAATACGTAAAAACAGATTTAAATAAAACCTATTACGATAATATTAGCTTCAAAAGAAATAATAATGGAGCTGTCATCATTACGGTTATGGATAAAAGCCCTGATACTGCTGCACTTATTGCAAATGATATTGCTTCATTATATGACAGCACAAAAAATGCCATGATTCACGAAAGAGCATTAACTGATTTTAAAATCAAAAAACAAAAGTTGGATAAAATAAAAGCAGAGATGCAACAGTTGAGAGACACCATGTCTGCATTAACCTCTTTAGGTGTGGTAACAGATGATGCATATCAGGCACTTACAGAAGCATTTATTAATGCTAAAAACAATTCTATCCAAAAAAAATTTCAGGATAAAATTGAAATGACAGATCGCTATGGATCAGTATTAAAATCTTTCCAAGTTAAAGTGGAATTTCTTTCTGAGAGGTTAGCCACTATGGAAACTTCTTACGAGCAAGCTGAAAGTGATGCCAATAGCTTTTTATCACACAAATTTATTGTTGAAAAAGCATACCCAGCTGAAAAAAAATCTTACCCTGTAAGATGGCTTATAGTGGTGATGTCAACTTGTTCAGTTGTGTTATTTACCATCTTAGGTCTTATCATTAGACAAAGAATTTTGGAATTAAAAAGCTAATGCTCTCCTTTTTATTAAAAAAAGAAGTTGGCTTTTCAGTAATCATTTTATTTGCCCTTGCGAATGGTATTTTGATTTATAATGAGTTTTATCTGCTATTAATTCTTCCACTTATAGTTCTAATTATATATTGGTTCATTTTTAGACTTGACCTTGTTTTTTTATTAATCGTTTTTTGCACACCACTTTCCTTTAATTTTGAAAATCTTTATTCGGGTGGAATAGGTTTTTATTTTCCTACGGAACCACTTTTATTATTTTTTAGCTTGATTTTCATTCTTAAGCTTATTTTAAATAAAAAATTAAAAGCTGAACTTTATCATTTACGACATCCTTTAACTGTATTTATATTTCTTCATTTCTGCTGGATGACTCTTACTTCGATCTCTAGTGAGATGCCAATTGTTTCTTTTAAATTTTTATTAGCTAGAACTTGGTTTATTTGCCCCATTTATTTCTACGGTTCATTATATTTCAAACAAGGTATTTTGGCTATAAAACGATTCTTAATTGCATACACAGTCCCCATGTTCATAGTGACTTGTTACACATTAATAAATCATATGATTCACGGATTTAGTGAAGAAGCTGGTCATTGGGTAATGTGGCCATTCTTTAAAGATCATACTTCGTATGGCGCCATATTAGCCATGACTATTCCGATTGCTTTTTGGCTACACCGTAATCACAAACATTTTTATACAAAGCTTTTTTATTTAATAGTGATCTTTATACTATTAATTGGACTTTATTTTAGTTACACAAGAGCGGCCTGGCTAACTATGTTTGGTGGACTTTTGGTTTACTTGCTCTATTATTTTAAAATTAAAATTAAATGGCTGATTTCCCTTTCCATAATTCCACTCATTCTTATACTCACTAACTTCAATGAAATTGGTTATTTATTAAACAAAAATGATGCAGAACACACCACCGAAAATTTTTCTGAAAGATTAGAGTCCATGTCAAATGTATCAACTGATGCATCCAATCTAGAGAGATTAAATCGTTGGAAATCTGCAATAAAACTTTTCAAAGAAAGGCCTATTTTGGGGTGGGGTCCTGGAACATATGCATTCGTTTACGCTCCTCACCAAGATGCAAGTGATTTAACCATAATCAGCACCAATTTTGGAGATGGAGGTAATGCACATAGTGAATACTTAGGACCATTATCAGAACAAGGTATTTTAGGCCTTGTTTTTATTATAGCCATTGTTTTTATTTTCTTTTACTATTCAGGGAAATTTTACATAAACTCTGATCATAACCCTAGCAAGGGTATTACCATAATGATCATTGTGGCCCTTGCTACCTATTTTGCTCATGGAATACTTAATAATTATCTAGATACAGACAAAGCTTCGGTCCTAGTATGGGGATTATTGAGCTTATTTATTTGCACATCAAACCTGAGTTTAGTTAAAAAAGATTAAAACGTAATTAAAATATGTTTTAAAATTCTTTATTGTTATTATGAGTAAATCAAAGTCAATATTTATTTGTCAATCTTGTGGACAAGAAAGCTTCAAATGGACAGGGAAATGTAGCGGATGTGGTGAATGGAACACACTTGAAGAACAAATTAAATCAATATCAAAAACCAAACAAAATCTATATGAAATAGCATTAAAAAAAGCTATTCCTGTATCATCTATTGTAGAAAATTCAACAATACGATTACAGACAAATGACGATGAGTTTAATAGAGTAGTAGGAGGAGGTTTGGTTAGAGGTTCTGTTACATTACTTGCAGGTGAACCTGGAATTGGAAAATCAACCTTAACATTGAAATTAGCGCTTAGCTTAAATAAAACGGTATTGTATGTTACTGGAGAAGAAAGTGCTGAACAAATAAAATTAAGAGCAAAACGACTAAAGGATGAAAATAAGAAATGCTATGTGCTTAATGAAGCTAAATTAGAAAATGTCATTTCTGAATCGGAAAAGATTATTCCTGACTTATTAATTATTGACTCTGTTCAAACATTAAGTGTAGATGAAATTGATTCTATTCAAGGTAGCACAACACAAATTAGACATTGCGCAGAAGTGCTGATTAGGTATGCAAAAACTAAACACATACCCACATTAATTATTGGTCATGTTACTAAAGACGGTTCTATAGCAGGACCAAAAATCCTTGAACATATGGTTGATACAGTGCTTCAATTTGAAGGAGATAAGAATCACCTATATCGAATAGTCAGAAGCACTAAAAACCGTTTTGGCAACACCAACGAAATTGGCATATATGAGATGTTTGAAGATGGACTTAAAGGAGTTAAATCACCAAATAAGCTATTAATTTCAGAAAACACATCTGATCTTAGTGGAATTGCTATTGGATGTAGTTTGGAAGGAATTAGACCCATAATGATTGAGATACAAGCATTAAGTTCAACTGCAACATACGGTACTCCACAAAGATCTTTCAATGGCCTAGATAGCAAAAGGCTAAATATGTTATTAGCTGTTTTGGAAAAAAGAGGTGGGTTAAAGTTAAATCAAAAAGATATTTTTATAAATGTGACAGGTGGAATTAAAATTAATGACCCAGCAATTGACTTAGCAATCATATGTGCAGTTCTATCATCAAATTTTGATTTTGCTATACCTCAAAAAACTTGTTTTATTGGAGAAGTAGGGTTAAGCGGTGAGATTAGGCCTGTAAGTAGAATTAATGAAAGGATAAAAGAAGTGGTAAAAATGGGAGCAGAAACCATATTTTTGAGCAGATACGCCAAATTAGAAGGAATTAACTCTGAAAATTACCAATTAAAGAAAGTTGTTAAAGTTCAAGAAATCATTCAACAACTTATCAAATAATTACACAATTTATGGATGGAAACATATTCTTGTTTTATCTTTAGAGCGAAACGTTAAACATGAGCATACAGAAACTAGAACAAGATGTAATAGAAGAATTTGATTTTTTTGACTCATGGTTAGAAAAATATGAGCATATAATTGAACTTGGAAAAGATCTTCCCCTAATACCTGAAAGCTTAAAAACAAAGGATAATTTAATTAAAGGCTGTCAATCTAATGTTTGGTTACATGCTGAATGCACAGAAAACAAAATTAATTTTAGTGCAGATAGTGATGCAATAATCACGAAAGGAATTATAGCTTTATTAATTCGTGTATTGGATAATCAATCACCCGAAGACATTTTAAAGGCAGAATTAAAATTTATTGACTCAATAGGATTAACAAATCACTTATCTCCTACAAGAGCCAACGGCCTATTGGGGATGGTTAAACAGATGAAATCATATGCAATGGCCTTCAACTTGAAAAACACCAATCATAATGGATGATCAATTAAGAGAACTCAAAAAAAAGACGGAGCATAAAATTATAAATATGCTTAAAACCATTTTTGATCCAGAGATTCCAGTTGATATATACGAGCTTGGGTTAATTTATGAAATCAAAATAGATGATGATCTAAATGTGGGGATTGATATGACATTGACCTCTCCCAATTGTCCAGTTGCTGAAACCCTACCTAAAGAAGTAGAGGACAAAGTAGGTGAAGTACATAGTGTTAAAACATCAAAAGTTAATATTGTTTTTGACCCTCCATGGGATAAAGACATGATGAGTGAAGAAGCAAAATTAGATTTAGGAATGATTTAATATTAATGATGAAAAAAATTGGAATTGATGCTATAGACTTTTACATCCCTACAATTGGGCTTAAAATAGATGAATTAGCGGTATCAAGAAATATAGAACCAGCAAAACTTGAAAAAGGATTGGGACTTAAAGCAATGGCTCTCATGGATGTAGATGAAGATGCTGCTTCTATGGCTGCAAACTCACTATATAAATTAATCATCAATAATAAGATTGATCCTACAAAAATTGGCAGAATTTATTTAGGAACGGAGAGTGCATTAGATGCTGCAAAACCAACGGCTACCTATGCTGTAGGAATGGTGGAAGAAAAACTACAAGAAAAGTATGGTATAAGGTGTTTTAAAAATTGCGATGTTGTTGACATGACATTTGCATGTGTTGGAGCAGTTGATGCCCTAGAAAACTGCATAGATTGGATCAAGTGTAACAATAATCGTAAGGCAATTGTTTTAGCTTCAGATGTAGCTAAGTATGAATTAGGTTCTTCTGGTGAATATACCCAAGGTGCTGGAGCTGTAGCGATGTATATAACTGCAAAACCTAGTATAATTGCCTTTGAAGATACAATTGGTATTAGCATGGAACATGTAGGAGATTTTTTTAAACCTAGAAGAGTATTAAGAAATGAAGATCTTGAAGGGGATTATTCTGTTCAGAAAATTACAAATTCAGAAAGGGGAATACTTGAGCTTTTCTATGAAGAACCTGTTTTTGATGGGCAATATTCTAATGCATGTTATTCCAAAAGAATTAGGGAAAGTATGGAACATTTTAAATCGCTAAAAAAGACTAATTTATTAGAACGTTGGGATAAGTTAGTTTTTCATTTACCCTATGCCTTTCAGGGAAGACGAATGATGTCTGATATATGGTTAGAATGGATGAAAGAAAATCATCAATTTGGATTGATTGAAGATGAAATTGGCCCTTTTAATCAAGAAGATGTCATATCATGGAAAAAGGCAGCTTCAAAATCATCACTCTACAGAAAGTTTGTAAACGAAAAAATTGCAGATGGCGAAGTTGCTTCTGGTGAAATTGGAAATATGTACACTGCATCCATCTTTATGTCATTAATTAGCCATCTATACCTTTGCTTTCATAAAAAGGAGGAGCTTACAGGAAAAAACTTTGGATTCATAAGTTATGGAAGTGGATCTAAATCAAAAACATTTGAAGGGGCTATACAATCAAACTGGAAAAGTAAAATAAAGGACTTGGATCTAATAGGGGCTTTAGAAAATAGAACTTTTATTGATTTTGAAACCTATGAGAATTTACACAATAAATTACTTTCTTCTCCGATTAAGAAGAATAATAATTTTAAGTTAGATTCCATTTCAAAAGAACTGAATAAAGAAGGTTTTAGATACTACAGTTGAGTAAGGAAATTATAAATAAAGTACAACAGAGTGGCCTAATAACATTAGAAATGAAGTCATTCTATGGGGATCAAAAAAGAAAACTCATAGATATTCAACCTTGGCTATTTAATGGACTTATCTTAAAGGAAAAAGTATTTAGAGAGGGATTAAAAAATCATGACTGGAGCCAATATGAAAATACTTACGTTGGAGTATATTGTAGTGTGGACACCATAATTCCTAATTGGGCTTTTATGTTGGTATCTACTTTTCTTTTTTCACATACAAAGTCTATTTTTCTTGGAAATGAAAAAGAACTTGAAGAGATCATTTTCTCTGAGAATATTCAAAACCTTAATCTAGATGAGTTCAATGGTAAAAAGGTTTTAATAAAAGGATGTAGTAAGACCTATATACCAGAAAGAAGTTACCTAGAAATAACAAACAAGTTATTAGGAGTAGTTCAATCGCTGATGTTTGGAGAAGCCTGTTCTAATGTTCCTCTTTTCAAGAAGAAAAGTTAGCCTAATAAGCCCTTTTATTCACTCCTTCTATATAATTGATAAATGATTTGTTGACCACTTTATTACCTCCCGGTGTAGGGTAATTACCTGTAAAATACCAATCTCCTGTATGATTAGGACAGGCTTTATGTAAATTCGAAACGGTTTGAAATATAATTTCAACTTCTGCATTTATAAATTCATTAGTTAGCAATGAAGCTATTTTTTTAGATACTTCTTCATAGCTAAATGATTCGTAAACTCTTTTTACAAAGTTTTCTTCTTTTAATGTCCCTTCCAATTCTGCTGTTTTACAAAGCTGGTATACCTCATCTAGAATATATAATTTATCTTGATCTTTCAATAACTCAACTGCAGCTTGAAAAGCAATGAAATCACCCAATTTGGCCATATCAATTCCATAGCAGTCAGGAAATCTTATTTGTGGTGCAGAAGAAACGATAACAATCTTTTTGGGTTCTAACCTGTCCAAAATTCTAATTACGCTTTTTCTTAGTGTAGTCCCTCTTACAATTGAATCATCAATTACCACTAAAGAATCCTGATTTCTTCTTATGGACCCATAAGTAATATCATAAACATGAGCCACCATTTCATCTCTGGAATCATCTTGAGTAATAAATGTCCTCAATTTTGCATCCTTTACCATGATTTTTTCGCCTCTTGTTCTAATGGAAAGAATATCATCTAACTTTTCTAGATATTTAGGGTCATTTTGATCGAGTTCTTGTATTTTTTTCTTTTTTACACCAGATAAATAATCTTCTGTGGCTTTAATCATTCCGTAATAAGACATTTCTGCTGTGTTAGGAATAAATGAAAACACTGTTCGTTTTAAATCAAAATTAATTGCTTCTAAAACTTGAGGGGTAATTAGGCTTCCTAACATCAATCTTTCTTTGTAAATATCTTTATCAGTACCTCTTGAAAAGTAAATTCGTTCAAATGAACATTTTTGAAGATTTCTAGGAGCGTTTATTTCTACTTCATTTACTTCAAAATCCTTTTTAACAATTAATGCGTGACCAGGCTTTAATTCATTTACGTTTTCCCATTTTACATTAAATGCAGTCTGAATGACAGGTCTTTCAGATGTTACAACTAAAACCTCATCATCTTCGTACCAGAACGCAGGTCTAATTCCATTAGGATCACGAAGTACAAAAGCATCACCATGACCAATTAGGCCCGCCATGGTGTAGCCTCCATCCCAGTCCATAGAAGCATTCTTCAAAATAGATGGAATATCCATATTCCTTGCTATAAGCGATGATATCTCTTTGTTAGAATATCCCTTCTCGTTGTATTCTTTAAAAAGCCTACTGTTTTCTTGATCAAGAAAATGTCCTATTTTTTCTATTACTGTTATGGTGTCAGAAACTTCTTTTGGATGCTGGCCAATATTAACCAGCAAATCAAAAAGTTCATCAACATTAGTTAAATTAAAATTTCCAGCTACAACTAAATTTCTAGTCATCCAATTATTTTGTCTTAAGAAAGGATGACAATTTTCCTTACTGTTTTTTCCAAAAGTACCATACCTAAGATGACCTAAGTAAAGTTCACCCGTAAAAGCTTCATTGGCCTTTAAATATTCAACATCCTTTAGTTTATCTGGATCTGATGTATATAGATTTTCAAATCGTTGATTAACATGATGAAAAATATCTTTGATTGGTTGAGACTTTACACTTCTAAAACGACTGATATAGCGGGTACCTGGTGATACATCAAATTTTATGTTAGCTAATCCGGCTCCATCTTGCCCCCTGTTATGTTGCTTTTCCATAAGCAAATACATCTTATTTAGACCATATAGCGAAGTACCATATTTTTCTAAATAAAAGGATAACGGTTTTTTAAGCCTTAAAAGGGCAATTCCACATTCATGTTTTATAGCATCACTCATTGGGAATTTTTAACTTTACAAGAGTACAACCTTTAAACGAAATATACGTTTGTTAATTAAAGATATTTTTAACAATATCATTTATTTGCTAAGCAGATGATTAAAAACTATTTTATTTATTTAATCTTTTTCCTAGCGAGCCTTTTTTTGCTAAATCAGGGTTTTACACAACCTAAATTCAAAGCAAACAAAGGTCAGTTTGATAATCAAGTAGCGTTTCAACTTGATCATGCTGCTGGACGTTTCTATTTTGAAAATAACAAAGTAACATATCAACTTTTTGATAAATATAAAATTAACCAAATTAAGCACGCCAAAACTAATGATGCATTAGTTAATATTCACACCTATGAAACTGTATTTATAGGGGCAAATCATGCAGAATTAGAAGGCATTAATTCATATAGTTTCTACGAAAATTATTTCATTGGGAATGATAGTACGAAATGGACTAATCAAGTACCTATTTTTAAAGAACTGAAATATCGAGATATCTACCCTGGAATAGATCTGCATTACTATGAAAAATTTGGTCATCTTAAATACGACTTTATCATCAAGCCAAAGCAAAATATTAATGACATCAAAATTCAATATAATGGATTAAATAATTTGTATTTAAATGCAGGCCATTTAGTATTAGAAACGGCACTTGGAAATGTGATCGAGCAAGCTCCTTTGGCCTACCAAATAATCAACGATAAAAAAATTGAAATTCCCTGTCAATATGTTCTTAATGAGAATGTAATTTCATTTAAACTATTAAAATCATACAACAAAAAGTATTCATTAGTCATAGATCCTGTCTTGATTTTCTCCACCTATTCAGGGTCAACTGCAATGAATTGGGGTCAAACAGCAACCTATGATAATTCAGGACACCTTTATGCAGGAAGCATATCCTTTGCTATAGGATATCCTATTACATTAGGTCCATTTCAACAATTTTTTGGAGGTGGCAATACCGATATGTGTATTACCAAATTTTCTACTGATGGTACATCTTTGATTTATAGCACCTATTTAGGAGGAAACGGACCGGAAAATCCGCATAGTTTAGTGGTTAATGATAATGATGAGTTATTTGTACTTGGGTCTACAGGATCTGCTAATTTTCCAACAAGTACAACTGCATTTGACAACACGTTTAACGGAGGAAGTAGCTGGGGCTTTATCGGATCCTACATACCCTACCCAAATGGGATTGACATTGTTGTGACCAAATTTTCAAGTAATGGCAATAATTTATTAGGATCTACTTTTATGGGGGGTTCTGGTAATGATGGCATTAATGAATCAGGTGCTAACGTGTATAACACTTCAGGGCTATGTAATTTTTATGCCGATGAATATCGGGGTGAAATTATTCTTGATACAGCAGGAAACTGTTATGTAGCCTCAACCACCAAATCGATTGATTTCCCAATGGTGGGGGCAGTTCAGTCAACTTCAGGAGGATTACAAGATGCCGTGGTGTTTAAATTAAACCCTGACCTGTCTAGTTTATTATGGAGTTCGTATTACGGGGGAAATCAAAATGATGCCGCTTATTCGTTACAAATCAATTCTTTGGGCGATGTCTACATCACTGGTGGGACCATGAGTGGAAATCTTAATACCACCTCAACTAGTGCACAACCCAATTACAACGGAGGAGTTGATGGTTTCATTGCTAAATTTGATAATCTAAATAATTTAAGTGCTGCCACTTATGTCGGGAATGGCGGATATAACCAAAACTATTTTGTTCAAATTGATATCAATAATGATGTTTTTGTTTTTGGCCTTTCCAACAGTGCTATGCCTTCATTTCCAGCAGGTATTTATAGTACTTCTGGATCACAATACATTCAAAAATTCACCTCCGATCTAAGTTCTATATCTCTCTCATCTACATTTGGGACCGGATCGGTCACTAAAACTATAACTCCAACTGCTTTTTTAGTTTCGGATTGCGGTTTAATTTATGTTTGTGGATGGGGAGGTTTAAATGGAACGGGAACTACCAATAACTTACCACTTACCTCAAATGCATTTCAATCCACCACTGATGGATCTGATTTTTACCTTGGGGTATTTGAAGAAGATATGCAATCTATTCTTTATGGCACCTATTTTGGCGGAACCCAAAGTGATGAACATGTGGATGGAGGCACGAGTAGATTTGACAAAAATGGTAAGGTTTATCAAGCAGTTTGTGCAGGATGTTTTAACAATAACGATTTTCCAACTACACCTGGCGCTTGGTCAACTACAAATGGCAGTTCGACCAACTGTAATTTAGGGGTTTTTAAATTTGCCCTAGAAGACATTAACACGGCTATTAGCGTACCCAATTACTATGCTTGTATTCCGAATTCCTATCAATTTTCTAGCCAATCATCTGGAGGTAATTTATATTATTGGGACTTTGGAGATGGAAATACTTCAAACCTCATGTCACCTTCTCATTTATATGCAGATACGGGAGTATACAGCGTCTCGTTAATTGTAGCAGATTCCATATCTTGTGTATTATCAGACACCGCATTTATTCAATTGAGTGTTTATGGTGAAGACAATGCTGTAATTATCGGTGACAGTTTATTGTGTCCTGGATCAATCGCCAACCTTACAGGTTATGGAGGAACGCAATTTCAATGGTCACCATCCTCTAGTTTATCTAGTTCAACTGGGCAACAAGTAACCGCTTTTCCAACAACTACAACCACATACATGTTAGTAGCTACGGATAGTTGTGGTGTAGATACGGCTTATTTTGAAGTGCAAGTAGTTAACGATTACTATACCATTAGCGAAGATTCTACCATATGCTTAGGAGATAGTATACAGCTATTCGCTTCGGGAGGATATCAATACCGGTGGCTAGGGAATTTTATCTTAAATTCGGACAGTGCTGACCCTATTGTTTTTCCTCAGAACACTCAATATTATTCGGTTGAAATAACTAGTTCTAGTGGATGTGTTTTTCAAGATTCGGTACTTGTTAATGTAGATCAAAGTATTCCTTCTCCAACCATGCAAGATACCGTGATTTTATGTCAAAACGATACTTTATTATTAGCTCCTAGCAATGTTAATAATGCGATCTGGTTCCCCAACACGAACCTAATATCCTTACCTCCAACTAATGCCTTGACATTTACCGATAGTAATCAATTGTATTATTTCACCTCCACAAATACATGTGGATCCATTACAGATTCCGTACAAGTCATGGTTTTTGGCTACGCTGGACAAGCTTTTGGTGACACCACCATATGCTCAGGTGATACCACCTTTATTTATGCAAACAATGGAGATAGTTATTTTTGGTACCCTGCCAACAGCCTATCTAATCCGGATAGTTGCTGTACCTATGCTTACCCTGTTAATTCAACTAATTATCAAGTTATTATTCAAACAGCTGTAGGATGTGCTGATACGTTTTCAGTTTTAGTGGAGGTAAACCCAATGCCATTTGTCGATGCTGGACCAGACCTATGGATTCAGTTTGGAGAGGAAGTTTCCTTGTCAGGAAATACAGATGCACCTATCTACTACTGGGAGGGAACTCAGTTTTTATCCTGTACAAATTGTCTTAATCCCCAAATTACTACACCTGAAAACACTTACTATGTACTACATGCTACAGATTCACTAGGTTGTAGTGCAACAGATACCGTTCAAGTTAATATGGAAGGAATACTATATGTACCCAATACTTTCACCCCAAATAATGACGGAGTAAACGATTTTTTTGAGATAAAAGGAGAAAACATTAACGAATTTCAATTGTGGATTTACAACCGATGGGGAGAAGAAATTTATTACACAAACGTAATGACCGACTATTGGGATGGCTACTATAAAGGGAAATTATCTCAAGTAGATGGCTATAATTGGGAAATTAGATATTCAGATTACAACAACACGCAGCATAAAAAAGTTGGTTTTGTTTGCGTAGCTAAATAAAATTAATCTTCAGCAAATCTTTTATCCACTTCCATGACTTCTCCTGAAATTGGACAAGTCCTTAACTTTTCATCACTATAAAACTTTTTAAAAATGGGCAAAAAGTCTTTTTCGATATTGGTTAAATGAAAATACTCTTCATACAATAGAGCATTTTCTTTATCAGAAAACCACATTAAACCATCTTTGTGATGAGGCTTTCTTTTTCTCTCTATTACCAAGCCTACAGAATTAGCTGGCCTTATAGGTGAGTGAGGTATTTTAGCAGGTAATAAAAACATCTCTCCAGCCTTAATAGGTACATCTACACATTTTCCATTTTGTTGCGTTTTTACTAAAATATCTCCTTCTATCTGGAAAAATAGCTCTTCCGTTTCGTTGTAATGATAATCTTTTCTGGCATTTGGTCCACCTACAATCATAACAATGTAATCGCCTGACTCTACGTACAAATTCTTATTTCCTACAGGTGGTTTCAATAACTCTTTGTTATCCTCAATCCACTTGTAAAGGTTAAATGGCGCTTTTATCTGCATTTTATTTTTTTTATCTTTAAATGTAATAAATAATGGTTTTTGAGGCAACTACGTGTTAAAAATCAAGTCTTTTTATAAAAATAATCATGAAGAAAATTTTCCTACTTATTGCTGTGTTTTCATTTTTTAATCAAAACAATGTAAATGCCCAATGTTCACTTAGTTCAGGATTTAGTGTTAATCCTACATCGGATAGTCCTGACAGCATGAATTTACGATCTTTAATAAGTCAAGGAGATAGCATCGCTTTCGAGTATGGAGTACAAGGGTTTAGTTTAGGTAACGGTACAAGAGTGGGGTTTCGTATGGGAGAACAAGAAAATATAGGTAGTTGGTTTTCTAGATGTAATGTACCCAAAATCAAAACACTTCCATCTGGACATGGACAATACAGTTTTGACTTTTATGCAAAGCGTTATTGTATGGACACTTCAGGGGTTATACAAGACTCTAGTAACTATACAATGAAAACTTATTTTATAAAACCAGATCGATATTTTAGTGAGAATTTAAACGTAAATAACATTTCAGCTCAATACCTTACCAATGGGCAACTTTTTAGCAACCCTTCTATTGGGCTTGGAGGTTACTTTATAGATAATGTTAACGGATTTCAAACATCAACAATTTTTGCTTCTAGCCTATGGTTTGGCGGAAAAGATGCCAATGATTCATTACATCTAAGTGGCTTGAAGTGGGGAGTTCAAAATACAGGAAATCTAATTGGTGATTATGCCGTTGAAATTACACCTGGAACTGCAGGCTCGTTACAACAAGCCTCGCATGGAGATTCATGTAGTTTTTTTGAATTTTATCCAGGTCCTATTGGCAACTGTGATTCTGCCTCACAAAACATCTATAACCGTTTTTGGAAAGTAACTCAATCTGAAATTGATGCATATGTTGATTGGTATCAATGTAATATTACACCAGGCTGTACACCAGATCCTAACTATTTAATTCCTGAAGCTATTTTATCATGGCCTGGAAATGGTTACATCCCTTGTGGTCACAATGAGTTTATCGCTCCCTTTAATGATTTGGACTTAGATGGACTGTATGAACCCCAAGACGGTGAAACACCATGTATCAAAGGAGATATGGCACTGTTTCATATTTACAACGATAAAGGACCTCACTACCAAACTGGTGGTACTTCACTAGACATCATTGTAAGGGCAATGCACTACGGTTATAGTGATAGCACAAATCCTGCATTACATAATACCATATTTTCAGACTATGCCATTTTGAATAATTCCCAAAATACCTACACCGACTTTTATGTAAGCAATTGGGCAGATATGGATATTGGCTGTTATAGTGATGATTATGTGGGTTCAGATCCAACAAGAGGACTATACTATACCTATAATGGAACTAGTGCTGATAATGGGTGTCCACAAGGTTATCCATATTTTGGAGATTTCCCTCCTGCTCAGGGTATTTGTGTTCTAAGAGGATTAAAAAAGGATAACGATAGTCAAGATAATCCATTAACTAATGATGTCAATTTAGCGATTGCTCAGGGTGGAATACCCTACGATGGTTTAGGATGTGGTTACGGAGATGGTATTGTAGATAATGAAAGAGTGGGTCTGGCTAATATGATGTATATGGATTACACATTAAATAATGTTGCAATGAGCGATCCTCAAATTGCTTCAGATTATTATGATTTAATGCAAAATAAATGGAGGGATGGATCAAACTTAGTGTATGGAGGCATTGGACATCAAAACAACGCTCCTGTCCCATTACAAAACACAAGTTTTTCATTTCCTGGAAATAATGATCCATTAAATTGGGGGACAGCTAGTCAAGGTTCAGGGAACACGGTTCCTTATGGAAATTGGCCTGAAGAATTTCCCAACGGCCCTTCATCCTCTTCAAATACACCAGGTGACAGAAGATTTGTGGGGTCAATTGGACCAACCACATTATATCCATTTAACGGAAACATTGACAATATCCAAGAATTTACATTGGCGTACATCACTGCTAGACCAGACAGTGTAAACAATGTGAATCCAGTAACCTTATTGCAACAATACACCGATCAAATTCGTTCTACATTTGCATGCGACCAAAATGGTATGTATGGAAATTGCAGTAGTCTTATTGCATCAAATAATGATGAAGCAACACCTATTGCTAATGTCAATGAAATTCGTATTTATCCTAACCCGGCTAACCAAACCATATTCTTAAGCAGTAACGTGAATATTAAGGAGGTAACTGTTTTAGACTTAACTGGTAAAATTGTGTTGAACAAAGTTGCAAATTCAAACTTAGAACAGCTAGATGTTTCAAGCTTTAAAAACGGTTTATATCTATTGAAAATAGCAGATGAAAACCAGAGGTTTTATGTAGAGCAATTCATCAAGAACTAAGCTCTTTATTAATATCATGGAAGAATGTTTCAAATTCTTCCGTGAATTTTTTTCTATTACGAGATACTAAGCTAAAACTGTGCTCTAAATGATCAGAATATCCAATTCTACGACCAATACCATTTAAAGCTCTTTTAATACCCCACTCATGCTGATAGTTAGAGAGCCAATCATCTCTTTTCATGTAGCCATACATGAACTTTACCCGATCTGGCATAAGGGGTTTTTGAACATCAAGTATTTGGTAATATCGCTTAATCTCTTCTTTTAAGTTTAGTTTTTGATGCTTTAGCTCGTATTGCCATAACAAATGATCATACACAATATCCAAAATAACACCACCCATTTTGGGATAATCATCATAAAACCTTCTTTTCCCCTCTAAATAAGACTGGTGTTTGTCCGTGAATTCATCAATTTTTCGATGCAATAAAATGCCTTTTTGGACTCCTGTGGAATACATTTTATAAGAAGATCCCTTTATGGCATCTGCCATAAAGTTGCCCAACAACACTTCATCATCTTGTCCAGACAATACTAAATGACCTAAATAATTCACAGGATTAAAATAAGGATAATACCATATCCGCTAAAGCTAATTCTGTGCTTTCATAGGTTTCAACAACATCTTGAACTCCTTTTTCATTTAATGCTTTAGTCGTACTTGGACCAATACTCACTACTTTTTGATATTGATAAGTGTTCATTAAAAAGTAGGCTTCTACATTGCTCGGGCTTGTAAAAACCAAACAATCTTGATCTGAAATTTTCTCTTTTTTATAAACTGTTTGATAGGTAGTAACTACTTCTTTTTGACTTGCTGGAATTAATCCTTGGACGGTGCCTAAACTCATATTTGAAGAAGGAATAAAGACAGTCTCTTTTCCTAGTTTATTGAAGAACTGTTGAGCTACTTCTTTCGGAGAACCCTCACCAATAAATGTGGGTTCAATACCCACTTTTTGTAAATAACTAGCAGTTGCTTTTCCAAAAGCAGCCCATTTTTTCTTTCTTAGTTCTTCTAAATGAATGGTTATTGAATCTAATGCAAAAGAGGAATTGATAAATACCCAATCTGTCTCTGGTAAAGAGGTTAATGACACCACTTCCTTTAATATTAATGATTGAGCAGTTATAGTACCATTCGCTTTTTCAATGAGTCGTTTGAAAGCACTTTTATTACTCAACTCTCTAGAAATCCAAACCTTAAATGAATGCTGGTTATTATTTAATTTCGAGATAATATCTTCAACTAGTTTATTTGAACCAAAGCAACGCGTTGGAACATCATTTACTTTTCGTGAAGAAGTTACCCATATTTGACGATTTCCCAAATCATCCAAAGAACTATAGGCACCAAAAGGAGAGTGACATCCTCCTCCCAATTGATTCAGAATGGCTCGTTCAAAATAAACACTATCGGAAGTATGGGTATCATTAAGCTTTTTGAGCTGTTCTTTTAAAAAATCATCTTCCTCTCTCACTTGTAAACCCATTGCCCCCTGAGCTGGAGCAGGGATAAACACATGAGGTGGCAAATTAATTACATGAAATTCCTTAAGATCTATTTCTAATCTATTTAGGCCAGCTTTGGCTAAAACAATGGCATCATATTCTCCTTTTCTAAGTTTATCAACTCTAGTAGGTACATTGCCTCTAAGATCTTTCAATTGAAGATCATCTCTAAAAAATAACAATTGATTTTTTCTTCTGGCAGATGAGGTGCCAACAACAGCGGAATCTTTCAAATTTAAATCCTGCTTCACATCAAACCCCTTGGAATGAATCAACAGACAATCTGCAGGATCTTCTCTAAGTGGAACAGCCGCAATACAAAGACCTGGTGGTTGATTTGTTTCTAAGTCTTTTAAAGAATGAACAGCCAAATCAATTTCTTTACAGAGCAGTTCATTCTCAATTTCTTTGGTAAAAAACCCTTTTCCCTCAATCTTGTCAAAACTCAAATGCTGAATTTGATCTCCTTTTGTTTTAATGATTTTGATCGCAGATGATAAACCAATAGATTTTAACTGATCCTTAACGTAATTAGCCTGCCATAATGCAAGATCACTTCCTCTAGATCCGATTATTATATTACGGGCCAACAAAAATTATTTTATGGTTTCTTTAAGCAAAATCTCTTTGGCCATTTTCATAGGAACACTGATGTATTTTTTCTCCATATAATCAATGACATCGTCCACTATTTTTCTTGCTTTTGGATCCAAATTATCCATTTCTTTTGCAAAGACTTCGCTGTAGGCTTTTTTTCTAATAACTTTGATACGTTCCGGAACCTCGCTCATAGCTCTTTCCAGTTTCCGTTGCTTTTCATGTTGAAAATAGGCATCTACCTGTTGGCTAATAATTTTTTTACAGGCGTTTACTTCTTTACTTCTAGCTTTTAAATTTTCTTCAGCAATGGTTTTAAGTTCATCTACTGTAATCATTCTTACTTCTTGTAAGATTTTGATGGATTCATCACAATCATTAGGTACGGCTAAATCAACTATAGTTATTTTTCGATTACTTGGGTTTAATCTATTGTAAATTGAAGGAGTAATAACTGCATTTTGCGATCCAGTACATGTAATTATTACATCTATTTCTTCTTTGTTTTCTCCTAAACTAGTCAACGAATGAACTTGCGCAGATAAATCAAGTTGAACTGCTAATTTTTGAGCGTTTTCTATTGATTTGTTGTATATCGAAAACTGATGCTCATGACTTTTAGAGATAAACTTTAACATGGAAGAAATGGTCTTGCCAGCTCCTACAACTAATATATTTTTAGGAGAGGATAAATATTTCTTTAATTCAAAATAAGCTAGTGACACAACAGAAACTGGTCTTGTTGCTATAGCACTCTCAGTATATATTTTTTTAGCAGTTTGAATAGTTGATTGAACAAGCACCCTAATCATATCTCCAGAAAGACCATTTTCTTTACATTCTTCAAATGCTTTTCTTACTTGGGTTATTATTTCTCGTTCACCAACAACCAAAGAATCTAAAGAAGAAGCTACGGAAAATAAATGTTCTACGGCAAGCTGTTCATGGAATACTTCTACTCTTTGTCCTATATTTTCTTTCTTATTTAATGGTATCGAAAGATTATAAGAATTAATCAGTCCTAATACATCGTCTTGACTTACTAAAGATGAGGAAGAAATGATGAATTCTACCCTATTACAAGTGGATAAATACATCAACTCATCACAAGAAATATTATTCTTTATTCGCAACAGCGTATCATAACGCTGGTCATCATCAAGATGGAACAAACCAATTTCATCAAAGTTGAACTGTCGATGAGTGAATGCTATTATACTGATGGATTTCAATACACAACAAAAATGCACTTAAAAGCACGTAATAATTGTCATGTAATTGTCATTGCTTTCGGTTGTTTATTGAAAAATGAAATGGATTTAACATATAAACGAGTTGAAAAATACCATTAATGGTAAATATGTTAATTTTATCTTTTTAAACTACCATGAAGTACCATCAAATCGATAAAAATTTATTCATTAAAAATCGGAAACGGTTTATCAAATACTTAGATAAAAACAGTCTTGCTGTTTTTAATTCTAATGACATTTATAATACGGGGGCTGACAGTACACTACCATTTGTACAACATCGTGATATTTTTCACCTTTGTGGAGTAGATCAGGAAGAGAGTATTTTAGTGATTTTTCCTGACTGCAACAATGTATCCCACCGTGAAATTCTGTTTTTAAAAGAAACCAATGAACAAATTGCGGTTTGGGAAGGTGAAAAACTGACGAAAGAAAAAGCATTTGAGACTTCAGGAATAAAAACGGTCTATTGGTTAAATCAATTCGAATCCATTTTCAGGCAACTAGTTATAGAAAGCGAACAAGTTTATTTGAATTCCAATGAGCACTTAAGAACAAATAATGTAATGCAGACTAGAGAAGATCGGTTTACTAAAAAATTTAAGAAAGATTTTCCACAGCACATCATTAAAAGATCTGCCCCAATTATGCATCAAATTAGATCGGTAAAAGATCCAATAGAAATTTCTTTAATGCAACAAGCATGCGATATTACAGAAAAAGGGTTCAGAAGAATTTTAAATTTCATCAAACCAGGTGTAATGGAGTATGAAATAGAGGCCGAATTAATGCATGAGTTTTTAAACAATCGATCAAAAGGTTTTGCATATACCCCCATCATAGGCTCAGGTAGTGCAGCGTGTGTTTTACATTATATAGAAAACAACAAAAAATGCCAAGATGGTGATGTGATTTTAATGGATTTTGGAGCCGAATATGCAAATTACGCATCTGATTTAACAAGGTGTGTTCCTGTGAATGGAACTTTTACTAAAAGACAAAAAGAAGTTTATAATGCTGTTTTACATGTAAAAAAAGAAGCTACAAAACTATTAACCCCTGGGACTATTTTAAATGATTACCATAAGCAAGTCGGTAAACTAATGGAAGAACAACTAGTTAATCTTAAATTAATTTCATTGGATGATATAAAAAATCAGGACCCAAACTGGCCCGCATACAAGAAATACTTCATGCACGGAACTTCACATTACATCGGACTAGATACACATGATGTAGGGTCTTGGGTTAATCCTATTGAAAAAGACATGGTATTTACGGTGGAACCTGGAATCTATATTCCTGAAGAAAACTTAGGGATAAGACTAGAAGATGATGTAGTGGTTCAAGCCAGTGGAGAACCATTAAACCTAATGAAAAACATACCTCTAGAAGCAGAGGAGATTGAAGATTTAATGAATTGAATATGAATGATAAATTAAAAGATCTTTCGAACAAAATTAACGCATCAAAAGAAGGTGGTGGTGTAAAAAGAATCGAAGCGCAACACAAAAAAGGAAAACTAACTGCGAGGGAAAGAATTGAAGTACTTCTTGATGAAAATAGTTTTGAGGAAATCGGTGGATTAGTCACGCACAGGTCAACTAATTTTGGTCTTGACAAAACAAAGTTCTTCGGTGATGGTGTAATTACTGGATATGGAACAATCAATCAAAGATTAGTATACATTTACTCACAGGATTTTACCGTGCTTGGCGGTTCCCTAGCTGAGGCGCATGCGCAAAAGATTTGCAATATCATGGATTTAGCTGTTAAAAATGGAGCTCCAATAATTGGTCTTAATGACTCTGGGGGGGCTCGAATTCAAGAGGGAGTAGTTTCATTAGGTGGATATGCGGATATTTTTTTCAGAAATACAAAAGCTTCAGGTGTTGTACCGCAATTATCAGCCATATTAGGACCATGTGCTGGTGGTGCAGTCTATTCTCCTGCACTTACCGATTTTATATTTATGACCAAGAATACTTCTTATATGTTTGTAACTGGTCCAAATGTAGTTAAAACAGTAACCAATGAGGTAGTTACTGCAGAAGAGCTCGGGGGTGCTGAAACCCACATGACTAAATCAGGAGTTACTCATTTTGCTTGTGAAAATGAATTAGATACGCTGAATCATCTCAAGAAAATACTGGAATACATCCCCCAAAACTGTGAAGAAACAGTCAAACATAAACCTTATGAATTTGAAAATGAAGATAGACCAGAGTTAAACCAAATCATTCCAGAAAACCCCAATCAACCTTACGATATTAAGGAGGTAATCGTTAGCCTTATTGATTCTGATAGTTTCTTTGAAGTACAGAATTCCTATGCCGAAAATATTGTAGTTGGTTTTGCAAGGATTGCAGGACGATCCATTGGAATTATAGCCAATCAACCCGCGGTATTAGCAGGTGTACTTGATGTAAATGCATCAATTAAAGGAGCTAGATTTGTGCGTTTTTGTGATGCCTTTAATATTCCTTTATTAGTACTTGAAGATGTTCCGGGCTTTCTTCCAGGAACAGATCAAGAATGGAATGGAATAATAACAAATGGAGCAAAACTACTATTTGCTTTCAGTGAAGCAACAGTTCCAAGAATAACGGTTATTACACGGAAAGCCTATGGAGGGGCATATGATGTAATGAATTCAAAACACATTGGTGCTGATATGAATTATGCTTGGCCAACTGCTGAAATAGCCGTTATGGGGGCAAAGGGTGCTGCTGAAATCATTTTCAAAAAAGAAATTGCAAGTGCAAAAAATCAAAAGAAAAAGTGGGAGGAAAAGGAAAGAGAATACGCTGAATTATTTGCTAACCCTTATAATGCTGCGGCTCGTGGTTACATCGATGAGGTCATTTATCCGAGTGAAACAAGAGAGAAGCTAATAAAAGCCTTTAAAATGACCGAAAATAAAAAAGTGAATTTACCTAGAAAAAAACACAGCAACATTCCTTTATAAAATCACAAAGGCATTTGAAAGAAATCAAAAACTACATAAGAACAATAATATTACTAAGTTCCATCTCATTAGTAGGTTTTATTGTTATACAATATTATTGGGCTACACACAATTTTGAAGAAAAAAAGATTAATATTCAACATGTGATTAAATTATGTAATCAAGAAATTATTAAAAAAATAGAATCCCAAATTTTAGAGAAATCATCCAAATTAATTCTCCCTTCATTCAACCCCATTTCATCTTACAAAAAATCAACTTATAATGAGAAATTCTTAGTAGATAGCATTACTGCGCTTGTAGGAGAAATTGAAAACCAAAACTTTGTTTATAAAAGGAAACGCATTATTGATTTAGTCAACAGGCACTTATCATTGGGCTTAAACTTTGATCTTGACCAGTTACTAGAAAATAATGAGCTCACAGATATCATAACCAAAGTCATGAATAATCACAAATTAAATCTTGATTTTTTTTATTCTATTACTGATACCAATGGAGTAATTCTATTTTCTAATTTTAAGAAGAAAGAAAATGAACTTTTGGCGAATGCTACTATATTTTCAAATGAATTCTTGATAGATGACATATATAATGAAAAAAAAATATTCTCATTATATATACTAAACTTTGAAAAGTCTATTATAAAATCCTTTGCTAACATTATTTTAATTTCTTTCATTCTTATTATGATCGTAATTGGCGCTTTCATTTACAGCATTAGAATAATTAATAATCAAAAAAAGACTACTCAAATAAGAACTGATTTTATAAATAACATGACACATGAACTTAAAACACCTATTGCGACTATAGGATTAGCATGTGAAGCTTTAAAAGATCGTAACATTCAGCTTAATACCGAAATGAAAGACAAGTTTTTAAACACAATCAATCATGAAAATGAAAGACTAGGAAAGCTTGTTGAAACCGTACTTCAAAACACCATTTCTGATAAGGGAACAACAGACCTTAAATTGGAAATATTCAATCTAGAAGAAATTATTATAAAAGCCATTAAATCCATTGAAATAGCATTTGAAAAGAAAAATGGGAGCATAGAAACTGACTTTATGGCACTAAATAAAATTGTGGAAGCAGATAAACTTCATATAACCAATGTGATATCCAATTTACTTGACAACTCTCTAAAATACACTGAAAAGAACCCTCAGGTTATTATTTCTACTAGAGATGTAATTGGAGGGATTATCATCAGAATGAAAGATAATGGCATAGGAATTGCTAAGAATAATCATGATAAGATTTTTGAAAAGTTGTACAGAGTGCCTACAGGAAATGTACATAATGTAAAAGGGTTTGGTTTAGGGTTAAGCTATGTCAAGTCTATTATAGAACTTCACCAAGGAAATATCAAAGTGGAAAGTAAAGTGGGAAAAGGAAGTACTTTTTTAATAAATCTTAAATCTTCAAAAATAATTGAGTCATGAAAAAAGAAGAAATTAAAATATTACTTATAGAAGATGATCAGAATCTAGGAGGTATTACTTCCGATTACCTTATAGCTAAAGGTTTTAATTGCCAATGGGAAAACAATGGTGAGAACGGATATCAAGCATTTGTTAATGATCATTACGATATTGTTATTTTAGATGTGATGATGCCTATTAAAGATGGATTCTCTACTGGAGAAGATATAAGGGGAATAGACAAAAATGTGCCCATCATATTTCTAACGGCTAAATCCATGAAGGAAGATACACTAAAGGGGTTTGAAATTGGTGCAGATGATTACATCACCAAACCTTTTAATATGGAAGAACTAATTGCAAGAATAAATGCAGTATTGAAAAGGACATCAAACAAAAACGAGAATTACTATGATGATGTTCGAATTGGAAAATTTATTTTTAACCCTAAAATGCAATTATTAAAGCTTGATGATCAATCTGTACATCTAACTACAAAAGAAGCAGACTTACTAAAACTATTGTGTAAAAATCAGGACGAAATACTTGAAAGGAACCACGCGTTAAAAGCAGTTTGGGGAGATGATAATTATTTTAACGGAAGAAGTATGGATGTTTACATTGCTAAGCTACGAAAATATTTAAAAGGAGACCCCTCCGTAAAAATTATTAATGTTCATGGTAGAGGTTTTAAACTCCTCACCTAGATTTACAAAGATTTTGTTCTTCCACCATCCACAGGTAAATTTATGCCATTTATATAACTAGCATATTCTGAAGCTAGAAATAAAATAGCATAAGCCACTTCTTCAGGTTCTGCAATTCTTTTCATTGGAACTTCTGATGCCATTTGATTTTTGATTACATTTTCGTCAAGCTGTTGCTTTTGAGCTTTATTCTTAATAATTTCATTTAGACGACTAGTATTTGTTGCTCCTGGAAGCACATTATTTACAGTTATATTGAATTCTCCAAGTTCATTACTTAATGTTTTTGCCCAATTGGCCACTGCTCCACGAATTGTATTAGAAACCCCCAATCCGTTTAATGGCTGTTTTACAGATGTTGATATCACATTAATAAAACGACCAAAAAGCCTTTCTTTCATCCCTTCAGACACGACACCTAAGATTTTATGATAAGAAATTAAATGCATATTAAAAGCACTAAAGAGCTCAGTTGAGGAAGCAGCATCTAACCTTCCTCCTGGTGGTCCTCCAGTATTATTAACCACAATATCAATTTCAATATCTTTAGATTTTACAAATTGTTTGATTCTACTTTCAAGCTCGTCTGGTTTGGTGAAATCAACATTTAAAACATGTATTTTTGTGGTAGAAATAGTTGATAATTCTAAGGCTCTATCATCCAATTTTTTGTCATTTCTGCCTAATAAAATTAACTCTGCACCATTTGCAGCAAATAATTTTGCTGATGACCAACCAATTCCATCAGTTGCCCCTCCAACCAAAACTTTTCTATTTCTAAAATCAAAATTCATAAAAAAAATTCAAAACGAAAATAGCAAAAATGATTGAAACCATTTAATCTCGCTTATTGTATTTTATACATTAATCTTCTCTGTTTAATTTATGAAAAAAAGTTTCTATTAATAATGATACATTCATTAAAAAATTTAAATTTGGCCAACAATTCAATTATTAATTAAATCATAAATATGAAAAAATCATTACTCATTATGTCTTTTGCTTTGATGTACATTGTGTCTTTTTCACAATGTCATTACGTAATTGACATGCAAGATTCTTATGGAGATGGATGGAATGGAGCCT
>JAYPVI010000003.1:0-276974 GCA_038134525.1 Crocinitomicaceae bacterium
GGGTTATCGAAAGGTTGGCATGAAAATGGACAATTGATGTTCGAAGAAAACTATAATAAATATGGGGAAGAAGAAGGTATCTGGTATTATTACAATGAAGAAGGAAAACTCATTAAAAAAAGATCCTATAAAGAAGGTGAATTAATCAACACCGAAAGATTCTAACATAACACCCCTATCTTTTCAGTCCCCACGCTGTGAAATAGGTATGTAATCCAATGGTTTTTTATATTTAATGAAAATTATTTAAATGAGAAACAACATCAAATTCATATTATCAATTATCATACTGTTATTTACAAGTAATCTTATAGGTCAAACTGTAGTTGAAGGTTCTGAGGAAAGTAAATTTTTAAAAATAGATCTGGCTAGTGAAACATTTTACAAAGGAGAATTATTTAATGGTAAACAATTAAGTTACCATGTAAACGGACAACCAAAACAGGAAATAAATTTTAAAGATGGAAAACTATTTGGTTTAGCTAAAGGGTGGTATGTAAATGGAAATTTGAAATTTCAAGAGAATTATAAAGAAGGACGTCTTGATGGATTAAATAAATATTGGTTTGAAAATGGACAATTACTGCGTGAATCTAACTTTATCGAAGGAAAAAAGGATGGGTTATCGAAAAGTTGGTATAAAAATGGACAATTAAAAAAAGATGAAGCTTACAAAAACGGAAAACAGGACGGATTATTTAAAGAATGGCATGAAAATGGGCAGTTAAAATTTGAAAGAAATTATAAAGAAGGAAGTTTTGTTCTTAATTCACATAAAGAGTGGTATGAAAATGGACAATTGAGAGAAGAAATGAATTATGTGGACGACTCCAGTGCATATGGATTACATAAAGAGTGGTATGAAAATGGACAATTAAAATTTGAAGAAACTTCTAACTTAGGAAGTCGTGAAGGACTAAATAAATATTGGTATGAAAACGGACAATTGAAATATGAAAGAAATTATATAAAAGGAAAACAAGAGGGGTTGTCGAAATATTGGTATGAAAACGGACAATTGAAAACAGAAGTAAATTTTAAAGAAAACAAAATGGATGGGTTGGTGAAAAATTGGCATGAAAATGGGCATTTAAAATCAGAAGCAAATTATAAAGATGGTAAAAGGGATGGTTTAGATAAAATGTGGCATGAAAATGGACAATTACAAAATGAAGGAATTTATAAAGATGGTAGACAGGATGGATTACATAAAGAGTGGGATGAAAATGGAAAATTGATCAAAGAAGTAACTTATAGTAATGGCTGGAAAACCAAAGAACAAAAATGGATAGTAGCATACTGGGACAACAATCAAAAATTATTTGAAGAAACAAATTATAAAGAAGGAGAAAGGGACGGATTATACAAAAGGTGGTATGAAAACAAACAATTGTGTGAAGAAGGTAATTATAAAGAAGGAGAAAGGGACGGGTTTTGGAAAGGTTGGTATGAAAATGGGCAATTACAATCAGAAGCAAGTTTTAAAGAAGGAAAAGAGAATGGGTCAAGGAAAAGTTATTATGAAAATGGACAATTGAAATATGAAGAAAATTATATAAAAGGAAAACAGCAGGGGTTATCGAAAGGTTGGCATGAAAATGGACAATTGAAAAAAGAAGAGACTTATAACAACGGGGAAATAGAAGGTATTAGGAAATATTATAATGAAGCTGGAAAACTCACAAAGAAAGAAACCTACAATGAAGGTAAATTAATAAAAGCTGAATCATTCTAATATAAATGCCCTGTGAGGTTTAAGAGCATCTCTAACTGCAATCACATCCTCTTTTTTAATGACTACATATGCTATTTGATGGAATTCGCTTAAACTGGTTTCTCCCATTTCAAAAAAGGGAATGTTTTTTTCTTCCATGAATTCGGTAATGTGCTTAGTATAATGTACTGCCACTTTCAACTCGTTACTTCCTTTAAAATCCCAAATTAATTTTATTTTCATAATTACTTTTTCTCTCGTTATTTTTCGAAAATAGTGCTTTCACTATAACGCATCTCCGCTCTTTTTAAAATAAAATCATGATCTTGACTAACAGATTCTTGATGAAGCATACTGCATTTCTCGCTTGCGTCTTTTAAATATAAATTATTTACGAAGGATTCGTATTCACCTATATCACACTTTAAAAGGGAATTTTGATACCTTTTCCACATGACTGAAAACAATGTACTTTCAAAAGAAGATTGAGCAAAATAGGTGAGTAAATAGTCCCAAGCAAAATAATGGTTTGTGCTTTTAAATATACATTGAAAAGGTGCATTTAATTCATGCTTGGATAAAATAGAAAGTAGTTTCTGTGATGATGAATGGCCCTTTCGAAAAAGCTCTCTATACATGATGTATAAAAAATGAAAAGATTTATCTTTTTCTTCCATTTTATCAAAGTGATTTAAAACAGATGACATTTTAAATTGTTTGGTATGAATTCCTTGTGCCATTCGCATTGCCTTTTGGATGAATTGAATGGTTAATGTTCTGCAAATACGTAAATCTTCTTCCGAATTAATCTCACAAAAAGGAACATTTCTTAAAAGAATATTTCGGTAAAAATCGATGAAAACACCATCTTCAAAAGGGATATTGACTTTTTTTTCGAAAGGGTTCATGATGAATATTACTGGGCAGGCACCTTGTTGTAATAATACTTAGCACCAACTAGTAAGACGTGATAGTTGTCAAATCTCTTTACAAATAGCATATCTCCTGACTTATTAATCTTCATATCACCATGAAAAGCCTCTTCTCCTTCTTCATTTGTAGCCCATAAAATAAAACTGGAATCTTGCTTTTCTACACGTATAGTGTGGGTCTTTCTTTTATTAAAAACAAGTAAACTGTCGTCTGCTCTAATTTCTATCAGATTTGCTCCACTTCTCCAAAATCCATTTAATTGAACTAAATTTTCTACTGGGTAATATGGCTGTTTTTCACTACATGAAAAGAATGTAAATACAAAGACAATAATTAAAATTTTATTCATGAATGATATATTTTTCAAGTTCTGATATTATATTTTGGTTTAATGTGTATTTATCACCTGTTTTATAATTAACCATGACCACCACACTTGTTGCATCAGCCACCAAAGTGTTTCCTAATTTTTTTGAAAATAATGCTTGACTTAATCTAAATGAAGTATTTCCAATTTGACTTACCTGTGTGTGTATAGCAACCTCATCTGGATACGTTATAGGAAGCCTGTAATTGATATTAAAATTGGCTAGAATAGGACCTATCCCATTTCCGTCTAAAATTTCTTTCATATTAATTCCTTTATCTCCCCATATTTCTCTAAATAAAGAAATTCGAGCTGTTTCACACCACCTTATATAAACTACATTATTAACATGATTAAAGGCATCCATTTCACCCCATTGAACAGGAATTTTTGTACTTATTGCTCCTTTAAAATTATTCATTAAATCATTATATTTATGTGACTTAAATTTAACATGAAAAATAGACAAATAACATTTAAGCCTACTGTATTATTTAAGAAGATATTCCTTTCTATATCACTATTTACTGTGATATCGGCATGTTCCAAAAGACCTGAAACTGAAGTTTTAATAAATAAAGATAAAGAGAAGCTAAAAGAATTATTAAGCGATAACAAAGTTATTATTTATAAATCATTGAAAATTTATTTGAAAATTAATAATCCTTATGGTGGTTATGCTCACCAAGAGCCCAATGAAATTGAAAATCAACTGATAATATTTGGTGATATTTTTAATGATGTTGAATTCTTAAGTAATGCTGTTAATGATGATGGTTCGCTAACTTATAATCCTATTAAATTATACAAAGCATTTGACGCCTATAAAGACATAAAATCGAGCATATATGATCTTGATGAAGACATTTATCCAACATTAACTGAACTAATTATACCAACTCTTGACACTACGGGATTAATAAATTCTTCACTTATACAACCCTACGAACATTTTATCTTAAGTCAACTTGCGCTAGGGATAAAACAGCTTGGGAAACCTATTAGTATTTATGAAATTAGTTGTATAGACTTAAACGACATTAAAGCTCCAGAAATTAAAGTCTATTTAAGTTTAATGAAATCTGTAACTTTTATGCTTAATGGAATTCTATATTTGAGTGAAGAATCTCTAACTACAGGCATTGATGAATTATACAGATATGAACATATTGACTTTTATTTAACCAATATTTTTGTGCCAAAAATTAATTCAGATGAAGAGTCAAGGTTATTCTTAAAAGGTTTACACCATTTTTTTAGAGGTATTAATCGTAAAATAATGCCCTATGAAGAAGATATCAACAGAGGTACTGAAGATTTTCAATCTTTAGTTGAAATTCTTGACGAATTAGAATTAAATAATCATTATGCAGACCTCATGTCCTTGTATGTTTTCTCCGATATGCAAGAGTTTGACATGGCTTCAAACGTTTATGCTAAAATGATTAATGACACCATATATTCAAAGGATGAATTAGATGTACTTCAGGAGTTTACTTATGAAAACAATGATGGATTTTTAGGGATTGGCACTAAAGTTCGTCTTGCAAAATTTATGTTCATTTTGATAAATTGTGGTGTTAAAGATTTAGAGAAAATAAATTGGGAGGAATTAAAAAAAGAATATCAAATTGAATTTAGCCTTTCATTAATTAAAGAAGCTCAAGAACTTTTTGATTTTACAGATGAAATATTGATTATCCAAGAGGAGTTAAATCCAGAAAATATGGTAAATAAATTGAACTTAGATTCATTAAATATTGAAGATAAGATATTAGAAGAGAAAAATAATCTTATGAATAAATCTAAAGATTTAATCAATGATTTATTCTAACCCTAAAGTCAAAAATTAGTTTTCAAAACAATAATTTAAATTTCTGTAGACTATTTCTAATAAACTTCCCATTAAAGGAATTTCCATCATATATAACTTCTACATTATTAACATATTCTCCTTCAGGTTCAGATGTTTCTAAAACTCCGGAATAGTAATTTATTTCCTCATGAGTAAGTACCAATGATGTAACCATAATACCTAGTTGTTCTTGATTATTTGTGTTTTGGAAATCTTGGTTAACTTCTGATGTTAATTGATTTATTTCTAGAGAACAACCTTGAAAAATAAAGAGCAATAGCGTGATGTATAATAATTTCTTCATACTATAAATTAATATTTGAAGTCCATAATTAAATTGGCTTTTAATTACTTTTGCGGAGATTTTAATTAAAATGAGAACTAAGCTATTTTTCTTATTGACACTAATTATTACAAATAGTTCTATTTGGTCTCAATGCCAAACAGGCGACTGCGAAAATGGTTATGGATTATATATCATGAGTTGGGGAGATAGATATCAAGGAGGTTGGAAAAATGGAGTAATGCATGGGCAGGGTAAATACCACTTTGCCAATGGGGACCAATACATGGGGACGTTTAATAATGGTTTACGAAACGGCCAAGGAGTATATGTAAGAACCAATGGGAATGAATTAATTGGCCTTTGGGAAAACAATCAATTTTTAGGAGAAGAAATAGAAAATAAAATGCATTGTATAAGCGGAGATTGTGAAAATGGAAATGGAATTAGTAAAGGGGAAAAAGGAGACTCTTACGAAGGTTCATTTGTAAATGGAAAATACCATGGAAAAGGAGTTTTTGTGGCTCAAAATGGAGAAACATATGAAGGAGAGTACGTAGATGGAGAACCTCATGGTTATGGAATTTACACCTATCCATTTGGTCAGCATTATGAAGGGCAATGGTTGCATGGAATGGAAAATGGAAAAGGAAAATACATTTGGGACAGTGGATATAGCTATGAAGGTGATTTTGTAAATGGTTTGAGACATGGGAAAGGTGTTTTCATGTGGAAAGAAGGTGATAAATACAATGGAGAGTATCGATTTGATAAAGCCAATGGACAAGGAATTATGTCATATGCAAACGGAAACAAATACATTGGCGAATGGCAAAATGGTAAAAAAAATGGCCAGGGTGTGATGATTTATGAAAATGGTGATTTATATGATGGAGAATGGGAACACGGAAAAAGAAATGGACAAGGAACATTAACCTTAAAGAATGGTGACATTAGCCATAAGGGAGAATGGAAAGACGGAAAACCTTTATCCAATTAAAAACTACGTCCTAAACCAATTGAAACAGGCATAAAGACCGTATTTGTATTTTTAATGGTAAAATAAGACTCTGAGTTCAAGGCTGTTGGTGCCATAATACACAATCTAAAAAATACTTTATTAGACTTTAGGGGTTGAATTCGATAACCAAATATGGGATAAAGGCATACCTGATAAGTGGGTTCTTTTAAATTTAAAAATAGGGTTGAACCTATCCCTACTTCAAACATGTGATTTCGTTTTCCAATGGCAAAAGTTAAGTTTACAGGAATGGAAATAAAGTTGCCAAAAATACTGTCTTTCTCCCATTGTTTACTGTAACCTAAACCAATCTTTTGAATCATCAATAAATCAAAAGACATCAGCCTTAATTTTTCTTGATTGATGGACCCCATACCGCCATCACCACCAATACCAATAAAAATATTTTTAATGGGTCTTTGATTGAAAAACTTGATATCCTGAGCTCTTAAGCACTGAAACAAGCAGAAATGAATGAGTAAAAAACACAAAAATCTGTTCATCATAAACCAAATTTGACTATCCTAAATTTAACCAAGAAAAATAAATAGCCTTCCATTAGTTATTCTTTATTCATGGAATCATAAAGTATGAACTGGTTTTTTGCCCTATTTAAATTATGAATCGGATGGGTGGTTGTATAATAAACATCTCCTTTTAAAAAGTCTGTTAAAAAACGTACACATTGCATTAATGTAATGGCTTTTCCTGCAAAATATAAGTGGTTTTTTTCTAATTCGGTAAGCAGCGTATTCTTTGATATGATTTCCACTATGGTGTCTATAGTTTCAGGGTCAGCTTGAATCAGATCAAAATCAGTAGACTCCTCTCCTAGCTTGTTGGAATAAGTGCGAATCATGTCGCCAACATCGGAAAGGATAGATCCCGGCATTAATGTATCTAAATCAATTAGAGCTTTTACATTAAAATTTTCATCAAATAAAAAATTATTAATCTTCGTATCATAATGTATTACTCGTTTAGGAAGTTGATTTACTACCTCATCAAAATGAACCAAATCATCAAGTACAAGTTTTATATCTCTAATCTCTTGAAATGCTTGTTCTTTTCGTTTAGAATTACTTCTTTCGATGGCTTTGAATAGTTCATCAATATAAAATTGACCATGATGAAAATGAGGTATAGTAACATGTAAATCTTGGATGGGAAACTGCTCTAAAGCACAATAGAAGTTAGAAAGGCAAATGGTTGCATTTTCAACCATTTTTTTATTCGAAATTTCATTATGAGAATTCCCTTCTATAAAAGGAAGTAGTCTCCATAATTTACCAAAAGAGAACACATGATTAAATTGAATTGGCGCTGGAAAGCCATAGTTAAATTCGTGTTCATTAAGCCATAAAGACACTCTTTTGATGTTTTCAAGAACAAGTTTTGGTTCTAAAAAAACCTGTTGATTAATCTCTTGCAAAATAAAGACCCCTTCACTTGTATCTAATTTATAAGTTTGATTAATCAGACCGCCTTTAACAACGCTGCATTCAATTACTTGTCCTTTTTCAAAGTAGCTAGAAAAAACATGTTGAGCTATATTTAACTCCACAAGTTTCTTGGGTAAATACCATTCGAAATATGAGCATTGATCGTATCGACAGCCATCTGCTTATCCTCTTTATAGGTGACACCAAACCAATTATCCTCCGTAGGAATAACATTAAAAACAGATTCATTCGATTGTATTAATAGCGTAACAATATCTGGAATGTAGTATTCTGCAGTAGGATTAGAGGCATTATTTTTCATAAAATGATGTAACCCCTTTTGAATATGATCAAAAATAGAAGGATGAAAACCCCAATAGTTCATGGAAACACTGGACATAGGGTCTTCTTCGCCTTCAGGATTACCACTTCCTATGTTATATTTTACTACTCCATTTTTCATAGCTAATTTAATTCGTTCGTTTACTTCGACCAAATTATTTTCTTGATCTACCTTACATACACCTCGATTAACCGTTCCATGTTCAGACAAGGTGTTTTTTAGGGTATAACCAATCATAGACATACGTTCCTCAGTACATGAATTGATTAGAAACTCGGCCATTAATTTAAATGAGTTAGTACCATAATAATCATCCGCATTGATTACTGCGAATGGTTCATTAATCACCTCCTTTGCTACTAGTACCGCATGGGATGTTCCCCAAGGTTTCTCCCTATCTACTAGGTTAAGACCTTCAACATCCACATTTACAGGCTGAAAAACATATTCAATTTGAATTCTTTCAGAGAATTGATCAAATCGTTCTCTAAAGGCGACTTCAAATTCTTTTCTTATTACAAAAACGATTTTACCAAATCCTGCTTTAATGGCATCGTATATAGAATATTCAATGATAGGCTCTTCATTTGGACCAATTCCGTCAATCTGTTTTAAACCACCATAACGACTCCCCATTCCAGCGGCTAATATTAAAAGTGTGGGTTTCATAAAACGCCACGAATTTATAATAAATATTCAGTGTTTATAAAATTGGAATGATCAGAGTTTAATAAATTATTGAGAATTTGATTATTATAATCGTTATCCTTATAAGCTACAAAAGTTCGAATGGAAAAAGAGCGTAACGCGTCAAACACGCTTAATGTACCTACTACAGCATCTGAAAATCGTTTCAAAAATTCATCTTTTTTTACTTAAATTTAAAAATGATTATTCACTTAAATAAATTCCAAAAAGCAAAAAAAAATGAACAACAATCATTTAATTAAAGGTCGAAAAAGTCATTAAATTCTTTTATGAATAAATATCCGTTTAGTTCCAAAAAATGATAACAAGAATTCAGTTAAGGTTAAATCCGGAAGACATTCATAATGAATCCTTAATTCGGGAAAAAATAGTTGAGATTACCAAAACGGATGAACCTTTTCAATATAGATTTATAAAAAGATCTATTGACGCCAGAGCAAGAAACATCAAACTTCAATGTACCGTTGATGTCTACATTAACGAACCTATTCCATTACAGACTGCCAATTATAAAAGTTTTAAAACAAACCCTGAAAAAACCGTTACCATTATTGGTGCAGGTCCTGCAGGTCTATTTGCTGCACTTTACGCCATTAGTAAGGGGGTAAAACCCATCATAATTGAAAGAGGAAAAAAAGTAAGAAACAGAAGGAGAGATTTAGCAGATTTAAACAAAAAAGGAATTGTAAATCCAGAATCAAATTATTGTTTTGGAGAAGGCGGAGCAGGAACTTATTCTGACGGAAAACTCTACACTAGATCAAAAAAAAGAGGCGATGTTCAAACTGTGCTTAGTTGGTTTGTTCATTTTGGAGCAGACGAAGATATTTTAATAGATACTCATCCACATATTGGCACCAACAAACTTCCAAAAATCATTGAAAAAATGAGGGAAGAAATAATAATGCAAGGCGGAGAAATTCATTTTAATACTAAAATGACAGATTTAATAATTCAAAATGACAAAATAAAAGGAATTGTAATTAATCAAACGGAAAAATTATACGCCACTAATCTCATTTTAGCCACCGGGCATTCTGCAAGAGATGTTCTTTACCTTTTGCATAATCATCAAATAAAACTAGAAGCTAAACCATTTGCACTTGGTGTCAGGATTGAACACGAACAGAAACTTATTGATAAAATACAATATTGGGGGAGAAAAAGTGACGATTACTTACCACCAGCATCATATTCCCTCGTGGCTCAAGTTGATGATGTAGGTGTTTATTCATTTTGCATGTGTCCAGGAGGAATTATTGCTCCTTGCGCAACATCTCCTGGTGAAGTGGTGACCAACGGATGGTCCCCTTCCAAGAGAAATAATCCCTACGCTAATGCTGGCATAGTCATGACTATTGATCCTGAAAAACTAGCTGGAAGTCAAGAAAAAGACCCCTTCGTGGGTCTAAATTTCCAACAAAAAATAGAAAAAAAATGTTGGGAATTAGCTGGTAAAACTCAACAAGTCCCTGCTCAAAGGTTATCCGATTTCATGGTAGATTTACAGTCTAAAGATTTTCCAAGAAGTTCTTACATTCCAGGAATTAAAAGTGTTATATTTCATGAGATATTTCCATCTTTTATGATCAACCGATTTAAAAAAGCGTTTACTGTTTTTAATCAAAAAATGCCCGGTTTTCTAACTAATGATGCTGTATTACACGCTCCAGAATCTAGAACCTCCTCACCAGTGAAAATTCCTAGAGATAAAATAAGTTATGAAAGTCCTCAAATCAAAGGACTATATCCTTGCGGAGAAGGAGCAGGGTATGCAGGCGGTATTGTTTCAGCTGCAATAGACGGTATTAACTGTATGAAGAAAATTATTGAAAAGAATGAATTTAACTGACTTTAACTCCTTTGGCTCTCCTTTTGTTATAATCAGTATTTCTTGAGCTTTTCTTTTTAATCATCAGTTGAGGTTTTGATAACATGCTGTTTGTTCTGTATTGGTTACCATGATAATTTACTCTTCCTTTATAGGAACTAAGCACCGTTTGGCCTGTTTCATCCGTTATAAGGTCTTTTTTATTCCAGCTATTTGCTTCAAAATAATAGATTTGATCATCCGCTTTTTTGAATATCAAATAATTGTCATCCATATCCCCTGGTTCAAATTTAATATGTACTTCTCCAGGAAGTTTTTTAACAAGAACCCCTGGTGTATTTTTTTTCACCTCTATTTCTTCAATCATTTGTCCGTTCATTATGGTCACTTTACCTTCAATTACATCCGTTTCCTTTTCAGAAACCACTCTTTTTAAATGGATCGTTTTAGAATTATAATATTGAATTTTTTCCATGTCTAACTTTTGCCTTTCAATGTTTGCTCTTAAACCGCTTGTGAAAACAACCTTACAAGAATTTAAACAACCAACAATTGCAACTAAAAAACCGATTTTGTATAAATGACCTGACATAGTTATAGCATTGATAATAGGTTAATATTAATAAATATAGTTTTAATATTTCATAATTTCATTTGAAATCCAATCACCTACCTCACTTGTAGAATAACTCTTTTCATTTTCAGCCAAATCCTGGGTAACTACTTTTTGATCTAATGATTTTTTAACTGCTTCCAAAATAATTAATGATTCTTTTTCGAGTCCAAAAGCATCTTTAAACATCATAGACGCTGATAATATCGTTGCAAGTGGGTTTGCTAAATTTTTACCTGCTACTTCAGGATAAGACCCATGTATAGGCTCAAACAAACTCGTTGAATCACCTAAAGAAGCCGAAGGCATTAACCCCATTGAGCCGGTAATTACAGAAGCTTCATCCGTTAAAATGTCGCCAAATAAATTTGACGTAATTAATACATCATATTGTTTGGGCCATTGTATTAATCTCATCGCAACTGCGTCTACAAACTCATAAGAAACTTCTACATTAGGAAAGTCCTTTTCCATTTCTTGAACAGTTTCTCTCCATAGTCTTGACGTCTCTAATACATTCGCTTTATCTACACAACATAATTTTTTTCTTCTTTTCATCGCCATTTCAAAGCCTTTTTTCACCAATCTCTGGACTTCACTTTTTGAATATTCGCAAGTATCAAAAGCCCATTTTTCATCTGCTGATCTTCCTCTTTTGCCAAAATAAATCCCCCCTGTTAATTCACGAAGAAAAACAAAATCTGTTCCGGAAATAATTTCTTTTTTAAGAGGTGATTTATCTAGCAAGGAAGGAAAAGTAAAAGTGGGTCTAACATTAGCGAAAAGAGATAATTCCTTTCTCATTTTGAGTAATCCTTGCTCAGGTCTAATTTTTGCAGTTGGATCATTATCATATTTTGGATCTCCAATAGCACCAAATAAAATAGCATCAGCATTTTTACAAATACGTAGTGTTTCGTCTGGAAATGGGTCCCCAGCTTCATCAATAGCTACAGCACCAATTAACGCTTCTTCCCATATTATGTTATGATTAAACTTTTTAGCAACAGAATTAGATACTTTAACCGCTTGTGAAATAACTTCGGGACCAATGCCATCTCCGGGTAATAATGCTACATGTAGATCCATTTAAACTAGTTTAAAATTTTATTTTTTTTGAAAACGATTTAATTTCATCTTTTATACTGATTAAGTAGTCGATATCATCAAACCCATTTATCAAATTATTTTTCTTGTATTCATCAATTTGAAATGAAATATGCTTATTGATTTCATGAAGCACCAAGGATTGCCTTTCTAAATTTATTTCAAACTCCGTTTTAGGGTTGGCATATATTAAATCAAAAATTTCACCTAAATTTTCTTCTGAAACTTTTAAAGGGAGGACTCCAATATTTAAGCAATTGTTCTTAAAAATATCCGCAAAAAAACTTGAAATTACACATCGAAATCCGTAATCATAAATGGCCCATGCAGCATGTTCCCTTGATGATCCTGAGCCAAAATTTTTTCCAGCACAAAGAATTTTTCCGTTGTAAATTGGGTTATTGAGCACGAAATCGTTAATTAATTTGTTTTTATTATCATATCGCCAATCTCTAAACAAATTATTTCCAAATCCTTTTCTTTCAGTGGCTTTTAAAAACCGTGCTGGTATAATCTGATCTGTATCTACATTTTCAATAGGTAATGGAACTGCAGTTGATTTCAATATTTTAAATTGATCATATGCCATAATTCTAAATTAAATATTTTCTAGGGTCCGTTATCACCCCGTTTATAGCAGCTGCCGCAGCTACATAAGGGCTAGCTAAAATGGTTCTAGATCCTGGGCCTTGTCTCCCTTCAAAATTTCTATTTGAGGTACTTACGGCATACTTGCCACTTGGTATTTTATCATCGTTCATCGCTAAACATGCAGAGCAACCTGGCTCTCTAATCTCAAATCCTGCATCATTTAATATATGTGTAATACCTTCCCTTTTCAATTGGTTAATTACTTGATGTGATCCAGGTACAAGCCAAGCTGTTACTTCTGGTGATTTTTTTCTTCCTTTAACCACACTAGCAAATGCCCTAAAATCCTCTAATCTTCCATTTGTGCAACTTCCTAAAAAAACATAGTCTATTTTCTTCCCAATTAATTGTTCAGATCGATTAAACCCCATGTAAGTCAAAGATTTTTCGTTTGCATTATCAGGAATTTCTTGATTTATTGCCATCCCCATTCCTGGATTTGTACCATAGGTTATCATTGGTTGAATATCTTCTCCTTTAAATTCAAATTCACGATCAAAATGGGCATCTTTTTCAGAATTTAATTCTTTCCAAATTTTAACTGCCTCTTCCCAATCATCATTTTTAGGGGAAAATTCTCTATTTTTTAAATATGAAAATGTTTTTTCGTCTGGTGCAATAATGCCTCCTCTAGCCCCCATCTCAATACTCATGTTACAAACCGTCATTCTACCTTCCATTGACATGGTAGAAAATACGTCACCAGAGTATTCTACAAAATATCCAGTTGCTCCGGAAGTAGTCAATTTTGAAATCATATATAGAGCCACATCTTTTGGAGAAACACCCTTAGATAATTTTCCATTAATGGTAATTCTCATCGTCTTTGGCTTAACCTGCATTATGCACTGAGTTGCTAATACCATTTCTACTTCAGAAGTCCCTATTCCAAAAGCAATAGATCCAAATGCTCCATGAGTTGAAGTGTGTGAATCTCCGCAAACTATGGTTGTTCCAGGAAGAGTAATACCTGTCTCTGGTCCAATGATATGAACAATTCCGTTTTTCTCGTGTCCTAATCCCCAATATGATATACCATGTGTCTTGGTATTTTTTTCCAATGTTTCTAATTGATGGGAAGAAGAAGGGTCCTGCACAGGAAGATGTTGATTTTGAGTGGGGGTATTGTGATCAGCAGTTGCAAAGGTTCTTTTGGGAAAAAGTACAGGAATCCCTCTATTTTCTAGTCCTTTAAACGCAACTGGACTGGTCACTTCATGTACTAAGTGTCTATCTATAAATAAAACGGATGGTCCATCATTAATTTTTTGAACTACATGATTATCCCAAACTTTATCAAATAACGTTTTTTGTTTTTTCATCTTAACTTTTCATTAAAGAATATAAATCTTCATCATGTAATAATTTTTTTTCGTCTGCCAAGTTTAAAAATTTAGTATAAATCGTTTCCATTTCTAATTTGGAAGGATCAAAACCTAATAATTGTAACCTGTGCTTGAGTGCTGCTCTACCACTTCTCGCTGTTAAATCTATTGAAGATTTATCTATACCTAAATCATTTGGATTAATTATTTCATAATTTTCTCTATGTTTCAAAAATCCATCTTGATGAATTCCTGAAGAATGAGAAAATGCATTTCCTCCCACAATAGCTTTATTTCGCTGAACGGGCATATTCATCATTCTGCTAATTTTCTTACTTAATTTCAATATTTTCTTAGGGTCAATTTTCGTCTGAAACCCTAAATAAGGGTGCGATTTTAAAATCATAACTATTTCTTCAAGTGAGCTATTACCTGCTCTTTCTCCAATTCCGTTAATGGTAACCTCCACTTGTCTTGCTCCATTTTGAATTCCTGCTAACGTATTGGCAGTAGCTAAACCTAAATCATTATGGCAATGCACAGAAATAATGGCTTTATCAATGTTTGGTACTTGGTTGGTAAGAAATGCTATTTTATTACCATAATCCTCAGGAAGAGTATATCCGGTAGTGTCTGGGATATTGACAACAGTGGCACCAGCATCTATTACAGATTCAATCATCTTAGCCAAAAAATCCTGATCTGCTCGACCGGCATCTTCTGCATAAAATTCAATATCGTCAAAGTATTTTCTTGCATATTTAACTGCTGATACAGCTTGAGAAAGAATTTTTTCTCTAGTTGATTTAAACTTATGTTTAATGTGAATATCTGACACCCCTATTCCCGTATGAAGCCGCTTCCTATTGGCATCTCTTAATGCCATAGCAGCAGTATCAATGTCCATCACTATTGCTCTACTCAGCCCACAAATAATGGAAGATTTAATATTTTTAGAAATTTCTGCTACTGAATTAAAGTCACCTGGACTTGATACTGGAAAACCAGCCTCTATTATGTCTACACCAAGTTCTTCAAGATTTAAGGCGATTTCAACCTTTTCCTTTGTGTTTAATTGACAACCTGGCACTTGCTCTCCATCTCTTAATGTGGTGTCAAAGACATGAATTTTATCCCCCCCCATATTTTATATATTTAATTTTGTTAGTGTTGAATATACAATATCTAATGCTAATATTAAATACAAACTCTTTTCTATTTTAACAATTAATTTAGTATTACTTGGGTTTAAAATCATTTTATAAAAAAAATAATGGCTTTTACTTACAGTAATAGGGCTTATTACTAATTGCTTCCAGGCTTTTTGTTTTTGGTTAGGGTCTTATTCGTTAGATTGATAATGAACACTATTTTTGGTTGGACACTTTAATTCGTCATTTTTAATTCGGGTATATGTATATTTGGACCAGTTATAATGGAGAAAAAATTAAATAACTCAAAGACAAAAAATGGACATATTAGATTTTGAAAACAGTACCTACAGCGTTAATCTTAGAAAATTAACCAAAAAGTCAAGACTTGGTTTTGGGTATAATAGTATAAAACACATTACTATTCAGGACATTTTAATCATGAATAAACATAAAGATTTAATCAAAATTTATTATGGGCTTGGGAAAATTAATTTTACTGATGATATTCTTGATGAGCTTGGAATTAGTGAAGAAATGAGAATTGATAAGCCAGGAAAAATTGAAGATTATGAAGAGAGAGATGTAATGGTAAATAAAGCGTTAAGAGCTGTGAAAGCACGAAAAAAAGCAGAACACCAAGCATTTAAAAAAATGGCAGAAGAGATGAAAGAAAATGAAGACAAATTTGACAATCAAAAAGAAGATTAATTTAGAATATCACTAATTTCTCGATCTGATCATTCTCAATTCTCAAGAAATAGATTCCTGTAACGATTGCATTTAATAAGATCTCATTGGCGTGAGTTTTCAATATCATTCTTCCATTCACATCGTATAATGTTAAATCCAATTTGTGACCGCTATTTATAAACAACATTCTTTCCTGTGTAACAGTAATCTTATGTTTTTTAATCTGATCGAAATCCATGCTAAGAGGTCCCCATGGATTGTCAGCAACAGGGCCATTCCATATGGCTGTTGCCAAAAAGGGATTATCGATAAAAGGATTTCTATTACCCTGAAATGAGGCAATTATGTTATTGCGATTGATTTCAAATGCAGAAACAGGATCTTCAGCATTCCACATTAAAAAAATATCTGGCAAATCTCCATGTGTTGAAAAAGAAGTTAAACCTGCACCCACGTCTGTAGCAGGACATTGGTTAGGGTACCTGAGGTACATATACATCATCATTCTAGCAATATCACCTTTCCACTCATCACCTGGATACCAATAACCATCATTGGTAATACCTGCAATACCGTTTCCAGGACCAAATATTCTATTACCTCGAAATGTATTGGTAACATAATCACATGATCTTAAATTATGTACATCCGTGCCAGGCCCGGGAAAAGAAGTACTTAAGGGCGGATTAGCAAGAGATTTTGCAAAAACATGTTCTCTGTTCCAAAGACCATCACATGGACTACCATGACAAGAAAGTGATTTATCCCGAGATATATCATTTTGATATGCTTGATCTAAATCATCATATCCATATACCAAATACACCTTTGTACTATCCATCAAATAGGTATCTGAAGATTTAATAATATCCCATGTGTCTATTGATGAGTTTGATGTGTATTCAAAATCAGTGTGATGTGTTGTGCTAATTAAAGTAGCTAATTCACTTTTAAGAACATCTCCGCCTTGTGTAAAATCGACCCCTTGGTAGTATAACGGGACCTGTGCATTTGTTAAGTTGTAAACAAAACAGAAAAAATAAAATATATATGCTGCTTTTTTCAAATTAGTAAACAAGCAATTTAACCTTTCTATACCAAAATATACAACCATATCTACAATTTCACAATTTGTTTATACGTAGAAACAGAAAAACCGTTCGAAACAACTTGCTTATACTGTTTTGATTTTTTATCTAGTAATGGATTGGTATGATTAAGATGAATGAAATGTATTTTTGATTTTGTTTTTTCATCTTCTAACTTAAAAAGGTTCATCGTTTCCACAACAAAGGGATGAGGAATTTCAGCCATATTACGATTATTTATTTCTTCATCATCATAAAAAGTACCATCAATAAAAGCAACATCAACCGTTTTAAGTTCACTAACCAGGTCTTTATTCCATTTTCCCCACTTATCAATATCTGGAATAAATAGAATTGATTTATTTGGTCCATTTATTTTAAATCCAACCGTTTCTGAAAATTCATCTCTATGAGGAACTAAAAATGGTATGATTTGTATTGCATTGCTTAATTGTACTGATTGATTAGCATCCATGTTGTTTAGAAAAATATTATTTAGGTTGATAAGTTGATTCCAAGGGCCATTTTGCATCAAAAACCCCTTCATTTTTGACATGGTGAATACCGGTATTTTTTTGGAAGAGAGGGATTCTCTACCTAAATACATCAGACCAGTATAATGACCAATATGAGCATGTGTTATAAAAATTCCATCTGGTAATTCATCATGATTAAATCCACTTATCTCATTCAATATCTTAGATTGTGTAACGAAATCTGGAGTTGATTCAATCATCCAATATTTTTTGGCTTTAGGATCAACAATACCTAAACTAACTACTTTTCTTGGAAGATCAGGGTTATTAAATAAATTAATACAACACTTTTTATTGCAGCCAAGCTGAGGTGAGCCTGCATCTTGAGTTGTCCCTAAAACAACTAAATAAGGCGATTGTGTAAAGGAAATGTTGAAATTGATAAATAGAAAAATAAATAAATAATAGGAGAAGTTGATCTTGATCATCTTATCACTATTTTTTTTCTCTTTATAGCATTTCCATATTGATTAAGTTGAAGCGAGTTATATTGAAAGTGTGTTTCTTGCCCCAATACATTAAACAGTTTTACAGGATGATTCTCAAGGTTATTATTATGGTGAATTCCTGTTGAGCTGAGGTTATAGTAAATGGTATCGGAATAACAGTTATTCATATCATGAATAATAACCCAGTAATTACCAGGAGGTGGGTTTGCAATTTGTTGAGTAGTTTCATTCGTGTTCCATAAGTAGGAATAAGGTGGTACTCCATGATTAACCTCTGCAGTCAACGTATTGTTTATAAATGTGATATAGGCAGAATCCAACTGAAAATAGCAGCTACTGTCATCAATTATATACGTTTGGTCGAAATTACATGCTGTATTTTCTGTGCATCCAACAATTGAAGGATCAAAAAACCAATCGAACTTATGAGCTCTATAAATATTTTGTCCATTGACACATTCTAATTGAAAAACAATCTGATTATTTGTGTCTATTTCCGTTACAATGGCTCCTAAATTCATTGAAGTTAAGGAACCCCAATTAATTAAGGTATTCCCATTGGGTAATCGTTGAATACTTCCAGTTGCGGGACCATATAATGAATCAGGATGATAAAACTCCCAAATTTTTTGAACAGTCATTGACGTAGTATCCATTATATATTCAACTCCTCTTGATAAATTGATTCCATTCAAAAAGGGTGAACTAAAATTTCCATTATCGTAAAGAATGTACTTGTTATTCCCAAGGCTCCTAATGCAATGTTGATGGGTAAAAGGATAATCATTTAAAAAAGTGAAATCGTTCTGTGACCCTCCCCATCTCCATATCACATTTCCATTTGTTCGGTGAATCTTGGTGATCTCATCTAAATTTCGGGATGAAATTAAAAAGTGTCCATCTGTGTCTATGTCTATTGCATTACAATGAATAAACGGGAATTCATCTCCTAAGGAATCTAAATAAATATTATCTAAAACATGAAAATGATCCCAGCTTCTCCACTGGAATAATAAGTTATGATTTTGATCTAATTCTTGAATAATTAATCCCTCAACAGTAGCGTTTGGATCCCCTCCTACAACAACAGTATCCATAGCATAAGGCTGAACATCATAGGCAAAAAGAATGTAATTTCCGTTAGGTAAAGCCATAAAATCATGGTTATCAGCTGTAAATCCATTTTTACAAAAAACAGTGTCAGTAATTTGATGATATTCGTTCATAACATTCCAAGCCTTAATCTGTCTGTCAAAAAAAGTGATTTTATTATTCAAATTTACCTTCCAATCAAATCCTTTTTTTTGACGAAATTTCGAATAGAGCAATCTTCCGGATGTATCCACTATATTATCTGGTTTTTGGGGTGGGCCACCCACTTTAAAGAACAAATTCCCGTGCCAGGGATTATTGTTAGTTGTAATAGTAAAATTGGGTACGACTGATCGATCTTGTAAGTTGACTTCATCATATTCAGGTTCTAGGTAAGCTGGTGTATTATAAGAAGTAATGGTAAATGTTATATTCGTTATCAATTGATCATCACTTTTTCGCTTTAAAGTGAAAACAACCAACTCCCCTAAATCAAACTCAACTGTAGGGCTAAATACCAATGCTTTTTTATTATCACTAAGGGAAATGTCATAGTCGTGAAAACCAGATTGTGAACCAACTATTTCAGCACTATAAAGTTCATGTATTTTATCTAAATTTAGTTTCTGTTTGTTCTTTATTAATATAGAAGTATGAGAACGATGAAACAAAGATTGATCTTTTGGACTTGTACTTATTATTTCCCAGTTATCTAGTGCATACTGAGCAGAGGATGGATTAATCAAAATTATTAGTGAAAATAGGAACGTAAAACAGTAAGAAAAATGCATACCTAATGATATTAATAATTTTAAATTTACGGTTTTGTAAACCAATATGCTAATCCAATTAGTAAAAATTGAATAGGAAGTCTTACCCATGAAGCCAGAAATGGAGTTATTCCAATTGCTTGTTGAGGTGCTTCATTAAATGCTAAATAAATATTTGCTGGATACACTGCAATAAGAAGCAAAATCAAACCCCAACCTGCATATTTTCTAAAACCGTTAAATAATAAACCTAAACCCAATCCTATCTCAATTGCACCGCTGATCAATACTAATTCCAAGTGAAAAGGCAAATAAGGAGGCATTATTTTTAGAAAAAATTCGGGTTGAATAAAATGTAGTATTCCTATATATACATATCCAACTGAAGAAAGGTAAATAATACGTGCCTTTAATTTACTTATCATCCTTTTTACTATTCTTACGAAACTTCAAAAGATTCAATTTTTTTATCCATTTTGTTGGCTTTTGTTGAGCCAATTCATAGGGCCCATGCTTTTTTAAATGAATCCTTGGATAAGGCGATCCTTCCTTAATATTTACATTATGTTCTGAAAATAAGTTTTTTGCATGATTTGAGTATGCTAGCATCTTTGTGTAGTTATCTTTTATTGAAAAATAATTACGATTATACTTTTTATTAGAACAAGGCAAAACTTCATAATGCCATGTATTATTTTTATTAAACTTATTAACCCATGTTAATATATACTCTTTTTCGCCAATACTTGCTTTATCATTTTTAACAATACTACATCTAAACATTGCTCCACCATCTTTTCGAAAATCACGTTGATTAGAAACGAAGTTTCCCAAAGAATAAACAGTTAAAAATTCTTCATCCTTATCTTTTATGTAATGCATTGGTTGTACCACATGAGGATGTGATCCTATAACTATATCTACCCCTTGTCTTTTAAAAAAATCATTAAATATCTTTTGATATTGATTAGGTTGATCTTGATACTCAGCCCCCCAATGAACAAAAACAATTAATTTATCTAAGCTTTTTGTTTTTGCGAATTTGATGTCTTTGATAATTATACTAGAATCCAGTAAATTCACAAAAGTAGGAGGGGAAAATGGTATTCCATTTGTACCATAAGTGTAATTTAACAACCCTACTCGAATATCTTTTTTTTCCAATACAAGTAGATTAATACTATCTCTTTCTTTCTTGTCTGAAAAAGTTCCTGTATGTAGTATTTTTAAGCTATCTAAAACTTGATTGGTACGTTGAATACCCTTAGCGCCTCTATCACAAGCATGGTTATTTGCAGTCACTATAACATCTATTCCATTTTTTTTGCAAGCCTCTGCTAGTTCATCTGGAGAACTAAATTGCGGATAGCCTTCATAAGGCGGTCCTGCTAAAGTAACTTCAAGATTAGCAATGGCAAAATCAACTGAAGAAATAATGTCTTTAACTGGTTTAAATACCTCATTGTAATCATACCTTTTAAGAGAATCATTCCATGCCGATTTAATTTGAGGTCCATGACCCATTATATCTCCAATGAACAACAGACTCATTTCCTGAGCATATAAAGAAGAAAACCAGCAAAAAACAAAAGTTGAAAAAATTTTCGAAAAGAAAATTTGAAAGAGGAATTTCTTAGACATCAAAATAATTTTATTTCTTAGGTAGAAAAATCAAGGATATTGAATTCACACAATGTCTGGTGTCTTTTTGTGTAAATCCTTCACCGTAGAATATATGTCCTAGATGGCCATTACAATTATTACAAATGATTTCGGTACGCCTTCCATCAGCGTCTCTAACCTTTTTTACTGCTCCTTCTATTTCGTCATCAAAACTGGGCCAGCCACAATTGGATTTAAATTTATCCTTAGAAATATATAATGGGGTATTACATTGCCTGCATAAGTATGTACCTTCTTCATAATGATTGTTATACTTGCCTGTAAAAGGATATTCAGTGCCTTTATGTATAATAATATGCTCTTCCTCTTCTGTGAGTTTATTGTAATTCGTCTTGTCCATCATTTTTTTTTCATTTTTTGTCGTTTGCCCTACGATAGAACTTGATATCATGACTAAAAACAATAATAAAATGTTTTTACTCATAACTGAAGTTATTAAACTTGATATCAATATAACTTGCCATATCTAAATCTTTTTGTGTAATTCGATTTTCATCAAATGAAAACAACTCTATAACTAAGGAATTAAAATTGATAATCATTTTAGGATGGTGATCTGATTCATTGATTTTAGGTAATAATTTATTCACAAAGTACATTACATATTCAAAATTTTTAAACCTAAATTGCTTATGTAATTTTCCATCTTGTAATAACCAGTGATGCCTTTCTATTAAGTGCTCCATTTGTAATTTAATGTCTTTACTCATGCATTTTAGAAATATAATTTTCAAATCTTTTCATCACAAATGAATGAGATTTAGCCTGTGTAAAACGATATATAATCCAAGGTAGTCTAGGGACAAACTCATGTATAGCTGTAATGATATAAGCGCCTTGTAAAATAGACCTAAATTCAAGCCATCCTAAATCTTTTCTTTTAGTAAGGAAACCTCCTGTGATATAAAATAACTGCCTGTTTTTATCGCTTCTTTCATCCACGTACTCCAATTGTAAAAGAGAAACCCCAAAAAGTTTAAACTTAAGCTGATTTTCATGGTTTTCAACCTTAATTAGGCTTCGAAAATTTGTGCTTAACCAAATAGGATATTGTTTAGCTACCCATGAAGCCGATTTTTTAGCTGGATTTGAAATTCGCTGAACACTTCTCACTGTGTTTTTTGGTTTTGATTGATTCGCTTTAAAAGAGGGTAATATTGGAATGGTGCTCTCTTGAAATAATGCCCTTGTAATACTATCATTTATTGAAACGCTATTTTTTTGATTCAACCTATGGCTAGGGTTTAGCGTCATTTCGTGTTTTAAACTTTCAATAAGTGGGGAAACAAAATCTGTACTGGAACCACTAAATAATCCTACCCATAACTTTGACATGCCTAATGAAAAAAAAGGAACAGAGAAAATCCATCTCTTTTTCCCCATCACATCTGCTGTAATTTTTAATATTTCCATGTATGTAATCACCTCTCTCCCCCCTATTTCGACAAATTGATGATGAAACTGATCATTTCCTATCAGCATATCAATAGCGTTTAGGGCTAATTCTAAATCTGCTGGTTGATTTTTTGACAATGTCCATTTTGGGCAAGCCATTACAGGTAAATTTTGAACCAGTTTTTTAATAATCTTGAAAGAAGAACCTCCAGGACCAATAATTATCCCTGCACGTATAGTAGTTAAAGGAGTGTCTCTAGACCCCAAAACTCGCTCCACTTCATACCTTGATTTAAGATGTTTTGATAAACGTTTATCATCTTTTGGTAAAATACCTCCTAAATAAACAATTTGTTTCACTTTACACTCACTTGCCGCTCTTGAGAAATTATCAGCTAATAGTAGATCGGTATCTTCAAAACTCGCTTGATTCAGTCTTGTCGAAGGTTGCATAGAATGAACTAAATACAACGCATAATCTACGTCCTGCAATGCCTTTATACTGCTTGAAATGGAAAATAAATCAACTTCACGCCACTGAACATCAAAGTCTTCTCCTTCCACTTTTCTTCTTGAAAGTGCAATGATGTCATATTTAGATTTATATCGTTCTATAAACCAACGTCCAACAAATCCAGTAGCCCCTGCAATAGCAACTTTTTTTTTCTTAATTAAACTAGCCATTCTTAATAAAACTAACAAGAAAATTAAATATTATGAAAATTGATTAAGCTGTATTTAGCATTTTCTAAATACTTAATTAGAAATTAACATCTGCTTATATATTTCTTCTTTATTAAGGATTTGAATAGCTTGTTGTATCCATAAATCACTTTTTGCTTGATACTTATAAAGCCCTTCTTGAAATGAAGAAAATAAAGTTAACTCTTGAAATAGAATATCTTTGATTTTTTCTTGTTTGTCCTCCATTTCATTCAACTTATTCTTTTCTAATTGAAGGGTTAGTTTTTCTAGCTTATTTTGTGCTCTTTTATCATCCTGAAAAAGTGATTTAGATTTTAAAAATTCGCTGTGTTTTTTTAGGATAATTCTATGGTGATTTTCCTCTAAAAATTCAATCCAATCATTTGAAATATTTTTCCAATTTTGAAAAATGTTATCTTCATTTTTTCTAATCACTTCAACGGCATATTCGAAAGCTAAGCCTGAATTCTCAACAGCAAATAGAATAGCATCTTTTACTTCTAAAGAATCTAATATTAAATCGGGGGTAATTCCATCTCCACTATTCAATTTCCTGCCATTTTTGGATTCAAAATAAGTGTTTTCATCTTCCGCATTTTTTAAAGAGTTATAATTACTGGAGTAATCCATTCGCTGTATACATCGTCCAGAAGGCAAATGATATCTTGCTGCAGTAATATACAAACTAGACCCGTCTTTAAAATACCTCGTTCCTTGAACAATTCCTTTACCTGCAGTCTTCTCACCTATCAAAACTCCTCTGTCTAAATCTTGAATGGTTCCACAAAAAATTTCTCCAGATGAAATCGTTTTATTATCAACGATAATTATGATTGGGATGGATGAGTTTATCGCTCTCCATTTTGTTTTATCGCTGTAATTTGATTTTTCATCCTTACTTTTAAGTGTGTAAACCAAAGTGCCCTCATCTAAAACTGCACTAAGTGCTTTAACAGCTTCTGTTACTAACCCACCTATGTTTCCCCTTAAATCTACTATCAATTTATCTGCTCCCTTTTCTATAACCTGCTTAACTTGATTTCGAAATTCCTCACCAGAACCCCTTAAAAATTGATCTACCTTAATTAATCCCATTCCCTTTGAAATGGTATCAGCAAAAGAAATAGATTTAGAAATAATATTTTTCCTTTCTATTATCCTAGTTAATTTTTGCTGCCCCCTTTGGACAGTAATTTGTACTGAAGTATGATTATCTCCTCTTAGCAGAGAAACAACTTGATTAAAACTTAGCCCTTTGCACAGAACACTGTCAATTTGAATAATAATATCTCCAGGGATCAACCCTTGTTCTGAAGCTCCATATCCCTTCTTACAGTACTCAATAATAACGCCATTTTCACTATTCTTTACCGATGCTCCAATACCTGCATAAGTTATACCTTTCCAAGCGTTTTTTCTAGCACTAGATTCTTCTTTAGTATAATAGTGACTATGAGGATCTAATTGCTTTACTGTGGCTTTTTTGACTTTTACAATAAATTCTTCAGCGTTGATTTCATCAACAAAATTTTGATCCATTTTCTCAAAAAATGCATCATAATCGTCCAAAACACTATCTAACTTTGTTTCTTGAGCAAAGTAAAAAGAGGATTGAATCAAATACATTGATATGATTAACGTGAATACTCTCAACTACATAAAAGTAAGAAAGTATCTAAAAAAAGATAATAGTAAATTAGTAACTTTTGTGGTGTGATTTAATAGCTCTTCCAGAAGGATCATTCATTCCTTGAAAAGATTTATCCCATTTTAATGCTGTTGGACTACTACAGGCAACAGAAGGTACTGACGGTACCGTAAGTGCTGCAGCATTTGACGGAAAATGGGTTTCAAAAATAGTTCTGTAATAATATTCTTCTTTATTCAAAGGAGAATTAACCTCAAATCTATTTTCAGCATTACCCATCATTTCATCACTTATTTCTCTTTCAACAACTTCTTTTAATGTATCAATCCAGCTGTACCCCACCCCATCTGAAAACTGTTCTTTTTGGCGCCAAGCCACCTCCTTGGGAAGAAGATCTTCAAAAGCTTTCCTTAATACCCACTTTTCCATCCTATCCTCAGTTATCATTTTATCTTTTGGATTAATACTCATAGCAACATCCATGAACTCTTTATCTAGAAAGGGTACTCTACCTTCTATACCCCAAGAAGCTAACGCTTTATTTGCTCTTAAACAATCGTATTGATGTAGCTTATCTAACTTTCGAACTGTTTCTTCATGAAATTCTTTTTCATTAGGTGCCTTATGAAAGTATAAATAACCTCCGAAAATTTCATCTGATCCTTCTCCGGATAGCACCATTTTTATGCCCATAGATTTAATCACTCTAGCCATTAAAAACATGGGGGTAGATGCCCTTATGGTTGTCACATCATATGTCTCTAAATGATAAATTACATCTTTAATGGCGTCTAATCCTTCTTGTATTGTAAAAATAATTTCGTGGTGTACAGTGCCAATATAATCTGCTACTTTTTGAGCTGCTTCTAAATCAGGAGAACCACTTAGCCCAACTGCAAAAGAATGTAACGTTGGCCACCATGCAGCTTTTTGATCATCACTTTCCACTCTTTTATCTGCATATAATTTTGCTACTGCAGATGTAATAGAAGAGTCCAAGCCTCCAGATAAAAGAACACCATATGGGACATCCGACATTAATTGCCTTTTAACCGCTTGACAAAGAGCTTCTCTCAGTCGATTCAAATTCGTCTTTTGGTCTGATACAACATGATAATCAATCCAAGTTGGATTATACCATTTTACAGGTTTTGAATCGCTATTCGTTAAATAATGTCCTGGTGGAAATAGTTCAATTTTTTCACAAACGCCTTCTAAAGCCTTTAACTCTGAAGCCACATAAAAGACCTGATTTTTATCCCAGCCCATGTAAAGAGGGATTATACCCATATGATCTCTAGCTATCAAATAATTTTCTTCATCTTCATCATATAGTGCAAAGGCAAAAATTCCGTTTAAGTCATCAAGGAAATGAATACCTTTTTCTTCATATAGTGCTAAAATAACTTCGCAATCCGATCCCGTTTGAAATGGATAATTTTCAGCTATCTCTCTTCTTATTTCTCTATGATTGTAGATTTCCCCATTAGCTGCTAAAATACGCTTTCTATCTGCTGAGAAAATGGGTTGTTTTCCAGAAGAAGGATCTACGATCCCTAATCGCTCATGAGCTAAAATAGTATTCTTTGAGCTGTAAATACCACTCCAGTCTGGGCCCCTATGTCTAATTTTTCTAGACATATCCAATACACAATCTCTAAGGTTTTTATTGTTTTCATTGATGTTAAATGCTCCTACAATTCCACACATGTTTTTAATTTGAAGTTTGCAAATGTAATATAATTAATAGGTTGATAATTAAGCTGTTGATTACATTTGTAAAATGAAACTAAATAAACCAACTTTTAGTAATGGTATTCAATGTTACGCAGAGGCATTGGGGTTCATGTTTAAAAACAACTTATGGCACTATTTCTTTTATCCATTAGCGCTTAACATAGGATTCTTCTTTTTAGGATTTCAATTCATTGATATTTTAAGCAATCATTTAAATGAATGGATAACGAACTACATTGGTACAAATGGTAATGAATTAAGCTGGTTTAAGACTTTATTTAACTCTTTTATATATTGGGCTATTTGGGTTACATCTAAAATTATTTTTCTTATAGTATTCCCATTTATAGGTGGTTACTTTACCATTATCATTCTTTCTCCCATTTTAGCCTATTTATCCGAAAGAACTGCAGGCATAATTACGGGTAAAGAATTTCCCTTTGATATCTTACAAATTACAAGAGATGTGGTTAGGGCTGTATTAATCGCTTTAAGAAATATGATAATTCAATTGTTGTTTGTGATAGGCTTTTTTATTGTTGGTTTTATTCCTATAATTGGTTGGTTGATTGCTGCTTCCGGAAATTTCCTAACTGCAGCTTACTTTTATGGTTATACGTTTATTGATTATACCAATGAAAGAAATAGACTTTCTGTAAGAGCTAGTTCTAAATTTGTTCGAGAAAATATGTGGTTTTCAATTGGATCAGGAACGATTTTTGCACTTTGTTACTTGATTCCATTTATTGGGAGCATTTTGGCAAGTTTTGTGTGTGTAGTCGCTGTTGTAGGCACCACCATTCAACTTGAAAAGAATAATTTACTGATTAATTAATTCATCAATTTTATCAATCATGGCTTGAAATTCGTTTTCTTCAAATAATCTTGTAAGAAACACGATTTTTCCCTTTTTATCAATCACAATATTTCTTGTTACTCCTGCTCCTTTTAAAGTGAATAAATCAAAGATTTCGGCTTTAGGATCCCAAGCTATTGGATATGTAACACCTGTTTTTTCAATAAATGGAAGCATTCTATCCTTTGTGTCTTTAATATCAACACCGATTAACAAAAAATCTTTTTCTTTAAATTTTTGCCAAACTCGAGATTCAAGTTGAGGCATTTCTTTCTTACAAACACTGCACCACGATCCAGTAAATTGGATAACGACTATTTTGTCTTTTAGATCTTGATTAGTCCAAGTTTCTCCATTTATCATATCGAGTGTTAATGAGGGAATATTATCGCCAACTTTTACCTTATAACCTCTGTTCTCCTCATTTTGTGAAAATGCATAAATAGAAAGGAATAAAAAAGAAAAAAATAATATTACGTTTTTCATTGGAATGTCATTATAAAAATTAATTCTTTTCTTCTGTAGCATAGTTAGATTTTTTAATCTTAAAGCGATAATTTATGCCAGATGTTAGCTGTATTTTTGAACCCATTTGAATGCCATTAACATATTGATAAACAGGAAGTTCAGAAGTCATGAAAAATGCTAAATCTCTCTTATAATATGTTAATTGAGGAACGAAAAATACTTTGTAGCTACCTGTGGAATTTACATCTATATTATATATAGATAAATCAACATGTTGTGCAGACACCATTTTATTAATCAGTTCAGCTCTTAACTGCAAGGTTAAACCAAAATTAGCCGAAAGTTTTCTAGAAGCAAATAAACCTAAACTGGTATAATTACCAAATTTTTGGCCCAATGAGTTAAATCCTGTTTTAACGTGTAAAATATTTGAAAACAAATTTATTTTTTGTTTAAAATAAGAACGAAAAAGAAATCCATAAAACATAAAATCAATAGATCCATTTGTGGTCTGTGCAATAAAAGGATTTATAGCATAAAAATCCCCCAATTGACCAGAATATATCAAGGAGGAATCTTTATGTGAACCTAAAGGCAATTTCATTCCTAAACCTATTGTTATCTCTGTTTTTTTATTTCCTGCTGATTTATTAAAAACTACATACCTAGGAAGAATAATAAGATCTGAAGGCCCACTTGAACTTATGGTGTCAGTCAAAGTATTTTGTTGTTCAATATCAAACTTTGATTTATTTAAAAAATATCCACTTGCCAAGGAAAAAGTAAATTTATCAGAAAGCCCGTAATCCAATCTTAAAAATAAATAATTGGACGAAAAATGATCAAAAGCTCCTATTGTATCCTCTGATTGGAAATAAAATCGATCGGAGCTTAAAAATTGATGGTTTGTTGATATTTCAAATTGATGTTGCTTTAATACCCCTGTTGCTGCCCCACCTGCAATAGGATTAGTGGCACCACCAGAACAACAGCCCTGTGAAAATAAGCTATTAAAATAAAAAATAAGAGCAGTTAGGGTTATAAACTTTTTCAATTTACCTATTGAGGTTAAACATCATCTTCTTATAATCAAAATTTTCTTTTAATCTTAATATATAATTGCCATTAGGTAAGGCTTTCAATTGTATTTTTTCATGTTGATTAATCGTATTTTCAATCATGAGTTTTCCATTGATGGAGTAAATTTGAAACTCAATGGGTTGAAATTCATTACGGTTGGTTAATAATCGTATTTCACCATGTGATGGATTGGGAAATATATAGGTAGAATTGCTTTCTTTTGAAGGAAGAAGTGTATTTGTCCCCAATAATGCCTGGTCTATAGCATTTTCAATACCTGTAGTTGAACTATTTTGATTAAAATATACGCCATGATTTGCACCTCCTACAACAACTATTTTAGGCATTCCATTTTGACCATAATCAGACATTTTTATAGAAGGGTCTGAAAACTTAATACAACTTCCCATACCAAAATTATTTGCCCAATTATGAAGTGATTGACATGTTGTGTTCGCATAATCATCTACTAAGTAAAAAAGTACTTGATTGGGATTAGAAGTTGCATAAGATTCAACTGCTGAATATGCGTCTAAGGCGTAAGACGCACATGGACCACAAGGCATAACCCAAACCATAACAACTACTTTTCCGCTATCAAGCTCAGAAAATAAATGATGTGCATTTCCATCGCAATCATTTGCATTAAAGTCTGTAGCTGTATTTTGAGAAAAAACTAATTCATTAATCCCTAACAAGCAAAAAAATGAGATTATGTATTTAAATATAAATGTATTCATAATATTAATTTAATCATCTTTTAGAAATCCGATTCCCTGTAATTTGCTTTTGCATAGAAGACTTATGTCGTTGAACGTCATCTGATCGCAATTTTACATGTTTTGTTTTTCTTCCTTGAACTCTTTTACGCCATCTCTTCCAACTTTTTTCATTCAGTTCCTTCCTCATTAAATCGATAACTTCTTGCTCTGAAAGATTAAACTGAAGTTGAATAGCCTCAAAAGGTGTTCTATCTTCCCAAGCCATTTCTATTATTCTATCTGTTTCTTGTTCTGTAAAGCGCATTTAATCTTGAATTACAACAGATTTAACATGTTGATTTACATTATCAAATATTCGTACATAATAAACCCCTTTTGATAAATTACTTAGGTTTAAGTGTACTAATTTTGTTTCATCTGATTGAAAATCAATTTCCGATTCATAAATAATTTTACCCGTGACATCAAATAGTTCTAATGAAATGAATTCTATTGCATTATTTTCCAAGTAAAGTTGAAAATTTCCTGAATTTGGATTTGGAAATAAATTGAAATTTAGTGGATTGTACTCTTCATTAATATTGTCATAAACATTAATATTATCTAAATAAATCGTATTTTGTTTCATACTCACATTTGTAAATGATATTTTGATCTGCTGTCCCCGATAAGGTTGCAACGAAATACGCTCAGTTCTCCAATGATTAGAGGATGATGGTCGCCATGGAACATCCAAACTAGAACTAGTACTTAGATTATGGCCACTCTTAGTAAAGATAGTATCAGAAAATGAAATTCCACAATCCGTTGATACCAATATTAAAAGTTGGTCACCATGATATGGGTTTGGCATAGCATAAGACAAATCAAAAGACAAAAAGGGATTTTTATTATCATTACTTACTGAAATGGGGAATGTCACTAAATTGGAAGACTGTCCTGGATCAGTAAATTCATTGAAAAAAGCTGCAGCCATACCAGTTTCTCCATTTTTCTGAATCACATTTATTTGTTCCCAATGTAATGCATTTTCATCGGTTGTATTTACCCAGTTTAATGGGGGAAAAGAGGAGTTAAAATCTTCTACAAGATCCATTTCTTGAGGGGAAACAACTTTGATAAAATTCGATTTAGTTTTGGTTTGGGTGAAAAATTGATTGGATGCGGTTAGGGTTACTTCATAATGGCCTAATTCTTGAAATCGAACTACTGGATTTTCTGAATTGGCATTTGTTCCATTTTCAAAAGACACGGTGTTAGGGTTAAATAACCAACTCCAGGAATCTGGACATCCCAATGATTTATCTACAAAAAAGGCTGTAGATTCAACACATATAACTTCATTGGAAGCCTCAAAATTTGTCCCATAAGAGCAATTAAAACCGCCACTTCCGTTATAATACTTAGCTACTTGTCTTTTCCCTTTAATGCCACTTTTATTAATAGCTCTAACAGTGTACCAAAAATCCTCATTATAGTTCTTAGGTATTCTGTAGTAAGTGTCTTTAGTAACAGCAATTGAATCCATAAACTTATCGCCTAACACCATTACCTCATATTGTACAGCTCCCGGAACAGGGTCCCAAGTAATGGTAACATAACATAAACAAATACTATCCACAGATAAATAATCTGGGTCTTTTATGATGGTAAAGTATTCATCTGATTGATCTTCAGTTATGCCTCTAGATACCTTGATTTTAACCTCATCCATCTGTTGATTAGGGACTTGCCAAATTTTCATTCTTTTATCAGCAGATGCATCCCCTATGTAGTTCCAAGTCAATCCATTATCGGAACTATACTCAATATCAAATGGAATAGTGTCTGGGCTAGCATCCCAATGGATAAACTCCACATCAAATGGATGTAGTCCTTCACCTCCAATTGGGTAAGTAATCGTAATTTCATCATATATAAACTCATATATTAGGAAGTATTTTTGTCCAGAAAAAGGTACATTATATCCAAATACTTCAATCTCATACGTGTTTTTTGATGGATTTACAATGGATACTTGTTCCATATTGTTTAAATGATCCTCTCCTTTTAAAGCTGTTGATGATAATGATGAAGGATTTGGTGTTGTATTTAAAACCCATGGAAAATAAGCTGTATCAGATGTGAGTAATTTTAAATCTAAATCGTTTACCAAAGCCTTAGAAGCAGATGGGAAAGCTTCTCGATCCATCCAATAAGCCATTACCTTAACTTCCTTTACATTTTCAGGAATATTTAATTGATAAAGATGTGTTTCTCCATGAGAAATGGAAGAGTCAATATATCGCTTTTCTTCGAGAACTTTTACCGCTTTGTATGCATTTAATCTTCCCCAACCAAATGTAAAATCTGGCCCTTCATTGCCATAATCTTCTGCTGTATTAAGCAAAATACCCTTTAATAAACCTGAATTAGGATCTTCTTGATTATTCAACTCTCTGTATGCCTGATACAATTGTGCTAATACACCAGCAACTCCAGGTGCCGCAGCGGAGGTTCCACTTCCAAATGCATAGACATTATTAGGATCTGTTGACATTTGCCCATTACCATTAGCAGAAATATCCGGTTTAATCCTTCCATCATTAGCTGGACCTCTACTACTGCTATTGACAATATTTCCGTTGTTTAATAAATTCGCTGTGGCTATTACATTTTTTCCTTGTTTATGGCCGCCTGTTATGTTTCCCCAACCCGGTCCTGCACCATAACCACAATTTAATGAACCTGTATTACCTGCTGAAAACACTTGAATCAATGATGGGTTTAATCTAATCTCTAAATCAACTTGACGAGTTAAAGTAGTATAGCCAGCATTACACCCATCGCTATAAGAAGAAGAAAATAAAACAACCCCACTATCTCTGTGTAGTTGAACTGTACCAGGTAAGCTTCCACTGTATTGTCTAATATGCATCTTAGCTCCTTTTGCCATTCCCTCATAGATTGGATTTAAATTACCCGCACCTCCTAAGATACCAGCAACCATATCCCCATGATCACCAGTAAAATCGTTTGCTACGTTGCTTTGCTCTAATCTACCAGTAAAGTCTATATGGGGCCCCACAAAACCATCATCATTAACGGCTACACTTACGCCACTTCCATCATACTTTCTTCCATTTAAAATCGCAGTATTAATAGCATTAGATCGGTGAAGTGTCATACCTTTAATATCTTCGGGTTCAGCAGGAGGAGAAATCAAAGAAACGTAACTTACATCAACCATTTCAATGATTTCTTGGACATCAGAAGGAGATATGGACGCACGAATAATCATCGAGTATGAATTTTTTTCAAATACCCTAATCCTTTTGTCAGCAATTCTCTTTAGAGCCAAATCAAAGTCTGTATCTCTCATTAAAAGAATGACTATTTTTATTAGATCTCCATCTTTAGCCCAGTCTGGATAAGGTGATTCATACAAAACTGGGTCGTACTTTATGGGTAAAGGGAGTTTATCTATGTAAGCAATATTAAACTTTTGGAGGTTTATAATTGAAAATTTTTCCGGGACAGAAACAAGGTAGTTCTGTTCAGGAATGTAGTCCAAAAATCGAATTCCAAGCGACTCCATTTCCTTTTTCTCTAACTGAGAAGGTAATTTATTGAATGAAAAAATTCTATAATATCGGTTATTAATAATCTCATCCTGTTCAACACTACTTAAAAGAGCCTGATTGAATGTGGTTTTTAAAGTTATGTCTTTATTGGTGAGACTAAGCTTCTGAGCGTACTCAATTGTGCAGTATGCGATTAAGCAAACAATTAGTGGGAGTTTCATCATTAAAATACGAATTTAATGTCCTGTTTATATTCGCCTGAAGAAATGGAAAGTATATAAAACCCTCTTTTTAAATCCACTGGTAATAATATCTCATTATTACCTCTTGAGTTAATCCTAGATTTAAAACTGGAAACTCTTTGACCATTTAAATTGTAGATTGTAATTAGGGCCTCCTCTGTAATTGATGGGTTATTTGAAAGAATTAACTTATTTCCATTTGTAATATAACCATCGTTAAAAGCTGAGGTTACTGAAACACCTGTTGATGTAGAAGGATAAATGGTATGGCTTGCAAGATAAATCTGATCACCTGCTGTATTGTTCATGGAATTTGTGACATTATAAGCATAATAAATAGTAACAGGCCCTAGATCATTAGTTGGTGCAGTCCATTGAAAATCCCATGAAATTTGATTGTTTCCAGAGCTAGTATGATTTAAATACGTTCTGTTATTAGCCGAAATTTGCGTATTTACAACATCAGATGCAGTTAATGTTCCAGCATCATTGCCTTGAGCTGAATCTAATATTACTAATTGAAATCCATTTTTTAAAGACCCATTAGAAATAGATAAAGTTAAATCATAAGTTACGCCTAATTCGTATTCATTATTCGCACCACTAAATGAAACTGACGAAGTTGGATTTCCATCATTTACACTACCGCTGTGACACATCGTACAATTGCCCTCTCCTGGCGCCCCTGTCTTTCCTAAAGGTGCTCCTCCAGAATTTAAAATAGCAGCATATTGATGGATTTGGATATGAGGGTTATTGCTCATCAAATAATGTAACCCCATTAATGCTAGGAATATAAGTGGTGAAATATACTTTTTCATTTGTGTATTTTAATTGTTTTTTTTACCCATGGAAGACCAGCAATTCAGTAATTCTAATATGGAATCTCTTTCTGATGAATCAGGCGATATACTACCATAAGGAGGCATTAAGCCTTCACGAAATTGACTGATGCAATAATCGATTTGATTTGAAACGTTTTCATAATTATCTAAAATGATACCGCCACTTGCTGTATTTGCATTGTGACATGAAATACAATAAGTATTAAAAAATGGTGCAACATCACCCAAATAGGAAGGATCAATATCACACTCTCTTGTTTTATCTTTTGTACAGGTCAATAAAAACGTACTTAAACATAAGATAATTAGAATAGAACTATTAAATTTCATTTTTATAAATTTAGTTATTTAATTCTTTCTGCTGTAATTGTTTAAATGAAAGGTGTATTACATTACTGCTTTTTAATTTTTATTTGTTCTCATTATTTGGGACAAGATGATTGGGATTTTGATAATAAAAACAATGAAATTTTTTTTGTTGACACTAGGGGCGTAAATGGCCATACTACCGAGGTGTTAGAAAAAAATGAACTTGATTTTAGGATTACCCACCGATTTGGTGAAATAGCTACTTCAGAATCTTATAGGACACTTTTTGGGCTAGATAATTCTTCAGATATAAGAATTGCTTTGGAGTATGGGATTTTACAAAATATGATGATTGGATTGGGGAGGTCAAAAGGAACAGAAGACCCTTTTTTAGAAGTCTGGGATGGGCTGATCAAATACCAACTTTATTCTTCCAATATTCTTTCAGTTGCTATACATTCTACCTTACTCTTTTCTTCAATGAAAAAAGCTACTTCACCATCATCATTAACTTACTTTGAAAATTGGTTACATCGGTTTAATTATAACTCTTCATTAATTGCAGCATACAAACCTTTTGAAAGCCTAAGTATTTTGAGCACCGTTGGGCTTCTACATCAAAATAAAGTTCACTACGAAGATCAAAACTCAAACATATTTATTGGTGGTACAATAAGATATAAATTATTTAAAAAGGTAAGTGTTTTAGGTGAATTCTACCGAATTTTAAATCCTTCTGAACATAGGTTGCAAAACTATACCAATCCGTTTGGCATAGGAATTGAGATTAAAACATATGGACATATATTTCAATTGAACCTCATGAACTCTAAAGGTATTGTAGATGGTCAATATATGCCGTTTACAAGATCAAAATGGAGTGAGGGAGCTTTTCGATTTGGATTTACAATTGCAAGAAAATTTGAACTATAACTTATGAAAAATTTAACCCTTTTATTTGGAGCATGGATAATGTGCACATTTTCTGTAGCTCAAACATATTCAATTAATGTAGATGATGCCATAGTTGAATTTAATTACGTTAGTGAAGAAACAACTGGTAAAATAAATGGTATTTCTGGTGAAATTAAATTTAACCCCAGTGATTTAACTGATTTTAAGTTTGAAGGGAAGGCACATATAAAAAGCATAAATACATCAAATAACATGAGGGATAAACACTTAAACTCATCCGACTATTTTAATACAAATCTCTACCCCTACATTACTTTTTCTGGAAAATCATTAAATAAAAAAGAAAATTACTTTTCGCTTAAAGGAAATATGACTATAAAAGATATTGTAAAGGAAGAAGAGATCAAATTTAACTTTGAAAATGGAGTATTTGTTGGGAGATGCGTTATTTATTCAAACGATTATCAAGTTCATACTCAAAAAAACAGAGAAAAAAGTAAAATTTTAATTAAAATCAACGTTCCAGTATTATAGCACTACATAAATTTAGGTTCTAATGATGCCGCGCTACCAATACTGAAAATTTCTGGATTTGTATACCTAAGTGTGAACTCAAACCCACCTCGATAATTTGTGGACCTTGTTAATCCCGAAGTATTAATATCATAACTAACCTGAATATAAAGCTCACCTAATTGCACACCTGATGAAGCAATTATAGCATCACCATATCTGTAGTGAGCGCCAAATAGCAAAGCGGATTCACTAATATTTCCTGTAAAACGAGATCCCTCTTTAAAGAAAAACCTTAATAAAGATCCAAAAGTAATTTCTTTTTGTGGGCCCTGGATCATCAATAAATAACTAGGTATCATACTAAGTTTAGAATACCTTATACCTATGTTTGAGGAGCCATTAGCAACTAATTTTGGATACAATCTGTCAATTGTAGAAAAGGTTAATTCCGACCTGTTTAAATGATGAAATGCAAATCCAAGATTAACAATAAACATATCGTGTGCTGCAATATTACTTTCGCCTTTTGCATAATTAAATGAAACTCCTGTTGCAACATCAAAAAATGAAAACCCATTACTCAAGTTTGTTTCTCCCGTTGGTAGATTTGGGTCAAATAAACTACCGTTATACTGATTACTCGTAATCGCATTAGAATAATCTACACTGTACTGAACAAAAACAGGTTGAATACCAACTGTCATTGTTAGCTCTGGTGATAATGACAATATACTTGAAATAGTTAAAGATGCTTGCGAAGAGCCAAAATTTAAATCTCCTGCTTTATCATCAAAAAAAGATAAACCAACACCTAAATAATTATTTGGCCACTTATATTTCAACATCTGTGATTCTAGAGTAAAAGATGTAGTATTAAATGGAGAGTCTATACTGTTCCACTGATTTCTGTAATTTAAGTTTGCTCTTAAATCACCATTAAAGGCGCCAGCAGATGATGGATTAATAAATATTGGAGTATTATAAAATTGAGAGAAATGAATGTCCTGAGCATAAATAACAGGCATCAACATTAATAGCATATATGTGAGTATTATTCTCATCTTATTAGAGTAATATTTCCTTGTTGTGTTTGTTCTCTTCCATCAATATATATCACATTAACGCTATACACAAAAACTGCAGAATTAAGTGGCTTCCCATTAAAATTTCCGTCCCATGTGTCGTTAATTGATTGTGAATAAAAAACCACTTCTCCCCATCTATCAAAAATCTTAATATCTATTTCTTCTATTGCATGGCCATAAATTTGTAATACATCATTAATTCCATCGCCATTTGGAGTAAATAAATTTGGCACTAAAATATCTCCTGCTAATTCCACTTTAACAACTATATCATCATAACTGACACATCCTAATGTGTCTACAGTAAGTGAGTAGACTATATCTTCTGTTGGGAATGCAGTTACGCTAGGGCAATCTATGCAGTCCAAAAAGGTTGATGGAGACCAAAAATAACTTCCTGGAAGATTGACTGAAAAGTCAATTTGCTGACCAAAATATAAGGTTGTATCTGGGCCTAAATCTAACAGCGATGTAGGAATAACTATTAAACCCAAAGTGTCATAAAAAGTCCCACAATGATTTTGAGCTGTTACCAAAACAGTATCTTCCAATAGATTAAAAATATCTAAATAAGAAGGTCCAAATTGGTTATTAATCCATGTAAAACTTCCATATCCGTCCGCAAACAACACTAATGAATCACCTTCACAACCCAGAGAATCCCCTATAATATTCACCCCTATTTGATCTACAACTTCTACATTAATTGATGTACTGCTATTTCCACATGTGTTTAATGCGAATACGGAAATGGTAAATGTCCCTACACTGTCCATTAATACACTTATCTCATTATTTCCTGTATCTACAATTGAACCAGAAAAAGAGGTATTCCAGTCATAATAAGTCGCATTATAAAATTGAACTAAATAATCAGCAGTATCATTTATGCATATCGTGTCAGGACCAAGCATAACAGTTTGGGGAGCTTCTGTTACATAAACCATCAAAGGATTTGACAATGGACCATCGCATCCAATGTGTGTTTCTTGCAATGTAAGTTCGTGTATCCCCGTAGAGGTCCAATATATTCCTAACATTACAGGTGGATTATTAGGTGGAAAGCTATTACCATCAATAAAATACATAAATGAAGAAGATGGGTTATAACCATTAATTCGTACAAAAATTGGATCCCCAACACACAAGACCGTATCAGAAAAAGTTGACCACGGTGATGCTGGGACCACATTATATGGAACTTGTGCGGGACATCCTAAAGATAAATGAACTACGCACCCTAAAGACTGTTCCATATTATCTACACTATCAGCAATAATCCGCATATAAAAAGTTCCTCCAGGAAAACCCATACTAGTTAATCCATACATTGCCATGCTATCACATGGAGGAATGGTTAGATTCAGCGTAGTTGACTGTGTATCAATAGTTGCACCTAGTCCTCCGATATTTATCCTGCTAAAAAACATAGGGTCTAAAACTTCAACACTGAATGTATTTCCAGGATTATAGGAAATTAAGGAGTCCCAAACATGAATGTCAATTGGAATTGAAATAGTCGTTCCTGAATCTCCAGGACAAGCGCTTACATCGGCACAATTATTTGTTCCTATATCACATTCTTGTATGCAAAATGGGCCCCAAGCAGACCCAACTGTGTTTGGATTTGAAGAAACTACTCTGACATAATAATTACATCCAGGTGTCACAACAGGAACTTGACCACTTACCATCCCTGGTGATGGGACTAATGCGGGATCATATGTCGTGTTATCTGGAAGAGAACCAATATTTGTTGGGTTGACAAAGCTACCAGAAGAATCAGAAAGTTGAGCATAATAAATATTAGATGAGTTGTAAACTCCAGTTGACCAAAACGGAACATCAATTACACTTGAAATACAAACAGGATTGGTGTCTAAAGCCACTACTGGGGGGTCTGTACATGTGATCACATTTGGACATTGTTGAATATCTACGCAGGCACTGAGTACACTAGTTATTTGTGGCAAAGGAGAAATTCGTTTTACCCTAAACTTATAACAAGTTGAAGGGGGCGCAGTAAATGGTATAGAAAGACTCACAAAAGAACTAATATTTGGATAGTTTATGTTTGTAATCCAGGTAGAAAAAGGAGGATTAAAACTTCCATTTTGATCCGACATTTCAATGTGATAAGAACCGCTGCACAACGTGTCTGAAAGTGCAAAATTCATTAACAAATTGTTTCCAGGGCAAACTACAGTATCAATGTAATTAAAGGTTATGTCTACTGCATTTGTAATGGTATCATAAATGCCGACAACATGTATGTCGTCTATCCCAAATGCAATGTTATTCGGACTTGAATTTGCATCATTAACCCACCTAAAAGCAAATCTTAAATTATAGGCATTGTCAAATCCAGGATCTGTTATTTGTTCATATTTCCATTGATCTTTGTTATGGTATTTTGACGCGCCTACTTTAGTCCAATTTAATGAAGTGCCGGTGGTGTAATACACTTCTCCGTAAGAATTAACTGATCCTTCTCCAATATAAAAGAAAGACAATTCCACAGCACTTAATCCTTTAGTGCAAATTCCATTAGATAAAATTAAAAAACGATCAGAGGCAATTGTAGTATCATAATTAGCATTGGAAACAATACTGGACTTTACTGAATCATGAATATGAGCGTATCCACTGTAAGGTGCATTACTAATCGTTCCACCAAAAGTGGAAAACTGAGAAGGTGTATTGGGGGCTAATCCATTACCATTGTATTCGTTATTGACAATCCATTGATTGGGACCTGAATTAGTTCCAAAAGCGGAATCATTTAACAGCCAATTGAAAGATGGTTGATTAAAATCTTCCGTGAAAAGTTGTACTACATTTTGTGAACGTATATCAATGATGTAATGAACACTAATTAAAAAAAATAAAAGATTGTAAATCTTATTCATTACTAAAAATAATGAAATTATAAGTAGAAATCAAAATTCATTTTTCTTAAGAACTGATGATTCTATGACATCTATTCATTGTTATGAATTGTTAATTATAATTCTCAGATGGAAAATATTATTAGATTTATATCAAATCATCAACCTCATGAATAACACCATTAAAAAAGTAAGCTCTTATATTTTAATACTTCTAGTACTGCTAACAACAACTATAGCCATTCTTGAAATCTGGGGTATTCACCTATTTGATATAAAGGCCATATTTTGGAGATTGATGCAGTCATTACTTGTTATTTTCAGCTCTTCTGCTGTATTACTATTTATTTTTGCGGTTATTCTTAAGGAAAAAAAGGAAGAATAAGCCTGTAAGGCGCATAACTTAAATAATTCTTAAAATGTTATTATCTTTCACATATGAGAATACATTTCATATGTGCAATCCTCTTTGTTTTTAATTGTAACTTTTTTGCTCTTGAAAAGGAAGAGCTTTTGAAATTAGTAATGCCCCATAATTTCAATAATGAAAACCTTATTATTCTCAAAGCTGATTATATAAATGAAAATCCACAACGTGCAATTCTATATAATAATCAAGCCATAAAACAAATCAATAATTTACCCTTTAAGGCTTTTTATTTACTCCAAAATGGAATCATTTACAATTACTACTATGACAATAAAAAAGACTCTGCATTAAAAAATATAATTGATGCTCAGGGTATTTTTAAAGAAGAAAATTTAATTGAAAAACAAATATTATGTGACATTCTTAAAGGCACTGTTTTTGAAAAAATGGGAGACAACATTAGAGCAGAAATGGAATACAGAAATGCCTATGAACGTGCAAAAAAAATAAAAGAATTTAAAATTGCACTTATCGGTTTAATAGCTAAACATGATATAAATAAAGGAAAAGGGGGGGGATTTCCAATTGATGAAAGCCTTTTTTTAATTAAGAACATTTATCCCTCTTCTACTAAAGGATATACATATGTTTTAATTCACAATAGATATAATAAATCCAATCCCCAAAATACATCTGTTCAATTATTAGATAGTGCACAGTTGGTTTTTGAAAACGCAGGCATGGCCATAGAAGCAATAGATGTAATTATAGAAAAAGCTCGTTTTTTTGAGCAAATTAACAATGTAGAAAAAGTGATTCAGTTAAATGAAATAATTTACAAAAAATCATTGACTGAAAATTATGGAAATGGTTTAATTTTTAGCTGCCATAAATTATCTGATTTTTTTGAATCCATTAATGAATTTGAATGGGCAAATATTTACTTACGTTATTTAAATCAAATCAAAACAGCGGAAGGCGAAAAAGAATTAGCAGAAAGAGTTCTATTTGCAGAGAAAGAAAAAAAGATGGATTTAGAGCGAATGGTGTCTAAAAATAAACTTCAATATCAGGGCTATATTATCATAATTGGATTTGGAATAGCTATTATTTTACTTGGTGCAGCCATCTATATCTTCTTTGCATATAGAACTAAATCAAAACTGGCTACTGACCTCTTGCTTGCCTACAACAAAAATGAAGAGCTAAAAAAAGAAAAAGATAATTTTTTAGCTTATACCTCACATGAAATTAGAACTCCGTTATCGGCTGTTTTAACTACATCGGAATTACTGAAAAAATCAAAATTGAACAAAAAACAAAATCAATTGCTTGACACCCTTAAAAATAGTGCCAGTAATATTTTATTTTTAGTTAATGACATTCTTGATTTGTCTAAACTAGAACAAAGAAAAATAACTTTAGAAAAAAAGCCTTACAATCCAAAAAAAGTAATTCAAGAAACATTAAATATTCTTAACGCAAAAGCGATAAAAAATCATGTTGAAATGAAATTTATAACAGAAATGGATGACTTATTTTATGTTCAAGGCGATTCATTCCGATTTCAACAAATCATGTTAAACCTAGTAGATAATGCCATTAAATTTTCACCCAATGGCGAGATTAAAATAAGACTGGAAAAAATCAAAAAAGAAACATTGAAAGTTGAAGTAGTTGATAATGGGATAGGAATTGATAATGAAAAACTAAATGAAATTTTCAAACCTTATTCTCAAGAAAAAGTAAATATTTCAAGACAGTATGGAGGTACTGGTTTGGGGTTGGCCATTTGTGATCAAATAATTCAGTTAATGCAAGGGGAAATAAAAGTGAAGTCTAATTCTAATGGGACTACATTTTCCATTTATATTCCTTTTAAACAAGCACCTGTAAACGCAAAAGAATTTACAATCGACCCGTATAGATTTAAGGACAATATCCAAATTTTACTTGTTGAAGATGATCAACTTAATGGTGAATTATTTAAAGAGTTATTAGAAACACAATTTGAAAATGCAAAGGTGAATTGGGTGGTAAATGGTTCTGAGGCCATTGCTTCACTCGAAAAAGCTAATTATGATATTGTAATAATGGATATTGAAATGCCCATATTGAACGGATATAAAACAAGTAAAGAAATAAGAAAAGCAGTTGATAAACCATTTCATAATATTCCAATATTAGGAATGACTGCCCATATTGCAGAGGATGTCATGGAAAAATGTTATAAAAGCGGTATGAATGATTGCATTTCAAAACCATTTCAAGTTGAGTATTTAGTGAAAAAAATCAATTTCCTATGCCACAGCAAAACAGATGTTGATCACAATAATGAATTCAATAAAAAAGAAAAATACATTCATATTTTTGAGACTTCTTTTATCGAAGATTTAAAGGCGCTTACTAAATCAAATAGTCAAAGTGATTTGAAAAAAAGTCTTTCTGTTCTTCATAAAATGAAAGGTGCCTCATTGACTATGGGGTATAATTCGTTAGCAGATGCCATTTCGCAAATGGAACAGAATAAATTAGTAAATTTAGATTTAATTGAAACCTTATTTCACCAATCAATAAATAAAGCTAAAACATGATTAAAGCCATTATAGTAGATGATGATGAATTGTGTAGAACTATAATTAGTGATCTATTAAAGGAAGTAGAGGGTTTTGAATGTATAGCTAATTTTGGAAATGCACTTGATGCTTTTAAGTTCCTAAATGAAAATGAGGTAGACGTTGTGTTCCTGGATGTCGAAATGCCTAAAATGGGAGGGATGGAATTACTTAGAAATCTACAACTTAATCCACTCATTGTAATGATTACATCTCACGATGAATTTGCACTTGAATCTTATGAGTATGATGTAACAGATTTTTTAAAAAAGCCTTTGAGTACTCCAAGATTTCTTAAAACAATTGAAAAGATAAAAAAAATATTAGGTACATCAATAGAAATCAAAAAAAGTGACAATTACATTTTTATTAAATCTGAATCAAAATTAATTCAAATTAAATTGGAAGATATACTATGGATTGAAGCGTTGGGTAATTACATGCGAATTAATACTGAGAAAGAAAAACATACCGTTTTAAGCACAATGAAAGAAATTGAGGCAAAATTACCTTCAAGTGATTTTATTAGAATTCAACGCTCTTTTATTGTAAGGGTTGATAAAATTTTATCTATTGAAGATAATTATGTAGTGTTGCCAAGTAAAGAAATTCATATCGGGAAAGCATATAAAGAGGAATTAAATAATAAATTAAATTTTCTTTAATGTGGGAAATTTAAATTTCCATTTCTGGCACTTCTGATTCAATAATTAATTTACCTCTTGTTGCCTTTTTTATTTCTTCTACTGTAACCCCTGGGGCACGTTCTACTAATTTAAACCCGCCTTCAGGAAGAATCTCCATAACCGCAAGGTTAGTAACTACTTTTTTTACACATTTCACCCCTGTTAGTGGTAAACTACATTGTTCTAGTAGTTTGCTTTCTCCGGCTTTATTGGTGTGCATCATCGCTACAATGATATTATCAGCACTTGCAACAAGATCCATAGCCCCACCCATACCTTTAACCATTTTACCAGGAATTTTCCAATTGGCAATATCACCGTCCTCACTTACCTCCATTGCACCAAGTACGGTAAGTTGGACATGTTGCCCTCTTATCATGCTAAAACTAGTGGATGAATCAAAATATACTGCACCCGGTAAAGCGGTAATCGTTTGTTTTCCTGCATTAATAAGATCAGCATCTTCATCTCCTTCAAAGGGAAAGGGTCCCATTCCTAGAATTCCATTTTCGGATTGAAACTCAACATTAATTCCTTCAGGAATATGATTTGCTACAAGAGTGGGTATGCCAATACCTAAATTCACATACCAACCATCTGAAAGCTCTTGTGCTATTCTTTTTGCTATACCAATCTTATCTAAACTCATATTAACTCTTTTTACTAATTACCGTTCTTTGCTCTATTCTTTTTTCAAATTTATGTCCCTTAAATATCCGTTGTACAAAAATTCCAGGAGTATGAATTTGATTTGGATCTAATTCTCCAGGCTGAACTAATTCTTCGACTTCCGCGATAGTAATTTTTCCCGCCATAGCCATTGGCGGATTAAAGTTCCTGGCCGTACCCTTATAAATTAGATTTCCGGCTGTATCACCCTTCCATGCTTTGACAATGGCAAAGTCTGCGGTTAATGCATGTTCCAAAATATGGGGTTTCCCATTGAACTCTCTTACTTCCTTCCCTTTCCCTATTTCAGTTCCGTATCCCGCTGGAGTAAAAAAGGCGGGTATTCCTGCTCCTCCCGCTCGACATCTTTCGGCCAAACTTCCCTGAGGAATAAGATCAACTTCAAGTTCTCCCGAAAGCATTTGGCGCTCAAATTCATCATTTTCTCCTACATAAGAAGAAATCATTTTCTTGATCTGACGCTGTTGTAAAAGCAGACCAAGCCCAAAATCATCCACCCCTGCGTTATTTGAAATACATGTTAACTCATTGATCTTCATCTCAACTAAGGTCTTAATACAATTTTCTGGAATTCCACATAGTCCAAATCCTCCAAGCATTAAAGTCATTCCACTTACTATACCTTTACATGCTTCTTCAGCATTATTTACCTCTTTATTTATCATATTCTTTATTTACCAATTATCGTCTTCTGAACCCCAAGTATCTTGATGAATTCCACCTTCTAATTGAATGCTGTTTTCGTCTTTATCAGAACAATCTAAAGGCGATTTTAACATCGTTTCTGGAACCTCAAAATCATCTTGTGAAATATCAAGTGAATCATCTGCATTTATATATTTTGTAAAGTATGCAAAAATAGGTAATGCTGTATTGGTTCCCATTCCTTGACTTAATGTACTAAATCTTACTGATCTATCTTCTGCACCTACCCAAACTCCTGTTACTAAATCTGGAGTTAACCCTACAAACCATCCGTCAGATTGATTTTGTGTAGTTCCTGTTTTACCTGCAATGGGTTGAGAAATACCAGCATAAGGCCTTTTCTCTGTCTCTTTTGCTCTTATTCTTATAGCCGTACCACCCACAACCGGCTTCCCATTAGCATTTTTCATGGTAGGGTGTTTTATTCCTCTAGTTACTAATTTCATCATTTCTAAAATAACATGGGCAGTTTCTCTATTCCAAACTTGTTGTGATTCGGGTGTGTTTTCATAAATTACATTACCAAACTTGTCTTCTATTCGTAATAAATAAACGGGGTTATTGTAAATTCCATTATTTGCAAAAGGAGCTATAGCACTTACAATATCATGTACTGAAATATCAAAAACACCTAAAGCCATAGCAGGTACAGGATCAAACTTGGAAGTATCAATTCCCAGTTGGGCTACCCTATTAAATACATTATTAATCATAGATCCTTTTTTAATAATACTTGCTGTAATATTATTCATTGAATTTGCTAAGGCAAATGAAATAGTGGTTGGCTCTCCAGTAAACGAGCTTCCTGAATTTTTAGGACACCACAATTTATTTCTATTTTCCATGTGAGGAACTTCTATGCAATATTTTATATCTGGAACTTCATAGCAAGGATCTACAATGCCTGATTCAATTGCTGTTGCATATACAAATGGTTTAAAGGTAGAGCCAACTTGCCTTGTGCCTTTTTTTACCATATCATATTTAAAATGTTTGAAGTTGGGGCCTCCAACCCAAGATTTAATATGGCCATTATGGGGATCAATAGACATCATTCCTGCTCTTAAAATCCCTTTGTAATATCGTACAGAGTCAAACGTTGAAAATAAGGTATCTTTTTCTCTTGTAACTGAAGATTGCCAGTCAAAAACTCGGATGTTTCTTTTTTTAGCTAAATATTTTTCAATTTCTTCTCTTGTTTTATAAGGTGTGATTGTTCCGCAATACGAACATTCAAAACCTTTTTGAGTCTTACTTATATATCTACTGGGCCGTTCACAGTAACTACATGCTTTTCCAACTAATTTTTTGAAAGTCATTGATTGTTTAACAGCTCTATTAATGATAGTATCTATTTGTGACTTAGATATATCATTCGAAAAGGGAGGATAATCCCATTTGGAATTGTTTTTAGTAAAGGCCTTTTGAAGTTCGAACTCAAGATGTTTTTCAACAGCTTTTTCAGCATGTTTCTGAATCCTACTATCAATAGTCGTATAAATTTTTAATCCGTCCGAATAAATATCATATTTGCTGCCATCTGATTTGGATATAATAAAATCATTATTTTCATCTTTCTGAGCAAATAATGTAGTTAATTCCCCTCTTAGTGTTTCTCTAAAATATGGAGCAAGTCCAGTTTGGTGATCAACTTTATTATACTGTATTCCCAATGGTAATTCCTTTATAGAATCAAACTCTTTTTCGCTAATAAATTCATTTTTAAGCATTTGATAAAGCACAACTGATCTTCTTTTTAGTACTGTATCTGGTCTTCTGAGTGGGTTGAAAATAGATGGGTTTTTTGCCATGCCTACTAACATAGCTGATTCATGAAGATCTAAATCTTTTGTTGATTTACCAAAATACACCTTAGATGCGCTATTAATTCCAACAGCATTATTTAAAAAATCAAACTTATTTAAGTACATAGAAATAATTTCTTGTTTCGTGTAATTTTTTTCCAGTTTAGATGCTATAATCCATTCTTTTATTTTTCTTAGAACCAATTCAAACTTCGTTAATCTTTTTCTTGGAAAAAGCAACTTTGCTAATTGTTGAGAAATTGTAGATCCGCCTCCTTTTGAATTACCAGTTATAACCCCTTTGATTACCCTACCCAAGGCCCTTACGTCAATTCCAGAATGTTCAAAAAAACGTTCATCTTCCGTAGCAACTAAAGCATTTACTAAATGATCCGGTAAATAGTTATAGTGAATATTAGTTCGATTTTCGTGATAATAGTTCCCAATTTCTTTAAGATCAGCACTGTAGATTATGCTTGCTAAATTCGTTTTAGGGTTTTCTAATTCCGCAATATCAGGAAGCGTTTCATCATTAGCTAATAAGTAAAGAGAATACATTCCAATAACTGGTGACAATATAATCAGCCAAATTAGTGCTCGTTTTATGATTTTTTTAATCCTCAAAATTGAAATATTAGTCAAATATAACGTGGTATTAGTTACGTAGTTGAATTTCCTTTTAATTATTGTAAACTATTTTATCTCAATAAAAATTGCTTTAAAATTATACACAACAAAAAATTAATACACATGTCATGATTAAACTTATCAATTCACTAGTATTGTAAAAAACTACTTTGAAGCAATCAAAGAAATATTTAATACTCACAGGAATTGCTATTCAGATGGGAGTAACTGTTTTTTTAGGATCTTATCTAGGAAAATATCTTGATATGAAATATTCCTTTTCAAAAAAATGGTTTACCATAATATTTACTTTATTATCTATAGGTATTTCGATCTATTTTCTTTTAAGACAATTAAAAAGAATTAATGAACAAGACCATGAAAAGTGATAAGTTCTTAATTACATTATTCATAGTTTTAGCTATCACTTTTGGACTTCACATCTGGGTTACTCATGAAATGAATTTCTCCTTTAATATCTCTAAAATTGGCATCAGTTATACCATTAACTATTTTATAGCAATAGTAATTTTTAAATTGTTTACCGTATTTATAAATAAAAAAAGTGAAATACTTGGATTCATTTTTCTATTCGGAAGCCTATTTAAATTTGTAATTTATTTTTTAATACTTCGACCCATAATTTCAGAAACAGAATCAATTAGTAAAGTTGAATTTTCCTTTTTCTTTATTTCATATGCAATATGTCTTATTATTGAGATTTATTTTTTAGTTAATGTGTTGCGTTCTCAATAGAATCTTTTGATGATATTTAATTTTTACAAACAATTATTTAAAATCTATTATTGAAGTCAATTTAATTTTTAGTTTTGCACAGATTTTTGAAAACTATGAATTTAGAGATGGCTAAAAAACTTGTATTCAGCGTTTTAATTGTTTTAGTAGCAAATTTCTTATGGGCCAGCGCCTCCCCTGTTAAAGACACTGTAAGTACTTACACTGCAGAAGAAAAAGCAGATCAAAAGAAATCTAAAATCAAAGAAGATATAAAACATCACTTACAGGATTCTCACGATTTCCACCTTTTCACTGACGAAACTACTGGAAAACACTACGGATTTCCACTTCCTGTTATATTATGGGATGAAGAACTGCATGTTTTTATGTCATCAGAGTTTCATCATGGAGAAAATATTGTTCAATCAAAAGACAAATATTACGAATTACATCACGGTAAAATTCATAGAACAGACGAGAGTGGTAATCCTGTATACAAAATAGATAAAGATGGTAAATATTTAATTGATAAAAATGGTAATAAAATTGAATTAAAGCCCATTGATTTTTCTATAACTAAAAATGTGTTCATGATTATGGTGATTTCTCTTATGCTTTTCATTATGCTGTTCCGTACAAACAAGTCATATAAGAAAAGAGGGCATTTACCTAGTGGTATAGGAAGATTTATTGAGCCTATCATATTATATGTTAGAGACGATATAGCCATTCCAAATATTGGAAAAAAACACTACAGAAAATATATGGGATTCCTATTGACAGTATTTTTCTTCGTTTGGTTGGTAAATTTATTTGGCCTTACGCCCATAGGTGTTAACATTACAAACAATATTGCTGTTACTTTTTGTTTAGCACTTCTTACCTACTTAATAACCATCTTTACTGCAAAAAAAACATACTGGTTACACTTGATTGATCCATTGGGAAATACCATGCCATGGATTGCTAAAATTCCACTATACATATTATTGGTTCCTATTGAACTTTTAGGTACTATTATTAAGCCATTTTCTTTAATGATTCGACTTTATGCTAATATAACTGCAGGTCATATCGTTTTAATGAGTTTAATAGGAATGATGTTTGTATTTAACAATTGGATTGGAAGTTCTCTTTCCTTTTTATTGGCATTTACACTAGGAATTTTGGAGCTTTTAGTAGCTGCATTACAAGCTTATATCTTCACTATGTTGTCCGCTGTTTACTTCGGATCAGCTGTTGCAGAACATGAACATGATGAAGAACATTAATAAAGAAATTATTAACCAAAAAAACACATAAATTATGGAAATTCCAGCAATTGTCGGTGCAGGTCTTGCAGTTATCGGTGTAGGAATAGGAATCGGACAGATCGGTGGAAAAGCTATGGAAGCCATGGCTCGTCAACCAGAAATGTACGGTAAACTTCAAACAGCGATGCTAATTGCAGCAGCACTTATTGAAGGAATCGGTTTTGCTGCATTATTTGCAGTATAATCTGTTCAATCAATCCGTCTGCGGTTGGCAGGCGGATTGATTATAATTTATAACTAATCAATGAACAAATGGAAAAATTAATAGAAGAATTTTCAGTAGGGTTATTTTTTTGGCAAACTGTTTTATTTATAGCATTGATTTTCTTATTAAGAAAATTTGCTTGGAAACCAATATTGAATGCTGTAATTGAAAGAGAAGAAAAAATTGAAGGAGCTTTAAAAGCTGCTGAAGAGGCAGAAAATAAAATGAAAGAGTTGTCTGCTAATAATGAAAAGATTTTAGCCGATGCAAGAGTTGAAAGAGAAAACATATTAAAAGAGGGTAGATCTATCAAAGAAAAAATGATAGCAGACGCAAAAAATCAAGCTACTACTGAAGCAGAAAAAATCATTATCTCAGCTAAAGAGCAAATCAACATCGAAAAAATGAAAGCCATGACTGAAATCAAAAATCAGGTCGCTGATATTTCGATAGAAATGGCTGAAAAAATATTAGGGGCTGAATTAAAAGATGCGAAGAATCAAAAGAAATTGATTGAAGAAGCACTTAAAAAACAAATAAACTAAAATGATTGCATCTAAAATCACGAGCAGGTATGCAAAAGCATTAATTGATTTGGCAAAAGATCAAAATGCTCTTGATTCTTGTTTAAATGATATGGAGCTACTTAAAAATACGTGTGTAACCAACCATGAATTACAACTTCTTTTAAAAAGCCCTATCATTAACTCTGATAAAAAGTGGGGAATATTAGAAATGATTTTTAAATCTAAGGTTTCTGAATTATCCATGCTATTTATCCAAATACTTACAAAGAAAAAAAGAGAATCTCTTTTACCTCAAATTGCTGAAAACTTTATTCAGCTTTATAAAGCTCAAAAAAATATAGCAGTGGCAAAAGTAATCACAGCCACTCCGCTCAATGATTCACTTAGAAAAAAAATAATTGAGTTCATAGGTTCAGAAAATAAAATGGAAATTGAGTTGAGTGAAGACGTAGATGAGAGCATTTTAGGTGGTGCTATCATTCAAATAGGAGATAAACAAATTGACGGCAGTGTAAAAAGAAATTTAAATAATCTTAAAAAAACATATAGTCAAAACTTATATATAAAAGACTTTTAAAAAAAAGAAATTATGGCAGAAATTAAACCAGCTGAAATATCAGCAATTTTAAGAGAACAACTTTCCGGCCTTAAAACAGAGGCCCAACTAGAAGAAGTGGGTACAGTTTTACAAATAGGTGATGGTATTGCTAGAATTTATGGACTTGGCGGAGTTCAATATGGAGAACTTATTGAATTTGACAACGGTCTACAAGGTATTGCCCTGAACTTAGAAGAAGATAATGTTGGTGCTGTACTTTTGGGATCATCAAATGATATCAAAGAAGGTGACACCGTAAAAAGAACGGGGAAAATTGCTTCTGTAAAAGTTGGAGAGAAAATGCTAGGCAGAGTAGTGAACACATTAGGAAATCCTATTGATGGAAAGGGCCCTATAGATGGTGAGCTTTTTGAGATGCCAATTGAAAGAAAAGCCCCTGGTGTTATTTATAGACAGCCAGTTAATGAACCTCTTCAAACTGGTGTAAAAGCTATTGATGCCATGATTCCAATTGGAAGAGGGCAAAGAGAACTTGTAATTGGTGATAGACAAACAGGAAAAACTACCGTTTGTATAGATACTATTATCAACCAAAAAGAATTTTATGACAGGGGCGAACCAGTATATTGTATTTACGTAGCTATAGGTCAAAAGGGATCAACAATTGCTGGTATTGTAAGTAAATTAGAAAAAGCAGGAGCAATGGACTACACTGTTATTGTTGCTGCAAATGCTTCTGATTCAGCCCCAATGCAATTTTACGCGCCATTTACTGGAGCAGCTATTGGAGAATACTTCAGAGATACTGGAAGGCCATCACTAATTATTTTTGATGATTTATCAAAGCAAGCTGTGGCTTATCGTGAGGTATCCCTGTTACTAAGAAGACCTCCAGGAAGAGAGGCATATCCTGGTGATGTTTTCTACTTGCATTCAAGATTGCTAGAAAGAGCTGCTAAAATCAATAACAATGATGAAATAGCCCAACAAATGAATGATCTTCCCGATTCTTTAAAAGGAAAAGTGAAAGGTGGGGGATCTCTTACCGCTTTACCAATAATTGAAACTCAAGCAGGAGATGTGTCAGCCTATATTCCAACTAATGTTATTTCGATTACGGATGGACAGATTTTCTTAGATTCAAGTTTGTTTAATTCTGGTATTCGACCTGCTATTGATGTAGGTATTTCTGTTTCAAGAGTAGGTGGTTCAGCGCAAATTAAGTCAATGAAAAAAGTGTCTGGAACTTTAAAATTAGATCAAGCACAGTATAGAGAATTAGAGGCATTTGCAAAATTTGGATCTGATTTAGATCCTGCCACAATGGGCGTTTTGGAAAAAGGTGCAAGAAACGTAGAAATTCTTAAGCAAAATGAAGGTTCACCTCTTCCAGTGGAAGAACAAGTTGCGATCATTTATTGCGGATCTACTGGAATTATCTCAGACGTTCCAACTAATCGAGTTAAAGAATTTGAAAATAATTTTCTTGAATTGATGAGAAATAAGCATCGAGCAGAGCTTGATATTCTTAAATCAGGAAATTTAACTGCAGAAGTTACCGAAGTAATTAAAAAAGTAGTTGCAGAGATGTCAAAATCTTATGCTGAATAATATATCCCTATGGCAAGTCTTAAGGAAATAAGAACACGTATTACTTCTGTAGAATCAACGATGCAGATTACTTCTGCAATGAAAATGGTTTCCGCAGCTAAACTAAAACGTGCTCAAGATGCTGTTACCCAAATGAGACCTTTTGCAAAAAAATTCAATGAGATTTTACTAAATGTATCTGGGTCTGTTGAAGGAGAAGAGCATCCATTAATGAAAAAAAGTAATGGTCAGAAAGTTTTATTAATCGCTCTTTCTTCTAACAGGGGTTTGTGCGGTGGATTCAATAGCAACGTCATTAAAGAGGTTAAAAGAGTTATTCAAGAAAATCCGGATAAAGAATATACTATTTTACCTATTGGAAAAAAAGTATACGATGCTTTCAAAAAGGGCACGTTAATTAATGATAATGAATTTTTACCCAAAGATTGCGAACTCATTTGGGATAACCTCAATTACGAATATGTTGTTGAGACCATATTAAAAATCATGAACGCATTTGAACAAAAAGTATATGATGAATCTTTCATTATTTACAATTCATTTAAAAATGCTGCTGTACAAGAAATAATCAATGAAAAATTTCTTCCTGTCGAACCCATTGAAGATGATGGTAAAAATACTTTGGTTGATTACATTTTTGAACCTAACCAAGAAGAAATTTTAAATGAATTAATTCCTAACTCTTTAAAGATTAAGTTTTACAAAGCGTTATTAGATTCTTTTGCATCAGAGCATGGCGCTAGAATGACTGCTATGCACAAGGCTACGGATAATGCAACTGAAATGAAAAAAGAATTAACGTTGTTCTACAACAAAGCTAGGCAAGCATCTATCACAAATGAAATTTTAGAAATTGTTGCTGGTGCTGAAGCACTTGGTGCTTAATCAACAATTCATCTTTTATATTAAACCCTTGATGATTTCAAGGGTTTTTTTTTATTTTGATGGTAATGGTTAACGTTTCTTTCTCACTAAAAAACAGAATTTACTTTTCAATGATTGCTATGGTAATGGTATCACTAGTTGCTATTGGAATCACTACTGCTTACTTTTTTAAAGTACAAAATGATGAATACCATTTAAAACGAATAGAACGCAAACAAAAAACCGTAAACTTATCACTAGAATACTTTTTAAATAATCTAAAACCTGAGGAAGTTGATGATTTTATTTCAAGAGATTTTGATTTAAAAGTACACGAAATAGCAAAAGTAAATTCATTAATTATTCATGTTTTTAACACCAAAGGAGAGGAGCTAATCAATACTAAACCAGTAGATTCTATTTTTAAAAACAGCCAATTAAACCCCTTTCTTTTATATAAACTAAAAAATGCTGAAGAGGGAAAATATGTAGAGAAAAAAGAAAATGGATCCATAAATTCTTATTCTTTTGCTAAAAATAAGAGTGGTGAAAATATGGTGATCATTAATATCCCTTACAATCCTCTAAATTTTACCGCTAAGACAGAAGTTAACTTATTTCTTAAGAGATTAATAGAAGTGTTTTTAGTGCTGTTCATTGGGGCGCTTGTTATAGCTTATTTACTCACACAATATATTACTAAATCAATAGAAGAAGTTAGAAAGAAAATAGAAGGTGTCGAGATTAATGAAAGAAATGAAAAACTAGCTTGGAACAAGAAAGATGAAATTGGTGTCTTGGTCAACGCCTACAATAAAATGATTGATAAATTAGAAATAAGCAAAAAGAAGTTAGCCCAAAATGAACGTCAAACTGCATGGAGAGAAATGGCTAAACAAGTTGCTCATGAAATTAAAAACCCTTTAACCCCCATGAAGCTCAGTGTTCAACATTTAAAAAGGGTGATTACATTGAAGGGGAAAGATGAAGAACAGCTCAAACTATTTGAAGATAAGATGATAGGGCAGATCGACTTGCTAAATGAAATTGCTGATGAATTTTCAAATTTTGCAGAGTTGCCCAAAGCAAAAATGAAAAAATTAAATTTAAACGCTATTATTGAAAAAACCATTAGTTTATATAACCATAATAAACATGTGAATATTAACCATCATAATATCAATGATATTGTAGTTTTTGGCGATGAAAATCAGCTAACTAGAGTGCTCCATAATCTGCTTAAAAACAGCATACAAGCTGTAGATTTAAATGGGGATATTACCATTTCTACGACCGTTCAAAATAAACAAAACATGATACTAATTGAAGACAATGGAAAAGGAGTTCCAAAAGAAATAGAGGATAAAATTTTTGAGCCAAAATTTACAACAAAGTCATCTGGCAAAGGCTTGGGCCTTCCTATAGTAGCACAAATCATCCGGAATCATGGTGGTGAGATAACTCTAAATAAAGAAAATAAAAAAGGAACTTGTTTTAAAATAACTTTACCGATTTTTGAAGATGAGTCAAAAAATTGAAGGCTTTTTTCTAAAATCAACCAAGCTAAATCAAAATGTTTTACTTGTCGATTTATTTACCCTTCAATACGGTCGTTCAGCTTTTATTTTTGCTCATCAAAAAAAAGCTCCATTTATATTTCAACCTTTTCACTTTTTTACTTTTCAATCCAACTATAATCCTGAAAAGAAACTTAATAAAGCTAAGAATCAAGAACTTATCTTTCCAATAATCGATATTGTTAGTGACGTTAGAAAAACTGGACTAGCGATATTGTTAACAGAAATTCTTAACAAATGCATAAATAATTTTGAGGTTAGTCCTAGTTTATATGTGCAGATTAAAAAAATGGTAATTTCTTTTGAACATCAAGACTTTAATCCTCTATTTGGTGTTTTCTTCGTGAAAGAAATATTACATTATTTCGGCATAAATCCTCAAAACAACTATGGTAAAATCAACCCTTACTTTAGCATTTCAAATGGGCGTTTTCAGGCTGAAAGAGATGAACTTACAATTCCTAATTTCCCCCATGAAGATTTTCATCAATTATTAGGCATGAATATTGATAGTGTTTTTTCTAGAAAAGTTTCCGTTAAAAAGCGTAGGGAAATACTAAACTTGCTGCTAGAATACTTATCATATCATGAAATATTAAATCAAAAGCAAATACAATCTGTACAAGTACTACAGTCAATTTACGATTGAAAACAAATATAATAGCATATATATTATTTTTTAGTTGCATCACTACAAATACCATTTGTAGCCAGGAGATAAGATTAATTAATCCGTACGGTAATCCTGCAATAAACAAAACCGTTTTAGTAAATAGGGGAAATGTTGATACATTGAAATCAAATAAAAGAGGTAAAATCAATATAAGTAAGAGTGATGAATATCATTCTATTACTATTTTAGAACATAACCAAACTATACTAAAAGATACTATATTAAAAAACAACGGCTTAGTTACGGTTTCTTCTTCTTCAGCTGACGCACTTCCCACTTTCGAAACCAAAATATCGAATAAGGCAAACATCCTAAATCACCTTAAAGAGTTTGACCACGAAACTATTACAAAAGACCAAATTAATAATAATGATTATTCCACTTCAGCAGACATATTATTGCTTTCTGACGGAGTAACCATACAAAAAAGTCAGGGCGGAGGGGGGAGTCCAATTATCAGAGGTTTTGAAGCAAATAGAATTTTATTGATGATTGATGGGGTAAGGATGAATAATGCCATTTACCGTAGCGGTCATATTCAAAATAGTCTTACAATAGACCCATTTATAGTTGAAAGTTTTAATGTTATTTATGGCCCATCAGCTGTAATTTACGGAAGTGATGCCATAGGAGGTGTAATAAACTATTTCACCACTAAGCCTAGTTTATCAACAAAAAAAGATACCGCGTTGGAAAAAGTTAGATTTCTATCCCGACTCAACAAAGGAGCTGACGAATTAACGAATCATGTTGACATTAATATCGGCTATAATAAATGGGCATCTTTTTCTTCTTTGACATTTAAACAGTTTGGCGATATTGTTATGGGGAAAAACCGACAACATGGTTATAACGATTGGGGTAAGGTGCCCTTCTATGTAAACAATAATTTTAGAAACGATAGTTTAGTGCAAAACCCCAATCCTGATAATCAATTTGGGGTAGGGTATAATCAAATTGATTTTACCCAAAAATTCGTGTTTAGTCCTAATAGAAATTTTGAGATTTATACAAACTCTCAATTCAGCACATCTACTAATATCCAACGTTTCGATCAGTTAAATAATTTTAATGAGATAGGTCTTCCTCAATTTTCCACTTGGGAATATGGTCCACAATTGAGAATAATGAATGTATTAAATGTTTATTGGAAAAAATCAACTCGTTTATTTAATAATATCGTTTTTAACACGTCACATCAGCATTTAGAAGAAAGTAGAAATATCAGGCTTTATAATGATCCGTTTTTAGATCAAAATAAAGAACAAGTAGATGTAGTTGGAATAAATATTAATGCCAATAAAACCATTAGCGAAACACTATCGGTAAGTTATGGTGGTGAAGTTTATTCAAATAAAATTAATAGTAAAGGCAAAAGAACAAATATTTTCACTCACGAAGATTTTTCGCATTTGAGTAGATACCCTAATGGTGGTAGCGGCATGGTTATGCAAGGATTCTACAGTATGCTTCGATGGCAAAAAGAAAAATGGAGTTTTGTTTCTGGAGTTAGATATGCTATTAATGAAATAAAAGGCCAATTTAACGATTCTATTTTTGGGAACTATTTTGAAGAAATAAATGCCAAGAACAATTCACTAAATGGTTCTCTTTATTTGAGTTACTATCCAAATAGTAATACCAAATATAATTTTTCTATTTGCACTGGCTTTAGAAGTCCCAATGTAGATGATTTTGGAAAGGTATTTAATAAAGATGGTTTCATTACTGTTCCTAACAACAACCTAATTCCTGAATATGCTTACAATGGTTCTTTTGGGATATCTAAAACTTTTTTAGTCGGTAAAGAAAATAATCTAAAAATTAAATGTAATGGCTTTGGAACTTGGCTAAATAATATGATAATTAAAGATAACTTTTATCTAAATGGCCAAACCCATTTAGAATGGAATGGCATACAATATGCCATTCTAGCTAATAGAAATGCCAGCCAAGGTTTAGTATACGGAATAAACCATTCTCTTGAATTTAAAATAAAACATTTACAAGTAAAATATGCGCTTAACTACACCAGGGGAATAATAACATACAATTCGATGCCGGTTGGTCATATTCCACCAATTACAGGAAATGTGTTTATAAATTGGATAACGGACAAATATACTTTTTCAATTTTTTCACTGTTTAATGGAGAAAAAAATCAAAGAGATTTTGGGCCTGGAAATGTTGATAATCCATTAGAGGCTACGATTGATGGTTATCCATCTTGGTACACCATTAATACCCGTTTTTCAAAGAAAATTAATTCCAATCTAGACTTATCCATAAGCTGTAATAACATATTGGATATACATTATAAGAGGTTTGCATCAGGAATAAGTGCCCCAGGAAGAAATATAGGATTTACCTTAAAATTAATCTATTAAATTAATCTCCGACTTGTAATTTAAAGGCGTAATTGGTGTGTCTTTCTTTATTGAAAGTACAACAGATGTTTGCATTTGACCAATTTCTTCAATTTGACCTAGCTTTTCTTCCAATACGATATCAAATGAGGGAATATCTTTCGTAATAATGCGTAGTTGGTAATCAAAATTACCCGTTAATTGAAGACACTCTACAACTTCATCAATTTTATTGATGGCTTCCATAAAATTCACAACTGCTGTACTCTTTTGTCTGATAAGAGATAACTGAACAAGAGCCATAAATCCCAATCCTAATTTTCCATTATTAACTTTGGCATGGTAACTAGAAATGATGTCCAACTTTTCTAACTTTTGAACTCTTCCAAGAGTAGGTGCTGCAGAAAGACCCACCGCTTTACTAAGCTCAATATTGGTAATTTTACTGTTCTCTTGTAGGGCTCTTAAAATCTTTAAATCTATAATATCTAATTTCATTTTGTGAAAATTTCGGAATAAAAATACGTTTTATAAGCGTTTTATGAAATTTTATTTCAATAAAATATGGAGAAAAGTACCGGTCTCGAAGGAGAAGCATCATTTTTTAAGTTTGCTAAGGATAAATTTAGCAAGTACAATCCATCTTTAAGTTCATTTGGAACACCTATAAATTCGGTTATAGTGGATACTTGATCTAAACTTGATGGATAATCCCAAAAAGCACGATGTGATAACAATAGTCCATCATCAAATTCTTTATCTATCGAGGGTTGATCAATTAAAAGGTGGCGTATTCCCTTTTCTCTAATATATGCTGCCGTTTCATGATGTAAATAGGGCCAATTACTTCCGTCATAGTTTTTGGTTTTTAAATCCTCATAGTTTACTTGTGTTTTAAGAATTAATGCTTCGATTTGAGGATTTATTTTCCCTTCCAATTCCGATTTTAAAACACATAGATCTCCTTGCTCAATCGGTTTTTTAGGTGAATTATCCATAACTGTGGGCTTTACTGTTATGAGCTGTGCAATAAAATGAAATCGATTCAATACGATATTAACGGGAACATCATCTTTTGCTATGTGACCAACTGACTCGGTGTGTGTCATATTCGCGTGCGGATTTATAATAACTTCTTTAAAATTAACCGATCCGCCTTCTTTTACGCTTCCAATAAAATTATCTCCTTTAATTACATTAGATGTAATCGGGTGAGAATACCAAGCTTTAAAACCCGTTTTTTCTTTAGTTTCTAATGAAATATCTACCGGCTTACTTAGATCTACTTTAGCAGATTTATTGCCTAATTTAAATGTTATAACCATTAATTTAAAATAAATAATTCTCTTGATATAAGCTCAGACAATAACCACTTTTCTTTATTCATTACAAGATTATCGTTCCTCAAATTAAGTATTCCTTCCTTCAAAAAACGATCAATCTTTGTGGTAATCTCCTTTTTTTTATCCTCATCTAATAAAGATAGGGCATCCGACAAATTCAAACCTTCATTTGTTCTAAGACCAAGCATAATAATTTCATTGTAGTGATCTATAAGCGACAATTTTTCTTTTTGCTGACTAAAATTTTGCGAAGATAATTGCTGAATATATTGAGCATTGCTTGACACATTCCAATATCTATAGGGATACTGATATGAGTGGGCAGATGGGCCAAATCCCAAGTAAGTACTTTTCTTCCAATAATTTCTATTGTGTATTGATGATTTACCGTCTAATGAAAAGTTAGAAATCTCATAATGAATAAATTTATGATCTTGTAATAATTTAGTAATTATGTGAAACTCTTTTTCGCTGTCAATATCTCTAATTTCTTTTAATTTATTTTGTTTTTTTAGCTTACCAAAATAGGTTTTGTCTTCAATAGTGAAATGATAACATGAAATGTGAGATGGTTTCGTTTTTAAAAGTGAAAAGAGTTCTCCTTTTATGTCTCGATTAAAAAAATCGGGTACTCCATATATAAAATCAACACTAATGTTGTTAAATCCCAATTTCTTTGCCAATAGTATTGATTGAATAGCTTTTTGCTCATCATGACTCCGATTCATCCAGTTAAGAATATCGGTATTTAAAGACTGTACACCTATACTAAGCCTATTTATTCCAATGTCTTTGTAACCCAATAGCAACAATTCAGTTACATCTTCAGGATTAATTTCAAGTGTAATTTCAATCTGTTTTGATCTTTTAGTGTATTTACTTATTTGGTATATTATCTTTTCAATTTGTGAAACTTCTAATACAGAGGGTGTTCCTCCACCAAAATAAAGGCTATTTATTTTTTTTGGGAATTCATTTTTCCTAATGTCAATTTCATTGCAAATAGCATCTGACATCTCAGATGTGTTTGTCATGTTGGTTGTGAAATGAAAATCACAATAATGACATGCTTTTCTACAAAATGGGATATGTACGTAGATTCCTGACAAAATCAATAGAATATATTGCAAATTAATATTGTAATTTTACAATAAATTAAATGTAATGATAAAAGCTGTTTACAATAAAACAACTCATTTAGAATTATCTCAGGATGCCATTTCTAAAATGGAAATAGAAAAAATAGATATAGAAAACAATAGTGTTAATTTGAGGATTGGAAATAACAAATACCACTGTAAACTTTTAAAAAAATATCCTCTAGAAAACAATTATTTTATAAAAGTCAATGGAACACTAATTTCACTCGAAAAAAAACAGCATTACAGTGAAGCTTTATCAAAAATTAGTAAATACACCAATAGTGATCAAAAAATTGATAAACTAGTTTCTCCTATGCCTGGTCTTATTCTAGAGCTTCAAACTGAAGTTGGAAAAACGGTTAAAAAAGACGAGCCATTATTAATCCTTGAAGCCATGAAAATGGAAAACGTACTATGTTCCCCTGTTGATGGTGTAATCAAAGAAATTTTAGTTGAAACTAAACAAACCGTAGAAAAAAACAGTGTACTCATTAAATTTGATTTATGAAAAAATTAATCTTAATTGTCTTAATTCCTTGTTGTTTATTTTCCTGTTCAAACGGTAAGACATCGACCAATGAGACCCTTCCTACAATATCAAAAAAAGTAGAAGAAAAGAAAGAACATGAGTATAACCTTGGAGAAGTTATGGTGAAATGGACTGCATTTAAACACGCTAGCAAAGCTCAGGTTGGGGGAAAATTTAATAGTGACTCTATTGAAATAACTGGATTTAATGCCAGCACTAATTTATATGAAGCGGTTACAGGAACATCTTTTAAAATACCTACATCAACCACTTCTACAGGGGATAAATCAAGAGACTATAAAATTATCACTTCGTTTTTCAATACGATGGTTAATACACAGTTTATTACTGGTACTATTTCTAGCATAAATAAAAATGGAAATGGCATTTTATTATTAAAAATGAACGATCAAGAAGTAGAAAAAGAGTTTTCTTGGGAACTTGATGAAAATACTTTTGAATTTTATTTAAAGACCTCCATTAATGTGTTTGACTGGGGCGCACAAGCTGCATTAAATGCACTAAATGAAGTTTGCCTCGAGCAACACACCGGACCTGATGGAGTAAATAAACTCTGGCCAGATGTGGATATAACTGTTTTTGCCGCGCTATAACTTTCCTGAACTTTTTAAGATATATTTTCCCAATATATCGAACTCTATATTCACTAAGTCTCCTACAAGTATTTTATTGAAATTGGTATGTTTATAGGTGTAAGGGATAATGGCAACTTCAATTTGTTGATTTAGTGTTTTTGTTACGGTTAAACTTACTCCATTGATACAGATTGATCCTTTATGAACCACTAGTTTGTCAACATCTTTATTTCCTTGAAAAAGGTATCTCCAACTGCCTTTTTCTTCAGTAACTTGAATGCATTCAGCTGTTGAATCAACATGACCTTGTACCATGTGACCGTCTAATCTATCTCCCACCTTCAGACATCTTTCTAAATTAACTATATCTCCTTTTATCAGGGTATTTAAATTGGTAATCGTTAGCGTCTCTGAAATAGCTGTTACTTTGTGCCAATCTTGGTTTTGTTCAACAACTGTTAAACAAACTCCATTATGTGATATACTTTGGTCAATCTTTAATTCCTTAGAAATAACTGATCTAATCACAAAATGAGTGTTTTGATTTTCTTTAATAACATCAATAACTTCACCTATTTCTTCAATAATTCCAGTAAACATTAATCTTGATTGTTAAAATCTCTTACTAAATGTGTAAATCCATTCAAATTTTTATTAACTATTCCTTGTAATCTCAATGTTTCTACAATACAAGTGTAATAATAAATTCCTGATGGCAATGGGAGTTGACTTCCTTGATGAACACCATCCCATTTAAAAGAAGGTGATTTAGTTTTAAATACTGGATCACCCCATCTGTTAAAAAGATGAAGGTCTATGCCGCTCACGTATCTTATGGGAAATAATGCTTGGAAAGCATCATTGTTCCCGTCATTGTTCGGTGTAAAAATATTAGGCAAATCAAATAAAGGGCAATTGTCAAAGCAAATAGTATCACTAGGGTTGCTTTCATTACTGTATGGAACAGAATCAAGTGATGTAATGTAATAACAACCGGCTACCGAAACTTGACCATTATAAATATAGTGGTGCTGGTAATTTGTGTCAAAAATATTATTAAAGGTCTCTATTAATCGGAACGAACTATCTAAAAATGGTTGAAAATACAATTGATAAGATACCGCATCATCTGATCCAAAATTATTTGGATTAGTCCAACTAAACGTATTGAACCCTAATTCACAATTTTCTTGACTTTGATAGACTATATTTTCATTAATATTAATTATAGAACCACTATCTAAATTAGTTGATATGTCTGGTGGTAAAGGTGGTGTGAAATCAAAGGGGATGTCACAAACCCTCTGAGATAAATTAATTATAGGACTGGTTAACGAAGCGTAAGATGGTGAGCCTACACTTTGGATGAAATAACAATATTCCTTTTGATTAATAAGACCAGAATCTAAATAGTAGTTAGTTGAAGATGAGTCTAATAGAGTATAAGACCCGTTTATACTATCAGAACGATATATATGAAAATCAACATTATTCCAAGGAACGTCATAACTCCAAAAAAGTTCAATTTGATTATCATTAGGTACAGTATAAAGGTGTACGCTACTGGCAGGTTCAGTTTGACCAAGTAATGTATCCATTCCATTTGCGTTATAATATATTTCAACGGTATAAAGTCTGTTTGTATCGGTAGTATTCGTTATGAAATTATAAGAAGTGTCTAAGTTTTGTAATATGAATGATGAAGGGCTCTGGTAAATCAATTGACCTAAATCATTTCTTATTCTATAATGATAGGGAGGCAAATAAACACTAGTGTCTAAATCAAATGGATGATACCAAACAATAGAATCAATACCAGTTGAGACTCCGGTTTTAACAACACTTACATTATTTATTATTGGTATCTCATTCTTTATAACAACACATACGGTATCTGTGGGGCAACTTTCAACCTGATCATAATCATACATGGCTGAGACTACATAACAATACTTTTCATCTATGTTCAGATTATTGTTATCAATAAATACGGTGTCGTTGAGGTTTGAAGTTTGGTAAATTAAAGTCATGCCTAAATTATTAGATATTCCAGTATTATCACAACAATTTGAAGATGGATTTACTGTACCTGTTTTTCGATAAATTCTATATCCTGTTACGTTATTACAAAATGGTTTATTCCATGTTAAGTTGACAGCGTTGCCAACAGCATTTATTATTAATCCCTCCAACTCAGGTGGTCTAACCTTAATATTAAATGATTTAAAATCTGATAAAACAGGATTACCATTATCTGTTAACTGAATGTGGATAATATAAGGGGCTTGTCGTATGTGGTTACAAGTTGTTTTCCAGTTTACAACGCCATTTGCATATCCATTTCCATTTACAAAAGCAAAAGTTGCTGAATTGTTAGCTAAATTAAAAGGAAGGCCACTAGATGAAATAGATAAAAAATCTTGATTAGGGTCTGTTCCATTAATTACATAATTTAATGTATCATCAACTTTTACGCATTGATCGGGAATTGCTGCAATTGATGGTGGGTTATTTGGACATTGAGCTGTCACCGTTAACTGAACATCACGAATAACTTCACCAATTTCAAACCCATTTCTCCATTCGGTAATTTTAATGGTAAAATTGTATTCTCCCTGCATTTGTGGGTTAGTCCAAGAGACAGTGCCTGATATTGGGTCTATTCCAAAAGAAGAACCTGCGTTTTGAGGGATTAAATTTGGAATTGTATATACTGTATTTGACAAGGGCATTGCACCCTGGCCTAATGGATTCACCAAAGAGTACGATAATGAATCGCCATCAGGATCATAACCCATGGGATTATAAACATATGGTTTATTAACACATGCTATTTCTGGGCATGGACATTCATCAAATTGAATAGAACTGTTCGGTCCTAAAAAGGCTGAAATATTAATTACGCTTTTTAAGGCAAAAACAATTTGATCGCTTGAATTTATATTAATAATGCCTGCATTTCGATTAGGGTCTTCAACTGTTAGTGTGTGTATGCCAGGAGATGAAAAGGTGTGCATGCCCGTATATTCATTTTCTTTATACTGCCCAGATAAAAGCTGTGATGTACGTTGGAAGGTGTCTGAAACGGCATAAGTAGTTCCTAGATCAAAGTCAATAATTAATTCTTCTCTATCTGGGTTTTGATTACTACCAAGACCGGGATCTGTACATGTTTTAATAGTAATTTTGTACGTTAATCCCCCTATGTGTTCGTATGTTATTTCTCCACCCCTGTTGTGTGACGCATGTAAAAACAAGGGAATAAATAGATTAATGAGAAATATTTTTTTAAACATTTGAATACAAAAATACTGAAATCAATATTAAAGAACGTTTATGTATAGTTCATTATTTATAACAACACAATATATTTGATTCTTATTTGTGCACATGAAAAAACGTACAAGAATTGGAATCACCATAGGAGACCCCAATGGAATCGGGCCTGAAATTATTTTAAAGAGTTTTAAAGATGTGCGGTTATTTGAAGAGGTTACACCAGTAATATTTTCTTCTAAAAATACCATAGATTATTATCTAGAACTATTAGGCTTTGATATTCTTGTTAATGAAATAAACAGCCTTAAAAAGTGTAAAGAAGGTCATTTTAATATTCATAGCTTACCTTTAGAACATAACGTTGAACCCGGTAAATTTTGTAGAATTGCAGGTGAAGTCTCTTATCAGTCATTGAAAATCGCTACCAACGAAATGGTAAATGGAGGGCTGGATGCTATTATAACTGCTCCTATTAATAAAAGTAATATTCAGAATAATGAATTTAATTTTAAAGGACACACGGAATATTTCACTAGTCTTTCCAATACCAATACCTCACTTATGCTGATGATTCATCATAATTTAAGAGTTGCTCTTGTTACCAATCATCTACCATTATCAGAAATTTCAGGATCTATCACAACAGAACTTATTCTTAAAAAGGCTGAATTATTCCATCAAACATTAATAAAAGATTTTGGAATTATAAAACCGAAAATAGCCTTACTTGGGTTAAATCCACACTGCGGGGATAATGGATTAATTGGCCAAGAAGAAAATGTCATTATTAATCCAGCAATAGCAATTCTTAAAAAAAATGGAATACTTATTTTTGGGCCTTTTCCAACTGACGGTTTTTTTGCTAATAATGGGTATGCTGAATTTGATGGCATTTTGGCTATGTATCATGATCAAGGTTTAGCTCCTTTTAAAATTTTAAGTCAAAATCAAGGAGTGAATTTTACTGCTGGTCTACCTATTGTAAGAACTTCTCCTGACCATGGAACAGCATATGATATTGCTGGCAAAGGAACTGCTGACGAAACTTCATTTAGAAACGCTATTTATTCTGCCATTGATATTAGCAGAAAAAGAGGGAACTAATCTTCACTTTTATCTACCACCACTCTTTTTTACATTAGATGTGTTTCTTGTAGATGTTTTTACCGATGTTGTTTTTTTAACAGACGTTGATCGTTTGCTTGACCTTAGAAGATCTGTAGAATTGTTATTTTTTCCTTCTTCCTTGTAGGTGTCAGAATTGTCATTTTCTTTATTATCTTCTTTAAAAATATTTATTGGTTTGAATTGGGTATTTGGTTCTTCTTCCTCCACGTCATTATCAGAGCTAGCGTTAGTTTTGTTAGCATTGTTAGAATCAGATGATTTTTGCTGATAAATCGGCTCCTGTTCCGTATCATCATCATAATGCTCATAATAGAAATAAATGTTTTTTGTAGTCGTTCCATAATTATTAGAAATGGTAAGCTCAAGTAAAACCATTTCATTTTTAGGTAGGTTTATTTTTCCCACTACAGTTCCGCTACTGCTATTAAATTTTAAATTCGCCAAATCAGAAGGAGAAGTAGAATACTCAAAAACAGATGTATTATCGTAGTGATTTACATATCCATCAATAAACACTGTTGGAGTAGTTCTGTAAATAGGTCTTTTATTTGTTGAATATCCACCATATTTTCTGATATTAATAACTGGCTTATCTCCCTTTTTTACAATTTCTAACATTTTACTCACACCTCCTGCTGAATTTGAAGCTTGAATTTCTAATTCATTTACGCCATTCTTGAGAGTAATATCCACCATTATCTTTTTATTTACATGATCAAAATAAAATGGTACTCCATTTCCATCTACTAATACGTTGATATCATTTTTATTTGAAACATTTTGAACGACACCTATTATTTTAGCCGTATTTAATGTAGTTTCACTAAAACTATTTTTATGTGACGAAAGAATTATTTCAGGCTTGCTAATAACTTGTAAATACTCTAGTTGACCTGAGAAAATAACCTGATTACATCTATTGTTTGCTGTAATTTTGAAGTCATTAATTCCTGGTTTGCAATTCATTAATGTACTCACATCGCCTGTTTGAGCGTCAAAAGAAAACGACTGAGGCACTCCATTTAAAGTAATCTGTACTTGGTTTTTCAAAGAAACTTCTTTGATGTTAAAAGAAACTAATTGTTGCGCTGAGTTTATAATAGCTTTATTTCTTTTTAGCATTGGGCTCACCCAATTTAAAACTGGGTCTTGGCATGTAGATGTATTGCCAAAATTATAGGTTATAGTTTCGGTAACTACTCCACATGTATTAAACGCAACAATTTCATATGTGTGTGTTCCCGGTTTTAAGTTAAACATGGATACAAAATCACCCGTATTTACATCGAAATTATAACCCTGAATATCCATACCATTTTCTTTAAATCGGATAGTTTGGGTATGTAATATTTTAGCCATAATTGAAACTTTGTTATTCGTTGTATTCACCGTATTTGTAGTTGGTGATATTAATTGAATAGCTGGATTATTACATTCCACTGGGGTATAGTGAATAGAAATTGTTTTTTGTGCCGTTCCTGTGCTGTTGTATGCTTGAATATTAAATGTATTTATTCCCGGTGATAACTGAACTTGACATTGAAAGTTTTGAGACATTGGATTGAATAAAAACTGTCGAGAAGCGATATTATTTAAATATGCGGTTGCATTTTCATATTTATCAACATGTTTAATTGTTCCATTTATCGATAAGAGATTGTTTGATGTTGAAAAGGGGTTTTCTAGAGGATAAGTAATATCAATAATTGGAGGTGATAACAGTTGTGCTTGTTGAAACTCAATACTAGTAATATCTTGATCTGATCCGAAATTATTTTTTCCTTTAACTAATAAGTTGTTTTTTCCAGGGGATAAATTGAGATTAACATCTAGTATTTTTGTCACAGGGTCAAATGAAAAATGAGTAATATTTTTATTATTTAATTTAACTACTATATCAGATTTATTGTTTACTCTTAGCAACATCGCCTTAGCATTTATATTTTGATGTTGACTAATAAAGGGATCTGATGTTGGGTCTGTTATGTTTACATCTGGTGGAAGTTGGTTAGATCTATCTTCGTGAACAATAACTGCTCTATCATCATCTGATCCTATTTCATTCTCCACCTGTACATAAACATAATTTTCTCCATTATGTAGCAATGCTTTAAATTGAATTTCTCTAAGACTAGGGATAAAATCAAATGGAACTGACAAACTATTTACAGTTACTTTTTTTATCTGTTGAATAGTATTAATATTAGTTTGTGCCTTTACATTATAAATCTGATCTTGTGTGAATAGGGTATCAAGATGAGGGGCGGTAAAATCAACTACAGGTGGAATTGGAACCTTGTACGTAATCTCAATTGAGGAGCTATCTCTTCCGAAATCATTTTTCGCTTTAATTACAAACTTATTTAATCCTTCGTTTAATATCCTACGTGCTGAAAAGATCTTAGTTGATGGATTAAATAAAAAAGAATTGTTTGGTCTACCATTTATAAAAAATTCAATGTCTGATTTTTGACTAACATTTAATACGAATGAAGTAATATTTTGATCTTGATTTTGGGTTTCTGTTCTCGAATTAAAAGGATGTGTTATATCAATAACAGGTGGCGATCCAGTAATTCGTCTTTTATAAATGATGATGGTCTCATCTTGATCGGAGCCATAATTATTAACAGCATTAATCTCAAACACATTGGCTCCTGGATGTAATTCAACGTTATACATTAAACGCCTTTGGTTTCCATCATACTGATAATCATCTCTATTGATAAAAACACCGTTGTGATTGAGAGTTATTTGAGATTTATTATTGACATGATATATTCTGGCTTGCAAGTGAAATAAACTACCATGTACTTCTAAGTTTTGATGAGATGGGTTTACAATATTAACTGTTGGTGGTGTTCCGGAATTCGAATAAGAAATATCATCTGTGTTTTGATTTATTGTATTGACAGTTCCCGTATTTGTGTTAGTAGATGATGGACATGAATTACAATTTACGGTTTCTTCTTCCTGTACAACATCTTCTTCAATATTTGATTGGTGCCCTCCTCTATTTCTAAGAATATCAAAATTAATTCTAAAGGCCGTGTAATGATATTTATCATTGGTGTTGTCATAATTAAACCCATTAATTTCTCTGCTCAAAGCATAAGTAATCTTATGCTCTAGACCTACAGAAAATGAAGGGGTTATTTGATAACCTATGCCCAATCCTAAGGAAGGCATGAATTTCAGTTGATTTGTCATCAGAACCGTTTCAAACTCCATGTCACTTTCTCGTCTTATTTCTCTTGCTGATCTACGGTTATTATCGAGGCTCCAATTTGGATAGTTATATGGGATTTGACCATTTAAATAGTCCGCTTTCACCCGATAATCTACTACACCAAGACCTCCAAATCCATATAATAAAACCCCTGTTTGTTCTCTTAATTTATGTAGTGAAAGAACCCCTTCAAATGTAAATTCGTTTAAATCCATTCTATAATTTCTAAAAACTTCGGCAGAAATGTAATTTTGAAAACTTGAGTTAATCGAATCAACTATACTAGTTTTTGTTGCCCAACCATAGTTAATTCCTCTCAAATACCTAAATCTTAAATCCAATGCGAAAAATCGATTATTCGGGAAATAGGCAATAGTCTTTCCAAATGTAAATCCACCACTTAATTGTGCAAAAGGCTGCGCATAATTGGTGTCATTATCTATCATGACCAATTCCTTCTCTTGCCAGGTTCCTCCTGTATTAAGTCCTATATTCCAACCTGTATCATCAATGTAGTTCACAAACTGTGAAAAAGTCGTACTTTGAATCAAAAGGCCTAAAAAAAATAAAATGTAACTTTTAATTTTCATGTTTTCATTTTATCAAAATATAACATATATCGTGCCAATGTATTTTTTCCTAGTTTAGTAGAAAGTATTAAAAAATTCATTTACAGAACATTTACTAAAATAATGCATCCAAAACATTTCTTTCTCTTTTTAATCTTTGTTTTTGTACTTTTTTGTTCTGTATATGGGCAAAATCCATCCAATGATGATTGCAATAACCCTATTCCCTTGTGTTATAATGAATGGACTAAGGGTTCAAATTACAATGCAACTATTCAAAATTGCGATCTATGCAGTGATTGGGTTGACGAGAATGGATGTTTTGAACTCAATAATTCGATTTGGTTTAATTTCATTACCAATGAAAGAGGTGGTAGTGGAACAGTCAAGATAAAAAATATATATTGTAATGGTGATACGAATAACATTTATTACAATAAACTAGAAGCGGTTATTATAAGTGCAGATACCAACTGTATTCATACTTCTTATCATTTTATTTCTGATTGTCTAAATGATGAAAATGTGATTACATTTAATCTAATTAACCTGCTTCCTGATAAAGAATACCTGTTAGTTATTGATGGTGGAACAAATCCTAATGATAGTTCTGTTTTACCCGCATTTTGTGAATTTGAAGTGGTTGCATACGGAAATGCGATAGATCCTTTAGTTGATGCGGGGCAAGATATTTTTACCGCTCCAAACACTGACACTCCACTTGCTGGATCAGGTAATGGTATACCTTCATGGCAACCCAACAATAACATCACTAATACAACCATTTTTAATCCTTTTGTTTTTCTAGATATTAGCACCCTCTTTGAATTAACAATTACCCAAGATATTGGGTGCACATACTCAGATCAGGTGATGGTCTATGTGCAAGAACCGCTAGGCATATATAATACTATTACACCAAATGGTGATGGGTTTAATGATAAATGGGAGATTCGTAAAATAGAAAGCTATCCGCTTTGTAAAGTAAGTATTTTTAGTCGCTGGGGGCAACGCTTGTATTACAATATAGGTTATCCAGAAAACAAACAATGGGATGGTACTCACAATGGTAATGAACTTCCTTCTGGAGTTTATTACTATGTTATTGAAACAGGATCAAATATTGGAAATTCAACATATAGTGGATACATTAACTTAATACGTTAGAAATGAAAAAAATAATGTACTCTATCATACTATCTTTTTTCATTACTTCCGTTTATAAAATTGATGTTAGAGCGCAACAAGAATCACAATTTAGCAATTTTGTAGCTAATGCTATTTTTTATAATCCAGCAATAGTTGGGGGGCAAGATTGTTTAGAGCTGAAGTCAGGTCATCGAAATCAATGGCTAGGGGTTGAAGGCGCTCCAAGATCTACTTTTCTAAGTTTTTCAACTTCGTTGATTAATCCTTCTCAACTCTTTTCTGATTCTCATATTGGATTAGGGGGATATTTTCAAGATGAGTCATTTGGTTCATTAAATAAAACTTCATTTAGTTTATCATACTCCTATTCATTTATGATTAAGCCTAAATTAACTTTTGCGTTTGGAGTAAGTGCTGGACTTCAGCAGTTAGGATTAGATGCTGGAAGTGTTACTCTTTTTCAAAATAATGATCCAATTATCGATGGGTCTAGAAAAATTGTTTTGGCACCTGATGGAGGATTGGGATGTTTTTTAGAAAATGATAACTGGTTTGCAGGTTATAGCTTAAAAAACATGATAATGAACAATTGGGAGAATCTAATTCTTAGCGAAGGATCAAAGCTCCATATGCATCATTTTTTAATGGCTGGAAAACGATTCTATGGAAAGAAATTGAATTTCATTCCCAGTTTGCTGTTAAAATATGTTGGAAGCAGTATACCTGCTTCAGATATAAATCTAAATTTTGAATATAAAAATCTATTAAACTTTGGTGTTTCTTATCGAAATATGGATGCATTCTCAGCTCTTTTTCATGTCAATATTTTAGACCATATTAATTTATATTATGCCTATGATATAACCACATCCAAAATACAACAAATAGGCTCTAATACCCATGAATTAATAATCAGTTATAAAAATTGTCCTAATCGAATTAAAGGCCCTTCATCATGTCCTTTGTTTTACTAGTTAACCATTACTTTTTATACATTCATCATTTTATTAGGTTATTTAGACAACTTTTACTTCCTTAATTACGTCTTTTTATATATTTTCAACAATGATTGTTACTTTTCAACAAAATATGGGAACCAATTTCATGATTTTGCGTATGAGGAAAACTTAATTAAGAATAAAGGTGCCATTAAATAAGTATTTACATAGAATTGGTTTATTATTTTTTGTCCTAACTGTTTTTTGTTTTAATGAACAAAATCTTATTAATGCACAGTGTACAGGAAGTGAAATTCCAACTACAACAGTAACATCTGATTACAATGGAAATGATGTTTCCTGTGCAGGAGTTTGTGATGGAGAAATAACCATAACTATGACAGGTGGTTCTGTTTATGGATATCAACTATTTCATCAAAATACAGGGACTTACTATCCAGGGCCAACATCTAATGATTTTCAAGCATCAAATATTTTTAACAATTTATGTCAAGGTGATTATGACGTAACTGTTCTTGATTCTGCAGTTGTTTATATTCCAGGTATTCTTTATGGAGAATGCTCCGGTTTTGAAACCATTTCTGGAGCGCAAGGTTTAACAGCAAGTTTTTTGGGACCCTCTCCGCCCTCATGTAAAGATAGTTGTGATGGGAGTGTATTTATTAATTCAACTGGTGGCAACACATCTGGATTTTTAAGATATGAGATGCCTGTTATTGGTCTTGATACACTTATTAATCCGAATGGCGTTCGTTTTCTTAAAGTGGAGAATTTATGTTCAGGTATTCAATCTTTTACTGTAACCGATGTAAATGGGTGTACCAAAACTGAAACTGAAAATACCATAGTTGAACCACCTGTTTTTTATGGAACGATCAACCTAACAGACGCCTTGTGTGAAGGAGATTGTAACGGAATTGCTGAAGCCACTCCTGTTGGTGGAAATGGTGGACCATTCGAATATTTATGGGATGATATTCCATCCTCTGGCGGATTAGGCACATCAAATATTGTAAATGGTTTATGTGAAAACACCACGTATACCCTTCACTTAGAAGATTCTAAAGATTGTCCTTTTGACACTACTTTTAATACTGTTGATGTTACTCCCGTTTCTATCGGTATATCAAGTACTACTGACGCATCATGCTCTTATTTATGTGATGGAGAAATTACCATAAATGTTTCCGGTGGTTCTGGCACTTATGTTAGTTATGAATGGTATGGCGGCAGCATTATAGGTTCTGGGGTTTACACTGGTGTAGATGCATTAACAAATAGTACGCTTTGTCCTGATTCTGCATATTATGTTGTTGTAACAGATGATAACAATTGTACACATGAGCTTTTAATGCCTATTTTATCTTCTCCAGGAGATATTCAAATTAGTGGAAATCCTACAGATATTCTATGTAATGGCGATGGAAATGGTAGTATTTCAATTAATACATCTGGGGGGAACGGAACATTAAACCCTTCATGGACTACCTTAATCCCTGGAAGTGGAATAATTCCAGGTGATGAAGACCAAACGGGTTTAAGTGGAGGTACATACAAGGTAGTTATTACCGATGATAATGGGTGTCAAGATTCTGCAACCTATGTCATTAATGAACCTAACGGTATTATATCAGGAGGTAGTGTATCTGATGTCTCTTGTTCTGGTCTTTCAGATGGTGCTATTACTCTAAATCTTTCTGGTGGAACAGGAAGTTTAAATACAACTTGGTCTGGACCGCCAGGTTTCATAGATCCAAACACCGACAACCTTATTAATCTTGACTCTGGTACTTATCAACTTAATATTGTAGATGATAACGGGTGTATCCACGATACTACCTTTATCTTATCTACTCCTGCTCCTATTTACGCAAATGGTGTTCCAAATGATGTCTCTTGTTTTGGTTTCGCTGACGGTAGTATCGATTTATCTACTAGTAATGGCAATAACCCTTACTCCTGGTCTTGGACTTCATCTAACGGTTTTACCTCTACTGACGAAGATATTAACCTTTTAGACATCGGAAACTATTTTGTTACTATAACCGATAATCTAGGGTGTACTAAAGATACCTCATTCACTATCAGTCAAGCCGACTCTATCGACATTTCTGGTACGGTAAACAATGTAAATTGTAATGGTGATGCTAATGGTACTATTAATGTAACTGTTGCAGGTGGAAACAACCCTTTAACATGGTCTTGGAATTCAACAGACCCTACTTTTATTGATCCTGGAGCTAATGCCGCTAACCTTGCTAATTTAAATGGTGGTAACTATACCATCTCTGTTGTTGATATTCTGGGATGTAATAAGGATACGGCTTTTTTAGTGGTTGAACCTGACACCATCATTTCCGCAGGAACCACTACAAATGTCTCTTGTTCTGGTCTTTCAGATGGTGCTATTACTCTAAATCTCTCCGGTGGTACTGGTACTTTGAATACAACTTGGTCTGGACCGCCAGGTTTCATAGATCCAAACACCGACAACCTTATTAATCTTGACTCTGGTACTTATCAACTTAATATTGTAGATGATAACGGGTGTATCCACGATACTACCTTTATCTTATCTACTCCTGCTCCTATTTACGCAAATGGTGTTCCAAATGATGTCTCTTGTTTTGGTTTCGCTGACGGTAGTATCGATTTATCTACTAGTAATGGCAATAACCCTTACTCCTGGTCTTGGACTTCATCTAACGGTTTTACCTCTACTGACGAAGATATTAACCTTTTAGACATCGGAAACTATTTTGTTACTATAACCGATAATCTAGGGTGTACTAAAGATACCTCATTCACTATCAGTCAAGCCGACTCTATCGACATTTCTGGTACGGTAAACAATGTAAATTGTAATGGTGATGCTAATGGTACTATTAATGTAACTGTTGCAGGTGGAAACAACCCTTTAACATGGTCTTGGAATTCAACAGACCCTACTTTTATTGATCCTGGAGCTAATGCCGCTAACCTTGCTAATTTAAATGGTGGTAACTATACCATCTCTGTTGTTGATATTCTGGGATGTAATAAGGACACTATTTTCTTGATCTTAGAGCCAAACGCAATTACCACTAATATTACTATTGATAGTAATGCCTCATGTAACGGTATTGCAGACGGTGGGGTTACTGTTGTCGCCAACGGTGGTACTGTTGCGGCTGACTACATTTATTTGTGGGATGACCCAAGTGCACAAAACACCGCATCTGCTACTAACTTAGCTGCCGGTTCCTACACTGTTACTGTAACGGATGATAATGGTTGTAACACCACCGATAATGTTACCATCTCTGAACCAGACCAACTTTATGCTATTCCGCTTCTTGTTAACCATGTCTCATGTAATGGACTTTCTGACGGCTCTGCTACCTCAATTGGAGTTGGTGGCACTGTTGCGGCAGATTATACTTACCTATGGGACGATCCTGCTGCTCAAGCTACCGCTACTTCCACTAATCTTGCTGCTGGCACTTACACCATTACCATCACAGACGATAATGGTTGTTCTGCTGATAGTACTATTGATATTACCCAACCCAATGCGCTTACTGCTACACATACTATCGATGCTCAAGTATCTTGTTTTGGGCTCAGTGATGGACAAGCTACGGTGACTCCCTCTGGTGGAACCAACCCTTACACTTATCTGTGGGATGACCCTGCTGCTCAAACTACACCTACTGCTACTGGACTATCAGCTGGAACATATACCTGTACCATTACGGACAATGGGGCTAAAAGCTGGAACCTCAACTATAATGAAGATTTTAATGCCGCTATTGGGGCTGAGTGGGATGATAATTCAACTTTTGTTTTTAGAAGCGAAACCGTTTCTGGAAATTTTGCCAATAATGATGGGCTAACTTTAAGCTTGTCTGCTTTACCAGCCCATGATTCAATAAGAATAGTTTTTGATTTTTATGCTATCAACACATTAGATGGTAACAATACACAATGGGGGCCAGACCTTTGGACTTTAGCTCTTGATAATGACACTATACTTCACACTACTTTTTCTACTCAGCAAGGTATTGATCAATCATACCCCGATGAATATGATGCGTCTAACGTCATAAATAACCCTGGTGGTAGTTCTAGTTTAGCTGGTGGTGATGGAAGTAATGGGAATCCTCGTTTTTCAAAATATTTATTAAATCATGTAGGGTTACACTCTGCTAATACGGCTAATATAAATTTTTCTGGATTTGGCTTGCAAGGTTCTGGTGATGAGAGTTGGGGAATAGATAATATTAAGGTTTACCTTTTTGGAGTTAATGCATTGGCTCCTTGTCAACATGTTGAAACTGTTGTTATTACTGAGCCTAATGAATTAGACGCTTCGGCTGTTAAAAACAGCGATGTAACTTGTTTTGGAGGTAATGAAGGTAGTGCTACTAGTTCTGCTATTGGGGGAACTATTGCTACTGATTACCAATATTCTTGGAATGATCCTGCCAATCAAAATACGGCTATGGCTACTGGGCTTGTTGCTGGTACTTATCAAATAAATATTACTGATGATAATGGATGTGAAGACAGCGCCACTGTTACCATTGACGAACCAACTGAAATTACTACATCCGCCCTTGTTGCTAATATTTCTTGTAATGGCGCTGGAGATGGTAGTTTGGACTTAACTTCGATTGGTGGTTCAGGAACATTTTTATTTGACTGGGATAATGATGGTGTTGGAGATAATGATGACTTCGAAGATCAATTTTCATTAAATGCTGGCACTTATTGTCTCTCTATCATTGATCAAAACCAGCCTTTATGCCAGCTGGATACGTGTTTTATAATTACAGAGTCAGCTGCACTAAATATTGCCGAAACCATAACCAATATTAATTGTAATGGAGATAGCAGTGGAGCTATCAACTTAATTGTAACTGGAGGTGTCGTAGCTCTTGATTACAATTATAGCTGGGTGGGCATAAACACTGGATTTACTTCGACAAACGGTAATATTAGCAATTTAATTGCCGATTTATATTCCATTGTAGTTACTGATGATGATGGTTGTACAGACTCTACTGCTTTTGATGTAACTGAAAACAATGCGCTTATTATAACCCCTTCTTCAACAGATGCAGCTTGTGGGCTTAATAATGGTGATGCATCAGTAGTTATAACTGGAGGTGTAGTTGCAACTGATTATATATATAGTTGGGAAGATAATACGGGATCCGTAATCTCTACTAGTTCAAGTATTTCTGCTGTTGGTTCGGGGACTTATCAAATTTTTATTAATGACGACTTAAACTGTATCGATTCTGCTACCATAATCATAAATGACTTATCAGCATCAACCTTGACGATAGATTCTATTAAACACGAGTCTTGTTCGGGAGATAACGATGGTTTTATAACAGTTATTATTACGGTATCTCCTCCTCCTGGGCAGTTAACATGGACTGGTCCCGTAGGTTTTACAGACCCCGGTGGGAATAACACAACTATTTCAGGCCTTGGAGCAGGTCAATATATTGCCACTTTAACTGATGGCGCTGGATGTATTTTACAGGAAGTGATTGATATTAATGAAGCCCAGTCTTTAACTATAAATAATGTTTCTACTGATCCTACTTGTTTTGGTGATGGTGACGGGGCTATTGATTTATTCGTTAGCGGTGGTAATATCGGTTTAAGTGGAAATTATACTTATGATTGGGATATTGACGGCATTGGAGATAACGATGATAGTGAAGATCTTTCATCTTTAGATGGGGGTGATTTTACTGTGACCGTTTATGATGATGCTGGATGCTCTACTTCACAAACCTATACCCTAAACGAACCCACTCAAATGACAGGCTCTACAACAGGAAATGTAGTAGGTTGTGGTCTTAACGATGGTACTGCTTCTGTGACTGTTAACGGTGGTACTGTTGCTAATGATTATACATATGTTTGGACGAATAATTCAGGTTTGCAAGTTGGTGCTTCAACTACAATAACAAGTCAACCTGCCGGATGTTACAATATTGATGTAACAGATGACAATGGATGTTTATTTTCTGATATAGCATGCATAAACAATCCTACAGGACCTACTATCACATTGGATCAAATTGATTCTGTTAGTTGTTTCAACGGGGTAGATGGAAATATATTTTTAACGGTAACAACAGTCAATAACCCTCCTGTTTTTGCTTGGCAAACCGTAACTTCGGGCTCTCCAACTAATGGTGAAGATCTACAAAATGTAAACGCAGGAACATATTCTATCACTGTTACAGATAACCTGGGTTGTGTTTCTGGACAAACGTACACGGTTTTCGAACCAAATGATTTTACTATCTCGTCCAATGTCATTAATTTAACTTGTAATGATGATAGTTCTGGAAGTATTGATTTAACTGTTTCTGGTGGAACAACGGACTACAACTATTCTTGGACTGGTCCAAATGGATTTACTTCAACTGACGAAGACATCAATGCTCTTATTGCTGGATCTTACCAAATAACTGGAACTGATAATAATGGCTGTATAATTCCCGCCACAACTATCGATGTCACTGAACCTACTTCCATCGGCATTACATTATCTGTTACTCCAACAGATTGTGATCAACCATCTGGTTCTATTACTATCGTTGGAAATGGTGGTTCTGTCGCTGCTGACTACACTTATGAGTTAACTGACTTAGTTGGAACATTAATTTCTTCTTCAAGCTTAACTTCAAACCTTGACATTGGTCAATACATTGGTTTTGTAAATGATGATAGCAATTGTTTTGCTACTGACACGATTGAAGTTGTAACCACTGGAGACCCCACCATTACCTTAGATAATATCATTGATGTAGATTGTGCTGGAGAATCTAATGGAAGTATTTTTATTACCGTGAATGGAGGAACTGCTCCTTATAATTATCTATGGTCTGGTACTGTTGCGCCAGATCCAGCACATGAAACTGCTGAAGATTTTGAAAACTGGTTTGCAGGAACTTATGATGTCAACGTGACAGATGATAATGGTTGTTCTTCTCTACTTCAAAATTTAGCCATTAACCAACCTATTACTTTATTTGCTACCATTAACCAAGATAATCCATTGTGTAGTGATGATAGCACTGGTATTATTACTCTTAATCCAACAGGTGGATCTCCTCCTTACCAATACGAGTGGGAAAGCAATGGTATTGTTATTGGAAATGGAATTAGCATAAACAGTTTACCATCCGGAAGCTATGATTTTACTGTAACTGATGATAACAATTGTGAATATAATAATACCGTTGATTTAATTTCTCCCAATGCACTTTCTTTATCCACAAGTTCCCTTGCTTCAACTTGTGGTAATTCTGTCGGTACCGCATCTGTAAATGTAACTGGTGGAACCGGAGCCTACAATTATACTTGGTCAAATACACAAACTGGTACTGGCCTGCCTAATACTACAAGTGCTGTTAATAGTCTTTCATCTGGAATATATCAAGTTTTAGTGACCGATGATAACGGATGTACTGATTCTACTAACATTACTGTTTCAGATAGTGATGGACCAACTCTTACCTATTCTTCATCTAATATTGCATGCTTTGGTGTTTCCAACGGAACCATTGATCTAACAGTAGTTGGAAATGGGCCTCCATATACTTTTTCATGGACCGGACCAATTGGGTTTATAAACCCAGCTACTGAAGATTTAAACTCTTTAGAGCCTGGAAATTATGCTGTTTTTGTAACAGATCCTTTGGGATGTAGTTCAGCTGAAAATATAACTGTTGGTGGGCCTAATGACAATATTCAAATTCAATCTACCATAACTCAAATGGTGTGTAATAATGATAGCTCAGGTGCAATTGCTATTAACATTACAGGTGGTACATCACCATACAATATTAACTGGACTGGGCCTAATGGTTTTACTTCCACTGATGAGGATTTAACTAATTTAAACGATCCTGGAGACTATACTATTAGTATAACGGATGCCAATGGTTGTCCAGATACGGGTCCTTTAACAGAAACATATACCATAACTGAACCAACTGCCCTTGTTATCGATACCAATATTGTTCAACCCACTTGTGACTCTACAGATGGAATTTTATATGTTACTGTTTCTGGAGGTACTGTTTCTGGGGACTATTCTTATGTTTGGGATGATATCTCTACTCCAGAATACAATAAATCTTTTGATGACTCTTTAACAAATATTGGGGCTGGGAATTATGTTATTAGAGTGACAGACGATAATCTGTGTAGTGACAGTGTTATCATTGCTATTTCCGATTTAAATGGGCCTTCTTTAAGTGCAATAAGCACCAATGTAGACTGTATTGGTGATGATGATGGAACAATTGACTTAACTATAACCCCAATTGGTACCTATACTATAGATTGGGACAATGATGGAACAGGAGATTTCGATGACAATGAAGACCTTATTTTATTAGCTGCTGGAAGTTACAATGTCGTTGTACAAGACGTAGCTACAGGTTGTAAATCATCATTAAGCGTAGATATTAATGTAGGAAACACCTTAGATATTAGTTTAAGTACATCCGTATTGAGTTGTAATAATGATGCAAATGGGACCATTTCAACCACAGTTACAGGAGGAACAAGTCCTTATAATTATGATTGGACTTTAGGTGGTTTTACAGTAAGTAATGATGAAGACCCTATCAATCTTTCGGCAGGAAATTATTTATTGACTTTAACTGATGATAATGGCTGTCAAAAACAAGATAGTATTGAAATTACAGAACCTTCTTCTATATTACTAACAGGAAGCTCTATCAATTCATCCTGTGGTCAAGCAGATGGAGAAGTTAGTGTTTCAGCAGTAGGCGGAACAGTTACTATTGACTATATTTATTCTTGGTTTGATATAGGTAATGGATATCCTGGGACACCAATAGGATCAGGTAATGCCAATGAAATCAATTTAGTTTCCGGTTCTTATCAAGTGATTGTTGCAGATGATAATGGCTGCTTGGACTCTGTTTCTGTATCTGTTTCTGATGATAATGCCCCAACTGTTTCATTTAGCGTAACGGATGTAGAGTGCTTTGGTGATTCAACAGGTGCTATAGATTTGACTGTTAACGGAATTAGTCCTTTCTCTTATTCTTGGACTGGCCCAAGTGGTTTCAATGATCCTGGTAGTGTTGATAGTATTGGAAACTTAATAGCTGGTGGTTATAGTGTTATTGTAACTGACGATAACGGCTGTACAAGAACCAAAAACATAAACGTCAACGGCCCCGCTTTAGGATTAAATATTAACAGTTCCATAACTGACCTTACGTGTAATGGTGACTCAACAGGAGCTATTACCATTCAAATTAATGGGGGGACAGCACCATACCAAACAGATTGGACTGGCCCAAGTGGTTTCGCATCTACTTCTGAAGATTTAATAAACCTAGATACTGGTTCTTATATATTAAATATCATTGATGATCAAGGTTGTCAATTCTTGAATAATATTTTTTATGTTTCTCAACCAGACTCTATAGAAATCTCAGGAACTATAACTAGTCCGACATGCAATGCCTCTGATGGAAGTATTTCCATTATTGCAACAGGCGGAACAGTGGCTACCAATTATCAATATTCTTGGGACAATCTATCTACTCCAGCTTTTGGAATTGGTATTTTAACTTCGCTATCCAATATTGGAGCTGGAAATTACCAGGTAACTATAACTGATGATTTGAACTGTACAGCAAGTCAAGTATTTGCAATTGCTAATGCCAATGCTCCAACTCTTACAGCGGTAGTAACACAAATTGATTGTAACGGGAAAACAAATGGTGAAATCGATTTAACAATTTCAGGAACAAGCTCATACACCGTTGATTGGGATAATGATGGTGTGGGTGATGCAGATGATGATGAAGATTTAATCAATCTTGGTGCGAACACCTATTCTGTAACGGTAAATGACTTATCTACAGGTTGTATTTCGGTGCTAAGCGAAGATATTATTGAACCTGACCCTATTTCGATTGGGGCCACAACAAGCAATGTAAGTTGTAATGGTGCCAACGATGGAGAAATCACCATCTTCCTAGCAGGTGGAACGGGTACACTTACACCTGCATGGACAACCCTAGTTCCAGGAAATGGAATAATTGCAAACAACATTTCTCAAACAGGATTAGGTGATGGTACATATAAGCTTGTTGTTATTGATGTAAATAGTTGTGCTGATTCTTCTACATTTACTATCACAGAACCTGATACCATTTCAATATCACATGTCTTGTCCCAAATAAGCTGTTCAGATAGCGTAAATGGTAGTATTGATATAACTGAAGTTGGTGGAACAGGTGTTTTAATACCTATTTGGACTAGTACTAATCCTTCCTTTACAGATCCTGGTGTTGTTGATCTTTCTAATCTTGACGCAGGACAATATAATTTAAACTTAACGGATGACAACGGATGCGTTTTCGATACTGCATTTATAATTACAAAGCCCGATGCCATTATTGCTAATGCTGGTATTCAACTTGTGTCTTGTTTTGGAAATGCAGACGCAGAGATTAACTTAAACACTTCGGGTGGTGATGGAAACTATTCATGGAGTTGGATTGGACCTAACGGATATGTTAGCATAAATGACACTCTAATTGGTTTAGATACTGGACAATATCTAGTTACTATAGTTGATGGTAACTTATGTCAAAAAGACACATTAATCCAAATTACGCAGCCCGATAGTTTAGGTTTATCCGCAAGCATTAATTTGATTAGCTGTTTTGGTGATACCTCCGGTAAAATTAACTTAACTCTTTCTGGTGGGTCATTTCCTTTTCAATTTGATTGGGATAATGATGGTTTGGGTGATAATAATGATGATGATAGCCTGTTTAATTTATCCTCTGGTGATTATCATGTTTTTGTAACAGATCTTAATGGCTGTATTGTAGATAGTGTTTTCTCCCTTGGTCAACCATCAAAACTAACCCTAAGCGCAACATTAAGTAACAATGCCTGTTCTACTGACTCAAACGGAATAGTTGAATTAGTAACGTCTGGTGGTGTAGGTGGTTATCTGTATAATTGGTCTACTTCATCTGGATTTACAAATAGTAATGATACTATCTCTCAACTGCACAGCGATACGTTTAATTTAACTTTAATAGATGGTAATTTATGTCAACTAGATACCTTTTTTGTGATCACATCCCCCTCTCCTCTTATTGCAAATGTATCTATAATTGACGCGAATTGCGGTTTCTCAGATGGTAGTGCAATTGCCAATCCATCTGGTGGAACTGTCTCCGGAAATTATCTTTATGATTGGAATATCGATGGAGTTGGGGATAATGATGATAATCCTGGAATCTCTAATCTTTTAGCCGGAACTTACTCTTTATCTGTAATTGATGATAATAATTGCACTACAGATACAACTATAATAATTACCAACACTTCGGGCCCTCAAGTTACCATAAACAACACAACTGACCCAAGCTGTTTTGGAGCGAATGATGGTTCAATAGATGCTAGTGTTTCTGGTGGAACCCTGCCCTATCAAATATATTGGAACCCAGTTTCTACCTCACAAAGTGCTGTTATTTCAAATTTATCTGCTGGAGAACACATAATTAATGTCATTGATGCTGTGGGGTGTGTCGAAACTGACACTATTACATTGAACGATCCAATTCCTATCTCCATAGATTTAACGTTAACTAATAGCAATTGTCAATCATGCGATGGTACTGCGAATGTTGTTATTAGTGGTGGAAACCCTGCTGCAGTCTATAGTACTGAATGGTCTAATGGGAACACCGGAAACTTAGCTTCCAACTTATGTAGTGGAATATACACTATTTCTGTTAATGATAATTTTGGGTGTTCAAAAGATTCCAATTTCACGATTTCTGATGATTTAACTAATATAGTGGCAAACCCAACTTTAACACCCCCTAATTGCCCTGGAGGAACAAATGGAAGTATCTCACTTAACCCTACTGGTGGATCAAGCCCATATAATTTTATTTGGATTAATAATGGAAGTACTTCTAATGCAATAAATAACCTTTCTGAGGGTGAATATGAAGTACTCATTACAGATAATAATGGGTGTACTAAAGGAGTTTCTGTTTCGCTAAATAACAACATTGATAATATTGAAATTATATCTTATGTAACACCTGCTGATTGTAATGGAAACAATGGAAATATAAAAATTAATGTCAATGGGGGTACTGCTCCTTTCTTCTATAATTGGAGTAATAGCAGTGTTACGGACTCTATTTTTAACCTCTCCGCAGGAGTTTATAATGTTACTGTAACTGATAATAATGGATGTGTTAAAACAGCCAATATAGGTTTACCGAACTTTAATGATTTAACCGTATCTACCGTTGTGACTGATGTGGCTTGTTTTGATGATAATACTGGTGCTATTATAGCAACTATTTCCGGAAATACAGGTACAACAACCAATACATGGTTTGATGGAAATGGAAATAATTTAGGTTCAGGATTAAATATTTCTAACCTCATTGCCGGAGATTATATATTTGAAATAATAGAAGATGGTTCTGGCTGCTATCATTTTGAATATATTACTATTAATCAAAACTCACCTATACAAACTAGTTTAGGTAATACGAATAATGCAAGTTGTGATGTAAGTTGTGATGGTGAGGCAATGCTTGTAGTAAGTGGTGGTAGTCTCCCATATACTTACCTTTGGAGTAATGGCAGTATCACACCGTCTGTAAACAACCTTTGTGCTGGTCCTAACAGCGTGTTAATAACTGATGCGCAAGGTTGTAATTCTGGACAAGTCTTTAATATTGAAAAAGACAATAATTTATCCTTTACCAATTCCACGATTAATGCAACATGTGGTAATTGTGATGGTATTGCCAACTTAACAGCAATAGGTGGTAGTGGTAATGAATCATTTACTTGGTTTGATGGATCAGTCTCAAGCAGTCACACTAATTTATGTGCTGGAGTATATGGCTTTGAGCTTGTGGATAATGTAACAGGCTGTTCAATAATATCTGCTATAGAAGTTAGTGATGTTGGAGGGCCTGATAATTCCATAGTAAATACGGTAAACCCATCTTGCTTTAACGGTTTGGATGGTAGCGCTTCTGTTATTGCTAGCGGTGGAACCCCCCCATACAATTATTTTTGGATACCTAGCGGTCAAAATTCAAACATAATAACAGGGTTATCCGCAGGTCTTTATCACTTAGAAGTTGTCGATGATAATAATTGTAAACTTGTTGTTCCTGTTTCAATAGCAAATCCTTCAATTCCTATTTTAGAGCATCTAACAGAAAATTCAACTTGTGGTTTAAATGATGGGGCTATTTCTCTTGTGGTTTACCAAGGTAATGGCTCTTATACCTATAATTGGACTGGTCCAAACGGGTTTAATAGTAATTCTAAAAATATTTCAAATCTTGAAGCTGGTATTTATGAGCTTACTATAAACGATATTAATGGGTGTTCTTACCCATACACCTTTACAATTAATAGCGAAAATAACTTATATGTAGATTTAACTAAAACCGATGTAATTTGTTTTGGTGGCAATGATGGTTCCATAACAAGTGCTGTTTCTGGTGGTAGTGGAAACTTTAATTATTTATGGTCCACCAATTCAACTAGTCCTAACCTAAATAATCTTGGATCAGGTGTTTATTCACTTACTGTAACCGACATTAATACCAATTGTGTTTCTAGTAGTTATGTAGAAATCCTAAGTCCAGACTCCATTTCAATAAGTACACCTTTTATCATAGAGCCAAGCTGTTATGCTTTAAATAATGGACAAGCTAGCGTTTCGATTTCTGGAGGAAATAATGTTTATGCCGTAAATTGGACAGGAGTGGGAGTTGGTTTTAACCAATCAAATTTGGGAGCAGGTAACTATTCTATCACCGTTACTGATCAAAATAATTGCACATCAAGTGGAACTGTACAAATTAACCAACCTGACTCCATACAGGTTGTTGTAGATCAAATTATTAATGCTTACTGTGTAGATCAAAATGATGGAGAAATATATATATCTGTTTTGGGTGGCATTGGGCCTTATAATTATAGTTGGATCAATACAGATGGCACATATAGTAATACAATAGATCAAGATATTACCAACCTCTTACCAAGTACTTATGTTGTTACCATCATTGATCAAAATTTATGTTCAAATAATGATACTGTAATTGTCAATGCACAAAATACCATCATCGCAAATGCTGGTTTAGACTCAAGTGTTTGTGTTGGTAACTGTTTGAATATTATTGGCGGTGGTGTAGGGTCTGCTGGATTGAGTTATTCTTGGAATATAGTTGATTCTAACACCATTTTATCCTCAGATAGTATCTTAAGCAACTATTGTTTTAATGACACCAATGATGTTCGTTTTGTTTTATCAGTAACTGACCAAGGGTGTCTTGATAGTGATACTATAACTATTACTGTAAATTCATTGCCTATTGTTGATGCAGGAATTGATATTGATGATATATATGGTGCAACTGTTTCACTTGGAGGTTTTCAAACCGGGCCAACAGGTTCCACATTTGTATGGAGTCCTATTACAAACTTTGTCAATCCAATTGATAGTACGACATCAAATCCTGAAGTTACCGTTTTAGCCAATCAAACATACAGCGTAACGGTAACAGACATCAATGGTTGTCAAAACAGCGATGAGATTGACATTATACTAATACCCGACATTTCCTATTCTTCTGGTTTTTCACCGAATAATGATGGTATTAATGACACATGGTCAATCGACCAAATAGATCAATTTCCCAATTGTAATGTAGAAATATATAATAGATGGGGAACACTCCTATTTAAGTCTATAGGATACGCAGACAAGTGGAATGGCTTATTCAAAGAAAAACCTCTTCCTGTTGGAACATACTATTTTGTAATAGAACTTAACGATCCTCTTTTTCCTAATCCAGTAACTGGGCCAGTAACCATAATTAGATAATGAAATCACATTTTAAACATATTGCATTATTTTTAATTTGCTTTATTTACTACCATAATTTATGGGGGCAGCAGATACCGGTTTACAGTCAGTTCTTCATGAATAAATATGTGAATAATCCTGCGTTTGCGGGAACAGGAGATAAATTCAGTGTTAGCTCTAATCACCGATACCAATGGGTTGGAATAACTGATGCTCCAAGAACCTATACATTAAGCATTGATGGTCCAACAAAAAAATCAAACAATGGCCTAGGTGCTTTTCTATACACAGACCATGTGGGACCCACAAGAAGAACAGGAATACAAGGTTCTTATTCGTATTTATTAAATGTAAATAGCAAAATAAAACTCTCACTTTCCCTTAGTGCAGGTTTACTAGAGTGGAAAATTGATGGGCATAAATTAAATTTAATAGATCAAAGTGACCCTGCTTTATTAAACAACATTTTAAGAGATGTTGTTCCTGATGCGAAGTTCGGGTTTATCATGTTTGGAGACAAATGGCATTTTGGTGCCTCTGCAGCTAACTTATTACAAAATAAAATCACATTTTCTAGCTCTTCTAACAGTACTGGAAATAAGCTAGAAGATCACTATACTATACATGGGGGTTACGTAATTAATATTAATAATGATATTCAAATAGACCCTTATTTATTAATGAGGTTGGTTTCTCCTGCTCCAACACAAATTGAACTTGGAGCTAAATTTTCATGGAAAAATACGGTATGGGCTGGTTTTACTTACAGATCTGCAAATAATATAGAAAATTTTGGGGGAGATGCTGCTACAATGTTAATTGGTTACACTCATCAAAATAATTTATCTTTTGGATACGCTTACGACTTTACCACCTCAAACTTGGGAAATTACAGCTCTGGAACTCATGAACTTCTTTTTAGGATCTTATTCCAACATGAATAATTTATTTCTTTATGCTGAGTTACAAATAGTGTGTATATAAATGAAAAAATACACACCCCTACTTGTCTTTCTAGCATATCATCAGAAAGCATAGAAACAATCATAAGTATTACAAAAACATTAAACAATGGGTGTCTATAAACCTTGGATGATAACATTGGGTAAACCAATACTATTAACCAAATTAGAAATCCAACTATACCCAAATTGATTAACTGAGTAAGAAATTGGTTATGTGGATATTTTTGATTTTTAGTCGCTAATAAATTTGGTTGTGTTTTATATTCATTTCTTATTGCTTCTTTATACCCCCCTGTCCCGTAACCAAAAAACCAATGCTTTGAAAAGGCCTGAATCGCAACTTTCCAATAAAAAAATCGCTGAATTAGCGTTTGATTATTTGGGTTCTTAGTTTTATAATATTGCTGTAATTCAAAAATTAAGCTTCTCAATCTTTTTTCAAAAAGATTATATTTTATAACGGTTGTTTGACCATTTTCGATAGCTAAAATATCACTACTATCTAGCATTTTAAGAGCATTTTCATCTTTTTTAAGGCCCATAGATGTTAGGTATCGGTAAATGGTGTATTTAATTTCCTGATCTTTTCTATCGTTAGCATAAAATGAGATATCACTTCTTCCATTCCATGCAGTAGCTAATTCTTTCTCTGCAATATTTCTCCACAAATAATATCCATTTTCTAATGTCAAATTACTGGTGTCATGTATGTACTTCTCTCCATTTTTAGAATAAACAGGCAGCACATTATTTACAACTTCATTCTTGGGCGTATTTAGGTTATGATAGATTGAATTAAGGTGCAAAAAACCTAAAACAAGAAAAATAAAAAAACTTGTAATGGTAATCAATTTATATTTAGAAGAAAGCGATCTTATGTACTGAAAAAAAATAAAGAATACAACCACAATTAAAGCTATATAAGAAGTAAATGAATTTAGTTGGTATAATACTATTACCAATAAAAGCATAGAAACTGTAGCAATTCCTTTATTTAATTTCTTGATGTAAAATAAATAGCCTAATAGAAAAAACCCAAAAGAAAGTAAAATAGAATATCTAATATGAGACATAAAAATGGATAAATCTCTGTTTGTTCCAGTGTTAATTTTTGGATTAATAAAATTGTATTTAACCAGAAAAACAACTAATCCACTCAAGCACAATGAAATCAAAAAAACTGATAATAAAACTTTCCACTCTTTTGTTTTTAAAGGGCTTGTAGTCCCTATTACTAAAGGAAGCACCAATAGTGGCAGTTTAATCCTTAAACTAGTATATCCATTTGAAAAATCTTTTGTAAAAACCAACCAAAAGCATTCTGTAATAAAAAGAAGTAATAGCCCTAATAAGGCATGTTTATTTTTTAAAAAAAAATACCATTTCGTTTTAAAATTTCCTTCTAAAACATAATTTATCATCAATCCTATCATAGAAAGACTTAGTAAAATCTTTCCAAACGAAAGGCCAATAGAAAATAATAAAAGGAAAAAAAGAAAAACTCTTCTATGCGTTTTTTGACCTAACACGATTTAATAGCCTAATATTTTACGATAAAGTGAGTCGGAATTTAACACTTCTTGAGCCCTTTTTACACAGGAGTCATAATTCAATGATGCTTCTATTCTTCCTGAATGATAATGATGTCTAGATATAATTTCATTTTCAATGAAAAATGAAATTTCATCTCTATACATTTTTAAGTCTCTTGAAATATTCACTTTAAAAATGCTGTCTAAATCTAAAAAAGTTTTCATGTTGTCTTTAAATCTTTTCTCCCTTACTGATGACTCTTTAAGTGATTCTAATAGTTGAAATGATTCTGTTGTGTATTCAATATCTTGATTAATTACGTATTGGCTAAATCTAGCATATGCGGAATCACTCAATTTAAATGTGCTAGGAATAATGGTGTCCTTTATGTTTTTAATTTCATTATTAGTAAAATCAGAAATATAATCGTCAAAAAGTAATTTTTCGGTCAATGGGTTATAATAGCTTGAGTTAACTATGATGTCGGGCTCTATACCTCTAGAGTCAGTAACAATTCTTCCATTTTTGGTCTTAAACTCTTTTACAAGGCTATCTGCTATAGTAAGGGATTTTTTGCCTGCTGAATAATTAATTTTTTGAATACATCTTCCACTAGGGGTATAATATTTTGCTACAGTTAGCTTAATTTGCCCTCCAAAACTTACTTGTTTAGTCTGCTGAACTAATCCTTTGCCAAAGCTCGTATTTCCCATTACTACTGCCCTATCTAAATCTTGAAAACTTCCTGCAACAATTTCGCTTGCTGATGCAGACATTTCATCTATTAATACCACAATTGGAATATCCTTTGCTTTGGGTAAATTCTGAGTCACATACGAACGATTCATTTCTTTTATTCTGCTTTTGGTGCTCACTATTTCTTGCCCTTTATCAACAAAAAGATTCACTATTTTAACCGCCTCATTTAACAACCCACCTCCATTAGATCTTAAATCAATAATCAGTTTATCCACTTTTTGTTCTTGAAGGCTACTTAATGCTTCTTTAAATTCATTATGTGCCGTTTGTGTAAATGACGTTAATTTAATTATGCCAATATTTTTTGTGATCTTTTTCGAAAAGCTTACTGCGGGTATTTGTATGTCCTTGCGAATTAATTTCTTTTCCATTCTTTGATTATCCCTAATTATATCTAGGACTGTTTCTGAATCTGCAGCACCTTTTAGAAGTGACCCCACTTCATCTATGGATAAATTTTCAAGAGGGATACCATCAATTGATATGAGTTGATCACCCACCCATAAATCAGCTATAGTTGCTGGCGAATTTTCATAGAGTTCTGTTATTAATACTCTTGAGTCTTTGATTTTAATTGTTGCACCTATACCCCCATACTCTCCTGTTGTTGCAAATCGAAAATCTTCTATTTCTGATTCTGAAATATATACCGTGTAAGGGTCTAATGATTTGAGCATTGCATTAATAGCGGTCTTCATTACTTTTCCCGGTAGCAACTCATCTACATAATTACTATTCAATTTTTCATAAACTGAAGCTATTATTCTTAGGTTTTTACTTATCTCAAAATAATCATCGTCTGTTTTTGATGCAGCAATTAAGAGTATAGCAGTAAATGAAATTAAAATGATATTTCTAACCCTTTTCATATGTTTCTTTAATTTTTTGCATTGCTTCCTTTAAGGTCTTATTATCACAAACATAATTAGCTATGTATACAAACGCGATATGTTTGTCTAAATTCCAACTTAAATCACTAGAATATATTGCTTTGAGTTGCCTTTTTAATTTATTTCTTTCAACCGCTTTAGCGATTTTTTTTTTTGAAATAGAAAATAAAACTTTAGGTTCCTTTTTTGTGGAAACATAAAGCATCAATGGAAAAAAAAGAGTGGTTTCACCAAATTGAAACAAGTGTTGTATCTCCTTTTTTTTCTTTAGGGTGCTCATTGTCATAACCAAAATATTGGTAATGATAAAATTACTGAATTATTTTAGAGGCTAATCTATTATTATCCTTTGATAAAGTTTTCAATAGCCATGGTCATAGAGGGTATGCCTGGCTGTGGTGCTTTAATGTCTATTCTAAGCCCTGCTAACTCCGCAGCTTTCGCTGTTGTTGGCCCAAATGCTGCAATTTTAGTGGAGTTTTGTTTAAATTTTGGGAAATTCTTGATTAACGACTGTATACCTGATGGGCTATAAAACACAAGAATATCATACTTAACATCAGATAGGTCTGATAGATCACTACATACGGTATTATACAAAACAGCATTTTGAAAATTTATATTGTTTCTCTCTAACATTTCAGGGATGTTTTTTCGCTGAATATCAGAACAAGGGACAAGATACTTTTCTGTATTATGTTTGTTAATAAGAGGCATTAGGTCCGCAAATATTTGCTTGCCATGAAAAATTTTTCTTTTTCTATATACAACATAGTTTTGTAAATAGTAAGCAACGGCTTCTGAGACGCAAAAGTATTTCATGTCATCTGGAACTATGAATCTGGTCTCCTTAGCTATTCTAAAAAAATGATCTATTGCCATTCTTGATGTAAAAATGACTGCTGTAAAATTAGATAAATTAATTCGTTGTTGTCTAAAATCGTTTGGGTCAACACCCTCCACATGTATAAATGATCTGAAATCTACCTTTAAATTAAATCTTTCTGCTAAATCACTAAAAGGGTTTTTATCTGTCTTTGGTTCGGGTTGAGAAACAAGAATTGATTTTATACTCATTTGCAATATTTAGTTAACACTTTTTATCTAGATAATCACTAGAAATGAAGAAATTATACCTAGTGGTAAAATTTCGAGGGTGCAAAGGTAAAAAATAATATGTATATATGAAATGTTTTCTTTTCGCCCTGCTCTAAATAAATAAAAGAAACGATAAGTAAATAATAACACCAACATGAAAAAAAAGATGTTATTCACATTATTTATCGTGTTATTATCTAGGCGAAATGAGTATAGAACATTAAACAAAATGGTGGGAATGCAGATCCAACCGATGTAAATTATTGTAATTAAAAAAGAAGTAGTATAAAAACGAAATATTTCAGCTTGTTCTAAAAAAACAGAAGAAAATTTCAACGCTAAATATTTAATAATGATTAAAAATATAAGAACTCCGTAAATAAAAAAAGACGAGGTTATTGGAAGGAAAAAAAAATGCAACATTATTCCTTGCATAATTATTGAAGACCATAATAGAATGATAAATTCTTGTTCTCCAGAGTTACTTTCTACATTTTTAAAATGAGACTTGTTGAAAAAGGAAAAAAGAACTGACCTAATTAAATTAAACCTGCTTTTAATCACATAAATACATAAAATTAGTGCGATCAAAAAAGGGATAAGTAATCCAAAAAACTCAAATAAGTTTCTTTCAATTAGTTCCAAAAAAATAATTTAATCTATTGGTAGGTTTTAAAAGTAAGCTTTTTAACTAGTTTTTTTATTTTTGCATTCCTGTAAAATTCTTATGTCAGAAAAATTTCCATACAATAAATTAAACCGTGAGGCTGGAGAAAAAAAACTGGCTAAAGAATCTTTTAATAGAACTACTCTTTCCTTTTACAAGTATGTTATCATTAAAAATCCAAGTGAATTAAGAAATGCCCTATTCTTTAGTTGGGAAAAATTAGGTGTATTAGGAAGAATTTACCTTGCTGAGGAAGGTATTAATGCTCAAATATCCGTTCCTGAACATCATATTGATGAGTTTAAATTAACTTTAGAATCCTTTCCATACTTTAAAGGAGTTCCTTTTAAGTTTGCTGTAGAAGAATCTTCTATATCTTTTTATAAATTGACTATAAAAGTAAGAAAGCAAATTGTTGCTGATGGATTAAGCATTGATGATTATGACATCACAAATGTGGGCAACCACTTAAATGCTAAAGAATGGAATGAAGCCATTAACCTAGGAGCAACGGTTGTAGATATGAGAAATCACTATGAAAGTGAGATAGGGCATTTTAAAAATGCGATTTTACCGGAAGCCGAAACTTTTAGAGAGGAATTACCAATGGTGGAAGAGATGTTGAAAGGTAAAGAAAATGAAAATATACTGCTATATTGTACTGGGGGAATCCGATGTGAAAAAGCATCTGCTTTTTTAAAACATAAAGGTTTCAATTCAGTAAATCAACTTTACGGTGGAATCATCAATTATGTTCATGAAGTAAAAAAAGAAGGTTTAGAAAATAAATTTATTGGGAAAAACTTTGTTTTTGATGACCGACTAGCTGAACGAATTTCACCTGATATAATTAGTAGCTGTCATCAATGTGGCACTCCTTTTGATAGCCACACTAACTGTAAAAACCTTCAATGTAATTTACTTTTTATCCAATGTGATCAATGCAAAGAAAAATATAAAAACTGTTGCTCTAGTGTCTGTATAGAAATCACCTCCCTACCTCAAGAAGAACAAAAAAAATGGAGAGCTGGAAAAGAGAATAAAAAAATGTTTCATTCACATAAAAAAGTTGATTTAAGAAATAAATTGGACTAGATGGGAAATTTCACAGAAAGAAAAAATATTGCATTAAATGTAATTGCTAACGAGGTGTTGAAAACATGGGAAAAGGAAGATACATTTAAAAAAAGTGTTGAACATAGAAGTGAAAACAACCCTTTTGTTTTTTATGAGGGACCCCCCTCTTCAAATGGGCTTCCTGGGATTCATCATGTTATGGCAAGAGCGTTGAAAGATGTTTTTTGTCGATATAAGACACTTAAAGGATTTCGAGTTAATAGAAAAGCAGGTTGGGATACCCATGGCCTTCCTGTTGAACTAGGAGTAGAGAAAGAAATGGGTATTACCAAAGAAGATATTGGTAGTAAAATTAGTATACAAGACTATAATGCTGCTTGTAAAAAAGCAGTAATGAAATATACTGACGTTTGGAACGATTTAACAAAGAAAATGGGTTACTGGGTTGATATTAACAATCCCTATGTTACCTATGATAATAAATATATTGAAACCGTTTGGTGGATATTAAATCAGGCATTTGAAAAGGGTTATGTATATAAAGGTTATACCATTCAACCATACTCTCCAAAAGCAGGAACGGGACTAAGTTCTCATGAGTTGAATCAACCAGGCTGTTACAAACAAGTAAAAGACACATCTATTACTGCCCAATTTTTATTGAAAAACGGTAACGATACGATTTTTAACCTTTCACACCCTGTTTTTTTTCTTGCTTGGACAACTACTCCTTGGACCCTTCCCTCAAATACCGCTTTAGCTATTAATAAAAAAGTAAAATACGTTCTTGTAAAAACCAAAAATCAATACACTTACGAAGACTGTTATGTGATTTTAGCTGAAGAAAGGTTGTCTGCTGTTTTTACTGGCTGCTATGTACAAAAGGACTTATTTGTAGATGAGGGAAAGCAAATTAGTTATGAAATCATACGACACATAAATGGAAAAGATTTAATTGGTCTTTCTTATGAGCAGCTTATTCCATTAGCTCAACCACATCATGATGTAGATAAAGCTTTCAAAATTATTCACGGTGACTTTGTTTCAACTGAGGATGGAACAGGAATTGTTCATATTGCCCCCACCTTTGGTGCTGATGATGCAAAAGTAGCTGAGAACGCAGGGGTTCCCGCTATGCTCATTTTAGATGAAAAAAACAACCTTATTCCGCTTGTTAATTTACAAGGAAGATTTGTTGATAATCTTGGGTATTTAAGTGGTAAATATGTAAAAGATGAATATTATGATGCTGCAGATAAGCCATCACGATCAGTAGATATTGAAATAGCTATTTCATTAAAAGAAAAAAGTCGCGCGTTTAAAGTAGAAAAATACGAACATAATTACCCTCACTGCTGGCGAACAGATAAGCCAATATTATATTATCCTCTTGACTCCTGGTTCATTAAAGTAACTGCATTTAAAGATAAAATGTATGAGTTAAATCAGAGCATTAACTGGAAACCTACTTCTACTGGTGAAGGGAGGTTTGGTAATTGGCTTCAAAATGCCAATGATTGGAATTTATCTCGGTCTCGTTTTTGGGGAATTCCTCTTCCTATTTGGAGAAGTGAAGATAAAAAGGAAATTATCTGTATTGGTTCGGTTGAAGAACTAAAAAAAGAAATAGAAAAATCTGTTGCAGCTGGTTTAATGAGTAAAAACCCATTAGCAAATTTTGTACCCAACAACTTCTCAAAAGAAAACTATAACTCTTTTGATCTACACAAGCATTTTGTGGACAAAATTATTCTTTGTGGTGAAAATAATCAACCCATGTATAGGGAGGCTGATTTAATAGATGTTTGGTTTGATTCTGGGTCCATGCCATATGCGCAATGGCACTACCCATTTGAAAACAAATCTCTTATTGATGAAAACAAATCATTTCCTGCTGATTTTATTGCCGAAGGTGTTGACCAAACGAGAGGGTGGTTTTACACCCTACATGCAATTTCAACAATGATCAAAGAAACTGTTGCGTATAAAAATGTAATCTCTAATGGTTTGGTTTTAGATAAAAATGGGCAAAAAATGTCAAAGCGATTAGGTAATGCCGTTGACCCATTTGAAACTCTTGACAAATATGGTCCCGATCCAACCAGGTGGTATATGATTACTAATTCACAACCTTGGGACAATTTAAAATTTGATTTATCTGGAATTGAAGAGGTTACTAGAAAATTTTTTGGTACCCTAATAAATACCTATAATTTCTTCGCACTATATGCTAATTTAGACAATTACACTTCGTTTAATAACACTGATAATATTGTATTTGAAGAAATAGACCATTGGATTATCTCTAAATTAAACTCGTTAATTAAAAAAGTAAATAACTCTTATGAAAATTACGAGCCCACAAAAGCAGGGCGTCTTATACAGTCTTTTGTAATAGATGAATTAAGTAATTGGTATGTGCGCCTTTGTAGAAAACGTTTTTGGAAAGGTGAGATGACAGAAGATAAAAAAGCAGCATATTATACCTTACATCTTTGCCTTACAGAGGTGAGTAAACTTATGTCTCCTATTTCCCCTTTTTACAGTGATCTCCTATATAGAGACCTTACTTTTACTGATAACTCCGTTCATTTATCAGACTTTCCTGTTTACAACGATGATTTAATTCGAGTTAGTTTAGAAGAGAAAATGGATCTTTGCCAACAAATTTCTTCTCTTGTTTTAAGTGTTCGTAAAAAGGAGAAAATAAAAGTGCGACAACCGTTACAAAAAATTCTTATTCCATCAAAAGGTGAAGCCTTTGAAAAAGCCATAAAAGAAGTAGAGTCATTAATTTTAAGTGAAGTAAATGTAAAAGCCCTTTTATTCATAAAACAGGATGATCCTATGCTTAAAAAGAAATTGAGACCCAACTTTAAATATTTAGGACCAAAGTTTGGAAAACAAATGAAGTTTATAACTAATGCAGCCAACAAGGTAACTATTTCAGACATTACTCAATATGAAAATACTGGTTCTATTATTCTAGAAATAGAAGGTGAAAATATTTCGTTTGATCATTATGCATTTGATGTTGTTACAGCTGATGTTCCTGGTTGGAAAATGTCCAGTAATGAAAATGTTACCGTTGCTCTTGATATAACCATTTCTAATGAATTGAAAAATGAGGGCATAGCTAGGGACTTGGTAAATAGGATTCAAAATATTAGAAAAGAATCAAAATTAGAAGTAACGGACTTTATCAAGATTTCCTTTAACACTAATAATGATATTAAAACCGCTATAAACGACAATTTAAATTATATTTGTTCAGAAACTCTTGCGAAAGAATTGGTTTTTGAAAAGATTATAGATGAACCTTTTTTTGCTGGAGATAATGAAGAGATACAGCTTTCAATAGAAAAAATCAATTAATTTTCTACGATTATGAACAAAGAAAAAAACAGATACAGCGACTCAGAATTAGAAGAATTTAAGTCCATAATTGAAAAAAAGTTAGAAGAAGCCAAAGAAGATCTTATGATTTTAAAAGGGTCCTTATCTCATAGTGATGACCACGGGACAGATGATACGGGTAGATCATTCAATATGATGGAGGATGGTGCTGAAACCTTATTGAGAGAAGAAAATGCACAATTAGCTGCAAGATCAGAAAAGTTTATTAAAAACTTAGAAAACGCACTTATTAGAATCAACAATAAAACATATGGTGTGTGTCGTAAATCTGGGAAATTAATTAGCAAGGAAAGGCTAAAGCTTGTTCCACATGCTACCCTGAGTATTGCCGCTAAAAATGCTGAAAGTTAATCTTTATACACTAAATAAATTTATTCCTTTATTACTTATCCTTCTTGTAGTTTCACTAGATCAAATTACAAAGATTTACATAAAAAGTCACTACCAACTTGGCTATGGTAACTTGATTGCGGATTGGGGGATTTTGAAAATAGAGTTTGTAGAAAACCCTGGTATGGCGTTTGGTTTCTCTTTTGATAATAATTGGGGGAAATACGTCTTAAGTATTTTTCGATTTATTGCTGTATTAGCTATAGGGTGGTATATTTTTAAGCTTGTAAAACACCGAGCAAACTTGTTTTTCATTTGTTTAGTTTCATTAATTTTTTCAGGGGCCGTTGGTAATATTATTGATAATTTATTTTACGGTCTTGCTTTTGATTCAGGAACCACATGGAATAATGAATTAGGAAGGTGGGTTGGATATCACGGAGTTTCGGAACTAAATTTTGAAGGATATGGTTCTTTTTTAAATGGTTGTGTTGTAGATATGTTACATTTATACCTGCCATGGCCTAGTTGGGTTCCGTTTGATTTTGGTGAAGAAATTTTCCCACCCGTCTTTAATCTTGCTGATGCAGCTATTTCAATTAGTGTATTTTTAATTATCGTCTTTTATAAAAGAATTGTGCGGAAAAGCGATATTGATCTTAAATGGGGTAATGAAATCGCTGATTAACTTTATCTTTTTAATGTGGTTTACAACACCTCTTTTGGGTCAGAAAATCATCTCTGGACCAATATTACTTCCTGAAAATGACTCTATAGACACTTTCTGGGTATTATTAAAGAATGGTAACGAAACTCTTTTTTCTTCTTCTTCAAGTTTATCGATAATTGAAGATACTCTGGTTTCCAGTTTCACCAAACGAAATTCTGCATATCAGTTGAAGGTAACAAAAGACTCCTCCTATTTTTTAAATGTTAAAAACATAAAAGGAGATATCATATTTAGTAAAGAGATGTATTCAGAGCATATTTATGATGACCGTTTTTTATTTGGGTCTTGTGCTTTTATTCCAAATGGTCTTTCTTCAATATATAGACCATATAAAATGAATAAAATATATAGATCCATGGCAAAAGAAAAAGTGGGGAAAATGTTTTGGCTTGGTGATAATATATATTTATGGCCTAAATCTGTTACATCATCCATTAAAAAAATATACCAAGCGTATTTAAGCATTAGAAAAGATCGGTCATTAAATCGTTTTTTATCAAACGGGGTCGAGCATTTTGCTATTTGGGATGATCATGATTTTGGCCCTAATAATTCCTCCGGATTTTTTGAAAATGCCCATTTAACTACACGATCGTTTAATAATTTTTGGAATAATTTTACTGTTCGAGATAGTGGTATTTATAAAGTTGTTCACCACGAAAAAATTGATTTCTTTTTAATGGATACTAGAACCTTTTATAAAGTAGGAAGGGGCTCGTTTTTAGGTGAAAAACAACTCGAGTGGTTGAAATTTAATTTAACCAACTCTAAAGCAAAATTCAAATTTATTTTATTTAGTAATCAAGTATTAAATCCTAAAACAAATCACGAAACCATAAATAGGGGTTTATACAAAAAAGAAAAAGACCTTATCCTTGATTTTATATCAAAAGAAAATATTAAAGGTGTTGTTTTTTTCTCTGGTGATCGCCACTTTGCTGAAATTCATAAGTTAAATTACCCAAACTTATCCTACCCTCTTTATGATTTTACCACATCCCCTCTTTCAAGTCCTAGACATCATCTTTTTTTTATAGAAGAGAAAAAAAATGTTAAAACCAGGGTTCCTGGTTCGTTTTATTCAAATAAAAATTTCTTAAAGTGTATAGTGGAAAACGTTAACAATACTGATATTTTGAAATTTCAGTATAAAAACAAAAACGGAAAAATTGTCTTTCAACAATCACTAAGTGAATATGATTTAGGTTACTAAAGCACTATGTTCACGATTTTACCAGGAACAACTATTATTCTTTTTACTGTTTTTTCTGCGATAAATGGTTCTGTTTTTTTATTCTTCAACACCTCCTTTTCAACCTCTTCTTTTGTTAAAGAAAGAGAAAGAGGTATTTTAAATCTCATTTTCCCATTGAATGATATAGGATATTCATATGTGCTTTCCACAAAATAAGATTCATTATATGAAGGCCAAGGTACGGTTGAAATAGATGTCTTATTCCCTAATTTAAACCAAAACTCTTCGGAAATATGAGGTGCAAATGGTGATAATAAAACAACAAAATTCTCCATAGTTGTTAAACTTATCTGAGAAAGTTTGTTCCATTCATTTACAGCGATCATAAAAGTAGAAACTACCGTATTAAAGGAATAATTTTCAATGTCTTCTGATACTTTTTTGATTGTTTTATGAAGAATCTTTAATTCCTCATTTGATGGTGCTACTTTTTTTGCTTGATGAAATAATGTCCATGTTTTCTTTAAAAAACCCGAAACACCACTTATTCCGTTCACATTCCAAGGTTTATGTTCATCAATTGGACCCAAAAACATTTCATAACAACGCAATGTATCTGCACCATATGAATCACAAATCTTTTCAGGATCAATGGTGTTGAAATATCGTTTAGACATTTTTCCGTGCTCTGTAAGAGTAAACAATTTCTTTTCAGGATGATTTAAAAGCTCTTCAACACTCAAAAACTGATTGCTAATCTCAAATAAAGCGTGCTTAAACTCTGGTCGCCATTTAATAAATTTTTGGATCTGTTTTGGTAATAAATGTGAAGTTTTAGATCCATAATCACTAACAAAATCAATATGACAAGGTATTTTAACAAAATCTTCGTTATCTATTTTAGTAGAACAAACGAAAACTGGCCTTCCTTCTTTTTTTTCCTTTTTTAAACATAAACTTTCTATAGCTCCCCCAATCATTCCTTGATTAAGTAATTTTTTAAATGGTTCTTGGAAAGAAATAACACCCAAATCAAATAAAAACTTAGTCCAAAAACGAGAATATAATAAATGACCTACTGCATGTTCTGCTCCTCCAACATATAAGTCTACCTGATTCCAATAATTTAATTTTTCTGAAGAAGCTAATTTTTTGTCGTTTTTAGGATCCATATAACGTAAAAAATACCATGATGACCCTGCCCAACCAGGCATAGTGTTTAATTCCATCTGATCGCCTAAAAAGATGTTCCAATCTTCTTTTTTAGCCCTACCTAAGGGGGGTCTACCATCTCTTGTGGGTAAATATTTGTCCACTTTTGGTAAAAGGACTTGTTCCTCTTTGATGGTATATGGTATATTATCTTTGTAATAAATCGGAAAGGGTTCGCCCCAATATCGTTGTCTAGAGAAAATAGCATCTCTCAGTCTAAAATTAATCTTCTTTCTACCTTTCTTTTTTTGCACTAGAAGGGTGGTAATTTTAGCTGTTGCATCAACATAATTTAATCCATTAATTTCAGGAGAGTTTTTATAAATAACGTCTTTTTCAGAATACGCACTTGAGTCTAAAGAAATACCTTCAAATATATTTTTAATTTCTATGTTAAACTGTTTAGCAAATTCATAATCTCTTTGATCACCGGAAGGGACAGCCATAACTGCTCCTGTTCCATAACCATGAAGGACGTATTCACTTACCCAAATTGGAATTTTTTCATTATTAATTGGGTTTATTGCATATGAACCTGTAAAAACACCAGTTGGTTTTCCATTATTTGCTTGCCTTTCTCTTTCTGTTTTCTTTGATATTAAATCTACATATGCAAAAACTTCTTTCTTTTTTTCTGATGTAGTTATGTGTTGAACTAATTTGTGTTCAGGAGCTAAAGTCATAAAACTCACCCCATATATCGTGTCTGGTCGTGTAGTGAAAACTTGTAATTCTTCCTTTTGATGTTCTATTTCAAAATTAATTAATAATCCTTCTGATTTTCCTATCCAATTTCGTTGTTGTTCTTTTAAAGATGTGGTGAAATCAACTTGATCTAAATCATCTAGTAATCGTTGAGCATAAGCAGAAATTCTTAAACTCCATTGCATCATTTCTTTCTGTTCAACTGGGTATCCTCCCCTTTCTGAAACACCATCTTTTACTTCGTCATTAGCTAATACCGTTCCTAATTCTGGACACCAATTCACCATACTCATTGAAAGATAAGCTAATCGGTAATTCATTAAAACATCTTCTTTTTTTTCTGAAGAATATGAATTCCATTGTTTAGGAGTAAACGTTAATTTTTGTGTACATGAAGCATTAATATCCTGTGAACCTTCAGATTCAAAATGAGCTATTAAAGATGTGATAGGTTTTGCTTTATTTTCCACTAAATCATACCAAGAATCAAATAGTTGTATAAAAATCCATTGTGTCCATTTGTAATAGTAGGGGTCAGAAGTTCTTATTTCCCTTTCCCAATCATAAGCGAAACCAAGTCTGTCTAATTGTTGTCTATACCTATTAATGTTTTTTTCGGTGGTTAGTGCAGGGTGCTGACCTGTTTGAATCGCGTATTGTTCAGCAGGCAATCCAAAAGAATCATATCCCATTGGGTGTAAAACATTATATCCCTGGTGTCTTTTAAATCGAGCAAAAATATCGGAAGCAATATAACCAAGTGGATGCCCTACGTGTAGCCCTTCTCCTGATGGATAAGGAAACATATCTAATACATAAATTTTTTTTTTATTGGGATCTTCTACTACAGAAAACGTTTTTTCTTTACTCCAAAAGGATTGCCATTTTGACTCTATTTCTTTAGGATTGTAATTAGTCATGTGTCTTTTTTAAGGTGTAAAAATACGTTTATTATGTTATTTGCTGGTCTTGTTTTTTTCTATTATTACCACGTACTCTCCTTTGATTAAAAGAGAAGAAAAAATATAATGCATTTCTTTTGCTGTTCCTCGATAATGCGTCTCGTGTAATTTTGTAATTTCTTTCGAAATACTAATTCTTTTATCTTCACCATAATACAGTATTATTTCTTCTATTAGTTTCAACAATCTATGTGGTGATTCATAAAGTACTTGTGTAGATTTTTGTTTTGAAATTTCTTTAAGCTTCTTTTGCCTTCCTTTTTTGTGTGGTAAAAAACCGACAAATAAAAATTCATTTGTAGGAAAACCTGATTGAACCAAAGCGGGAATTAGTGCAGTTGGGCCCGGAAGACAAAAAACGGAAATGTTTTTTTCAATTGCTTTTGAAACCAATAAAAAACCAGGATCGCTTATTCCTGGTGTCCCTGCATCAGAAACCAAAGAAACAACCAGATCTTCTTGAAGAAGATCATCAATTATCTTATCAACTATATGGTGTTCGTTGTGTTGGTGATATGGGTATAATTTTTGATCAATATTGTAGTGTTGTAATAGTTTTTTTGTTGTTCTTGTATCTTCAGCAAATATTTTATGTGAGGTATTCAATAAATCAATTGCTCTATATGTAATATCTCCTAAATTTCCTATTGGTGTTGGTATAATATAGATTGTTGACATTTATTTTAACGAATAATGTAAGAATCCTCTTGTAATTAAATTATTATAATCTAATGTATTAGAAGAATAAGAAATCATTTTATTTTTTTGGATTGCTATGAACTTATTTTTTTCTATAAAATGAATTAATTTTTGTTGATTTTTTTCATTTTTATGATAGAAATTAAATTCTGGTATTCCATCTTCATTTATATCACTAACTACAATTTTCTGATTCCATTTTTTATTATTTCTTTCCTCTGTATGAATATTTATTATACTGTTGTTTTTTAATAAATACCAACATATGTACTGATTTAAATAATTTGACCTTACAACTAAATATTCATCCCTTTCCGTATTTACTTTATAAGAATCTATTATCTGCCCTCTGATTTGATTATTATTATCATAATAAGCAGGAGAAAGGTAGTATCCTTGGTTTTCCACATTTGGATAAAGTATTTTTTTTTGAAAAACTAACTTATTATCCTTTTTAATTGTAATGAGAATTTCACTTTGATCATATTTATTCTTATATGTGTTTATGTCAAAAAATAGAAAGGTGTCTTGATTTGTTGAGTTTTTATCTATTACATAAATAGAATCACTAAAGAAAATATCTAATGTCCATTTGTGTTCTCCTAAATATTCTTTCTGATCTCCAATGCATACAATTCCGTAATTTAATAATGATATAGGCACTTCTTGTGCTTGTGTGGAAATAGACAATGCATAAAATAAGACTATTAATATTATTGACTTCATTTTATTTTATATCCATCCCTCTTCACTTCCTCCCCTTTTTTAAACAAATATGTCACCAATAAATCTCCTTTTTGATCATACTTTTTCCATTCTCCTTGTTTTTCTCCATTTTCATATCTACCGATCTCCTTGATGATGCCATTAGAATAATAATAAACATGTTCACCGATTGGAATATCATTCAAAAATTCTCCTGTAAACATTTTTTTATTTGTACTTAAGTATGTCATTTCCCATACCCCATTCTTCATGTCAGAAACATAAGATCCTTGTTCTTTGTGGTCATTTATTTCGTAGTACCAAATCCCCTCTTTTAAACCATATAAATACTCTCCTTTAGTTATTAAATTACCTATGCTATCATATTCTGTAACTATACCATTCATTTTCCCATTTTCATAAAATTCATTTCTCCACAACTGATTATTATTATACCACCAATTCCACTCTCCTTTTGGTTTTCCCCTATTATAATAACCTTGTTGTTGAATATTTCCATTTGGATAAAAAAAAGTCCACTTATTCTCTTTTTTATTAGATAAATAAAAGCCTTTTTTTATTATCATTTCTTTATCATTAAAAAAAGTCCACTCCCCTGTTTTTAAATTTAAAGAATCATACATACCTGTATATATTAATTTGTTGTCGTTATAAAATTCATGTAGAATAATTTGATTTAAGCTATCATAAACCTTAAATAAACCTTGTTTTTTATTGTTAAAAATAATCCCTTCTCTTTTTTTATTTCCATTCATTTTTTCTGTTGAAACAGAAATAGATAAATTAATTTTATTTCCAGACTCTTTTCCATTTTCATAATTTTCTAATTCTTGTATCCCACCTTTTTTATTGTATGTTTTAGTAATTCCATTTAGCTCACCATGGTTATAGTTTTCTTCTTTTTTAACGGTGTAGTTAGGGAAAAAAGTTATCCACTTTCCATTTTTTTTTCCCTCTTCATCATATTGATTAATCATTATTTGATCTACTAGTAAGCCCATATTATATTCGTATATGACTATTACTTTTCCAGTGGAATCGTATTCATAAGCTTTTCCATCTTTTTGATTATTAGTATAATTAATGATCAATTTTATAACACTATCTAAAGAATTAAAATAAACGTATTCTTTACCCTCTTTTACGCCATTTGAATAGGTTGTAATTTTAACTATAGATGAGGCATCATATTTCATCTGTTGTCCATTCCTTTTACCGGAACTATAATTTTCGCTTAATATTTTATAACCTAAGGTATCGTAAAACTCCCACTTTCCACTTAATTTATTATTCTCCCAAGAACCAATGGATTTAATTTGACCATTCGAATGATAATTTGTCCAACGTCCAGTAGGAATATTATTCAATAAATAACCCTCGCTACTTAATTCCCCATTCGGAAAGTAAAAGCGCTGAAATAAAGAATCTTGACCAAAAGAAACATTACTTAACAAGACATAAATAAATAATATATTTATATATAAATTATATTTTATTATTAGCTTGTTGAAAACGTTCATAAAATGCACAAAATAAATTAGGATTTATTAGTATTCAATATTAATAAACATGTTGTTAACATATTGAAATCTTTTTAACAGATTGTATTATTGAAACTATAAAATCAAAAATAAACATTTCAACTTAATTCTTTTAGTAAATATTTTTTAGAATAACCTAATTTAAGTATTAAAAAGAAGTGCATATGTTTGTTGTAAATACCCATTTTAATTTAGCTGATTTTTAAACTTTTTTATAATGTATTTATATTTTTAAGGCGCAAGAAAAAGATATACTTTCTTTACAAGCACTTATTAACAAATTTGTAACATGAAAATAGCAATAGCTTCTGACCACGCTGGTTTTGAATTAAAAAACAAACTTCAACAGGAATTCAACCACCTTTCTTTTATTGATGTCGGAACGTACACTAACGAAAGTGTAGATTATCCGGATTTTGCGCATAAGGCCATAGAGCAATATAATGAAGGAAATTGCGAAAAAGTAGTACTAATTTGCGGTTCGGGAAACGGAATACAAATGACAGCAAATAAATATCAAAATATACGCTGTGCGTTATGTTGGGATCCGGAGATAGCTGAATTAGCAAGATCACACAATAATGTTAATGTTATTGCCATGCCTGCACGGTTTATTAACCTAGAAACAGCAAAAAATATATTAAAAGCTTTTATAGAAACTCCTTTTGAGGGAGGAAGACATCAAAGGAGAATTGATAAAATCAGCCATGTTAAATAAACTTTTTTTTGTAATTACAATTTTGTCTTTGGTTTCATGTTCTATTCTAAAACCAAAGACTTATTTATTGAAAGCGGATCAAAAAACACCGTTAATATATAAAGGTTTAATTACGGAAACATTCTTAAAAAAACACCTTTCAATTCTTGCTTCGGATGAATTTGAAGGAAGAGAAACAACAAAAAAAGGTCAAAAAAAAGCAGCAAAATACCTCGAAGAGTTTTTAATTGATAATAACATTAAGAGTGCGTTGGACTCTACTTATTTCCAAGTTTTTCCAGTAGACGTAACAGATTTTAATCATGTACAACTTTCTATTAATAACAATAGCCTCTTGTTTATAGATCAATTTTATTCTTTTGGAACCCCTATTAATACTTCAATTTACAATACGGAATTAGTAGATGTTGATTACGGCATAATATCATCAACAGCTGATGATTATAAAGATAAAGATGTTGAAGGAAAGATTGTGCTAATGAACCAAGGAGTAAAAAGTAAAGAAGACCCGATTAATCAAGGCAATTGGAGAAATAAATTGAAAACAGCAGAGGAGAAAGGAGTAGAAGCGATTATAATAAAGTCTAAAGATTATTTAAATAATGACCTAAGAATTAAAGCGTATCTACAAAACCCCACAATGAAAATGCATAATAACAGAAACCAAAAACCTCACATTCCTGTTTTTATTGCAGACGAAGATTTGTTTACAAAAGATACTACGTATACAGTTACTTTTTCTACTAATGTGACGGAAAATAGGACTGCAGAAAATGTAGTGAGTTATATTCCTGGTAAGACAAATGAAACTATTATTATATCTGCTCATTATGATCACATTGGGTTTGATAGGGGTGAAATTTGTAATGGTGCAGATGATGATGGATCTGGCACAGTTGCGTTAATGAATATTGCTATGGCTTTTCAACAAGCGTATAATGAGGGGCAAATTCCTGAACGAAACATTGTTTTTTTAATGGTTTCTGGAGAAGAAAAAGGCCTTTTTGGATCACAGTATTATACAGATAATCCCATTTTCGATTTAAACAGTACCATGGTAAACTTAAATATTGACATGGTTGGCAGGCAAGATACGATTCAATCAGACAACAATTATATTTACTTAATAGGTTCAGATAAAATAAGTAAAGATCTACATAAGATAAACGAGCAGGTTAACAATAAACACATTAACTTTAGGTTAGATTATACATATAATAAAGAAGACGACCCGAATCGTTTTTATTATCGATCGGATCATTATAATTTCGCAAAAAACAATATTCCAGTTATTTTTTATTTTGGCGGTCTTCACGAAGATTATCATAAACCATCAGATGAGGTGGAAAAAATCAATTTTGATAAGCTAGAAAAGGTTACTCAATATATATTTATGACGGCTTGGGAATTAGCTTACAGAAAAAAATCAATTAAATAGTAGTGGAAAAAGTAATACTTGTAGACAATCAAGATAACGCTTTAGGTGAAATGGAAAAACAAGAGGCTCATGTAAAAGGCGTATTACACAGAGCGTTCTCTATCTTTATTTTCAATACTAAAAAAGAGCTTCTTTTACATCAAAGGGCATACCAAAAGTATCATTCTGGAGGTCTTTGGACAAATACTTGTTGTAGCCACCCAAGGCCAGATGAAGAAACAAAAGATGCAGCCAATAGAAGGTTAATGGAAGAAATGGGTATATCATGTGAATTAAGAAAGCAATTTAGCTTTATTTATAAGGCCGAATTAGACAACAACCTATATGAACACGAGTTAGACCATGTGTTTTTCGGAACAACCAATGATCATCCTCTAATTAACAAGGAAGAAGTGGCTGATTATAAATACATGACTATTTCTGATATACAAAAAGACATTATTAAAAACCCCTCACTTTACACCGCTTGGTTTAAAATTTGTTTTGATGAGGTTGTTCAAAAACATCATTTTGAAAATAGACTTAAATAATCAAAAGGTTGCCGTATTAGGCGCAGGAAGTTGGGGAACGGCCATCGTTTCTATAATTACTGAAAATCATCATGTTGCTTGGTGGGTAAGAAGAGAAAAACAGAAAAATAAAATTTGTAATGAAGGGAAAAACGTTGACTATCTTCCATCACTTTCTTTAAACACAGAAAGAATAAAAATTTATTCATCACTTGAAAAGATAGTGAAATGTTCTGATATCATAATTATTGCGATACCCTCTGAATATATTGAACAAAACATAGATTCCATAAAGAATCTATTCGAAGGTAAAGTCGTATTATCAGCAATTAAAGGTGTATTACCATCACTTAATAAAACGCCATATCAATATTTTAAAACGGTTCCAAATATAGATTATGGCGTTATTTCAGGCCCTTGCCATGCGGAAGAAGTGGCACTTAAAAAGAAAAGTTATTTAACCATTTCTTTTAAAGATTCAATACAAGCCAATTCTCTATTACCTCTTTTTAAATGTGAATATATCAATGCTAAATCATCAAAAGATATTCTCGGAACAGAATTAGCCGCCATCTTAAAAAACATCTATGCTTTAATTACAGGTGTTTGCAACGGCCTTGGTTATGGTGATAATTTCTTAGCTGTTATTATTACAGCGTCTACAAATGAAATGAAACGACTTTTATCATCATTAGATTATCAAGAAAGAAGTATTTCAAAATCAGCGTATTTAGGTGATTTACTTGTCACCTGTTATTCCCTGCATAGTAGAAATCGAAGATTCGGCTCCTTTATAGGAAAGGGTTTAACGGTTGATGAAACAAAATCAGAAATGAAAATGGTAGCAGAAGGTTATAATGCTACTAAATGTATTTATCAAATTTTACTACAAAAACAGCTTATTCAACACGCACCCATTGTTAATGCGGCATACGAGATATTATATAATTCTGCTAATCCCAAAAGCACTATAAACACTTTGTCTGATTTAATTCATTGATAATCAAACACTTAACAAAAACCCCATTTAAAAGCGTCTAATAAAGTTTTTTCATTTTTGAAACACAACACTATAAGAGAGGAAAAATAAACCTTTAAATCGGCTAATTTTTAATTAAATAAGCCAAACTAGAGTATTCAGATGTCTTTTTTGCCTTTCTATTAGATTTCCAACCACTTTTTAATGCGAAAAAGAAAGATTTGCCTTTTTTCTTTGCGCTTAATATGCTTATGTAGTATGCATCAAAAAACAAAGGTTTTGTTTTTACTGATTTGAATGACAAACTATGAACTAAGTATTTTATGTTATTCTGAGAGAAATGAGAGAGGTGTATGGGTACATCATAAGCTACCCAATTTTCCTTAAAAATTTCAGCATCAAAAGAGTTGTGATTCGGCAACCCAAGAATTAGCAACCCATTCTCTTTTAATAACTTTTTTAAACTACTCAATAAAAATTTGAAATCTTCAATGTGTTCTAATACATGCCAGAGAGTGATCACATCAAATTTCTCGTCTTTAGATTCTATTTCATTTAAATCTTTATTAATAGATAATTTAAAATTACTTCTACCCATTTTTCTTGCATCATTATCTCTTTCTACACCATAACAACGCAGACCTTTTTGCTTACAATAGTTTAAAAAATCTCCTGTACCACACCCAAAATCCAAGATGGATATGTTTTCGACTGTTGGTAGGTTGTTCTTAATTAATTTGTACTTATATCCAAATTGATAGGTTCTTACTAGATGATATACTTTATTAAATAAACCTTTTTTTGATGAAGTGTGTGATATATAATTATCGCTTTTATAATACTTGTGAATTGTCTTAGCAGAAGGTCTTGGGTTAGTAAATTTAAATGAACATTTATTACATGATGAGATATCAAAAACATCACCACTATAGTTATGATCTACACAACTTAAATGATGAGTGAACACAATATGGTCACAAATTGGACAGGTATTTACTTTTTCTAATTCGTGTTTCACGTGGAACAACTAGCGGCCTAAATATACTAGAAGAATAGAAATATCAGAAGGTTTTATACCGCTTATTCTTGAAGCCTGACCAATATTAATAGGTTTTACTTTATTCAACTTTTCTTTGGATTCAATGGAAAGAGAAGAAAAATTGTCATAGTCGATATCTTGTGGAATTTCTACATATTCAAGCTTTTTAAGCTTATCAGCCAACTCTTTTTCTCTTTCAATATAACCTCTGTATTTTATATCAATTTCAACTTGTTCTAGACAGTCGTTACGGTGCTTTAATCGGTCAGAAAAATCGGAAAGACTGCGGTGTGTTTCTAATACATCTTTAATCTCAACAAATGGTCTCGAAATAATAGATGGAGCTTTAACCTTTTGCTTTATTTCTCGAGAGTTTCTTTTTAATAATATAGGGTTAATCTTTTCAGGATCAACAGACAATTTATTCACAAAAGAAGAAAGGTTTTTTGTTTCTTTTATTTTCTCTAAAGTGAATTCATACTTATCTTTAGATAAAAGTCCTATTTCAAAAGCTTTGTTGTGAAGTCTTAAATCTGCATTATCTTGCCTTAATAAGATTCTATATTCTGCCCTTGATGTGAACATTCTGTATGGCTCTTTAGTTCCCTTAGTAATTAAATCATCGATCAGCACTCCGATATATGCTTCATCTCTAGTTAATATAAAAGGGTCTTTCTCATTAATTTTAAGATGTGCATTTATACCAGCCATAATTCCTTGACCTGCAGCCTCTTCGTACCCCGTAGTCCCATTAATTTGCCCACTAAAAAATAAATTTTCAATAAGTTTAGTTTCTAATGAATGTTTTAATTGAGTGGGTGGAAAATAGTCATACTCAACCGCATATCCTGGCCTAAACATTTTAGCTTTTTCAAAGCCAGGCACAGACCGTAGGCCCTCAAGCTGAATTTCTTCGGGCAAGCTTGAAGAAAACCCATTTATATAATATTCAATGGTGTTCCACCCTTCGGGTTCAGCAAAAATTTGATGCCTTGGTCTATGTGAAAAGCGATTAATTTTATCTTCTATTGAGGGACAATATCTTGGTCCTAATGAATTTATGGTTCCATTGAATAATGGACTTCTAGAAAAACCGCTTTTTAGGATTTCATGTGTTTTTTCATTGGTGTACGTTATGTAGCAAGAACGCTGTACTTGGAGAGGTTGGGTAAGCTTATAATATGAAAATTTACCCGGGTTGTCATCTCCAGGCTGCTCTTCCATTAAACTAAAATCAATACTTCTCCCATCTACTCTTGGTGGTGTTCCGGTTTTCATTCTACCAGACTTAAAACCCAAACTTTCCAACTGTGCTGTAATACCTTTAACTGCTCGATCACCCATTCTTCCTCCACCAAATGTTTTGTCACCAAGATGTATGGTGCCATTTAAAAAAGTACCACTATTTAATATAACCGCTTTTGTTTTAATAGAAATACCCATGCTGGTTTTAACCCCAACAATTTTGTTTTTTTCCACTAGAATTTCATCAACTACATCTTGCCAAAAATCTAAATTTGGAATTTGTTCTAAAGTTTCTCTCCAGGTTTTACTAAACAACATTCGATCACATTGGGCTCTTGGACTCCACATTGCAGGGCCTTTAGATTTATTTAATAATTTAAACTGAATACTACTTTTATCTGTAATTATACCGGTCCACCCACCTAACGCATCAATTTCCCTTACAATTTGTCCTTTTGCAATACCACCTATGGCTGGATTACAGCTCATTTGTCCAATAGTTTCCATGTTCATGGTTATCATAAGAACTTTTGAGCCTAATTGAGCAGCAGCAGCAGCAGCCTCATTACCCGCGTGTCCTGCACCAACAACAACTATATCATATTTTTTAAGCATATTGTTTCACGTGAAACAAAAGTTAAACAACTGAAAATCAAGCTATTAAACTCAAATAATGATTTTCTTTTTGTCTCATTTCCTTTTGTTCATTTGTTGTTTTATCATTGAATCCACACAAATGTAAAACACCATGTATTATGACACGAAATAATTCAACATTAAAATTTTCATTAAAAGAGTTTGCATTATCTTTAACTCTATCTACAGAGATAAATAAATCGCCATTTATGTTCTTTAGTACGTTGTAATTAAACGTAACAATGTCTGTGTAATAATCGTGATTTAGGTAATTTTTATTTATGTCAAGAAGGTATTCATCATTGCAAAAAATAATAGACAGTTCACCTAACGTATAACCAAGGTCATTAATACAAAAGGAAAGCCATTTAGATACTCGGGTTATGTTTATTGAAGGAGATAAGCCTTCATTATGAAATGTAATAGCCAAAGGATGTTTATAGAGTAAACTTTAATTGAACCACATTACCATTATCTATAAAATTAACTTCATCAGCTAAATGATTCATTAAAAAAATGCCTCTTCCTTGAGGTTTTTCTAAATTTTCTGGGCTTGTAGGGTCTGGCAGATCATTAAAATCAAACCCAATTCCTTCATCAAAAACAGTAAAAGTGATGGTTTGATTCTCTATGTTATACTCAATATTTGTTTTTTTACTCCTATTGTTTTTATTACCATGAATGATGGCGTTGTTAACAGCTTCTGTAATAGCAATGAGCACATTACCGTATTGCTCAATAGAAATTTGATATAAATCACATAACTTGTTTATCCAATCTTCTAAAACTAAAAGGCTTTTTGATTCAGAAGCTAAAGAAATTTTATCCGCTACAGGCTCCAAAGTACTTATCATAGTCCGTCCATGTTTTTAAAGTACTCATTTACTTTATTTTTATAATAAGGTTTCAAATTTGGAGGAATAGTTTTTAACATCTCTGTTTCTTTCTGTTTTTGTTCTAAGTATTCTTTGTACAAGGAATTGTTTTTCTCTTTAACATCATCTTTTCCCTCTTTTGATTCTCTTTTTTCCTCATTTTCTTGTTCTTTCATCGCCTTATCCATCTCCAGTAATTTAATTTTAATTTCTTCTTGTCTTAAAATACTTTCTTGATTGAGTTGATTATTAATTATATCTTCTTCTACCTTTTCTATTTCTTTTATTATTTTTTTAAGGCCATTTCCTTTACCGGAGCCATCTTCATTAAGTTGCTGAGCCATTTCCATTAATTGTTTTTTAATAGCCGATTGTTCAGCAGCCATTCGGCCTAGTTGCTCAAACCCACCTCCTTTTTCGCCAGGACCTTTTTTATTACCTTTCTCCTTTAAGTATTTTTTCATGGCTTCAATTTGTTGTTGTAGCTGATCCGCATTTTGGGGTAAAGATTTACCACTATTTTTCCCCTTTCCTCCAGGCTTATTACATTGTCCCGTACCTTGCATTCCTTGTTGCATCTGATTTAGGATTTCACTTAACAACAAACCGAGTTCATTCGTGTGCATTACAACGGATTGTTGTTCTTTTTGAACTAAATTGGTTTTTCTTTCAGTAAGATCCTTTATGCTTTTTTTTAAAGATCGTTTAATGAATTGCACCTCTTTATTAATTTTATTACTTATCATGAGTTGTCTCATGGCAAGCGCATCAAGTGAATCTTCAATTATTAAAATCTCGTCACTTAATTTCCTTTGTTCTTGACCGATATTTATAAACTTTGGATCTTGTGAATTGGTGGTTTTTAATTTGTTGAGCAGGTCTTCTTGGTTTAAAGAAAATTCAACCAATTGCTCTAACAATAACCTGATGGTTTCCATATCTTCTTGCTCTTGTTGGCTTTTGTTTTGAAGACCTTCTAATTGTTGAGCTAACTCTTCCAATTGTTTTTTGGTGTTTTTTTGAGTTTTTGAGGCTTTTTTGAGGTTGTTGTTTTTTAATTCATCAACACTATTGTTAAGCGACTCATTTATTTCTTCTTCTTTTTCTTTCGTGTTCAATTCTTCGGGTTGTTGTAAATCTTGATTTTTTTCTTGAAGTTCAAATAAATCAGATTGAATTTTATGAAAAGCATCTTTGATTTCTTCCTGTTCACGCGTTTTTTCAAATAAGGATTGGTCTTTGTTTTCAGTTTGCTTATTTAATTCGTCTTGTTTTTTAATTAATTCTTCTATTTCTTCTTTTATTTCGTTTGCTTTTTCCTGAATAGCTAATTTTTTAAAGTGTTCAATAGCTCTATCGAGTTCTTTTAACATGTTTTCTTGAGAAAATTCAATATCTTCTATTTTATCTAACGCCTTATCTTTATTCATTTCTTCAACAAGCTTATTCAATTCATCATACATTTTTTTCATTTCATCAGACATAAGCTCTTCTATCATTTTTTGTAATAGCTGTTGTTTTTCTAGAATTTCTTCTTTTTTCTTAAAGGGGTCAAAAGCCAATTTTTTTTCTAAATCTTTTTTGAATTTTTCTAAGTCAAGAGATAATTCTTTTTGTTTTTTCATCAATTGTTGAAGTTGATTTTGGCTATTCCAATCCATTTTCTTTTTATCCAATAAAGATGATTTTATTTCTTTCATTTCCTGCTGAATAGATTTAAATTCAGACGACAAGGCTTTCAAATTCTGTTGCTGGTTATTTCTTATTTTTTCTCTTTTATCTTTGAATTCTTTTTTATCTGGAATGTAGATATATTTGGAATTAGAAGAGGTCCACTTTGAACCGTTTATTTGATCATTATCACCCACCAAAAAGTAATATTCAATTTTATCACCAGGCTGAAGAGATAAAGATTCAAAATTGAAATCAAAATTAAAAACAGACCGCTGACCAGGACTAAATCGGATGGATGTTTTTTGAGAGGAGTCAGTATTTAAATTTTTATATACAAAAAACAAAGATTTAATGCCATAATCATCTTCAACTTCACCAATAAAAAAAGAAAAATAATCATACACGCTATCCCTTATTTCTTTCACGGTTATTGACGGAAAAAGATCTTCTATTACTTGTATATTATAACGAAGAGAATCCGTGTGTTTTGATTCTCCATTTAGGATAGACAAGACATACTCTTCTGATTTTTTTGGTTGATAATAAAAAGGATAAACAGATTGTCTAGTAGAATTTAATAGGGTGGTATCTTCAAATACGATTTGACAAGAGGAGGTGTTTTTTGTTTTTATTTTCCAATAAATTTTAGACCCTTCAGGGACGAGTACATTAGATAAGTCAACAAAAGTATCTTGAGGAATTTTAGTGTAAGCAGGATATGAAATAATTTTGGTTTCACTTATTAGTTTAGCTTTTTGCATTACATCTACTTCAAAATTTTGTTTATTTCCTAAGCCATCAATTAGAAAGAAACTAAAATCATTTCCAGAGTTTTTTAAGTCGTATCTATAGCGATTTAGACTATCTTTTGTTGCAAAATAGGTTTCATTATTACTGTAAATGATCACATCTTGCGGAGTTTCTGGCCCTACAGGTTCTATATACAGTGGTAATTCTTCATTTTCTAACACCGTTAAACTTTCTCCATTATTAATGATAAAATGAAATGGATTAGGAGGTGAATAATTGTTATTAAAATCAATTATTCTTTCAATTGGAGGGATAACACTTGAAGCGTATCTTACAGAAACAAAGGAGGCCAATAAAATGAGAATTAAAAAACCAATAGCATACTTTTTTAATTTATTAAATGTCAACCCGGAAAGGAAGTCGAATTGAGTTACGTTGTTAACTTTTTGTGCAATTGACGCTTTAACTAGTTGGTTTGTTTGATTATTTTCAAGCCGCTCCAGTTCAAGGATGTTAATCAGTTGATCTTTAAGCCCATCAGTTTGTTGAGAAATTAATATAGCGGCACTTTTATATGACATTCTCCTAACCCAACCCAGTTGTTTTAAAAACGGTATTAAGACCTGATTAATCATAAACCCTAAAATCAATAAGACTGATCCAAAAAACAAGATCCCTCTTCCAAGGGAGCTAAAATGAAATAGTTCTTCCAAAAAAACAGAAGAAAAAACCACCAAAACACCAAATAAACAAGAAAGCAGAAAACCTCTTGAGGCTTCTATTTTGTAATATTTGTTTTTAAAAAGGTCAAGTTCATCGATGAGAGATTGATATGAATGATAAGAATTATTCATTTAAATCTAAATTTAACTCAAATGATCTTTTAAAAATGTAAAAAGTTCACAATAAATACTAAATCAACAGGTTATTTGTAATTTTATGGACACAATGAAGATTAGAATTACAAAAGCGTTTGATTTTGAAGCCGCACATGCGCTTGACGGTTATGATGGAAAATGTAAAGATATACACGGTCATAGCTACCATTTAGAAACCACATTTTTAGGCGATCCTAAAACAAACGAAAAGGAGTCCGACTGTGGCATGGTTGTAGACTTTGGGGAGGTAAAAAAAGTAGTAAAAACACAAATCATTCCTTTATTTGACCATAGGCTTATTCTAAGAAAAGACTCCAGATTTCAACACATTGCCCCTATTAATGAACGCATTCGATTAGTAGATTATCAACCCACCTGTGAAAATATGTTGATTGAAATAGTGGGTATTTTACAGGAACATAAACCACCAGGCACCACTTTGGTTAAAGCTTTTTTACGAGAAACAGCCAATAGTTATGCGGAGTGGTTGGCAGAAGATAATTAATATCCACTATGCAAGAGAGAAAAGAAAAAGCTGCTCATTGGTTTACATCTTTACGCAACGAATTTTGTCAAGCTTTTGAAGATATTGATGGAGGTAAGTTTGAGCGTAAAACATGGCAACACAAAGGTGAAGGAGGAGGGGAAATGAGCATTATGAAAGGAAATGTTTTTGAGAAGGTAGGGGTGAATATTTCTACTGTATCAGGGCAGTTTTCAGAAGATTATAGAGATAAAATAAAAGGCACAGAAAAATCACCTCATTATTGGGCTTCAGGAATTAGCCTAGTAGCTCATATGCAATCCCCAAAAGTTCCAGCATTTCATTTTAACACACGTTTTTTAGTGACTGGGGAATCTTGGTTTGGTGGCGGAGCGGATATGACCCCCACATTTGTAAATAAAGATGATACGACCCTTTTTCATCAAAAAATGGAAGAAGCTTGTCGTCCTTATGATGAAACTTACTATCCAAAGTTTAAAAAAAGATGTGATGAGTATTTTTATTTACCACACCGAAATGAACCAAGAGGGGAGGGGGGCATCTTTTTTGATTACATGAATACCGGAGATTGGGAAAGAGATTTTGATTTTGTGAAAGATGTAGGAAGAAAAACGCTTGAAGCCATTACTACCATAGTAAACCAACACAAAGAGTTGAGTTGGACAGCCGAAGACAAAGACAAACAACTATTAAAGAGAGGACGATATGTGGAGTTTAATTTATTGTGGGATAGGGGAACCCTTTTTGGTATTAAAACAGGGGGATCAACAGAGGCCATATTGATGTCTATGCCACCAACCGTAAAATGGGCTTAATGCAAAGTATAGCGGATATAAAACAACAACTCTCTGCTATTCCAGATCCGGAAATTCCAGTAATTACCATTGAGGAATTAGGGGTGCTTCGTGATGTTAGTTATCAAGAGGAGAAGTTAGTGGTTACCATTACACCTACTTATTCTGGGTGTCCAGCCATGGACCGTTTTCAAGCCGATATCAAAGAGGAGTTGGGTAAAATGAATATTAAACATTTTGAAATTAAAATGCAGTATGATCCACCTTGGACCACAGATTGGATAGGGGAGGAAGCAAAGGAAAAATTGCGTGTTTATGGCATTGCCCCACCAGCGTTTAAAACATCCGATAAAAATGCCATATTGGGCGCACCTAAAGAAGTGGATTGTCCCCACTGTAAGGCCAAGGAAACAGAACTGGTTAGTCCTTTTGGGTCAACCGCATGTAAAGCCATGTACAGGTGTACTTCATGTTTAGAGCCTTTCGAGTATTTTAAGTGTTTATAGTTGGGATGAGGGTTCAAAACTCTTCGGCTCCACTTAGTTTTTGTAATTTTTATAAATCTAAAGAGTATGATTTAGGTAGGGGATGACCACCCCATTCAACAACAGTAAACCCTTTACGTTTCTTACCCATAGAGTTTAGGTTTTGTTTTTTGATTTTAATGGGATTATCCAGAGGTTTAAAAACCATCATTACTCTAATTAATGTTTCTGGAGTTGGTGTAATATTCAATCTAGCCATTTCTTCATATTGTGTGGTAGAGAAATGAATTAGATTATAAGGGTTGTTTTCCATTTTAGGAAGCCAATAGATAATAAATTCATTAGCTTCTTTTCTATTTAAACCCAATTTGCTGAGCGTATTTTCTAGAAAGTCAATAGTTTGTTCACCAGGAACTACAAAACCTTCATCAATTGTATAATCTTTATTGGGTGTACCTTCCCAGAAAAGTGCATAATACTCTTGGTTTTTAGTGTCAAATAGTGTCCCGTCTGGTTTTGCAGTTACTTTCCAACCATTGTTGTATTTAGGATAGGTATGGGTAAATTCTCCATCATAGTCTAATTGAACCGTTATTTCCTGAGTTTTTTCAGGATAAAGGTAAATAATGGGTTTTAGCGTTTCTTCAATGCATGGCTTATAATAAATTTCATTGAACAAATATAATGTGTCATTAGAAACTTTCTTTTCAAGCGGTTTCCAATAAAATCCATGAACACATTTGAATTTATTGGAGGTATCTAATGAAATACTAATTAATAGTGTTTCATTACTAAATGTTTTACTTTGTTTAAATAGAGCATCTAATTTTAAAAATTCATAATAGCCTTCAGGGTTTGCTTTTCTTGAGAAAAAGTTAGAGTCCGAAAGTGAAATTGTAATATTTGTTGAAGATATAAAAGAATACTCATGATTTTCTTCATTAACATAATAGACCCAACCTTTTATATGATTATAATTAGTTAACTCGCCATTAGCATCAAAATCACCATAATAAAAATTGTTAGAAATTGTTGGAGGTGGTGGAGGAGGTTTATTATTTTCTTTTGAAGAAACTTCATTATTTTTTGTTACTGAACAACTCAGGGAAAGTAATGAAGCTAATAAGCATAGTATGTAGGTGTTTAAAATTTTCATTATTCATCTAGCTATAACTAAAAGATAAACATATTATGTTTATTTACTTTATAAATATATATAAAAAATAAATAGGGCTAAATAAGCACATTTAGCGACTTAAAATGTTTGACCTATGTTTGACCTCTGAATTTTTAGTTTTTTATAAATTTTCCTGTTGTTTTTATGTTTTGTGTAGTGCAGTCGAGCATGTAATGGTATATACCGTTGTTAAAATCACTAACGTCAATCATAATTTGTTCATGAGAGTTATAATTTAACCAATGTACTTTTTTACCTAAATTATCGTAAATGCTTAAGTTAAAGTTGAATAGATTCTTGTTTTTAAATGAAAACAGAATACTTTCTTTAGTGGGGTTGGGGAAAATTTGAATGCCATAATCTATTTCCTCCAAATTAGTAGTACTACAATTCCACCCTGATAAAGAATGGTCTTTCCCAAAATGACCATCATAGTTTGGTAAATTGGGATTGTAATTTAATGATGACAAAATGGAATAATTACCATCACCATTATCATCATATGTACAGTTTTCACCATATGAAAGAGCTTTTGGAGCAATCCATTCAAACATTTCACTAAAAGAAACGTAACCATCACCATTTAAATCAGAAGGGTCGTTTGTTCCTCCCCCAGTAAAACCAGTAGTCCAAGCTCCTGCCCAGCCATAACTATTTAATTGTGTGGGCAAAACAGAAGTTACAGATATTACATTATTTGCACTAACATCATCAACTATAGCTCCGCTATTACATGGGTTGTACGCACCGGCAACACATCTTGCATTAATCGCTTTTGTCAGAGTACCTAGAGACGTATGATTAATATGACCATCATATAAAAGAAAGGTCGTTGGGCTTCCATGATCAACCCAAAATATATAGCACAAATCGCCACTGGTTGAAGTTTGCGCTAACCATTGATAGGCTTGCGTAACATTTGAGATAGTACTAATATCAAAAACTTCATTTGAATGAACAGCTGCAGAATCTCCATAAGAAAGAAGCCTAATATTTGATGGAGAGAAAGAAAAATTATTTATTAATCTATTGTACATCCTATAGCAATCTTCCCAGTACCATCCATATAAATTCGTTCCCGATGGTTCATATCCCCCCATTATAATTAAAGCGTATTTATTATCATATGTACACCAATCGGCACTAGTACTATTTTCTTGAGTTAATTGGAGGCTATTTGCCGCTTGAGACTGTGTTTGAATACAGCTAAAAACGATTAATATGATGACTAATATTCTTTTCATATGGTAACCAATTTACAAACTTTCATTAAATGATAGTTTTTAATGAAATGGTGTGTATGCTATTATTTTTTGCTTAAAAAAAAGGGAAAGCATAGATTATTCATAGGCATATCACCACTTTGAAAAAAGTTATAAGAATAAAAGCAAGGTTTTTTTTTATATTTATTTAAAATTAAAATTAGTTATTATGAAAAAAGTAAGATTATTTAATGTGTTATTATTTATTTTAAGTATCGCTTTATTACAGAGTTGCGCTAAAGAAGGATGTACCGATGTAGATGCTGTTAATTATGATTCATATGCTGATAAAAACGATGGTTCATGTACTTTTGAAGGTAGTGTTGTTTTTTGGTATAATGCGGAAACAGCAGATAGTTTATATTATGATGGGAGTACAGTGTTAACTTATACGGTAGATGGTGAAGTTGTAGGTACTCAAAATGTTAATATATATTGGACAGGAGCACCAGATTGTAATCAAGAAGGATCAATTACAGTAACCAAAGATTTAGGATCTGATAAATCTAAGTCATTTTCATATTCTGTAAAAGATGAATTTAATTATGAAATTTGGGGCGGAAACATGCAATTTGACGCCAATACTTGTTGGGGTCATGAGTTGGTTTGGTAGTTAACCACATAAAGTGGGTTTAATAAATCAATTAAAAGAAAATCATGAATTGATTCGGGTTAAAAATATATAGGTATTTCTATTTCTTTTTTAACCCCTTCTTCCTTTTCAGAACCTTCGCTAGGATTATTTTATAAAATTAATTTTCCTTTTTTTTCCGGTGTACTAAAGGTAAGATCTGTAGAAAGCATTACACTGTCAAGTCCAAACCACTTCCCCTCTGCAAATAAAATTCCAGAGGTTAAAAATTGATTTTGATCGTCATATAAGCCCACATACCCCCCCTCACCTTCACCCACAAACCATCCATCAACCCCATTGGTATTCCTTGTATTGTTCTTTTTAACATGTGTGAATCCATATTGGTAGATTTAAAAAATTAGCTAGTTTTTTTGCGTCTTGAATTACATTGTATTCATCTCCGTGATCAATTACATTTAACCTATTTCCGTCCTTAAGAACAAGATTTATTTCAAAACTTGAATAGTTTGTTGATTTTTGACGAACAACATATTCTCTTAAAACTTGTATTCCTGAAATATTAGAAAGTTTAGTACAGTTTTTTTTTTTTCTAAAGTTAGGCTTTTTAATGCTCTTGTAGTAATACCCAATTTTTTTATCAAAAACTATTAACTTATTGGTTTTTATATACAAAAATACTCCAAATGAAGTTAATCCAATTACTGGAAATAGAGAAATGATTCTCGTAAACAAATAAGGTTCTCTTCCAATAGTAAATGCCCATAAAAAAAATGAACTCATGAATATTAAAGGCATTAGTATTGTTGGAAATGTTCTTTGAAAAATAACTTTAGTTGGGTTTTTTTTGACAAACTTTCTGGTTTTAAAATTTGTTCCACCGCCTCTTAAATTAGATTTTGAAACGTTATTTTGATACCAATCGTCTTTCATTTTTTGTATTTAATAGTGGTTATTTTATTCCAGTCTTCCATGAAATACTCTTTTACTTTTTTTAGATAGACCTTATTAATCAATGCTTTTTTTGAAACCAAAATATGGGGAACAATTAAAGCTAAATACAATATACTATATCTAATAATAGCATGGTAAAAACGCCATAATAGGTGTAATAAAGCAGTATTGAAGACACGTCTTTTTTCTAAGTTTATGTATTGACTTATTGTTTTAATAACTTTGAGTTGCTTCTCATTATATGAACTGTGCTTTGTACTAAAGTCAACAGCCTGGATATCAATTTTACCATTTATTGAAGTAGCAAATTGTTCAATAAATTGTTGAGGTTCGTTCTTTAAATCTTCATAAATAAATACCAATGGTTCTGTGTTAAACTTTTGTTTCAAGTATTGTACTTGGTAAGAAAAATTAAAGTGTATTTTTTTAAAAAACCCGGTATCATTTTCTACATCAAAGAAAGACTCCACGTCACCTTTAAACCCATTTTTTATAAAACGCCTGTATTGAGAGGCCAAGTATTGATCATGGCGCCTAAAAACGATGATAGGAACTACATTTTTGTGGTTCTTGGCAAACAAATCCACCTCTCTTTCAAATTGCCGATCTAATTCTCTAGAAACCAGTATAGGACCATTTTTAACCTTTTTAATTTCATCATTTATTTGATGATATTTATGGGTAGGGATATAATGAATATTCTTTAAATCTGGAAATACACGTTGCTGTAGAAATGTGCTTCCTGTTTTACTGATGCCCACATGAAAATAGATGGTGCTTTCCATAGCAAACTTAGCTACAAAGGAAGTAATATAAATTGAGCTTTTTGTTGCTTTTGGATTTGCTCATCCGTAAAGTTTAAATTTCTGTAGTCACCTTTTAAAAACAGTTCAACTTGATCATCATAGTGAGTGCTTTGGAAATGTCCAGAATTACCACTGGGTAAAACCGAGTAACTTTCTTCTTGGTTTCCCAAATCGATTAATCTTCTGGTGGAAGGAAGGGAACTTACTTTGTAGGTGTGATCACCTTGGTGAGACATAATCTTATTTACGGCATTAAACCCGCCATTGACCCCAAAAGGCCCAACGTTGAATAATTTATTGAGTGGTTTTTGTTTTCCTAGAGGGTGTTCAAACTCAATATGATGTAGATTACCCCAATTCCAATGTTGGATATCTCCATGATTACTCGATAATTCATTTATGGCCAATTTAAAACCTGCATATAGGATATCTTCAGGTTTTTCTTGAATTTGAAACGGAACAGTTCCTTGAAATAAAAAATTTCTTAAAAAATCCCAATGATCAATTCGATTTAGATATTGTTTAATGAATTCCTCGTCTAGTTTCTCTTGGAGCATGTATTTCATCACATGGTAATTAGTTACCATAAAAACACTGGTTCCAATAGATGAGGTTTCCATAACACCATCCCAATTTTTGAGGGCTTCAAAAGCAGTTTGTTCTACTGCAGTAAAAGAAGTTGATTTGCTCGCAAGTAATTTACAGGTAGCTTCTTTCATGATTTCAGCGCTCCATAGTTTCACATCGGTTTGAACCACTTTTAGTTCTTCTGTAGACCACTTTTCTTTTTCATATAGCAGACTTAAAATTCGTGCGGCACGATCAGTCGATCTAAAATAACCATCTAGTCTAGGTATTTCACCTACGCTGTCAATCGTAGATAAATTATTAGCCGTAACAATAATGCCACTTTCAGGATTTACTAAATGTGGATTTTGATCAAAAGGTACAAAACCAGTCACCTTATGTAAAGGATTGCTGGCATCAAGCACTTCTTTAGCGTAAACCGAAGGATCTCTTACAGGTAATTTTCCTGCAGCCCACCAAGCTATGTTACCCAGGGTATCGGCATAAGAAAAATTTAAGCCAGGTGAAACCACTTTAGCTAAATTATCCCTAAATGAAAACATGTCTTTGGCGTGAGATAAGTCGTGAAGAATTTCAAAAATAGGGTTTTCTAATTGGTAAAAAACCCAATACATGGATATAGGATCGCCACTGTAGTGCGCCACATTATGAGTCACGATAGGGCCGTTTTTGGTGACTGGAATTTCAATGGTTGTATCTCCAGAGGCAGATGAAATGGTTTCTCTTACTATGTTACAATTTACCCATACACTATCGTCCCAGACCTGAAGTGGATTATCTGGATTAAATTTTTCTTTGTAAAGGTCTAGCTCATCATTTTCAAACATCGTTAACCCCCATGCTTTATAGTCATCATGTCCAATTAAGGGAAATGGAATCATAGGGACGTAGTAACCATAGTTATTATATCCCGGGTAGGAAATGTGTGCTTCATACCAAACGTCTGGTTTTGAGATGCCTATATGGGGGTCGTTTGCTAAAATGGGTTTTCCGTTTTTTGATCGATTTGAAGATAAAATCCAAGAGTTACTTCCGTGAAAAGGCGGATTAATTTGTTCAGCCGCATCATTTATTTTGTATAAATAGGTAAGTTGATTCAATGTATCAAACGCTTTGGAATTGGAGTTTGAGGCATAATTTCTTTTGGGAATTTGATCTACATGCTCTTCTTTTATGGTCATGAAATTGTTATCTGCATAATCAGGAAATAAAATGGCCATATTTTCTTCACCCACTTTCTCTTTTAACATGGTATAAAGCCCATCAAAGCGTATTCCGTCCATAAAAGTAAAAGCCATATAGGCTGTCATACTAGCTACATCCACCGCAGAAAAAGGCTCCACGTTTGCATTGAGTAAATAATATTCAAATGGCTTTTCACCGCTTTCCACAAAATGGTTTACCCCCTCTACAAATGCATTTACATAATTTAAAGACTCTTCACTTAAATTAGAGGAAGACAAATAATTTTCTGCCCAATTTTTAAACAGATACGTCCGGAACATGATATCTATTTCTATAAGATCGTCACCTAAAAGTTCGGACAACTTTCCTTGAGAAAGCCTTCGCTGTAAATCCATTTGAAATAATCGATCTTTTGCAACAGTGTATCCATATGCAAAAATGGCATCACGCTTATTGTCAGCCTGAATATGCGAAACCCCCCATTGATCTTTAAAGATCCGAACTTCCTTGCTAACCTTAGATGTGGCTAATTCTCCACCATTTTTGGGTAAACTCATTTTCACTAGCCCCCCAAAAATAATAGCACCTATAACTAATAAAGTTAAGACACTAAAAAACAGAAACTTTAAGTATTTTATCATTTAATTCTTTTTAAGGTGTTAAAATAATAGAATTAAAGTTCTATTTTGATGTTCCATCCTATTTTTCGATAGAGCCATATCTTGAATCGGTAAATTGCATAATACATAGTTGGAACAACTACTAGAGTTAAAAAAGTAGCAAAGGTTAATCCATAAATTATGGCCAAACTCATTGGTTTAAAGAATATTACATTATCCCCTCCAAAGAAAATATTGGGGTCCCAATCCCTAATTAGAGAAAAGAAATCAATATTTAAACCAGAAGCCAAAGGGAACAATCCAAGAATGGTTGTTATGGCAGTCAACAAGACTGGACGCAAACGAGTTTTCCCACCCTCAATTACAGCGGCTTTAACTTCTTCGTTAGACAACAACACGTTGTTATCGAGCTCCAATTCTTTTCTTTTTCTTCTTCTTATTAAGTTAGTGTAGTCCACTAAAACAATAGCGTTATTAACCACAATACCAGCTAAAGAAATGATTCCAATCATGGTCATGATAATAACAAAATCGTTTCTCGAAATAACAATTCCTAAAAACACACCAGCGAGACTCAGCACAACAGATGTTAGGATAATGAAGGGTGAAGAAAAGGCATTAAACTGAGTAACTAAAATAAGGAGTATTAGAAATACAGCAACCAATAATGCGGTACTTAAAAAGGAAAGTTCTTTTTGCTGATCTTCCATTTGACCGGTAAATTTATAGTTATATCCACCATTAAAAAAAGCCATGCCATCATCAGATTCATCAAAAGAAAGTAGCAAGTTTTTAACCTGGTTGATAATTTCGTTCGGATTATAACCTTCTTGAACCCCAGCAAATACAGTTACCGTATTGTTTAAATTTTTTCGAACTACTGCAGCATGTTTGTTAACGACCTTTATGTCTTTCACTACTGCACTAATAGGGATGCTCAGTTTTTGGCCCCTATTATTCATAAACATGACCTTTTGCTGTAAGATAGCATTTAAATTTTTTCGATACTTGTCGTTAAATCGAATATTAATATCGTAATCATCTTCTTTGTAGTTGTAAGTGGAAACATCTTTTCCAAATAATGAAGTTCTCAAACTTTGCGCAATTTGCCCTGTTGATAAACCGACTCTTTTAGCATATTCACGGTTAATATCAATTTGAATTTCAGCTTTATTAATTTCTACATCAAGCTTTAATTTTTGTAAACCTTTAATGTTACCATTTGTAATGAATTGTTGAATTTTTTCGGCTTTTTTAGTAAGATCACCATAATTAGATCCTCCTGTTACTTCAATATTGACGGGTGATTTTTGCGGAGGCCCATTTTGTTCTTTATCTACAATGATGGAAATGTCAGCATGAAATTTGCCCATTAATGCACTTTCAATTTCACTTTTAACACGGCTTGTATTTAATCCTTTGCGATGGGAAAATTCGCAAAAAGAAACGGTAATCCTGCTTTTATGTGGTGTTTCACCAAAAGACGGGCCTGCATTTGGATCGGAAGTTCCTTTTCCTACCTGTTCAATAATGGAAGAAACAAAAGGGGTAGAAGTTATAATGGTATCATTAATTTCAATATCTGCAACTTCATAGTAAGAAAGGGTATCCTCATCACTTATAGGGCTATTTAATAATTTATCAATTTCCTTTTTAATTTCTAATGTAGTCTGGTTGGTTTGAGCAATATTAGTTCCCACAGGTAACTCTACAAAAACATTGATGTAATTGGGTTGATTTTCAGGAAAAAACAGGACTTTAGGAGGGAAAACACCGGTTAAAACAAAGGATAGTATGAGTGTCAGGAATGTTCCAATTATAATCCAGACAGGTCTTTTTTTATGTAATACCCAGTTTAAAAAACGTTGATATCCGGCCTCGATTTTAGGGAGAAGTTTATTTTGAAACCACCCTGTACTTGGGTATAAAACGTATTGGTTTAATAAAATTAAGACACCAATAATGAGGAGTAAATTACCCATGGATTTTATTCCCAAGAAGTTGAAAACGATTCCAATCGAAGTAAATAGTATAAATGATCTCAAAAAGCGCTTATTTGATGTTTTTTCATTTTCCACTTTCATTAAAACCGCCAATAGAACAGGATTAATGACTAGGGCCACAAAAAGGGAAGAACCTAAAACAATAATTAAGGTAATGGGTAAATACTGCATAAATTCGCCAATAATACCAGGCCATAAAGCTAGGGGAACAAATGCGGCTAATGTAGTGGCTGTAGAAGCAATAATGGGCCAAGCTACTTCCCCAACTCCTTTTTTTGTTGCCTCAATGGCACCATAACCTTCGTCCATGAAACGATACACATTTTCTACTACTACTATCCCATTATCTACCAGCATTCCTAATGCTAGCACTAAGGAAAATAGCACCATGATGTTAAGCGATACACCTGCCGCGTTAAGCAAAATGAAGGATAAAAACATGGAAAAAGGAATGGCAATTCCCACAAAAAGCGCATTTCTTAGTCCCAAAAAGAATAACAATACGAACACCACAAGAATAACTCCAAAAACAATGGAGTTTTCCAGATTACTAATCTGTGACCTTATCATGACGGATTGGTCATTGGTATATGTTAATGACATGTCATTAGGGAAGGAATTCTTCAAATCTTCTACCACCACTTTTAATTGATCTATTGCATTAATGATATTTCCTCCAGCTCTTTTCTTTACATCTAACATGACTACTGGCTGCCCATTTTGACGCGCATAACTCGTTGTGTCTGCATCAGTAAAGGAAACATCTGCCACATCTCTCAGATATACATTGTCTTGATCTTCATGCTTAATAACCAGATCTTGTAAATCGTTGTAGTCTTTAAATTTCCCTTCAATTATGATAAAATTGTCAATACCATCTATCTTGAGATTACCGGCACCGATAGTGGTGTTTTCACTTTGAATTGCCCCTTCAATGTCGCTGAAACTGACATTTTTTGCTTCAGCATCATATTTTCTAATTTCTATTTTTACTTTCTTCTGCTGTACACCTCTAATATCAACGGCATTTATTTCTGCAATGGCTTCTACTCGGTCTTTTATGATATCTGCTTTTTCTTTAAGCAGGTCTACAGGATATTCACCAGATAGATTTATATTAATAATGGGAAACTCGTTTACATCTATTTCCTGAATAGTCGGTTCAACGGGAAGGTCCTGAGCAAATGACTTAGTGGACCGAGCATCAGAAAGCGCCTCTTCAACAGCTCTTTTTGCCTCTTTTGGGGTAATGGCAAAATCAAATTCTATTTTCACTATTCCAAAATCTTGAATAGAGGTAGCTTCTATATTCTCTATCCCTTTTAGTTTGTTTAGTTCTTTTTCAAACGGCTTAATTATCTTATCTGTTATGATTTCAGGTGAATTTCCAGGGTAGGGAATGTTAACATAAATTTCTGGTACTTGAATTTGAGGAAAACTTTCTCTAGGCATATTTTGATAGCCTGTCAATCCTCCAATTAGAAGTATCAGAATAATGAGATATACGGTTTTTCTGTTATTTACAGAAACTGAGGATAATCCAAATTCTCTCCACTGATCGATTTGTTTTTTCATGACGAAATCACTTTTACGGTTTGACCGGAAGCAACGGATGATTTGCCCTTATCTACCACTAACGTTCCAGGTGGAAGGTCGCTTATTATTTCTACCATTTCATCTTGTTGTTTCCCTACTTTAACAGAAACAACATCAATTTGATTATCATTATTTACAACTTTAACAAAAGTTTCACCAAGCTCATTTTTAAGGACTAATCTTGAGGCAAGCACAATGGCACTATCATTTTTATAATCATTTATTTTTAATACAGTCATTAAGTTAGGCACAAGATTGATGGTGTTGCTAGGGATTTTCGCTTCAATTTTAATGGTTCTATTAACGGGATTTACCACCTTACCAACACGCGTTAGAAACAGGTTTTCAATTTCTTCATTGAGCGCAGGAAAGAAGACGCGAACTGCATTATTGACTTTTAAATCTGGAAGTAAATTTTCAGACACATCAGCACTAACATACAAATCTTCAGTGCCTACTAGATGAATAATCATGTTCATTGGATTAATAGATTCCCCTTGTTGAACATGGAGTTGTTCTACATACCCGCTAAACGGGGCATACAAAATTGATTTTTCGATTTGTGTATTAAGAGTAGCGATAGATTTTTTAAATCGTTCAACATTATTCTCTAATTCCTTTAACTGAATTTCAGTACCGATACCATCATTAAATAATTTTTGTTGTTTTTCATATAAGAAAGAGGAGAATGAAAGCTGTTGTTTAAGCTCTTCTAATTGTGCATAAAGTGTACTATTAGCCATGGAAACCAACTGCTGTCCTTTGTTGACAAAGGCTCCTTCTTTAACATGTATTGTGCTCACAATTCCTGAAATTTCAGGACGGATGTAAATCATAGATTTACTTACGGTATTACCTTGAATTTCGTGAAAGTGTAAAAAAGGTTTTTTAATTACTTCATAGGTAGAGACCAAGGGAAGATTGTTTTTTGGAGAATCAATTTCTTCATTGATCGCCTCTACAACAGGCTCTTCGTTTGTATTACATCCTAGGAAAAGGAAACTTAAAATAAGGATTCTTTTAATCATATTTAACAGGGTTAGTATATTTTTCTAATTGTGCTTTTATCTTGTATATTTCTAATTCTTTTTCCAACAATTCTTGTTCTGCTTTAATAACTTGCATTTTCTTCTCGCTTAGGTTCATCAGCTGAGATGTTCCTAGTTCATATTTTTTTAGCTCATCCTGATATATCTTATCTGCTACTTGTAGTTTCTTGGCATAAATTTCATAGCGATCTATAGATGTTTGGTAATCATCTTTAAGCATTTGTAGTAGAGTTGCAATTTCTCTTGAAATATTTTCTAGCTGATGAGTTGTTTTTAGAATGGCAATTTCTTTTTGGGTTGTTTTTGCTTTTCCTTCGCCACTATTGAAGATGGGGATATAAATATTTATTCCCCACAATGTAGCAGGAAACCAATCTTTTTGAGTGTCAAAAAAGTTAAAGCTATTTCTCATGGCCATTTGTTGATGGCTAAAGAATCCACTTACCACTGGCAACCCTTCGCTTTTGGTAATTTTAAGTTGAAGTTCATCTAATTTCAGATTTTGTGAAACAATTTTAACCTCACTAGTATTGTTTTGATCTGTTTTAAAGTCAATAAAGCTGGATAATGTTGATGAAAAGTTAGGGGTAATGGAAATGGTGCTATCCATGGGGTATCCAATTTTATTTTTAATACTAAGCGTTGTTGCTTTAGATTTGTTTTTGAAGTCATTCAATAAGCTGAGCATTTCCAATTGAAGAAATTCTAGCTCATTTATCGAATTCTTTTCTAAGAAACCTTCTTTTATTAGTGCATTTGTTTTAGCGATTAGGCTTTCAATTTCTTTTTGATTTTTCTCTACTAAAGCAATGCTCTTATTAAGGAAGATATGATTGCCAACACTGAGTTTTATGTCTAAAAACAAATCTTCGTAAGACTTGTTTTTAATGAGTTGGGCTAGTTCTTTGTAGCTTTTTGCGGTTTGAACGCCATATACATAAGTGAAACTAAAAATTAACTGATCTAATTGAAGGTTATAGTTGGCATTAAAATCTGTTCCAAACTGTAAACCTATTAATTGGTCCGCTGGAGCAGTAGGATCAAACGTAGCAGCTGGGACAACTGTTGTAGGAATATCGATAAAGTTTTGAAAACTTAATGTGCCATTAATTTTTGGATAGCCAGCGGTTAAAGCTTGTTTAATTTGTTGATCTGCAAGAAGCACATCCAACTGATTTGACTTTATTGTAGGACTATTTTCAAGCGCATATTTAAAAAGATCTTCACTGTTCATTTCTTGTGAAAATGAATGTAAAAACCCGAAACAAATAATGGTGGTTTTAATCAATTTCATTGGACATAAATTTTTCTTTATTTTTCATGAAATATTTTTTTCCTGATTCATTAACGATTCCAAATATGAAGTGTGTCATAAGCTCTTTATAAATAGTAGCAAACGATGCAAATGGATTGCTAAAAAGAGATTGGTTAAAAATGATTTCAAATTTTTCAGTAAGTATTTTTGCTAAAATTTCAATATTAATTTCTTTCCTATATACACCTAAATCAACTCCTCTTTTTAGGTTTTTAGAAACCATTTCATATCCTTTTTTTTTGGTGAGCTGATCAAACTTTTTCCAGGTTTTTGGATAGTACTTTTTTAAATCATAAAGAGATGAAGGATGTATTGCATTTAGTTTTTCTAAGTCAATTTTATTGTGTAAAAATAATTCTTCAATGGGGTGTTTTTGAAGATTAATAATAGCTTGAACTTGAGTCAAATGCTCATTTAAATCTTGAGTAATTACTTTATGAACCAAATCAGCTCTATTTTCATAATAGATATAGAGTGTTTTTTTAGAACAACCTAGTTTTTGAGCTAAATCGTCCATTGTTAAACTTTTAATTCCATATTGTTGGAATAAAAGATGAATTTGGTGATTGATTTCTTTTATTTTTGTCATTCTATTTCCAAAGCCAAAAACTTTGGACACAAAAATAAGAAAAAAAGTTTCTGTTTAACATTTTTAATATGAAATTAAACAAATGGGATTAGCGATTGTAGATTTAATGAAGATGGAGCCGATAAATAACGTTCATGTTAAGGGCTGGGTAAGATCTTTTAGGGGTGGAAGATTCATTGCGCTAAATGATGGATCATGCATGAAGAGTATACAAATTGTTGTGGATTCCGACATCATTAGCGAGGATATTATAACAAACATTTCTACAGGGGCGTCCTTATCTGTAAGGGGAGACTTAGTGGAATCCTTGGGCAGTGGACAAAAAACAGAAATACAGGCTAAGGAAATACAAGTTTTAGGTATAGCAAAACCTGAGGACGTACAACAAACCATTTTACAGCCAAAGAAACATTCCCTTGAAAAGCTCAGAGAACAAGCTCATTTAAGAATGAGAACTAACTTATTTGGTGCAATTTTTCGAATTCGCCATCACATGGCTTATGCCATTCATAAGTATTTTAATGATAATGGTTATTTTTATATCCATACGCCTATTATAACAGGAACGGACGCAGAAGGAGCAGGAGAAACCTTTAGAGTAACTACATTGCCAGTAGGTAAAAAAGAAGATGTTTCTGACGAACAAGATTTTTTTGGTAAACCAACTCATTTAACAGTTTCAGGTCAATTAGAGGCAGAATTAGCAGCTCTTGCTCTTGGAAAAGCATATACTTTTGGGCCGACTTTTAGGGCTGAAAATTCAAATACAACAAGGCATTTAGCGGAGTTTTGGATGATTGAGCCAGAACTTGCTTTTGCTGACATCCAAGACAACATGGATCTAGGAGAGGATTTTCTTAAATTTTTGGTTAAATATGCCTTAGAACATTGTCAGGAAGACTTAATATTTTTAAATGATAGGGCTATAAAAGAAGAGCAACAATTACCAAATGAAAAAAGAAACGAATATTCTTTGTTAGAAAGAATGCAGATGGTGGTTGATCATGACTTCGAGCGTATTACTTATTCAAAAGCTATAGACATTCTCCTCCAATCCAAACCCCATAAGAAAAAGCAATTTAAATTTCCTGTAGAGTGGGGAATAGACCTTCAAAGTGAGCATGAAAAGTTTCTGGTTGAAAAACATTTTAAAAAACCGGTAATTATTGTGGACTATCCAGCAGAGATAAAAGCGTTCTACATGCGACAAAATGACGATGGAAAAACTGTGGCCGCCATGGATGTCCTTTTTCCTGGTATAGGAGAAATTATAGGAGGCTCTCAACGTGAAGAAAGGTATGACATATTAGAACAAAAGTGCAAAGAATTCAATGTTCCAAAAGAAGCTATTTGGTGGTACTTGGATACAAGAAAATTTGGGACTGTTCCACACGCAGGTTTTGGACTAGGTTTTGAAAGACTCATGATGTTTGTTACAGGCATGAACAATATTAGAGACGTAGTCCCTTTTCCAAGGACTCCTAAAAACGCAGAATTTTAGTAGCTTTACTTAAATTTTATTAATTAGGTTTTGCTTAAACAATCTTTACAACAACGTTTATTACAAAAACTTTCACCACAGCAAATTCAATTGATGAAAATGCTCCAACTTCCAACATTAGAATTGGAGCAAAGAATTAAAGAAGAGTTAGAGGAGAATCCAGCATTGGACGAGGGTGAGGAAATAAATTTAGAAGGTTCTTCGTCTAATGAAGAAGAAGTGGTTACCCACGACAAAAGAGAGGATTTTGATTTTGACCAATATTTAAATGACGAAACACCTTATTACAAAACCCAATCAAATAACTACTCAAACGAGGATCAGGACAAGCACACTCCCTATACACTAGGAGATTCATTTACAGAGCGATTATTGAGTCAGATTAAGCTCCGAATCAGAAATGAAAAACAAAAGATAATTGCAGAGTATCTCATAGGAAATTTAGATGAATCTGGGTATTTAAGAAGAGAATTAATTAATCTCGTAGACGACTTGGCTTTTTCTCAAAACATTTTAACTACTGAGGATGAAATTGAACTGGTTCTGAAAGAAGTTCAAGAGCTAGAGCCGGCAGGGGTTGGAGCAAGAGATTTAAAAGAATGTCTATTAATCCAGCTTGGGAAAAAGGAAAAAACCATTCCTATTATTACAGCAGAAGCTATTTTGGAGCAATGTTTCGATGCATTTATTAAAAAACATTATTCTAAAATTTCAAAAAAATTGGACATTGACGAAGATGCTATAAAATCAGCTATAGATGAAATTGTAAAATTGAATCCTAAACCAGGAAATTCACTCATAGAATCATCAAAATCTATTCAACATATAATTCCTGATTTTATTCTTACTGAATCAGAAGGAGAATTAAGCTTAGAGTTAAATCAACGGAACGCTCCGCCCTTAAAAATCAGTCCTGATTATGTAGAAATGATCAAAGGGTTTAAGGAAGGAGCAAAGTCAAACAGGGAGAAAGAAGCCATATTATTTATAAAGCAGAAAGTAGAGGCAGCCAAGTGGTTTATTGACGCGATTAAACAACGTCAAAATACGTTGATGATTACAATGGAAGCGATATTGGACTTTCAACATGACTTTTTTATTACTGGGGATGAAGCGAAACTTAAACCCATGATACTTAAAGATATTGCTGAAATGATAGATATGGATATTTCAACCATATCTAGGGTTGCCAATAGCAAGCATGTATCTACCCCTTATGGCACATTCTTATTAAAGTATTTTTTCAGCGAATCATTAACAACAGATTCTGGCGAAGAAGTGTCAACAAGAGAGGTGAAAAGCATACTTAAAGATGCGATCGAAAAAGAAGATAAATCAAAGCCACTTACTGATGAAAAACTAGCTTCTTTATTAAAAGAAAAGGGATATTTAATTGCTAGGAGAACTGTTGCAAAGTACCGTGAGCAATTACAAATTCCAGTTGCTAGGTTAAGGAAGCAGTTGGTATAATGAAGGTAATTTCCCAATTCATATCTTTTATTTTTCATCCCATTTTTATAGTCCTTTATGCATATTTGATCTACTTTAATACCGATACTTATACTCAGCGGATTTTATATTTATTTAGTCCTGGATTTTTTAAACTTTTTCTACTATTTCTTTTTTCAATGGCGGTTTTTTTTCCTTTAACCACTATTATTATTATGAAAAGAACAGGATGGATTTCAAGTTATCATATTCCCAATAGAAAGGAACGATTACCGGTACTCATATTTACTATGGTATATTATGGAATGACGTATTTCATATTTAGATCATGGAATCAAAACTTATCGTTTTTTATAGACCCATTTATCTCTTTTTTATTTGGAGGCTTAATTTTGTTAGTTGTTCTTTTTCTCATTACTATTTTTTGGAAAATAAGCTTACATACGGCATCTATAGCTGGCTTAACAGGAGGGACGATGGCTCTTTTATTAATTCAAAAAGAAGCTTATAATTTAGACGTTATGATGTGGATTAATTCATTTTTACTTCTTTCTATAGGTCTAGTTTCATATAGTAGATTAAGGTTAAATGCTCATCATCATGGTCAAGTGTTGATGGGAATTGCTACAGGATTTACCATAATGTTTTTGATTGTAATCAATCAATGGTATATTTAATTTAAATGATTTTGCACTTCTTTCTCCCATTTCCAAGCATGATGTAATGCATCTGCTAAACTATATTTCGGCTTCCACTTTAAAAGATCAACTATTTTTGTATTATCTGCGTAAATAGAAGGGACATCTCCAGCTCTTCTTTTCCCAATTTTAAAATTTAATTTTTCCCCAATTTCTTTTTCAAAAGTTTTAATCACCTCTAAAACAGAATATCCTTTTCCCGTTCCTACATTTAATGTTAAGGGCTTATGATTCCGTTCTATTCCATATTTTAGTGTAAGCACATGAGCTTCAGCTAAGTCAACAACGTGAATATAATCTCTGATGCAATATCCATCAGGTGTGTCATAATCATTCCCAAAAACAGTTAACATCTGCCTCTTTCCTGTAGCTGTTTGCATAATGTAAGGAATTAAATTATTGGGCACTCCTAATGGTAATTCACCGATTTTACCGCTAGAATGCGCCCCGATGGGGTTGAAATATCGTAGTAATGAAAGATTGCAATAAGGTTTGGTTTTGAAATAATCCAATAATATTTTTTCTCCCATTTGTTTGGTCTCACCATATGGAGAAAAAGCAGCTTTGGTTGCAGTGGATTCTTTTACAGGAATACTATCGGGTTCACCGTAAACAGTGCATGAAGAAGAAAACACAAATGATTTTATGTCGTATTCTTCAATGACCTTAATTAAATTGATAAGGTTGCTAACGTTATTTTCATAATATTTAAGCGGATTATTTACTGATTCGTTAACAGCTTTATCTGCAGCAAAATGTATAATCCCCCCTGGATTTTCTTCTTTAAAAACCCGCTTCATTTCTTTTATATTTCCACAATCAATTTCATAATGTTTGATAGCTTTTGAAGTTATTCCTTCAATTTGTTTTAAGATGAATTTTTCAGAATTTCTAAAATCATCAATGATAACAGGGTCGTAACCACACTCTATTAACTGAACAACGGTATGTGAACCAATAAACCCTGCTCCACCAGTGACAATGATTTTCATAAAAGAAATTTAAGTGTAAAACTATTGAAATATTATATTTAAGTGAATTACTTGCAAAATATAATGGCTTATCAATTAAAAAAAGAAATATTATTGGATGCACCAAGGTCGCTTGTTTGGAAAACTTATAGAGATCATTTACCAGAGCTTGCCGTTGTTATGCCTACAGTTGAATCCATTACGGTAATGAAACGCGAAGAAAAAAAAAGTGAACTTTACCTAGAGAATATTTGGAAACTTTCTGCCGGAATCCCAAATGTAATTAGGAAAATAATTCCTCAGAATTTGTTCTCCTATAAGGATCAGGCAATCTGGAAACAAGATGATTGGATCTGTTACTTTATTGAAACACCAGTTGATGATAGTGACATTTATATTTGTAAGGGGAGAAACACCTTTTTAGACATAAATGATAAAACGGTATTAGAAATTTCATTTGAGTTAATTATTGATCCACAAAAAATTCCCGGTATTCCATATATTATTGCAAAGGGCTTAGTTAAAAAAATAGAACCCATCATTTCTCAAGAGGTCGCAAAAAATCTAGAAAAGACAGCAAGACATGTGGAAGCATTTATTCAAAAAAATAACTCATGATATCCAAAACGATTGCTGAACAGATGGACCAAACTAGGGAAATGACACGATTTTATTTAAGTCAATTAAAAGCAGCAGACCCTTATGAGATTCACACCATTAAAAATAAAAAAGTAAACCCCATTATTTGGGAAATAGGCCACTTAACGGTAACCCAAAATTGGTTAGTCATGTATTTGTGCAATGGGCCATCTGAGCGTATTTCATGGGCCAAAACATTTAGCATGGGAAGTTCACCAACCTCTAACAAAGAAGATTATCCGCCTTACGATGAGGTTTGGAACATGTTCAAGCACATTCATCAAAAATCAATACATTTTGTGAGTGAATTATCGGATCAAGATTTACTTAAAACCACTGATAAAGACCTCTTTTTTTTAAGAAATAACAGCTATAAAGATGCCATTATGCATTCCATTAGACATGAAGGAATTCATGCAGGTTGTATTAGTTGGCATTGTAAAATAAATTCTAAAATATGAATAACATAAAAGAAATAGAGCAATTAATAGATGATTGTAATTCAAAATTGAACTGTATACTAAGCTTAGAAAAGAACAATCAAGATCAAGACAAATTAATCATCAAGCTTCTAGGATTAGGGGGTCAATTTAAGACTCAAAAACAAAAAATTATAATATTAATTATACTTATACTGCTTGCTGTTTTTATCCCATTCACATACATCTTCGGATTTTTCATGATGATCTTTTATGTTGTAGCTATTTATGCATTATTTGTAGATACTGTTTTTGAGATAGATAAAGAAATAATTGCAAAAAAAGCCCTCTTATTTAATAAATTTATGATATCCAAAAAAGAGATAAATTGTAATGAATTAAATCGCTTTGAAGTAGTTCGAAATGAATATAGGACAAAAGAAGGAACAAAAGTTAATTACAAATTAACAGCAATCTTTAAAAATGAAAACAAATTAGTAATATATACTGGTTTTGATCCAGCGTTATTAAATGCTCTAGATAATCTAATTGAGAAATTTCTTGGAATAGAAGATGAAAGTAATGAGAGTCAGCTTTTAGAGATTAAAAAATCAAAAGTACAAGTAGCTTTTGAAAAAGAAATACAGCAAACCAATCTTGACACAAGTAAACCATCTAAGTCATATCCATTTAAGGTAAAAAGTAATTTAATTCAAGACGAGATCATTTACTTTTCAAAATTTAATCACAGAAGTATCGGTGTTTTTTTAATAATTTTTGGAGCAGCATTCACTTTGATCAGTTTATTTATTTTTAGCCCAATCGGAGTTCCATTGTTTATATGGGGTTTAAGTAAATTACTCAATAAACAACATGTAAATGTTACACAACAGAAAATAGTCTACTTTACAAAACCAATTTCATTAAAAAAACAAAAAGAATTATTAAAAAGTAGAATAACAAAAGTTGAGGTTGTTGATTCTGGTGTGACTACAAATGGTGTTATGAGTCATCACTTAATAGTTATCACAAAAGACAATTCAAAGCATAAATTAATTAGACATGCCTTTAATCGTCCGGCTTTAGAGCACATCTGTCAAAAAATTAATGAAAGATTAGGCCTTACGTCTTAGCAGCAAGATAAATAGACTTGGAAAACAAAGAAGACATATTAAAGGAGTTTGAGAAAATCAACGCCACCAGTAAAAAAATTAACAACACACACTACCATGTAAGTATTGTTGAAGATCAATTTGGTAAAGAGGCAATATTAATTAGTTCCAAAAAACAATTCTTTAAGAATACTCATCTTCTAAAATTTAATTTATTTACTAACCTCATATTTATTATGCATTGGTTAATAACTAAAGAAGATTTTGCAGACCGAATGAATTCAGAATATATATATTTGATATTTCCTACATTCTTTTGGATCATGTATTTTTTATCTTTATTATTTCGATTTAAAATACATACTTGTACAGTATCTAAAGAAAAGATTTCTTACGGAACCAAACCCTTTTCCATGTTAGGCGAGAAAATACTACTAACTATACTAACTAGTAATATACAAAGTATTGAAGTTGACTACACGGGCAAGAATGAAAAGGAGGGACCAGAATATGGTATTTATTTTTTATTAAAAGACAAAACCAAAGTAATGTTGTTTACAAACACAAATAAATTGGCAACAGATGAATTAAGTCAAATAATTAGAAAATTTTTAGATATTCCGTATAAAGGCAACAGTTAAATGAAGTCCAATGATTAGAATTTGTATAGACTCTTTAGCACCAGAAAAAAAACCTTAAAAAGCTATTCTTTAAAAAAACTTTATAGGTATTGAAAATAAATAGAATTGGAAAATAATGAAGACATATTAAAAGATTTTGAAGAACTCACTTCTGTTAAAGTAGAAAATGCTCATTTCGATATGTCTATTAATGAAGATCAGTTTGGACAAAAAACACTTAATATTATTCACTCTAAAAAAAATATACAGGTAGCAATGGGAGCATTTGAAAAGATGTCTGACGTTTTATGGGTTGTTCTTAATTTTGTTATGTCGATTATCTTATTGATAGCGATAATAGTAAAGATTAAATTTTCTTTAGAATTACCACCATTAAATTCAGGTAGTTATGATTTTTATTCAGCAGTTTTTTGCTTCTTTCTTTTTTACATTCCCTCATTTATTTCAGTTAAAAACTTTTTATTTTTAGATAAAACAATAAATGATGTGGAGCACTTAAATATTGGAAATGATAGAATTACATTTTATACAAAGACCATTTCAGAAAAAGGTAAAATTGAACTATTGAAAAGCGAAATCACACATCTTGAAGTATCTAGTTCAGGAACAAGATTTAACAATAGACATAGTTACCACCTAATAGTTTTCACAAACACCAACAAAAGTTATAAGCTCATCACCCATAATTTTAATAAAAAAGCTTTAGAGCACATCTGTCAAAAAATTAATGAAAGATTAAACCTTACGTCTTAGCAGCAAGATATATAGACTTGGAAAATATTGAAGACATATTAAAGGAGTTTGAAAAAATCAACACCACCAGTAAAAAAATTAAAAATACAGACTACTACGTAAGTATTGTTGAAGATCAATTTGGTAAAGAAGAATTATTAATAAGTCCTAAAAAATACGTTGTGAATTATCTTATTGGTATTTTTGTTTTATTTTTTAGTGTAATAATTTTTATTGTTTGGCTAGGCTCTTTATTCACAGGCACAGGAGATGTGGTATTGTATTTAGGTCTCCCAATCTTTTGGATTGTGTTACTTTTTTTTGGGTTTTCTCAATTCCAAAATACATCTTGGACTATATCTAAAGAAAAAATTTCTTCACGAACCAAACCTATTTCCATTTTAGGCGAGACAAAACTACTTATTAGTAATATACAAAGTATTGACGTTGCCAATACGGGTTGGAAGGTAAATGATGAACTAGTTTATGGTATTTACTGCTTAAGCAAAGACAAAACAAAAGATTTATTATTTGCTAGCACAAATAAATTGGCAACAGATAAATTAAGTCAAATAATTAGAAAATTTTTAGATATTCCGTATAAAGGCAACAGTTAAATGAAGTCCAATGATTAGAATTTGTATAGACTTTTCAGCACCCAAAAAAACCTTAAAAATCTATTCTATAAAAAAAAATTATAGGTATTGAAAATAAATAGACTTGGAAACCACTGAAGACATATTAAAAGAGTTTGAAGACTTTGCTGCTAGGCAAGAAACCAATCCACATTTTACATTAAGGTTTAAAAAAGATCAATTTGGAAAAGAGACGCTTAATTTAAAGCTACCTAAAATCCCAAAACAAAAAATTATTCCATTAATTATACTGCTAGTTTTTTTGATCCCATTCACATACATAGTTGGATATTTTATGCTTCTTTTTTATCCAGGAGTATTATTATTATTTTTTTTAGATACTGTTTTTGAGATAGATAAAGATATCATAGCAAAAAAAACCCTCTTATTTAATAAATTTATCCTTTCCAAAAAAGAAATAAATTGTAATGAATTAGATCGCTTTGAAGTAGTTCGAAAAGAGTATAGTGATGAAAACGGTGAAAAGGTATATTATCACCTTATTGCGCTTTTTAAAAATGAAAACAAACTGGAAATTTATGAAGGTATTGATCCAGCATTGGTAAATGCTTTGGATAGTGTGATTGAAAAATTTCTTGGCATAGAAGATGAAAGTAATGAGAGTCAGCTTTTAGAGATTAAAAAATCATTAACACAAGTAGCTTTTGAAAAAGGAATTCAGCAAACCAAAACTAATGTTGGCACTAGTAAACCATCTAAGTCATTTCCATTCGAAATAAATAGTAATTTAATTAAAGATGATATAATATACTTTTCTAATTTTAATCACAAAAGAAGTGGTATTTTTTTAGTTATTTCTGGAGCTTTTTTAACCTTTGGTAGTTGTTTTGTTTTTAGCCCAATTGGTATACCATTATTTTTATGGGGTTTAAGGAAATTAATTAATAAGCAATATGTAAATGTTACACAACAGAAAATAGTCTACTTTACAAAACCAATTTCAATAAAAAAACAAAAAGAATTATTAAAAAGTAGAATAGCTAAAGTTGAAGTTGTTGAGTCTGGCATGACAACAAATGGTGTTATGAGCTATCACTTAGTAGCTATTTCAAAAGACAAATCCAAGCATAAATTGATAAGACACTGCTTCAATGCACCAGCTATGGTAGAAATATGTAAAATAATAAATAAGCGTTTAGGCTTAGTTTAAAAATCTATTCTATAGTAGAAAATGGGTAAAAAGCCGAGTTGGTAATTAAGTGCAATATCATTCATGTCATTTACACCATCATTATTGGGTGCGTAAGAATAACTTAAAATATTTTTTGCGCTGGTTAAATTGACCAAATCTAAGCCAAACTCGTGCATGACTTTTTCTTTATTGACCTTGTAAGTTGTTTTAATATCAAATCGGAAATAATCCTGAAATTTTTCTTCGTTAAATCCATCATCAAAAAAGATTACTTCTCCTTGATCAGCAGAAGCAACTGGGTCAACAGTTCCTCTTCTCTTTCCACCGGCACCGGTTACTTTAACTCCCAACCCAAAAGTTTTGTTCTTTCCAAACTCAAATTCTCTTCCTGCTAAGAAATTTACCGCATACATGCCATTAAAACTGGTGTTTCGCTCTATTCCATCACTAGCTACATACCTTGAGTTATATAAACATCCAGAGAATAAGGCATGCCAGTTTTTATTAAAGTAACGTTGGAGTGTAAATTCAACACCATAATTGTAACCTGTACCCTCATTCACTAACGTATCAGGAAAAACTCTAGCAAAACCACTTCCAGCATTCATCAAAGAAAAAGCAGATGGAGAGGTTTCAACAGGGATACCTGTTAAGTCTTGATAATAGGTTTCTACTTTTAGCCCTACGTTTTTGCTAATTTGATGAGAATAACCCAACACTGCATGTTTGCTGTAGGTAAGCCCTAATCCTTCATTATGGGCTTCATTATTTCCTTCATTGATATAATATCTGGTATACATTGGCTGTGTTTGCGAATGATAGCCTAAACCAAATGATAGCGCACCTTTTTCAGAAGTATTCCATTTTAAGCCCAGTCTTGGCTCAAATGGAGAAAACGATTCGCCCATATTGATGTAGAAGCTGGTTATCCCCGCTACAAGTGTTAGGTCGTCTGAAAATTTATGTTTCCAGTTGATGTATGGTTGTATTTGTAAAAAGCTGCCGGAACTATTAAATCTTGGCCGATAGGTTTGTTGAGCAGCGTTTGTCGTAACACTATCTCTAAAATTAAATAGGCCTAAATCGGCTACCCAACCCAATTTTAAAGAATTTTTCTTATTAATTTTTTTGTTGAACGATGTTGCATTAGCATATCTGGTAGTGGTAAAGTTATAAGCCATATATGGGTACAATGTCACCTCATTCCAGTTCGCTCCTCTTGAAATGGTATCGTGTTCAGAACGTTGATGTTCCAAATTTATGGTGGTGGTAGATTTGATAAATGAAGTTTCACTTAAAGGCTTAGTGTAGGTTAGCCCACCAACCAACATTCCTGTACCAAATCGTTGGTCTTTGGTGTTTTCACCATATAAATCAATTTGTGTACTGTCTTCTTGGTCGCTAATCATGATGTTTATATTGCTATTTCCTCCAAGAGCCCAAATTGCCAGATTACCACCTTTCTCGAATGGTAGATTTATTTTAGCAGCAAAATCTTGGTATTTTGGTACTGCAGAGGTGCCTAAATTAACACCCATTAGGCTAAATATTTTTATGGTAGAATACCTATACATAGCTAAAAAAGATGCTGCACTGTTTTTTGATAAAGCCCCTTCGGCTAAAAATTCAGCACCAAATAAACCGACTTGGCCAGTAAACTCTGTCTTTTCGCTGTTACCATTTCTAATTTTTAGGTCAAAAACACCAGCAGTACTATTTCCATATTCGGCAGGAAATGCACCAGAAAAGAAATCACTATTGCCTAAAAATTTATTGTTAAGTATGCTTAGTGGCCCACCTGATGAACCTGAAATGGCAAAATGGTTTGGGTTAGGAATGGTAATTCCCTCTACACGATAAATAACACCAAGAGGAGAATTTCCTCTAACAATAATGTCATTTCTACTGTCATCTGCCCCTTGAACACCCGCAAAGTTGGAAACCATTCTTGCTGGATCTCCTCTGCTTCCAGCATATCGTTCTGTTTCTTCTACAGAAAATTGTTGTGCACTAATAATGGCCATTTCGTTGTTTACCTCTCTATTTTCATTTGAGATGATTTCAAACTCCTCTAATAACTCCATAGATTCTTCAATCTCTACGTTGAGCACTACTTCTTTACCAGAATTAACTACTATCGTTTGCACTAAGGGCTTGTAACCAATAAACGTAAATCGAATTTGATGTCTTCCTAGCGGCACATTTTCAATTTTAAATGTACCATTACCTGCAGTGGCTACACCAGCATTGAATTCACCATCAATGAGTTGAACATTAACCCCAGGTAATGGAAACTGAGATTCTAAGTCAACCACTTTACCTTTTACGGTTTGTTGCGCAAAACTAACAACGGAGCAGACTAAAGAACAAATGATTAACAACGTAGTTTTCATAGCTAAAAAATTAATTTCAAACTAATTTAATTCAAACAAGACGGACAATTATAAATCAGAGATAAAAGGATTCAAATAGGATTGTTAATAAAAAATAACAAATTTTAAAAAAAGGAGTTAAAGCTAAAATTAAAGGACTAATTTTTTCAGCTTAAGCAGTAGCAAAGTTGATAAGCGACTCAAATAAAGGAACACCATCTTGGTTTCCTAATAACTCATCTACGGCTCTTTCGGGGTGTGGCATCATACCCATTACGTTTTTAGTAGAATTAGTTACTCCTGCAATATTATGGATAGAACCATTTGGATTTACTTGCTCAGAAATATGACCTTGTTCATTACAATACTGAAATAATATTTGATCATTATCTATAAGCTCTTTTATGGTGTCATCATTCGCAAAGTATCTACCTTCACCGTGAGCAATCGGAATTTTATAAGCCCTGTTGTGATCTATATCTTTTGTAAAAGAAGCTGATTTAGAAACTGGTTTTAAGAAAACATTTTTACAGATGAACTTTTGGTTATTATTGTGTAATAATGCTCCTGGTAATAAACCTGTTTCACACAAAATTTGAAAACCATTACAAATCCCCAATAATAGGCCTCCATTTTTAGCATGGGTTATAACGGAATCCATTATGGGCGAAAATCGAGCAATTGCCCCAGACCTTAAATAATCTCCATAAGAAAATCCACCAGGAAGAACAATTAGTTCACAATTTTGGGTGTTCGTATCTTTGTGCCATAATTCGACTACTTCTTGCCCAAGGATATTTCCTAATGCATACATCATATCATGGTTGCAATTGGATCCAGGAAAAGTAACTACTCCGCATTTCATTGTCTTCAATTTTGGATTCAAAGATAGAATATAATCTAGTGGATTAAAGAAATTGAATAACAATTGTACACAAAATACAAAACTAGGATAATATCACAAGTCCATTGGATTCTGCTTCTGATAAACCCGTTTGATAAAAAAATTACCAATGGCACTAAAAATGGTATTAACCCTCCAAATGAACGATTAAATAGAAAAAAATCAATCACCCCTAAGGAAAGGGTAGAGGCGGTCATAGCCACAATGACCCAAATAACTCTTTTATATCTATTATTTGAATTAACAAAAGTACTTACTACTGGCCTGAATGATAATAAAAATAATAAGGAAATAAAAGATAAAAACATTAACCCCCTCACTGGAGAGATTTCGTGGAAGCTATATAGGCTTGAACTCCACCAAACAGATGCTATGTCCGATAAATCCCCATTTATGATTCCAAAAGGTAATACATAAGCAAAAGCAATAATTAATATTACTAGTGGCATAAAATACTCCCTCCACACAAAGGGCCGAATAATCAATAGCACAAGCCAAATGAGAGGTAGAACAAATAGATTCATAGCGTAAAATCCCGCGCTTAATAGAATAAAAACACTAGCATTAAAAACCTGTTTTTTACACGGATCAGATCTATAAATATGTAATAAATTTCTTAAAGCTAAAACAAGAAACAAATTTCCAATTAGAGGTAAAAGAAATGTGGTGAGGTCTCCAAAGCTCGTAATGAGTATAACGTAAAGTATACCAGGAATGTAATATGATTTTTCAAAAAGAACACTTCTATTGACAAAAATATTTATTAAAAAACCAGTATAAAAAACAATGAAAAAAACGATAAAATACAACAATAACTTGGGTAACCCAATTAGTTTATAAATGATAAACCCAAATTCTGTTGGATTGTCATGATTAAAATAAAACAAACCATTAATGATGAGTATTATCCATGTAGAAATAATGAAGAAAAACGGCTGATTTGTTCTAAAAATTGGGAACATAATCTAAAATAACTAAATAAACTTCGAACAACTCGTTATGGAATATCAAATATTTATACTTTTGAGGTGAAAATTTGAATTATGGATTGGTTAGTATACCCACTTAGAGACGCATTAGTTTGGATGTTTGAAAACACCCTTGAACCATTAGGTAATCATCCAAATACCATCTTTTTATTTCTTTTTTTAGGAGGAGCAACCTATTGGATGTTAAAACAACATCAATTAAATAAAAAAGCGGAATCTGACCCAGAGCAGATAAAATAACCTACTCTATTATAATTCGCTCATTCAACTTGTTTCCTTCCAATTGTAATACTAGAAAGTATACACCTGGTGATTTATCTCCTTTTTTAAGTACAAATCCACCTTGCATTTTTTCGTGTCTTTCTACTTCTTTACCTTGAATATCTAACACTTTTAAATCATATATTCCTTGATATCCATCTATAGTAATGAATGCTTCATTAATAAACGGATTTGGGGTAATAGAGACGACTAATGAACTACCATTTTCTTGAATATCAACAGAGCCTTGAATGTCAACGGATTGAGATTCTTGGCAATTGTTATTGTCCGTAACAGTTAAGGTGTAATTTCCAGGAGCTAAGTTGTATATGTTGTAAGATACTTGACCACTACTCCATAATAAAGAATATGGAGGAGAACCACCGGTAACAGATGCACTTGCACTACCATTATTTAACCCTTGACTGGTATTGGTAGGCTGGATATTGATATTGATAGCAGGAGGCTCTACAATTGTGGTAGACAATTGGCTACTGCAATTAAAATTATCGGTCACTGTTGCGCTGTATGTACCAGGACCCAAACTGCTAATTTGACTGGTAGTTTGTCCATTAGACCAGTTGTAGCTGTAGGGAGGAATTCCTCCAGTTGCACTAACATTAGCAAATCCATTATTTGATCCAAAACACGTAATATTATTATGGCTTAAGTTAACGGAGAGGTTGGAAATAGAGCTTACCGAAGTAACGCCTGTAGATACACAGCCATTTTGATCAGTAATAGTGCATTGATAAGTTCCAACACTTACGTTATTAACTTGACTGGCAGTTTGCCCATTAGACCAATAGTAAGTATACGGAGGTACACCACCTGTAGCTGTTGCTGATACACTTCCTGTATTTCCAGTAGGACAATTGGCATTGGTGCTGCTTAAATTATGATTTAAGGCAGGTGGCTGTTGTATAGTTACATTTTGGTTTTCTGTACATCCAGCAGAATCTGTTACGGTGACATTATAAAACCCCGGACCTAGGTTTGTAATAGAACTACTTGAACTTGTTCCTCCTGAACCTAAGTTAAGCGTAACATCGTCTAAGGACCACTCATCATATCCTGCACCTGAGTTAGAATATTGTACTATACGGAAATATACATTTGAACCGTATGCACTTGTTGGAATAGGTTCATTAATGTATTCAAAAACACCAGATTGATAGGACGGCAAACTGTATGTATTGATGTTATTCCAAACCGAGCCATTTAGCGAAAATTCTAGGGAAACTTCTTCCCCTGCATCAACAGACTCACAATTGTTACTACCAGCACCATACAAAAGATAAAAACTTATAGAGCTGTTGGGTCCAGCAGTTTGTGCAGTTGATTCCATAGAGCGAAGCCCAGCATGATCAAAAACCAAAGCATTTGCTCCAGAATTTACCCCACATGTTGCACCAATGTAACCAGAGTAGGAACTCCAATAGTTGGAATTAACTGCGGATTCAAAATCTTCTGTATGATTAGACCCACTGTTGGATGTCCAAGTATAGGTGTAAGGATAAGCACCACCATTAACACTTATGCTTACCGAACCATCTTGATCGCCAAAACAAGTTACATTATTTGGCTGCATGGTAACATTAAAAAGCGAATCAACACCAATATTGGTGCTGTCCGTTATGCCACATCCAACGCTATCGACCACTTGGACATATACCATTCCACTAGAAAGGTCATACGCCACAGGTCCTTGGTTATCATTTACAGTAAGCATGATGTCATCTAACAGCCAACCATATCGGTATGAACTACTGTTTGAGGTAAGTCTAAATCTAATTCTTACGTCATTTTCTCCAGCAAGAAAACTCAAATCAAAATTTTCTTCTTTCCACCAATTGTTAGAAGGAGTATTATTACTTATACCCCAATCGGTGTAAGAATCTTCATCAAATGAGGGAGTTGTTCCCGAATAATTATTGGCATTACCATTGTAGTTGGTAGATGGAATTGATTGCCAGTTGCTACCACCATCGTCAGAGTATTCTATGTAACAAAAGTCATATCCACCTTCTGTTTTAGCAATTTGCCAAAAATTAAGTGAAGCTGTGGTTGCATTTGATAAATCAATATTGGTATTGTAGGTAAAATAATTGTAGTCGTAATTGTCGTAATTATTAAAAAAGGAATAATTACCTGATTTACTGTAATATGAAGAAGTGTAAAAATAATTACTACCAGAACTTAAAAAATTCCCATATCCATTTTCTGCATCTACATTTACAAGAGTGTCATTTCCACCAGATGATACATCTTGATAATAATAATAGCTATAAGGACTAACTCCACCAGTTACATTTACTTGTACACTTCCATTGGTAGCGCCTGAGCAAGACACATCACTTGATGTGAGCGCTAAGTTCATGTTATAGGGGTTAGCTCCTATGTTTGTGCTGTCTGATACAACGCACCCATTTTGATCTGTAACACTAACAGAGAAAATGCCATTACCAAGATCTACAATAACAGAGTCATTAGCATCATTGGCTTTAATGGAGATATCATCAATAAGCCAACCGAATTTAGTGTATAGGTTATCCGAATCAAGATGAAACCTAAACATGACCGATGCATTCCCGCTTAAAAAGCTCAAGTCAAAACTTTCTTCAATCCACCAATTGTTGTTAGGTGATGAACTAGACCCCCAAAGGGTGTAGGAATATTCATCAAAATAGGGGTAAGAACCAGTGTAAGTGGAGGCGCTACCATTATAATTAGTAGAAGGTATTCTAAACCAAGTGGATCCATTATTGGTAGAATACTCTACATAACAATAATCATCAGAACCTCTTGTTTTGGCAATATGCCAAAATTCGAAGGAGCCGTTGGTCATATTGGTAAAATCAAAAACAGAGTCACAAGTAAGGTAGTTGTCGTTATAATTACCGTAAGCGTTGTAGTAGGCACTGTCACCAGAGTGATTATAAGCACTGGTAATGGTAAAAGGCTGTGTTCCAGAACTGGTGAAATTACCCATTCCATTTTCTGCCCCTTCTGTAACAAGGGTGTTTTCTAAAGTATTACCTTGATTGTAGCTATAATCGTAGGGAGCAACTCCACCAGAAACTTGAATAGTGGCACTTCCGTCAGATGACCCCAAACAGGAAGTATTGGTGGTGCTAAAGCCCACAACGGGGGATCCTAAATCTACTATTTGATAGGTTTCTGTTTCAGAGCAGTTTGCACTGGTACTTACGGTAACAGTATAGGATCCAGGAGCTAAACCATTAATATTGTAAGTGGTGTCTCCATTACTCCAAGCATAATTGGCAGCACTACCATAATTAAGCACATTAGCATTTACAATGGTATTGGTGTAATAAGAAGAATTATAAGCAGATGATAGGCCATTTTCGTAATCTTCATTCCATAAACTAGTTCCATTTGAAGAAAAATCAATATTATCAAGATAGGAAGTAACACTATTTTGGGTACTATGATATAGTCTTAGTCTATCTACGTTATATGGGTATCCTCTGAATGGTATATTTGCAGAAACTAATTGGTTATTAACGTAATAATCAAAAGTGTTTGTGCTGAAACTGATGTTTCTAAATTCAACATGATACCAAGTACCTGGAGTATAGTAAAAAGGGTAAACATTGTAACTATAATAAGATGAAACTACAGTTGAAGAGCTACTTGTTATACCAATTGGCCCCATAACTGGAAGAGAGGTATTAACATCAGTAGACATACTAAACCACACAAGATCACTTGATCCATCTTCTACTAAAAAGACGCTATGCATATCATTGGAGTTAGAAATATCAGGAGACATGACATCAAAACTTATTTTATCAGGGTATATTGGAGTCATATATTGATTATAATTGGAGCTTGACCAATTACCATTATTTTCCATTTTTAACACATTTGAACTGTGGCTGCTGGCATTGGTATTTACTTGAATACTTCCATTATTGGTATTACAACTCACATCTGTTATTTGCGCTGTGAGTATCAATGAATCTGGTTCTTCTACGAACGCAGTGTCGGTATAATCACATAGCACACCGTCAGAAACAGTAAATAGATAATATCCATCTGCCAGGCCGATAATAGAATCAGTAGTTGCACCTGTACTCCAACTAAATGTAGGGGAGTTTCCATTACTTACATGAATAGCAGCACTTCCATCACTAAAACCATAACATGAAGGAGGATATACCAGCACATCCACAATAAACTCATTAGAAATGGTGATGGACGTATCATAGCTACAATTAAGGCTATCGGTTATGGTGAGCATGTACGTGCCGTTAGTTAAGTTGGTTGCTGTTGAGGTCGTTTGTTGTAGGGTGTCATTCCACAAATAGTTATAAGGCGCATTTCCATTGGTAATTACTGAAGAAATGGTTCCATCGTTACCGCTAGTGCAAGAAGGGTCAGTAGCTGTTAAGTTAATGGTAGGTACGTTAGCATCGTAGATGTAAAAATTACCCATAGCAGTACAATTATCTTGATCGGTAATATTTACGTAATAGGCACCTGTTGAAAGCGATGTGGTTACAGAATCTGAAGAAAATCCACCGCTAAATTGATAGGTATAAGGCGCATCACCACCAGTGACTACGGCTGTCGCAGTTCCATCTGTTAGCCCTTCGCAGGTAATATCTTGGGTATTTACTGTTACATTGATGGGTGTAAAAGGGTTAACTATTGCAGAATCTACCCCTGCACATCCTAAAGAATCGGTTACGGTTACTTGATATACTCCTGCGTTAAGTCCAGATATGGAAGCTGTTGTCTGTTGAAGTGGATCATTCCATTGATAAGTGAAACCAGATAAACTATTTCCACTGATAATTATATCATCTACCCAAGCGGCATCCGAACCGCTACTAACAGATCCATCTTTAGTGTATGCCCATCTAAATACATGATTTCCAGGACCTATGTCATAGGTTGATTGTGACCAACTTACATAACCACTCCAATATCCTAATTGTGTTCCATCTATATAAAACCTTAAATAATCATAATTATTCTCAGATGATACACTTTTCATAAAACTAATGGTTGCAGAGTCGTTTAAGAATACAGAAAGCTCAACGGAAGTGTTACCGTAATTACTAATATTTCCAGATTCCATAGCGTAAGGATTACTATAAGAGGTATTTGAAATAAACCACGGTATAGAACTTAGGGTGTTATCCCAACCAGAAAGTGAAAAATTGCCAGCATCAAAATTTTCTTCCATTGTACTGATTTGCCCATTAATAACACCAACACCTGCAGCACCATCAAAGCCAAAACAAGAAACATCATCGCTGTACATTTGTAGGTTAATGGCATTGTTTGGTCCTGTACCAATAGCAAAGGAGTCTTGTAAAAGACACTGGTTAACGGTCATAGCATAGCTGTAATTACCTTGATTTAAGTTGTTGATTTGGGTACTGGTATCACCTGTATTCCAAGACAATTGGTAGGGAACATTGTTTGTGGTTAATGCACTAACATCTAAATGTACAGAACCACCAGTTAGGCATACCGAATCTTGTGATGATGCACTAACGCTATTGGGCCCAATTACATGAACGTAGTTGTGGTAAGTGGCAGAATCTAATGCACCTGCACTATCAGAAATAATTAAGGTTACATCGTAATTTCCTTCTTGGGAATAAATGTGGTAGGGATTGGCTTGGGTGCTGGACTGCCCATCGCCAAAACGCCATTGCCAAGTTATAGCATTAGTAATGCTGGTATCTGTAAAATACACGGTGTCTTGTAAGCAGATAATATCAGTATTGGCTTCAAACCCAACATTTACCACTGCGTTGGGGTCATAATACACTCTTACATGCCCTGCGTTAGATCCATTACCATCATTATCAGGTGCTCCTATAGCCACACGATCACCAGCAGCATTCATGGATACAGATGTTCCAGAATTATCAGCTCCAGCTTCCCCATCAATGTCTTGGCCTTCTTGTGTCCAAGAGGTTCCGTTCCTAGCATAAATTCTTACATGTCCTGCGTCAGATCCATTACCATCATTATTATATGCCCCAATAGCTACTCTATCTCCTACAGCGTTCAGGGAGACAGAATATCCAGAACGATCGTCAGCTGCTTCCCCGTCAATGTCTTGGCCTTGTTGTGTCCAAGAGGTCCCGTTCCAAGCATAAATTCTTACATGTCCTGCGTTAGGTCCATTACCATCATTACCATTTGCTCCAATAGCTACAAGATCTCCTGCAGCATTCATGCAAACAGAACGACCAGACTCATCACCAGCTACTTCCCCGTCAATGTCTTGTCCTAGTTGTGTCCATGAAGTTCCGTTCCAGGCATAAATTCTTACATGTCCTGCGTAAGATCCATTTCCATCATTGCCTGGTGCCCCAATTGCTACTCTATCTCCTGCAGCATTCATGGAAACAGAATTTCCAGATTCATCACCAAAGGCTTCCCCATCTATATCTTGGCCTTGTTGCATCCAAGAGGTCCCGTTCCAGGTATAAATTCTTACATGTCCTGCGTTAGATCCATTACCATTATTGTATTGTGCTCCAATAGCAACTCGATCACCAGCAGCATTTATGGAAACAGAACGTCCAGAATAATCATAAGCTGTTTCTCCATCAATGTCTTGGCCTTGTTGTGTCCAAGAGGTCCCGTTCCAGGTATAAATTCTTACATGTCCTGCGTAAGATCCATTTCCACCATTGTATGGTGCCCCAATAGCTACTCTATCTCCTGCAGCATTCAGGGAGACAGAATACCCAGAATCATCACTTGCTGCTTCTCCATCAATGTCTTGGCCTTGTTGTGTCCAAGAGATCCCGTTCCAAGCATAAATTCTTACATGGCCTCCGCCTGGGACACTTCCATCATTTCCATGTGCTCCAATGGCAACTCGATCACCAGCAGCATTTATGGAAACAGAATGTCCAGAATAATCATAAGCTGTTTCTCCATCAATGTCTTGGCCTATTTGTATAATTTGAGCATTTATCGTAAAGCCAAACAGCAAGGTGAATACAACACTTAAATGAAGAAAAATAGCGCGGTAGTAAGGTAATTTCATGGGGTAAGTTTTTAGAAAGAATAAGTATTCTACACCTTAAGGTATAAATTTTTATTATCCCATCAAAGTAATCAGCACTAAATCAATTTTTTTTGAATTGATTATCCTTTAAAGAATAGTGCTACAATTGTGTTTTAAATTCAACAATGTCATTTGCACTAAAATTTGAGTCAGGAAAATCAATGTCATTGTATTTTGACAACACTTCAATTATGGTGTTAGCAACAGCTATTCTGGCACAATGTTTATTATCTGCCGGTATTATATACCATGGTACATTTGAAGTAGATGTTTTTTGAATAGCATTTTCGTAAGCTATTTGATAGTCATTCCACCTTTTTCTTTCTTCTATATCACCAGCTTCAAATTTCCAATTTTTTTCTGGTAAATTTAATCTTCGAAGTAATCTGTTTTTTTGCTCTTCTTTGGATAGGTGTAAAAAGAATTTAAGGACAATAGTTCCATTACACATTAAGTGTTCCTCGAAGTTGACTATAGATTTATATCTGTTGTTCCAAAACTCTTGTGTGGCATCTTCAGGTTGGTTTACATCAGGGAGTCTCTCTAAAAGTAGATATGTTGGATGTACTTTTGTAATTAAAACATTTTCGTAATGCGTTCTATTAAATATGCCAAAACATCCTTTTTCTGGTAATGCACGGTAATGGCGCCATAAAAAATCGTGTTCATGTTCTTTTTTAGATGGTTTTTTGAAACTAGTTACCCTTATGCCGGACACATTTACATTTTTAAATACTTCTCTAATTAAACTATCCTTACCAGCAGTATCCATGCCTTGTAAACAAATTAATACAGCATATTTATTATGAGCATATAGCTTCTCCTGTATTAAGGCAATTTGTTTTCTTAATTGCTTAAGTATATCCTTTAACTCTTTTTTATCAAGGTTGGTATTATAGGATGTGGGTGTTTTGGATAGAGATACTGGCTGGTCTACTTTTATTGAATAAAAAGACATAAACTGAAAAATTTTTACTCAATAAAGTTACTGTTTTTGATGTTTACATCACATCTTGACCAATATCCTTACGGTAGTAAGAGCCCTCAAAGTGAATTTTATCCAAATTTTCGTAGCTCGTTTTTAGGGCTGTTTCTAGATTTTTACCATAAGAAGTTACGGCTATTACTCGACCTCCATTGCTTACTACTTTGTTGTTTTTAATGGTAGTTCCTGCATGAAAGACCATGGATTTTTCATCTGTATTAGCCATGGATATTTCCTTCCCTTTTTCATAAGATTCAGGATAGCCACCAGCTACCATCATGACAGTGCTGGCTGTTCTAAGGTCTATTTCCACATCTCTTTCAGAAAGCGTATCGGTAGCAATACCATCAAATAGCTCTAATATGTCTGACTTTAACCGTGGTAAGACAACCTCTGTCTCTGGGTCGCCTAATCTACAGTTGTATTCTATAACATAAGGGTCGCCTTTTACCGCAATAAGCCCAAAGAAGATAAATCCAGAGTAAGCAATGCCATCTTTATTTAGCCCTTTTACCGTAGGTATGATGATTTGATTTTCTACTTTATCCATGAACTCTCTATTGGCAAAAGGCACTGGAGATATTGCCCCCATTCCACCTGTATTCAAACCTGTATCTTTCTCTCCAATTCGTTTATAATCTTTGGCTTCTGGTAATATTTTATAATTTTTTCCATCAGTAATGATAAAAACGCTCAGCTCTAACCCAGATAAAAACTCTTCAATTACCACGGTATCACTAGCAGCTCCGAATTGTCCTTTCAACATATTGGAAAGTGCTTTTTTAGCTTTGTTTAAGTCACTTTCTATGATTACCCCTTTTCCTGAAGCTAATCCATCAGCTTTAAGCACGTATGGAGCTTTTTGACTTTCAAGAAAGGCTAACCCATCCTCTAATTGTTTTTTATTGAAAGAAGCCGATTTTGCTGTAGGAATTCGATGTCTCTTCATAAAGGATTTTGCAAAATCTTTACTGCCTTCTAGTTGAGCCCCTTCTTTTGTTGGCCCAATTACGGTAATGTTAGCCAATCGAGGTTGACTGCTAAAATAATCATGAATACCATCTACTAAAGGTTGTTCAGGACCAACTACCAATAAGTCTACATCATGTTGAATGGTGAAATCGCCAATAGCTTTAAAATCGTTTAAATCTAAAGCAATGTTTTCAGCTATTTCTGCTGTTCCTGCATTACCTGGAGCAACATACAACTTTTCTAGCTGAGAACTTTGTGCCATTTTCCATGCCAATGCATGCTCACGCCCCCCCGATCCTAACAATAGTATTTTCATGAATGAATTTTTCACAAAAAAAAAAAAATATATGGCATCAAACTCAAATAATTTTCAACACCACAATATTTATTTTAAACAATGTATATTTGCATATACGATATTTAAGATTGGAATGAATATTGTTGATAATTTTTAAAACACAATAATTATGAAAAAGCAAATCATCTTATCTCTCTTATTTTCTATGTTTATGTTAACGGGTTTTGCTAAAGACATTAAGATCACTTTTCACGTAAATGGAAAATGCGGAATGTGTGAAGAACGCATTGAAAATGCATTGGACATAAAAGGGGTCAAATTTGTTGACTGGTCAGTTGAGACTAAAATGTGTACAGTTAAATTTAACCCTGAAGTCATTTCAGAAAAAGAAATTCATCAAGTAATAGCTAAACTTGGTCACGACACTTCTCAGTGCAAGGCTACAGATAAAGATTACAACAGCTTACACCATTGTTGTCATTATAAGAGAGAATAATTAAACAATGCAATATTTTTTAAGTTTTCTACTATTATTTTCTATTTCCTTTTTTGTAGAGGCTCAAGAACATGAAGAACATGTTTCTGGTCATGTATTTGAATTGATTGGAAACGACTCTGTAGTTCCCCTAGTTGGTGTAAACGTATTTTACTCAGGAACTACGGATGGAACAATTACTAATTCAGCGGGGTACTTTGAACTAGAACATGACCACTCTAACCACATGTTAGTTTTCAGTTTTGTAGGTTACCAATCGGACACATTACATATTCATGATAATGAAGAATTAAGTGTCGTATTAAGCGAAGGAAAAATTCTAGAAGATGTGGTGGTAGAGTTTAAAAAGGGGTCCTATACTTTTTCCAGAATAGACCCTAGACATGCCCACATTATTGGGCAAGATGAACTCCGAAAAGCGGCGTGCTGCAATTTGGCGGAGAGTTTTGAAACCGACCCTTCAGTAGACGCCACATTTACAGATGCGGTTACTGGAACCAAACAAATTCAAATGATGGGTCTTTCTGGGAAATATGTTCAAATGTTGTCTGGAAATGTTCCGGCACTTAGAGGCCTTTCTCTTTTATATGGACTAAAGCAAATTCCGGGTTCTTTTATCCATCAAATTGCTGTTTCTAAAGGAGCCGGCTCAGTACTCAACGGTTTTGAAAGTATGATTGGTCAAATCAATATGAACCTGAAGCAACCTGAATATGCGGAGAAATTTCATTTTAATTTTTATTTGAATCAAGGTGGGAGAACGGAATATAATACTTTCTATACCCACAAGTTTAAAAAGAAATGGTCCACAACGGTAATGGCTCACTATGAAGATCAGTCCATTAAAAATGATCGAAATCAGGACGATTTTTTGGATATGCCGCTACATAATGATTTCATATTTCATAATCAATGGAACTATAGATCATCTAAAATTCACATGGAATTAGGCTACAATGGTGCATATAGCAAAATGACTTCTGGAAGGATAGATGTTCAGCCATCTTACCCTGTAAATATGGAAATTTTACATGCTAATGCATTTGCCAAAATCGGATATTTATTTCCTAATGATGATTTTAAAAGCTTAGCATTACAGCTGAGTGCAAACCTCAATGATCAGCAGACCACCATTGGACTTACCAATTTTAGGGGTCGTCAATTATCCGGATATGCCAATTTGATTTTTCAACAAGAAATAGGCAAAAATCCAGAAGAAAATTATTACAAATTGGGAGCTAGTTTTCAAGTAGATAGTGTTTCAGAAATATTAAGTCTGAGGTATTTAAACTTGATGAATAACAACACCAACTTTTACAACAGGAGATTGGAGATGGTTCCAGGTATTTATGGAGAATTTACTCACAACTCTGAAAAATGGGGTGTTATTGCAGGCTTAAGAGGGGATTACACTTCTTATTTCGATCAATATTTTTTTACCCCACGTTTACATATAAGACATAGTTTCTCTAATGAAACTGCTATTAAGTTGATGGGAGGAAGTGGTAGGCGTACTCCTTTTATGCTTATGGAAAATGTGGGCTACATGGCATCATCTAGACAATGGATTTTAGATTCATACGGAATGATTGGCTTGCAACAAGAAATAGCATGGAACTTTGGAGCAGCATTATTACATGAATTTGATTTATGGAACAGAGATGGTGTTTTTACCTTTGATGCATACCGTAGTTTCTTTGAGAATCAGCTCGTAGTTGACTTGGACCAAAGTGCTAGAGAAATCCATTTTTATGCATTAAACGGAAGATCTTACTCCAACTCTATTCAAGCAGAGATCAATTATGATATCAATAGAAGAATAAGTGTAAGAACAGCATATCGTTTTTTGGATGTAAAAACCGATTATCAAACCGGGCTACTAGAAAAACCATTTGTGTCCAAACATAGAGGTTTCTTAAATGTGGCCTACAGTACCCGAAAAAGAAAAGGTAAGCAATGGGTTGCTGATTTGACAACACAATTTATAGGTAGCCAGCGAATTCCATTTACTGGAGACAATGTAGGTTCATATATTCTTGATGAAAGAAGCCCAAATTATGTTATGTTAAATGGACAAATAACAAGACATATGAGTGATCAGTTTTCAGTATATACAGGCGTAGAAAACGCGACCAACTTTAGACAGTCTAATCCCATACTCTCTGCAGACGCACCTCATGAATCGTACTTTGACAGTTCTTTAATTTGGGGCCCAATTTTTGGTCGAATGATTTATTTTGGCCTACGTTACACCATTAAGGATTAATCCAGTACCCCAAACTCATAATGGGAAGCTTTTAATTTTTTAATAATGATAGGTAGTGCCTCAATAGTTTTATGTTTGAATTTTTGATTATCATGAAGCACTATTATGCTTCCCGGTTTAACATGTTGAGTAACATTTTCTATGATTTCTTTAACACTCAATCTTTTATCAAAATCACCACCTGCTACGTCCCACATTATAATTTTATATTTTTTTTGAAGCGTTCTTTTACTTCTCCAGTTTAGTTTCCCATATGGGGGTCTAAATAAGTTAGATTTTATAATTTGATTCGCATCATCAACATCTTTTAGGTATTGCTTTTTGTTGGTTTTCCATCCATTGATATGCGTATTACTATGATTACCAATAACATGTCCTTGATGTTTGATTTCTTGAAATAAATTAGGGTGGTTCTCTACATTTTTACCCACACAAAAAAAAGTGGCTAGCACTTTTTCTTTTCGTAAGATATTGAGTAGTTCCCTAGTTACAGATTCGGTTGGACCATCATCAAAGGTGAGATAAACTATTTGCTCTTTAGATGGCATTTTCCAAGTTAAACTAGAGAAAATAAAAGGCAGTATTTTGGGTGTTTTTACGGTGTAGAACATCCATCAAATTCCTGACTTCCACAATTGTGAGTAGTATACAGGGAATTTTTGTTGATTTTCAAAAAAGTTTCTTTTTCCAGGGTTTTCCCTGTAAACCGCTCTAAGTTTTAAGCAAAGCTGATCATAATTCGTATTAGCTAGCACGCCTTTTTCTAAAAAAGAAGCATTATTATTTGCGTTGTTAGGTTCAAACATCTTTGTTCGGTCGAGATGGACTAGCGAAGCTTCTCTAAGCATTTCTACATTAAACAAGGCTCGTCCTAATTCATTCCAAACATAAGGAAGAAAATCTTCCTTATCTAGATCAGAGAAAAAGTTTAATCTATCTAATTGTAGGTTGGCTAAGGTGAGACCAATTTGATTTCCCTTAAGGGTATCCCCAGCTTCAAAATAATTGGCACATAAGTAATAACAAATATCATCTGCAGGAACTTGTTCGTTTTCAACTGGCATTTCTTCAAAAGTGATATTGAGGACATTTAAAGCTTCATCATATCGATTTTCAGCAATAAGTTGATCGCTTAGTTTCATCATTTGAAGCCTTAAGTTTTGTACCATTCTCATGGTATAATAATCCACAAGAACGCCCTCTCCTTTCATGTTGCCCCAATCAAATCCAATCTTTACACTATCGCCATTTCTTTTAACTAAGTCATAATCGTTATTAAGCAGCGCTAGCATTTTTTCAGTGTGTGTTCCCCCAGTTCCACCATACTCTATTGGGGTTAGCTTATAAGCTAATCCTTCACAATACATGTGTTTTTGTAAGTTTCTATTGGCTTGCATTCCAACAATACTAGCAAAGTAAATGGGTCTATCCCACTCATAATTAGCAAGTAAGCTAAGTACCGCAATATCTGCCTTATATAACATGCTTCCCTTTAATCTCCACTTAATTACGGATCTAAATTTTGGATTTTTTATATCAGCACTATCCATAATTCCCGATCTTATAGCATTTTCGGTATTGACTTTGATGTAAACATTGTTGAAATCAATAAATGACTCGTTGTTACATGAAAAACTTTGGAATTTTTTATTTCTATCATTACTGATAAAAGCAATTGCCTCTTGTGCAGAGTACCAACGTTGTGGCCAATTGCTGAATGTGTTTTCAATGCTGCTTACCAACTGTGGAAGTTGTTGGGTTATTTTCGCTGCCCCAGCTAGAGAAATAAAACCTTTAGCTTTAGTTTCGTAGTTTACATTATTAGGATCCCCTTCAATTAACGAAATAGTACTTTCTGATAATGATTTATTCTCAAAATCTGATCGATCTTTTTCAAGCGAATCCGCAATATCTTTGAGCCAATACGCCATTTTTAATGACGACTTTAATTCTTCATTATTTAGAGAAGGCTTATTGCTTCTTATTTTAAAGTCATTAAGTATTTTCTCCATTCTTCGCTTAAGGCCAATATTCTTATATTTCTTTTGCTCGTTTTCGTTAATTAACACATAGTCTCTTTTACCTTCACGATAAACAGATTCACGCATCTTAATGGGCAGTGGATCAGACTCATAAGCACGTTTTTTCATTTGATTAATGTGCCAATCTGTACTCAATAATGACATGTTTGCTACTCTTACGTCTGTTCTAACTCCTTCTACTTCTTGAATATACCACAGCGGGAAAGTATCATTATCACCATTGGTAAATAAAATGGCATTATAGTCACAAGAGTTTAGGTAATTGGAAGCAAAATCTCTAGCTGTAGATCGATTAGATCGATCATGATCATCCCAGTTTTCGAAGCCCATTAGGCCTGCCACTAGCAATCCTAAACTTACTGGAATGTAAACCAACACCTTGCTGTCTTTTAACTGTTTCCCTACTAAAGAAAGAAGATATAGTAACGCACATGAAATTACGGCCATGTAGGTTAAACTTAAGCCAAGTGTCATGCCATTGCCCGTCATGAATTGAAAGCCTAACACACCCACACTGCCTCCTAAAGCATACATCAACACTTTTTTGAGTTGAGCTGCTTTTGCATTTTTTGCAAAATCGTATAGAGCCCAAACACTCAAGCCAATCCAAATGGCAAAAGCATAGAATGAAGCAGCATAGGCGTAATCTCGTTCCCTAGGTTCTGCTGGCTTTTGATTTAGATAGATAACAATGGCAATTCCGGTTAACAAAAACAACATGAAGACCACAAAAGCACCTTTGGGATGTTTAATCATGTGGAAAATTAACCCAATTAAGCCTAATAAAAGCGGTAACATAAAGTACCGGTTATACCCTTTATTTAACGTAATATCTGGGGAGATATTAGTTTGATCACCTAATCTTTGATTGTCAATGAAATTTACTCCAGAGAGCCAGTTCCCTTCTAATATTTTTGCTCCACCTCCAGTTAGCCCATATCCTTGAATGTCATTTTGTCTTCCAGAAAAATTCCACATGAAATAACGCCAGTACATCCAATTCAGTTGGTAATTAAATAGATAGGATAAGTTTTCTCCAAAAGATGGGATATAAAGACCATCTTGATATAAATTGTTCGAAATATCTCTTACATAATCTCGTTGCTCTTTTGGGTATTGCGTATTATCTGCAATAGTTCGTAATGCTTGGTATTGTTGGTCTCTGTATTGATAATTATTGGGTAACATGTTATTAAGCTGAGCTAAAGCAGGTAGCGGTTTGTTTTTGTCTCCTCTGTAGTCGGACCAAACTTTATAGTTGTCACCCTCCCCTTGTCGATACATTCTAGGAAAAATGGTACAGTATTCTGGCAAGTATTTTTTATCTCCTTTTTTTCCCTTTAATGTATTGAGGTATTCCTTTTCAACAATCTTCTCAAATAATACCATTTCAGGAAGTCCATTAGAAGATAAAAGGGTATTTATTGAGTCACAGTCTGCTTTGAATGCATTTAACTCCCAATCATTGATAAAGGAGATATTTTTTTCCCATATTGAACTTCTGTATTTTTTAGTTTGGGGGTTTTTAATGTATCTCGCATGAAGATTAAGCGGATGTAAGGCATTATTAATAAAATTGGTGTCTTTTGCTTCTATTTCTTCAGATATACCCTTTGTTTTGAGGCTAGATACTTTCATATATTTCGTCTTATCTGGACCCAAGTGGTCTGCATCACAATCTGAAAAAGCAGGCGAGTTCCAATATTGACCATATCCAATGGGCCAACTTCCATATTGCTCCCTTCCAAGGTAAGATTGTAATTGAGCTAATGTTTCAGGGTTGTTTTCGTCTAAAGGGGGGTTGGCGTTAGATCGAACTAAAATCATGACAAATGATGAATAGCCAATTAGTACAAGCGCAAAAGATAAAATGGCGGTATTTATAATGGTTTTTCCATTGGATGATGTCCATCTTAATCCCACTACAATTAGGGTGATAAGAAGACCTAAAAAGAAAAAAGCACCTGAATTAAACGGTAGTCCGAAACTGTTGGTAAACAAACGTTCTACCCAGTCTGCAATAGAAACGGTTTTAGGAATAATGAAATTCTGTATCCCCACTAAAATGACTAGGGATAGGATGCCTGCTATAATAAAAGACTTCCAGGTAAATGAATATTTTTTAAAATACACGACAAATACAATAGCAGGAATAGCCAATAAGTTCAATAAGTGAACTCCAATTGAAAGCCCTATCATGTAGGCAATAAATAGAATCCATCGGTTTGGATGAGATTGAGCTTTGATATCTTCTGATGCCGACTGGTATTCGTCATCCTCTACGTCCCACTTCAGAATAGCCCAAAATACAATTGCTGTAAAGAATGAAGACATAGCATATACTTCCCCCTCTACTGCAGAAAACCAAAACGAATCTGTAAAGGTGTATGCTAATGCACCAGCTGCGCCAGAGCCTAAAATAGCGATGGTTGCATTTTGATCAATTTCTCCACTTTTTAATGCTAGTTTTCTTCCTAACATGGTAATGCTCCAAAAAAGAAATAATACACAGAAAGAGCTGCTGAGTGCAGACATGGCGTTGACCATCATCGCTGCATTTTCTGGGCTAGCAAATGCAGAAAATAAACGACCTAGCATCATGAAAAATGGCGCTCCAGGAGGGTGTCCTACTTCTAATTTGTTGGCTGTGGTGATGTATTCTCCGCAATCCCATAGACTAGTAGTTTGTTCCATGGTGGATAGAAACACAAAAGACGCAATAGCCCAAACAATCCAACCTGTTATATTATTTAATTTTTGATAGTTCATGTGAAAAAAATGAATAGCGAAAATAAAAAATTACCTCGATTATACATGTTAAATTATCTATAAACGAAAAAAGAGATCATCTATTATGTATTAAATAGCACTAAATCAAGAGGTAAAAAAATTTGGCTTATTAGAAAAATGCCATTAAATTTGTCGCCTCATTGTCCCATGGTGTAATTGGCAACACGTCTGGTTTTGGTCCAGAAGAGTCTAGGTTCGACCCCTAGTGGGACAACACTTAACAGAAAAGGATTTGCATTTTGTAAATCCTTTTTTAGTTTTTTATTAAGTTATTTATGAAAATACAGTACAAATACAGAAGGATAAATAACTTTAGATTGAACTTTAAAATCTTCTATAATTTTTACTTACTACTTATTAACGTATGCTTTAAATTTTGTTCGATAATCCTAAGCAATAAAGTTATTTAGAATATAATTTAACTAGTTATAATTAAGTATTTTACAAAAATATTTCCAATTAAGATAGATACTTTTTAAAAAAGGTTTAAATGTAAACTAGACTAAGAATCCTTATTTTTGAGTATGAAAAATATTTTATATCCGTTCTTTTTATTGGCTATATCAGCTGTTTTCTTTTTTTCTTGTTCCTCGGTAAGGATTGTCAATTCAAGTGATTTTTCTAAAAGAAAATTCACAAAGGGACGTTATGTTTCTTTTAAAAACCACTTTTCTACTTCTGCTTTTTCAATGGATAACACTACACTAAAAAGGGAAGGATTAATTACACATGCTGAATCTGAAAAAGTAACAGATGTGGATTACCAAGTTGTTTTGAAGCATCATTATGAAATTCAAAATAGTTCCAATATAAACATCATCAAAGAACTAAAAAAACAAGAAAAGAAACAGATAACTACTTTGAACGCAAATCCAAATAAAGATAGTGTTGAAATCATAACCACAACAGGTCATGTTTACAGAGGAGTAGTCGTAAAATCCGACTATGATGGGTATTTTATTAAGTTATCATCAGATCGTGAAATATACATAAGCAACAATGAAATTAAAAGACTAACGGTACTATCCTCAACTCCATCAATAGAGAGTGGTCAAACACCAAAAACCACACCTCCTGTCCAGAATTATTATGAAGATAAGTCAGTAGCACATAACCCCTATAAAGATGAAACTACATATGTTGAACAAAAGACAGAACCTATGGCTGTACTCAGTCTAATTTTTGGCATATTAGGGTTTTTACCTATTCCGTTTATAGGTGGACTTGGTTGCATTGCTGCTTATGTTTTGGGGAAGAATAGTATCAAAAAAATTGATAAAAATCCAAAAAAATATAAAGGCCGTGGAATGGCCTTAGCAGGAAAAATTCTAGGAACAATTGGGATCACTTTAATGATTATTGGATTGTTTATTATAGCACTATTCATAATAGCACTATTAATATAAGATTAGTTTTTAACGATATTGATGAAATTTACTTGTTGAAAAAATAACGACTATTTTAACGTTAAAGCTTTTAATTATCCGTTTTTTCTAATAATAATTTTAATTCAATTATGGTACTAACTAAATTGACTTTAAGTGATACAAGAGTTGAGGAGGTCAAGGAACTAGCTTAAATTCACATTTTTTACACCATTCTTTATTAATTGTCATTAACAATTTTTTTTGGTTATATATCTTATTGTAAATTGAGAAATTAGTTTATGTACTATTTTAAAAAAATAATCGATGAAAATGAGGTAGAGTTGATATCTTATGTAAAGCAGTACCTGGCTGCTCACCAACTAGAAGATATAAAAATTCATGTAGGCTGTGACAGCCAAAATATAGGATCACTTACTCATTATGCTACTACGGTCGTTTTTCATATTGGTTACTCAGGATGTCATTTTATTTATAAAAAAGAGAAACTTCCTAAAATTGAAGATATGTGGACAAAACTTTGGGGAGAAACGACAAGGTCAGTGGAGATTGCTAATCACTTAAAAGAACATGGAATCCATGTAAATAGTGTGGATTTAGACTTTAATAGTGATGAAAAACAAAAATCCAATAAGTTGGTTTCAGCTTCTGTTGGTTTTGTGGAATCTATGGGTCTTAAGGCAAACGTGAAACCAGCTATTTTACCGGCCATTTCAGCAGCAGATATGATGTGTTAAATTCCAACAAGAAGTTTTTTACTCAGTGATTGACGGGGTGTTTTTAATTGGTAGATATAAACCCCATTGGGTACAGTATTTCCAATTTGATCTTTTCTATTCCATGTAATTTGGTGTAGCCCACTTTTCATATCTTGATTAATTAATGTAATTACTTTTTTGCCCACAAGATCATATATATTGATGTAAACTATTGATGAGGTTTTTAAGTGAAAAGAAATAGTGGTGATATCTTCAAATGGATTTGGATGATTTTGATAAAGGGTATACTGATTTAATGTGGAACTAGAAATACTTAATGGTTGCAAAGACCAACCCAAATCCTTAAGAACGCCTAGCGTTACAGGACCTGGTGTAAGATTGGTTTCTCCTGTACCACTATAGGGAGTCATTAAACCATCTGGCGAACTTGCAGAAAAAGATGATTCATTTAAATGCAGTATACTAGAGCCAAATGCAAATGTACTTGGCGCAAATAATCTTGGCCTAGATTGATTATTTGCATTAACAGCATTTAGTCCATTAAAATAGAGGTTATTTCCTGTAAACTGAGCTGTTAGAGCCATGGATGGATTTAAATAAAGGAGTGAATCTATTAGCCGGTCACCTTGTAAATTTTCTAAAAAAAGATCATAAATTAAGGGTTCTCCATTCAATAGGGGAACAGAGAAGGAGGCTAGGTTATTTACTAATGGATCTACAATGGTACTAAATGAACCAACTCCATTTTGATCTAGGTTTGCAACAGAGTAAAACCCAATGCCGTGCCCGATTTCATGTAAAAGAACCTTAACTAAATGGTATTGATTTGGCGGACAGTTTCCGTCAGTTCCCATATACCAATTTCGGGTGCTATCGATATAAATGTCCATATCAACTTCCGATATGCCTAAGTCATTTCCTGCTATAGCCTTAGCTAAACTTGTTGGATACCAAACATTATTGATGGGGGCATTTTGAAAATCTTTTACACCATTACTTAACGTTAAACCCAGAAAACCAAATGGGCTGGCGTCAACCCAATAAAAATTAATTTTAATGGGGACATTAGAAAATAGAATATTGCTCCATATACTACAAGCTTTATCCATTGCTGTTTCTGCTTCTAAAGACGAGTAATGGTAGTTAACCTGAAAATGAGAACTCTGACTGAACGCAGAAAAACTAATAAATACCATGTATGATATGTAGCAGTACCTTTTAAACCAGTTCATTTTGAACAATTTAAAAAGAAACAGACAGAGCTAATCTACTTCTTGAAGATTTTTTTCTGAATATTTTTATCTATCACATTTATATCTAAAATATAAATATCCTTTTTAAATGAAGATATATCCATGTTTTTGGAATTGGTTGTCAATAGAAGTCTTCCAGATAAATCAAAAATTGAAAAATGAGTTGGTTTTTTCAGATAAATCAAAAATTGAAAAATGAGTTGGTTTTTTACTATCCGAAGTTACATGCAATAATCTATCCGTTGGGTTGGAGTAAACAAGTATGTTGTCATCTACCGGATTTAATTCATCAGAAACTACCATATTGAATTCAAACCAATTAAGATTGAACTCTTGACCAGTTATGAGAATTCACACATGATAAATCTCTTTATCAAGTCAAAACACCTCAGATGCGGTTGGGATTTGCCAAGTTTGCCACCCTCCTGTGGAGTAAAATCAACTTGATTTATGATGGTTACTCCACCCAAGCTATCTATTAATTGAAGCTCTAATCCCCCATTAAAACCTTTAGACGCATTTCGACAGCTGAATTGGGAACTGCTGGCGTATTTGTTTAAACAAAAGCGTACAGAGAGGATTTTTCAAAATCAATAAGGCAAAATAGATAAAACTTTAGAAAGCAAATTTAGCGCTAGTGAGCATTTGATCCACGATAGGCTTCCTAAAGTCTTTCATTTCAGCACTTTTGAATGTAAGGTTAAAGTCATTAACTTTTCGAATACACAAAAAATGATAATAGGCGTTTTTAACTATTTCTAATGAATCTAAGGTGGTGTTTTCTACGTTTAACGACTTGATGTAGACAAGCGAACTGTCCGTTTGTTCAATAATATTGTAAGAGAAAAATTCAAAACTCTTAAGGCGATCTAATTCATCTTTAATAGTAGTGCTGTCATCTACATTTTCTTCTATGACAAGGTGCCAACGACTTTTACCAGGCAATGTCACTTCCCACTTCGCTTCACCAAGATTATGAGTAATAATGGGTTGAACAAATCTTGGATAGCCATCTTCATCATCGTAATATTTTTCAGGAATGTATATTTGAATATCCAATTCATGGTCTTTTAAGTCAATAGGCCTAAGTCCATGCAAAGGGTCAGCTGTTAAAGTTTCAGCTACCGTATTTTCTTTTTTTTCATCTTTAGTGCTATTTGAGCAGCCTTCATGGATGAAAATGATAGAAACTAAAATGTAAAAAAGGGTATTGAATTTCATAATGCTGACCTTAAAGTAAACTTTATTTTTTAAAAACATACCTTATTGTTGATCTACTTCTTTGCTGGATTAAAATTTCTTGGTTTTTAACAATTTCTGGCAATTCAAAATCTTTGTAATGTCTTATAGTCAATAAGTCTACTTTTTCATTATATCTTACTATGTATTTTTCATTTAAACTAGATAATAGTTTTGGGAGTTGTGGGGTTTTAATGTGACCACAAACTGAAAAGTTGAGTGCGGAATTTTGCATTAAGTGAACTTTTAATCCAAACTCAGCAAACAATTGAAATAACTCACTTATGTGATCTTCAAAAATAAAGGAGTAATCCTTTGTAGAAATAGAAATTAAAAGTTGATTTGGTTTAAAAATAAATGATGGGACATCCCTATCATTTTCTCCTAAATTTCCGATTACACTACCCTTTGCATGGTGATTTAAAAATGAACGGATACTCAAAGGAATGCCCTTGTTTTGTAGAGGTTTTACGGTTTTCGGATGTATAACAGACGCCCCTAAATAAGATAATTCAATAGCTTCTTTAAAAGAAATTTGATATAACTGTTTCGTGTTTTTGAATAGTTTGGGATCAGCATTTAATAAACCCAACACATCCTTCCATATGACAACCTCATTGGCATCTATAGACCAAGCTAAAATGGCTGCGGAATAATCACTGCCTTCTCTTCCTAAAGTAGTTGTATTGCCACTTTTATTTGCCCCTATAAATCCTTGTGTTATGTAAATACCACCTTTTTTCGAAATTTGTTTTCGAATATTTTTTTGTGAATTATTCCAACTTACTCTTGCTTCTTGGAAATGATCTGATGTTACAATCAAATTACGAGCATCTAGCCAAGTATTTTTTTTACCATTGTAATGTAAAAAATGAGAAATTATAGTTGTAGAAAAAAGTTCTCCATAAGAAACAATTTGATCATAAGTAAATGCATGATTTTCATTTTTGTAATTTTTAATAAATTCTTTTAATTCATTTACGTATAATTTAAATGTTTTGTCTAATTTTTCATCTTTAGACAGATCTAGATTATTAATAATTTGGAAGTGAAAGTGAACAAGATTCTCCACTTCTACTATGGCTTCATTCTGTTTATTAGAAATACATTTTTCCCATATGGATTCTAGCTTATTTGTTGTTTTTCCCATAGCAGAAACAACAATAATAAGTTCCGAATTTTCATCTTTTATTAAAGAATATAAATTTCGGACTGCATTAGCATCTTTCACAGAAGCCCCACCAAACTTGTAAACTTTCATAGATCATAAAGTTTAAAGCAAATATATTAAATACAGTTATTTAAAATCTAGGTAAATAATTCTCCATGTTGAGAGTCGTCAAGACCTCTTTCCTCTTGATCTTCTCTTACTCGAATAGGCATGATCACATCTACCGTTTTATATAACAAATAACTTACTAAAAGAGTAAATATAACCACAATTAAAACAGCAACTAAATGAGCATTAAAGACTTCAAAAGATCCATAAATTAACCCTACGTCTTTCGCAAAAACCGATGTTAAAATCATTCCTACTATACCACCAACACCATGACTTGGAAATACATCTAACGTATCGTCTATATTTGTTTTTTTGGTGATACGAATAGCAATATTACTAATGATGGCTGCAGTAAAACCTATAAATACGCTTTGACCTATGGTTACAAAACCTGCAGCAGGCGTTATGGCAACTAATCCTACAATAGCTCCTATGCAGGCTCCAACAGCCGACATTTTTCTGCCAAAAAATCGGTCATAAAAAATCCAAGTAATCATACTGGTAGCTGATGCTAAATTCGTATTGGCAAAAGCAATTACAGCGTCAAAATTTGCACCAAGAGCTGAACCAGCATTAAATCCAAACCACCCAAACCACAGTAATCCAGTCCCTAAAATTACAAAGGGAATATTAGCAGGTTTTTCTTCTATTTTTTTTCTTTTTCCCAAGTAAATTGCACCAGATAAAGCGGCAAGTCCTGCCGACATATGCACTACAGTACCCCCTGCAAAATCTAGTACACCCCACTTTCTAAATAAACCTTCTGGATGCCAGGTCATATGCGCTAAGGGAGAATAAATAAATAGGGTGAAAAGTAACATATATAATATGTAGCTTCTAAAACGAATTCGTTCCGCAAAACTACCCGATATAATAGCAGGGGTTATTATGGCAAACTTGAGCTGAAAAAAAGCAAATAAAAGAAAAGGAATAGTAGTGCCAAAATTTTCATTTGGCGAAAGAGTTACACCTTCAAAATTGAAATAGGTGAATGGATTTCCAATTATTCCATAATAACTATCACCAAACGAAAGACTAAAACCCAATAATATCCAAATAACGCTTATTACTCCTAAAGCCACAAAACTTTGTAGCATAGTTGAAATGATATTTTTGATATTTACCATTCCACCGTAAAAGAAAGCTAATCCAGGTGTCATGAGTAGCACAAATGCACAAGCAACGATCATCCAAGCAGTATCTCCTTTGTCTATAGGTAAGTCATTGTTTACTTCTACATTGTAATCCACATTTCCGATAAGGATGATGAATACAATGATAGTAAGAACAATAAAGTTTAATTTGCTACCAATATTTGTCAACAACCAATAATTCTAAATTTATAACCACTAGAGTAAACGTGATCTATAAAGTTTTCCATGTTATCAGCGCAAATGGGCTCATTACTGCTGGAGAAGTAATCTTCTAATAAACTCTTAAGACTCAAATCTTTCTTTACTTTGGGAACGACATAAAATGAGTCTTTGGTTTGTCTTAATTCATTAAGTGATCTTTTTTTTGGAGTATTCATAATCAACATTTTTACTTCAATTATAGTGTATTTTTTACACTAAGCAAAATTACAGCGTTAATTTTTCAGAATTTTTAAGATTTTATTTTAAAACAAAATTTTTTAAAACAACCTTTAACGATATCCAAAGAATATTTTAAATCTAGGTTTTTAGGATTTAATTTCTGATTATTTTGAAAATATCTTAACTTATTGGTGGATATTTGAGATTTATTATGAAAAGCGTAACGGTAGGAGAATTTATTGTAGAAACTCAAAGTACTTTCCCAGGATCTTCAGGCGAACTTTCTAAAATTTTAAGTGCCATAAAGTTAGCTTCTAAAATAGTCAGTCATCAAATCAATAAAGCAGGCTTAGCAAAAGAAATATTAGGATCATCAGGTGTAGAAAATATTCAAGGCGAAGATCAACAAAAACTGGACGTTTTTGCAAATGACACCTTTATAAATGCGCTATCAGCAAGAGGAGTCATATGTGGGGTAGCATCTGAAGAAAATGATTCCTACATAGCATTTGATGATAGCGTAAATAATGATGCAAAATATGTTGTCCTTATTGATCCTTTAGATGGTTCATCCAATATTGATGTAAACGTTTCTGTTGGAACTATATTCAGTGTATTTAGAAGGCAATCAGACAAAGGTAACCCTGTTCAGTTAGAAGACTTTTTGCAAAAAGGGCACAACCAGGTTGCATCAGGCTATTTAATTTATGGTTCCTCAACCATGTTAGTATATACCACAGGAAATGGGGTTAATGGGTTTACTTTTGACCCCGGAATTGGTGTCTTCTTTTTATCACATCCCAACATGAAAATTCCTGAAAATGGAACTATTTACTCTGTAAATGAAGGAAATTTCTCTTCTTTCAAACAACCTGTCAAAGATTATATTACTTACTGTCAATCATCAAACAATTTAGAAGACAAGAAACCCTACAGCTCAAGATATATTGGGTCTTTAGTCGCTGATTTTCACAGAAACTTAATAAAGGGTGGTATATACATGTATCCTTCTACAGAAAACGATCCAAAAGGAAAGCTAAGGTTAACATATGAGTGTTCTCCTTTAGCTTACATAATTGAACAAGCAGGAGGAAGAGCCATCTCAGAAGACTCAAGAATTATGGATATTGTTCCAAAAAGCCTTCATGAAAGAGTATCATTTTTCATAGGATCAAAAAACATGATAGATAAGCTAGAAGAATTGATTAAAAGTGGAACTTAATGAATTCAGAGATCAATTTTTAGATGAAGAAAACGTAAATGAAATTTCTTTACTGTTAGAATCTAGCCAGTCTTTTTCTATAAAAAATATTTCAGGATCTCTATATGCACTTTCTGCTTACGCTATAATTGAAAAAACGGAAGGATTTCATTTGTTCATTCTCCCCGATAAAGAAAGAGCATTATATCTTCTAAATGATTTAGAAAACATCATACAAAATCAAAGAGGAATAACCCTTCTTTTTTATCCAGCATCATTTAGAAGGCCATATCAAATAACGGATGCAGATGCAACAAGTGTTCTCCAAAGAACAGAAGTGATAAATGCGTTGGATAAGCAACGAAAAAAAGTTGTTGTTATAACTTACCCAGAAGCTATTATTGAAAAAGTAATCGATAGATCTAGTTTAATAAAACAATGTATTGATCTAAGTAAGGATGAACAAATGGATCTAGATTTCATTAATGAAATGCTTTTAGAGCTTCAGTTTGAAAAGGTAGATTATGTTTATGAGCCCGGGCAATTTGCAATAAGAGGAGGAATTTTAGATGTGTATTCGTTTGGTCACGAATTTCCATTTAGGATAGAATTTTTTGGAGATGAAATCGAATCAATTAGAGAGTTTGACCCAGAAAATCAGCTTTCGATAAAGACTCATCAAAGGATTAAAATTATTCCTAACATCAATCATAACCAAATAGCTACCAAAAGAATTTCTTTTTTAGATCATTTACCAAAGAAAATGTTTGTCTGGGGCGTAGAGCTAGAAGTAGCTGAGTCTAAAATGAAAAAAGGATTTGAAGTGGCTAATGAAGTTTTTAAGAAAATGAAGGACAAATCATCGGTTCTTCTACCTATTGAAATGTACCTGTCACCTTTAGATTTTAAAGAAAAAATAAAACAGTTTGTAAAAATAGAATCAGGTAATTTATCAAAACAACTACTTGTTGTGGACTTTGATAGCTTACCTCAACCCTCATTTAGTAAAAACTTTGAGATTCTAGTACAACATTTACATCAATGGAAAAAAAATGATTACACAATTATAATTTGTGCTGAGCAGGATTCACAATTAAAAAGGCTTAAAAGTATTTTTCATGAATTGGACCAACATGAATTATGCACGTTTGTAAAATTGGGAATTCATGAAGGTTTTATAGATAATAAAAATAAAAAAGTTGTTTTTACTGATCATCAAATTTTTGAACGATACCACCGGTTTAACATCAAAAAAACAATTAAACAAGCTAAAGAGTCTTTTACCCTTAAAGAAGTATACAACCTTAATAAAGGAGATTTTGTCGTTCATATTGACCACGGAATAGGAGAGTTTTCAGGTCTTGAAAAAATAGATGTCCAAGGCAAAACACAAGAGGCAATCCGATTAATATATAAAGGCGGAGATATTCTTTATGTTAGTATACATAGCCTTCACCGAATAAGTAAATATGCTAATAAAGAAGGAACAGCTCCAGTTTTGAATAAACTCGGTTCAGGTGCTTGGGCTATGGCAAAACAAAAAGCAAAGAATAAAATAAAAGAAGTAGCCTATGACCTTATTCAGTTGTATGCTAAAAGAAAGATGCAGCAAGGATTTAGTTTTCACCCCGACTCTTATTTGCAAAATGAATTAGAAGCTTCTTTTATATATGAAGACACACCAGATCAATTAAAGGCTACCAATGATGTAAAGGTTGATATGGAAAGCATAACCCCTATGGATCGATTAATATGTGGTGATGTTGGTTTTGGTAAAACTGAAATTGCAATAAGAGCTGCGTTTAAGGCTGTAGCTGATAACAAGCAAGTTGCCATTTTAGCTCCTACAACAGTCTTAGTGTTCCAACATTTTAAAACATTTAGCGAGCGATTAAAAGATTTTCCATGTCGTATCGATTTTCTAAACCGTTTTAAGAGTGCTAAAAAAGTAAAGCAAACAATTCAAGATTTAAAAGAAGGTAAAATTGATATTATTATTGGCACACATCGTTTGATTGGAAAAGACATTAGTTTTAATGATCTAGGTCTTTTAATCATTGACGAAGAACAGAAATTTGGAGTTGGAGTGAAAGACCAATTGAAAAACTTAAAGGTAAATGTAGATACCCTAACGCTTACAGCCACACCAATTCCAAGAACGCTACAGTTTAGCTTAATGAGCGCTAGAGATTTATCAATAATAAACACACCACCACCTAATCGTTTTCCGGTAGAAACAATTGTTCAAAATTTTTCGGAAGACACGATAAGAGACGCTATTAGTTATGAAATAGATCGTTCAGGACAGGTATTCTTCATTCATAATAGAGTTCAAAATATTAATGAGATGTCTGCTATGATTGAAAGATTGTGTCCACATGCAAGAGTAGCAGTTGGACATGGTCAAATGGAAGGCAAAAAACTGGAAGCTGTAATTTTAGATTTTATGGATGGTCTTTATGATGTACTAGTAGCCACAACTATTGTAGAATCTGGAATTGATATTCCTAATGCAAATACGATTATTATAAATAATGCGAATCATTTTGGCTTAAGCGATCTACATCAATTAAGAGGTCGTGTTGGAAGATCAAATAAGAAAGCATTTGCTTACTTATTCACTCCACCACCTCAACATTTATCATCAGAAGCTAGAAAAAGGTTGCATGCTATTGAACAATTTTCTGAATTAGGCAGTGGTTTTAACATTGCCATGAGAGATTTGGATATTCGAGGGGCAGGAGACTTGTTAGGAGCAAACCAAAGTGGGTTTATTAATGATGTTGGATTTGATACATACCAAAAAATTCTTGATGAAGCAATTTTAGAATTGAAGGAGAATGAATTTAAAGACCTTTTTAAAGAAGAACTAAAGGATAAAGAATACGTCAAAGAATGTTCTTTGGAGACAGATTTTTCGCTGGTAATTCCAGATAATTATGTTAATGAAATCCATGAACGGTTATCCCTGTATAAAAAATTAGACAAACTAGCTACAGTTGATGAAATAAATGAATTTAAGAATGAATTAAAAGATCGTTTTGGAGAAATTCCTGAAGAAACACGTGAACTAATTAAGACAATCCCTTTGAGAAATTATGCCAAGAAAATTGGATTTGAGAAAATCATCATTAAAAACAATAAACTAGTTGGAAAATTCATTTCCAATAATGAAAGCTATTTTAATTCAACTCAATTTTCTGAAGTATTAGGCTATGTTCAAAAACACAGCAAAAACCTTCAATTAAAAGAGAAAAACAATCAATTATTACTTACCTATTATGGGGTTAGAAATATTGAAAGTGCAGTTGAAATTTTAAAAAGTATGGTGGTAAACTAAACTATTTAATCTCGAAACTATCCATAAACTTAGTGGTGAAATCTCCTTCTAAGAATTTCTTATCTTCTAGTAGTTGCTGATGAAAAGGTATGGTAGTCTTTACTCCTTCAATGATATACTCTTCCAGAGCTCTTTTCATTTTTAAAATAGCTTCATCTCTAGTTTGTGCAACGGTTATTAATTTTGATACCATAGAATCATAATGTGGAGGAATGACATAACTTGCATATGCGTGTGTATCAACTCTAACACCATGGCCTCCAGGAGCATGGTAATTTGTTATTTTGCCAGGTGAAGGAATAAACCCTTTGTGCGGATCTTCAGCATTAATTCTACATTGAATAGAATGCATTTTAGGAAAATAATCTTTCCCAGAGATTCTTTCACCAGCAGCAATTTTAATTTGTTCTTTAATTAGATCAAAGTTGATGACTTCTTCTGTAATGGTGTGTTCCACTTGAATTCTAGTATTCATTTCCATAAAGTAGAAATTCCGATGTTTATCAACTAAAAACTCAACCGTTCCAACTCCCTCATAATTTACTGCTTTTGCCGCTTTTTTAGCAGCTTCTCCCATTTTTTTTCGAAGAGAACTAGTCATAAAAGGAGAAGGTGTTTCTTCTACTAGTTTTTGGTGTCTACGTTGAATAGAACAATCTCTTTCTGATAGATGACATGCTTTTCCATATTGATCGGCTGCAATTTGAATTTCTATATGTCGAGGCTCTTCAATGAACTTCTCCATATACATCCCATCGTTTCCAAAAGCTGCTTTTGCTTCTGTTCTTGCGGATTCCCAACCTTCTTTAAGTTCATCATCATTCCAGCATAATCTCATTCCTTTACCCCCTCCACCAGCAGTTGCTTTAAGCATGATAGGGTACTTAATCTGGTGAGCAATCGATTTAGCTTGTGCAAAATTTTTAAGCAGACCATCAGATCCTGGAATTGTAGGCACTTTTGCTTTACGCATGGTTTCCTTTGCAGAAGCTTTATCGCCCATGGCATCAATTTGTTCTGGCAAGGCACCAATGAATTTAATTTTATGTTCACTACAAATTCTAGAGAAATTAGCATTTTCTGAAAGAAAACCATAGCCAGGGTGAATAGCATCAGCATTAGTAATTTCTGCGGCTGATATTATGTTGGGAATCTTAAGATAAGATTGTGCACTTTGTGGAGGGCCAATGCATACTGCCTCATCAGCAAATTTAACATGTAAACTATCCTTGTCTGCTGTAGAATATACAGCAACAGTTTTAATCCCCATTTCTTTGCAGGTTCTAATCACTCTTAGAGCAATTTCACCTCTATTTGCAACTAATACTTTTTTAAACATGATAGGAAGTTTTTATGATGGATCAACCAAAAACAAGGGTTGATCAAATTCAATTGGAGATTGATCTTCAGCCAATACTTTAACAATCTTTCCACTTACTTCTGATTCAATTTCATTAAAAAGTTTCATTGCTTCGATAATACATAATTTATCACCGGGCTTAATAACGCTACCTACTTCTACAAAAGCATCTTTATCTGGTCCAGGTGAGCGATAAAAAGTGCCTATCATTTGCGCTTTTACTGTAATGAGATTGCTATTTTCTTCTTCTTTTTTATTTGTAGGAGCAGCTGGAGCTGGAGCTGGAGTAGGAGCTGAAGTAGGAGCTATTGGTTGTGTAGCTATGTTTCCAACTGGTATTTGTTGTTGAAATATAGTTGGCTCTTCTTTAAAATTCGTTTTCTTTTTTGCCATGTAATCTGACTTGATCACAATTTTGAAATCTTTTTTTTCTATTTCAACTTCGTTCACCCCCGCTTTGGCAACGAACTTTATTAAGTCTTGAATATCGGTAATGTTCATAATGTAGTGATGTTAGATAAATGTATAGCTAAATTAATAATTATTTAATTGATGTGCGATTTAACTATATTTTTGGAAAAATTAGTAAGCCCATCTTAAGAAAATACTTCCCCAGGTGAAGCCTCCACCAAAAGCTGCAAGTACGATTTGATCTCCTTTTTTTAGCTTATTTTCCCATTCCCACAAGCAAAGTGGTATAGTTGCTGCAGTGGTATTTCCATATTTTTCAATATTGATCATCACCTTATCTTTAGTGAGGCCCATTCTGTTTGCAGTGGCATCTATAATTCTTAAATTAGCTTGATGTGGAACGAGCCAATCAACGTCTTCTCCTTTTAGATTATTTCTTTCCATTATTTCGGCAGATACATCAGCCATACTAGTGACGGCAAATTTAAAAACAGATCTACCTTCTTGATAAACGTACATGTCAGGGTGACCCACATTATCCTTTGTGATAGGGTGTGCTGAACCTCCTAATTTCTGGTTAAGGTATTCCTTTCCTGAACCATCAGCTTTCAAAACAGAATCAATTATCCCATAACCTTCTTGATTAGGTTCTAACAAAACACCACCACAACCATCTCCAAAAATGATGCAAGTATTTCTATCTTCATAATTAATGATGGAGGACATGATGTCTCCTCCAATTACAATTACCTTTTTATATTTACCAGACTCTACAAATTGTTGACCTGTTACTAAAGCATAAAGAAAACCCGAACATGCTGCAGACAAGTCAAATCCCCAAGCATTAGTTGCTCCACTCTTGTGGCAAATGAGATTAGAGGTGCTTGGGAATCGATGATCAGAAGTAACGGTTCCTACTATAATCATGTCAATCTCTAGTGGAGAAATTCCCTTTTTCTCACAAATTGTTTTAACTACATCCGCTCCTAAATCCGATAAAGTTTCACCCTCATTAACAATTCTTCTTTCTTTAATGCCTGTACGAGTAACAATCCATTCATCGTTTGTATCAACCAATTTTTCAAGGTCAAAATTAGAAAGAATTTTTTCAGGCACTTTTCCGTGAACAGCGGTTATTGCAGCTTTTAATTTATTCATTTAAATGCAGTTTTTATTTTGTTGGTTAGGTTTGAATGAATCAAGTCTTTTCCAAGTAAAATCATGTTTTTGATAGCCTTATCATTACTTATACCATGACCAATGAGAACATTCCCACTTACACCAAGTACTGGTGTTCCCCCATAGTTTTCATAATTAAATCTTTTAAAGTAGTCGTCTAATAAATTGCGCTTTGCAAGAAGTGCAAAGAAGGATTCAGCTTGTTTAAGAACTACATTTCCAGTGAATCCATCACAAACGATTACATCTGCTTTATCATTAAATAAGTCTCTTCCTTCAACGTTACCCACAAAATTGATATCATCATTATCTTCAAGTAATTGATAAGCTGCTTGGGTAAGTAAATTCCCCTTCCCCTTTTCTTCCCCTATGTTCAGAAGCCCAACTTTTGGTTTTATTAACCCATATACATTCTCTGCAAATAAACTTCCTAAAATAGCAAACTGAAAAAGCACATCAGGTTTGCAATCTGCATTTACTCCAACATCTAAGATTAAGCCTACAGATCCATTTTCTTTTGGTAAAACAGATGTAATACATGGTCTTATAACTCCTTTAATGGGCCCAACAGAGAACATGCTTCCTACCAGCATTGCTCCTGAGTTTCCGGCACTTGAGAAAACATCAATTTCTCCTTTTTTTAATGCTTCAAATCCAACACTTATGCTGTTATTGGGCTTTTTTCTTATCGCTTTAGTAGCATGTTCATTCATTGCGATATACTCATCAGCATGAATGAATTCGAACAACGATTTGTCAACATTGTTTTTTTCGAGTATTTCTTGAGCAATTTCTGAGTCTCCAATTAGAACAATTTTTTCTCTATCACCAAGTTGTTTTGATGCTAAGATAGCTCCATGAAGAGTTGAATGCGGGGCATGGTCACCCCCCATTATATCAAGACCAATTTTCACAGGAAAATAAACCTATCGATTATAGGGAGGTTTCTTTCTCCATTACTACTTTTCCTTTGTAGTATAATTTACCTTCAGACCAATGAGCTCTATGGTAAAGATGAGTTTCACCTGTAGTTGGGCATGTTGCAAGTTGCTGAGTAGAAGCTTTATAATGAGTTCTTCTCTTATCTCTTCTAGTTTTTGACTGTTTGCGTTTAGGATGTGCCATAACTATGTATTAATATTTGTTTTTCATCAAGTTAATTTTCTTTTAATTTTTTAAGTGCATCCCATCTTGGATCATGATCAAATTTATTATTTTGATTATGATAGGAATAAGCTTCAATTATTTTGACTTGTTCTGGGTTGCAGTCATTGTCGTTGTGAATATTCCTTTTAGGAAAATTCAACATGAAGTTTTCGTAAATAATAAATGCCATATTGTATTTATAGCTTTCATATGGAATATAAATAACATCATCTTTTATTATTTCTACCTCAACATGATCAAATTTGATATAGTTCTGGTATGACTGACTGTAGGTTAAGATCATATTATCTAAACAACGATCACAATGAACTACAGAATTAACAGACAATTCCATTCTTATGTCAAGTAAATGAGTTTCCTTTCTGATGTCTGCATCGATCGAAATTACACCATCGAATTGAAATGCAGGATTAAAAAATTCAAAGAACGTTTTGTCTATTTTAAAGTTAAATGAATTCGATCCAGTCTTTAAACTTGAAAACGAAATGTCAAATTCTTCCAAATTCATTTTTTAAAATAGTTGGCAAATTTAGGTATAATGTCTAGAAGAAAAAAACTTTAATTAAAATTGATGAAAATTTCCGGATCTAGAGGGTAGCCATTATGCCATAATTCAAAATGTAAATGAGGACCAGTAGAATGTTCGCCACTATTACCTACTATGGCAATAGGTTCTCCAGATTCTACAAAATCTCCAATTTCTTTCAGTATTTCAGAGTTGTGTTTGTAGATAGAAATCAGGTTCTTTTTGTGTTGAATATGTACAACATGTCCGTCATTTGGCGACCAATTATGGTAAATAATAGTGCCATTTAATATGGAAGAAACGGCTTCATTTTTTGGTGCAATAATATCAATACCGAAATGACCATTTGAAATATTCATTTTATTTGTGATTTCTCCTTTTACAGGAGGGAAAAGCAAAAGTTCGGGGAGGACCTCACTTTTAAGTGCGCCACCTGGAATAATATCAATATCAAATTTCTCTCTATTTTGTACTTTTTCGCGCATTGATTTTTCTGAAGAAGAAACTTCGTTTTCGTTTGAATTTGCACTGGGCTTTATTTTTTTCCAGCTAGTGTCGTTCTCATCAATAGGGATGTCTCCATTTAATATTTGCATTACATTATTGATGTATGATTTTTCTTTTTCGGTCTTACTTAGGAGCTCATTTAATTTCTGATCAATAACAATGCTTTTATTTTTTATTTCTTGTTGTTGCGTAGGATTAGGATATCCAGGAATTAAATTTTTAAGTGAAGTGTAAGATATTAATGTGAAAGTAAAAAAGCCCAGAAGGATGGCAAAAAATGTAAACAGCACAAACAAATTTAATTTTGAAGTAGTGTATGATCTCTTTTCTTCATAATTATCTACATCTAAAATGATAATTCTTTTTTTCTCCTGCACTCTACTAAACCATGAGTGGAATTTAGATGTTTTTTTGTTTTTTTTAGCCACAATTTGCTTTTAAGACAAATATCCTAAAAATTAATAATTAATTCTATAAATAGATTTAGGATTAATTAAATGATAATACAATAAGTTGTAAAGTTTGTTGTTAATATTGCAGAATTAAAGCATGAAAAATTTATTTTTTCTTTTAGTATTTATTTTGTTTTTTTCATGTACTACAGAAAAAAACACGGTCGTTCACAGAACATTTCACAATCTTCATGCAAAATATAATGGCTTTTTTAATGCCAATGAGATCATAAAATCTACGTATAATAAATTTGATAATGATCGAACGGAAGATTATGCAGAACTTCTTCCTATATACCCATTACCTACTAAAGACGAGTCTAAGAACTGGTACTCACCAATGGATACAGCGGCTGCAAAATGTGAATTAGTTATTTATAAACATAGGATGCCCCATTCTAAAAAGGGAAGGTCTAGAAACATGGAATGGTGTAAGTGGATTGATGACAATTGGATGACTATAGCAAAAACTAAATTTTACAAACAGGAGTATGGTAAAGCGCTTAAAATTTTTCAATATGTAGAATCCCATTTTGAACTTGAAAATAGCTACTATCAAAGTCTTTATTGGCAGGCAAAAACATATATTGAAATGCAAGCATATGAAGAGGCTGAAGAGATATTACTTAATATTATTACAAAATATGAAGAACAACAGAAAGAGATAGAAGATCAACCCTTCTTAGAAGAAATTTCTTCAAAAATAAAGCCATACATTACCACATCTAAGAAAAAAATTAGTTTTCGTGAAAAATGGAAAATCAACACCAATTATGAAGAAAGAGTCAAATTTTTAGAAAACCAAGAATTTAAAGTACCAAACAAATTAATAAATAATATTTATCCTACACTTGCAAATCTATATTTGAAATTAGGTGAGGAAGAAAAAGCAATTAGTTTTTTGGAAAGTGCCTTAGTATGTAAACATAATAAAGCTTTTAAAACTAGACTTATTTTCATTCTTGCTCAACTTTACCAAGCTGAAGGTAACCTTAAAGCATCCACATATTATCAATGGGTTGTCAATAGAAATCCTGAATATGATATGGCCTTCCAAGCTAAAATAAATAGGGCACTTTCATTTAGCGGTGGTGATTCAAAAGCAATTAAAGCTCAATTATTAAAAATGTTAAAGGACGATAAGAATATCGAATATTTTGATCAAATCTATTTTGCACTTGCTGAAATAGCTTTTTCTGAAGATCAAGAGGATTTGGCTATTGAGTATTTAATAACATCTGTAAGTGTGAGCGTGAAGAACAAGAAACAAAAGGCTAAATCTTTACAAAAATTGGGTGATTGGAATTACATGAAGGATCAGTATTTAATAGCCTATCAATATTATGACACTATTCAGCAAGTTTGGGGAAATGATAGTATATCTAAATCAAAAACAATAAAGAGATTTACAATTCTAGAAGGGATTTATCAAAACACAAAAATGATTTCAGATAATGATAGCATTCTTAAAATATGTGCACTAAGTACAGAAGAAAGAGAGAAAAAATTATTTGATGTAGCTGACATTATAGAACGTCAAAAAGAACAGGATAAAGCAAGTAAACTCATGGCAAGTAATAGTGGGCTTCAAATGCCAACAAGTAATTTACCCCTTTCTCAAACTATTTTTTTCTGGGACCAAAACATGCTTAATAGAGGAAAGTTAAATTTTCTTTCTAAATGGGGGGATAGAAAATTAGAAGATAATTGGAGAAGAGCAAATAAGAAAACTAGTTTAAACGATGATCAATTTGAAGAGGTTGAGAATGAGGAATTCAATGGCTTATTTGAAGAGTTATTGGCTGGATTACCCTGTGGAGACTCGCTTAAAATAGATCAAATGAAGATGGATGTGTTAGAATCCATGTTTAGTTTAGGACTGACTCACCACTATGAGACCGAAAATTTATTGAAGGCTAAATATTATTTTAATTTAATAGTAGCAAGTCATCAGCCCCATGAAACAGCTGTTGCTTCTATTTACGAATTGTATTTAATACACGAAGAGCTAAAAAATAATATGTCTAAGTCAGAAATGAAATCACTTTTATTAACAAAGTATCCCAACAGTAAATATGCAAAACTACTGAACAATGACCCAAACCTTGAAAAGAGCAATGACCTTAAGGAAAAAGAACGATACGCGAAAGCTTACCGTGACTACACCAATGGAAAATATCAATTTGCCTATGATTCTGCTCATGCAGCTATGAAAGATACGCTAAACCCCTTGTTTTGTTCCTATAGCTTATTAAGCGCTTACAGCATAGCTAAAATACCTAACGCTGATGATTCTGCTCGCACTAATTTGATTAAATTACTAAAGAAGACGGTGGACAAATGCATGGGAACTGAACAAGGAGAACAGGCTTATGAAATTTTAAAAAACTTGAAGGTCATCAATGCTAATTCTGCTAAAGCTATAGATAAATGGAATTTTGATTATTCACCCGATACGATTCATTATTTTGTATTATTTGTACCTAAAGAATCGTTTGATGTTAATGAGGCTAAAATTGCAGTAGCAGATTTCAATTCGACTTCTTTTTCATCCTACAACCTTAAAACATCGAATAAGTTTTTAAATACTTCAGATCAAATGATTGTTGTAAAATCTTTTCCGAATTCCATTGAAGCGATGAATTATTATGATGCATTCAGGGTAAACAAAGGAAAAATTAAAAATTACAACGATCAGAACTTCTTTTTGCTAACACCAAATAATTTAAAGTCACTTTACTTAGAGAAGAAAATTGATAATTATATTGATTTTTTTAAAGCATTTTACCTGTAAAAAGGCTATCAAAATCGTTTTTTATATATTTGCATCACATTATGGTATTTAAATCAGATAAACATACTATGGCAGGTTATTCAAATGGGAGTCAATCTCCAGAAAGACTAAACCGAATTGTGGAAGGTACTCACATAGAAGGTGATATAAAATCGGATTCTAACATTAGAATAGATGGTTATGTAAAAGGAACAATTAACGTAAAAGGAAGATTGGTACTTGGTCCTACGGGAAAAATAGATGGGAATATTTTTTGTAAAAATGCAGATGTTGAGGGTAAGTTAAATGGGATAATAGAGGTAGATGAGTTGTTATCACTGAAAAGCACAGCTAAACTTCAAGGTGAAATATCAACTAATAAACTCTCAATTGAACCAGGAGCTATTTTTTCTGGAAATTGTAAAATGGGTGCCGTTTTAAAGGATATTTCAACAGCTGAAGATAAAATACAAGAACCAGAAAAAGTTCTTCAGGAAAAATCAGCATAACTTTCAGATATAGATACAAATTTTAATTCTAAATTTGTACGCTCAAATTTTTGTAAAAATGAAGACCAAATTACTTGTACCTACCGATTTCACTAATGAAGCACATTCTGCTATTCAACACGCTGTAAAATTAGGCGTGATCGTTCAAGCAGAGGTAATCTTACTTAATGTTGTAAAAGATAAGTCAGAGATATCTAGTGCAACCTCCAAACTAAAGGAAGAAGAGAAATGGGCTAAATCAATAAATGATAGTATTGATGTTCGTTCAATTGTTAGGGTTGGAAACATATTTGATGATATTGGTGATGCTGCATCAGAATTAGGTGTTTCCCTTATTATTATGGGAACTCATGGAGCTAGTGGATGGCAAAAAATCACAGGGAGTTATGCTTTAAAAGTAATAACTAATTCATCGGTTCCCTTTATCGTTGTTCAAGATCAATTAATGAACGATACAGGGTACGATAGTATTGTTGTTCCACTTGACTTAAATAATGAAACCAAACAAAAATTGGAGATGGTTTCTAGTATTGCCCATTATTTTGATTCTGAAGTTCATTTGATTACTCCAAATGAATCGGATGAGTTTTTATCAAACAAATTGAAGGCAAATAGAATTTGGGCCGCTAAATATCTTAAAGGTAAAAATGTGAAGTTTACCACTCAAATTGTGGAACAAGGAGATAATTTACTTGAAGGGATATTTAAATTATCTAAAAAAGTTGAAGCTGATTTAATCGCCATTATGAATCTTCAAAAAAACTCGCTTATGGGTATTTTGGGAAGCTCGTATCAACAAGAAATTATCGCTAATAATGCTAAAATTCCTGTTTTGTGCTTAAATCCCCTTAAATTTACTAAAGCTTCAGGAAGTATTTTGGTTAGATAAGGAATTCTAAAGATGCTTTCAGAACAAGAATTTATTAGAAGGGAAAGCCTTCAAAAACTAAGGGAGTACGGTATTGACCCTTACCCAGCTAAAGAGTTTGAAAGAACCCATTATTCTACCGATATTCTAGGTAATTACAAAGAAGGTGAAAAGGTAGTTCTTGCAGGAAGATTATTACGAAGAAAAATTCAAGGTAAAGCTAGTTTTGGTGTTATTCAAGATGCAAAAGGGAAAATTCAGGTCTATTTTAATCGAGATTCAATATGCCCAAATGAAGACAAAAGTCTTTATAATGATGTTTTTAAAAAGTGGCTTGACTTAGGAGACTTTATTGGAATTGAAGGTGTAGTTTTCAAAACCAGAGTAGGTGAAATTACAATCGAAGTTCATCAATTTCATCTTTTGAGTAAATCTTTAAAACCACTACCATTACCAAAGGTGGATAAAGAAGGAAAAGTGTATGACGCTTTTAATGATCCTGAAATGCGTTACAGAAGAAGATACGTTGATTTAGTAGTTAATGATCATGTAAAAGAAACGTTTGTAAAGCGTTCAAAAATCATGTCAAGCATGCGTAACTTCCTAAACCAAAGAGGATATTTAGAAGTTGAAACACCTATACTCCAACCTATTCCGGGGGGTGCGGCTGCCAGACCTTTTATTACTCACCACAATTCCCTTGATATTCCGCTCTATTTGAGAATAGCAAATGAACTCTATTTAAAACGACTTATTGTAGGTGGATTTGAAGGTGTTTATGAGTTTGCTAAAGATTTCCGAAATGAAGGAATGGATAGAACGCATAATCCAGAGTTTACACAAATGGAAATTTATGTAGCCTATAAGGACTATAAGTGGATGATGGATTTTACAGAAAATATGCTGGAAACAATTTGTTTAGAAGTATTAGGGACTACGGAGGTTAAAATTGGTGAGAATACGGTTAATTTTAAAAAACCGTTTAAGCGAATTTCCATGTTGGATTCTATAAAAGAACATACTGGTATAGACATCTCAAACATGGACGAATCTAAAATTAGAGAAGTGTGTTCTAAACTTGGTGTGGAAGTAGATGACTCTATGGGTAAAGGAAAATTAATTGACGAAATTTTTGGGGAGAAATGTGAAAGCACATATATCCAGCCTACTTTCATTACTGATTATCCTGTTGAAATGTCTCCATTGTGCAAAAAACATAGAGATAATCCTGAACTTACTGAGCGATTTGAACTAATGGTTAATGGAAAGGAATTAGCAAATGCCTACTCAGAGCTAAACGACCCTATTGATCAAAAAGAACGTTTTGAGGAACAAGTCAAGTTGGCAGAGAAAGGGGATGATGAAGCGATGTTTATCGATTTAGATTTTGTAAGAGCATTAGAATACGGAATGCCCCCAACCTCAGGTATGGGAATTGGTATTGATAGATTAGTTATGTTTCTGTGTAATCAGCCGTCAATTCAAGAAGTTATTTTCTTTCCTCAAATGAAGCCAGAAGTATGGCAAAATGATCAGCAAGAAAATAATTTAACTGATAATGAGAAAATAATTTTAGACATTTTATCAAAAGAGAATAAAATGGATTTAGTTAAGCTAAAAAATTTAACTGGATTGTCAAACAAGCAATGGGATAAGTCGATTAAATCACTGGGAAAACAAGGTTTTACTAAAGTATTGAAAACGGAAAATGGCTTAACTATTGAAATCAATTAGTTATTCCGTTAAAAAGACACTAGAATTCCAAGTGTTAACACTTCTTTAAACTGTACAGTTGCTCCTTTTTTTTGGATTTTATTTCCGTTTTCATCAGTATAAGGTATGCCTTGATTGTTTAACAAATAAACTGGACTTCCATTACGGTTAAATCTTGGTATTTTGGTGTCATGATCATACACTAAATAGGAAGAAAAAGTAACACTAAATAATTTTTTGAGTTTATATGAAATTAATGTTTCCCAAGTAACATCGATATTCTCGGGTTGCTCAACATAATTACTAAATAAACTAATGTTTGTTTTCAGATTTAAATCATTGATTTTTAAAAACGAAGACTTACTGTAATTTAAGTTTAAATAGCCACCGGCTTCTAATCTCACTTTCTTCCCAGCAACAACTCCAAAAACGCCTTGTGAATATAGCGTTTCGTCTAGAATAATGGTGGATTTCATTGTGGCTGGCGAGATGAAACAAGACAGTTCTTGGTCTTTCTTATAATCAAATCCTAATGCTAAAATGGGAAAAGCAGGCGAGAAAAATTTCGAAAAATAATTATTTTCTGTAATTTCTTCAGGCGAGTTAAACCCTTTTTCAAATTGAGTTCTGAAATTGAATAAAATGGTATAATCCCATTTATATTTTGTTTTTCTACCAAATTTTGAGGTAAGTTCTATACGATCATCATTTTTCATCCAAGGAATACTATCCCCAAAGCCATTTCTTATAATTCCATAGGATAAAGTGAGTTGATTCATCCATGATATTTTTTGGTGTTTAAGAAGTAAATAGTTGTTTGTTAATCCTTGGATAGACATTGAATTTTGACCACCACCAGCCCAATTGTACAAACCAACGCGATTAAATCCAACATTAATTATTGAACCTTTAATCCAAAAATTGGAATCCACATTAAATGTGGTATCAGGAAGCGTAATTTTTTTTTGCCATTCTTTTAAATTCTGTGCATTTAATGGCACTACATTCAGATGAATAATCAGTAGGACTATTTTAGATAAAATTAAAGTATGTCGATTTTCCATTTTTAACTGTTAAAAATTATTTTCACTTTTCATGTTCTATTTATTTAAATGATTCAAATTTATAAAGTGTATAAATCATCATTCTTAAGTATTTTGTTTTTCATCATTAATGCCTCGTTAATAAACGCTCAACCCAGACAACAATCTTGGGATGAAGAACAATTCAGCATAGACAACACTTGTAACATAAAAATATACCCACCATTAGAAACATCTTTATTAAATAAAAAAGAAAGAAGAAAAATAAAATTACTGTTGTGTAATCACTTAGATATAGTGCAATTTATAGATTCTGTATTTAATCAATACAGGTTGCCAAATTCCTTTTCAAGCATCCCTCTTTTATGTTCTTATTCCAATAATAAATCTCCTGAAAAATTCGGTAAAGGTATATGGAATTTAAATTACATTACGGCATTAAATTATGGCTTAGTAATGAATCACTTTATTGATGAAAGATTGGATTATAAAAAGGCTACGATTGTTGCAGCAAAAGAACTGAATCGGCTTTGGGAAATTTTTGCTGAAAAGGAATCTACATTAATCGCTTTTTTGATTTCTCCAAACTATGTTTTTAATAAAGAAATTTGGACTCATTCACCAAACCAATTTTTTGAAGATTTTGATTTACTTTTAAAAATAGACTCTTTTAGTTACTCCAATAAAACACCAACAATAACAAATGTTAATCAATCCTTTTTCACTTTTTCAAAAAACCTAAGCTTTGACGCTATTTATGAATACAAAAGCGTTGACTTCAACCTTATATTGGAGAATAATAAGGCTTTGATTAGTAATGTATTACCGATGAATTATCCAATTTTATTAAATAAGGAGGATGGAGATTTTCTAAAGGAAAATGAGATTACTATTTCAAAATTTCAAGATTCACTTTATGCTAATTTATTTTTTAAAAACGATTTTTTCGAACAAGAAAAATTACATATAGTAGAGGCAGGGGATGTACTAGGAAAAATCGCCCTTATTTACAATGTTACGGTTAGAGATTTGATGGATTGGAATGATTTAAATTCTACCATAATCTACTTAGGCCAAACCTTAGTAGTTGGAAGAATGCAATCTATTGATGGTCATGAAACCTCTATTTTTCAGGATGGTTTATCATTACAATTTTGGGAAATAGCAAAACAGTATGGTTATACGGTTAGAGAAATTAGTGAATTAAATAGATATGAAACTCAAAACACTCAAATAAAATTAAAGAAGAAAAATCCATAAAGCCCGTTTACGCACTTTTATACTTCTTTTCAATATATGTAGCGATAATGATTGTCTTTATCATTTTTCCTATAAATGGCATTCAAATAGGAAATTTGAAACTGCATTTTTTTGACAAAACAGCATATTTAAAGCTTAATGATGACGATGGAATAATTGAATTAAAAAATGAAATCAACTTAGATTCCATAATAGCAAGAGAAAAATTCATTTTAGATAGCCTTAAAAAGGTAGAAGAATTAATCAGAAAAAAATATGAAGACTCCGTTTTAAACGCAGAAAAAAAAATACAATTTCCGAATAATGATATTACCATTTTATTTCCATTTTTCAAAAAACTAGAAAAAGCAAAAAACAATAAGGTTCGTATTATGCATTATGGGGATTCTCAAATTGAAGCTGATCGAATTTCTGGAAGACTAAGAGAACGACTACAAAAGGATTTTGGAGGTTTAGGAGCCGGGGCATATGCTGTAATTCCAGCAACTCGAAAAATTAGTATTAAAAATGAATATTCTTCTAATTGGATACGGAGAACAGGTTTTGGACCATATATTGACACCATAGTTAAACATAAAAAATATGGAGCTTTATTTTCTTTCTGTGAACTCAAGCCGGAAATGGCAGATTCTGCTTTATTATACGAAGGTTGGATAAAAATTGGTAAACCAACTAAATCTTATAAAAACTGTCGAAATTACACTAATTTTGATATCTATTTTACTAATCGAGATACCGCTACATTTACTTATTTATTATCTGATTCAATTATTCGTGTAGATACCATTTTTCCAACCGAATTAATTCAAAAAAAATCGTTGAGTTTCAATAGGGCTCCAACTTATTTTGAAATTAAAATTAAATCAAAGTCTTCTCCATTGGTATATGGGATTGCTTTAGAAGGAGAAAATGGTGTGGTAGTGGATAATATTCCGTTGAGAGGTGCATCAGGAACTGAGTTTGCGAGAATTGACAAAACCAGTCTCACAGAAATGCTAACCCAATTATCACCTGATTTATTTTTGTTGGAGTTTGGAGGTAATGCTATACCGCATATTAAAAGCGCTGAGCGTAGTGAACGATATGGTAATTATTTTAAAAGTCAAATAAAAATGCTTAAGAGAATAAATCCAAAGGCGCAAGTTATTGTTATTGGTCCTGCAGATATGGCTAAAAAAGAAAATACTTCGTTTGTGAGTTATCCATTTATTGATGAAGTTCGTGCAGCCTTGAAAAAAGCAGCTTTCGAAACAAAATCATGTTATTGGGATACCTATTTGAATATGGGTGGAAAGGGATCAATTCAGGAATGGGTTAATTTGAAACCACCTCTTGCTGCAAGAGATTATATTCATTTTACTAACAAGGGTGCTATAGAAGTTTCAGATATGTTTATTGCTGATTTAATGGAATGTTATGCATTTTACAAGAATAATAAGTAGAAATGTATAAGTATTTGATCATATTTTTTGGCCTGTTTATATGTTTTAACTCTTTTTCTCAAAATTACCCCCATGCCCATCAGCAGTATGAATTTATTAATGAGAAGAATAACAAATTAGTAGTTTTTAATACAAAAAAATGGAATACATTTTTAAGTAAAATTCATAATCAATGGCAATACGGTGGCCAAGAAATCAATATCATTCATTTTGGAGGATCACACATTCAGGCAGATGTTTGGTCCAATAGATTAAGAGCTTATTTTCAAAATATTGTACCGTTCAATGGAGCAGGAAGAGGCTTGTATTTCCCTTTTAAACTGATAAAGTCAAATGCTTCTCCCTATTTCAAAACAACCCACACTGGGGAATGGAAAGGGTTCAGAAATTCAGTTTCTTACCATGAATCTCCATTTGGTTTATTAGGAGCAAGAGCGGAGTTAATGGATTCTTTATCATCCATTACTTTTTACATAAATAAAGAGCATTGTAGCAATTGTCACTTTAATCAAATTGATTTTTTAATAGATGATTCTTTAAATAATCATTGTATCCATATCATTTCTGATTCTGTTATTTCCATGGAGTCAACCCACAATAGACAATCATTTTTATTGTCCCAACTAGTGGATTCAGTGACAGTTCTTATTGAAAGAGAAAGTGACGAATTAGGTAAGTTTTCATTATTCGGATTAAATTTCACAAACCAATCTCAAGGAATTACCTACCATTCTGTTGGCGTAAATGGTGCAAGTGTGCCGAGTTATTTAAGGTGTGAACATTTAGTAGATCAAATTAAACTGGTAAATCCTGATTTAGTTATTTTTTCTGTTGGTATTAACGATGCATACGAACCCACATTTTCACCAGAAAATTATTTCCAGCATTACGACACTTTAATCCGCATGATAAAAGAAAAAAATCCTTCAACTATTTTTTTATTTACAACCAATAACGATAGTTATTATAAGCGAAAAATGGTAAATGAGCGTGTAATTGAAGCCCAAAAAACAATGTTTAAGTTAGCTAAAAAACACGATGGTGTAATTTGGGATTTGTTTTCAATAATGGGAGGGATGAATAGTATTGTTAAATGGGAAGAATTTGGTCTTGCAAAGTCAGATAAAATTCATTTTACAACAGAAGGGTACAAGTTAACAGGAGATTTATTATTTGAAGCCTTTATTAAATCGTATAAAGAGTTTATTGTTAGAAATGGAAGAATTTGATTTTTATAGAATTTTGAAAAAAATATTTTCTCCATTTATGGAGCAGGGAGAACACCCAATGATATTTACAGAATATCCTTTTTGGATATTTTTTCTTTTTGTTTTATTGGGTTTCAGCATATCCTATAAAAGATTGCGAATCAGAAGCGTATTTCTTTTCCTTGTAAGTATTTATTTTTATTATAAAACAAGTGGTTTCTTCTTTTCTATTTTGTTGTTCTCCACCATTTTAGACTTTATAATTGGAGAAAGAATATATCGAAATTTAGATCATGTAAAAGCCATTATTTGGTTAGCGGTAAGTGTTACACTAAACTTAATTTTACTTATATATTTTAAATATGCCTATTTCTTTGCTGACTCCTTCAATGTTATTTTTGGTTCGTCTTGGCACCCCATAAATCATTTTGCTCTAGCCTCAAATAAGCTATTGGGGTCTAGCTTTCGAGTTGATCAAATATTATTGCCAATAGGAATATCATTTTACACTTTTCAAACGATGTCATATGCCATTGATATTTATAGAAAAAAGCTAAAGCCAGTTGCCCATATTGTTGATTTTGCTTTTTATGTATCATTTTTCCCCCAGCTAGTCGCAGGTCCAATAGTTAGAGCATCAGAATTTATACCTCAAATTTATAAACCTTTCATACTAACGAAGAAACAATTTGGGACAGCTATTTTTTGGATTCTAAATGGTTTATTGAAAAAGTTTCTTTTGGCGGATTACATTGCAGTTAATTTTGTTGATAGGGTTTTTGATAACCCAAGTATGTTCTCAGGGCTTGAGAATTTATTAGCTCTTTATGGCTATTCCTTGCAAGTATACGCTGATTTTTCTGGTTACACTGATATGGCTATAGGAATTGCCATGATTATGGGGTTTTATTTGCCAAAAAATTTCAATTCACCATATAAGGCAGATAATTGTGGTAACTTCTGGAAACGATGGCATATTTCTCTGTCTACTTGGTTAAAAGATTATCTCTACATTCCTATGGGGGGGAATAGAAAAGGGTCTTTATTTAGTGTAATTGCGCTTTCTTTTATAGTCCTATTTGTTTTTTTAATAAGTGGTTCTTGGGTTTTACTCTTTTTGATTTTATCCATCATTTTCTTTGTTCAACTTTTAGGAGAGTTTATTCCATCTTTCAAGAGTTGGTATATCACCAATGTCAATATCATGCTCACTATGTTACTTGGAGGATTATGGCATGGGGCAAGTTGGAATTTTGTTCTTTGGGGAGGGCTTAATGGCCTAGGTATTGTTATTTATAAAATCTGGCGAAAATTTAGTCCGTGGAGCAATAAGTCAAAATGGTGGAATAGAGCATGGGGGATACTTATCACATTTAACTTTGTTTCTTTTACTAGAATATGGTTTAGAAGTGGTTCTACAAATTCTTGGGAAGATATGGACGGTGGACATAATATCATTTCCGAATGGTTTACGGCAAATGAAATGCTATACCAACTAATGTTTGATTTTCGGTGGGCTTTAATCACTGATATAGTGGAAGCATATTATAAAGTTCTACTGGTTATTTTATTGGGCTTTATCATTCATTTTGTTCCAGAAAAAATTAAAAATTATTACCGAAATTATTTTGCTAGTCTTCATGTTAGTTTTCAGATTTTAACATCTTTGTTGGTGGTATTTATAATTTACCAAATTGCTTCAACTAGCTTACAACCGTTTATTTATTTTCAATTTTAGTATATGCCAGCCATTAAAAATGCCTTATTAAGGTATAGAATTATAGACAGATCTATTAGAAATGAGTATAATCCATATCCGACCAAAGAGGATTTAAGACAAGCGTGTGAGGAAGAAATTTACGGTACATCTGAGGGATTAAACATATGTCATTCGACTATTGAAAAGGACATTTTTGCCATGAGAATGGAACATGATGCACCAATTGCCTACAATAAAAGAGAAAAAGGCTATTATTATACAGATAATGAATTCACGATGGACGATGTTCCACTTACTGATAAAGACATCTCAGCAATAAAAGCAGCATCAACTATTTTACATCAATTTAAGAGTACAAGCCTTTTTAGTCAGTATCAATTTGCCATCGATAAAATATTAGATCGTGCAGTTACGTCACAACAAAAATTCAGTAATGCTGAAAATAGTATCCAGTTTGAAACATTACCAACTATAACTGGAAATGAGCATTTAGAGTCCATACTTGAGGCCATTAAAAAGAAACTCGTATTACAATTCGAGTATTATAATTATATCAAAGACGAGAAGACGGTAAGGCGAGTTCATCCTTATCTATTAAAAGAATATAGAAATAGGTGGTATTTGATAGGCAAAAGTGAGTTAAAAAATAAAGTAGTCACATTTGGATTAGATAGAATCTCAAATCTGCTGATTTTGGAAACTCAATTTTCGGTAGAAACATCTTTTAATCCTGACTATTTCTTTCAGCATTCAATAGGTATTACCGTGTTTGATGAAGAGCCTCAAGAAATAGTTATAAGAACAAATAATGTCCTTTCCAAATACCTTACTTCACAACCATTGCATCATTCTCAAAAACTGAATAAAGTATTAGAAAATGGAGATCATCTTTTTTCTTACTTTTTACTAATCACCTATGAATTAAAAATGGCCATTTTAGGTTATGGCAGCGATTGTGAGGTTGTTGCCCCATTATCTTTACGAAATCAAATTTCAAAAGAAATAAAGAAGGTAGCAAGTAAATATTAGCCATGAATGAGCTAAGAAATGAAGATAGTCTATATTTAAAGCAACATGCCACAAACCCAATTCATTGGAAAGCCTGGTCAAACCAATCTTTAGAAATTGCTCAAAAAAAGGATAAACTAATTATATTAAGTATAGGTTATGCAGCTTGTCATTGGTGCCATGTGATGGAGAAAGAGACATTCGCGGATTTAAATGTGGCTAACTTTATGAATAGAAATTTCATTTCTATAAAAGTAGATAGGGAAGAACATCCAGATGTGGATCATGTTTATATGGATTTCTTATTAGAAACAAAAGGAAATGGAGGATGGCCACTTAATTGTATACTCCTTCCTGACGGTAAACCTATTTATGCAGGTACTTATTTTAAAAAAGAAGAATGGATACAGTTACTAAGTAGATTTCAATTACTCTATGAAGAGAATTCTCAAAAACTAAGAAATATTGCTTTAGATGTTATTGATCAAATAGGCTTTCAAAACGAAACAAATTCTAATGAAGTTTTTAAGGTGCAAGAAGATTGGATGGAATGGGTAAAGTTTTTGGATTTAGAACATGGGAATTTAAACTACCCACAAAAATTCCCTATGCCCACAGTACCTCACTTTTTGATGTATATTTCTGATAATAGATTTCAGCATCACGTTAAACTGACATTAGATTCTATCGTAAATAGGGGACTTTACGATCATTTAGATGGTGGGTTTTTTAGATACTGTGTAGATAAAGAGTGGCATATTCCGCACTTTGAAAAAATGTTATATGATAATGCCCAGTTGATTTCATTATTATCTAGGTTCGACTTACTTAAAGGAAAACCGCATTATAAAAAACCAGTTAAAGACACAATTTCATTTTTATTTAAGCATTTTTATTCTTCTCTTTTTGCTTCTTCAATGGATGCTGATAACACAGAAGGAGAGGGCAAATATTATGTTTTTTCATTGGAAGAAATTTCATCGAATTTTTCTAAGGAAGAGCAAAAATCATTTTACAACTATTTCACATCTCTTCAAAACAAATTATGGGAAGGGAACTGGCATCTTCATGGAGATGTAAACCAGATATCAAAAGATAAAAATAACATTTTACTAAAATTAAGCAAGATCAGGAACTCTCACCCTAAACCAGCTATAGATCAGAAAAAGATATGCAGTTGGAATTCACTAATGGTGATAGGATTAGTTGACGCTGCGATTGCCTATAAAAATATAAGTTGGGCTGAAAAAGCGGAGGAAATATTACAAAGAATGCTATCTGTTTTTTTAGATGATCAATATTGTTTTCGAGTAGTATATCAAGAAAAAAAGAAACCAGGTTGTTTAGAGGACTATGCCTGGATAATAGCTTCTATGATTAAAATGGGATCTATACATCGTTCTGGGTATTATTATGAAAAAGTGGTGAGACTTATTGATTTTGTAATAGGTGAGTTTTTCGACCATGGAAAAAAACTATTTCGATACTCAAATGAAAAAAAATTATATAAAGCGAAATTTGATATAGAAGATCAGGTCATGCCTTCATCAAACGCGATTATGGCTCAAAATTTGTTAGCACTTTACGAAGTAACAAGTATAGAAAAATATCAAAAAATGGCACTTGAAATGTTTGATGTTGTTGCCGAAAAAGCAAGAAAATGGCTACCTAATTATTCTCATTGGATGCACGTGAAAAGGAAATATAACCATACAACCCCTAAAATAGTGATGTGCAATATCGATTTTCTTACTATTTGTGAACTTATACAAAATACAAAGTCATTAGGTGGTACTTATGTTTTAGAGAAAGAGGTGTCAATAACTTTATTTAAAGGAAAATATAATTCGACTATCAGAAATATATTTGTTTGCGGTGACCGATATTGTTTTGATCCTGTAAAAACAGCAAAAGACGCCTTAACACTTTATTATGAAGTTAATTAATATCTTATTGGCATTAATTCCTTTGATTGGCTTTGGCCAAATGATGGAAAATGAAAAGGGAACGATTTTTAGTGATCACCCTTTTTTTAATGAGAAGTTCATTCGATCAGTCAAGCTTAAATCATTGACAGGCACTATTTCGAATAAAAGAGAATTAGGAACGATAAAACAAACTGGGAAAAAACAAGCCTATTTTTTTAATGAAAATGGCTCATTAGGTGGTTCTTTTCAAGTTGACCCAAGAAATGATACCAGCTTTATTTTTTATGAATACGACCAAAACAAAAATATGATCGTAAAAAGATTCAGTGATTCTTATGGTTTCTATTCGTATAGCTACACATATAATGAACAAAATGAAATGGTAAAGAAGGTTTATGCAAGAGAAAAAAATGCGAATAATTCTAAGATCAATTTCATACTTGGTGAACAATATGTTGTTTTTGAAGAGGGCTACAAAGTAGAAGTTGCCGATTCTTGTATAACTAAAATAATTTTAAATAGTAATAATAGGCCATACCAAAGACAGCAATACTATTATAATTCATTAGGATATCTCATAAAAGTGGAAAAAAAGCTGCTTATAAACAATCAAGTTTCAAAAGAAATATTTGATTATAATGAAAAAGGATTTCTAAAATCCATTCAATACTACGATCATAAAGACACCATACCAAAAAAGAGTTATTTATATAATTATGATGAATGGGGAAATGTCAGCTTTATAGATGAATACAGAGAAAATGTTCGGATTAAACACAAGGAAATTCTATACGATCAATCTACCTTTATTTTAAAAACCATTCTTTCACAAGACCTAAAAACTAATTTGATTACCATCACTAAATTTAAACCCGAATTTTATAATTAATTTTGGCTAAATTGAGAAAGGCAAATTCTATATTATTTTTTATGATTTTATTTTCTTGTTCGAATAAACACCCTGCAGCAATAGAATTATGTGATTGTTACACATTAGCTCATAGAGCATGGGACGAACAAGAGGGCATGCAAATTATGGATTCTTGTGAACAATTATTACAAATAAATATCAACAAGTTAAAAGGAACAGCAGAACTAGATTTATTTTTCGATGCACTAAATAATTGCAGGTAATTATATGGATAAGATTTTAAATTACATTAATGGTGAATTTACGGAGTCTATAGACAATGAATGGATTAACAATGTTGACCCCTCAATTGGGAAGGTGTATAGTTTAATCCCTGATTCTAATGGTAATGACTTAGAGCTTGCTGTAAAAGCTGCAGAGATAGCATTTGATAATTGGAGTAATTCTTCTATAGATTATCGTTCAAAAATCATGAATAACATAGCAGAGCTCATAATGAAGCATGTAGATGACCTAGCTCGAGCAGAGAGTATTGATAATGGGAAGCCGTTTAGTTTGGCAAAGAAAATTGATATACCCAGAGCGGCTAAAAACATGGCATTTTTCGCTTCAGCCATAAAGCATGATTCATCTGATTCTCATCAAATGAGTAATATTGCTCTAAATTATACCCTCAGAAAACCTATTGGAATAGTTGGATGTATTTCGCCATGGAATTTACCTCTATACCTTTTTACTTGGAAAATAGCCCCTGCATTAGCTGCGGGTAACACCGTAATAGCTAAACCATCTGAAGTTACCCCCATGACCGCTTTTTTATTTTCAAAGCTATGTAAAGAAGCGGGTTTACCTGAAGGAGTTTTAAACATTGTACATGGTTATGGAGGTAAAGTTGGAGCAGCATTAACTAAACATCCAAAAATAAAAGCCATATCTTTTACTGGAGGCACTACAACTGGAAAAGAAATAGCAAGAGTTGCTGCTCCCATGTTTAAAAAAATGAGTTTAGAATTGGGAGGAAAGAACCCAAATATTGTTTTCGCTGATTGCGATTTTGAAAAGGCAGTTTCTACATCTGTATTGAGTTCATTTTCAAATCAAGGTCAAATCTGTTTATGTGGGTCTAGAATCTATATTGAACGAACGATTTATAACCAGTTTAAAGAAGCGTTTCTACAAAAAGTAAAAAGATTACAAGTTAATGATCCTCTTGCTGAATCTACTCAAATGGGGGCTTTGGTTTCGGAAGATCACATGAACAAAGTTTTAGAACATATTGAAATTGCGAAAGCAGAAGGCGGAGTAATTTTACATGGAGGTAAACGAGTAAAATTATCAGGCAGATGTGAACATGGATTTTTTGTGTCACCAACCGTTATAGAGGGTCTTCCTTATGATTGCCGAACAAATCAAGAAGAAATTTTTGGACCCGTAGTAACTTTAACTCCATTTGATACGGAAGAGGAGGTGATCGAATATGCCAATGGAACACAGTATGGTTTAAGCAGTACTGTTTGGACAAAAGACCTATCAAAGGCAAATAAAATGGCTCAGGAAATTAAAGCAGGAATTGTTTGGATAAATTGTTGGTTAGTAAGAGATTTAAGGACTCCATTCGGTGGAGTTAAAAATTCAGGAGTTGGTCGAGAAGGTGGTTATTACGCTCTTCAGTTTTTTACTGAACCAACGAATGTCTGTATAAGTTTAAATTAATAAGATGAGTTCAAATAAAATCAATGCTGAGAATGCACCTAAACCTGTGGGGTTATACCCCCATGCCAGAAAAGTAGGGAATTTATTATTCCTTTCTGGTGTTGGACCCAGAAAGGCAGGATCTGGCCCAAATGATAGTCATGTTCCAGGATTAGAACTAGATCATAATGGTAACTTTAAATCTTTCGACTTTGAAGCCCAATGTCACAGTGTTTTCCAAAATGTAAAAACCATTTTAGAAGAAAGTGGTTCCTCATGGGAAAACCTAGTTGATGTCACCGTTTTTTTAGTAGACATGAAAAGAGATTTTCATAAGTTTAATCAAATTTATGCTCAATATTTTAGCGAAAATCAACCATGTAGAACAACAGTAGCTATTAATTCATTGCCAACACCAATAGCTATAGAGTTAAAATGCATTGCAACCATTTAATTAAATAAAAAATGAAAAGATTAGTTAGCCAGTTCACAAATCAATTAAAAGAGGCATTAGAAATTGGCCAAAATGCAAATTTAAGGCCAGCTAAATCTCCCATCTCAAACATGGTTATTACAGGGCTGGGAGGGTCTGGCATTGGAGGTTTGATTGCTACTCAATTAATTTCAGATCAACTTCAAATACCGGTTTCCATTAATAATGATTACACATTACCCAATTTTGTAGGTCAAAACACTTTAGTTATTGTATCTAGTTTTTCTGGAAATACCGAAGAAACATTGGAGGCATTAAATGTTGCTCAAGAAAAAAATGCAGAAATTGCGTGTATTACTTCTGGAGGTAAATTAACAGAAATTGCAAATGATAATGGATATAACCTGATTACATTACCCGAGGCTTTTTCTCCAAGAGCGATGTTGACGTATTCGGTTATTCAGCAATTATTTTTATTTCATCATTATGGACTTATTAATAACCATTTTATAAGTGAGGTGAAAGAAACCATTCAATTATTAGTTACAGAAGAGAATAGTGTAAAAGATTTAGCACATCAAATCGCTTTAATGTTACACACTAGAACCACAATAGCTTATTCGGCTTCTTGTATGGAAGGTGTGATAACACGTTTTCGCCAACAAGTCAATGAAAATGCAAAGTGTTTGGGCTGGCAACATGTCATACCAGAAATGAATCATAACGAATTAGTAGGTTGGGCAGGAGGAAAGGAAGAATATGCTGTAGTTATTTTTAGATCTGATTACGAACACCCTAGATCGGCAGTGAGGTTAAATATTACCAAAGAGATAATTGAAAAGAAAACATCATCAGTTGTAGAATGTACGGCTAAAGGTAATAGCATAATTGCTCAATCTTTTTATCACATTCTCCTCGGGGACTGGATATCTGTTTATTTAGCCGATTTGAATAAAGTTGATTCTGTTGAAGTAAAAGTAATTGATTACTTAAAAGCAGAATTGGCCAAAATATGAAGAACCGCTTTGTTCATCTTCACGAATTAGGGATAATAGACTATAAAGTTTGTTGGGACTACCAAACAAGTCTTTTTGAATCAATTGTTCAGCAGAAAATAGTAAATAGAAAAGAACCTAATTCTTTTAATGAAACCCAAAATCACCTTATTTTTTGTGAGCATCCCCATGTATACACATTAGGTAAGAGTGGATCAAAAGAAAATTTACTTCTTAGTGAAAAAGATCTTGCAAAGAAGAAAATAGATTATTACCCCATTAATAGAGGGGGGGACATTACTTACCATGGGCCAGGACAGTGGGTTATTTACCCTATTTTTGATTTGGACCATTTTTTTACAGATATTCATAAGTATTTAAGGTATTTAGAAGAGGCTGTTATAAAAACTATCGGTGAATATGGAATTATTGGATACAGAATAGAAGAATTAACAGGTGTGTGGGTAGGTGCTGAAAATCCAAGGAAAATTTGTGCATTAGGGGTTAAATCTAGCAGATGGGTAACTATGCATGGAGTGGGGTTTAACGTTAATACTGATCTCACTTATTTTAGTCATATCATACCATGCGGTATTGAGGATAAATCGGTCACATCTATGCAAAAAGAGATAGGGAGAAAAGTGGATATGCAAGGGGTAAAAGAAAGATTAATTCATCATCTATCAAATCAATTCCAATTCAAATTGAATATTTAAAAGTGAAGAAGGACATTTACATACCAGTCGTTTCTAATATAGCTATGGCTATAGTTAATGAAAAAGAGGATTGGTATGCGTATTTAATAAATCAAAATCATTTTTCATTAGAAAATGTAATGATATCCTCAAAAGGCTATGGCACGATAAACGATAAACCTAAAAAAACCACTTTTTTTAGCCACTATTTGGGCAGTGTAAGGAAAAAATCTTTCCAAAAGATTGAAATGATGAGTAAAGATGTTTTTGGATTGACAAATGAATTTTTGTTAACGTACTATCAAGACAACATTATCCACGATAAAAAGTATATATTTTTACCTGAATCCATAATAAATGAAAATAAAACTAAATTACCACTTATGAACAAAAGGGGGATAATGATAAAATGATGTGATGTTTAAAAATTTAGATTATAGTAAAATATTGTTTTTTGACATTGAAACCGTCCCTCTTGTTTATGACTTTAATAACCTTGATGATAGGGGTAAGGAATTATGGAACAAGAAAAGTAAATTTCTGCAGGAGAGAGATAATATTACAGCCGAAGAAACTTATGAAAAAGCAGGTATTTATGCAGAATTCAGTAAGGTAGTCTGCATTTCTATGGGCTTTATTCTTCAAAAGGATGGAGAAAATCAAATAAGGATAAAAAGTATTTTTTCAACTGAAGAAAAAAAGCTTTTACAAGAATTTATAGACTTAATTGAGAGTTATTATGCTAGTCCAGACTATATGTTATGCGCTCACAATGGGAAAGAGTTTGATATCCCCTTTTTATGTCGTAGAATTCTAATTAATGGGCTTAAACTTCCTTTTTTATTAAATATTGCTGGTAAGAAGCCCTGGGAAATCAAGCATATTGACACCATGGAACAATGGAAATTTGGAGATTTCAAAAACTATACTTCTCTGGATTTATTGACCTATGTTTTTGACATTCCCACACCTAAAGATGATATTGATGGTAGTCAGGTTGCAAAGGTCTTCTATGAAGATCAAGATCTAGATCGTATCGTAAAGTATTGTGAAAAAGATGTGGTGGCCACCATTCAGTTGTTCCGAAGATATGAGGGTAAACCACTTATTAGTGAGGATTTCATACAATTAACCTAGTAGTTAGAATTCTAAAGAACAAACGAATCTTTAAGCTTCTTTTTTCATAAATTAAGGCTCTAATGAAAAAAATATTTACCTTTCTTATGTTTGTTCTATGTTTTTTTAACACAACAAACTCTCAGGTTTCTACTATTTGGTGTGGCCAACAAGTATTACAAGATAAACTACTCCAAAATAGTGCTTTTCAAAAGATGCATTTGCAAGAGCAACGTCTTTTGGATTCCCTTACACAACGATATCATGGCAGTAAGGGTGTCGTATACACTATACCTGTTGTTTTTCATGTCGTACATAATAATGGAGAAGAAAAAATAGATAGAGATCAAATTTTGGATGCTTTATACATTTTAAATAGAGATTTAAGATTGTTAGATCCTGATACGTCCACTTTGGATTCTGCTTTTGCAGCACTTGCTGCTGATAATGAAATTGAATTTGTACTGGCTACAAAAGCGCCAGATGGAACCTGTTTTAGTGGAATAACCTACACGCAAACCCCCTATTCTTTTAATACGGGAAGTATTAATGGTGACGACCAAGTTGATGCCGTGATGATGTTTAATGATGTGTATCAAGGAAATTGGTCTGGTCATGAATATTTAAATGTTTTTGTTTGTGGTGCAGTAGGCGCAGGAATTGCAGGATATACTTACTACCCATCAGGTTGGTTTGGCACATCAATGGCAAATGGCATTTGGCTAAGACATGATTATTGCGGAAGTATAGGTACGGGATCATTGTATCGCTCAAGAACGTTCATCCATGAGGTTGGTCATTGGTTAAACTTACCCCACACCTGGGGTAGTTCAAATGAACCAGGAATTGCATCTAATTGTAATATGGATGATGGCGTTAGTGACACACCAAATACTATTGGGTCAACGTGGTGTAATTACAATGAAACTACCTGCGGTTCACGATCTAACATTGAAAATCACATGGAGTACAGCAGCTGTAGAAAAATGTTCACTCTTGGTCAAAAAGCGAGAATGCGAACGGCTCTTCTTTCTAATGTTGGTGGAAGAAATAATTTAATTACTCCCCAAAATCAAGCAGCTACCGGCATTGATGTAGCACCACCCTTTTGTTCAGCTGATTTTTTTGCTGATCGATACATTACTTGTACTGGTGACAGCATTTATTTTGAAGATTATTCTTACCATGCTCCTGTTGCATGGAATTGGTCATTTGAAGGAGGTGACCCAGACACATCAAATTTGGAGGAGGTATATGTAACATATAGAAGTCCAGGCCTATATGATGTTAATTTATCATCTAGCGGAGATAGCGTTACTTTTTTAACGGAACAAAAAAATGATCAGATAGTGGTCATGGACTATGATGGTTTTCCACTTCCTTATTTTGAGGGTTTTGAAAACACTTCAATTACTAAACCAGAGTGGATTTCTAATATAGGAAATTGGGAACTAACAAATGAAACATCTTACAATGGGAATTATTGCGTTAAAGTGAATAATGGAGGTGTTGGAGGCTTAATTGATGGAACCAAACATGAGCTAGAAAGTAAAACCATAAACATAAGCGATACCACAAGAGCCTATTTCACGTTTCGATATGCTTTTGCTAGAAGAAATTATGATAACACAGATCGTCTTAAAGTGTGGGGGTCAAATGATTGTGGTAAGACATGGTCTGTAAGGAAAGTAATTCCTACAAGCTCACTAGAGACTGCCCCAATACAGTCTAATTTTATTCCTACATTTTCAGAATGGAAAGAGGCATCTGTTTCTAGTATTATAGGAAATATGTGCGTTTCTAATTTTAGATTTAAATTAGAGTTTGTTTCAGGAGGAGGTAATGATCTTTACATTGATAACATCAATATTTCTTATAACAATACGACCTCAATAAGGGATATTCAACAAATGAAAACATCGATCCATCCAAATCCAACAAAAAATGCAATTACTATTTCATCGGAAGAAAAAATAAAACAAATTTCAGTTTATGATTACTCAGGAAGAGATATAGCTGTTTTAAATAATATCAATGGATTTATTGTACCATTGGACGTAAGTTCATATACACCTGGATTTTATCACCTAAAGATTTTATATAATAATAACATAATACAGACAAAATCGTTTATTAAAAATTAATCAGCTAGTATAAAATCTATTTGTCTTTTAAAAAGGTTTGTGTTTTTGACTCTAACCTTTACTATTTGCCCCATCTTAAATGAATTTTGACTATGATATCCGGTAACGGTCATTGTCCCTTGATCAAAGAAATATTGATCATCGGATAAGTTTTTTAATGAAATCATACCTTCACATTTGTTTTCAATTAATTCCACATACATCCCCCACTCTGTTAGTCCAGATATTGTACCCTCAAATATGTCTCCAATAAATTTACTTAGAAATTTCACTTGCATGTATTTTACAGAAGCGCGTTCGGCATCTACAGCTTGTTTTTCCATTTTGGAAATGTGATTGCAAATATGATTAAGATGTTTGGTATCCGTACTGATTGCTTGTTTTTCTAAAAAATCAATTAATGATCTATGGACAACTAAATCGGCATACCTTCTTATTGGCGAAGTAAAGTGAGTGTAGTAGTCAAATGCTAAACCATAATGCCCCACATTATCTGTACTATAAATCGCTTTTGACATGGCACGTATAATCATGGGAGAAATTAAATCCAGATCTCCTCTTTTCTCTGCCTCTTGCATGATGTTATTAAGAGAATACGTAATAGGCTTGTTCTTTTTTCGAATAATTTCATATCCCAAACTAGATAAAAACAATTTTAGGTCATTTAATTTCTCCTCACTTGGATGGTCATGAATTCGAAACACATTCACTCCTTTTTTTATTTTTCCTTCAGGTTTAGCCAATTTTTTAGCTACTTCCTGATTAGCTAATAACATAAACTCTTCAATAAGCTGATGGGCTTCTTTGGATATTTTTAGGATAGTTTCTATAGGCTCACCATCTTCGTCCAACTTAAAACGTACTTCATTACTTTTCACATTTAAAGCACCATTAGATAATCGTTGCTTTCTAAATTGGCGCGCCAGTTTGTTAATGGTAACCACTTCTTTTTGATAGGGGCCCACAGCTCCTTCAATGATTTCTTGTGCTTCTTCGTATGTAAATCTATGATCAGAATGAATAATAGTTTTCCCGAACCAGCTTGAAATAATATTACAATTTAAATCCAGCTCAAAAACTGCTGAAAAAGTGAGTTTATCTTCATGAGGCCTTAGCGAACACAACTCGTTGCTTAAGCGCTCAGGCAACATGGGGATTACACGATCAACAAGATAAACGCTATTGCCCCTTAGTAATGCTTCCTTATCAAGATAGGATTCAGGTTTAACATAATGCCCAACATCAGCAATGTGTACTCCAATTTCCACGTTTCCGGATTCTAAAAAAGCAATACTAATTGCATCGTCAAAATCTTTTGCGTCATGGGGATCTATTGTAAATGTGGTTTTTTTTCTAAAATCTTTTCTCTTCTTTGACTCAAGATTGTAATTGGGCTCTTGAATTAGCTCAACTTCATTCAAAACCCGCTTAGGGAATTTTGTTGGAAAACCAAATTCAGCTAAAATGGAATTCATTTCTACATTTAACTCTCCAGGATTTCCAATGATTTCAGTAACTGCTACTTGAGGGCTTTTTACATTTTTTGGCCAAGACAAGAACTTAGTTTTTACTTTCTGCCCTTTTTTTGCACCGTTGAGGTTTTTTTTGTCAATAAAAAAGTGAGTTTTAGCTGTTTTATCATCTGGAATTAAAAAAAATACGTTTTTATTTCCGTCTACAATTCCAGTAAATTCCTTTTTAGTTCTTTCCAACACCTTCACTATTTTCCCTTCGCTTTTTCCTTTAAAAGACACTATTTTTATTAGGACTTTATCACCATTTAATGCTTTATTTAGGTTAGAAGGGTGTATGTAAATATCTTTTTGAATATTGGGGTGAATAAAAAAAGCACCACCCTTACTAATGAACTGAACATAACCTGTTAATTCTTTAGAGCCATTTTTAATTTGATATTTACCTCTATAAACTTCATCTAATTGCCCATCTTTTTTAAGTTGATCTAATAGCGTAACAATTCTTTTTCGTACGAATGGATCTTTTACACCTATTACTGCAGCAATTTGTTTATAGTTGTATGCATTTTCAGCATCATGAGTAAATACTTGAATAATGGATTTTGAAAGTTCTCGATCTTTCATTATGCTTTTTTTTCTAAAGCATTGATTTCTTCAAGAACATCATTGGCCTCTTTTAGCTTTATGTCGCTTGCTTTTCTGTTATGATGGGAAAGCTTATAAGCTTCTTCATTTAACTTTTTGTATTTAGTTAAAAGAAGTTCTTTTTTTGATTTTTTCTTGAAAAGTCCAAACATTATGAAGTTAAATAAACGCAAGAAAAATCGAAATGTAACATTTCGTTAAAGAATAAGTCATGGACTTTACCGTATGTAATATTATAAACCTCTGGATACCATAAAATAATCACGGGAACATCATCCATAAGAATAGATTCAGCTTCCTCATATAATCGAAATCTATTTTCTTTATCTGAAGTGATAAGTGCTTTTTCAAGAATGGCATCGTATTTTTTGTTTCTGTATCTCGTGGTGTTAGGCCAAGAGTATGAGGTGTCACTTTCAAGATCAATTCCACCATAAAAAACATTAAGAAAATCCATAGGAGAAGGGTATTCACCAAGCCAAGTAAAATGATTCATTTGAGATTTCCCATGGGCAGCCCGATCTATCATAGTACTCATTTTTTCTTCTTCAATGGTGATAGAAATATTTAATGTATTATTTAATTGGTTTTGTACTTCTTTAGCCACGCTTTCTTGTAATGAGTGACCAAAAGTTAACTCTAGAATAACTTCTGGAAATTGTTCTCCGTTTGGATAACCTGCTTTTGTTAAATATTCTTTAGCTAAGTCAGGGTTGTATTCGTAGCCTTGAATGGTGTCAAAATTGTATTTTTTAAGTGTGTTTACTTTTGGAACAATTCCTTTATTTCCAATTCTGCCTTGCCCATTTAGGACATTATCAATTAGTTTTTCTTTGTTTATAGCATGTGCAAACGCCTTCCTCACGTTAATATCATTAAAAGGTGTTCGGCTTAAATTAAATTCATAACAGTCTGTTGCCATAACGGGTTTTCTATCTACAACAAAAACACCATTATCAAAAGATGCATGATGAGATTCAAATAAAGATTCGACTTTGTTTTCAGAAACATCAAAAAGAACCATAGCTTCATTATTTAAAAATTGATTGGTTCTTTCTTTTTCATTTTCAATGATTTTGATATTAATTCCATCTAAATAGGGGAGTTTTTTACCATCTTCACTTTTCCGGAAGTACCTCTCGTTTTTACCTAATGAGATTTCTGTGCTATCTGCATTCACACTTAAAAAAGTAAATGGTCCATTGCCCACATGAAGTTCATGACCATACGCATTGTAAGCGGTTTCACTTATGATCGCGGCCTTTGATGAGGCAAGAAGATAGATAATAGTAGGAGCTGGGTCCGACAACTTAAATATGATGGTTGTATCATTTAATATCCTAATCCCAGAAATGGAATCACACTTATTTTTGTAAAATGCCTCAGCACCCTCTAGATTTTTCATTAATAAATTGTAGCCACTGTTATAATATTTTCCACACATTAATTCTATAGAAAAAGCAACATCATGCGCTGATAGTGTAGATTCATCTGGGGATGAAAAACACGAATCTTCATGAAATTTCACCCCATTTCTTAAGTGAAATGTATATTCTGTTTGTTCATCATTAATATCCCAAGATAGGGCAATGTTGGGTTCAATGGAGAGTGTTTTTGGATTCATTTTTAATAATCCGTTGTGTAGCTGTGTTGTGATTTTATACCCCATACTCTCTTCAATTGTATAAGGAAAAATACTGCGATAAAATTCCTTTTCAATAAGTTTAAGCACACCTCCTGGCATGGGATTTGATATATCTGTTAATACGGGATCTTCATCGATAGCGTCTTTGTTATTTTCAGTACAAGAGTGTATTAGAACGAGAATTACCGTAATGTAGAAGAAGTTTATAAATGATTTATTGATCATGTTTAAAGTAAGACTTATGAGTTAACTATACGATATGTACAAGAATACATTTAATTTGATAGTTTTCAAAAAAATGTGAATAGAAAAACTTGAATCTAAAAAACAAATACAACTTTACTTTGAAAAGTATAAAATAGCCATTATTATTGTGATAAATATTGAAATTTACATGATCAGAAATTTTAATAAAAAACACGCCTGTTTTGCGATCTTATCGCTTCTATATAGCTTTTGTATCAAAGCGCAAAGCAATGAATCAAGTGTAGTTTTAGAAGGGCATTATCAAGGTAAAAACCTTTATGTGCAAAATCCATTTGCTGGTTCTGGGGTTGGTTTTTGTGTTATTGCAGTATATATTAATGATGATGTAACTACTGATCAAGTGAATTCAAGTGCATTTGAGATTGATTTCTCAAATACATCGGTCCAAAGTGGAGATCCTGTAAATGTGAGAATACAGCATAAAAATGATTGTTTGCCAAAAGTGTTGAATCCAGAAGTACTTAGACCCAAAAGCACATTTGAAAATACATCCATTAACGTAGATACAGAACAAGTTTTGAATTGGAAAACAAAGAAAGAACAAGGTAAACTTACTTATATTGTTGAACAATACAGATGGAATAAGTGGGTAAAAATTGGTGAAGTTGATGGAACTGGATTAGAAGGTGAAAACAGTTATAAGTTTAACGTCTCATCTCATTTACACTCTGGGCAAAATAAATTTAGAGCGAAGCAAGTAGATTATACCGGAAGACCAAGACCTACCAAAAGCACCATGTACCAAGATGATTCAAGATCTCCTGTATCATTAATCAATCCAAAGATTAAAAAATCACTTGATTTTTCTGAAAATACCCTTTACGAAATTTTTGATACCTATGGAAATCTAGTTAAAAAGGGATATGGCCAAAGTATTAGCGTGGAAAACCTCGATAAAGGATTATATTACGTCAACTACGATTCTAAAACAGGCGAGGTAGTCAGTAAGAAATAATAACCATATTTTCATGAAAAAAATTGAGCATATAGGCATTGCTGTGGCTAATGCGGAAAAAGCTATAGAAACGTTTAATGCTTTATTCAATGCAAAGCCTTACAAGACTGAAAAGGTCCCTTCGGAAGGAGTTAATACGTACTTCTATCAAATGGGAGAGTCAAAAATTGAATTACTTGAAGCAACAAATCCGGATAGTCCTATTGCAAAATTTATAGCAAATCGAAAAGAAGGGATACATCATTTGGCTTTTCATGTGGAAGATATTCAAATGGAAATTAAAAGATTGGTCAATGAAGGATTTATCGTATTAGGAGAGGTTAAAAAAGGAGCAGATAATAAATTAATTTGTTTTTTACATCCCAAATCAACTAACGGAGTTCTTATTGAATTATGTCAGGAAGCCAATCTTGAATAATTCCATTTTGAGGAAATAGCACCGCCTCAATCCCACAGTTTTTAGCCCCTTCAATATGTTGGGTGGAATCATCTATAAATAACGTTTCTTTTGGATTGAATTGCTGTTCTTTGAGTACCTTTTCAAAGCAAACAGAATTAGGCTTTCTCAATCCCATTCTAGACGAGTAATAAATCTTTTCAAAACAGGATTTAAATGGAGCTAGCAATTGCATTTTACTCATTTCTTTTTCAAAAGCAGAAATGTGTATTTCGTTTGTATTACTTAACAAAATAGTACGGTAATGCTTTCTCAAATTTTTAATATAGTCTAGCTTATTCTTCTTTACGCCTTTTAACATAGCATTCCAAGCTGATATGATACGTTCATCTGATATCTTTACAGAGTGCATTTGCTGAATGCCCAAAATAAATTCGTCAGAAGAAACATGTCCTGTTTCAAATTGATCAAAAAGTTTTTGTTGTGACTTTTGGGAATACATATTAGAAAAGTTTGATATACCAAGCTGGGCAAAAGCATCAATAGTGGCTTGATAGTTAATATCTAAAATAACCCCTCCAAGGTCAAAAATTATGTTTTTAATTTTATGCAAAATGCAAATGAGGTTTGATTATTCATTACAAATATGTAAAATTGCATCCAAATTCATTGCACGCAGTGAACGGGCCCATAGCTCAGTTGGTTAGAGCACCTGACTCATAATCAGGGGGTCGAAGGTTCGAGCCCTTCTGGGCCCACTCAAAAGCTTCTTTTATAAGGAGCTTTTTTTATTTTAGTATACATGAAAAAAAAAACCTGGATAGATAAGTTTAATCAACCTAGAGAAAAAATGATAAAGGTGCTTGATACGAATTTTGCAGATATGAAAGTAGGGGAGGTAATGCTCATAGCTACTCAAAGAATTCTAGATGAGTATATAAATCAAGTGCCAAAATCCTATAGCGTAGATGTGAAAACCATGCGTAAGGATTTGGCATTAACACATAAAGCGGAGGTAACTTGTCCTGTTACAACAGGTATTTTTTTGAGAATAGTATCGGAGGCATCGTATGAAAAAATAATCCAAGGAGAAAAAAATCCAACTCCATTTTGGAGGGTAGTTGATCCACAATCCAAGCTGGCTAACAAGTTGGCATGCGGTCCAAGTTTCATTCATAAGATGAGAGATTTGGAAGCAATTCAGGACAAGTAAAATTAGAACAACTATTTAAGGTTTACTTATTTTAATTAAATTGTAAATATGAAAAACTTATACTTATCATTAGTTACCTGCTTCGTTTTTAGCAGTACGTTTAGTCAAAGCCTTGTTTCTTGCACCTATCTAAATCAAACCTCTTCTCTCATTCTATCAGTCACTTCTGGTCTTAATGTTTCTTATGATGTAGATTTATATAAAATGGTGTATAACACCGTTGATGTGCAGGGAAACCCAACCATTGCTTCTGGAGCATTTTTAGTGCCTACAAACACCAATTGTGCTGATTTTCCGATAGCAGTTTATAATCACGGAACAACCTTAAGAAAAAATGATGTCCCTTCAAATGACACGCAAGAGACCTTTATAGGGAAAATATTCGCTGCTGGTGGATATTTTGTATGTATGCCCGATTACTTAGGTATGGGAGATAGTCCTGGTTTACACCCTTACGTCCATGGAGAATCTGAAGCCACAGCCAGTGTGGATATGATCAGAGCTGCTCGGGAATTTATAACAAATGATCTAAACCTAATTGACAATGGTCAAGTCTTTCTAACTGGATATTCACAAGGGGGACATGCTTGTATGGCCACCCATAAATACATCCATGAAAACAGTCTGCAAAGTGAATTTGATGTAATTGCATCTGCACCGTGCTCAGGTCCGTATGATTTATCTGGCATCATGGCCGACACCATTATGTCTCCAACACCTTATTCTAATCCCGGTTATATTACCTATCTATTAGCCTCTTACGAGTTGGTTTATGGAAATATTTTCAACACTTGGTCAGATGTGTTGTACCCTCCTTACGACACCATAGTCCCCCCTTATTTTAATGGTAATAACACCACGTTAGGAATGGGATCACTAAATAATATTTTACCTAATGATATGAGTTTATTGATTCGTGATACGTGTATGAATAATTTTAGAAATGACTCTATAAATAAAAATCATCCGTGGTGGCAAGCGCTATTGGATAATGACAACTTCGACTGGGTGCCACAAGAACCGGTTCGTATGTATTACTGCACCGCAGACGAACAAGTAGCCTTTACCAATGCCTTGTCTGCAGAAGCGTATATGAATGCAAATGGCGCGCCAAGTGTTCAAGCTATTAGTGCTGGATCAGGGAGTCATGGTGCATGTGTTTTTCCGGCATTGTCAGCCGCATTTAATTGGTTTCAATCCTTAAAATCGGCCTGTACCGTAACATCATCAAGTTCTTTAGCGGCCATTGCACCTAAATTATATCCTAATCCATCTAGCCATTTTTTCACTGTGGAGCTTGAGGGATCAGGATTACTCCAAATTTTTGATGTAAATGGGAAATTAGTACATCATAATAATTTTGATCAGTCGGCCAAAGTGGATGTATCTATTTGGTCTTTTGGGATTTATCATGTTTCAATTGAGAGTAATGAGCACTGCTTTCATTCATACTTTATAAAAAACTAGGCGTATTTTTTCAATGTACTTTCTATTCCATTGAGATAACCACTTCCAAACAAGGTAAGGTGCACCAGCAGTGGGTATAATTGATGTATGTCTATTCTTTCGTTAAGTCCCCTTTCTAATGGATAATGGTTTTGATAATAATCCATGGCTTCTTCAGGGTAACTGCCAAAAAGCGATAACATAGCCCAATCCATCTCGGGGTGTCCAAAGTATACGGCAGGATCAATAAGTACCGGATGACCTGATGTATGGATTAATAGATTACCTGACCATAAATCACCATGAATCAGAGAAGGTTTACAGGTTGGTAATAATTCGTCTAATCTTTGACATAATTTTTCAACCCAAACACAGTGTTTTTTCTCAAAAAGTCCTAGATCTCTTGCTTTAGCTGTAAGCGCTAATAGTCTATGGTTTGTGTAAAACTCAATCCAATCATTACATTGTTCATTAACTTGTATCAAGGAGCCTATATAATTATCATGATCCAAGCCAAAATGTTTTCCTTCTATTTGGTGAAGTTGAGCTAATTTCTCTCCAAATACTGTCCAGTTTAATGTGGTTCCTTGCTCTATATAATCCATAATAAGAAATGGTGTATCGTCAATAGTACCGGTTTTTAGGGGTTTAGGAACTATAAATGTAGATTTGGAAAGTAATTCAAGACCTCGTTTTTCTTTTTCAAAAAGTTGAGGTAGTGATTGGCTGTTGTTGATTTTGATCACCACCGATTTTTCTTGTAAAACGATTTGATATACTTCGTTTATATCACCCCCTGTTAATCGTACTATTTGACTGGGCTCTTCACCAAAGTGACATTGAATTATATGATTTATTGGAGACAAAGTCTTTAGATAACGATTTGGTTTAAAATTAATATTTATTTTAGTCTTTTATTGGGGAAGTAGCTCAGCTGGCTAGAGCACTTGACTGGCAGTCAAGAGGTCGTGGGTTCGACTCCCATCTTCTCCACTAATCTGTTAAATGCCCCTTTTTGGGGCTTTTTTTTTAGTCGTTAGAAACACAAAACTCACACTTTTAGTAGATTTTAGCTATTTTTTTGACTTTGGACGGTCTGTCCATTTTGGACAACGTGGACACTTTGGACACTTTTTTTAAATTAGTATCAAAACTTACAAGATGAAAAGATTATTGGTATTTATGTTTGCTGTTGCTCTTTTGGGGAGTTGTGATAACAGAGAAGATGCCCCAAAATGTGATGAAATTGAAGGAATTAATGGGTTTGCAAGTAAAAAAGGAGATTTAACTTTACCTAAAGATATTAGCTCTGGGCACACACGTACTAATTATCCTAAATACAAAAATTATGAAAACTATACTGGTACTATAAAAGTTTGTGATAAAAGTGGACTTTATCAATATGGAAACTATGTAAACGGGAAATTAAATGGTAAATTATATACTTACAATATTGACGATATCGGAATGTTTAACGATTTTTCAGATTTTAATATTCTTAAAATTTTTAGAAAACCAAAGTTAGTAAGTATAGCAACATACGTAAATGGAGAAAACATAAAATTGGTTCGTTTTGACAATTTTACTGGAAAGAAAACATATGAATCATTTGATTTTGGTGGTACGTATATTCAAAAATGGTTTCACAATAATGGTCAAGTTGGGCATCAGAATGCTGTTGACCCCAGCCAAGAACCATATATTGTAACAAATAATTATTGGGATGAAAAAGGCAACAAGACAACAGATTGGCCAGGAATGAGTAATACAAAAAAAAATATTTTTGATTTTATCGGTCTAACCATAACCCCTCTTTCATTGTTTTTAATCTTTATTCTTTATAGACTTAGTAGGAAATAAAAGCTAACTACCTTTTAATCTTCAAGCAAATCCAAGATATCAGGACTCCAATTCATAAACATTCTGACATACTCTTAACACCAGTAATACCTTAAATAAGGTTCGTCAAGGTATAAGTCCCAATTCTCTTGTAGGCATTTACCAAAATAGAGAAATTCATCTTTGCTCATTGGAGGGTAGTCCGTCTCGTTGTATGGTGGTAGTTTCATTTTGTTCTCTTAAATCTTTCATTAGTTGGTCAAATGAGAAATAGTCATCTGTTTGGTCTGGTGTCTTTATTCCAAAGGTTTCATAAACAGATTTTAAAGGAGGTTCTTTTAATTGAATGTAGCTTTCTTCTGTGCCTGCTTTTGGCAATATGTAAGGAGCTAATCTGGTACGTAGCTCCATCCTTCCGTTTAGATCAAGTGAGATCCAGTCCTGGCATTTCCATTAGATTATCATGAGTTAAATGTCCTTACTAATACTTTGTTATCTTTGATGGCAAAATTTCAATAATGAGAATATCGATTTTAATAAGCAGTATTGCTTTTCTTTTTTTATTAAGTTGTCAAACAAACAGTACTAACGAAAGCATTTCAGAAGTAACCATAAAAGGTACCATCACCAACCCAATTGGAGATGTAGCTTTCTTTAGAACAAAAGACACCAGTTTTGAAGCTTCAGTAGATTCCTTAGGCGTTTTTTCCATTACTTTCTCCATTGACTCTGCCATGTATTTAGACTTTTATAATGGTCCAGAGCGTACGCCCATGTATGTACATCCGGGAGATAACATAACCATGAGCATTGATACGAAAATGTATGACGAAACCATTAGCTACAAAGGCAGTCTAAAATCATCTTATCTGGCAAAAAAGTATCTGTTACGGGAACAAATGGATTTTATGGGTGAAGTGTATTACCTTGGCACACAAGATGAATACGCAGCATATCTCAACGGATATAGAGACTCCATTATGAGTGATTTAAACACATTTGATGATTCCCTATTTAACGGTAAAGAGATGGAAGATATGAACAACATGCTGGACTATTACGCCAAAAGACAAGAGTCTTTGGCAGATTTATCGCCTTCTTCAAGAAGATATAAATGGGAATCTAATAAAGTAAGCATGGATTATAATTTTTATGTTGCCATGGATTCATTGAACGCTCCAGCATTTGATTCTATGTTGATGAATTTTTCAACGGAACTCAATCAGTTATTATCTCTTGTTGATGATACTGCTTTTGTTTCCAAAACCAAAAAAGGCATTTCTTCAACTGTAAAGGCTTGGAAAGAAAGAAAACAAGCAAAGGAAAATGTGCCTAAGCCAGGTGAAATGGCTATCGGATTTGCGTATCCTAATAAAGATAGTGTCGAATTCTCATTGGCTGATTTCAGTGGAAAATTGGTGTATGTAGATGTTTGGGCTACCTGGTGTGGACCTTGTAAAGCTGAAATTCCTTCTCTAAAAAAATTAGAAGGAGAATACCACGGAAAAAACATTACTTTCTTGAGTGTTTCTGTAGATACAGATAGAAAAGCCTGGGTAGATATGGTAGTAAATGATCAGTTAGGTGGTGTACAACTATGGGCAGACGGCTGGAGTCAAATCACAAAGGACTATGCTATTTTTGGTATTCCTCGTTTTATGCTTTTTGACCAAGATGGAAAAGTCATATCAACGGATGCACCTCGACCTTCAAGTGCCGAAATTAGACCGCTCATAGAAAAGTACATATAGGTTATACAAAACTTGGTTTTCGTTTTTTAAGCAAGATATTTAGGGTATAACCAACATTATGCCTAAAAGAACGTACAAAAATAGTGCTAACCAAGTCAGCAATGCAACAGACTTAGAAATGTTGGTTGCAGATAAACGTGAACACTGGGGAGCCAACAAATCAAAAGCCAACCAAAGACAAAGTAGATGTAAAAAGAGAATAACTAAACAATTAATTCGGATTAACGGAGAAGAATATGGTGATTGTCCTTGATCAATATACCCCAACAGAAGAGTTTATCCATGTGCTGACAAATTTGTTCACGAAACTGCTCGAGCAGAAAAGCTATATCTCAAGTAGGATAAAAACTACAAAAGGAGGAGAACAATTATCTTGGATTAAAAAATACAATGGGCTCTTTATACATCATTGGGGATATGAGGAGAAAAAATCATATCGATAGTTCTGTCGTATATCCAAAATTAGTTATTGTACTAAGAATTTTTCTTTATGATGGTTAGTCACCATGATATACGGTCCCTTTGCATATGGTTGTACTGAAATGATATTTTCTCCATTTTTAAGTAAACCATGAACAATGTGTTTTCCACTTAAATCATAAATATCATAGGGTTCATCTTTGTTGGATATAATAACAATTTGATCATCACTAATCCGAGGATAGAGTGTGAAAACATCTTTTTCAATTTGTAAGGCGGAAGTACTTATAGGTCCGTAAATATTAAATCTAGAGAAAAAACGCCAAATTTCTATGCTGGCATCAATGTCTAAGTTACCCCAAACTCCTGGCCAGTCGTGACCCCCACCAACTACTTTAAAATGTTCTACTTCACTTCCATTGTCGCCACCGCTGTATCGGTAGTGAATAACTGTGCTTCCATCAGTGCTTACAATGTCAGGTAGATTAGTAATAGTGGGTGTAGCATTACAATTATTAAAATTTACCCAATATTGAATTACATCACCAATGGATTTAGACCAAGTTACATTTCCATTATATGGGACCGTTGAATCTTGTGTGCCATGAATTTGAAGCACTGGAACGGGTCGTTGAGGATTACAATTATCAAAAGTATTTGGAGTCATAGATCCAGTTATAGACGCTACTGCTGCAAAACGTTGACTTAATTGACAAGCCAATAAAAAACTCATGTATCCTCCGTTTGACATGCCACAAGCATAAATTCGACTTTGATCTATATTGTATTGCGAAATGAGGGTATCTATAAGCACATTTGTAAAACCCACATCATCTACACTAGAAGACCCTGGTAAACCTACATTCCAATGGGTGTTTCCAATAGAGTTAAGAGTACCTTGTGGGTGAACCACAATGAAACCAGCCGTGTCGGCTATATTTTTTAACCGGGTATAAGTTAAATTTACCAAAGCGTTTGATGTGTATCCATGAAATCCAAAGACTAGAGGCATACTAACAGTTGGATTGTATGCACTAGGGACATATAAAATGTAATCGCGCTGCATATTATCATGCCTTATTGAAGTGCTAATTTGTTGCCCATAATGGGTAACATAAATGAAAAAAAATATATAGGTAAGAAGATGTTTCATGTGATAGTTTTTTTTCGATAAATCCAAAAAGGCAAGCTTACCAATAATGCATGCGCTAGTAAAGCTAGCTGAAAAATGATAATGTAGTAGGGCCATTGTCCAAAAATAATCGAGGGAGGAGGTATTAACGGATTATCTACTATCGGTCTATTAGCTAAATACATATAGTTAGCACCCACAATCCAGTTAACGATACCCACTGCAAAAGCGATGACATGAATGATTAAAAAAGCCCGCCAAACCGCATTTTTTCTAGGCCACATATTCATTATAAAAATGGCATAAAATGGAGCCATTACCAGCCCACCATGAGCTAAAAAGTAATCTATTTTATCTAGTAAAGTAATGCCATGTGTGAGTTCTGGTGTGAGCAAAGAATGAATACCACCAGGCATACCAATGAATAGCATCAGTTCAAAAGCCCACTGCGATTTGGAAATGAACAGATAGATGGTGACAAACCACATGATGGCACACATGTGAAGTGGAAGAGAATCTTCAATGAACCAAAAACCTTTATTGAAATGGAAGATTTCCATTCCTACAAATTCGAAAATAAACAAGATGCTTAGCCCAAGGGTAAGATAACGTTTTCCATTATCACTTAGCCTACGACCAGAAAGAATTACGAATAAAATCAAAGTGATTGTGATGGAATTATATATAATCCATTCTGTGGTAAAAGGGGTGATTACATGGTGTTCAATCATCTTTCTGGAGTAATGATTTCGTATTGTAGAAACTGCATTAGTTCAATTGATAAGTGTTTGTTAATACTTTCTATGGACTGATTAGAGTAGCTATCAAGGTATTTTTTTTTAAGATAATATTCTTTTTTTTCGTGGGTAAACACTTCAGAAACAGCTACTTTTTTTTGGCTTAAGGTGAGTTTTGTATAAAAAATGGAACGTTTCTTTTTAAGCTCAAATTTTTCTTGAATTTGGGTTAAGATTTCTGCAGGGTTTTCTAATAGGTCTATATATTTTAGAAAGACGATTTTATACGTTTGTTTTTCAAATTCTCGCCATTTATTTAAAAATAAATTATATTCTTCAATGTAATGGTAATTTGGTGTTGGCCATGCGCACTTATTTGCCCATTTTTCATAACTAAGTAACCAACTGTAAGGGTCTTTTGAAATGATAATAATTCCTTGAACTTCTTTATTTAACTCCAGTGACTTTTCAAATTCTTCAAAATGGTTAAATGTGTATCCATTGTAATATTTAGGTTCAGGGATTTTCGTTTTGTCATCGAATAATCTAAAATGTTTTTGTAGAGGATGTTCTCTTTCTTTCCTAAGATTGGGGATGCTTATCTTGAAGTTTTTTTTAAGCAGGGTTTCCAGAAAATTGGTCCCACTTCGTTGTAGGCCATAATGCAATAGCGTTTTTTTCATCCTACTATAAATATACAATTCAATTATGGAACAGTATTTGTTTATTTAGTGATCTACAATTATTTTAGCAATATGAAATTCAATAAACTTATCGCACTGACCTTTATTTTTTGCAGCAGCATTTTAATGATAAAGGCACAAGATCGTTACACGGAGAAAGAGGTCACCATGGATCATGATACGATGTATTTAAAAAAAACCATGCTTAAAGTTACTGGCGTGGTATACAATGAATACGGTGATGTGGGAAAATTCAAAAATGGATTAAGGGAAGGATTGCATAAAGAGTGGTTTAGAAGTGGGCATTTGAAAGATGAAATATATTATTCAAATGGAAATAAGAATGGAGAATTTAAGTATTGGGATGATAGAGGGCAATTAGTGAAAGAAGGACATTATGTAAATGGGGAGTTGGATGGCTTCATCAAGGAATGGTATCATAACGGAAATATAAAGTTAGAAGTTAATTACAAAGCGGGATTGATGCATGGATTAAGAACAGAATGGTATAAAAGCGGACATAAATGGTCTGAGCAAAATATGGAAAATGGATTTGTGGTTTCGGGTAAGCACTTCTACAACGATGGTTCAGAAATAACTCACGGTAACCTCATTAATCGTGACTAAAACTAAGCTAACGCTTTTAATCTGTGGGGTGTCTAGCTTATCTATGGGGCTGGTATTTTTCTTTTTTCCACACTACTATGCAGCACTAGAAGGGGCAAATTTTGAAAATATTGCATGGCTCCGAAACTTAGGCGCAGCGCTTATCGCAGTTAACGGTGTAGGTGCCTTACTGGCCTATAAAGATCCTAGGAGAGAAAAAAAGTTGTACGATGTGGTTTTACTGGCTTCATCTCTTGAAACCCTAGCTTTAATTTGGTCCACGTTAAAATGGGAATTCTCAGCAACTATTGAATGGTTTATTAAAATACCTCTGCTGTTAGCGGCTATTGTCACTGTTCTACTTATCATTTATCAACCCAAGCCCTTTAAAAAAGCATGATCTCGTACTTGTTTTCTATATTTTGCTCAGGTGGGTTTTTACTGGGTTGTGCAATCTTGGTCAATGCGATAATTCAGTTTTTTGGCATAATGAATTGGTATGACTTATTGATGAGTGTAAAAAAAAGAACCTGGCCAAAAAAAATGACTTGGATGGATGTGATATGGTTATTTATAGGTTATCCCCTAGTTCTTGGTTACGTGGTCTATCTATCTCAGTATTTTATATGGTAAGATGAATTAAAATGTTTAAATTTATACTAAACAACACGATCATGAAAAAAATTCTTTTCCTTTTATGCTTTCCTATTTCCGTTTTTGCTCAGGAGCAATTAACACTCGATAATATACTAACCATTTCTGACAAGAATAGTTTTCTTAAAGAAGTTATTGAAAATGGATATTCTGAAGGAGTTTCTACAAAGGATAAAATCTATTACGGAAAAGGTTTTAAGAAAGAAAAATCCCAAGCAACAGATTGGGCTGAATATACGCTTTCTAATGGAGAGTTTTATTTTGAACAAAGTAATCTTGCCTTCGTAAGAAAAAATGGGGACTGTTATTATGATGTAATCGTTTCTGATGTGAAATCTAAATGTACTTTTCTAAAGATAAAAGAACACATAGGAAGATCGAAAACAGTAAACTTCGCTACTTATGACTGTCCTGGAAAATTATACAAGGGCGAAATTGGTTTTGCTCAGGTAGATGGCAATGGTATAGTTCAATTATTTTCTAAATAACACCAATTAAGTAGAGAATCAACTCTTATGGTTAATCTCTAATAATTCTTTCTCAAGTGATTTTAGTAAATAAGTTATTAGTCTTTCTTAGTGATGTTGAATCCCATGGAAAGCCCTAAATAATACCCATTTTTATTGTAGGATAAAAATGCATTTACAGGAATATTTAAATAACCTGAATGAAAAGTTTTCCCAAGAGCCCATACCCATCCAGTTAGTAATCTGACATTACCTCTACTGTCCATTCTTGTAGTTTCATTGAAGGGATTTGATAGATAGGTATAATTGTATTCACCAGTACCAAATTGTTCTGTCGAATCTATTATAACTCTGTTTGGATCATCCTGCCACTGAGAATTCAATCTCCAATTATCATTATTTTTTTCGTCATTTACATAGTATCCTTTGGAAATTCTAGATAGTCTAAAGGTTGGTCCAAACCCTATCTCCCAACCATTTTTTGAACTTCTGAATCCATTGAGAATAGCAAATGATGGATTAAACATGTTTTGCTCAACACCGGTCAAAAAAACTAATCCTTCTATTAGGGCTTGAAAATTCCCTGCACTCAAATAAGAACCTTCAAATTGATAACCAATTTGAGTCATGATTGGGGCTGCATCAAAACCACCCATATTTGTTGGGTTTTTTAGCACTTGCCCCATATCTCCACCTACAAAAGACATTCCCATCCTTGGTCCATTATTTTTGATGTAAGTTACAGGAGCTTCTGGTGGTTGATTAAAGTACACAAAATTGTTTAAGAGCTCTGAATCATTTTCAATTCCCAAGGCTTTGTTCAAGGTAATTTGCATCATAGTTTGTATCTCTGTATCCAGATTGATAAATTCCTCGATAGCAATTTTGTCGTAATTTTCTGTTTTTACATCTAAAACTTTAACGGTGATCACAATTTTTTTTCCTAGGTTTTCAATGGCACCTGTTATCATTTTGTCCACTCCAGCATGACTACCCAAAGAGGTAAGGCATTTTTTTCCAAAACAGTTTGAAACATCAATTTGATTTTCATTCAAGACTTCTAACATATCTAATTTATCAAACACATTGAATTTTCCAGTTTTGGTAACTTCAATCCGCATGAGGCTTTCTGCCATATCAGGACTTATTTTTACTCCCTGTGTGTACACACTTACAATAGCAGCTGAAGGGATTTGAGCAGAAGATGTAATTGTACTCAGAAATAAGAAAACGAAGATGTATAATTGCTTTTTCATGACTTAAATTTTTCAGTAAAATTAAGGTAATTAAGGCATATTGAAATTCACATGCATTAAAAAAAAGACAAAAAAAAACGCAATTAAAATTTTTAAGTAATTGATAAACAATGTTTTAAAATATAAAAAAAAGACTAAAAATTATTTTTATTATCAATAAATAGAATGGTATATTTAGCTCACTATAATTTAAAAAGATTCTAAGAATTAGAGATGGATTTATTAAAAGAGATATTAATCACTTTTTCTTCTAAGAAAAAAAGAGAATTCGAAAAATTCTTAGTGAGAAAAAGACCATCTGATGATCGAAGGGATATTACAGTATTGAATGAGTTATTTAAATATTATAATTCACCTAGAAAAGAGCATTTAGTTCAAAAGGGAAAGCAAAAGTACCATGCTGTTCGGAAAAGGTTAACCAAAGAACTTATTCGATTCATTATTCTTCAAAATGCTAGTAATGAATTAAGTGCCAAAGACAGTGAAGGCTTCTTAAACTTAGCTAAACACTTTAAAGAATTAAATAAACATGGTGTTGCTTGGTTTTTGCTCGAAAAAGAAGAAAAAAAGAGTGAGCAAACAAAGAACTATTTGTTGAACATGAAAATTCAACGAATGAAGTTGGAAATTTTACCTTACTTTCCTCAAGCTGAATTTGATCTAATCAAAAATAAACTCCTTGGACTTCAACATGCACAGGCTAAAGAAGATGAATTCCAACTTTATTTTATACAGATAAGGAATATGTTTGCTGAGAAATTAGAAAATGGAGATGTTGAATTTTCTAATCCTATCATTTCTAAAGCCATTGAGCAATATAGCAATATAAAAAATGAAAAAAACACACCTAAAATCCAGCTTACAATCATCGAAATTCTGAGAGCCGAATATGGAGTAAAAAAGAATTTTGTTGGACTAGCCAAGGAATTAAAAGGTTATTATAAACAGCTGAATTTCTCCCAAGAAGAAAGAATCGGATTTAATAATTCCATTGCCAATATAGAGTATATAATGGCATACACCATGTTAGGTATTAGAGATTTTGATGAAGCTAAAATTCATCTTGAAAATTTGAAACAATTGATGCAAAAATCCGATTTAGTCAACCAAAATTATATCGGTAAATATGTTGCTATTTCTAGCTTTCTTAAGATTTTTGAAAATAAAATTTTAGAAGCCATATTTCTTATTCATGATGCTGTTGAAAAATATGGGGTTAAAATCCCAGAGAGAGAAATTAATAATTTAAAATTAAATCAAGCCGCTTTTCATTGTTTGTTAAGTGAATTTAAATCATCTAATAAAATACTCCTTGAGTTCAATAAGTCAGATGGATATTATCAAAAAACTATGGGAAGAGAATGGGTGATAAGAAAAGAGATGATTAGAGCGGTAGTACAGCTGGAATTAAATAATATTGATATTGCGGAAACCATTGTCTTAAAAATTCAATCTAAGCATAACGAACTATTTGAGAAAAAACAATTCATGCTGGTTAAACCATTTATTGTAGCAATGAAGTTATTTATCAATAATCCTGAAAAAGCTACGGATGATGCTCTAAATCAAATTGAAAGCGAAGGAGGTCTTGACAAAAATAAAATGTTTAGAGACCCTAGGCTCATTGTTTTCTACGCTTGGTTGAGGGGTAAATTCAGTAATCGCGATTCTTCTAACGTGTTGATGGAAGAATTTACCAAGCTATAAGGATTAAAAATATTCGTAATAATACTTATCTCCATTAGCTCTTTTTAGGCCAAGATTATTTATCTTCAATTTCACGATGGTGTCTGTACTTTCAACTGACCACATAGTAGTTCCCATAAATTCATAGGAGTATTCATAGGTAACAGCAGATTTATCCTCGGAAAAATTCCAGGTGCCAACTAGTCCATCTATTCCAAGCGCACCCATCGAGTTGTCATTATAAATTTTAAATGAACCATCTTTTACAAATTCAATGTATGAACCATCACTATCAATAGATTCAAGCGTATTTGAAGAAGCATCAAATTTTTCAATAGGTCTCCATTTCTGTTGAAGTCTGGTTGATTTTGGGAGGAGAGAAAATCCTGGTCCTTCTTCATATTTACCGCATCCAGTTAAAAAAAGTAATGTTATGGATAAAAAGGTGATTTTGATGAGTTTCATTTTTTAACATTTTTCTCAAATATAGAAAAACAAACTTGAAATAGAACCAAAAAAAACATTACTATATAAAATATTAAACGCATTCATTACAATGTTACCTTTGCAGCAAAATTCAGCTCTATGAATATTAGAAATATTGCCATAATTGCTCATGTTGACCATGGGAAAACCACCTTGGTTGATAAGATGATTTATGCTTGTAAAGCCATTGATGATCGAAAAGAAACCAAAGAACTTATCTTAGATAATAATGATTTAGAAAAAGAAAGAGGCATTACCATTCTTTCTAAAAATGTTTCGGTTAGTTATAAAGATCATAAAATCAATATTATTGATACTCCAGGTCACGCTGATTTTGGAGGAGAAGTGGAACGGGTATTGAACATGGCAGATGGTGTATTACTTCTTGTAGACGCCTTTGAAGGCCCAATGCCTCAAACCCGATTTGTTCTTCAAAAAGCAATTGAATTAGGCCTAAAACCCTTAGTGGTAATTAATAAAGTAGATAAGGAAAATTGTAAGCCAGAGGAGGTTCAAGAAAAGGTGTTTGATTTGATGTTTAATCTTGATGCAACTGAAGAACAACTGGATTTTCCTACGATTTATGGTTCCGCAAAACAGGGATGGATGGATTTAGACTATAAAATACCTACTAACGATATTTTACCGCTGTTAGATGCCGTTATTGAGCACATTCCTGCGCCTAAAATCAATTCTGGAACTACTCAGTTATTAATTACTTCGCTAGATTACTCTTCTTTTATTGGTAGAATAGCTATTGGAAGACTACATAGAGGAAGTTTAAAACAAGGTCAACAAGTTTCTTTAATATCTAGAGAGGGTGAATCTAGGAAGAGTAAAATAAAAGAGCTTTATGTATTTGAAGGGCTAGGAAAAGCAAAAATAGAAGAGGTAGTGGCTGGAGATCTTTGTGCTATAGTTGGATTAGATGGATTTGAAATTGGAGATACTGTTGCGGACTTAAATGAGCCTGAAGCCTTACCTACTATTCGAATTGATGAACCCACAATGTCGATGTTGTTTACCATAAACGATTCTCCTTTCTTTGGTAAAGAAGGTAAGTATGTTACATCTAGGCATATTAAGGAAAGGCTAGAAAAAGAATTGGAAAGGAATTTAGCCCTTCGAGTTGAAAATACGGGATCATCCGATTCTTTTAATGTATTTGGTAGAGGAGTTCTACATCTTTCCGTGTTGATAGAAACCATGAGAAGGGAAGGATATGAGCTTCAAGTAGGTCAACCACAAGTAATTATAAAAGAAATTGATGGGATAAAACATGAACCAATCGAGGAGTTGACCATTGATATTCCAGAAGAACACTCTGGTAAAGCAATTGAGGTAGTTGCCATTAGAAAAGGCGAGATGGTCAGTATGGAACCTAAGGGTGATCGAATGTTATTGGAATTTAATATTCCCTCAAGAGGTATAATCGGACTTAGAAATTACCTTCTAACCACTACAGCTGGAGAAGCCATCATGTCTCATCGTTTTACTTCCTTTGAACCCTACAGAGGGGAAATTCCGGAAAGGCAAAATGGATCTTTGATCTCTATGGAGAATGGTCATTCAATCCCTTACAGTTTAAGTAATTTACAAGATCGAGGGAAATTTTTTGTAGACCCTAACGAAGCAATTTATGAAGGCCAGGTCGTTGGAGAACACTCTAGAGCTAATGATTTAGTGGTGAATATTACAAAGACTAAAAAACTAACTAATATGAGGTCTTCTGGTGCAGATGATAAAGTCAAAATTGCTCCTGCTATACAATTTACATTAGAAGAGGCATTAGAATATATTCAGGCAGATGAATATGTTGAGGTGACCCCAACCAATATTAGGATTAGAAAAATCCTCCTTAAGGAACACGAGCGAAAAAGAGCAAAATAAATCACTACGATTTTGAAGATATAAATGTTCGTAATAGCTACTCTTTTCTTGGTTATATTTAACAATTATAAATGCTGAAAAGCATTCCCATGAGAATATTTATTTTATTCATAACTATTTTTTTTCATGCTTCTACTTTAAGTCAAATTAGTAAGCCAAAAATGGTCATTGCAATTGTAGTTGATCAAATGAAATATGAATATGTATATCGATTTTGGGATGATTTCGGTGAAAAAGGGTTTAAGAAATTAATCAATCAGGGGACTTTTTGTAGAAACACACATTTTAACTATGTGCCCACCTATACTGGCCCAGGTCATGCATCCATCTTTACGGGAACCCCCCCTGCTGTACATGGGATAATAGGAAATAGCTGGTACTCAAGAGATAGCCTTAAGCCTGTTTATTGCGCTGGGGATTGGAAAGCTCAAACCATATGTCTTTGTCAAAAACCACATGATAAATTAAATAAAGGTGACGGTAACATGTCTCCTAGAAATTTATTATCAACCACTATTGGAGATCAGTTAAAAATAGTGGATACTTCTTCTAAAGTTTTTGGGGTATCATTAAAAGATAGAGGTTCAATCCTGTCTGCAGGTTTTTCTGCTGATGGAGCATATTGGATGAATTCAACGGGGAACTGGATTACTAGTGATTATTATCGTAATTTCATACCCAACTGGGTAAAACAATTTGAAGAATTGAATGCTGTATCAAACTACATGAATGGTGTTTGGACAGGTTCCACATTTAACATCAATCTTAAGGATAAATTAGATCAGGGAGGTCCTTCTGCTATTAAGTCCACTCCAAAAGGGAACCAAATTTTGTGGGATTTTTCTAAACAATTAATAGTTAAAGAATCGCTTGGTACAGATGAGCATACTGATTTGTTGGTTGTGAGCTTTTCATCTACCGATTACATAGGACATCAATTTGGACCAGATGCTGAACAAACAAAAGATACGTATTTAAAATTAGACCAAACCCTGGCTGATATGCTTTTGTTTTTCGATAAACAATTTGGAAAGAAAAACTATACGATCATGCTTACCTCTGATCATGGAGCTGCTACCTCACCTGATGTATTAAAAAAAATGAAATTTAACGGGGGTCGTTTCGATTCTAGAAACTTATTGCTTGAATTGAATAATTATTTATTTGATGTCTTTGGGCAGGATCAATTGGTCTCAAAAGAAATTAACATGCAGTTTTATTTAAATTTTGATATTATAAATTCAGCAGGTATTAGGGTTGATTTGCTCTTTCAAGAAATAAAATACTTTCTTGAATCAAAAGAATTTATAAAATCCGTTTATGATTTGAGGTCAAATTTTTTTTCTACTAATGATAAAGAGGTTGAAATGATTAAAAATGGTTTTCACCCTAAACGTTCTGGCGATATATTTTATGTATTAAGTCCAGGATATTTAGAGTGGAGCAGAGAAACAGGGACCACTCATGCCTCCCATTATAATTATGACACCCATGTTCCCTTAATTTTTTACGGAAATGGAGTGCAGAAAAATAAATTAATTGATAAAAGAATTCACATTTCAGATATTGCACCCACTTTGTCTATTTTAATGAAAACATCTTTTCCAAGTGGTTGTACGGGGAACCCTATTGATGGAGTAATTTTAGAGAATTAATTTTTGATTTAAAATAAATATTTTACCTTGCAGAAAAATTATAGAATAAAATTTTACAATTTTTAATATGAAAAAAATCTTATTCTTCTTATTTTTAATTACCAGCCTATCTAGTATAGCTTGTCACAATTGTTTAATCAATTCTGTAAGCTTTGTTAATAACGGAAATAACACGACTACATTTACCATAGATGTTGAAATTGATGTTGGTACCCTGGATGGCAAAAGTTATGGATTTGCCTTACTTTTCGAGAATACTACAGCAACTGCCCCAATTGTTTTAACCAATCCGGCCTTTACTCCAACATTGTCTAGAGCAGGTTTTAATGATTTGACGGGTTATACGGGGGCATCTATAGGTAGCGGATTAGGAGCTATACCTTCCAATTATTTTGATGACCGTTATGGAAACAGAACGGATGTATTAACTTATGAAACAGATGATGATTGGTTTGGATTTGGATCTACTGATTATAATCAAACTGTAGTGGTTACAGTTGAAGGGTGCGTGGAGTCTATCACATTGGATGGCGATTTTAGAAGTACAGGATCTGCCACTCCACAAGGAGTTCCAGGATGTACGGTAACTCATCAAACTGGAATTTCTTGCTTGGTAAGTTGTGGTACATGCTCAACTCCAAATTGCCTTATCGCTGGACCCTACACGAGTTATAATGATGCTTTTCTTTTTTCTAATCATTGTTCGCAGATGAATGATTTAAGTGCAAATCCAATTACAGCACCTACATATGTTACGTATCATACATTAACTACATCTGCTACAGGAACGGTTGGTATGGTCATATCACTACAAGAAGGAGGGCCAACTAACCCATGTGGCATTACTAAAGTGGCTAACCTGTATGCATCCAATACGAATTGCGCTACACCAATTAGTCCATCAACCACTACGGCTAATGGCTCCAGCTATTATAATCCAGAGTGGACTGGACTTTCACCAAACGCCACATACATTGTTGAAATTACATTTACTATTCCATCAGGGTGTTCATTAATAGACCATTGTGAATCTTATTATTTCCCAACTTCATGTAATGCTAGTACTGGAATTGTAAGCGTAAGTGGTGGAACTTTGGTTGGAAATAATGAGTATGATTTAACAAATTGCAATACCATAAACTTCAACGCTGCAAATGAAAATTTAAATGGAGGGGTTTTAACATATAGCTATGCTCTATTTAGTTGCGATCCAGGTTTACCGCTAACAGCAGCACAATTAACGGATTTAACTAATCATCCATGTTACTTGGGATCTGACTATGGGCTAACTACCTCTGATGTGGATGCTGGAGGTATATCTGGAACAGTTCCTGGAGGATACGATACACTATGGATTATGCCCTACACCAGTGATGCTGCTAATTCTCCTGATAGTGATGGTGATGGGTGCTATGATATTGGAGATGTAATACAGGTAAATTATTTACCTCCAACCTGTGGAGATTGTGCTAGCCCAAATTGCAGTACTGGAAGTGTTCCAGAGTTTGTGGATAGAACATACTTGCAATGTGATGATCCTTGTGCGGATTTAAACAATACTACTCACATCACTTACCATACAGTAACCACCGATAATTTTGGAAATGTTGGAGCAGTGCAAACAGTGAATTTTAGTCAATTTACATGTAGTGGTTTATCTAGGACAGCTGTCTTAAGAAGCACCATTAATTCTTGCTCAGGCCCAGATATACAACCTTCAGTTAATAATGCAAATGGAGTTGGTAGTGGATTTAATCCAGAATGGTATGGGTTATCAGCTAATACCAATTACACATTGATCTTAACCACTGCTATTGGCTCAAATTGCAACTACGATTACGCTTGCTTGGATTTTTATGGTATCCCAACATGCAATACCATCAACACTAATTTAGATACAACTTTATGTAATGGAGGTTCTATAGTAGTTAATGGCACAACCTATAATGGTTCTAATCCAACAGGGCAGGAGACATTTGTTTTAGCAAATGGCTGTGATAGTATTGTTTCTGTTACAGTTACAGAATTACCTAACATAACAAATAGTATCAATCCAACCATATGTTCCAATGGTAGTTATGTGTATGACGGAGTAACTTACGATGCAAATAATCCAGCAGGAACACATGTTTTCACAAGTGCCTTTGGTTGCGATAGTACAGTCACTATTTCGCTAACAATTCAAAATACCATAAACACCATATTAGATACAACATTGTGTAATGGAGGTTCAATAGTGGTTAATGGCACAACCTATAATGGTTCTAATCCAACAGGGCAGGATACATTTACATTGCCAGGTGGCTGTGATAGCATAGTATCGATAACAATTACCGAACTTGCACCTATTACAAACAGTATAAATCCTACTATTTGTTCCAATGGAAGTTTTATCTATGATGGAGTAACTTACGATGCAAATAATCCAGCAGGAACACATGTTTTCACAAGTGCCTTTGGTTGCGATAGTACAGTCACTATTTCGCTAACAATTCAAAATACCATAAACACCATATTAGATACAACATTGTGTAATGGAGGTTCAATAGTGGTTAATGGCACAACCTATAATGGTTCTAATCCAACAGGGCAGGATACATTTACATTGCCAGGTGGCTGTGATAGCATAGTATCGATAACAATTACCGAACTTGCACCTATTACAAACAGTATAAATCCTACTATTTGTTCCAATGGAAGTTTTATCTATGATGGAGTAACATATGATTCAAGTAACACTACGGGGACCCATATATTTAATAGCTTATCAGGTTGTGATAGTACGGTTACAGTGATATTAAATATTCAAAATCAAATTATAAATAATTTGGATCAAACTATTTGTTTTGGAGACTCTATAATCGTTAATGGCACAACTTATAATGCTAATAATCTAACAGGTCAAGAAATAATAATACTACCTAGTGGTTGCGATTCTATAATAAACATTACTGTTACTGTACTTGAACAAGACACGACTTTTTTGGATACCATCATATATGTTGGACAATCAATAGACATATCGGGTGTTGTTCTTATTGAGTCAGATTTTGAAGGGTTAGTTTATTTACAAGCTGCTAATGGTTGCGATTCTGTCCTCAGTATTTCTGTTCAAATGTTGTACGAGTCTACTCATTTTGTTCCTAGTGGATTTTCACCTAATGGAGATGGTGTAAACGATTTTATAGGTGTGATGGGTGGTGGTATTCAAGAAATGGAATTTTCTATTTTTAATCGATGGGGAGAAGTGGTATTTAATTCGGATTGTTGTTGTTCAACTATCTGTTCATGGGATGGTAAACATCGAAATCAAATATTAAATGTGGGGACTTATGTATATTATTTAAAAGGTACTTATAATAATGGAATACCTTTTAAAGAAAAAGGAACTATATCTTTAGTCAAGTGAGATTACTAAAATTAGTACATATTATTTTTTCAGTTTTGTTTTTGACCGAGTTTCCCATCTACAGTCAAGATATTCATACCACTCAAATTTCAGAGTATGATTATTTATATAATCCAGGTTTAATAGGGAACTATCATGGCAACTCAAGGGTTCAATTTTCTACAAGAAGTCAATGGACTAACATTAACAATGCATTTGAAACCTACAGTTTCTTTACAGACTATAAAATTGGTGCTGAAAAGTGGAAAAAAGGAAATCTAGGTATTTGTTTTGCTGCAAATGCTGATGATGCAGGAGATGGGTTTTTGAAAAAAAACTCGTTCAACTTAGGATTATCAAGTGTAATAAAATTGAGTTCTAATGCCTCCCTTTCTCTTGGATTTTTAAATTCATATAACCAACTCACCATTGACCCTTCAAATATCAGATGGGGGAGTCAATTTAATGGAGAATACCATGACCCTAACTTATCGTCTGGTGAAAATTTCACAAAAAATGCTTTTGGTTATTACAATATATCATCAGGAATTGCATTTACCTATGGTAAAGATGAAGGGTACATGTCGTTATATGATCAAACCCATATCCAATTAGGTTTAGCAACTTATAATATACTCTCCCCTAATAGTTACCATTCAATTTTAAATGATACCGTTCATCAACGCTTTTGCTTTTATGGAAAAGGATTTCTTGGAATTCCACATTCAAGAACGGGTATAATGGGTTCTTTATTAACGCAATTACAAGGCCCAAACTTAGAAGTAATTTTGGGAGCATACTATAGAATTAGAATCAAAGAAGCTTCAAAAATAACAGGATATAACAAAGAATCAGCTATTGCTATTGGTGGAGTTTGGCGCTATGGAGACGCCATATGCCCAGGAGTATTGTTTGAGATTAAAGATTATGCCATAGGGATTAGTTATGATATGACAATATCTAAGTTACTTCCAGCAACTAATACAATGGGTGCAATTGAAATCATGTTTAGAATACAAACTAATAACCAATTCTTATATAAGGGTTATAACCCTGGAAATTAGTTTTACCTTTCTACTCTGAAACTAAACCATGTATCACTTTTCGTTGACTCTTTGCCTTTTTACTGTCTTCAGCCTCTTTTTTGACAGTGTTTTTCTCTAATACAGGATCGGGAACAAAAGCACACAAATCTTCGGCCAATTGAGATAAATAAATTTTCTCAATTTTATTTAGATTATGAACATCGGCAGGCATTTCAGTTGCTGCTACACCTGCATCTACTTCTTTTCCCCTTTTATTTAATACCGTGTAATGGATATTTAATTGCCTATACGAATTGTATTGATCTTCTTTTTTCATGTAGGATTGACCAATATGAAATTCGTTTACAAAGATGAAATAGTTAGTTTGATAATTTAGTTGTAAATCAGAAAGTAAGTTAGGATTGTTTATTACTACGTTCATAAAACGATCAGCGTAATGATGTGATGTTTGAATTTCACCTTGATGTATTTTTCCTCTATTATATTCTTTTTTTTCGGTGGGTATTTCAGCTTGTATTTGATTTACAAATTTGTTAAGCTTATCCTTTATCAACTCTTTTTTTGTGGCTTCTGTCTTGACAGTGTCCTTAGATTTGATCAGGTCATACTTAAATCCAATACTACTATAAATATAATTTAACATTTTATTTGAACTATCCTGGTGGTGAGCTAGGGAGACTGCAGGTGTTTTTTGGCTCAAAGACAGTAAAATTTGTTCTGATACGCTTTTTTTTAAGGACTCTTTTACCTCTTTGTATTCAATATTATTTGCTAATGCAATTTCTTTATCAATGGATGAGGCGTACATTTTTGACTCAAAAGGGACAATAAGAATTTTATTGTTTTTATCCTGTGTATATATTTCAAATGGATCTGTAGTGGTTCCCTGATTATATCCGACAAATTGAAAGGAAATATTTATAACAAAAAGGAGTAAAACAGTTTTGAGATTTAACTTCATGATATAAAAGTATTTCAATTACATTGAAATACTTTTCTACGCGGAATAGATTATACGCAGGTCAATGTTTAAAAGTACTATCCTGAAATCCAGCGGTAGATATCCATGCCATTAGCATATATGAGCAACGCAAGTAATAAACTCATTCCTACAATTTGTGCTCTTGTTAGGAACTGATCACTTGGTGGTTTACCTGAAATCATTTCATAAACTAAAAACATGACATGACCACCATCTAAGGCTGGTATGGGAAGTATGTTCATAAACGCTAAAATGATAGATAATAATGCCGTCATACTCCAAAATCGCTTCCAATCCCAATAAGGAGAAAACAACCCACCAATGGTTCCAAAACCTCCAATTTGTTTAGCACCTTCTTTATTAAAAAGTAAACCAAGCGATTTTACATAATTTCCCAAAGTGGTAACTCCTTCTGATATTCCAGTAGGAATCGATTCTATTAAACCATAATCTTTATGTTTAAAATCAAAATATAACAAATGATTCTTAGGAAAGTACCCTAAAGTGTGATCTTCAGCTACCTGAACTTTTACAGTTTTAGGGTTATTATCACGTATAATTTGAAGATCAATTTCTTCTGATTCATATCTTTTAATTTCATTTTTGAAATCAAGATAATAAGGGGTCATTTGATCATTAATTCCCACTATGCTATCTCCTTTTTGAAGCTTAGCTAATTCAGCAAAGCTTCCTTTCATGACAGAATCAATAACATTTGGGAATCGGATTTCATTAAAAATTCCAGGAACTTTTAAACGTAAAAGATCTGTTATTATGGAGTCATTTATGGTAAATGGGATAATTTCGTTACCACGTTTAATCTTTAGTTCTCTTTCTCCATCAATAAGTATTTTGCTAGAAGCGTCTCCAAATTCATTTATTGAAGAACCACCAACTTCCACAATGAGATCTCCCTCTTGAAAACCGTAATCAGCAAATTTTTCATGACTTAAATGAGCACCATATTTTACGGCTTCATTAGGCACATAATCTTTACCCCAAACGAATAAGATCATAATGTAAATTAAAAAACCAAGCAGTAAATTAACGGTTACTCCACCAACCATTATGATTAATCTTTGCCAAGCAGGTTTTGATCTAAATTCCCATGGCTTTGCAGGCTCCTTCATTTGCTCTTTATCCATACTTTCATCAATCATCCCAGCAATCTTTACATAACCACCTAAAGGAATCCACCCAATTCCATACTCTGTTTCACCTTTTTTGAATTTGAATAAAGAAAAGCCAGCGTCAAAAAATAAGTAGAACTTTTCCACTTTAGTTTTAAAATATTTTGCAGGCAACATATGCCCTAACTCATGTAAGATGATTAAAATCGATAAGCTGAGTACAAACTGTGAAATTTGGACAAATAATTCCATATTTTTTTGAATTAGCCTCCAAATATATATCAATTAATGATATGAAACATGTTAAGAATTTATAATTGAATTTATAGCAATAAAAAAGCCCCACAAGGGGGCTTAGTTAGTTGTTATAAATATCGAATTTATTTAAGCACTATCTTTTCAGTGTGCGTTTTGTAGGTATCCTTTATTTCTGCAAAATAAACTCCTTTTGGAAGTTCTCTCAAGTCTACAGTGTACGTAAATACACTTGGGTTGTATCTTTTCACTAAATTTCCAATGTTATCAAAGATTGAAATTTCTTCAATGTTTGCAGAAGAATTAAATGAAATATAATCTGAAGTTGGGTTTGGATAAACTTTATAAAGTATATCATTTGAGTTAACTCCAACCGAGTTTCCAGGTAGCATTAACGTATTTACCACTCTAGGGCAAAAGAAGTTAATCGTGGAATCAATGTAGGCATTTGCTTTAGTTATACTCATATCTGGGTTTGTCTGTAAACTATTTAAATAAGCATCAGTACCAACACTTGCAGGTAGACCTTGACCTACAGCTAACATTACAGTAATGGTAGAATCAAAATAATCCCAAGGTGCTCCTTCACCAGGATTTCCAGTTACAAATGGAAATAGGTTGTTAACGGATTCAGTTATGGCGACACCACTAAAATCAACTGTCCCAATCAACTTATTTGAAGCCGCCTTTGCAGCCACCGTGTAAGGGTCATATAAGTTTGGAATGGCGTCATTATTTCCCAACATATTAGCTTTAGCCACTACATCGTGTGAACCACTAATGCTACTCACAATATTTACACCTGAAACGGATAAATCACCGGTTCTAAATCTAGCTACAGCATCAAGGTTGCCATGAACCGCAGCTATAGGCTTATCACCAGCTTCTAACCAGCTAATATCACCGATAGCTCCCCCCATATTTAGAATCATGTCATGATCACTGGAATATCCTTTGTGGTTTTCCATATTTAGTTGAGGCATACCACCATATCCAAACCAGTCACCATAAACTGCTGTATCAATTAATGGCATAGCTGTTACAGGATCTAAAAATTTAGCAAGTTGAAGTTCCGATAATTTATCTACAGAATTTAAACAGGTAGCTATCCAACCACCAGTCCCTTGACCACAGATTATGATGCGAGAGGTGTCAATCCCATACGTATTTCCATTTTCGTAATCCATTCTGAAATATCGAATTGCAGCTTTTACATCTTGTATGCCTCTGTAAGCAGCTCTCATTAAGCTTGCAGCTCTTTCTGGCTCTGTGGGTAAAAACGGATTCCAGCCTAATCTATAATCAGTATTTGCTACTACATATCCCCTTGCAGCAAATTGACTACACATGGCTTGGGTAGCATAATCAAAATTTCTATGTCCAGTTGCATTACCATTTCTAATGATTGGAGCAAATGTTCCGGTATGCAAATAAATAATAAGCGGTCTTTCAGCTACGGTATCTCCTGCTGGTTCGAAAAGATCAAATTCCAAAGGAGGCATAGTAAAATAAATGGGGTTTCCTGTGTTAGGGTCTACTCCTACGGGAATAGTCATTCCCGTAGGAATGGGTAGGGTATCATTTATCATAACTGAAAAATTGACACCATACTCTATGTTATTTGTGGTATCAACAGTAAAAAGTGGATCTAAATATCTTGTCTGAGCAATTGTTGTTGTGGAGTAAATAACAGATAAAATAAATAGAAAACCAAAAGTAATTTTTTTCATAAGGTTAATTTTTCGTGAATTTATATGTCTAATTTACGTAATTAAAATAAAAATAGTTCCAGAACGGATTATAAAGTTGTTTAATCTTTAAAATCAAATAGTAAAGAAACATAGGCCATTCTTCCAATAAATGGCCCTCCATACACCTGTAGAACTCTGTTGTTAAGAATATTTGAAGCTCCTAATTTAATAGCCAAATTTTGTTTTTTAAGATTTTTTGTCATTTGAAAATCTAACAGACCATAAGTAGGCACAACGCCAGTAAATTGAGGAGATCCTTCAAATAAAAATCCTTCAACCCATTTATAATTGAAACTAAATCCTATATCTTTCATTATTGATTTTTCACTTAATTCAATTTTAATGTCTTTTCCGGATAGGCCAACATTAAATTTAAATTCTGGGGTATTGTATGCAGGGATAATAGGGTCATCAATTTGTTTATTAAGTTTATTCCAAGAGAAATTTCCATTAAAAGTATACTTGTTATTTATGTAGTAATTTAAACCTAATGACAATCCTTGAGTAGTAATTGTTTTTGAAGAGTTGGTAGCGACTCGATACACATCAAGTATTTCCCAACTTTGTAGGTCATAGAAAAATTCTGCTCCAGTAACAAAACCAATAAAATTCTGATACCAATTGTAATAATAATTGGCATCAACATAAATTTTATTTTCGAAAACCCCTCTGTAACCAAATTCTATACATTTTACTTCTTCTGGTCTAATGGGATCCACATCAAAGTTGACTAAAGAATCTATATTTCTACCCGAAGTAGCATAAGCCCAAATGGATTCTAGCGTATAAAGATTTTGATAACCATCCTTATTACCAATGAGTTTAGCTCTACCTACATTGTAATACATATATTGATTCAATAAAGTTGGATTTCTTATAGCAGATGTAAAAGTTGATCTAATGGTATGGTTTTCATCTATGTTATATATACCTGAAAGCGCTTGAGTTGGGATTAAATTAAAGTTTTGATTTTTATCCAATCTTAAAGAACCTTTTAAGATGAGCTGATCTCTTAAAAAGCTTTTCTCTAGACCAAGATATCCACCAACTTCCCAATTTGTTATTTTAACTCCGTTGGTATCGCTAAATAAAGAACCATCTGATTTTGGAGTATAAAGTCTAAAATTAGATCCAACAGTAAATTTGGCAAATTCCGAATCAAATATTTTTTCACCATGACCGTGATATAAAGCTGATTTATCTACAATTTTTGACCCTCCGTCTAATACGGAAGCAGTAGAGGTAATTTTATTTAATAAAGAATCAAATCTAACTGTTCCTACTTCAAAATACGGAATAACGCCCATGTTGGGATGACTACCATTGGCATAATTGGTAGTTTCTTGGTGCCAACTATTTAAAGAATCCATTGGAATATTATCAATTACATTGAAAATTCCTGGAAAATCTGGAGGATATGCAGTTTGTGTAACAGGATCAAAATATGGAGACCAATTGATTGAAGGATCCAAATCAATGACTCGCTGAGCAATATTTTCCTTCCAATAGGTTTTATATAATTCGTGAAAAGATTCTCCTTCAAGATTTTCATTTAAGGCGGTTGCATTTTGAAGTTGAAAGGCAGTTAATACCGCATCATAACTATTACCTGCATCTTCGTGAGTAGCATAAAATCGTATAAAAAAATCATCGTCTTTTTTTAATTCTAATTTATTTTGAAAAAAAAGAATGTCTTTAAGACTAAATCTATTATCACCTTGGTAGACCGTTGTCCCAGTAGAAAAACTGCTCGTGGTAGAAAGCATCATGCCATTATCAAATAATCCATAAAGCCCTAAGTTTGTCTTTAGATTTTCTGTATCATAATCCACTAAATCTTTTTCCCAATATCCTTGTCTATGCCATCTGTCAAGACCAGGATACTGTAAAATGGATGCCGTGTCTATTTCACCATCTAGCCCATAGATCATTTGATTTAATGTAGGATTTAGGTTTTCATCACCATATCGGTTAATAGCGTCATATCCACCAGGGTTATTTTCATTAGTTTCTAAGTCAGCGACACTTCCTGCATTGTCCGCTACCCAATCATCCGCATTCATGTAAAACACATTAAATTTAAATGCAAATCGATCTTTTCCATCATTATTTTTAATCACCTTAGCATAACGAATAGCGTACTCATTCAGAAATCTTTCTCCCAATTTTACACTCGAAGAAAAACCTGGAAATAAAAAAGGATCTTTGGTTTCCATGCTGATTACACCATTAAAGGCATTTGGTCCATAAAATGCTGAGCTAGCCCCAGAAATAATTTCCACTTTCATAAGATCAAGTTCTGATGCCCCTAAAAAATTTCCTAGTGCAAAATTAAGCCCTGGAGACGCATTATCTACCCCGTCTATGATTTGTAATGTTCTTACAGGGGAAGTGCTATTAAACCCTCTGGTATTAATTACTCTAAATCCTAAACTGGCCGAAGTTAAATCTACTCCTTTCATATGACTTAATCCTTCGTAAAAGTTAGTAGCTGAAGTTTCTTTTATATCATTTATGTTCATAGCTTCGATGCTCAACGGAGATTCTTTCAATTTTTCACTTATCCCTCCCACCACTTCCACAGCATCCAACTGAAGATCTAAACTCTGTAGTGCTATTTTTATGAATTTTTGATTGGAAATGGTTAAGTTTTTGGAGCTATAACCTATATATGAAACTTCGACTTCAAAAGGAGGTTTAAAGTTTGTTTGCAATTTGAATTCACCATTAAAATCTGAAACGGTTCCATATTTAGAATTTAGGATTTTAACCGAAGCTCCGATTAATTCTTCTCCTGATTCATTATCAATTATTTTTCCTGAGATATTGGTTTGTGAGAGGCTTAAGTTAAAACAGCAAAGAAAAGATAATAGTAAAAATAAAAGCCTTTGATTAAGGATCATTGAGTCTGAATTTGTTTCCTAAATTTAACAATTATGTTCTTAAATTAAGAATCAGAAATCAAAAGTTTTTTGGTATACTCTTCTTTAGGGGAGTTAAAAATTTCTTCTGTAAAGCCTATTTCGATAAGTTGACTATTTTTCATCACTATAACTCGGTCACTTATGAATCGAATAACCGATAAATCATGAGAAATAAAAAGATAAGTTAAATCAAGTTGTTTTTTTAACTCATTTAATAAGTTTAATATATCTGCTTTTACAGAAACATCTAAGGCGGAAACTGATTCATCAAATACAATTATTTCTGGATTAAGGGCCAAAGCTCTTGCTATACATACACGTTGTCTTTGTCCTCCAGATAATTCGTGAGGATATTTCATTTTCGTGTCTGGTACCAAGCCAACTTGTTTTAAGAGTTTTTCTATGTGTTCTTCCCGACTTTCTTTTGAATTAATTTTATGAACTATTAAGGGTTCTAATAGTATGTCTCTAATTGTTTGTGACGGATTGAGTGAGGAATATGGGTCTTGAAAAACCATTTGAACGGATTTTCTATATGACTTATATTCATCTTTACTGAGTTTTTTAATGTTTTTTTTATCAAATAAAACTTCTCCATTATCAGGATCTAAAATCCCAAGCATAATTTTTGCTAATGTGGTTTTTCCAGAACCAGATTCACCAATTATTCCAAGAGTTTCTCCCTTATGAACTTGAAATGAAATTTCTTTTAGCGCTGCATGATTTTTCATTTCTTTTTTAGAAGAAAAGGATTTACTCAACTTATTTAAAATCATAATGGGTTCATTTTTAACAAGTTCTTCACTTCTCTTAATGGATGTTTTAGGGTTAATCTTTAACCTTTTAATAAGTTGATTAAGGGAAGTGTTTACATCGCCAAAATATCCTTCATCATCAAACCCCATGAAATGTTTTCTTGTTGGAAGTTCAGCCAATTTTTTGTCAATTGGCGGACAACTTGCAATCAAATCTCTTGTGTAAAAATGCTTTGGGTAATTAAAAATAGCATCAACGTTTCCTGATTCCACCAACTTCCCACCTTTCATGATATAAATTCGGTCAGCAATTTCCTTGACGGCATTGAGATCATGAGAAACAAATAAAATAGAAAGGTTTTTTTCATTCTGTAGCATTTTTAAATCATGGATGAGTTTTCCCTGGGTAAACTTATCTAATGCCGTTGTGGGTTCATCAGCTATTAAAAGTATAGGTTCTTTAATTAATGCCATGGCAATGACTACTCGTTGCTTTTGACCACCTGAAAGTTCATGGGGAAACTTATAAAATGTTTGTTCCGGTGAGTCAATTTTTAGTTTATCGAACCAATAAATAACTTTTTCTTTGATGATTTTTAATGGGTTATCTCTCAATAGAGTTATTTTATTGAAAAAGATTTTTTCTAGTTTTAAACTAAGTTGATACAGTAAAAGATGAAAAGAAGAAAGGTTTTCAGAAATCAATATAGATTCTCCCACTTGTTTACCACAAGTGATTAATGGATTTAATGCAGATTGTGGTTCCTGAAATACAATCCCTATTTCCTTTCTTCTAATTTGGTTCAATTCATTAAGGTTTGCATTAGCAATATGAATTTTCTCCCCCTCTTTGAATAGAAATATTTCTCCTTTAAATTGAAGTCCATATCTCTCATTTAAAAGTTGTATAATACTTAATGAGGTAATGGATTTTCCTGCACCTGATTCACCTACTAACGCTACCACCTCGCCCTGTTTAATAGAAAGGCTTATCTTGTCAACAAGCGGCTTTTTTTGCCCTTTTTTTAGAATTATTAATTCTTTAATCTGAAGTATATCCTTTTTCAATTGAGTTTAATGTAGGCCTTTTAGGTATGATTAACATGGTATAGTTTTTAAACTTACTTAAAACAATTACATTTGAAAAAAAAAACATGTTAAAAGCAATCATAGAAAAAGCACTTAACAAACAAATTGAGCTAGAAGCTTCTTCTTCTCAGTTTTATTTATCAATGGCTTCTTGGTCAGAATCTCAAGGACTAAGTGGAACATCTTCATTTTTATACAAGCACAGTGATGAAGAAAGATTGCATATGTTGAAATTAGTTAAGTTTATCAATGAAAGAGGTGGAACAGCTGTTATTCCAGCATTAATTAAGCCTCCAACTACTTTTGAATCTCTTAGTAATGTATTTGAATCATTGTTGGAACATGAACTTAACGTTACAGAGAGTATAAATAATATTGTAGGACTTTGCTTAGAAGAAAAAGACTTTACCACCCTTAATTTTATGCAATGGTATGTATCAGAGCAGCTAGAGGAAGAGGCATTAGCAAGAGCAATCCTTGATAAATTAAATCTGATTGGTAACGATAAGGCGGGATTATATCTTTTTGATAGAGATCTTAATGAAATTAACACTGCTGAAAGCGCAGTATAATAGAATATGCGTTGTATTTTATTCACAATCACATTCGTTTCGTTTGGACTTTTTTTTGTTCCAATTGATTGCGTATCTCAATACAGAGATCCATTCACAGAAAAAACCAAGCGATCTAAAATTAAAAAGCGAAATAAAAAGGGGCTTGCCTCTAACTTGATATCCAATCCCAAAAAACTAAGAGACCCTTTTAGAAATATAAATGACCCAAAAGGTCTAGTAGGTATTAATAATGATCCTTTTAACTCTAGCGGAAACATGAGATCCAAGCCTTCTGGTGTAGATTCAGATAGTTTTAATTACAGGCAAAGAAAACGCGCTATTAAAGATAAGTATAACAAAGAATACGTAAAGAAAAAGGCCATGAAAAGCAGAGAAAAACACTATAAGCTAAAAATGAAATATCGTTAATAGGCATGGTATTTGATTTGTTTGTTACTTTTGTTAAAAGACGTATGCTTTTGAAATATCTGGCTAAAATAACTCTAATCATCCACTTTTTACTGAGTGTCAATTTATCAGTTGCTCAATCACCAATTTCAAAGGATGCGCAAGCAGCTAGAATAAAGATGAAAGGGGTTTATATATATCAATTTGCTAGAAGAGTATATTGGCCTGAAAAATATACGAAAGGAGATTTTAATATTGGAATATTTGGTAACAAAGATATTTTTGATCAGCTAAGTTCCGCTTACACAGACAAACTAGTAGGTAGTCAAGCTATAAAATTCAAATATTTCGACAACCCCAAGGATATTGAAGATTGTCACTTGTTATATGTAATTAATGAAAATAAGGATGTTATTTCAGCGATAAATCAATCCATTGCCAAGCAAACAATTCTAGTGTCTGAAGCAAATGATTTGGTTTCTTCAGGTTCAATGTTTAATTTTATATATGTACAAAGTAGATTAAAATATCAAATTAATACGACAAAAGCTGAAAAAAGTGGCTTCAAAATTGATCAAACACTTACAAAATTAGCTTACTCAACAATATGATTTGGATCAGAAAAATATGGTATTTGTTATTTGTAAGTGTCATTACACTTTCAATTTCAGCTCAGGATTATTGTCCAGAAAAAAGGCTATTGTTAGAGAAGTATCAGTCAGGGGATTATATAAGGGCTAAAGCTTACATAGATACAGTCATTATGCGTTGCCCAGATCAAAAAGAGAACGCATATTTTTGGCACATATCAGCATTTATCAATTTCAATATTTTTCAGAAAATTGATCAAAAGTCTCCTCTTTCAAAAGCGAGAGGAGAAGCCGTTTCATCAGTTTTAAAATCAATGGAGTTAGATAAAGACAAACAATATCTTGAGCACAACAAGCAAATTTTGAATGTATTGGCAAATGGTTATTACAACCACTACGTGAGTTATTTAGATACAATAAATTACAAAAAATCAATTGAATATTACCAGGAATTTATTGCGCTAAAAAAATTAACAGACCAATCTTTTGATATTTATCAATATGAAATTCAACATTGTATCATGTTAGCCCAAATCTATAAGCAACTTTATCATAATGATGAAAATGCCATTCACTTTATAGAGAAAGCCATAAGTAGTTACGAATGTGTACTTTCAATAGATGAGAATAATTACAGCGCTAACAAAAACTTGGGAATATTATATCACAATTTAGGTGTTGAAACGATCATGAAAGAACTTCCTGTTGATGCGGATTTAGAAGTTGTAATCGTAATGGAAGAAAAGGCGGTTAATTACTTTACAAAATCTTTGCCCTATTTAAAAAAGGTCTATAAAATGGAGCCAACTGATGAAGCTATTGTTCATGGAATTGCAGCCGTATACTACAGCCTGAACGATACGGAACAACACATCAAATACTATAATATTTATAGAGATTTAAAAAACGCTAATTCTAATAACGACTAGTTTTGAGATTCTCAGTTGGAAAAAAAATAGGTGGAGGCTTTGCTGTAGTAGTATTTTTATTATTAGTTGTATTCATATATACATTCTCTGTCGTAAATAATGCTATTAAGTCGAATGATAAGTTTTTGAATGTAGATCAACCTTCTCTTTTTGCCATTAATAAATTAAAAGACGATTTAGCCACAACACACTCTCATATGCAAAAATGGGCAAATGATGAGTCAGCGAAGCAACAAGATTGGCCTTTTAAACTAGATGCTGCTAAACTATTAGATTCGATTCTTGTTAGTGACTATAATTCAATATTGAAGTTATCCGAAAGTTGGCTGGAGAATGACACAGGAAGAATTAAAATAGTGTCCATTAAGCAACAACTTGATCTACTCATTTTAGATTATAATGAAAATATCAGATATATTTTAAATAGTATTGAAAGCTATGACATGTTTTTTATTGCCCAGACACAATTTGAAACCAGTACAAATGATAGCTTTAATGATTTGTATACTGAAATTAGTACACTAGCACAAAACAGAGGTAAAATTGCAAAATTACAACAGCAAGCAACAAATCAAAGTTTCTCTCAGCTGATAAATAGCATCATTTTCATAGCCATTATTTTAGTTATTGGCACCATTTTCATCGCCTTTTTAACTACACTTAGCATTACAAAACCCGTACAAAGATTAAAGACCATTCTTTTGGCATTAGGAAAAGGGGTGTTTCCAAACTACAGAAATGTTACGGTTGGAAAGGATGAAATTGGCGAAATGTCGGAAGCCATGATTAATCTAGTTGATGGATTAAAGAAAACAGCGGAATTTGCTCATGAAGTAGGACAAAGTAACTTCAGTTATTCATATGAACCACTTAGTGATGAAGATGTTTTAGGTCATGCCTTACTAAAGATGAAAGATGAATTAGCAGAAACGGAGCGTATCCTTGAGCAAAAAGTGAAAGAAAGAACAGAAGAGGTGGTAAAACAGAAGGATGAAATTGATTCACAACGTGCAAAGTTAGAAGAATTATATAACGATGTAACAGATAGTATAAGATATGCAAAACGACTTCAAAACTCTATTCTACCTCCCGAAGTAGTGATTAAGAAATATTTCCCTTCTTCATTTGTACTGTTTAAGCCAAAGGATATTGTCTCAGGCGATTTTTATTGGGTGAGTAAGTCTAAAAATGAATGCATGTTTGCAGCGGTTGATTGTACTGGCCATGGTGTTCCTGGAGCTTTTATGAGCTTGGTTGGCGCCAACGGACTAAACAGTGCTGTAAGTGAACACAAGTTGACGGATCCAGGTCTTATTCTTGATGATTTGAATAATTACGCCAATTTAGCATTAAATAAACACACTGATGAAAATGCGGTAAGAGATGGTATGGATATTACCCTATGTTCATTGAATAAAAAAACCATGAAATTAAAATTTGCTGGTGCTTATAATCCTGTTTATCTGATACGTGATGGTGAACTAGAAATAGTGAAAACGGATAAGTTTGCAATTGGTTCTTTTACGGCTGGAGAAAATCATTATAACACTCAAGAAATAGATGTGAAAATAGGAGACAAAATTTATATTTTCTCTGATGGTTATGCAGATCAATTTGGAGGATTGAAGGGGAAAAAGTTCATGTACAGGCAGTTTAAAGAAACATTATTAACTACAGTAAATGAATCAATGGAAAATCAAAAGTTATTGTTAGATCAAAAAATTGAAGCGTGGAAAGGAAGTTACAGCCAAGTAGATGACATTGTTGTTTTTGGGGTTGAAGTAGACTAATGTTTCTATTATGCTTTTCTTTCGTATTTACAGCTTTCTTTTTTACATCATACTTTTTGGCTATCTCCAGAGTCAAGTAGATAATTTAAGGTTTCAACGACTAACGATCAAAGAAGGTCTTTCTCAAAGTTCTATAAATGCTATTATACAAGATCATTTTGGGTTTATTTGGTTGGGAACCCAAGACGGTTTGAATCGTTTTGATGGTACTGATGTTAAACATTACAAACACCAAATAAAGGATAAAAAAACCCTTTCAAATTCCTATATAACTTCTATTCTAGAGTCCAATAACCATGTATTGTGGGTGGCTACACTCAATGGTGGATTAAATTACAAGCATGCTCTAGATCAGCAATTTAATCGCGTCAATAAAGGGAAATTATCTGGCAGTATAAATATTATCGATTTACATGAGTTTGGAAATAATTTTATATGGTTGGCTACAGAAGAGTCTGGATTAATGAAGTATAGATTAGAGGATGATAGTCTTCAAATTTACACCCCTTCAAGTGGCCTTAAGACCAATAATCTTGTTAAGGTGATTTCCTTCAAAAATCAATTATTAGTAGTGTCAAAAGGGGATGGAATATTTTTATATAATGACGAAACAGACACTTTCAGTTCTATTGAAGAATGGAATAAGTCTCTTTTAGATAATTCTTTGAATGATACGTATAATTTTAATGATTCAATCTTATTTGTTGCCTCAAATAAGGGGGTTATTACTTTCAGCAATGTTAAAGAAGGATTTAAGAAGAAAATTTTGTCTGATAAAATCATTTCTTCTATTTTTTGTGAAGATGTAAACCAAATATGGGCAGGAACACGAGGAGAGGGATTATTTAGAATTTCGTATAGTGATGGCAATCAAATTATCAATAATTATAGAAATAATACTTTTGATTTAAATTCTATTTCAAGCGACATGATCTTTGATATTTTTCAGGACTTTTCTGGAAATATTTGGATTACTACAGAAGAAGGAGTTTCTTATTTTGACCCTCTAAAACAAAATTTTTCACTCATCACGAATAATGTAGGAGCTAAACTTGAATTAGATGATAAAAATATCTGGACAATTTATGAAGAGAACGATAGCATTGTTTGGGTAGGAACTCGAAAGGGACTTTCTAAAATCAATATAATAAATAAAACTTCCAATAATTATCCTTTTTATTCTGAGAACCGGTATCTGGCAGCAAATAATGATATTTGGGATATCTATGTAGATGAATATAACCAATTTTGGGTTGGGACAAACTCTGGGATTTACACATTTCATCCTAGCAATCAAAGCAGACATTTTAAAAAATTCTCACCAGAACTAGAAGAACTTAATCAACCCGTTTATGACATTAATTTTAGAACTAATGATGAACTTTGGGCAGCAACAAAAAATGGTTTGTATGCTTTTGATTTAAAGAATAATTCGTCATTACTGTTTAGTAGAGAAACATTCTCTGATACAATTTTTCCAGATCACTCATGCCGGCGGATTCTTTTTTTAGGAAATGATATTTGGCTTGGCTTTGATGGAGGAGGATTATGTAAAATGAGTCAAGTAGAAGATCATTTTGAAACGAGTGCTTTTATATTTCATCAATTTAAGGCTAATGAAGATGCTGAAAATAGCATAAGTCATAACACGGTTTTGTCTATTTGTGAAGGTAATTCTAACACAATCTGGGTAGGAACGTTTGGAGGAGGACTCAATAAATTAAATCTAAAAACCAATAAATTCGAGATTTTTTCAGAATCCGAGGGACTTACAAACAATAATATTTACGGAATCATAAAAGATGAAAGTGACCACCTATGGATAAGCACTAATTTTGGCATATCAGAGTTTATAACGGAGAGTAACACCTTTAGGAATTACAATGAAGGAAATGGTCTTCAGAGTAATGAATTTAATAACAATTCTTATTTTCAGAGTTCAAGTGGGAGAATATACTTTGGTGGAATTAATGGATTTAATTATTTCTCACCTAAGGAAATCAAATTTAACGAAACACCACCAAAGACCGTTATTACAGATATAAAATGGCTGAATGATGGAAAATATGAAAACATTCTAACCGATCAATTTCCATATTCTGTTGATACTATTCTACTTACATTTTTTCAGAATGATTTAGTATTTACATTTTCGAGTTTACATTTCTCTGATGCTAAAAGTAACGAGTATAAAGTTCATTTAAACGGCATGTATGATGTGCCCTTACTCATGAAAAAAACCAATACGATCAATTACTCGAATTTATCTGCTGGAGAATATTTGTTTAAGGTTTGGTCATCGAATGTGGATGGTATTTGGTCTGAACCTGAAGAAATTGTGATTATCGTTTCACCACCTTTTTGGTTTACTTGGGAGTTTTATTTGGTTCTTGGTTTGTTGTTATTGTTGTTGACATGGTTCGTCTATATATTAAGAGTGAAAGCAATTAAAAGGCAACAGAGAAGATTGGCTTTTTTAGTGGAAAGAAGAACTAAAACTATAACAAAACAAAAAAATCAAATTGAAATTCAAAACAAAAAAATTGAAAGAGAAAAGGAAAAAGCAGATGAACTGCTACTGAATATTTTACCTCAAGAAACGGCCGATGAATTAAAAAACAAGGGGGTGGCAAAGACTAGACAATATCGAAAAGTAACAGTCATGTTTACCGATATAAAAGACTTTAGCAAAGTAGCAGAAACCATGGATCCAGATCGGTTGGTTAAAAGTTTAGATAATCTTTTTAGGGAATTTGATAAGATTATTGAAAAATATGAAGTAGAGAAGATAAAAACTATGGGTGATGCTTACATGGCTGTTGGTGGGGTTCCATTAAGAGATAAAGAAAACCCTATAAATTGTGTTTTAGCTGCCTTAGAAATTCAGCGATTTATGGAAAGGTTAAAACAAGAATCGATTAAAAGAGGAGAGGGGTTCTGGGAGCTCAGAATAGGTATTCATACGGGTGATGTTATTGCTGGAGTTATTGGGTCAAAGAGGATTGCATATGATGTTTGGGGAAGTACAGTAAATATTGCTCAAAGAATAGAAACAAGTGGTGAAACTTGGAAAGTAAATATATCAGAGTCAACATATGAACAAATTTTCCCTTATTTCCAATGTATAGATAGAGGGAAAATTCCAACAAAAAACACAGGAGATATTTCCATGTATTTTGTCGAAGGAATTAAGCCCCACCTTTCTGTAAATTCAGAAGGAGAAGTTCCCAATAAAAAGTTTAGGGAATATGTTAACCTGCATTTATACAGTAGCATAAACTACCGCAAAGCCGAAAGGCATATTATGAAAGTTTTAAAAGACGGTCTCCCTGATAATCTTCATTACCACGGTATACATCATACATATGATGTTGTAAGAGCTGTTGAACGTGTAGCAATTATGGAAGGAGTTATGGATGATGATATTTTCGTATTAAAATCTGCTGCTACCTACCATGATGCTGGTTTTGTAGAACAATATGATAAAAATGAACATATAGGAGCAAGATTAGCAGAGGAAATTTTACCAAAATATGGATATACTAATATACAAATCAATCAGGTGAAAGAGCTCATTTACGCAACTATCATTCCTCATGAACCAAAAAACAAATTAGAGGAAATTATTTGTGATGCGGACTTAGATTATTTGGGGAGAGATGATTTCTTTGAGATTTCAGAAACATTACGAAGAGAATTAAGAGATCATGGGAAAATAAATAGTGACCGACTTTGGGATGAAATTCAAGTGAAATTTTTAACACAACATAAGTACTTTACCAAGTCAGCTAAAAAAATGAGAGACGCTAAAAAAGCTGAACATTTAGAAGCCATCAAAAAACGACTAGAGCTAGATCAATACAAGGATTGATATGATGAATTTTTGCTCAATATTATTTTTCATTTTCCTATCATTCGGTCTAGTAGCTCAGCAGGAAATAATTGAATTCGAAGTTTTTTTTTCACATAATAAAAGTGAATTAACTGATTTAGAACAGAATAAGTTTCTAGAATTCCACGATTCTATTTTAGCCAATTATTCCATTTCAAATGTGTTGATTGTAGGTTATACAAATGAAATAGGGGTTTATGAATACAATCTTAGCCTTTCTATAAATAGAGCAAATTATATTCATCAGCTTATTCATAATGAGAAATTAAAAACACCCATAAAGGTTGCGGGTAAAGGTGAAATTAAGACACTAAGTCATGCTGATTTAGGTTTACAGCTTATCAACAATAGAAAAGCAGTTATCTATTATTTTACATCAAAAAAAGAAAACAATTATACCTCAGTAACTGAATTTAAAGTGGGTGAAAAAATGACATTAAAAAATATTGGTTTTTTGGGGAACACCCCCAATTTTTTACCTAGATATAAAGCAACTTTAGATCAACTAGCAGCTGATTTATTAAAGCATAAATCTTATCACATTGAGATTCAAGGGCATATTTATGACGAAAGAAATTATTCTGATAAAAAAATATATTATACCTATTACCCAAAATCTTTGTCTGAGGATAGAGCAAAAACCATTTATCATTATTTAATAAAAAGTGGTGTAGATTCAACTAGGCTTTCATATGTAGGTTTTCAAGGTAGATTCCCTCTTCATAAAAATCCGCAGGACGATAGAAGAGTTGAAATAGAAGTAGTGAAAATTCAGCCTGAATAGCAATTTATTATTACATGTAATGATATTTTTTAGTGGTATAATAGTGTCACTGTTATGTCATTTCATTTGACTTCCTTTTAAACAGTATTGAAGCTAAAACTTAGTTGATTAGTTTTGTTTCAATTTGAAATATGTAGGTTCAATATTTTTTGCTTTGGTAAGCACGTTCTGTAGTGCGCAATTACAATCTATTTATGGTGTTGTATCTAATTCTTTTTCTGAACAACCCATAAGTGGAGTAAAGGTGACATTGTTATTAAATGAGACTGAAGTTGATTCTACACAAACTACTTTAAGTGGGACGTATCACTTTGATAATGTTATGATCGGTATTTATGACCTTTCTTTCAGTCATCCAAAGTTTGAATCATTCGTTTTACCTGATGTTACTTTGCTCAGCAGTAGAAAAAAAGAAGTTGATGTCCATCTTGAGGAACATTATCAAGAGTTAAAAGAATTAGTGGTTAAACCCAAAAAAGACAGGTCTAAGCACAATAATGAAATGGCTACTAATAGTGTGAGAACGATTTATGTTCAAGATATGTCAAAACTAGCAGGTAGCTTGGATGATCCAATAAGATTAGCAGGAATGTTGCCTGGGGTAACCAGTGACGCTGCTTTTTCAGAAAATTTTATATCTATAAGAGGAAACTCTCCCCGTGGGTTAAAGTATGTGGTAGAAGGAGTAGAGTTAAATAACCCCACTCATTTTGCTAGAATTGGTAGCTCGGGTGGTACGTTTACGATATTCAGCACTCAACTACTCGACAAAAGTGATTTTTATATTGGTGCTTTTCCTTCAGAATACAATAATGCTATGAGTGGCATTTTAGATGTTAATTTTCGGAGGGGTAACAATGAAGAAAATGAAACCAGTCTTAAAATGGGTACGCTTGGGATAGATCTAACTACTGAGGGGCCCATTAATAGCGACAAAGGAAGTAGTTTTTTACTAAATTACAGGTATTCTGTGGTGGGCTTAGCAAGGCTAATTGGCTATCCAACACAACCTACATACCAAGACTTATCATTTGTTTTAGATTTTCCAAAAAAGAAAGGAAGTTTAAAACTCTATAGCATAGCAGGAACTAGTGATAGAAAAAGAATTGCGGTTCCAGATAGCTCAAGCTGGGAGGGAGATATTGATCGATATAATTTATTTCTCCGTGGCGATATGGCATCCATGGGACTTTCTTACAAACACCTTGTGAACAACAAGACCAATTGGAAGTTTTCTATGTTAGGATCTTCATATAGGCAAGCCGATAATAGAAATTTTCTACAATCTGATTATTCTGAAATAGTAAGAAGTAAGAATGAATATAAAAGTACTCCTTTAAGTGCCGCCATTAGTATCAAACATCGATTTTCAAGTCGTATTAGATTAAAATCAGGTGTAAGTACGGAATGGGCAATCCATGACTGGGAAGTGCTAAAATATAATTTTGATATTGAAGAAGTGGATACTACTGTCTTCGGGCTAGGGAATTCTATAACCTATAAGGGATTTACTCAAATCCAATGCTTTATCACGGATAAAATTAAATTAAATGGGGGTGTCTCTATCTTATCATATAATGTTAATAACAAGGTTTCCATAGAACCAAGACTTGGTCTTACAAAAGAAGTAAGAGATGGAGTATTTTCAGTAGCCTTGGGCAAACATAGTCAGGTAGAGCACTTTGCTACCTATATGTACCAAAATGAAAATGCATTTACACCTAATAAAAATCTTGATTTTGCTAAAGCTTACCATGCTATTGGTGGGTTCAAATCGACCCTGTTTAAAAACCACCATTTTAATATAGAGGCCTATTACCAGTATCTTTACGATGTTCCTGGTGAGCTAAATGGTACTTATAGTGTATTGAATATTTCTGAACTGGAAGAAGTGAGAGCCCTTTCTAATATTGGTGAGGGTAAAAATTACGGAGTAGATTTAAGTTTAGAGAGATATGCGAGTAAGGGGTTGTATTATATGATTAATGCGAGTATATATCAATCTCAATATAGGGATGGAAACGGAGACTGGAGGAGTACAGAATTTGACCAACGATTCAATATTAAATTTCTTGCTGGCAAGGAGTACATAATTGGAGAAAAGAAGGGAAAAAGAAATTTCGTAGCATGGAATACCAATCTAGCCTATGTTGGCGGAAGGCCTTATACACCAATAGATTTAGCCTCATCAATGATGATGGAAGAAACTATTTTAAATGAGCCATTAGCATTCTCCCTTAGAGAAGATAATTTATTATTTCTAGACGTTACGTTAACCTATAAAATCAATAAGAAAGTAAGAACAGGTATTTGGTCTTTACAAATCAAAAACCTTTTCTCAAATGGTAACGCTATATACAGAGAATATGACTCGGTGTTAGATAAGGAAGTAACCATTCCTAGTTCTAGTTTTTTCCCTAATCTAAGCTATAAAATTGAGTTTTAATTAAGTTTTATTTAATCGCTATCTAAATCAAATTAGTTAGAGGATATACTTTTTTTCTACTGAGCCATCATCATATTTGAAAAACAAAACTTCATTATGAACATCAGTGAATTTCACTTTTTGCCCTTGAATATTATACACTTCCATTAGTTTTTTGTTGGTGTTTTGAATATTTATAAAACTGTTTTTTTTTGATTTTATCTCACGCCTGAGGGTGAAATTTGAATAACAAAAAAAGCCCCCACTATTTGTGGAGGCTTTAAGCGCTTCTTCTTGGGCTCGAACCAAGGACCCTCTGATTAACAGTCAGATGCTCTAACCAACTGAGCTAAAGAAGCAATTTTGGTTTGCAATATTACACCAAAGTTTGAATTTATGCAATACTCCTCAAAAATTTTGTTTTCATCTTAAATATTAAGGTTAACAATCTAAATTAAATGCTAATGTTATATTTGCTGCAAAATTTAAAAATGAACTTAGTTAGCGTTGGAACAGTTGCCTTTGATGCCATTGAAACTCCATTTGGAAAAACAGATAAAATTATAGGAGGAGCATGTACTTATATTTCTTTATCTGCATCTTATTTTAATTCAAATCCTAGATTAATTTCTGTGGTTGGTGAGGATTTTCCTCAAGAAACCATTGATTTATTTAATCAACGTGGCATTAGTACAGAAGGATTACAAATAAAAAAAGGAGAAAAAACGTTTTTTTGGTCAGGTAAATATCATACTGATATGAACACCAGAGATACGTTGGATACTCAGCTTAATGTATTGGAAACATTTAATCCAATTGTTCCAGACTCTTATCAAGATTGTGACATCCTAATGCTAGGAAATCTCCTTCCTACCGTCCAACACCAAGTGCTAAAACAAATGAAAAATCGCCCTAAATTGATTGTGCTAGACACCATGAATTTTTGGATGGAAACTGCACTAGAAGACTTGAAAAAAGTAATCAATGAAATCGATATACTCACCATTAATGATGAAGAAGCAAGGATCCTGTCTGGAGAATACTCATTAAGAAAAGCAGCAAAATATATACTTACAATGGGTCCTCAATACTTGATTATTAAAAAAGGCGAACATGGAGCTTTATTATTTCACAAGGAAAAAGTGTTTTCAGCACCTGCATTGCCGTTAGAAGAAGTATTTGACCCAACTGGTGCAGGTGATACTTTTGCAGGTGGGTTTGTAGGCTATTTATCGAAGTGCAATGAGATTAATTGGGACAATATGAAATCTGCCCTTATTGTAGGATCAGTTATGGCCTCTTTCACGGTAGAAAAATTTGGTATTGATAGACTTGTTAAGGTGCAAGAAGAAGAAATAAATTCCAGAATAGAGGCATTTAAAGAGCTAACTTCATTTCAGATTTAAAAAATCTACTTCATACAGTATTTCTTTAGAAAAATGGGGGCGTTATTGTATCCATACTCCCCAGCTTTCTCTAAATCATTGCAGCCACTTACCTCTCCCATCTCGATTTTTAGTATACCTCTTAGCGCATAGGCTTTGTCATAATCATTCTTAATCAAAATGGCTTCATCACAATCTGAGATTGCACCGTTATAATCTTTAATCATTGTTTTTGAAGAAGCCCTTTGTTTGTAAAATAATTCATTTTTGGGCTGCAGGTTAATGCTCATGTTAAAGTCATCAATTGCTCCTTTGTAATCTTCGGCATTATGTTTAGCACATCCACGTTGAAAATAAGCTTCTGCAAAGTTGGGATTGACTTCTATGGCCTTAGTGTACTCTGCTATTGCATCTTCGTAATTTTGCTTGTTGTAATGTTCTAATCCAATGGTGTAGAAACCAATTGCACTATTTTGTTCTTGAGCATTAAATGCAACAATAAAAAAGCATAAAAAAAGAGTGTAAATAGGTTTCATAATTTAACACAAGGCTAATAAATGTAAAAAAAACAAAAATTAAAGTCAATTTTTAAAGACACTTTATTTATTAACCATAAATTAAATTAGAATAAATATATAAGAAATAGTATCATTGTATTAACACAAAAATCATAACATGAATTCAGCAATTTTATTGCTCATAATGATAGCATTAATCGCATTTAACTTTTTATTTTCAACCGTACTTGATTTTTTAAATGATAGAAATTGGAATGATTCTATTCCAGAAATTTTAAAAGATTATTATTCTGAAGAAAAATATAAAAAAGCAAAAAATTATGCTAAAGATAAAGGAAGAATTGGTCTTATTTCGAGTCTTTTAAGTTTGTTTATGACAATCTCAATATTGTATTTGTATGGATTTGGTTGGATTAGTAATGAAATTGTAAAGTTTTTACCTGAAATGGATCATGATGATTTTAGTTTTCAGTTTATTCACACAGGATTATTTTTTCTTCTTCTATTTGTTATTAGCGACATCATATCTATTCCATTTAGCTGCTACAATACTTTTGTTATTGAAGAAAAATATGGATTTAATAAAACCACTTTAAAAACATTTATTTTAGATAAGGTAAAGGGGTATTTTTTAACCATCATTTTAGGGGGGGGAGTTTTAGCTGGGGTATTATATATTTTCAATTCATTAAGCGAAGGATTTTGGTGGTGGATATGGATAGGGCTTTCTGTTTTAATGTTGTTGATTAATATGTTTTATGCAGACTTAATTGTTCCTTTATTCAATAAATTATCGCCATTGGAAGATGGGTCATTACGAGAAAAGATAGAGGCGTATGCTACTAAGGTAGGATATGCATTAAAAAACATTTATATTATTGACGGATCTAAAAGATCTACAAAAGCAAATGCTTTTTTTAGTGGATTGGGACCTAGAAAAACAATAGCACTTTATGATACATTAATAGAGAAACACGAGGAGGAGGAATTAGTAGCCGTATTAGCTCATGAAGTTGGGCATTTTAAGAAAAAGCACATATTAACTTCCATGGTGTTAACTATTTTACAGCTAGGACTGATATGCTTTTTATTAGAGATATGTATAAAAAACCCAATCGTGTCTCAGGCGATGGGAGGAAGTGGAGTGGTGTTTCATTTAGGAATTTTAGCTTTTAGTTTTCTTTTTAGCCCTGTAGGAACGTTAATAGGTTTATTTATGAATATACTAAGTAGAAAAAATGAATTTGAAGCAGATGAATATGCAAAGTCAACCTATGATGGAAAAGCTCTTCAACTGGCTTTAAAAAAATTATCTGTGGATAGTTTGTCTAATCTCTACCCTCATCCATGGTATGTATTTATGCATTATTCCCATCCGCCTCTCCTCAAACGTCTAGAGGCACTTAATAAATAACGGTTTCTAATACAATTTGATAGTGATCGGCTAAGTCCATCTTCGCACCTTTGTAAGATAGAGTAGGCCTTAAAATATATTGTTTGTATGGTTGGTGATGATCATTTTCATTATAAAAAATAAAATCAACCCAAGATCTAACTCCCATTTGGTTCCATGTATTGTATTCATCGAAGGTATATGGTCTATCATCATCAAGCGAAAAGTTAGATAAACCAAATTCTTTCACCATTTTTTTATAATCTTCATGATCCTTAGAAGTGTTAAAGTCCCCAAGCAAGTAAAGTGGAACACTATCTTTTAGAAAGGGAGTCAAGATTTCATTTCTCGTTATTTCATATTGCATATGTCTCGATTCTTGACTTTTTGAATCCAAGTGTGTACCTCCAACTAACAAGGTTTTATTTCCAATTTTAACTTGCACTAAAACACAAGATTTTTGAGCCACATTGTCTAATTTTTTAGAAGTCTTAAAAATTATATTTTTTAAAAATGTTAAAGGATGTTTAGATAAAATCATGACACCACTAGATAATTTCCATGTCAAACCTTCTTTTATGGGCAGTTGTTGATATGGGTAATTTACTTTGAGACCCTTTGAAATTTCTTTTTGAATAGATTTATCAAACACCTCTTGTAATACGATTAAATCAAAATCAGCTGCATTGAGGTATTGAATAATTTTAGGCGATCTTATGCTTTGTTTTTTTCTGGCAAGCTTGGTAAAGGGTTGATACACTTTGGGAAGCATTTGTATGTTCCATGAGACAATGGTTAAACTATCGCCACTTTGTTGAGCTGATAATGAAATAAAGATACCCAGCAGTAGAAAAAGTAAAATTGAAACTTTATTTCTGATCATCCGTTACAATAAGAAATTAAACTATTTGTCATGAAAAAAATTTTAATTGCAACATTAGCAATTATTTTATTAATTGCGTGTAGTAAAGAAAAAAAGGCACTCAAACATTTACCAGGTGAATGGGATATGATAGGATGGGTTGTCGATTCTAGTGGTGTTGAAATTAATCTTTTTGATCAACTTCAATCCGATTCTTCATCAATGTCACTTTCAATAGATTTTAGTGATTGTAACGCTGGTGAAACATGCGAAGCTATTACGACTATCACGGTAAGTATTATGGGCATGGAAATTTCCATGCCAGATACGGCTACTTATTCTGTAAGTTCAGATGGCGAATACCTTCTATTGGATGGAGACACAAATGATATTATTGAATTAGGAAGTTCAAGCATGTCAATTGGTTATCAAGATTCAGATGGATACAATACAATGAGTTTCGAAAAAATGTAGTTTAAATCTTAATCTATATAAAAGCCCTTTTATGGGGCTTTTTTTATTCTACAATGATTTTCCCATATTTAACTTCCCCCAAATTAGAACTTATTTTGACAATATAAACAGAGGGAGTGCCATTATTGAAATCAAAAGAGAGGGGTTCTAAACCTGACTTCAATACTTTTTCTTGCTTAATTACTTTCCCACTCAAATCAAAAAGGCTCACAATTAGCTCGTTTCCATTGAACAGGCTTAAATCTATCTTACAATAGCCATTAGAAGGATTAGGGAAAATGGATAAATCCATATTCGTTTCAAGATGGAGATCACTGATATTAGTCATACCACTTTGCATTAGCGAATCTAGATCTAAATTTTCATCACCATTTTGATACAGTGTATATAGGTAATAAATCACAAACATTTCATCTGTGGTGTTGAAACCAGCACAAATGGTTTGAGGGGGAGTATTGGGATTATGCGGATTTCCTGCTGTATTATCATAAGTTGCTGTTCCCACCACTTTAGTAGCGGGTGGGATTTTTAACATTTTAGGGAAACTATATGAACCTTGCCATTCAAAATCCCAATCCGGGATATTGATCAATTTAGCGGTGTCATTATTTGGTAGTACTGCATAGGTGCTTATTGATTTTCCTATCAAATGCATATGAGGAAAAACACCATACATAGATAAGCTCGGAGCAAAAAGAGGTACGGTAAATGAGCTAGTAATGGTTTTTTGTTGATTAGGCGGAACACAGAAATTGAAATTCACTAGAATAGGACTAATTTCAATTTGCCTAAAGTTATTTAGTTGATCTGGATAGAAATAAAAATGAACTTTGGTACTGTCGGTAACACCAAGTGATCCAACTGGGTAATGCATGGCTAAAATTACGTTACTCCCAGCAGGAAAGTCCATGCCAAATGCTAAGTTTTGATCGCCTGGATAGGCTATGACTCCAGACCCTGGGGCAAATTCACCCACCAAAAGGCCATCTAAAGGACCCATACAATTATTTTCCACACCTGGTGTTGAGTTTCCAGATGTGTCTAAGTAAACTAATACGTGGTGAACAATTTCGGGTACTCCTGGTTCTACTTCAACAGCTCTTATTTTTTTACCTGCTACTAATTGACTTGGAATAGTAAAACAGACATAATCATCATCCAAAAAGGCATTGCTTGTATAATGAGGTGCAGCTAGTGTTAAATCAGGTAAGCCAAGTTGAGGTCCATTGGTGTTGTAAGTGGGAGGCGTTGGTGCTAAATTAGGGTCTCCTTCATTGGCACCATTATTGACCCAATCATCAATGAGCGTAATTTCTTGATTAGAAAGTATGCGTTCATGTCTAAAACGAGTATAATTGGTATCAGGTGGCCAGGGTGGCATTTCACCATTTAGCACAGAAGATTGAATGGCAAATCGCATATTGTATGCATCTTGATAGTCAATTAGTGAAAAGGGCCCTACACCACCATTATGATGACATCCAGTGCAGTTGGCATAAAAAATGGGAGCAATATGTTGGCTAAAGTTAGTTGAACTAACAACACTTGATGAACTAGTGCTTTTAACGATAAATGAACTTAGGATAAAGGAAACGATAGAGATTAACAGTAGAATTCTTTTCATGTTATAAAAATACATAATAAATATTTCATATCTTTTAGAATCATGATACGTAAAATATTTCTAATAAGTATGTTTAATTGGGCAGTACTTTTAACTGCTCAGATGTCAATTTCTTTCAATATTTTGTATCCTATCTATTGCAATGGGAATACTACTGATGTTACTGCTGTAGCTTCTGGCGGAGCTCCTCCTTATTCCTATTCATGGTCCAACGGCTTTTCAGGTTCAAATGTAACTTTGTTTGCTGGTAATTATTCTTGTGTAGTGACTGATGCTAATGGATTAACCGTTACAGACTCCATTTCTCTTTCTGAGCCTCCACCTATGGTGGTGAATTACATCATTGATACATCAAACAATGTGGAATATCAATTACAAGGGGGGACGTCACCTTATACCGTTAGTATTTATGACGGCTTATCATCCAATTTGTTAAATTCTGCCAATTTTGCCTCAAGTCACATTTTCCAAAATATCCCGTGTGGGGTTCAAATTTACGAGGCGAGTGATTCAAACAACTGCTTTCAGTTATGTAACAACAACACCAATTGTGAGTTAGTTGTGCCTATTCCATTTTCTAATACCATAAATAATAATTCACCTACTTTAACTTCAGATGTTCAAGGGGCTACCTACCAATGGTTAGATTGCAATAACAATTACTCACCCATTTCTGGGGAGACGAATCAAAGCTACATTTCAGTTGTAAATGGAGATTATGCAGTTGAAGTGACCAAATTTAACTGTACTAATATATCTCCCTGCGAAAGCGTAAATAACGTTGGAATCAATATCAATAACGAGATTAATTACGTTTTATATCCTAATCCAAATGATGGAAGTTTTACTTTGGAGAGATCTTCTGGTAATGATCAAACTGAAATTATGATATATGATTTATCAGGGAAAAGTGTTTTTTCAGCCTCATGGAAAAGTGGGGATAAAAAAAATATAGAATGTAATCTTTCAAGTGGTTATTACCACATGCATATAATTAATTCAAACAAAGTAGAAGAGGTCAGGGAGATTATAATTCAATAAAAGTGAGGCCTCGATTGTCCTTTTACTGGTTAATACTTTTTTTGTAATATTATATCCATTAATCACTCATTTTTAAATTTATAAATATGCAGACTAAAAAAGCATTTGTAATTTCTATTCTATGTTTAACTATTTCTTGTGCTAAAAACGGGTTAATACAACACACTGAAGGAGAAGGGTTGATTTACGAATGTGAATTTAAAGACGGTAAGAAACATGGGGAATTTAAACGATACGTAGATCCCACCAACCATAGATATAAAAATAGAACAACCATAAAAAGAACTTTTGAAAATGGACGGATAGTGGGTCCAGAAATTCGATTAATTCCAGGCAAGGAGGAATATGAGGAAATAGAGTATGTAGAATACATTGATGAATTCACTTGTTATCCATCGGAGTGGTGGTATGATGATCGTTTTTGGATCACAAAATCAGTAACCCTTAAACGGAATAATAATAATCTTATTAAAATGGTATATAATACAGACTCCATTATTAAGTACATTAAAAAAGAGAATAAAAATGGCTATATATGGGGATGTGACTGGGGGGGACCCACCTTTGAAAGTTTTACCGACTCTATTATTTTTGACACATCAATTTTAGAAAAAATTTATTATACAAATACCTTAAAAGACAGTGCTGAAATTATACGAATACAAAACCGATTTGATAAAATTGGTTTAGAGAAGCCAATTTTGTTTCCAATTTGGATTGCTCCTCGTCAATTTGAAAAAGGCACATTTTTATTTAATACTTATACACTAGAACTATTAGATAATAGAGATACAAGAAAAAATGACACAACCATTCAATATGCAATTGAATCTAAAACGAATGATTTTAAAAAAATATATCCTATATCATTATTTCGTCAACGTAATGAACCAATTCACGGGTTATGGGTGTTTGATGGTGAATGTAAAACTTACGATCAAGAAGGAAAGTTAATTGAAAAAGTAAAATATACTAATGGCCATTTATCTAGGCAAAATTCAGTTTTTGCGCTTAATGGATATTAAAAGGCAATTGTAAACATCAATTTACTACAACATTTTCATTTCAAATGTGTTAGAAACGATCAGAAATATGATAATTTAATAAAAATGAGGTCTCGATCGGATTCGAACCGATGTAGATGGTTTTGCAGACCACTGCCTAGCCACTCGGCCACGAGACCTTAATTCAAAGAAGGAACAAAATTACAATTTCCGATTAAATAAACAATTTATTCTTCTACGATCACAGAAACATAATTCACATCCCCATCAATAGGGGGATTAATTTTTTTAATCTTCACTAAACACTTTTCTACAGTAGTAAATTGGGATTTTAGTTGGTTAATGATGTTGTAGGCAACGGTTTCAATCAATTTAAACGGTAATGCCATTTCATGTACTACAATGTTTTTTACATCAACATAGTCTACTGTTTTTGTGAGGTTGTCTTCTAAAGCAGCGGATCTAAAGTCACAAAACACATCGACATCAACTATGTAGTTTCCTCCGATTACTTTTTCTTCTTCCAAACAACCGTGATAGGAATATGTTCTAATGCCATGTACTTGAACTACATTCATTGCACCTGCTTTTTATTTTCATATAGGGAGGTGAAAAATTTAATTTTATTTTGATATCGATTCATTACCTCATCTTTTCCTAATAAAGAAGCAATGGCAAAAACAGATGGCCCCATCCCTTTGCCTGTTAAAATAAGTCTCATACAGGGTAGAACATCTCCCATTCCCAATTCATTTTCAGTAATGTATGCTTTAAATGTATGCTCAATATTTTCAGTTGAAAAATCCTCAATTAGATTTATTTTTTCGAATAACCTTTCCATGATAGAACTGGAGTTTTCCTTCCATTTTTTTCTAAATGTTTTTTCATCATAGTCAGCAGGGGACTCAAAGAAATACTTTTCTGAAAGTAACTCATTTGCAAATGTTGCTCTTTCTTTCATTAATTCAATTACCCCTTCTAAGTAACTATCGCATACATCATAATCAATGGTACCTTTTATTTCATTTACAAGCGTTTCATTTGGTCTTAACCTTAAATGTTGTTGGTTATACCATTTGGTTTTTTCTGGATCAAATTTCGCCCCACTTTTCCCTACTCTTTCAAGTGAAAAATCTTGAATCAGCTCATCAACACGGTACAATTCTTTGGATGTGCCTGGATTCCAACCAAGGAATGCTAGCATGTTTATAAATGATTCAGGATAGTATCCTTTTTCCCTGTATCCAGATGAAACTTCTTTAGTTGAGGGATCTTCCCATTGTAGTGGGAAAACAGGGAACCCTAGTCGGTCACCGTCTCTTTTACTTAGTTTTCCATTTCCATCAGGCTTTAGAATAAGGGGTAGATGTCCAAATTTGGGCATAACATCTTCCCATCCTAAGTATTGGTATAACAATACATGTAGTGGGGCTGAAGGAAGCCATTCCTCTCCTCTGATTACATGAGAAATTTGCATTAAATAGTCATCTACCACATTTGCCAAATGATAAGTAGGCATCCCATCACCTTTGAAAATCACTTTGTCATCAATATTATTGGTATTCACAATAACCCAACCCCTAATTTCATCATAAAATCGAACATCATGATTTCTTGGCATCTTAATTCGAATGGTATAAGGGTCCCCACTTTTAATTTTTTCTTTTACTTCATCCTCTGATAAAGTAAGCGAGTTTTTCATGGAATTTCGAGTAATAGAGTTGTATTGCCAATTGGGCATTTTTGCCTTTTTAGCCATTTCTCGCATTTTCTCTAAATCTTCTGCCGAATCAAAGGCAAAATAAGCATGTCCTTTTTCAATTAACTTATCTGCATATTGCTTATATAAGTGTTTTCGTTCAGATTGTCGGTAAGGACCATATTCACCATTAATTCCAGGTCCTTCGTCAATAGTTAATCCACACCAGTTTAATGAATCAATAATGTAGTTTTCAGCTCCTTCAACATATCTTGTTTGGTCTGTATCTTCTATCCTAAGAATAAATTTACCTTGATTTTTTTTGGCAAATAGATAATTGTATAAAGCGGTTCTTACACCCCCCATATGAAGTGGCCCCGTTGGGCTAGGTGCGAACCTGACTCTTGTTTCTTTAACACTCATCCCAATAAAATTTTTGCAAATATATTTTTTATAAGAATAAAAAAGGAATTTATTCTTTTAGATCATTGATTTGAAATTCACATCTACGGTTTTCTCTGTGTTCAGCTTCCGTACAATCTTCATCTTGATAACAATTATTAACGTAATTGGTTCCACCCATAGGAAAATTAAAGGTGCGTTTCGTGCTAACTCCCTTATAGGATAAATAGACTCTAACTTTCTGGGCTCTATTCTTGCTCAATTTTAAATTGTAATCTTGAGTTCCTCTACAATCAGTGTATCCATAAATATTACAAGTTCGAGTTTTGTTTATTCTCAACCACCTTGCTAATTTATCCAATTGTTCTTTTGAATGCGGGGTGATTTCGTGACTATCAAATTCAAAATATATTGGCTCAATCATAAAATCAGACTTTGTAAGGGATAAGTCATAATCTCTAGAAAGATCAATAATTTTGGGAACTACTTCACCTATTTTTACTGTGATTGTTTTGGGAAAGTAATTGTCTTTTTCTAGTTTAATGTAGTTGGTTGAATTTTTCTTAATGGACATTTCAAATAATCCCTGGTCATTGGAGTAGGTGATGTTTTTTAAATTTGTAGTAGAATCAGTTAAGGTGATTTTAACAAAACTGAGCGGTTCTTTATTTTCCGCATCAATTACCAATCCAAATGTTGGGGTTCCCTTAATATTCAACTTAAGAACGATATCGTTGTTTTTCTTCCAAAACACGCCAGTATGAATATTTTCAACAGCTTCTAAATCTCCCTCACTTGCATAAAGTTCGTAATCAGTGTCTGTTTTTAATTCAAAGTAGAATCGACCTAAGCTATCTGTAACTGTTTCTGCTTCAATTTTACCATTTCTGTCTATTAAATCTACTGTAATGTTTTTCGCAACACTATCATTAGAATAAATAACGACACCATGCGCATCTGTAAATATTCGGTGTAAAATAATATCATGTAAATCGGCTGTATTAAAATTAGAATCAATGTTTACTGTTGTAGTTCCTTTCAATTTTCTTTTTGTTCCATCCATATAGAGTAATGAATCGTTAAATAATGGGAATTGAAAAAAACCATTTTTATCGGAGTAAACTGTCAAATACTTTGAATCAAAACCACTTTCAACAGCTACAGCCACTTCATCAATAATCTTACTAGTGTCTTTGAAATAGGTATATCCTTGAACTGTAATGTGACTTTCTAGGTATAGATCTTTATTCTGTACACTTCCCCAATGCTCATTTACATTTAACAGAGTGTCTTTTGCCATCCCATAATTAGTTGCAATAAGCCTATAGCTATTCATAGCTGTCATAGAAAGTTCGTAGTACCCATCTTTTTTAGTTGTTATACGTTCTACTTCTACGTTGTTGGAATCCAAAAGTCTTACAACTGCGTTATCAGATGGAAGGCCATTTGTGTCATAAACAATCCCATTAATTATAGCAGTATTATTAATGATTTTAATTTTCAATAAGGAATCAGTTTTGTAATTAGGTGTAATTTTTAGTTTTAGTGACCCTATTTTTCTCTCTTTTTGAGCTAAAATGAAAAAGTCTTCAAAACCTTTAGAGTCAATTTGAAAAAATCCATCTTCTCTTGAAAAAACGGTAGTTAAAAGCTCATCCTTACTATTCGAAAATTCTATTTTTGCTCCCTGTACCTTTGTATTGTTCTCGTCCACCACGTAGCCTTGAATTGTTGTGGCTGAGTCTAAAAAAATATCCTTTTTTTCATTTCGGAATAACGTATAATCAGCATCTACTTGAATGCAACCAGACATGCCCACTTTTGTTGCACAAACTTCATAAGAATCACCTCTTTGAAGTGAGAAACGATATTTTCCATTAATGGCTGTAGTTGTTTGGTTTAATTCATAGCTATTTTTATTTAATAGACGAACAAAACTATTTTTTAAAACACTACTGTCTTTACGTGATTTTATATACCCTTTAACATAAGGCTCAATGGGGATCATATGAGCAAAATAAATATCTTCATCACCAGTTCCTTTAGACCTATCAGAATTTAAAATTGCTACACTTTCATCAAATGGATGTAAAATAAAGTGAATGTCATCGCCACTAGAATTTATAGGGTATGGAAGGTGTGTAACGTAATTAACACTGTCGTCAACAATTTTACATTTAAAAATATCTGCCTTGCCGTAACCAGGCCACCCATTAGATGAAAAAAACAAAATACTATCATCATAAATCCTAGGAGATTCTTCATTGAAAGGGGTGTTCACAAGTGGTCCCAGATTAATTGCACGCCCCCATCTTCCAGATTTTTTTTGATGTGACATGTAAATATCAGTACCTCCATATCCTCTCTTTTTATCACTAGCGAAATAAATTGTTTGGCCATCGTCAGTTACACTTACTTCTCCAGAACCAAAAGTGTTAGGTAAAAATAGTACTGGGATTTTCCTTCGTTTTATCAACTTTGGCTTCTTTTTATGATGTTTCCCTTTGAACATTAATGGGTTCATAGAGGTATTTGGATTCCAATTGTTTGTAACAGGGTGTCTTGTGTAAAACACTTGATCTTTTTTGAAACTTTGATCATAACTGGTTATATTAAATCCTTTGTGCGTGACATATAATTGAGCACTATCATATGACTCTGCCGGAATGATGTTCCTGTAATCATTAAATAACATTGAAACATCAAGTGGCATTTTGTAAAGAAATGTTCTTGGACTAATTACAGTTCCGTAGGCCAAAGATTTTTCTAACGTTTTTAAAAAATCTTTTTTCTCCTTAGGGCTTAATGAATCGTTGTTTTCAATTAAATTAATATTTCTACTATTGTAAATATCTTCATCTCCTTTTTCAATAATATAGTAGATCCCATCATCATAAAAAGAGGGTGAAAATTCTGCAGCAGGAGAGTTTAAAGACTCAAATTCAGCTAGTTTTTTAAAAAATTTAATGGTGTCCCATTTTTTCAAGGAATCAATAGATTGCATTAATAATTGTAACTTTTGATTAGTAGTATCATAAGCCAATAATGGTAATAATGCATTTTGAGCTGAAGAATATCTTCCTGTACTTTTTAGCGCATCTGCATAATGAAAAGTCAGTTGGAAATTGTTACTGTCTGTTTTTAGCGCAGATTCAAATAATGGAATAGCTTCTTCAAACTTATTATTAATGTAATAGCAATAGGCAAATTGCTTGATTTGTTTATTAGATAATGAATCTTCTTTACTGTATAGTTCGGCCGCTAACTCGTATTCAAAATTTTCATACATGATGTCAGCTAACTTTGATTGCCCGAAACTAAATAAGCAGCAAAAGAGGAATAAATACGATATTGTAAACTTAATCATTCAGTTGATCATTAACTATCTGTACTGTATCCTGAATAAATTCTATTTCTCTTTTTCCATGGAGTCTTCGCATTGTCATCGCGATTGAGCTTCATTCCTAAGAAAATTTCATGTGTACCATCGTTATACGTTTTTATTTCTGAAATACCTATGTCATAGGTGTAGCCAAACATAATATTTCCTATTTCAATACCACCCATAATTGCAATAGCGTCCTGATGACGATATGAAGTCCCAATCCAATAAGCATCCTTTAAAGTTATTTTAAGATTCCCATCAAATTGGTAGGGTGTATTTAACATATATCTAAAAATAGTTGAGGGTTGAATATCTACAACTGCACCAACCTTGAAATTGTATCCAGCATGGGCGTAAAAAATACGTTCTAATGAATTATTAACGGGATTGGTTAGCGCATTAATATTGGATTGGTTTTCAATTAAGTTAAATCCTGAAACACCAATAAAATGCCTGTCTCCTTTCCATAGTATTCCAAAGTTTGCGTCTGCAATGACATGGTTTACGCTGTTCAAAACTGCTATATCACCAGGAACCTGAGTGATTAATCGATCTCTATCTATAGAAAATTGAGTGACTGAGCCTGAAAATCCGAATGATAATTTGGATAATTTACCTGTTTTTATGTGATAGGCAAAAGAAGTGCCAAGACCTGTTCTTTTTGATGGCCCAGATGCATCATTGTAAAGGTGAATTCCACCACCAGTGTGTTGTCCAAGAAAGCCATGAAGCATTAAATTTTGAGTTACTGGAGCTTCATCTATTCCAAGCCATTGCCTTCTTACACTTAAAGAAAGAGGGGAATAATTTTTGGATCCAGCAACAGCTGGATTAATTGCAAAGTCATTGTATAAGTATTGGCTATTTAATGCTGTTTGCTGTGCATCAATTATTGCTGTGCTTATAAAGTATATTCCAAATAGTATAAATATTTTTTTCATTTTATCTAATTATGGTTATTGGTCCAGATTGATTAATCACAGTTCCTGTACTCTCGGTAAGCTGAATGATATAATAGTAAGTACCGGCAGGAAGATCATTTCCTTCAAAAGTACCGTCCCAACTAAAAACTAAGTCATTAAATGAAACGATTTCACTTCCCCATTTATTGAAAATGACAAGATTAACTTCATTGTAGTTAGAAAAATCTAAATTCCAAGTATCATTTATGCCATCATTATTGGGGGTAAAAGTATTAGTCATTTCAATACATGTTTTGCTACTATCAACAACAATATTTTCTAATAGAGAGTAACAATCTTTAGCATCAGAAATTAAAACACTGTAGTCTCCTGCTTCTGCATATGTTAAAGGGTTTTCTAAGCTCCCATCAGACCAAAGAAAATTATAATATCCAGCTCCAAACATGGGATGTGCATGAATCATAACCCCACCCTCAGCGCAACTTTCTTGTTCAATTGATGATTGAATAGTGATGGGACTTGATGAAATGGTAATATTTTCTGTATCGGTAGCGATGCATGAGCCAATAGTGTATGTGTAAGTTATAGCATGAGTTCCAACTCCTGCTATATTAGGATAGAAAACGCCATTCGACACTCCAGTTCCAGAATAAATACCACCAGAGGGTTCACCACCCAAAAGTTCAAATTCGGGAGTAGCGTTCCCACAGATAGATTCAAATTCATCCAAATGAGAAGAAAGAGTGTAGACGTCAATAGTTAAACCAATACAATTACTTGGAGGACACATTCCACCCTCTGACCTTACAAAATAGTTGGTAGTAGTTGTTGGGCTTACAGTGATTTTATTGGTGCTGCTGAAGGTTCCTGTAGACTGGTTAATCCATAGTGTATCTTGATTTTGTGTGGTGTCAATAATATCACCAGTCCCACATGTTCCTTCATACCATACCCATACACTTCCAGGCGATAAACTGCTTGATGTGTCTAAAGAAATATCACTTGAATTTCCATTGCATATTTCATAATAAGATGCCGTTAAAACATTCGGATCTGGATTGTTTTGAAGTACTGTAATCTCTACTTGTGAAGAGTCAGTACAATTGTTGTTGTCTGTATATGTGTAGGTTATGGTATGAGTCCCTATTCCAGCAATACTTGGGTCAAATAGACTATCTGAAATTCCTACTCCTGAATAGGATCCTCCAGTAGGAAATCCTCCCGAAAGTACAATAGCTGAACTTTCGCAAGTAGAATCCAAAGGACTATGGTAGACATTAAGATCATAAGTATTTATTAAAATATTTGTACAAGCAGTATTTCCACATACTCCACCTGTTGCTCTAGCGTAATACATTGTAGTAGACGTAGGAGTTACAGAAATGGAATTTCCATTTCCAATGGAGGAACCTCCGCAGGCTCCATTATACCATGACCATTGAGCACCAGCTCCTAGTTGTCCACCAACAATAGATAATGTAGCTGAGCCGCCAGTACAGAAATTATTGGTATTTGAGCTTATACTAACAGGTGCTAATGATCCATTTCTGGTAATTACTCTTTTATTTTGACATAAAGATGCTCCACATGTCCCAATAACTCTAGCATAATAGGTAGTCGTAGAATCAGGGTATACAACTATAGAGTCACCTACCCCAATTGGAGTAGAGCCACAAGAATTTTCATACCAAGTTATTGAATACCCATCAGGGAAAATCCCAGAGTAATGAGCAAATAATTTCAGGGAACTTTGGGGACAAATTGTATCTGGGATGTACCAAATGGAATCAGTAGCATTAAATACCGAATCTACGCTTATGGAGTCCAAATCTATATAATGGGGATACGTATGAATGGTTATATTTTCACACAATGTATTATTACAATACCCTTCTGCTCTTGCACTGTAAGTCGTAGTTGATGTTGGGTTTATATTAAGCGAATTTCCTTGTCCAACTAAATTTCCACCACAAACATCATCGTACCAACTCCATTGTGCATTTGTGCCCAAAGAACCTCCATTTACGTTGAGAATAACATTATTGTTTTGACAAATTAAAGTGTCAGTGCTGGTTATATTTACAGGATTAACTGAAGAGGTGGCAAAAAGTACATCAACACTTACACAAGATGTAGAGTTACAATAACCACTTGCTTTTGCAAAGTACGTATCAGAACTTGAAACAGGAATGCTGCTAAATGTTCCACTTAATGAATTAGCAATCGGAGTGCCACTACATGAAGTTGCAAATAAATCCCAAGAGCCATTTGTACCAAGAGAGCCACCATTGACGGTAAAATCGACATTTCCTACAGTACACAGAGTGTCATTTGAAACTTCTAATGAAGTGGGATCAGTTGAAGAGCTAGCCAATACAATTTCAAGGGTTATACAGTTACTAATATCACATGAATCCGCCTTGCAATAAAAAGTGGTTGTTGCCGTAACAGGTATGTTAATAAAGCTATTAGTAGCAGTAGTGGCTACTAAGGTGCCTCCGCAAGATCCAGTGTAAAGTTCCCATTCAGATCCTGGTCCAAGTGTCCCATCGTCTACAGTAATCGTAATATTTCCAGGACTACAAAGGGTGTCGGAACTTGCAGTTAAAGAGGTACACATAACAGTTCCATTTGTACACTGAGCATAATGTACTTTACTGCAAAATATTGAAATTAAAAGAATACTAGTAGTTATAATTTTTTTCATGACATTAATCTATGGACACAACAAGTTTATACTAATTTAAGCATTAGTTAAATGCAATGTTAGTCTTTTATTAACTAATTAAAGTGAGAAAAGTTACAGCTTTAACCAAATACTTACAGATTTAACCAAATACTTACAGAACCATCTAATTGAGTGGTGTTGCAGAAATATCAAATGAAATACTGACGATATTACTTGGCCCACTTTTCTTTTCCTCAGGAGTTTTTTGATGTGTTTTTACTAAATGAGGAAATTCAAACGGCAGCATGTCTAAATCAAATTCAGCTTTGGCATTAAAAGCTTTGTCATTCAATTCAATCGAAACGGGGAAATCAATTGTTTTTTTGATACCAACAATTGAAAGTTCACCAGTTGCTATACCATTTGCAACTTCATTTACATAAAAAGTAATTAAAGGGAAGGCAGATACATTAAAATAATCTGCACCCTTCAGGTGTTTAATTAGATTACTAGGTAAATTTGTGTCTGCTAGTGATGCGATATCAAATGCGAATTTTGCTCTATTAATATTTTGCCCTTCAGTATTAATAGAACCATCCCTAATTATTAATCTACTCGTATAAGCAAAAGCAGTATCATCATTGTGTTTTGCTTTCCAAGTGATGTATTGATTTTCATTTAATGCATATTCTGTCGTAGATACTATAGGATCTGACAGTGAGCTACTTTCAATGGTTTCTGAATTAGGAGAAGAACAGGAATAGAGAATAAAAAAAAAGGCGATTAATGGTATCAAAAATAGTTTTTTCATTTTTTTAGAATTTATCGACTAAATTAAGAATTTAATCCTTTTAATTAACACCATATTGTTTGTCAAATTCATGATATAAGATATTAACCTAATAATATATGGTATTACTTTATTTCGAATTTGAATCGTCCTTTTTGTCAAATTATGTTTGTTTTTTAAAATATATTTATGGTCATGCTCAAATCAAAACACAGATCAAATATACTTGCCGAAATATCAACTGTTTTTAGCATGACTTTATTGTTAACGCTTTTTGGTTTGTTTATCTATTTTATGTGGACTGCAAGCAAAAAGTCATCAGAAATAAAAGAGCAATTAAGCTTAGATATACTTTTTCATGAAAATGTGGATTCGCAAGTGGCTAAAATGATTGAAAAACAGTTAAAATCCAAAGAGGAAATGGTAAAACAAGCCACATTTGTTTCTAAAGAAAATGCTAAAAAAATCATGATGAAACAGGTAGGAGAAGATGCTTTCGAAATATTAGATGGCGTCAATCCGCTTCCTACCTCGATACATGTGAATTTAACAGCTGATTATGTGAACCCCGATAGTGCTGCAATATTTACGAAGTCAATTATGAAAGGAAACGAACATATTATTGCTGAAGTAGCCTACAATGAAGCACAATTTTTAGAGATTGGAAAAGTATTTAAAAATTTTGAACTAATCATGTTGTTTTTATCAGGTACACTTCTATTAGTAGCCACATTATTAATTTATAATACAATCCGTTTAGCAGTATTTTCAAAACGATTTTTATTGCGTACAATGCAATTAGTTGGGGCAAAATCTTCTTTTATTAGAAGGCCTTTTTTATATCGATCAGTTTATCAAGGATTTATTTCAGGCATGTTAGCTATTACTGCTTTAGTTTCAATATGGTATTTATTCATAAATTTAAATCCATCAATTATTGTTAGTTTAAGCATGAATAATGAATTGCTACAAAAAGAATTAGTGGAATTTGGTATTATTGCATCAGGAATATTACTAATAGGTATCATTATTAGTTTTACTTCAACTTATTTTGCGCTAAACAAATACATCTGGATTAAGTCAGAAAAATTGTATTAAATTATGGAAGAGAAGAAAAATATGGTATTGAAAAGAAAAAACTATCGCTATATAATTGCCGGTTGTTTGGTTGTTCTTGTGGGTTTTATTTTAATGTCTGGAGGAGGATCTGATGATCCAAATGTTTTTAATGAAGAGGAATTGTTTTCTTTCAGAAGAATAACATTAGCTCCATTCCTAGTTATTTTAGGCTATGGAATAGTGCTGTATGGCATAATGAAAAAGAACTAATTCTTGGACGTTTTATTCAATTTTTTTCTTGGTCTAATTCAGGGACTTACTGAGTTCTTACCGGTAAGCAGTAGCGGACATCTTGAAATAGCAAAAGCTCTTTTTGGATTTGATTGGTCATCAAACGAAAGCATGTTGACGACTGTTGTTTTGCACTTTGCCACTGCTTTAAGTACATTAATTGTATTTAGAAAAGAAATTTTAGTCATTATAAAAGGGTTATTTACAAAAGAAGATTCAACCCAACGTATTTTTTCCTATAAAATTATATTATCAATGATTCCAGCTGCAGCTGTTGGAGTGTTATTTGATGATCATATAGAGGTTTTTTTTAGTGGGCAATTGATATTGGTCGCATTGATGCTCATTATTACGGCTTTGCTTTTGTTATTAGCAGATCGATCTAAACCAACAGAAAAAAATGTAAGTTACAAGAATAGTGTGCTTATTGGTATTGCACAAGCTATTGCTATCCTGCCTGGTATTTCAAGATCAGGTGCAACTATTGCCAGTTCAGTAATGTTGGGTGTTGATAAGGAATCAGCAGCAAGATTTTCTTTCTTGATGGTTATTCCTTTAATTTTTGGTAAAATAGCAAAGGATATTTTGGACGGTGCTTTTTTAGTAGAGCAATTGAATGTGATTGGATTATTGGTCGGTTTTTTGGGAGCTCTAATAACAGGTGTTTTTGCATGTAAACTAATGATTAAGCTAGTCAAGAAAAGTCAATTAAAGTACTTCTCTTTGTATTGTGTGGTAGTAGCTGTTATCACATTAACTTGGTCTATGTTATGAATCATAATCCCTATTTAGAAGGAAAAACTTTAATTGTTGATAAGCCAATTAATTGGACCTCTTTTGATGTGGTAAAAAAAATCAGGTATACGATTAAAAAAAAGTATGGGCTTAAAAAAATAAAAGTAGGTCATGCTGGGACATTAGATCCATTAGCTACAGGTTTAATGATAATTTGTACTGGAAAAATGACCAAGTCAATTGATCAATTTTTAAATGAAAAAAAGGGATATACAGGCAAAATTAAATTAGGTGCAACTACGCCTTCATTTGATTTAGAAACTGATATAGACAAGACCTATGAAGTCCCATTATTGGACGAAAATATTTTAGGTAAAATTCAAGCAAAATTTCTTGGGGATTCTTTACAAGAGCCACCGTTATTTTCTGCTAAAAAAATTAATGGTCAAAGAGCTTATACACTAGCAAGAGCTAATGTTGATGTTAAATTAGAGGCAAAGCCTATAACTGTTTTTAATTTAAAATTATCATTGTTTGATGCAAACATACTTTACTTTGAATGTGTTTGTTCAAAGGGAACATATATCAGATCCTTAGCTAGAGACATAGGATTGGCACTGGGAAGTGGTGCTCATTTAACGGAATTAAGAAGAATATCTTCAGGTAAATTCCAGATATCTGATGCTAAATCAGTTCAGGATTGGCTTGATATCATAAAGACATCATAATTTTTATTAATTTCGTCCCTCATTTAAAAATACATCATGAAGTTATCAGAATTTGAATTCGATTTAGCAAACAACTTTATCGCAGAATTTCCAGCAGACCAAAGAGATGAATCTAGATTAATGGTAGTGCACCGAGATTCTGGTAAAATAGAACATAAAATGTTCAAGGATGTTATTAACTATTTTGATGACGGTGATGTTATGGTTGTGAATGATACTAAGGTGTTTCCTGCTAGAATGTATGGGAATAAAGAAAAGACAGGCGCTAAAATTGAAGTCTTTTTACTTAGAGAGTTAAATAGAGAGAGTTTATTATGGGATGTACTTGTTGATCCAGCACGAAAAATTAGAATAGGAAACAAGCTATATTTTGGTCAAGAAGATGAGCTAGTGGCAGAAGTAATAGATAACACTACATCAAGAGGAAGAACACTACGATTTTTATTTGACGGAAGTTACGAAGAGTTTAAAGCTACCATCACAAATTTAGGTCAGACTCCCCTCCCAAAATACATAAAAAGAGAACCAGTTCCTGAAGATGAGGATCGGTATCAAACGATTTTTGCTGAGAATGAAGGTGCAGTAGCTGCTCCAACTGCTGGCCTTCACTTTAGTAAACAACTAGTGAAAAGATTACAGATTAAAGGAATAGAGTTTGCACCGGTTACGTTACACGTAGGCCTAGGGACATTTAGACCTGTGGATGTAGAAGATTTAACAAAACATAAAATGGATTCTGAAGAGTTGTATATCAGTGAAGAAACATCCAATTTGGTAAATCTTGCAAAAATGAACAAAAGAAAAGTTTGTGCTATTGGCACAACATGTACTCGAGCTTTAGAATCGTCTGTAACAGTTAATAAGCAAATAAAACCGTATAGTGGTTGGACTAATAAATTTATTTTCCCTCCTTATGAATTTAGTATTCCTGATGCCTTAATTACCAATTTTCACATGCCTAAATCAACTTTATTAATGATGATTTCAGCATTTTGTGGACATGATCTTATGATGAAAGCATATAAAGAAGCGATAAAGGAAAAGTACCGATTTTATTCTTATGGTGATGCCATGTTAATTCTCTAATTTGAAAGCCTCGGAAAACGAGGCTTTTTCATTTTATGTCCGAAAAGATAGATATACGACAACTCTCTTTAGAAGAGCTAACTGAAAAGTTGGTGGCTTTAGGTGAAAAGCCTTTTAGAGCTAAGCAAATACATGAATGGTTATGGAAAAAAAGAGCAACTAGCTTTAAGGATATGACTAATTTGTCTATTTCATTAAGAGAATTGATAAATGAACATTTTATTATTAATGCCATCAAGTTAAGTGAAGCTCAAAAAAGCGATGATCGTACCATAAAGAATGCTTTTTTGTTAGCTGATGATGCTGTGATTGAAGGGGTATTAATTCCAACTAAAAAAAGAATGACGGCTTGTGTTTCTGTTCAAGTAGGTTGCAGTTTAGATTGTGCATTTTGCGCAACGGGAAAATTAAAACGAGTTCGAAATTTGAATCCAGATGAAATCTATGATCAAGTGGTCATGATCAGTAATCAAGCGAAAGAAGAATACAATATCTCTTTATCAAATATTGTTTTTATGGGTATGGGAGAACCATTATTAAATTATAAAAGTGTAATTTCTTCCATTGATAAAATCACTTCTAAGCAAGGGCTAGGTATATCTCCTAAACGTATTACGGTAAGCACAGCAGGAATAGCAAAAATGATTCATAAGCTGGCTGATGATGATGTGAAATTTAATTTGGCATTATCTCTTCATGCAGCCAATGATGAAAAGCGCAATAAGATTATGCCAATTAATGAGACCAATAATCTTGCCGTATTAAAAGAAGCTATGCAGTATTTTTCGTCAAAAACAGATTCGAGACCTACATTAGAGTACATTATTTTTAAAGATTTCAATGATGAGCTGGAAGACGCCAAAGAATTAGTTGATTTTGCATCTAATTTCCCTTCTAAAGTGAATATTATTGAATACAACCCCATTGATGGAGGTATATATCAGCAAGCAGACCCAAGAAAAGTAGACGCCTTTGCTAATTATTTAGAGAAAAATAAGGTGATAGTAAATATAAGAAGGAGTAGAGGGAAAGACATCGATGCTGCTTGTGGACAATTGGCTAATAAAAATAAATTTTCCTGACACTTTTTTTTTCATAAATTGTATTTCAAACTTTTTATTATGATCAAAAATATTCCCTTTCGTTTACTCTCATACTTCTTTTCACATCTTGTAACAAAGATAAAGATGCTGTAGGGTGGTAGTTTAAAATTTAATATTTAATTATGATAAAGCACGCAATATTATTAATGTCCCTATTTTTTTGTGTAAGATTAGGGGCCACCGACCTTTTAGTTAATAATACAGGAGCACCAAATACATATGCTACTTTGGCAGCTGCTATTAATGCAGCTAATGATGGTGACCGAATATTATTGGAACCCAATATCCCCATTTTTGAATCTGTTAGCATCGATAAATCGTTAGAAATTGTGAGTACTGCAGTTGACACTGCTTTTACTATAATTGGAACAGTAACCATTATTGCAAATGCCAACAAGGAAATTAAGTTAGTTGGTGCAGAGGTACATGCATTGTCTTTTAATAGCGGAACAGCAGATTCAAGCAGTTTGTGTAAGTTTTATTTTATTGACTCTAAATTAATTTTAGCTGCAGGTATAGATTCACGTAATAGGTATGTGGAAACCAATGTTTTATTCTGTGATCAATTAGACAGAAGAGTAGAGTTTGATTATGGTAAAATAATTGCTAGCGATATTAAGGGTTTTATTTCAAATGTTAATGGTAAAATAATTGCAAACAAAATTATTACTTTAGAATCTTCTAGATTGAATGGAAGTTACTTAGTAGCAAATAACAATTTTTATCATTCAACTTCTGCGGCACAAACTTCAAATTCTCAACATCAGCTTATCATAGATGGTTCTATTAACTCTACAAATACTAACTACATAATAAATAATAGCTTCTACTCAAATCGTACTAACACCCAAAGCACGAACATTGGATTAAATGCAAACATTTATGTAAATACTAGTGCGAATAGTTCTGAAATTTCAATATTAAATAATAGTTTTTGGTTGAGGAATATTGCTTTACCAAATTATAATATTACACATGATAATCACCTCTCTCTTAACGTTTTATACAACAACTTTGGTAATTACCATCTCGGTCATTATGGGGTTAGCGGAAATAATAACTTCATGAATCATTCATTGTATTTCAATAATTATTCTTCTTCTCCATCATCAAGTGATGCAGGTCATCCCGGTATTCGTTATTTTGATATTGATATGACTAGAAATGATATTGGGTTATATGGAGGGCCGTATTCTTGGTACAATTATTGGGGGTCTTCAACAGGTAAAGGAGTCATCTATGACT
>JAYPVI010000004.1:0-213415 GCA_038134525.1 Crocinitomicaceae bacterium
GAGAATTACTAAGTGGAGCCGGAGGGTTTATTTCATGATCCACAAGTGGATTCGAGCCCTGCCTGTAACCTGTTTATTTCCAGATAGTTACAAATTAAAAAATCCGGAGGTCAAACATTATAAGTCGCTAAATGTGCTCATATAACCCTACTTATCTTTTGCATATATTTATTAAGAATAAATAATAAATACATTTAACAAAATAAAATAGAATTATAAACGTTGGTAAAATATGGGTAAAAGATTCTTTTTAACCTTATTTATTCTTGGATTTTTAGGTGTTACCATCTCACTTAAATCTTGTAAAAAAAAGAAAAGTGAATTAGAGAGAACCGCACTTGAATATGCCTATGAATGTGAGTCTGTTTTAGGATCTCTACCTGAATTTAAATACAGTGATGCATTAGAAATTCCTATGACCAAAAATGGAATTCCATTAACTCATGCAAGCGATAATTCCAGTGATTGTGACCATCCTTTCGCCTTTAATGCTCCTTGTGACCCAGGAAATAGAATGGGACGTTATAGAGGATTAAATCCTGATGGATCTGAAAATAATGATGTAGTGTTTATTACATTTTTCAGAGGAAGTGGATTAGGTGTTATTGGTCATAAGTTTTCAACTGGTGAAACTTGTTTTTTTGAGATTGATGATTTTGACCCAATTAATACAGCTGTACCAAGGCCGGGTGACGCCAATTACAATGTCTTATGGGGAAGACCAAGTCAATTAGCAGGTGAATTCAATTGTGTAAATTGCCATATGGCAAGTCCATTCTTGCATACACCAGCAGTAGATCAATTAAAAAACCCTATGGATACATCAGAATTACTTCTTCCCTTTACAGGCCTTTCCAATTACTCAATAGTTGGTCAAGAATGGCAACAACCACATACCACTAATATTCAAAATTCTTGTACTTCATGCCACCGTCCACAATGTACAGATCATTTCCAAAACTATCCATTGGATGAATTAGTAATGCCATCACCTTTTCAAAATGCAACTGATTATGATCATAGTAATATCTCTAATTCAGATAGGGAAGCAATAAGAAATTGGTGTAACACATTAGACCTTACTAGCTTCTGAAAATTTGCCTTACTGTAAGTTTAAAAGCTACTTTATCTGTAAATTATAGTCGTTTTCTTCGAGAGAATTAATAAGTGGAGCCGGAGGGTTTATTCCATGATCCACAAGTGGATTCGAACCCTACTTGTAACCTGTTTATTTCCAGATAGTTACAAAAGTAAAAATCCGGAGGTCAAACATAGGTCAAACATTTAATAACATAAAATGCGCCTATATACATCTATTTGCATATTGATTTATAAATTTGATTAATGATAGAAAAATCAAACCCTATAATCTTATTTTGCTTACTATTTACTTTAGTTAATTGTAATTTGGAAGTGCAAAAATCCTCAAATGAAGTTTCTTCTTTGATTGTACAAACGAATAATTCACAAAAAGACTCTATTTATTCTCATGAATCTGTTATGGCAACCGCTATAATAATTCCCAATAATGAAGTTTTAAAATTATCAAGTGAAATTAATATTCAATTAAAATCCATAATTAACCAGGCGTTGAAAGAAGGATTACTAAAATCAAATGATTTTGTTTGTTTCCAAATTAAAAAAACTCATGGAAAATCAATTTTAGATAAATATAAAAACGAGGAAGAATTATATATGGTCATACTTGATGATGGATTTATTTCAAATTATATTTCATTAAGATCAACTTATCAAGGTGCGGAAATAAAATTACCCTTTTTAAGCTGTTATTATTTCATTTTTACAAAAAAAGAAAATGGTGATTTTGAATTTCGAGAAAATGGTGCTGCTGGTTAGTTTTTTTATATTTATTGCTTACTTATGAAAAGAATATTCATACTTATTCAAATTTCAATTCTTTTTTCTTGTCAGAATAATGAACAACTCAATGAAAAATCAGTTATTGAATCGATTAATCTTAAAGCTATAGACAGTACCAATGCAAACTTTGAAGATTCCATTCTAAAGGAAAAAGATTCCACAAGTAATTTGGAAGAAGAAGAACCTAATTTAAATAATAAGACCCCTATTTATCCTGTCAATGTTCTTGAGGCATTAGAAATGAAAGACAATGCCTTTGGTGTTGATTATCTACCAGGTGAATTAAAACCTTGGGATTCAATTGTAGATGTAAAATATGGATATTATGAACTATTTAAAAAACCTGAAGAAAATTTTGAGAAGTATATAGTAAAACAAGCCAAAGTTTTTAAAAATACAGATAGTTCAACAACTCTTTTCCTTAATTGTTGTGAATGTGATATGCAGACGTGTTTTCATAAAATATCTTTTTACGAAATATCAAAAGATAGTATTCATCCTATACTAAAGGAAAAAATGCTACCAAAATTAAAGATTAAAGACTTTATAAAAGATACAAATTCAGTTATTAATATAATTGAAAAATATTATGCTCAATTTCATGAAATACTATACTACAACTCTGTTGATGAAATTATTGGCGATTTATTTCAAAAAACATATTTTTTATCTGAAAAGGGTGAAAGCCTAATTGCTACCCCTGAGTATAATGATTATCCAAGAATGGAGTTAGGAACATATGGAGTTCAATTGAAGGATGAAGAATGGTCAACTATATTTTCAAATCTAAATGATATTGAATTAGAATATGATCCCTTGAATAAAAAATTTATTCGAAAATAATCAAGGAATATAGTGGAGCCGGAGGGTTTCGAACCCTCGTCCAAACAAGGAACAATTAAACTTTCTACATGCTTAGTTTGTGATTAATTGTAGAGATAAATCTGAGCACAAACACCCCAATTTATCCTTAGTCTTTTAGATTTTCGTCAGTGCATCAAGACGCTACACCACTTAGTTCAGGCCAACGATACCCAATTACTATAACCGCTGAACGGGTAGTTACAGCTGGGCAGCTTGTCAGGCAGATCTTATCTGCGAGATTAGGCCTAATTACGTCTGTAATTAAGCTGCAAGCGCGTAGTTGTTATTGCCGTTTATAGGCTCGTGAATTGTGTTTAACGAGACCATTCACAACGCTCGACATGCTTACTTAACCATTTCTCTTGCTGTCAAATCCAAAATCGGCCCCAGTAAATTAAGTGCCACAAAATTAGCTAATTTATCAATGGGAACAAATGTTATATTTGTCGCAAAATTCGTAGCATGAAAATTGGGATCATAAATGAAGGAAAAACTCCACCAGATAAAAGAGTACCCCTATCTCCTACTCAATGTCAGCAAATCATGCAGAATTATCCACAAATAGATTTAGTGGTTCAGAAAAGTAGCATCAGAAAATTTAAAGACGAAGATTATGCCACTCTAGGTGTTAAATTGGTAGATGATGTAGCTGATTGTGATGTGTTATTAGGAGTAAAAGAAGTACCCATTGAAGATTTAATACCAAACAAAAAATACTTCTTCTTTTCCCATACATTTAAAAAGCAACCTTACAACAGAAAATTATTACAAGCCATCATTGAAAAAAACATTCAACTCATAGACTGGGAAACGATAACTAATGATAAAGGTCAAAGACTAATTGCATTTGGCCGTTTTGCAGGCATTGTAGGTTGTTTTAATGGATTATTGGGTTACGGACTAAAAACAAAGCGATATGAGCTTAAAAGCGCTCATTTGTGTGAAGATAGAAAGGAAATGGAAGGTGAATTAGCTAAATTAAACTTACCCACCAACTTTAAGTTAGTTATAACAGGTGCCGGAAGAGTAGCTGGAGGAGCAATAGAAATATTGGAAAAAACCAATATTATACGAGTTTCACCAGAGGATTTTCTACATAAGAATTATAATGAGCCAATATATACCCAACTGGATGTAGAGGATTATATCAAAAGAGAAGATGGTGCATCTTTTGATAAATCTAAATTCTTCAACGATCCTATTGGTCATTCATCCAATTTTATGCGTTATGCAGCCGTAGCTGATGTCTATGTAGCCTGTCATTACTGGGATAATCGTTCTCCATTTATTTTTTCAAGAGAGGATGTTAAAAATCTAGACTGGAATATTTCTTTAGTAGCAGACGTAAGCTGCGATATCGATGGCCCTGTAGCCACCACTCTTCGTCCATCTACCATAGCTAACCCTTTTTATGGATATGATCCTCTAAGCGAAAAAGAAGTAGATTTTGACAAAGAAGATAGCATTGGTGTAATGGCGGTGGACAACCTACCGTGTGAACTACCCAAGGATGCTTCGGTATCTTTTGGTGAAATGTTTATGGATCACGTGTTGGAACCACTACTAGGAAATGACCCTGAGAACATTATTTATAGAGCATCTGAAACTAAAGATGGAAAGCTTACCCCTCACTTTGCTTACTTACAAGATTACCTAGAGGGAAACGATTAAATATGTTTTAAATCTGCTATAGTCTTAATTGGATTTTCGGCTTTAAATACAAAACTACCAGCCACCAATACATCTGCACCTGCATCAACCAATTGCTTGGCGTTGACTGATGTAACTCCACCATCTATTTCAATCTTGGTTTCTAAACCAGCTTTAGCTATCATGGACTTAAGTTTTTCTACTTTTCTGTAAGTACCTTCAATAAAGGCTTGACCTCCAAATCCAGGATTAACGGACATTAGGCACACTAAATCAATTTCTTCTAAGGTGGGCTCTAACTGCTCCACGTTCGTATGAGGGTTCAATGCCACACCAGCTTTCATGCCTTCCTGCTTAATAGCTTGCAACGTTCTGTGCAGGTGTGTAGACGCTTCAATATGAACAGTTAAGATATTGGCACCCACATTTTTAAAGTGTTTTATATAACGTTCTGGTTGAACTATCATTAAATGCACATCTAATGGCTTTAAGGTATGCTTATTAATGAACTCGATGACTGGAATTCCAAAGGAAATATTGGGAACAAAAACCCCATCCATTACATCTAAGTGGTACCAATCTGCCTCACTATTATTAAGCATTTCACACTCTTTTTGGAGGTTAGCAAAATCAGAAGCTAGTAAGGATGGCGCAATAAGATGACTCATGATGAAGAATTAAATTATCGACAAAGAAAACAAAAGAATAATAGCAATGGAAATATTAACCTAGGTAAGATTTTAACAACTTACTACGAGAGGTGTGTTTAAGCCTACGGATTGACTTTTCTTTAATCTGTCGGACTCGCTCTCTTGTTAAATCAAACTTTTCCCCTATTTCTTCTAATGTCATAGGATGTTTACCACTCAATCCGAAATATAAACGGATAACATCCGCTTCTCTAGGTGTCAGGGTGGATAAAGATCGTTCAATTTCTCTCCTCAAAGACTCATTCATGAGGATTACATCAGGCTTTGGCGATTCATCAGATGACATCACCTCATACATATTATTACTATCTTCAGAGTCCGATAATGGCGCATCCATGGATAAGTGCCTACCGCTGTTTTTCATGGATTGCTTTACCTCTTCAATGGTGATATCCAACGATTCAGCAATTTCTTCAGCTGTTGGAGAACGTCCAAATTTTTGTTCTAATGCAGAAAACTCCTTATTGATTTTATTAATTGAACCAATTTTGTTCAATGGTAAACGAACAATTCTAGATTGTTCCGCTAAGGCTTGCAAAATAGATTGTCTAATCCACCAAACTGCATATGAAATAAACTTAAAACCTCTAGTCTCGTCAAAACGTTGAGCAGCTTTTATTAACCCTAAATTCCCTTCATTAATCAAATCGGGCAAGGTCAATCCTTGATTCTGGTATTGCTTTGAAACCGAAACTACAAATCGAAGGTTGGCTTTTACTAAACGTTCAAGAGCAATATGATCTCCTTCTTTGATTCGCTTAGCCAACTCCACCTCTTCTTCTGCCGTAATTAAATCAACACGACCTATTTCTTGAAGATACTTATCAAGGGAAGCGGTCTCCCTATTGGTGACCTGTTTGGTAATTTTTAGTTGTCTCATCTGCTTATGTTAACCATTGAAAATGGAAAATACTATAACGACCCAAAATGAATTTAGGTTACAATCCTTTTAAAAATAAACAAAAAAAGCCACAAAAAATGTGGCTTTTAAAAATTATTTGAATTGAATTACTAAGCTTCTTGCTTAGGAGCTGGCTTTTCAAGGAGTACTTTTCTAGATATTTTCAACTTACCAGTCTTTGGATCTTTACCTATAAGTTTAACATCTAACTCATCTCCAACCTTCAAATATTCTTCTACTTTTTCTACACGCTCATGAGCAATTTCAGAAATATGCAACAAGGCATCATTTCCTGGCATAATTTCAAGGAAAGCACCAAATGTCACAATGTTCTTAACTTTTCCATTATACACTTCACCAACTTCAGGCACTGGAGGATATGCAATTAATTTAATTCTTCTTAACGCTTCCTGCATACCTTCTTTATCATCAGCAAATACTTCAACAATTGCCATTCCATCTACTGGATCTCCTATACTGATAGAAGTATTGGTTTCTTCTTGCATTTTTTGAATAGTTTCTCCCCCTTTTCCTATAATTCCTCCAATGGTGTCTTCTGGTACTTCAACCGTTTCTATTCTAGGAACAAAAGGCTTATAATCAGCTCTTGGAGCATCAATAGCTTTCATCATTTCACCTAAAATATGCAATCTACCATCTTTTGCTTGATTCAAAGCATTTTCAAGCATTTCATAATCCAATCCATCGATTTTAATATCCATTTGGCATGCCGTAATTCCATTTTCAGTACCTGTAACCTTGAAATCCATATCACCCAAATGATCCTCATCTCCAAGAATATCAGAAAGGATTGCATATTTACCTTGATTATCAGTAATTAATCCCATTGCAATTCCTGAAACTGGCCTTTTCATTTTAACTCCCCCATCCATTAACGCTAATGTGCCTGCACAAACAGTTGCCATAGATGAAGATCCATTTGATTCTAAAATATCAGAAACTAATCTAATGGTGTATGGATTAACATCTTTTCCAGGCAACATCGGCTTAAGGGCTCTTAGTGCCAAGTTTCCATGCCCAACTTCTCTCCTACTAACCCCTCTAATAGGTCTAGCTTCACCAGTTGAGAAAGGTGGAAAATTATAGTGCAGTAAGAAATCTAAATCATCCTGCATCAAAGCACCATCTTTGCGTTGTACATCTAAAGAACTACCCAATGTTAAAGCAGTCAAAGATTGTGTTTCACCCCTAGTAAACAAAGCAGAACCGTGAACAAATCCAGGTAAGAAATCCACTTCGCATGAAATTGGTCTTATTTCAGTGGTTTTTCTACCATCTAAACGGATTTTTTCGTCTAAAACTACTCTTCGAACAGCCTCTTTTTGAGTTGATTTAAAATATTGGCCCAATAAAAATCCATTTTCTGCTAACTCTTCTTCATTTAAAGTAGCTTTAAATTCTTCTTTAACCGCTCCAAAAAGTTCACCTCTTTTCTTTTTATCAGCAAGACCTTGTTTTGCGATATCATAGAATTTATCATAAGCAAATGCATGAATTTTATCTCTTAGTTCGTTATTATGCGTTTCGTGACTATATTCTCTCTTTGGGTTAGCCTTTGCTACTTTGGAAGCCACTGCCAATTGTAAATTACACTGATCTTTAATGACTTCGTGAGCTACTTTTATAGCCTCAAGCATATCTGCTTCACTCACTTCATTCATTTCACCCTCAACCATCACGATACTATCTAATGTTCCCGCAATAACCATATCCATATCAGCACCTTTTAATTCCTCAAAAGTGGGGTTTATAATATGATTTCCGTCTTTTTTAGCGATTCTCACTTCAGAGACAGGCCCATTAAATGGAATATCTGAAACGGCTAATGCTGCTGATGCCGCTAAACATGCTAATGCATCTGGCATGTTCTCTTTTTCAGATGAAATTAACTGTATCATAACTTGCGTATCACCATGGAAATCATCTGGGAAAAGTGGTCTCAATGCCCTATCTACTAAACGCATAGTTAAAATTTCTTCATCACTTGGTCTAGCTTCTCTTTTAAGAAACCCACCTGGAAAACGACCTGTAGAAGTGAATTTTTCTCTGTAGTCTACCGTTAAAGGCATAAAGTCTACACCATCCTTAACATCTGGATTTGAAACTACAGTAGCTAATAGCATGGTATCACCCATTCTAACAGTTACCGAGCCATCTGATTGCTTAGCTAATTTCCCAGTCTCTATAGAAATTTCTTTTCCTCCAGGAAGACTGATTTTTTCATTGATTATATTCATTTATCTTATTTTAATTTTAACAAAAAAAGGACCATTACGCAAGCGCAATAGTCCCCTCAAATACATTTTTTACAGTTAGATTATCTTCTTATGTTAAGTTCTTTGATAATCGCTCTGTATCGTTCAATATCTTTATTCTTCAAATAATCCAATTGACTTCTTCTTTTACCTACTAATCTAATAAGTGATCTTTGGGTATTGAAGTCTTTTTTATTGGCTTTCAAATGTTGAGTCAAATGACTAATTCTGTAAGTGAATAACGCTATTTGACCTTCTGCAGAACCGGTATCGGACTCCCCCTTACCGTGCTTTTTAAAAAATTCTTTTTTCTTTTCTGAATCTAAATACATATCAACACTATTTAAGTTATTGTAATGCTAAACGGCTGCAAATATATATGAAATACATTACATATGCGAAATTGAATGTTAAATATCTGCAAACTGATCAAAAAACCCAACCAATTCTAACACATCCAACTCCTCCTAAAGAAAATATTTGCTCTCTAGATTTAGGAATTACTGTAGTAACATCTGAAGAAGTTTGTGAACTTTGATCTAAAATCTGATATGATCCTTCAAGAAAATTAGTTTGTATGAATTGAAGTCCTATTTCTGTACCCACATACAGATTTTGGGTCAAATATTGATCAAAACCACTCAACAATCGTATTCCAAGCTGTCTTACAGGTCTTTTAATGTTATAATTTTGATCGGGGATAAAAATAAGAGAATCTGTTCTAGAACCGTATTCATCATTTCTTCCAAAACCGATTATCCCTTCGATTCCAGTATATAAACCTGTTTTATTTATCTTATTATACCCCTCGTAACCAAATGAGAAGTGATGTAAAGCACTTATTCTTTCAACACTACCAACTCCATTTCCATTAATCTCCCTAATCTCAAAATAATGCGATTCTCTGTTAAAATCAACATTGAATCGAAGTACTGATTTTTCATTTAAAAAGCACCTAAATTTAAGCTTTGGTCTATAACGGTCTATGTTAAATGAGGGATATATTTGCCCCTCAATAGAAATGTAAGCTGTATTGACTTTAGTGCTATCTTGAGCATTATAAAAGGGAGATAAAACCAAATAAAGTATAATTAAATTGAATCTAACTAAGAGTTTATATAATGTATTATAAGTCATTGATTTTTAGTTTTTTATATCTTTCAACATAGGAACAAATTTAAAATCCCCATAAGTCTTTTCTTCAAACACATCATCTTTTAAACGAACAATCAGTTTCATTTGTTGCACATCTTGCTCACCTACAGGTATAACCATTCTACCCCCCACTTTTAATTGGTATTTTAAGTCATTGGGAACATAAGGAGCTCCACAAGTTACAATGATGCCATCAAAGGGAGCAAAAGCAGGTTTACCTTTAAATCCATCTCCAAAATAAAGGTGGGCCCTGTAACCATGTTGACTTAAAAAAAGTTTTGCGTTATTAAACAAATTCTTATGCCTTTCAATAGAATGAACTTTTACGCCTAGTTGACACAATACAGCAGTTTGGTATCCTGAACCTGTTCCAATTTCCAATACTTTATTGCCTCTTTTAACATTTAAAAGTTCAGTCTGATAAGCAACCGTGAAGGGCTGACTTATAGTTTGACCCTCACCGATAGGAAATGCCGCATCTTCATATGCAAATTTATCACGAAAAACAGGATCAAGAAAAAGATGCCTGGGAATAACATTTATGGCACTTAGAACCTTTTTATCTGCAATCCCTTTTTTCTTAAGATCTTCAACTAATTTTGCTCTTAGCCCTATGTATTTCGCTTCATTCATTTACACAAAAGAAGTATCAATTCATTAATAATTAATGTCTAAACACTAAATATTGCTAACATATGATGTTAATAATTTTAGATGAATCTAATATTTACTAAATTTGTGCGTTTCGGTAGTGTTATGCTTAAAATAGGAGTCGTAGGAGCTGGTCATCTAGGTAAAATTCACATCAAAATTTTAAAAGAAGCATCATTTGTTGAATTAGCTGGATTTTATGATCTTGATCATAATGTAATGGAACAGGTGAGCAAATCTCATCAAATCAAATCTTTTGAAAGCTTAGATGAATTAATACAAGATTGTGACATTGTTGATATTGTCACCCCCACAATATCACACTATTATTGTGCACAAAAAGCAATAAGAAATAACAAACATGTTTTTATTGAAAAACCTGTTACCCACACCCTTTCTGAAGTTAAGAATCTAATAAAATTAGCCAATAAGCATAGCGTTAAAGCGCAAGTTGGACATGTGGAAAGGTTTAACCCTGCTTTTATTTTAGCATCTAAAGAAATATCCAAACCAAAGTTTATCGAAACCCATAGGCTTGCTCAATTCAACGCCAGGGGAACAGATGTATCTGTGGTTTTAGACCTCATGATACATGATTTAGATATTCTTCTACATGTTGTTAATTCACCTATTAAAAATATTCATGCCAGTGGTGTTGCAGTGTTAAGCGACACACCTGATATAGCCAATGCAAGAATTGAATTTTTAAATGGATGTGTAGCTAATTTAACCGCTAGTAGAATGTCTCTCAAAAACATGAGAAAATCTCGATTCTTTCAGAAAGATGCTTATATATCAGTAGATTTTTTGAATAAACAATTTGAATTCATTTGCTTAGAAGAATTAAAAGAACCTGAGCCATTTATTCCCGTCATTGACTTAGGAGCTAAAGGGAAGAAAAAAGTGGTTATGCAAACTGAAAAGTCTTCTGAAATCAACCCTATTGAAGAAGAGCTGAAGTCTTTTATTAAATCAATTCATCAAAATAAGAGCCCAGAAGTAGATCTCATTTCAGCACAAAAAGTACTCCAGTTAGCTATTGAAATTTCAGAACAAATCACAGTTGGGCAAAATTAACTTCAAAATCACAATAAAATTGATTTTTTCGCATTATAATATTAATGAAATATAATTGGGTTATAATCATCTTTTTGTTTTGGAGTTGCGAAACTTTTGATAGACCTGAAAAAATTCCTTCCTTCATCCACGTTGAAGATTTTGATTTTTCTATCACTCACAGTAGCCAAGGATCACCCAGCGAGAAGATTACAGATGTTTGGGTATATGTTGATGGAAACATAGTAGGTGTATATGAACTTCCGAGTACTATTCCCCTTCATTACGATGGAACCCAAATCTTGAAACTTCATCCAGGGATAAAACAAAATGGCATTTCAGTCGATAGAACTAAATATCCTTTTTACAAACCCTACATCACAAATGTTGATTTAATCCCAGATAGTATTCTTTCAATATCGCCAGAAACAGAATATGAAGATCAACTTTACATATGGCTAGAAGATTTTGAGGATCCTCAATCAAAATTTGAAACCTTCTCCAATTCTGACACTGATTTAGTTATTACTGATCAACCAACAAATATCCTGTTTGATGGTTCTAACATAGGGGAAATATCACTAAATGCAAACCAGGAAGTATTTGAAATGAGAACAAATGAATTGGAATTCAATCAATTTCCAAAAAACTTAAATATCCCAGCTTTCATAGAGATGAACTACGCCAACAATTACCCTTTTGAAGTAGGTATTCTTCATCGAGATAACATTTTACCTTCATACGTGAGACAACCATTAATAACGTTTATTCCTACTTATGAATTCCTTGATAGTATCGTTTGGAATAAAACTTATCTATATATTCCTGATGCAACTAATTTTTTCCCAAGCGCTACTGAATTTGATCTTTATTTAAGGATACAGAATTCCGATCAACAAGACAACATCAAAGTAAGATTAGATAACATTAAAGTGATCTTCAGGCCATGAAAAAAAAATACTTTTGGTTGGTCTTTTTAATCTTTGATTTGGCTACGGCCTCCTTGTCTTGGATTTGCTTTAATTTTTTTAGAAAAACGTACATAGAAAAATATCCATTTGATATTAACCAAAAGCTCATAATAAGCACCGTACTTTTATCTGTTTTTTGGGTATTAATTTATGCAGCATTGGGACAATACAAATCAGTATATAAAAAATATAGGATTAAAGAAATTGCTCAAACTCTAACTCAATCATTTTTAGGTATCATTTTAATCTTTTTCGCTTTTCTGTTAGATGATCAAATAAATACATATCAAGATTATTACAATCTCATTATAGCTTTAACACTGCTACACTGCATCTTTACCTTTATTCCAAGAATAGCGCTTACAACTAATATTGTTAAGAAGGTTCACAATGGATTAATAGGTTTTAACACCCTCATTATTGGCAGCAGAAATAAAGCAAAAGAAACGTTATTAGAAATTCTAAGTCTTAAAAAATCTTCAGGTTACTTTTTCAAAGGTTATATATCCACAAACGGTGGCCAAGATATGATGACGGAAACAGGATTAAAAAAACTTGGAGATTATCACACACTTAAAGAAGTAATAGAAAAATATAAAATTGAGGAAGTAATTATTGCTACAGAACCAAAAGAACACGAGAAAATCAATAACATTATAAATGATGTGGCTGATCTGAATGTTAGTATTAAAGTTATCGCAGATATGTATAACATATTAACCGGGTCTGTCAAAATGAGCTCCATTTTCGGAGCATTATTGATTTCTGTAAATCCTGAAATTTTGAGTCCGTGGCAAAAAATCACTAAACGAATAGTTGATGTTTTGTTATCCATTTCAGCTATTCTATTTCTACTTCCTGTTTTTATCATACTTTCCTTACTGATTAAATCAGGAACGAAAGGTCCTATCATTTTTAAACAGGAGCGAATTGGTCTAAATGGCAAACCTTTCTGGATTTACAAATTCAGATCTATGGTTACAGAAGCTGAGCAGAGTGGCCCTCAACTTTCCAGTCAAAACGACCCAAGAATTACCGCAATTGGAAAATTCATGCGTAAAACTCGTCTTGATGAAACACCTCAATTTTTTAATGTCATTAAAGGAGATATGGCTATAGTTGGCCCTAGACCTGAACGTAAATTTTACATTAATAAAATTGTAGAAAGAGCACCTCATTACAAGCATATCTTAAAAGTTAAGCCGGGAATAACCAGTTGGGGACAAGTAAAATTTGGCTATGCTGAAAACGTAGATGAAATGATAGCTCGATTAAAATTTGATCTATTATACGTAGAAAACATGTCACTTTCATTGGACATTAAAATTCTATTTTATACGGCTATCATTATGATCAAGGGAGATGGTAAATAGTTAAAAAGTATTCTATATTTGCCGAAAAAAATTATGAAAAATATTGCTGTAATTGGAGCTGGCACCATGGGGAACGGAATTGCTCATGTTTTTGCTCAACATGGTTATCAAGTAAACCTAATTGACATATCACCTGATGCATTGGATAGAGCCTTAAAAACCATTGAAAAAAATCTAGATAGAATGCTCTCAAAAGAGAAAATTACAGCAGAAACAAAAAAAAATACGCTTTCTAATCTTCATAAAATCACCAATTTAAAAGAAGGAGTATCTAATGCAGACCTTGTCGTAGAAGCTGCCACAGAAAATATGGATATCAAATTATCTATTTTCAAGGAAATGGATCAGTTTGCTCCTGCAAATTGTATTTTATCTACCAACACCTCTTCTATTTCCATAACCAAAATTGCAGCGGTAACAAAAAGAGCCGATAAGGTTATTGGAATGCACTTCATGAATCCAGTACCGGTAATGAAACTAGTTGAAGTTATAAAAGGCTACTCTACATCCAACGAAACACTTGAAACCATAATGGAACTGTCAAAAATAATTGGTAAAGTTCCTGTTGAAGTAAATGATTTTCCGGGCTTTGTGGCCAATAAAATACTAATGCCCATGATTAACGAAGCTATTATCACCCTTCATGAAGGTGTGGCAGGTGTCGAAGAAATCGATACCGTAATGAAACTTGGTATGGCACACCCAATGGGGCCTCTTCAATTAGCTGATTTTATTGGACTAGATGTCTGCTTAGCCATACTCAGGGTTTTACAAGATGGATTTGGAAACCCTAAATATGCCCCTTGTCCACTTCTTGTGAATATGGTTACAGCAGGTAAACTAGGTGTAAAATCTGGTGAAGGATTTTACAACTGGGAACATGGAACAAAAGAATTAATCATTTCAGATTATTTCAAATCTTAATTTTCAATCCATTCAAAAGATTTCATTAAGTATTTTGAATATCTGTTATTATAAGATCTAGCAAAAAACCTTATCGACAAAAGGACTTCGCTTTTTGGTTTGTTTTTTTTAGTTGTAACATTTTTAGTAGAATTCATACCATAGGCTTTTAGTTGTTTTAACTAATAACGCCCATATACTCTACTTATTGTGACAATTTCAATAATTTGTTAATACTAAATCTTTATCATTAATAAGTTTTCTAAGATTGATTAAGGCATATCTCATTCTACCCAATGAAGTGTTAATACTCACATTGGTTTTTTCTGCAATCTCTTTAAAGCTCATCTTCATAAAAAAACGCATTTTAACAACTTCCTTCTGATCACTTGGTAGCTCATCAATTAAAAAGCGTAGTTCCTTAAGGATTTGATCGTTTATTATCACATCCTCAATAGAGGATTCCTCCAACTTGATAACGCTAAATATATCAAAGTCTGGATTAGCAGAGTTTCTACCAATATAGGGCATCTTAGATGACTTTCTGAAAAAATCAATAACTTGATTATGAGCAATTCTAAGTATCCAAGAAAGTAACTTTCCTTCATGATTGTAAGATTCTTTTTTAAGATTAATGACTACTTTGATAAAAACCTCTTGAAAAATATCATTTGCTAGATCATAATCTTTTACTAACTGCATAATATAAGAAAACACCTTAGTCTGGTAACGTGACAATATCACATCAAAAGCACTATCATTACCAGATTTAAATTGGAGTATTAGAAACTCATCACTCTTTGAAGCATACATATTCTACGATTTGATTAAAAGTTAAAAGTAGAATTGTTGTATAGGCAGAGATTTTAAATTACACTCAAATATAAGAAACAAAATTTAAAACTGAAAGCAATTCTGTTAATTTAGCCGGCTAGTAGCGTTGTTTTGAACAAAGAAAAAAGAGATTATATTGAAATAAAAGGAGCGAGGGTTCATAACCTTAAAAACATCAATATTTCTATTCCAAGGAATAAATTAACGGTCATTACGGGTGTTTCAGGATCGGGCAAATCTTCACTAGCTTTTGACACCCTGTATGCAGAAGGTCATAGAAGATATATTGAAAGTCTTAGTGCTTATGCAAGGTTATTTCTTGGCAGAATTGAGAAGCCAGACGTTGATGATATCAAAGGGATTTCACCTGCAATAGCTATAGAACAAAAGGTTAATTCGTCAAATCCAAGAAGTACCGTAGGCACGACTACTGAAATTCATGATTTTTTAAAACTTTTATTTGCTCGTATTGGCAAAACCATATCACCTATTAGTCAAAATCAAGTAACCAGAGACTATCCAGAAGATGTACTTAATTGGATATTACAGCTTCCAGAAAGAACTAAAATTTTGATATGCTCTCCTATTCAAATACCCAAAGGCAGACCAAATTCTGATCAAGCTAAAGTGTTTTTACAACAAGGATTCAGTAAAAAATGGAAAGACCATAAAATAACCTCAATTGAAGAAGGAGGCGTTAATGATAACGATTTATTAATTGTGGATCGAGTTACGAATGAGCCTTCAGATGAAAATCAATCTAGAATAAGTGAATCGTTAGAAATAGCTTTTCACGAAGGCAAAGGGAAATGTAAAATTGTTTATTTCAACAATAAAAGCCCTGTAGAAGAAGATTTTAATAATCTTTTTGAAAAAGATGGACTTGTTTTCCAAGAACCCTCACTTGACTTTTTTTCTTTTAACAATCCATTTGGTGCTTGCAAAACATGTGAAGGATTTGGTAAAATCATTGGTATTGATCCTAATTTAGTTATCCCTAATCCCAATTTAAGTGTTTACGAAGACGCTATTACATGTTGGAAAGGAGAAAAAATGAGCAAATGGAAGAATGAACTTATTCAAAACGCTCATCATTTTAATTTCCCCATTCATGATCCCTACTTTGAATTAAATGAAGAAAATAAAAAACTCATTTGGGAAGGCAATGAATATTTTAAGGGCTTAAATGCATATTTTAAATACCTAGAACAAAAAACCTATAAGATACAGTATAGGGTGATGCTAGCTCGTTACAGAGGTAAAACAACATGCACATTGTGTAACGGAAATAGGTTAAGAGAAGATGCGAATTACGTTAAAGTTGATGGGAAATCAATTAGCGAAATCAATTCTCTTAGTTTAAAAGATGCTTTACAATTTTTTAATTCAATTTCACTTGAGAAAGATGAATATCAAATTGCAAATCGATTAATTACTGAAATCCAATCTCGGCTATCCTATTTGAATGACGTAGGTCTTAATTACCTCACTTTAAACAGGCCAACAAATACGCTTTCTGGTGGTGAGTCACAAAGAATCAATCTTGCAACCTCAATTGGCAGTTCATTAATTGGATCCATGTATATCCTTGACGAACCTTCAATAGGGTTACATCCTAGAGACAGTCTACAATTAATTAAAGTATTGAAAAAATTAAGGGATATCGGCAATTCTGTCATTGTAGTAGAACATGATGAAGACATGATGATGTCTGCTGATGAAATTATAGATATAGGACCAGGAGCTGGGAGAAATGGTGGTGAAGTTGTATTTAATGGCAGTCACCAAGATTTGATTAATTCAAATAATAGTCTAACAGCTAAATACCTCACTCAAGAATTAAAAATTGATTTACCTAAATTTAGAAGAAAAATAAAAGACTTTATTGAGGTTAAAGGTGCCTATTTACACAACTTAAAAAACATAGATGTTAAATTTCCGTTGGGTAGTTTTTGTGTTGTTACTGGAGTGAGTGGAAGTGGGAAGTCTACACTAGTTGGTGAAATTCTATTCAAATATTTTGAACGGTACTTTATTACCGGAATCAAACAACCTATTCATACAAAAAGCATTGAGGTAAATCATCAGTTAATTGACAGCATAGAGTTTGTTGATCAAAACCCTATTGGAAAAAGTTCAAGATCAAACCCGATTACCTATATAAAGGGTTATGATGACATTAGGCAACTATTTGCTCAGCAGCAACATGCTAAAATAAATGGATTTAAGCCTGGATTTTTCAGTTTCAATGTGGATGGAGGTAGATGTGAAAAATGTCAAGGAGAAGGACAAATAACAATATCAATGCAATTTATGGCAGATGTTCACCTAAATTGTGATGATTGCAACGGAAAACGATTCAAAGAAGAAGTTCTTGAAGTGCAGTTTAAAAACAAAAACATAGCTGAAATTTTAGAAATGACGGTGGAAGAAAGCTTATCATTTTTTGATGAAAACGACAACTATTGTAGAAAAATAAAGTCCAAAATTGAAGCGTTAAAAGATGTGGGTTTAGAATATGTTCAACTAGGTCAATCTTCCAATACGTTAAGTGGTGGTGAAGCACAACGAATTAAGTTAGCCTCTTTTTTAACAAATAAAAAAACTACTCAAAGAAAGCTATTCATATTTGATGAACCCACAACTGGTCTACATTTTCATGATGTAAAAAAACTGATCAAATCACTACAGAACCTAATTAACATAGGACACCATGTTATTATTATTGAGCACCACATGGACATCATCAAAACAGCTGATTGGATAATCGACTTAGGTCCAGAAGGAGGCGAAGAAGGTGGAAACTTATGTTTTCAAGGAACCCCTGAAAATATGATGAAAAATGATATCAAATCATACACTAAAGAACATTTAAAAAAATACCTTAATCCTGGAAATTAGATTCTTCATTCAAGAATTGATTTTCATAAAGTTCAAAATAATGACCTTTCTTTTTCAATAAGGAAATATGGTTACCTTCTTCTATGATTTTACCCTGATCTATTACCAAAATTCTATCTGCATTTTTTATGGTAGATAAACGGTGTGCAATGATTATAGAAGTTCTATCCTTAGTAATAACTTTAGTTGCTTTTTGTATCAACTCTTCTGCTCCAGAATCTATTGAAGAAGTAGCTTCGTCTAATATTAACAAATCTGGTTTACATATGTAGGCTCTCAAAAATGAAATTAATTGGCGTTGACCTGAAGAAAGGACACCTCCCCTTTCTTGAACATGGAAATCATAACCTCCATCAAGTTGAGAAATAAAATCATGAACTCCGACTTTTTTTGCAGCTTCTACAACCTCATCGTAATCAATTCCATCTTTTCCAAGTGTTATATTCTCGTATACAGAGGTATTAAATAAAAAAACATCTTGTAAAACTACTGCCACATTTGAACGTAAAGAAGAAAGTGAAATGGATCTAATGTCTTTTCCATCTAATAAAATTTCACCAGCTTGAAATTCATAATATCTTGATATTAAATTGATTAAGGAAGTCTTACCTGCCCCTGTAGGACCAACAACAGCAACAGTTTCACCAGCTTTAACATCTAGAGATAACCCATCAAAAACTTTTGATCTTCCATCATAACTAAAATGAACATTATTGAAACTAATCTGACCGTTAAATGAGCAAAGTTGATTTTCTTCTACTTGTTGTATAATCTCATCGCTATCAAGTAGGTCAAATACTCTAGAAGAGCTTACCATTCCCATTTGTAAAGTATTAAATCGATCTGCTAACATTCTAATCGGCCTAAATAACATATGTACATATAAAATAAATGACATCATTTCTGTAGTAATGGTTCCATAATCCGTATTTCCATAAGAGATAGACCAAACACTGTAAATAACCAAAATAGCAATGGACAAGGCACTTAATGTTTCAACTACAGGGAAAAATATGGAGTATGCCATGATTCCTTTAATATGTGCTTTTTTGTGTGCAAGATTGATCTTACTAAACTTTTTTGCTTCTACATTTTCACGACTAAATATTTGAACCACATTCATTCCAGTGATGTGTTCTTGTACAAAAGAATTGAGTGATGAAACTTGTTTTCTTACTTCCTGAAAAGAGGTTTTAATGGCTTTTTTAAAAATATTAGTACTTATCATTAATAAAGGTATTGGAATAAGAACCAGTAATGTTAATTTCCAATTGATGTAAAACATAAAAATCAATACACCAGATAGTTTTAATAAATCTCCAATGATGACTAAAATACCTTCAGAGAAAATTTCAGCAATAGTTTCCATATCACTTACTGACCTTGTAACGAGCATCCCTACAGGATTTTGATCAAAATATTTCAATTTCAATTTAGTAATGTGAGCAAATAATTGATTTCTAAGATCTTTTACCACACGTTGACCTAAATCACTAGAGGTGTATGAAACCGCAATCAAAAAAATAGATTCAATAACAAGAAGACCAATCACTATTAGGGTTCCATACAACAGACCATTTTCATCACCTAATCTAACATAATCGCCAACTAACTTCCCAATAATATAAGGTCTTACAGGCGATAAAAGGGCTAAAAAAATCGTTAAAAGAACTCCCCTTAAGAGTAATGATTGATGTGGTTTTGAAACCAACAATATCCTTTTAAACAAAGAGGTATCCCAAACTTTAGCCTTTGACATAAATATGATCTGAATATTCTATGTTTGTTAAAAACAGGCCCTTAGCCTTTGCAGAAGGACCAGCCTTAGTGCGATCTTTCGCTTCAATTATTTTTTTAAAGTCATACAAAGTAATTTTTTCTTTCCCTATTAAAGTCATAGTTCCCACTAATGCTCTAACCATATTTCTCAAAAATCGGTTCGCTTTTACCCTAAAAATAATTTGTTCATCTTTTTTTGACCAGTTAGCTTCCAAAACTTCACAGAAAAAGTGATTCACATCGGTGTGGATTTTACTAAATGAGGTGAAATCGTGTTTTCCTATGATGATTTCACAACATCTATTCATCAGATCTATATTTAAATCACCAGCTAAATAGGTTACAAAATCAACATTAAAGGGTGACTTCAATTTAGAAAAACGATACTCATAGGTTCTGCTAATTGCATCATATCTAGCGTGGATTTCTTCTAGAACTGGATGAATTTTTTTCAACATAATGTCTGGTGGAAGCATATTATTGAATTGAAAACAATAGTGATCAAGTTCTTCAATCAGGGGAAGATCAATATGAAAAAAGAATTGCTCAGCATGAACTCCTGCATCTGTTCTTCCACAACCCGTTATCTGAATTTTTACATTCTTGTGGATGAGTTGTAACTTTTGTTGGATAACTTCTTGTACTGAAATTGCATTTTCTTGTATCTGCCAGCCGTGATATGGAGTACCGTTAAATGCTATCTCAAAAAAATATCGCATATTAAGATGGTAATAACTTTTTCACGTATGACAATGCCAAATTACAGGTTTGTTGAATATCCATGTCGGTAGTGTCAATCTCAATTGCTCCTTCTGGTTTTTTTAATGGACTTACTTTTCTATTAGAATCTTGTTCATCTCTAGAATTAATATTTTTAAGTACTTTTTGAAATGATATGTTTTCACCTTTTTCTTTAAATTCATCCCATCTTCTTTTCGCTCTTTGTTCAGCTGATGCTTTGATCCAAAATTTAACATCAGCATTGGGAAATACTACTGTACCTATATCTCTTCCATCCATCACCACATTTTGTTTTTCACCAAATTTTTGTTGATTAATAACTAATTTTTTTCTGATGTATTCATGTTTACTTACCTCACTAACTTTATCCGAAACTTCTATAGTTCTTATTTGTTTTTCAACAACTACTCCATTTAATTGAACAAAGCTCTCTCCTTTTTTATCAGGTTTTGAAAAATCAATATCAAGGTTATTTATCTCATTTTTAGCCATTAGAGACAACTTTCCATTCTCATCAAAAAAATTATTTTCTATGGCAAAAAGTGCTACCGCCCTGTACATAGCACCCGTGTCAATGTAAGTGAAACTCAATGCTGATGCCAATTTTTTAGCCAGTGTACTTTTACCACACCCTGAATGACCATCAATAGAAATAATATAATTTTTCATAAAAAAAAAGGCTGTCAATGATGACAGCCCTAAAATTAATTAAATAAGTTTTAATTAAATTTCTTCTACTTCTATCATTTCGAATGGAAGATCAATTATTGCTTCATAATCCTCACCAGCTTCTAACATATCTTCGTCATCTTCTTCATAGAACCATTTAACTTGCACGTCAGTACCACTTAGAGATTCTAATTTTTTGAATACATCTAGTATACACTTTGATGAACTGGTATTAAAATATTCTAATTGTACACTAAGTACTGTTTTTTCATTAACCGACTGACTATATGAATCAATCCAATCAATTATGGGCTTGTAAAATTCGATTGAATTTTCTGGAATAGATCTACCCTTTAAAAGTAATTCGCCACTGCTTTTTAATTCTACTACTGGTGTTTTAGCTGACCCTTCTAATATTAAATCTCCCATGGTTCTAATTTTTTAAAATTTTAACTGTTAATGTAAAGAAAGAAAAACTTTCGCTAATTTCTCTAATATTGTAATTAAGTTTTGATCCTGATCTTCTTGCTATATCAATAAGACCTAAACCACCTCCACCCTTTTTGCTTAACATTCCATTATTCAATACCTCTTTGTAATACGCTTTCAATTGATCTTTGTCAAGAGAATTAATATATTCAATTTTTTGTGAAATGTCACTAACATTAGCCTGATCAATATAGTTACCTGTAACTATATCATAAGATTCAGGTGTTCTGCTAATACTAAAAATAGCTGATTTTTTTTCAGCGAGTTCTTCAGGTGATCCAACAATTTCAAATTCATCTATATGATGATATAAGTTTTGCAAACATTCAACTAATACATTGAATACTCGTTTTCTAATTTTAGGTGAATCTTGAAGGTCTTCCATTTTTGACTCCATAATTTGAAAAACCGAGCTTAAAAGCTCAGATGTGATAGATCCTTTAAAGGCCAAGAGAACATAATCTCTTTCCATCAACTTGTACAAATCAAAAATATCAGAATTCATTACGGAAACAAATATAATAAATAGTTAATAGCTCTAGCACTTAATGTACCTTATCGATTTAATTAAAATACTAGTTTTGAATAAAAAATGACAAAGTGAAAAAAAATGAATGGTTCAAAGATTGGTTCAATTCTGAATACTATCACTTACTTTATCAAAACAGAAGTCAAAACGAAGCAGATTTTTTCATTAAAAACACCATAGAAAAACTAAAATTGGATTCTAAGGCTACTGTTTTAGATTTAGGATGTGGTAAAGGAAGACATGCGTTAAAAATGAGCTCTTTTTTTCACACTGTTAATGGCTTAGATTTATCAATAAATAACATCAAAATTGCAAATGCAAATAAGAAAGCTAACTTGAATTTTTTCATTGATGACATGAGAAATTTTAGTCATTCTACAAAATATGATTACGTTTTCAATCTTTTTACCAGCTTTGGATACTTTGAAACGATTAAGGAAAATTTAAACGTATTAAAATGTATTCATCGTCATTTAAAAAAAGATGGTTTTTTATTAATTGATTTCTTGAATCCAGAAATAATCAGAAGTCGTAATTTAATTTCAGAGGAAAAGTATATTTATGATATTCATTTTAAAATTGAAAAATTCATATCTGGAGTTTTTATCATAAAAAAAATTCAGATTACAGATGGTGAAAATCAATTTCAATTTCATGAAAAAGTACAACTATTTAATTTAAATGATTTCAAAGAAATGTTTGCTAAGACTGGATATTCGATTCATTCTACTTTTGGAAATTATAATTTAGAAAGCTATCAAAATAACAGCGAAAGATTAATTTTGTGGGCTCAGAAATTAATTTAATTAAATGTTGACAACCATTTTAATAATAAGTGTTGTTGCTGCGGGAGCTATTGCAGATCTATTTGGAAAATATTTCATGGCTTACCGCAATTACATCTTGTCATTTAGTGTTTCTATAGTACTTACGCTGATTTGCATTCACATAATACCTGAAATTTTTAGTCATCATAAACCTTACCAAGGGTATTTTCTATTAGCAGGTTTTCTTCTTCAAATTTTACTAGAGTTACTCTCAAAAGGAATAGAACATGGACATGTTCATTTTCATGGAAAGGTTACGAATAATCAAATGGGAATTATATTTATTGGTCTGTGTATTCATGCATTAATTGAGGGTATTCCAATGTATACATTAGACCACGTGCATAGTCATGTACATGATCACGAACATGTGGCATTTTCTTGGGTTTATTTCACAGCTATTTTGATTCACAAATTACCCATTGCAGTGGTGTTGATGTTTTTCCTAACGCATATGGAGGCTTCCCTCATAAAAAAATATACTTTATTATTTTTATTTGCTTTAACTACTCCTATTGGAGCTCTTTTTGGCCAAGAGATTATTCAATTAAATTTATTTTCAGATTGGGCACCTAGATTCTTAGCGATAACAACAGGAATGCTTTTACACATCACAACACTTCTAATTTTTGAGGATCACCATCACTCAAATGATAAATATAGAAATGTAATAATCATTACACTTGGCATTGGAATTGGCGCTCTTATTTTCTAATTTTTTAGAATCCTAAAAACATCCTGAGCTGTGCTTGAAAACACTTTAGCATAATAAATTCCATTACTTAAATAATCTAAAGAAATAGAATTACAATCTTCACAAGATAATATCTGTTTACCCAACTCATCGAATAACGTAATATTAAAACGCAAAGCCGTATTTGTTAATTCAAAATGGACTTTTCCATGAGTAGGATTCGGGTAACAAGCCAATTTAACCTCCATAAGACGATTCCCTACATGTAATTGATCTAAGTACCAAGATTGTATAGGGAAACCACCTTGAAATGCAACTTCCAAAACTGGAAATCCTTCATTTAAGCTAAACCATTGAAATAAATTGACATCTGGTTGATCAAAGGTAGTTCCAAATTGAAACTGATCTATATATAAAGTGTCTCTTTGTTTAATGACAGACTTAACCCTTATGACATCATAAGTCTGAAAAGGAGTTTGTAAAGAACCCCAACCGTCTACTTCATATTCTCTTCTTATCCATTGACCATATGTTCCAAGTGATGGAACAGAGGCTAAGTAATACGCTCTAGATGAATCAATATTACCATACGAAAGGGGAAAATGAAAAATTGTTTCTATAGTGTCATATCGAACAGAAGCCGGTAAACCATTAATATTAGCACCAAAACCTACTTTTTTTAAAGCAGATGAAGATGTTCTAAAATAATCATAACGATCAGTAATTTGTAAATTAGGCACATTTGTTATATCCATACCTTTCTGTGCAAAATTGGCAACATGATTTGGGTATAAAAAAATATTATTGAAAAAAAGTTGATAAGGAAATGGAGTTTGGTTAACTGCAACATTAACTAAGGAATCTTGTCCTGAATACATTATGGATGAAAAATCCCAATTGTAGTTTGGACCAGTAGCATAAAAATCAACATTTAAGTCAGGAATAAAATTTGATTTATAAGCAATATCACCAACATTACTATAGTTAGAGATTGTATAACTTATTTGTGAATTAAACTGCAATCCACAAAAAATGATAAAAAACAGTTTAGTAGTTATGGATTTAAAACTCAGCATCTATAAATTTACACCTTTAAAATAAAAAATTGCATCGAATTTCAATAATAATATCTTTAATAGTACTGCAAGGATTGATTAATATTTCCACTTCACAAACTAATTTAATTCAGTTTAGTGGTGTTGTTGTTTCTCAGGACAGTCTACAGCCAGTACCCTACTGTAGTATTATTGACAAAAAAACCAAAAGAGGTACAACATCAGATTACTTTGGTTATTTCTCTTTTGTAGCAAGTCAGGGTGATACCATTAATTTTAGTTGCATTGGATATAAAAATTCTGCTTTCATCATCCCTGATACTTTAACAACAAATAAATATTCGCTAATTCAAGTTCTATTTCAAGATACTATTCTTCTCAAAACAGCCGTTGTATACCCATGGCCTTCAAAAGAACAATTTGCTAAAGCCTTTGTAGAAACAGTAATTCCAAATGATGACTATAAAAGAGCGATGAAAAATCTATCTAGATCTCAACTTAATGAACGAATGAAATTCACTCCTATGGATGGAGGATTAAATTTCAAGTGGCAACAACAGCAAATTCAAAGTAAATTATATTATGCAGGACAATACCCCCCCAATAATATTCTAAATCCAATTGCATGGGCAAAATTCATAGAAGCCTGGAAAAGAGGAGATTTTAAAAATTAAGCATGACAATTAATCGATTTTTATTTTTTCTTTTTTTCTTTTTAATCGTTTGTGATTTAAAAGCACAAACGATTAAATTAAGTGGAGTTGTAGAGGACATTAAAGGAAATCCTATTGAAGATGTGAGCGTAACTATTTCAGAAAGTAATAAAGGAACAACCACAAATAAAGAAGGAGAATATCAATTAATAGTTCCAAAAGATCAAAAAATATCCATCTATTTTTCTCACGTGAATTATAAAAAAGAGGAGAAAAAAATATACACAAAAGATGACATTCAATTACATATTGATTTAAAAACTAAAACACTAAAAACACTTGAGGTTGAATATATAGATCCTGGAAGTTCACCAATAGAATTATTACCAACCATAGATGCATCAAACATTGCTTTACCTAGTTCAAATATTGAAGGACTTCTTTCTTCCATAAGTTTTGGTGTTCGCCAAAACAATGAGTTATCCTCTGGCTTTAATGTAAGAGGTGGTAATTTTGATGAAAATTTAATTTACGTTAACGGAATTGAAGTTTATAGACCTTTTTTGGCCCGATCTGGTCAACAAGAAGGATTGAGTTTTATCAATCCATCAATGATAGACAACATTCTTTTTTCTGCTGGTGGATTTGATGCAATTTACGGAGATAAACTATCTAGTGTTTTAGATATTACATACAGAGAACCAAAATCATTTGGAGCCAACATAACAACTAGCTTACTTGGAGCACAATTTCAAATTGAAGACAAAGTCACCAACAGATTTAACTACAATGTAGGGTTTAGATATAGAACGAATGCTTATTTATTAGGTGCTTTAGACACAAAAGGAGAATACAAACCTAAATTCTCCGATATTCAAGGATTATTCAACTACCAAATTAATGAGGATTTAAAGTTAAGCTATTATGGAAGTATAGCAAACAACTTATTCTCTGTAAAACCTGAAAATAGACAAACTAATTTTGGAAGTATCAATGAAGCATTAAGATTTACAGTTTATTATGAAGGGCAAGAAAACACGCAGTTTCAAACATGGATGAGTGCTTTAGTGTTAAAACATCGTGTAACAGAGAGATTAAATCTAAATTACTATGTATCGACATTCAATACTAATGAAACGGAATTTTTCGATGTATTAGGCGAATACAGACTGGATGAACTAGAGCGAGATTTAGGAAGTGAGGAATATGGAGAAGTAGCTTATAATAGAGGTGTAGGTGCATTTTTAAATCATGCACGAAATGAATTGAAAGCAAACGTGTATAACATATATCATAAAGGCGATTTAAAAAACAACAATAATAAAACAAATTGGGGAATTAAATTTCAGCGTGATTTCGTAACCAATAATATAAATGAATGGAATTATATAGATTCATCTCGATTTAACACGCCAAAACCACAAGATAGTATTGGCTATGTCAATGCAGTAAATATTCCGTATCAATATCTTGAATTAAGTAAGTCTATTCATGCCCAAACTGCTATGAATTCTTCTAGAGTTACAGGGTTTCTACAACATCGAATTCGGTTTAAGAAACAAAAAGAAATTAAACTATACTTTAATGATACCTTAAATCAATCTACAGTTGACACTAGTTTTTTTGATGATGACTATTTTACACTCACATTTGGAGTTCGTGGCAATCATTGGACATACAATCAACAAACTGTATTTTCTCCAAGAATAAACTTCAAATGGAAACCTGCTATTTACAAATTAGAAAATCAATCTTTTTACAGAAAAAACATTACCCTAAGAGCAGCAACAGGCTACTACTATCAACCTCCCTTTTTTAGAGCTGCTAGAAATTTATCAGGGGAATTAAATCCAATGATAAGAGCACAAAAATCTATTCATTTTGTATTTGGTGGAGACATGGTATTTGACATGTGGGGAAGAAAATTTAAGGCAGGGTCTGAGTTGTACTATAAATTACTAGATGATATTATTCCTTATGAAATTGAAAATGTAAGGGTCAACTATTATGGTGAAAATAATGCAACAGGTTTTGCAAGAGGAATAGATTTTAAAATAAACGGAGAATTTGTTAAAGGAATACAGTCATATGCCTCATTAAGTTGGCTTCAAACCAAAGAAGATATCATTGATGACGGGTATTATAATTATTTTAATTCGAATGGGGATAAAATAATACCTGGATATACGTTAAACAATGTTCCAACGGATAGCATCTTTATAGAACCTGGCATGATTCCAAGACCAACGGATCAAAGATTATCATTTTCATTATTTTTCCAAGATGAAATGCCAGATGATTGGGATACTGAAAAAGTAAAGTGGAGCACAATGAAACTGAACATAAATATTCTATTTGGAACACGGCTTCCCTACGGACCTCCTGGCAATGAACGATATTCTGACACCCTAAGATCTTCTTTATACAGAAGAATTGACATTGGGTTTTCAAAAGATTTAATCCAATCAACAACAGACAAATCAAAATACAGTCAAAAATCGATTATTCATAGAATTGATGCAATGTGGATCGCTTTTGAAGTGTTTAATCTACTCGACATTTCTAACACCACAAACTATACCTGGATTAATGATGTAAGTGGAAGAAAATATTCGGTTCCAAGTTTTTTAACCTCGAGAAGATTAAACCTTAAATTAGTAGCTAGATTCTAAATATGCATGAAATGAGTAAAGAAAAAAATCAAATTTTAAACCATGATGAAGTCATTAAAAAACTTCAACGCATAACTCATCAAATCATAGAAGACAATTTCAATGAAAAAAACCTTGTTTTAGTTGGTATTAGTAAAAATGGCTTTTCACTAGCTAAATACTTTGCTGAAAAATTGTCAAATCAATTCAATATATCTTTGATTGAATTAAAAATCAATAAAAAAAAACCTGCAATCCATAATATCGAATTAGCTCCAGCTGAAAATTTAGAGAGTCGAAAAGTAATTTTAATTGATGATGTACTCAATACAGGTAAAACACTAATGCATGCGGCATCTTGTTTAACATCAATGCAAATATCTGGGATGAAAACAATCGCTTTAATTGATAGACGGCACCGGTCCTTTCCAATTAAGGCTGATTGGGCAGGTTTAACACTGTCAACTACCCTTCAAGAACACATTTCAGTTGAAATTATAAATGGAAAGTATCAGGTTTTTTTAGTCTAATTTACAAAGTCAACTACACCACTACCCAAATTATAGTATCCAGATTTTATTACCACGTTATTATTTGAAACAGCGTCTGCTATTATTTGGCTATTTGATGCTAAAGCCTTTGCATTATTAACTGCATTAATTTTTATTACTTCAGCTAGTTCTTTTCCTTGTCCTGCATCTACTGCTTCAGAAATATGATCTGTTAAATGATTTAAATTAGGTCCATTATCTCCTCCATTAACGGCTGCAGTAACAGCGCCACAACTTTCGTGTCCCAATACCAATATCATTTTACAATTTAGATGTGCAACTGCATATTCTATGCTTGCAATGGAACTTTTATTAGCAATATTTCCTGCGACTCTAACTACAAATAATTCTCCGATATTACAATCAAAAATCATTTCTGGAACAACTCTTGAATCAGCACAACTTAAAACAATTGCAAATGGTTGTTGACCACCAGTAAGAGAACCTCTAAGCTCTTGATCACTTGATGGGGTTTCTTGATCGTTAATGTATCGTTTATTACCTTCTATTAATCTCTCATAAATTTCTTGTGCGTTCATCTATTATAATTTTTATTGTTAATTAAAAAACGTATAGTATCTACTCCATCAGCGTAATCGGAAAGGGATGGCATTTGTGCAGTTCCAAAAGGAATACCTCCAATTCCAACTCTACATTGAATTTCGTTTTGAATATAGCTCAATTTTTTGTTTAATTCCATTATGTTCTCATAATACTCATAATTTACTACGCTAACTGGTGAATGAAGTTTTTCATCTTCTCGAAGAATCATAAAGCCATTATCCAAAAATGAAATATTTTCTAAAAGATAAATAGATTTATTATAATCGTAATTATTCATGTACTTCACATGATTCATAACTTCATTAGCGCCATAAAAAGATTTGAATATTTTATTGATGTCATAACCCTTTTTAATGTAAAGTTTTGTAACTGATCGACACCCTAAACCGAAATAATTAAATACGTCTTTAGAAAGTTCATCAAGTTCTGAATCCGTAGTATTTTCATCTATGACTGCAATAGATGTTCTGTTTTTTCTAAACAAATGTGGTTTTTTTCCAAAATAATATTCAAAATACCGGTTTGTATTGTTGGTTCCTGTTGCAATGACCATATCATATTTGTCTGCTTTACCCTCAACAATTTCAACCTGTTTCATCAAATCAACAGAAAATAGAGATAAAAGCTTTATCATAAAAGGAATAATCACATCATCATTATGAGATAGTTTAATCTTAACATTAAATCCCATTAAAAAACAACAAATAAAGTCATGCCAACCAACCATGGGTAAGTTTCCAGCTAGTATGAGTAATACTGATTTTGATGATGATTTATTGGGAACAGGATAACAACTTAACCATGAATTAAGATTTTCTTGAGTTATTTGATCTGCCCAAATAGATAATGAATGTTGAATCATTTTATCAGTAAACCAAGGATTTTTGATATTTGCTAACTTTAAAACAGCTTTAAATTCATTGAAGATACTTTCTTCAACACCCATTTCATATCCATTCCATTGCTCTGATTTTAAAAGCCAATTTAAAGAAGCTCCCCAATGTGACAAAGCAGCTTTTCTGTCAACAAAATTATTTGTAGTCATATTCAATTTCTATATTTGCACAAAAATAAAAACCATTACATAATGGCCATAAAAATAACAGATGAATGTATAAACTGCGGTGCTTGTGAACCCGAATGCCCAAATACTGCGATTTATGAAGGTGGAGCTGAATGGAAGTTTTCCGAAGGAACATCATTAAAAGGCCCTTACACAGGTAAAAATTCAAAAATCACCGTTGATGCAGACAAGGCAAATGAACCTGTAGATATGGATATTTATTATATAGTTACCGATAAGTGTACTGAATGTAAAGGGTTCCATGATGAACCCCAGTGTGCAGCTGTTTGTCCTGTAGATTGCTGCGTGCCAGATGAAGATTGGCAAGAAGAAGAAACTGATTTATTGGCAAAAAAAGATAGCTTACACCTAAATTAATCTTTGGTCTTTTTTTTGATTAATTTGCAGAAATGAAGTGGTTTATTTCTATATCATTGTTGGTATCAAATCAATTTTACGTTGGGCAGACCTTAAAACAATTTGAAGACACATTAATATCCTTGCTTAGAAATGTCCAAACCGAAAAAAACACACAATTAATTGATCAAAACAATAACCACTTTAAATCTTATCTGGAAAAAGTAATTAATCACCCCGCTTCATTCGATTATAAATTTGATAGTCTTTCAAAATATATGAGTACGATAAAGTCACCTGATGAGACGTTTCGTATATACAATTGGAATATTGAACAAAAAAATCAAACTCAATTTTATGAGTGTTGGGTGAATAAAAATGATGGCACTATTATTAAATTACGTGATCACCAAAAATTAATACCTGAAATTGAGTATGCTACATTAACTGAAAACGCATGGTTTGGAGCATTGTATTATAAAATAATTCCAGTAGTTAAAAAAAATAAAACCTATTATACTCTTCTTGGTTGGGATGGAAATGATATGTTTTCAAATAAAAAAATAATAGAAGTTCTTGAGTTTAAAAAAAACAGATTGCAATTTGGAAATTCATTGTTTAGATACCCCAATAAAAAAGTAAAAAAAAGAGTTGTACTACAATACAATAAGCAATCATACATGTCTTTAAAACACGATTTAATTAGAAAAGAAAATTACATCATTTTTGATCACTTAGTACCAACATCACCTCATTTGAAAGACTTTCCTGATTGGTATGTTACGGATTTAAGTTTTGATGCTTTTAAATGGGATGGTGACCAATGGATCTATATTAAAGATTTCGATGCCAAATCACTAAAGATATTAAGGCGACCTTTTAATGACCCCAACAAGTAACTACCGTATCAACGTAATATTTCCAACATAGTCGTACAACGTAGGAGAATATTCATCTCTTACCGTAATTCTCCAAACATATACCCCGAGAGGACAAGCCTCACCGGTTTGTTGATGATTTCCATTCCATCCGTATCCAACATCATTTGATTCAAAAATTAATCCACCCCATCGATCAAATACTTGCAGATGATATGAATTTGGCTGTGCACCGTAAATTATGGGTAAAAATTCATTATTTAACATATCATAATCACCTGGAGTAAATCCAGTTGGTGTATAAATGAAAAAATGATCAAAAATTCTTAAATCTGCGCAAACAGTCGAATCACATCCATAATCATTAGTTGCCGTTAAACATATTGGGTAGGTTCCAGACTGGAAATTAGGAAAGGTATAATTGAATTCCTCATCTAAAATAGTTAACAAATTTCCATTTATATCAAGCTGCCATTCATAATCCGAAGCACCTATGGATGAATTATAAAACTCAACGTAAGTATTCAACATTGTAGATGTATCAGGGGTCCAATCAAAAATAGGAATAGGAATATCTCTTGCACATACGTATTGTGATTTATCTACAATAGTGGTACATCCTTCTACAGAAATCACTTGTAAACTAATGTCATAACATCCAGAATCAACATAAACATGTGAAACTGAATTACAAACCGTTGAAACAGTTCCATCTCCTAAATCCCAAAGGCAACTTCCACCGGAGGGAGAAATTAGACTATTAAAGTTAGTCTCTAGCGGTAAACAAGAAGAAAGTATATCTGCTGAAAAATCAGCTACCGGATATAGATTTACAATAATTTCAAAATCTTCCGTAGTTGATGGCGTTTCACAATTTTCACTTACGGTAAGCGTATATTGTTGAGTTGAACTTGGATGAAGAAATATGATGGAGTCAAATGAATTTGACGGAGACCAACTATAATTGTAGGATAATCCCATGCCGCCATTTACTTGAGCAATAACAATAGCAGTATCACCAATACATATGTCTATATCGTTGATTGAAGCAATTTGTAAGGGTGGGAAAATGGCTACATTAATACAATGAGTATCAGATCTACATCCGTTTACATCTACAGCACTTATGCAGAGCATAGAATCTAGCATGGGAGTAATGAGTTGACTATTGGAGGACAGAAGATTATTAGTAAAATAAGTTAGTCCACCTGTTCCTCCAGTACCTTGAACATTCACATTGGCTGTACCTCCAATACATACTGTAGTGTCACTTGAGGGTGCAAGTATAATTTCCGGAGGACTTATTATAGAAAATGAAGCAAAATTTTGACATCCAGCTGAATCCCTCAAATACACATTATAATTTCCACTACAGAGTCCGCTAAAACTGCTATCTGTTTGAAAGTTAGTGCTATCTATACTGTAAAAATATGCTCCAGAAGAGCTCACGGTCATTTGACCAGAACAATCACCGAAACACAATTCTCTAATGGTATCTATTTGATGTATTGTTATTAATTGAGGGCCAGTAATCGTGGTTAAAATAGTATCTGAACACCCTATGCTATCTGTAACAATAAGTTGATAAGAACCTGTATCCAAACCTACTAATGAATCCGTATTTAGTGAAGTATGAGCCCAATTGAAATTAAGTGGTTCTATCCCTCCACTAAAATCAACATCGATTGACCCATCGTTTAAACCAATACAAGTTACTGGGCTAGAATTTAACGTGTACTGTAAGTCACTCACCTCAACATGAACTGTATCAGATGAAGTACAACCATTAACATAATCTAGGTAAATAATATAATCTGAAGAAAAAACTGGACTTATAAGATTATTTAATGAGGTAACTCCATTTGACCAATAGACATTTCCTAAATAATATAGCTTAAAATCTAGCTGGCCATAATTGTCATTATACCAATTAGCCTGAAGTTCTGAAAATGAAAAGTTTTGTACTGCTCCACCCTGAAAGAAAAATTGATATACATGATTTGGATTATATATCGTAGGTACAATTGATTGTGTGTTTGGATTTTGTCCATTCCACTTCCATTCACTATGTTGTAATGGCGGGCTATATGCTCCATAATTAAATGCTGCATCTCTAATATGAGGCATGCCAACTGCCGTATATGTACCACTTATCTCCGCATAGTACATTCCTGGCTGGGTAGTCACGGTAGAAGTGTAGGAAAAAGCTTGATTGAATATCATCGTAAATTGATCCACCAACATCCCACCTGATATGGTATCAACATACAACTCTACTTGTTCACCTATACAAATTGAAGTGTCCATTTCTATTCTAATAAATGGGGTGTCATCGGGAGTGAAAGGAGTCACATGGTTGCATATAGAATCTGCCGTAAAATAAGCGGTCATTTGACAAGGAACCCCATTAGGATTAACATTGTGTATTTCATATGATGTAGGAGAAAAGAAAGGGGGATTAAAAACTTGTTGATTCCCATTGCAATCCGAAACAATAAGTTGACCAGAAGAAGGTTGATTTTGGAAGGTAATTAAACCACTGTAATGAAGACCTGAAGTTGTACAAGAATCCAATGCCGTTGTAACATCTATAAATTGACATGGTAAAAGACAATTTGGCTCCTGAAATGGAAAAGAGACCATGCTGCAGCTGGGGTCATCAGTAAAATAGGCAGTAAGTGTACAGTTTTGTGTGCCATCTGCATTGATGCCATAAATATTAAATGAAACTGGGCTATTAAAAGGGGGGGGAATTATAACAGAATCACCTGAACAATTCTTTACTATTAATTGACCTGTAGTTGGGGGTATAATCACATCTACTAAACCTGCAATATCAAAGGTTTGGTTTACGGTATCACAAGTAGAAAAAGAATGATTTATTGAATTGATAGAACAAACACAAGTCGGTTCAGTATAGCTAGTACCCTGAATAGTACACTGTAGAGAATCTGTAAAGTAGGCTATCACTTGACAATTTGTTGTTCCATCACCCACAATATTGCTTATGCTGTAGTTCATGGGACTATTAAAAGGTGGTGTGAGAATAGTAGAGTCTCCAGAACAATTTTTCACGACTAAACTCCCAGTTGTGGGCTGATTTATAAATTCAATTGATCCCAGTAAATTAAACTGCCCAAGTACATCACAATTAGAAATGGAATTGGTGATAGAAGTAAAATCGCAATTAATCAAACAGTTAGGTTCATCGTAACTACTTGACGTAATAGTACAAGTTGGATCAGCCGTAAAATAGGCATACACATTACAATTAGTAGTCCCATCACCTGTAATTCCTGTAATTTGATAATTAAGAGGAGAGTTAAATGGAGGATTATATGCCACTTGATCTCCAGAACAATTTTGAACAACTAACTGACCTGTTGTTGGCGGATTTGTAAAATTAATCACTCCAGAAATATCAAAAAGGGTTGTATTTCCTAGACATGATGATGGAGTAGCCGTAATACTAGTAATGGAACATGCACCTACAATCGAACAATCTGTAGTTGCAGAACCAACATTTGAAAGACTAATATCACATGGTACATTATCGTAGTTGGTTACCAACATTATATAAACTTGCCCAGAAACTGTGTTATTAACATTAACTACTTCTGGATAGGCAAATGCAGAATAACTACAATCAAGGGGCAGCTGTAATGATCCACAATTATTTAGTGCCGCATTTAAATTTGCAAAAGGTCCCCAAATGGCAAAATCTATGTCGGCTGGCATACCAAAAACGTTTCCATTATTAGTGATATTTATTGCAAGATTACCTGATTGATCAATTTCTAGATAATACCATGCAGGATTTGGAGCTGTAAGAAGACAATCATAATTGTTACCCGGTTGAGTTAATGTTGCGTCTGGTTGATTAACACCAGCAGGAAATGAATTAGTTGAACTAGTGCAAAAGGGGGCAGCATTACTACAAGTTGTGCCTTGAGAAGCAGCAGTAATTGAAAATGCAAAACTGAAAAAAAGAATGAGTAAAAATTTATTTTTCATATTCTTCCCTTAAAGTCACTAATCTTAATAATTTTAATTCCATTTTCGTTTTCCACAGAACATAAATGGAATCTGCTACCATATGTTTCTCTAAGGCACCTAATCTCAATTTTTCTTCAATTCCCTTTATTTGATGTTTAATCAATACCAAGGAATCATGTGGTATAGATGACTGGCTAAAAACTACCTGACAATAACATAATAAAATAATTGGGAGGGTATACAATTTCTTAAACATCATACTAAGTAAACGAAATAGATAAAATAGGTTGTCAAAAAATTAAAATTAAACTTTATTTCCAATTGAAATAAATTTTACACATTTGTCAAAATTAACACAATAAAATGAGTAAAGTACATAATTACAGCGCTGGTCCTTGTATACTTCCACAAGAAGTATTTGAGCAGGCATCAAAAAGTATTGAGAACTTTAATGATCTCAACCTCTCTTTAATTGAAATTTCGCACAGAAGTAAGGATTTTATTGAAGTGATGGAGGAAGCTCGTTCTTTGGTCAAAGAAGTGTTAAATGTTCCAGAAAATTATGATGTTCTTTTTTTACAAGGTGGAGCAAGCTTAGGCTTTTTAAAAGCAGCTTACAACATGATGAGATCAAACCAATGTGGCGGTTATCTTGTTACAGGTGCTTGGGCTAAAAAAGCAGCTAAAGAAGCTAATTTTATGGGAAATAGTAAAATTGTAGCTTCTTCTGAAGATCAGAATTTTAACTATATCCCAAAAAATTATGAAGTAACAAGTGATCTAGATTATTTTCACGTCACATCAAACAACACCATTTTTGGAACGCAAATTAAAGATTTTTATAAAGGGGATATTCCTCTAGTATGTGACATGTCATCAGATATTTTTTCAAGAAAGATTAATGTAAGTGACTTTGATTTAATATATGCTGGAGCACAAAAAAACATGGGACCAGCAGGAACAACGGTTTACATTTTCAACAAAGATATTCTAGGAAAAAGTAGTGTGGCGATTCCTACCATGTTAGACTTAAAAACACATGCTGATAAAGACTCTATGTTTAATACTCCACCGGTCTTTGCGATTTACGCATCCATGTTAACGTTAAGATGGTTAAAGGGTATTGGAGGATTAGATACCATAGAAAAAATAAACAATCAAAAAGCAGATCTTTTATATAACGAAATAGATCAAAATCCGTTATTTAGTGGAACTGCTGAAGTGGAAGATAGAAGTACTATGAACGCTACCTTCACATTAAACAATGACGCACTTAATGAAGAATTTATGTCCATGCTCTCAAGTGCAAATATTAGTGGATTAAAAGGTCATCGATCAGTAGGAGGATTTAGAGCTTCTATGTATAATGCCATGCCATTAGATAGTGTCAAAACACTAGTTGATGTGATGAAAGAATTAACTAATAAAAAAGGATAAAATGAAAATACTCGCTAATGATGGATTATCTAACTCTGGAATTATAGCCTTAAAAGAAGCAGGTTTCAATGTGATCACGGATAAAGTTGAGCAAACGAATTTAATTGAATACATCAATGCTAACTCCATAGAAGTAATTTTAGTTAGAAGCGCTACCCAAGTAAGAAAAGATATCATTGATCAATGTTCATCTCTCAAAATAATTGGAAGAGGAGGTGTAGGAATGGATAATATAGACGTAGACTATGCTAGAGATAAAGGAATACTCGTGATCAATACCCCATCTGCTTCCTCACAATCTGTTGCTGAATTGGTAATGGCTCATTTATTTAATATTTCAAGATTCGTATATGACTCAAACAGGCATATGCCTAATGAAGGAAATACTTCTTTCAATGTGCTCAAGAAAAAATATGCAAAAGGAAGTGAGTTAAGGGGAAAAACCTTAGGTGTTATTGGATTTGGTAGAATTGGACAATTTACGGCAAAATATGCTCTCGGAAATGGCATGAAGGTTATGGCATACGACCCATATTTACCTGAAGTTACATTGTCTTTAGAAATTGCGGATAAAAAAGTGGATATTCAAATACAAACTACGGATCTAGAATCACTTTTAAAGAACTCTGATTACATTTCAATGCATGTTCCAATGCCAGCGAATAAAAAGCCTATTATTTCTAAACATGAATTTAGCATGATGAAGGATGGGGTTAAAATTGTTAATGCAGCCAGAGGTGGAGTTATTGACGAAGATGATTTAATTGAAGCGGTTAATAATGGAAAAGTTGGGGCTGTAGCACTTGATGTTTTTGTGGGCGAACCGCAACCAAGAACAGATGTTCTTTCCCTTCAAAACACATCTTTGACTCCACACATTGGAGCTGCAACAAAAGAAGCCCAAGATAGGATTGGCACTGAATTAGCTGACAAAATAATAGATTTTTACAAAAAATAATTTTGGTAAATTGCCACTTACATGGCAGATATCATTCCATTTAAAGCAATTAGACCTAAAAGAAACAAGGTACACTTAGTTTCATCTCGCCCTTTTTACACTTATAAAAAAAGTCACTTAAAGGCTAAACTTGAAACTAATCCTTACTCTTTTTTACATGTAATAAATCCCGAGTTTAAAAAAAATCATGGGACTAAACCAAATAGCATTGAACGATTTAGCTTAGTAAGGGAACTATACGAAAAATTCAAAAAAAATAACCTATTTAATCAAGATCAAAAGAGATCTTTTTATATCTATAAACAATCCACACCATATGGAGAATTTACTGGTATAATCGCAGGGGCTTCCGTTCTAGATTATGAAAACAACCTCATCAAAAAACATGAGAACACCATTCTTCTCAGAGAGAATTTATTTAAAAAATACCTAGATGTTTGTCAATTTCATGCTGAACCTGTTTTATTATCATATCAGTACAATCAGGAAATTGGAGAAATCATATCTTCTAAAAAATCAGAAAGACCAGAGTATGAATTCACTACAACAGACAACAAAAACCACGAATTATGGATAATAAACAATCCTAAGCTGGTTGATAAAATCATACAAGCCTTTAAGGAGATAGATAAAATATATATAGCTGACGGACATCACAGAGCAGCATCATCTAAGTTGTATTATGAAGATCATCAACAACAGCATTCAAGTAAATATTTTTTATCCATGTTAGTTGACACTAAAAATGTAAATGTCATTGAATTCAATAGATTAGTTAAAAATATTTCTCCGCATAATACCGAAACTTTATTAAATGCATTAAATAAAGATTTTTTAGTTTCTAATAAAGGTTACCAAGAAATTTCACCTTTGAATAAAAAAGAAATTGCAATGTATTTTAATAAAAACTGGTATTTACTGACCATTAAAGAGGAAGTCATTAAGAATTTGAGTTTTAAACAGAGTTTGAATAGTCAATTGGTTTCTGATTTCATCCTTACCCCGATACTTGATATACCAGATTTAAGAAAAGACAAGCGGGTGGAATTCATTAGTGGTATGGATACAAATCAAAATACATTTTCGAAAATAGATAAGCTTGAAAATGGGGTGCTGTTTAAATTATTCCCACATACTATGGATGAAATTATTCAGATAGCTGATTTAAACGAAACAATGCCACCAAAAAGCACATGGATTGAACCAAAAATCAGAAGTGGTGTAACGATTTATGAATACTAACTGATTAGCTCTTTTACTTTGTCAGCCGCTTCTCTTAATGTGATAGCAGAATGAACATTTAAACCTGAGTTGTCAATAATGGATTTGGCTTCAATTGCATTCGTACCTTGAAGTCTTACTATAATAGGAACTGGGATATTTCCAATACTTTTATAAGCCTGTACAATTCCATTAGCAACTCTATCGCACCTAACAATACCACCGAAAATATTTACCAATATTCCTTTCACATTAGTATCTTTCAAGATAATATTAAAAGCCTTTTCAACTCTATCAGCATCAGCAGTACCTCCAACATCTAGAAAATTTGCAGGATCTCCACCACTTTGTTTAATAATATCCATTGTGGCCATTGCTAATCCAGCTCCATTTACCATACAACCCACATTTCCGTCAAGATTTACATAATTTAAACCAGCTTTATCCGCTTCAACATCCATGGGGTCTTCTTCAGAAAAATCTCTTAATTCAGCATAATCTTTATGTCTGTATAATGCATTATTATCTAGCGTAACTTTAGAATCTACAGCTATTATTCGATCGTCACATGTTTTTAGGACAGGATTAATTTCAAATAATGATGCATCACAACCTTCATAGGCCGCATAAAGTGATTTCACAAATTTGACCATCTCTTTAAAAGATTTCCCACTTAAACCTAAGTTGAAAGCAATCTTTCTACACTGAAATGGAGTTATCCCTACTTTAGGATCAATTTCTTCTTTATGTATAAGATGTGGTGTCTGCTCAGCAACTTCTTCAATATTCATACCACCTTCTGTTGAATACATAATGATATTTCGAGAAGTTTCTCTATTTAACAAAACAGACATGTAAAACTCACTAGTTTTATCAAAATCAGGAGCATAGGCATCCTCAGCGATAAGCACTTTATTTACTTTTTTCCCTTCACTTGATGTTTGTGCAGTGACTAAATGTCCACCAAGTATTCCTTTAACTTTTTCTTCAACCTCACCCTTTCCCTTTGCAATAACAACTCCATGAGATCCAGTTTCGGTAATAGTACCTTTTCCTCTACCACCAGCATGAATTTGTGCTTTAACAACAAACCAATCAGTTCCTGTTTCATTATGCAACTCATCAGCAGCCTTTAGTGCATCTGCAGTATTATCTACTACGATGCCTTCTTGGATTGCAACACCATAACTTTTTAAAATTGATTTCCCTTGGTATTCGTGAAGATTCATTTTTGTGAAATTAAATTTTCAGTAAAAGTAAAAATTTGAAAATTCCAGCCATCTAAATGGCTAAATAAAATTGTCCACAAATAAAAAAAACAGAATACGATTTTCTAAAGGATAAAGTAATTAAATTTGAAATAATGATCAAAACTATCAAACTAACTAAAAATTTTGGTGATCTGCAGGTACTGAAAGGAATTGATCTCAGCATCAATGAAAAGGAAATTGTTTCCATAGTTGGTAAAAGTGGTGCTGGCAAAACGACTTTATTACAGCTAATAGGCACTTTAGAAAAACCTACATCAGGTTATATATCTATTCAAGATATGGATCTATCCAAACTAAAGGATGTAGAATTAGCAAAGTTTAGAAATCAATCCATTGGTTTTGTTTTTCAGTTTCACCATTTACTACCTGAATTTACTGCATTAGAGAATACATGCCTACCCGGATTTATCGCTAAAAAGTCTAAAAAAAACACTATAGAAAGAGCCGAATTTTTACTTCAAACACTTGGGCTAGATCAAAGAAAAAATCACAGGCCTAGTGAATTATCCGGAGGAGAACAACAAAGAGTTAGTATAGCAAGAGCCCTAATGAACGAACCCAAAGTCATTCTCGCAGACGAACCTAGTGGGAACTTGGACTCTAAAACTGCAGATGAGATACATGAACTATTTTTTAAACTTAGAAATGAGCTAGGAATTACGTTTGTAATTGTTACGCATAATATGAAATTAGCTGATCTTGCAGATCGTAAAATTATCATGAAGGATGGACTAATAATCCCCAATTAAAATGAAGGGCATGACATTGTTCTGTAACTTTTAATCTTAGGCTTACAATAAAACTTATAAGCAAGGGAAACTTCATGTGATCCACCGGACTGAGGGGTTAATTGAGAGGTCGTGATATCATAACTATACCCTATTCTTAGGTGTTCTGATTCCAATCCTAAAGTAAGAATAAAAGAATCTCTATTTCTATACCAAAGACCAACCACATAATTACCACTCTTGTAATAAAGTCCTAAGTTAATTTGTGTAAACTCAGCTTGTTTAGAAAGCAATATACTAGGGGATAATGATTCCCCATTAGAAGTATATAATGAATGAGAAGCTAAATCAAATTCAGTTCCTAAATGAATGGTATATCGCATTGGAAGACGGGTATCACTTAACGAATTAGAACGAAGACTTTCATCTGGTTCTAATAGATGATGAGCAACAAAACCCATGTAAAACTTATCAGTGTAACCTAATATACCTGCAGAAAAATCAAAAAAGTTAACAGGTTCAAAATTGAGAATTTCTTGTGTTCCAAATACAAATCCTCTTCTTGAATGTATTTGATCTCCAAATGTCATTTTACTGGTATTTGCTGCTTTTTGGATATACGATCCTTGAAGTGCATAATTAATTGTAAATGTTCTGGTTACGTGTTGATGATATGCATAAGATAAATTAACCTGATTAGTAACAAGAACTCCATTTCCAACTTGATCACTTAATATAGAAAGACCTAATCCCCCTTTTAGGTTTTCAAAGTATTTATCAAATGATGCTGCAGTTGTTACAAATGCACCTGGAAAAGCAGGCCATTGATTTCTGTAGTTCATAACAAAACGAGGACACTTGTTTGTACCACTAAATGCTGGATTTAAATATACGGGGTTAGAATAAAATTGAGTGAAAATTGGATCTTGACTATAAGTGCAATTAACCCACAAAATTGCAAATATCATAATAAAACCGTGAAGCTTTACAGATGAAAAAGAAAACATAATTTTACTACCCTTCATTAAAGCCAATCTTTAATTTCCCATGATTATTTCCCCTAAAATAACAATTAAATCTGATTTTATTATTTATAAGTTTTTAAAGAGTTTAACTAATTCAATTAATTTAAAAATTAAGTACTTAAGTAATACATTTTTATATCTTTAGTCATATTTGATTTAAATTAAATCCAAAATTAAAATATTATGAGTGATTTTCTTTGGCACAAGAGCTACCCAGATTTTGTAAATAAAACTACAGATATAAATTATGAAAGTATTGTAGAAATCTATGAACAATCCATTAGAAAATTTGGGCCTCAAATAGCCTTCAAAAATATGGATGTAGAAATTACCTATAATGATGTAGCAGCAAGGGTAGATGAGTTAGTATGGTATTTTCAAAATAAAACCAACTTGAAAAAAGGAGATAAGATTGCATTACAGATGCCTAATTTATTGCAATATCCCATTGTGATTTTTGCAGCATTAAAAGCTGGATTGGTTATTGTTAATACAAATCCGCTATACACTGCAGACGAAATGCTACACCAATACAATGATTCAGGCGCTAAAGCCATTATTATTTTAGAAAATTTTGCCAGTAAACTTGAAGCCATAATCAATAAGACTAAAATTGAAACAGTCATTGTATCTACAATTGGAGATATGTTAGGCGGACTTAAAGGAGGTATTGTAAATTTTGTTATCCGAAACATTAAAAAAGATGCTGAAGGGAATCCTATGGTTCCCAAATTTAATTTACCTAATAGTATAAATCTCAAACAAATACTTAAAGAGTCAGCTGGTCAAAAAGGTCAACAAGTAAATTTAAGTAAAGATGACACTGCCTTTTTGCAATACACAGGAGGAACAACTGGAGTTTCTAAAGGTGCTGAACTAACACATGGTAATATTTGTGCTAATGTATGTCAAGTAGAGGAATGGATTGGAAACAGTATTGATGAAGGAAATGAAACTATCATTACCGCTTTACCTCTTTACCACATTTTTGCTCTAACAGCCAATTGCATGACTTTTTTCAGATATGGAGCAAAAAATATTTTGATCACAAATCCAAGGGATATGAAGTCTTTTTGTGCTGATCTTAAAAAGAATCCATTTACAGCTATAACTGGTGTAAATACGCTTTTCATTGGACTAATGAATCAAAATGTATTTAAACAGCTTGATTTCAAGGGATTAAAATTGGCATTAGGTGGAGGAATGGCTGTACAAGATGTTGTAGCAGATCAGTGGGAAAAACTAACTGGGTGTGCTTTATTAGAAGCATATGGTCTTTCAGAGACAAGTCCTGCAGCTACTATAAATCCATACAATGGAAAGCATAAGCGTGGGACTATTGGACTTCCTTTACCCAATACAGATGTGAAAATATTTGATGATAATTTAAAAGAAGTTCCGCAGGGAGAACCTGGAGAAATTGGAATAAAAGGACCTCAGGTAATGAAGGGGTACTGGAACAGAGAAGAAGAAACAAAAAATTGTTTTCATGGTGAATATTTTTTAACTGGGGATATTGGCACAATGGATGAAGAAGGGTATTTTAAAATTGTTGACCGTAAAAAAGAAATGGTTTTGGTATCTGGATTTAATGTGTATCCGAATGAAGTTGAAAAAGCGATATCTGAACATCCAAAAGTCCTTGAGGTTGGTGTAAGAGGAGAAAAAAATGAAGACGGAACTGAATTCGTGAGAGCATTTATTGTAAAGAAAGATGAGAGCCTTACAGAAGAAGAAGTGATTGAATTTAGCAGAACTAAATTAACTAACTATAAAGTACCTAAAAGCATTAGCTTTAGAGATGAACTTCCTAAATCAAATGTGGGTAAAATTTTACGAAGACTACTTGAATAATCTTATAATTAAAGGTGAATCATTTCAATATTCTACCAACAATAGGTCTTGGAGAAATTAAATTTTTAATCTCTATTGATCAATTTGTAGATTTGGTCGGAAAACCTGATGCTGATGAATTGTTGAGAGAAAAGACTAGTTATCTTAATTCTAGAATTCTCCACTATGACAGTTTAGGTTTATCCGCTTCATTTGACGAAGAACATAACTGGAAACTGACAAGTATTACTGTAACTGATGGAAATTTTCATCTTGAAGATAACTACCTATTTTCCAAATCCAAACCTTATATACTAGAATTAATAAAAACCTTAAATCTAGGTGATTACGTTACTGACATCTTTTCTGAAGAAGGTTACAATTCCACGACTATTTATTTTGAAAAGAAAAATATTAGTTTTTGGTTTGAAAATGATGAATTACAGGAGATCCAGTGGGGAATAATTCAAGTCTGAATAACCCCTACATTGTAAGGCTTTAGATCGTTATTTTGATCTGCTGCTGCTATTCCGATAGAAATCCATTTTCTAGTTTCAATTGGATTAATGATCGCATCAACCCATAATCTAGCAGCCGCGTAGTATGGAGATGTTTGCTCATCATATTTCTTTTTAATTATGTTGAATAACGCTTCTTCTTTTTCCCTTGAAATTTTTTCTCCTTTTGATGTTAATGATGCCACTTCTATTTGCAATAATACTTTTGCCGCCTGTGCACCGCCCATAACAGCAATTTCAGCTGTTGGCCATCCCACAATTAATCTAGGATCATATGCCTTGCCACACATCGCATAATTTCCAGCTCCGTATGAGTTACCCATGACAATGGTGAACTTAGGCACTACTGAATTGGACATGGCATTTACTAACTTTGCTCCATCTTTAATAATACCACCGTGTTCTGATCTACTTCCAACCATAAATCCACTAACATCTTGTAAAAAAACTAAAGGAATTTTTTTCTGATTACAGATCATAACAAAACGTGCAGCTTTATCAGCACTATCACTATAGATAACGCCTCCAAATTGCATTTCACCTTTTTTTGTTTTGACGACTTGACGTTGGTTTGCAACAATTCCAACTGACCATCCATCAATTCTCGCATAGGCACAAACAATGGTTTTACCATAGTCTGACTTATACTCTGTGAATTTAGAGTCATCAACTATAAGTTTAATGATATTCTTTACATCGTAGTTATCTGTTCTCTGTACAGGAAAAGAACCATGTAGGTCTTTGATGTTAAGAGCTGGAGATGTTGATTTTGTTCTATTATATCCAGCATTTGGTGTTTCGCCCAATCTACTCATCATATCTCTTATGGTAACAAGACATGATTCATCATTTTTACACTTATAATCGGTAACTCCACTTATTTCACAATGGGTAGTTGCACCTCCCAAAGTTTCATTATCTACCACTTCACCTATAGCCGCTTTAACCAAATAAGAGCCAGCCAAAAAAATGCTTCCTGTTTTTTCCACAATTAATGATTCATCACTCATAATAGGTAAATAGGCTCCTCCTGCTACGCAACTTCCCATAATGGCTGAAATTTGAGGAATACCCATGGCACTTAACTTAGCATTATTACTAAAAATTCTACCAAAATGCTCTTTGTCTGGAAAAATTTCATCCTGCATCGGTAGATAAACCCCTGCACTATCGACTAAATAAATAATAGGTAGTTTATTTTCCATGGCTATTTCTTGGGCTCTTAGATTTTTTTTGCCCGTAATGGGAAACCATGCTCCAGCTTTTACAGTGGCATCATTAGCAACAATCACACATAGCCTGTTACTCACATATCCAATTACAACTACAACTCCCCCAGCAGGACAACCACCATGCTCAGGATACATATCAAAACCAGCAAATGCACCAATTTCAATGTAATCTGTGTTTTGATCTAAAAGGGCATCAATTCTTTCCCTAGCTGTTAATTTACCCTTATCATGATGTTTTTTAATTTTTTCATCTCCACCACCTTTGTAAATTTCTTGCAACAGCTTATTCATCTTAGAAATTTTCAATTTCATTTTATCTTCATTCTTATTGAAATCTAAATTTTCTTTTGCAAAGCCCATTGATCTAATTTTGATTTAAGCTAAGATAATTAAATCAATATGTAGTACTCCAACTTTTGACGTTATATTTGGCCTAAATTCATTTGATGAAAATTGGAATTGTATTATATCCCACATATGGTGGTAGTGGAATAGTGGCAACCGAATTGGGTAAGGCATTGGCTGTAAAGGGACACCAAATTCACTTCATTACATACAGTCAGCCTGTAAAATTAGGTGAGTTAAGAAAAAACGTGTTCTATCATGAAGTTGTCCCTTCCGATTATCCATTATTTGAATATACACCCTATGAGCAAGTATTGACAAGTAAACTAGTAGATGTTGTCAAGTATGAAAAATTAGATGTATTACATGTCCATTATGCTATACCCCATGCATCTGCTGCTTACATGGCACAACAAATCTTATTAACTCAAGGTATTAAAATTCCTTTTATCACCACTTTACATGGAACAGATATCACACTAGTAGGTAAAGATCCCTCTTTTGAACCTGTAATTACATTTTCAATAAATAAGTCTGATATTGTTACTGCCGTTTCAGAAAATTTAAAATTAGAGACCAATCAACTTTTCAATATCAGAAAAAATATAAAAGTCATACCTAACTTTATCAATATAGAGGAGTACCAAATGAGTCAGAATCAATTCTACAAAAGGAGATTTGCTCCAAATGGTGAAAAAATAATTTGCCATGTATCTAACTTTAGAAAAGTAAAAAGGATTGGTGATGTGATTAAAACATTTAATAACATCTCTGAAAAAATAAGGGTGAAATTAATTCTTGTTGGTGATGGTCCCGAAAGGAACCAATTAGAAAGACAGGCAAGAAAATCAAATTTCAAAGAACATATTTATTTTCTTGGCAATTTAAAATCTACTAAAGAAGTCCTGAATATTTCAGATTTGTTTCTTCTGCCCTCATCTAAAGAAAGTTTTGGTCTTGCTGCTTTAGAAGCGATGGCATGTAAAGTTCCTGTTGTGGCTACAAATTCAGGTGGAATTCCAGAAGTGGTAGAACACGGCTTCAGTGGTTTATTATGTGATGTTGGAGATATTGATGAAATGGCTAAAAATGTCATGAAAATTTTGGGTGATGACCATAATCTCAAAATATATAAGTCAAATGCATTTGAAACAGCAAAAAAATTTGACATTAATGAAGTTCTTCCAAAATATGAAGAATTGTATCACTATCTAACCAATTGAATCCAATATTGATTCACAATGGTATTTGGTTGTCTTATCCCATTATGATAACTGCTTCCAAATGTGCCATCAATTATAACAGCATAAACACCATCAGGACATTTATTTCCACTTAAATTTTTTCCATCCCATTTAAAATTAGAATCAGAAGATTCAAAGACTATTTTACCCCACCTATTGTAAATAACTAGATGCATTTCATCGTAACAAGGGTCATTTTCTCCTGCTAATTGAAAATAATCATTTTGACCATCGTTGTTCGGACTAAAAATATTGGGTATAGCTTCCAATTGACCTACAGGTGGTGTTATAGAAACTGATGAAGTATCATATAATGAATCAGAGCCACAAACTGAAGAAAATGCTAGATAATGGATGTCAAATTGTTCTTGAAAAACATAATCACAATCTGTAGACCAACAAAATCTCACTCCTACTTCACCAATAGCAGATGTAACCAAGCTACCTTGAATAAGGTGATTAAAATCTGTCATTTCAATGGTATTTCCTTGTATACCATTAAAATTTTCATAAAAATATTTTCCATTAGCATTTAATTCTGGAGGCAAAAATGTTTGGTTAAAATCAAAATTTCCGGATGAAACATGAAGAAAAAGTGTGTCGCTTTCATTGATTGAATCTTGCACCAGTAAATCTATACATATGCTATCTTCATAAGCAATGGTCATAGTGTCAGGAACATATAACATTGTTGGTGGCGGAGCATTTAACACCTCAATTTTGATACTATCGTAAGTATAATCAGGGCCACTGCAACCAACCGAAAATGATTCTATAGCTAAATTGTAAATTTCATTTTCATCATCACAAGAAGGTACCCAACAAAATCTGAGAGGCACACTCCCAATACCGTGGGAATAACCATTTACGGTATCAACACCAATAAATGAAATCGTATTTGAAGATATTCCAGCCCAGTTATCGTATGCAAAATAGGAAACCAACCCAGGACAAGTAGATACGTTAATTGGATTGATGGTAAAATTATTAGCATTTGTCCCCATAGCTAATTGAGTTCCATTATTATCTAATATCACAAATGAACATTCGTAATCATAAAGACCAAACGAAGCTCCTTGATTCCAAGAAGTTGTAATTATATCACCATTATTTACCATAAACGTAGCCGAATTAGAAGCGGCCTGCTGTGAAGATATAGTTGCATTCAAAGCTACTACTCCATTTATTAATACATCAACACTAGCACTTTGCCACCCGTCAGCATCAGTGTCCGCTAAGTTAATACTGTATTGACATCCTAAAACAGCAGAATTCCCAGTGTTAATTGGAGGAACATATGTATTATTTAAATCAAAATCTAACGAATTTAATTGCACATAAATATCTACCATAGTATCCGTATCATATGTCATGAGGTCTATACATACTGAGTCATCTACATATACAGAAACCGTGTCATCAAGTGCAACTTGTGGAGGGTAATTAATTTGACATCCTAAAGATGCATATTGTACATCTCTTCTAACTTCTCCTAATTTAACTCCATTTCTAAACTCCTCCACTCTGACGGTAAATACAAAAAAACTTTGAATATTTGGACTAGCCGAAATCTCACCTGTTACTGGGTCAATTGTCATTGGAGGTGATCCGCCAATGATATTCGTGACACTATATGGAGGAAATCCAGGTGGTGCTGAAGCCCAATTACATTCGGGATAATAAGGATATGTACCTCCACCAGGAGAGGTACCACCTCCTTGAGCATTAGTTTGATTGATAACATCTAGTGGTGTAACTAATGAGAATGATAATGAATCACCATCAGGATCAATAACCGGAAAGTTAAATATCTTAGTATTATTAACACAGAAATAGGCATCGTTAGGGTAGACACCAAAGTCTGGAGAAGAATTTTGACCCAAGGCTGGATCTGGAAACGTAGCAAGAATAGTAATCCCAGTACCGGCAGGATTTAAGATATTTGATATTATTCCATTTCTCGCAAAATTCTCATATTGAACATAATAGCCATTTGGATTGTTAGGTAGTAACAAAGGGATTGAATTTGTGAAAATCCCTTCTTGTATCTTTACAACACTTGGATCAGGTGTATAACAAGGGTCTCCCAATTGAACAAAAGACAAACTTGATCTTGATAAGAGCAATGTAGCGATTTGAGAATGAGTAGCTATATCATAAACTCCAATTTCCGCAGAAAGAGGCATATTGACACCCGCATTGGCATTTATTTCATCTCTATAAAGTCTTAATTGAAAATTATAATATGCCCCAGCACTCAAATGGTTAACCATATTAACCCTTAGGTCTCCTCCAACTATGTGGGAAGCAAAAACGGTGTTATATGAACACGAAATGCATAAAATAAAAAGTACCCTGAAAAACATTCAAAAAACCTAGCAATCCTTATAAATATAGCGATTTATCTAAAAAGTTGAATCATGAATTCATCCTTTACAGGATTTGGTTGACGAACTCCGTTAGCATCATATGTACTTCCAAAAGTACCGTCAATAATAACCAAGTATGAACCAGTATCACACTTTCTACCTTTTAAATTAGTACCATCCCACTTGAAATTAGGATCATTTGAAGTAAAGACTAGTTTACCCCATCTGTTGTAAATATGGATATCCATTACATCAAAACAAGGATCATTTTGCCCAGCTAACTGATAAAAATCGTTTTCCCCATCTCCATTAGGTGTAAAGGTATTAGGAATTTCTTCAACAACTCCAATAGGCATTTCTACTTCAACGTGGGAACTGGCTAGTATCGTATCCGATCCGCATACGGAAGAATATGCTGTATACAATAATTCAAATTCCTCTTGGAAAACATAGTCACAATCGGTTACCCAGCAATAACGTAGAGCAACAGTTGAGGAGTCTGCATATACGATATTTGTGGTAGTATCATAATTGTACCCATACATGTATACCGTATTTCCTATTGAGTCGTTAAAGTTTTCATAATAATATCCTCCTGAAAGATCTTGTTGAGGAACCACATATGTGCCTTGGAAGTCAAAATTTGCAGAGTATGGTTCAATAAATAAAGTGTCATTTGGGTTTAACGTATCTTGAGCAAATAGATCAATACACATGGTATCGTCTAAACTTATAGTAACTTGTGATGGTACATCAATGGCTGTAGACTGAGGCACTGGATCAACATGAACATATATGTCGGCCTCTATAGGATTGTATCCAGAACAATCAACAGAATATGCATCTAAATCGAGTTGTAAGGTGTCGCCTAAGTAATTACATGGAGGCATCCAACAATATCTTAAATAGATACTACCTATATTTCCTATGTATCCTGAAGGGGTAAGGTTAGAAATATTAAAGAACATGCTGTCAGCAGAATTATTCCAGTTAAAATACGCATGTGTAGTGCTTGAAGTTGGGCACGTAACTGTAAAGGTAGGAGCATTATAGATACAAGAAAATGAAGAAGGGTGGCAACCAGAAGCAATAACAGTACCATTATAATCTTGTATATCCCAACTTACTTCAGAATCCCAAAATCCACTTGTCCAGTTTCCGCTTGGTATAGAAATAATATCACCATTTGAAACGATTAAATTATAAGAAGATGAACTACCTGTAGTAAATGAACTACCTATATTAGAATGCGAAATAATTCCATTAACAGAGATATCTACCGATGCACCATTCCATCCATCTCCAAATGAATCATACATATTAAAAACATATGTACAAGAGTTGTTTGGACTGATAACATTAAACGGTACTGGTGCCACATAATTATTTAATAAATCAAAATCAGAAGATGTTAAAAATGCGTAAAGGGAATCAGAAGGGTCATTTACACCAATCTCTAAATCCAAACAAATACTATCGTCAACATAAACACCAACACTGACAGAATCGATATTGGAGTTTAATAAAGAAGAGACAGCAGAACTATCATTTAAAGTAAGTGTAGGAGGAATACTAACTTGACAAGGTAGAGCTGCGTACTGTAACTCTCTTCTCACTTCTCCTATCTTAACCCCATTTCGGTACTCTTCTACTCTAACTGCAAAAGCATAAAAACCTTGTTGTGTAGGAGCAGCTGAAATCTCCCCCGTATTGGAATCTATTGACATAGCAGGATAATTAGGAGGTCCACCTATCATATTTGAAGCACTAAATCCACCTGAAAAAACACAATCTGGATAAAATGGATACGCACCTGAACCTGGGGCCGAGTTACTACAAGTACCAAAACCAGTTCCTTCATCTAAAGGCGCTACTAAAGAGAAAACTAACTGATCTCCATCAGGATCAGTTACAGGGTAAGAAAATTGTTTAATGTTATTTACACAGAAGTAGGCGTCATTGGGATAATTACCAAAATCGGGAGTAGAATTTTGACCCAAGGCTGGATCGGGAATAATAGCAAATATAGTGATACCATCACTGGTTGGAGTAGCTAAATTGGTTGCCAATTGATTTCTACAACATACTTCATATTGTAGGTAATAACCAAACGTATAGTTTGGAAGTGTAACTGAACTTATCGTTTGGTATATTTTTTCTTCTATTCTTACCACGTTTGGATCAGGTGTGTAACAAGGATCACCCAATGGAACTAAAGAAGCACCAGTTTCATATAGCGTTTTACAAGTTACTAAGTTGTTGGTTCCAATTTGATATATTCCTATAGTTACCTGAGTAGGTAAAGTAATTCCATTAACATCATCTCTGTATAACCTCAACTGAACATCGTATGAACTTGATGATGCGCCATTATTGACCATGGTCACCTTAAAATCTCCACCAGCCAAATGAGATGCCTCTAATTGGTTTTGAAATGAGAAAATAAAAAAAGCAGAGATTAAAAAGGGTAAAAAATTCTTTATCATTAAGTAATTTTATTAGGATTGCAAATTTACTTTAATTTATCATTTTTTTCAAATAATTTAGGGATAAACTAACACTCACCTTACATATATTAATACATTTGACCGATTTTAAAGATAAACACTGTTCTAACTTCACTTTTCGTAACCATTCAATCACACTTTATTTTATCAAATGGAAAAAAAGAAACGAATTGACATCTACAAAAAACTCATTCTACCTAGATTGATCGAAGAAAAAATGCTTATTCTTCTTAGACAAGGTAAAATTTCCAAATGGTTTTCTGGATATGGGCAAGAAGCCATTTCAGTCGGAACTACATGTGCTATGGATGAAGATGAATTCATTTTACCGATGCATAGAAATTTAGGTGTCTTTACGTCTAGAAATGTGAATTTACATCAACTTTTTTGTCAGTTCCAAGGGAAATTAGAAGGATTCACAAAAGGAAGGGATCGATCATTTCATTTTGGCTCAATCAAGCACAAAATTGTGGGGATGATATCTCACTTGGGTCCTCAATTAGGTATAGCTTGTGGAATTGCATTAGCTGAAAAACTAGAAAAAACCAATCGATCAGTTCTCGTGTTTTCAGGAGATGGCGGGGCAAGTGAAGGCGACTTTCATGAAGCCTTAAATGTAGCATCCGTATGGCAATTACCGGTAATCTTTGTAGTTGAAAACAATCAATGGGGATTATCGACACCATCTAGGGAACAATTTAATTGTAAACAATTTATAGATAAGGGTATAGGATACGGAATGAAAACAACACAGATTGATGGCAACAAAGTGGACGAGGTATACCAGACTATTCAAGAAATTAAAAGTAAACAACAAGTAACACCTGAACCATTTCTTGTTGAAGCGATCTCATTTAGAATGAGGGGACATGAAGAAGCTTCGGGAACTAAATATTACCCTGAAGGGTTGCAAAAGAAATGGAGTAAAAAGGACCCTATTACCCATTTTGAAGAAAAAATATTAAATGAAAAACTGCTTAAGAAGTCTGAAATTGAGGAAATAAAATTGCAATTAAAAAAGGAAATTAATGAGGCATGGAAAAAAGCGGAAATAACACCAAAAATAACGCCTAATCAATCCGAAGAAATCAAAGATGTCTATGCCCCATATTCACCCCCAATTGAAACCAAAGAACACAAAAATAAAAGTGAATTACGATTAATCGATGCAATTAAAGTTGGTATTGACCAAGCTCTAGAGAAGTTTCCAGAATTAGTTATTATGGGACAGGATATTGCAGAGTATGGAGGAGTTTTCAAGGCCACTGAAGGAATGGTAGAGAAATATGGAAAAGAAAGAGTAAGAAATACGCCTTTATGCGAATCTGCAATTGTGGGTGCTGCACTAGGACTTTCTATCAAAGGAAAAAAAGCCATTATGGAAATGCAATTTGCCGATTTTGTGACCGTTGGATTTAACCAAATTGTAAACAATTTAGCCAAACTACATTATCGATGGGGTGAAAAAGCAGATGTGGTAATTAGGATGCCTACAGGAGCAGGAGTTGGAGCCGGTCCATTTCATTCACAAAGCAATGAAGCTTGGTTTTTTCACACCCCAGGATTAAAAATTGTTTATCCATCAAACCCATCTGATGCTAAAGGGCTATTACTTGCCGCTATTGAAGATCCAAATCCCGTTATGGTTTTTGAACATAAAGCACTCTACAGAAGCTTAAGTGGTGAGGTAAGCAACGACTATTACACTACACCAATAGGAAAAGCTAAATTAGTAGAAGAAGGAGAAGAATTTTCTATTATTACTTATGGCATGGGGGTTCACTGGGCAAAATCCGCCATTAAAAAACTAAATGTTAAAGCTGACATATTGGATTTGAGAACACTACTTCCCCTAGATAAAGAAAGCATCTTTAAATCCGTAAAAAAGACCAACAAAGTACTTATTTTACATGAAGATTGTTTAACAGGGGGGATTGGAGGCGAGTTATCTGCTTTAATAAATGAACATTGCTTTGAAAATTTAGATGCTCCGATACTTCGATGCGCTAGCTTGGATACTCCAGTTCCATTTGCTGTTGAATTAGAAAATCAATTCTTACCTTTATCAGAACTAGAAGAAAAAATCGTCCAATTAATAAATTATTAAATGAGAACTTTAGCTGTATACTCCCTATTATTTTTTTCTCTAAATTCCATAGGACAATTTTATGTTAAAAAAGATCACTTAGAGTATGGATTTAATGTTGGAACCTATATAGCCAATAACAACACTAGTGTACTTTATGATGCTCAAACCTACGTTGCGACTTCTCTTGGAAGTATATTGGATAGAAATAGCCCAAATTACAAATACTCTTCTGGAATAGATTATCTAGATGCTCAATTTGGAGGAATAGGAACTTGGGCAATTGACGCTGCCGCAGTACCAGCTGAAATGAATTATAACCCTGGTTTTTTAATTGGATTACATGTTGGCAAGCATCATCCTAAATTTAAATATTACTTAGACTATAATTTAGCAGATATAAATTTGAGTGGAACATCACAGGTTGTTGATGCGATTTATAATCCTGGTGATGCCAATTTTACATCTCCTGTTATCATTTCCGTAAGAGGTAGAGAAAGACGAAATTTATTTAACCTTGGTTTAGTGTTGGATTTTATCAATGAAGAAGATTTTCACTTAGGAATTCCTTTTGAATTTCAGCTAAACCAAGTTACTCTAATTAATAATGAAATTTACTTAGATGGGGTTAATCAAGCTCATACTGTAAATCACATCCCTGCAAATTTGACAAATACAGTAGGTAATAATAATCCTGGAGGATTTGGCTTTGGAGGAGGAAGCGGGCTCATTTTAACGTTAGATATGGCAGAAAATATTATGATTTCTTTTGGTTATCACGGTTACTTTGCTCAATCAAATTTTTCAGTTAACCTAAAACCTTGGGGCTTACAGCATAGTGCATTTGCTAGAATGATATGGATGAAAGAATAACATGTTTAGGGCTTACTACTTTATAGCATTCCTATTTTTTGTTAGCATAAAATTTTCTTACGCAATACCAAACAAAGATTCCAATAACACCAAGAAAAAAATCATCAATATTGGAGTTCCATCGGCTGCCCTTATTTCATTAGTAGGAATTAACGAGATTTGGTATAAAAATTACCCAAGATCAGGTTTTCACTTTTTTGACGATTTCAAAGAATGGAATGGAATGGATAAAATAGGTCATGCTTGCACCTCATACCAACTTAACAAAGTTAGCCACACTTTATTTGAAAAAAACAACATCAAAAATCCCCTTTTAAAAAGCTCTCTTTACACTTTTGGTTACATGCTAGGAGTTGAGCTTTTAGACGGTTACTCCACAGAATGGGGATTTTCCATTTATGATGTAATTGGTAATGGATTAGGGACCCTACTCTACAGTTTTCAGGAATATAAATTAAAGAATCAACCCTTTAAATTTAAGTTTTCATCACAGGAAACACCCTATGCATCTTGTAGACCTTCAATTCTTGGAGAAAATAGACTACAACAAATTTTTAAAGACTACAATGGCCAAACGTATTGGATAACCTTCAATTACAATGAACTATGGAATAAAAAAATCAAACTTTTTGATTATGTAGATTTTGCAGTTGGATACAGTATTAATGGTTTTACTGGTGGGCATAACAATCCTGAAATAGCATCTTGTGACTGCATAATAAGTGAATGCAATAACCTAAAAAGAACTTCTCAATTTATCTTTAGTATGGACCTTAATGCATCAAAAATTAAAAAAAATCACCCAATAATTGGGAAATTTCTTCTTCCATTTGATATTGTCAAAATTCCTTTTCCAGCTTTTATTATTAATAGCTCAAAAAATTTTAAGTTAATCTACATTTAAGATTTGTTTCGGAATTAGTTAATGTTTAGATAATGTATTCCATTGATATTTGCAGTATAATTAAAAATTGTGATTTCTATGGAAGAAGTTATTAAACTTAAGAAGTACCATAATCAACTGATGAGTAAAATTTATAAACTTCCCTACTCAAGTATTCATTTTAAGTCCTTATTAACCTCTCACGCATCAGATGTTTTGTTAAAAATAGAGCAACTTGAACATAAAATCAAATAATTAGTTTTTATACTTATATTCGTTTCAAAGCCAAAGAAAAATGGAATTTGAAACCGTGCTTTCCTTAATTGGGACACTCATTATGCTAATAGCTCTTCAGATCGTTTTAGGATTTGACAACCTGCTATACATAGCTTTAGAATCCAAAAAAGCTCCAACTGATCAACAAGCTAGAGTTAGAAAAATTGGAATTGGTATTGCTATCATATTCAGGTTACTTCTTCTATTTATTCTTATAAATCTAATTGCATCATTTGAAGATCCCTTTCTAATATTTTCTAATTCTTTTATTTCAGCCCAAATGAACCTAGAAAGTTTAATCATTTTACTTGGGGGTATTTTTATTCTATACACCTCTGTTAAAGAAATTTGGCACATGATTACGTTTGAATATACTGAGACAACAACCCAAAAAGTAAGTACGAATAAAGCCATTTTCATGATTGTATTCATGAATTTAGTTTTCTCCTTTGATTCCATATTAAGCGCTATGGCACTTACAGAAAATAATTGGATTATTGCTATTGCAATCATTACAGGTGGAATATTAATGATTGTAGCTTCTAATAAAGTAGCTGAATTTCTACAAAAAAACAGGATGTATGAAGTTCTAGGTTTATTTATCCTTTTCCTAGTGGGGATCATGCTGATATCAGATGGTGGACATCAAGCACATCTTAAAATTTTGGGCCATGCTATTACCGCTATGAATAAAATTACATTTTACTTTATTTTAGTGATTTTAGTCCTAGTTGATGTAGTACAAACTGCCTATCAAAAAAATATTATGAAGGGTAAAAGTTAATTCAAATCTCATTCCTTAAATTTGAATATGAGAATTGTTTTTTCTTTAGTCCTTATATTTTGCTATTTCATTTTACCTAGTCAACAAAGTGGATTCATTTTTATTGAAAATAAAGGACAATGGCATCGTGATGTTTTATTCAAAACAGATTTAAAAAACGGTCACCTTTATACAATCAAAAATGGACTTGTTTTTGACTTTTATGATGAAAAAAAACTTTCAGATTTTTATGAAAATCACTACAATAATCTTCATTTATCAAAAGATAAAAAAATAAAAAAACACGCTTATTCTGTTCATTTTGAAAATGGAGAATTTACTAACATTAAAAAAAGTCAATCAACTAAACATACATATAATTTCTTTAAAGGAAATAGGAGTTGTTGGAGATCAAATATAAGAGGATATCACCAACTAACCTACCAAAATGTATACCCAGAAATTGACATTCAACTTTACACAAAATTAATTCACTTAAAATATGACATCATAATAAAACCCGGAGGAGATCCAGCCCAAATAAAATTCAACTATGAAGGAATTAATGATATTTCCATTAAAAAGGAAAGACTTCATATATACACTTCAGTGAACCATGTGATTGAGGATAAACCGTATGCATATCAACTTATAAATGGAGAAAAAAAAGAAATTTTGTGCCATTATAAACTCGATGAGCATACATTGTCATTTGAATTTCCATTAGGGTATGACAAAAAACATGAACTCATAATTGATCCTACCCTAATTTTCTCCACTTTCTCAGGCTCTTATTCTAATAATTTTGGCTACACCGCTACTTTTGATTCCGATGGATTTCTTTATTCAGGAAGTAGTGTTTTCGGAAGTCAATATCCCACTACTCTTGGAGCATACAATGTAAATTTTATGGGAGGTGATGTAGATATTGGGTTAAGTAAATTTGACACTACTGGGTCATTTCTAATTTATTCTACCTACTTAGGTGGTAGTAGTGAAGAGTTACCCCACAGTATAATCGTCAATAATATGGACGAATTATTTATTTTGGGGACCACCTCTTCAAATGATTTTCCTACAACTACCAACAGTTATGACACCAGTTTCAATGGTGGAACTCCCCTAGACATGTCCAATGGCTTAGGAGTAAATTACATCAATGGATCCGATCTTTTTGTATCGAAAATAAGTGCAGACGGTGCAATTTTAATGGGATCAACATATGTAGGGGGTAGTGCCAATGATGGATTAAATAGAACAACTTCAATAGCTTCAGATGATACATTGAGATATAATTATGCAGATGAAATTAGAGGTGAAATAGAAATTGATCAAAATAATAACATTTATGTTGGAACATGCACTCAATCAACCGATTTCCCAACTACAAATAATGCTTATCAAACAAGTTATGGAGGTGGTGGTCTAGACGGATGTCTTTTTAAATTAGACAATAAATTACAAAACTTGATTTGGTCCACCTACCTTGGCGGTGAAAGGTTTGATGCCGTATATTCCATTGCCTTAAACGATTCGTTGGATATCACAGTTTCTGGTGGAACAAATTCATTACAATTTCCAACTACTTCTTCAGCTCTTCAACCCAATTTTATGGGAGGACGATGTGATGGATTCATTTCAGAGATAAAACAGAATGGCAGTCAATTATTAAATTCAACCTACTATGGTTCTGACGAATATGATCAGGTTTATTTCGTTGACTTGGACAGAAATCAAAATAAATATGTTTTTGGTCAAACAGAAAAGCAAGATTCGTCATTTATTAGTAACGCACTATGGAATATCCCAGGTAGTGGTCAATTTGTGAGTAAACTCACCCCTGACTTAAGCGGAAGGACTTATTCTACCGTTTTTGGTTCTGGGAATGGTATTAATATTTCTCCTACTGCCTTTTTAGTTGACCTTTGTAACAAAATGTATCTTGCTGGATGGGGAGGAACGGTTAATCAATACCCCACATATGCTAACAATGCTGGTTTTACAAATAACATGCCTATTTCTACTGATGCATTTCAAAGCACCACCGATGGAAGTGACTTCTACATTATGGTCATTGAAGATGACGCCTCAGGATTAGTTTATGGTTCCTATTTTGGCGGTTCAAATTCAACTGAACATGTAGACGGAGGAACATCAAGATTTGATAGAAAAGGGAAAATTTATCAAGCGGTATGTGCTGGTTGTGGAAATAATTCTGATTTACCCATTTACCCCACCAATGTGGTTTCAGCCACCAATAACAGCTCATGTAATCTCGGTGTATTTAAAATGGAATTTGATTTACCTTTTGTTTTAGCCGACTTTGAACAGCCACCAATCGGATGCGAACCACAAACTCACCAATTTAATAATACTAGTGTCAGCAACAACACGAGTGCATTTTTCTGGGACTTTGGAGATGGTTCATCTAGTAATTTAGAAAATCCTTCTTACACCTTTCAACAAGCAGGCACATATGATGTACAACTGATAATAAGCGATACCGCAGCCTGTAACTTCAGTGATACAGTGGTAAAACAAGTTATAGTCATTGGAGATACTTCCTATCATCTTGGTGATTTAGATTTATGCTTGGGAGAGTCTATCCAAATTGGCATTATTCCCAATCCAGACACCTCTTTTAGCTATCAGTGGATACCCCATCAGTATTTAAGTGATTCTAGTGTTTCTAACCCATTTGCAAATCCAATTTCCTCAACTACATATTCCTTACTCATTAGTAATGGAATTTGTACGGACACCGCTACACAACATATAAATATCATCAACCCAACAGCTACCATACCAAATTCATATACACTGTGTGATTACGATGATATTATTAACCTTACGGCAAACAATCTAGACACCAATAGTCAAATCATTTGGTCTACTTCTTCCTTGTTTTTAGACACGATTAATAATGCTAATAACCATTCCATTAATGTATCTCCTAATCAAGATACATGGTATTTTATAAAAGTCAATAACGGAAATTGCAACTTTATTGACAGTACCATAGTAAATGTATCCATTGGTTCCCTTCAAATTATTGGGGATAGTATATTGTGTTATGGAGATTCAGTTCTCATAATTGCTGAAACTTTTCAACATCCTGATTCTGTAAATTTTATATTTAGCCCTGATAGTATTGCAAAGTCAAATACTCAAAATGACTCAGTTTGGTTTGCCTTTACTCAAGATAACACCATTTTTGTAACTGTAAATGACCCCATTTCCAGTTGTACACTTATGGATTCAATATTCATTTCTGTAGATTCTTTACCTTATTTAATTTTAACTACCAGTTGTAGTTTCCCAGTTATTTCAGCTGGAGGCAGCTCTCAATTAAATGTTAATCCAAGTGGTTACCAATATTATTGGCAACCAAGTAACTCTCTTGATAATCCTTCTTTACAAAACCCCATAGCTAGTCCTATAATTTCAACCTGGTATACTGTAAATGTTAATAGCAATTCTTGCACTAAATCTGATTCTATATTGATAGAAGTTTTTGAACTAACTTGTGGACCACCTGATGTTTTTATACCAAATTCTTTTAGCCCGAACAATGACCTACACAATGATGTTTTTAGGGTAAGAGGTAATTATATTTCGGAATCTAATTTTTTACTTCGAATTTTTGATAGACTAGGAAACTTAGTATTTGAATCCAATGATCAATATATAGGTTGGGATGGTTTTTACAAAGAAAAAGCATGTGACCCTGGTGTATTCGTGTACTATTTAGAGCTTGATTGTTTAGATGGACAACACTATTTTCATAAGGGAAATGTAACACTGATAAAATGAAAAAAATACATTTCATCATATTATGTTTGACTTTGTTATGTTCTAGAACTAACTATTATAAATGTCAAGATATTCATTTTTCTATGTATCAACTTTCCCCGCTTAACATCAACCCAGCAATAACGGGTAATTTTGAAGGCGATTTTAGGGTTAATTCTATACACAGAAGTCAATGGGCGGCAGTAACGGTGCCATACAGCAGTTACAGTATTTCATCGGATTTCAAAACTCAAAAAGCGATCCCAATTGGTTTAGTAATTAACCAGGATAGAGCTGGTGACTCTCAATTCAATACGTTGCAATTTAATTTCAGTAGTGCTTTCAATTTAATTCAGGACTCTATTCAGCAACTTAGCGTTGGATTTCAAACAGGAATTACAAATAGGGGGATTAATACGAATAATATCACATTTGATGCACAGTATAACGGTGTGCAATTTGATCCTAACCTACCTAACAACGAGCAATTTCAAAATTATAATCGGATTTACGGTAATTTAAATTTAGGTGTTAATTACCTCTTCCATCTCAAAAAAAATCTCTTTCAATTTGATTTAAGCTGCTTTAATCTTAGTCAAGGTAATCAGACTTTTTTAGGATCTAGACCACCAATTCCCATAGATTTAAAATGGATGAGCAGGATTAATCATAGCGTATTTATTAATGACTTTTTTACCCTTTCAACTTCAATTTTATTTACAAATCAAGGACCACATCAAGAGTTATTAATAGGTGCTGAGCTTCAATATACACTTGCAGAGCTTAGTATTTTAAAAAGAGCCATTTGGTCAGGCATATATTATCGAAACAATGACGCTGTTTTCTTGACTGGTGGTGTGATTTTTGATGCTTGGAAGGTAGGTTTAGCCTATGATATAAATTTTTCAAAATTGGTTCCTGCATCCAATAATAGAGGAAGTTTTGAAATTGCATTGTGCTATATTATGAGAAAAAAAATAAAAATGGAGTCTCCAATATTTATATGTCCAGATTATTTGTAACATATTTAATAGTGTGCTTAATCACCTTCACACCTAAAACGTTATCATGTCAAAATACTGAAGTTATGGTTGACTTAGGGATAAGCGCCTACAAAAAAAATGATTTTGGTGAGGCCATTCAACTATTCAAAAAGGCCATTACCATTGATTCTTCAACATTAAAATTACAATTCTACTATGGGCTTACCCTATTAAAGCTTCATGATTATAACCATGCTAAATATTACCTAACAAAAGTTGTGAAAAAAGATCCATCTGGTAGAGTATTTCCTGAAGCAAGTTATTACATGGGTATTCTATACAAACTAGATCATGATTACGATAATGCCATTAGAGAGTTTAAAAAATCGAAAGCTCACTTTATTTCAAATAAGCAAAATTACTACTACAAAAAATCATCAAGGGAAATCAATTCATCCATATATGCAATGAGGCATCAAAATGACATCAAAGACATAGATGTATTTCAAGTTCATGGTAATGTGAATGGGAACAATGCAGAGTTTGCCGGTTTTGAACAAGATGGAGAATTATACTTTACGGCAATAAAAGAAGAAAATTATGCAAAAATTTATAAGTTAAAAAAAGACCATGAGATTCAGGAGTTAGATCCAGTAATAAATAATCCACTTTTTCACAATGCCAATGGCGCTTTCTTTAAAAATCAACAACATTTTTTGTTTTCTAGGTGCGATACGATTGGCCATTGCAAAATAATGTACACTAAAAAATTAGAAGATAAATGGATTGAACCAGTAGAATACAATAGCCAAATAAATATAGGAGCACATAATATAACTCAACCTCATTTTTCAAAAATTAACGGTGTAAATTACCTGTTTTTTTGCAGTGATAAAAAAGGATTTGGTAAACTAGATATTTGGTATGCTGAAATTTTAGATGACATGTCTATTGGAAAAGTTGAGAATGCGGGTAAAAATGTAAATACACCTGATCACGACATTACTCCTTTTTTTCACAAGCCATCAAATCAACTTTTTTATAGCTCTACATGGGGAAATGGTTTTGGTGGTTTTGATGTATTTTCAAGTCATTGGAATAACGCCATGTTTGAGCCATCTGTAAACATGGGACAACCCATAAATTCATCTTGGAACGAAACCTATTTTTGGGTGAATGACTTTGGAAAACATGGATACTTTTCATCAAATAGAGATGGAAGCAAATACGATAGCATTAAACACTGTTGCCCTGATCTATGGGAATTTAAATCTAAAAATCCCATAATTAAAAAAGAAGTTGTAGACACATTAATGACATCTAAAGAAATTTTTAAATTCAAAACTGGAATCACACTTCCCTTAGCCCTCTATTTCCACAATGATGAACCTTCACCAAAGAGTTTGGACACTATTGTATCGGTTTCCTATCCAGAAACCTATCTTAAATATGTGGCGCTTATACCAGAGTATATTCGCGAATTTTCTGCAAGAAACAATACAGAAGAAAAAAAATTAGCTATAGAGCAGATTCAATTCTTTTTTGACCAATATGTTGATAACGGACTTGAAAAATTGAATCGATTTAAGTCACAATTGATTTCATTGCTGAAAGAATATCAATCCGTTGAAATCACCATAAAGGGTTTTGCGAGTCCACTAGCCAAATCTGATTACAATACAAACCTTTCAAAAAGAAGAATTAGTAGTCTAATAAATTATTTTCATCAGACTGATAATGGAATATTTCAAGAATTTATTGACCAAAAAAGATTGATTATTCATGCCGCCCCTTTTGGTGAATCAAGCTCTGATCAATCTACAAACGATGATGTTAAAAACACCAAAGAATCCATCTACAGTCCCAAAGCTGCTTTAGAGAGAAGAATAGAAATTCAAGAGGTTATTTTTCATCATGAGTGAAATAAATGTTAAAATTTTGAACCCAATACATCTTTAGGTTAAACAAATATGTATTGGCCTAATTTTTAATTAATTTTAGAAGAAAAGGTGTAATTATGTTAAGCAACATTAATATCAAAAGAGAACTTGAATTAGCTCAATCAAAGCAAGAAAATCAAATATTAAATCTAGTAAACAACCAATTATTAAATGATCAAAAAATCGAGTTATCCATAAAACACAATTTAAATAAATGTGCTACTACAGAGTACAATCTAGAGTTAACTAATTACTTCGAAAACGATGTCTATGATATTGATGTTATAAGATCAATTGCTGTTAAATATAGGTTGCGATTTTTACCTACAAAATACTTCAAAAACGAAATACCTCAAGAAGCCATTTTTAAAACCAAAAATTTAGAGAAAAAAAACAATACTAGTATTAAGAATTTTCACATACTAGCACCAGCTAAATCATTTGATTTAGAAGATGTAAACAAAGATCCTCTTCTATTCGCCCCACTAAGTAATGGTAAGTATTTGTTAATTCATCAGTGGGGAACTGATTTATCTTGGTTCAAAAGATTAACTGCTTTACCTCTTAAGAGCTTAGAATCCATGCTTATTTCTGTAGGAATTATGGCTTTATTGATTACTATGATTACCCCAACTTGGCTAATCCTTAATAGTGCTGAAATTGACATGGGTTATTTTGGATATCATAGAATGGCTTGGTTCATATATGCCTACATTTTAATTTGTTCCATCACCACCTTTATTTGTTTTTCGCAAAACATTTATCCAAGTGAATACCAGTGGAATAAAAAATCGTATAATTAGACTTTTCCAAGACAAATTTTAAGCCTAATTATTTTTTTAACAGATTGATAAATTTCATTTCTGAAATTAGAATCAACCTCCATTTGAGCCAAAATATCAAATAGCACTTGCTCCTCATCAACTGGCATTAATAGTTGATCGCACCCTGCTTTTGCAGCTTTTAAACCGCATTGATCTACGTTTACTACTCCACCCATATTCATGGCATCAGTAATAACAAGTCCCTTGAACTGAAGTGAATCTTTTAACAGTTCTGTTACAATCTTTCTTGAACAAGTTGAAGGCATATCTTGAGTATCAAATTCAGAATTATTTTTTATGGCTAGATGGGCAACCATTACCGAAGTTACTCCGTGATCAATCATCGGCACATAGTTTTTAACTTCTTTCATTTCACCATCTATGTAAACTAATTTTTTATGGGTATCTCCAACTACAAACCCATGCCCTGGGAAGTGCTTTGCTGTTGCTGCAATATGATGATTTTGAGTAACACTAATAAAAGCTTTTGAAAAATTAATGACGGTATCCATATCTAAACCAAAGCTTCTGTTACTCACTACTTTATTTGGTGAAGCATCAATAACGGGTGCAAAATTTTGATTAATGCCAATTTCATTTAAATCTTCCGAAATAATTTTGGTGACATAACGAACACTATCAAGGTGTTTAATGGTATTGGTTTTTGGAACCGTTCTAGTCCCTTGTATTTTCCTATTAACAAGAGTAGGTTCTGCATCAGCACTGTAAATTAAGGGCAAAAAACCATGATTTTTTATCAAACTATCGTAGTACTTCACTTCATTTGTAAAACCTGATTTTGTTCCGTTAAGCAATAAAATTCCGCCAATCCATCCTTTTGAGGCTAACGCTGTTACATGAGCTGTTGATTTTCCTAATCTTCCTGTGGCAGGAACAATCATTTGCCCCACTCTTAAAGTATCATTCATTTGTTTAAAAACAGCTTTTACTTTTTCATCTAGATTGGTATTTTCAGTTAAAAAATCTGCTAAAGTAAAAACCGTATCTAGGCTCGACTTGTTTAATAATTCTTCTGTAGATGAATTAGTGTTATTAGAAGATTGAGTATGACAGGAATTAAATAATAAACCTAACAGCAATAGCACAAAAACTCTCATAAAACTTTTTTTATCAAATATAGATTCGGTAATGAAATGCTATGTAAAAAACAGATATTCTTGTCCATATATAATTGTTGAAAGGAAATAATTACATTTGCTCAAATTAAAAATGAAGATGAAATTAAAGTTCGTTTTATCCTTTTGTTTATTAGTAGCGTTATCTCATGCTCAAACTGTTCTTCTAAACGAATCTTTTAATAATGGCTTTCCCAACAACTGGACACGAATTGATGGTGATATGGCCACGGCAAATAGTGATATTACGGTTTCACATTTAACAGGTTCTTTTCATTTAATTGAGGATTTAGACTCTACAGGAACTGGGGATTCAGCTCTCTTAGCTACGTCATGGTTCGACAATAACAATACGCCTGCCAGTAACTACTTAATTACACCTGCTATTACTTTTCCAACTGACGGTAATTACCTTCATTTTCAAGCGAAGTCATATGACGGATCATTCCCAGATGGTTTAGAAATTTTTTATGCAACTGATATCAATCCACTGGATAGTGTAAACGATTTAAATAGTCTATTTGACACTATTGCAGTACCACCTTATTGGACAAACTTTAGCGTAAAAATGGATTCATTGCCTTTAAATTCACCTGTATACCTTGTCTTCAGGCATTATGCAGATGATCAATTCATTCTCGGAATAGATAACATTAATGTAATTACCGGAGATTTAACTACGATCCAATCCTCTAGTATTTCTGAACCTGTTGTATATCCTAATCCATCGAATGGACAGATTCAGGTGAGTGGAATTGAAATGAACGAAAAAATTAAAATCACTTCAATTTCAGGACAAGTGGTTTGGAAAGGGGCTGCATCGTCTGTAGAACAAATTAACTTCAACAAAGGACTTTATATGCTCAACTCAGCCAACTACACCACTTATTTCTTAGTAAAATAATGAAATGAGGATAGGATAGTTTTTTAAAATTTGTTAAAAAAAGCATCCATATTATATTTAGGATCGTTTTTGGAATAACATTTGTTTATGTTTGGTAAGACCTAGATTTATGAAAAAATTATTTTTATTCAACATATTATTTTCCACATTAGTATCCTTTGGGCAACAGAAGTTGGAATTTAAGATTAGTGGTTTACAAGATACGACCGTATTCTTAGCTCGGTACTTTGGTGAAAAACTGTATTATGCAGACACTTCAACTTCTAAGAACGAACGCGTGGTATTCAATTCAAAATCTTTAGTGGGTGGTGTATATGCGGTAGTTTGTCCAGGTTCAAAGTATTTTGAATTCATAGTAACTGAAGAAGATGTACTAATGGAAACCGATTTAAACGATTTTGCGGGAAAGATGAACGTAAAAAAATCGGAAAACAACAAAGTATTTTATAACTACATCAATTATTTAGGAACCAAAAAGAAAGAAGCGGCCACTCTTCAAGGAGCTAAGAATAAAGATAAGATGGCAGCTCTTGACAAGGAAGTTAAAACGTATCAAAAAGAACAAATTTTTGATCAATCCCATCTTTTTGGAGCTAAAGTATTAGCCATGTCAATCGATCCCGTTATTCCAGCTGAGTATCAATCCAATGATACGTTACGATATCGATATTTTTTAGACCATTATTGGGATAATATAGACGTGACAGACAAACGAATTGTACACACCCCTGTGTATCACAATAAATTAAATCATTTCTTTAAGAAAATGATTCCACAGCATCCCGATACGATTTGTAAATACGCACACAAGCTAATTGACCAAATGGACCCAGATTCGGACCTGTTTAAGTACACCGTACATTATGTTACTTACAATTACGAAACATCCAACATCATGGGTATGGATGCGGTTTTTGTGTGCATGGCTCAAAAATACTACTGCCCTGCAGACGAAAGCGGAGCTTTTTGGTTAGACTCCACTAAACTGGTTGACTTGTGTGAAAAGGCCAATAAATTAGAGCCATTATTAATGGGTAAAAAAGCACCTAGAATAATTCTGGCCGATACATCAGAGCAAAACTGGGTAGACTTTTACCAATTACCTCAAAAATATAACCTGCTGATTTTTTGGGATCCAGATTGCGGTCATTGTAAAAAACAAATACCTAAACTCCAAAAGCTGTATACTGAGCTAAAGGAAAAGAATGTAGACGTTGAATTTATAGGATACGGCACAAATTTGGAAAATGAAGACTGGAAAAAGTTCATTAAAAACAAAAACCTAAATTGGATTAATTTATCTGATTTCCCTGATGCCAATGAAAATCCTACTACCTATTTATTTGAAAAAAGGGTAACCGATTTAAAAAGTTTGAACTTTAGAAAAACGTATGATATTTTCAGTACCCCTCAAGTGTATTTAGTTGATCAAAATAAAGAGATCATAGGAAAACAATTAGATGCATTAACTGTAGCTAAAATGATGGAGCATTTAGAAAATGTGAAATTAGATTACTTACCTGTACTGGAAGAAGAAGCTAAAAAAGAAGCAGAAAAAAAGAAAAAACAACAAGAAAAAGCAAACGAAGATTAATTTGGCCCAATACTTGTAACAGATAAATTATAATTCGTAACATTTTATATATTTGATGTCTAATAAAAACAACCCACAATGAAAAAATCAATCTTTACACTAAGTTTATTTTTTGCAGCGTTATTCGCTCTCAATTATACCCAAGCTCAAGTAGCTGTCGGAGAAGAAAAAGCAGCCAAAATTTCATTTGACAAGTCAACTCATGATTATGGTCAAATAGAGCAAAATGCAAATGGTGAATGCGTGTTTGTATTTACAAATACAGGAAATGCCCCGTTGAAAATTACGAATGCTAAGGGATCATGTGGTTGTACAGTTCCTCAGTGGCCTAGAGAAGAAATTGCTCCTGGAGAAACAGGTGAAATAAAAGTAAGGTACGACACCAAGCGAATTGGAATGATCAACAAAACAGTAACCATCCAGTCTAATGCGATGAATGCGGACGACATCACCAAGAACAAAAAAGATGCTGAAGGCAATACCATAGGTGGTACTTCTATGATTAGAATTAAAGGAGAGGTTAAAAGACCTGCAGAAAATGCTACTCCTATTAAGCCTGCTGCCGGACCAATGAACAACAGCAAGGAAGATTAAATTTACCTTAATTAATTACATGCTAAAGCCACCCGATGAGGTGGCTTTTTTTATTTTAAATGTTGAAGCTTGGATTTGATTTATTTATCAGAAATTAATGACTCCAAAAGCTTCTTTAGTTCATCAATTTGCTTTTGCTGTTCTTCAATAATGTCTTGCTGTTCTTGGATAGCGCGAATTGTTATAGGTATTAATTGAAGATAATTAACTGTTTTAATCTCCATATTTTCTTTTGATTCTTCTCCATCTTCTTTGGGTATTTCATGATTTGATGTATTAACCATTTCTGGATAGATTTTTTCTAATTCCTGGGCTAATATTCCAAATTGCTTCCTTTCTGAGAAGTTCATTGTAGGAAACTTCTCGTTATTAAAATTATAGCTATATACATTCATTGATTTAATGCTATTTAGAGCACCAGAATAGGAAACAATATTAGTTTTGAGTCTTTTATCTGAGGGATTGCTAAAGTTCCCACTTACATAAACATTTCCTGAGAAATAACCTGCATAGCTTGTACCACCATTCCCAATTCCTGTAGAATAAATTCCATAAGTAGTACCTGATGAATTTCCAGAAGCAAAAACATTTAATCCATAATTTATGTATGAAGAAGTGGCTTCTGAATATGTTCTTTGTCCATAAACTCTAGCATTACCACTTGCGGGTGAAGAAACAGTAGTGTAGTTGCCATATGTGTAGGTTGAGCTTGATGGGGATTCAACTTTATTATAAATACCATAAGTAGAACTGCCAGCATCATTATCAACATAATTAAAAAACCCATAAGTGTATCCAGAATTGGTTGTTCTAAATACATTATTATAAAATCCATATTTAGTTCCGGAAGTATTGATTGATTTATCATTATAAATTCCATAGGAATTTAACAATGTATTTGGTGTATTAACATGTAACGATGCTATTGGATTAGAAGTACCAATTCCAACTTCGTCAGTTATTGTAGAAGGATAAATTTCATTGTTAGTTGCATCTCTTGACCAGAAACTTGATAAAACTCCATCGTTATCTATAGATAAACCACTTCCCACTTTAACTCCACCAAGAGTTGAAGATGATGCAATAGGTAATGTATATCCTGGAATTGTTGCCCATGAGGCTAAACCAGAATTATCTGTTGTTAAATAGCTACCTGCATCAGGTGTTCCTCCTGTAATTTTAATTTGACCACCAATTTCCACAATTGAACCATTATCTGAAATAATGCTTGAAATTAAAGCTGATCCATCCCATTTAGGTACGTAATTAGTTGAATTAGCACCTACTTGTGGATCCGTTTCATGTTGAGCTAAATTAGCTATATCTGTTTTACCATTTTGTAAAACAATATCATCAATAAGCCAAGCGTCATAAGTATCACCATTTGCTCTAAACCTTAATTTTAGTCCATTTGAAGGTATATTTGAAAATATGTGAACATATTTTGTCCAGTTATCAATTCCATCAGCACCATCATAAGAAATTAATGTTTGGTAGCTTGAACCATCATAATATTCAACAAATAATTTATCCCCAGAGGATGGATTTTCATTAGTTCCTTCTCGAATTGAATAAGAAACACTAATTTCAGTACAAGCCCCGCAATCGTAGGTAGCTGTAGTAAAATTATAACCCCCAAAAATTTTCATTGAGTGGGGACTACTTACATAGGAAGAAGCAAAAGTAGTAACAAGCCAATTATGACTTCTTGTCCAACCATTAGAGTTAGTATTTGGTGTTGAATTATTCCAAACTGTAGTAAAATCTTCACTAACAGAAAAACTGCATTCTAAACTTGAACTGTTTTCAGCCACCCAGTCATCTGGTGTTCCATCATTATCTGTATCTCTCCAAACTAAAATTTGCCCATCTGAAGTTCCTTGCACAACTGGACCTGTGGCTCCTGTAGCGCCTGTTGCACCTGTGGCACCATCTTGCCCATTATTTCCCGTGGGTCCTGTTGCACCCGTTGCACCCGTAGCGCCTGTTGGACCTGTGGCTCCCGTTGAACCAGTTGCTCCTGTTGGCCCCGTTGGACCTGTGGCTCCCGTTGAACCAGTTGCTCCTGTTGCACCCGTTGAACCCGTTGAACCCGTGACTCCAGTAGAACCTGTTGCACCTGTTGCGCCAGTAGCACCTGTTGGACCTGTTGCACCCGTAGCGCCAGTAGAGCCAGTAGCACCTGTTGGACCTGTTGGACCCGTTGCGCCAGTAGAGCCTGTTGCGCCTGTTGCACCCGTTGCGCCTGTTGGACCTGTGGCTCCCGTTGAACCAGTTGCACCTGTTGGACCAGTTGCACCAGTAGAACCTGTTGAGCCCGTGACTCCAGTAGAACCTGTTGCACCAGTAGAACCTGTTGCACCAGTAGAACCGACACTACCTGAAATATTTATTAATTGAAATGCTCCACTAGTTTCATTCCAGCTTAACACATAGCCATCAGAATTGGCATCTCCTGTTTTAGGATAATTTTTTACTTCATTGGCATATAGAGCATATGGAACGCTACTTAAATCTTCCCAACTTCCTTGAATAGATTGAGCGGTACCGTTTGCATCATCGTATTCGATTGTTGATCTTATTTTAACTCCAGCATTATTCCAATCTAAATTGGCAACAAGAGGTATTCTAGCCGTGAAAAGACCGTAGTCATTAGTAATAATTCCAGAAGGAAATGAATTCGTGTAAATGGAACCACCAGCATCAATTTCAATTTTTGAAGATGTTTTAATAGAAATACTAGATAAGATATTTCCATTAGCATCTCTTAACACGCCTTGATAGTTAATATATTCAGGAGATTGAGCTAAAACGGTAAAGCATGATATCAAAAACAATAGTATGAATGCAGTTTTCTTCATAAAAAAGAATATTCTTTAACTATCGTAAGTTAGAAAAAAAAGGATGAAGAAAAAAATGAATATGACAAACTATGGATTTCTATGGACAAAACTCAATAAATATCAAGTTGGTTAACTTAATAGTTCTGCCATTTTAGTCCCTAGATCCGCAGGCGAATCAACCACATGAACCCCGCAATCTCTTAAAATGGCTTTTTTAGCAGAAGCCGTATCACTATGCCCACCTACTATGGCTCCAGCATGGCCCATTGTTCTTCCCTTTGGTGCAGTGTCTCCTGCTATAAATGCAACCACTGGCTTTGTTCCATTAGCCTGAATCCATTTACCAGCCTCAGCTTCTAAATTTCCTCCAATTTCACCAATCATGATAATTCCATCAGTCTCATCATCATTCATCAATAATTCAACCGCATCTTTTATTGTAGTGCCAATAATGGGATCACCACCAACACCAATAGCTGTAGTTTGGCCCAAACCTACTTTGGTAACTTGATCAACAGCTTCATAAGTTAATGTGCCCGATTTACTGACAATTCCCACATTTCCTTTTTTGAATATGAACCCCGGCATAATACCTACTTTTGCTTCTTCTGCAGTAATTACACCTGGACAGTTAGGTCCAACCATTCTGCAATCTTTATCTTTTAAATATTCTTTTACCTTAATCATATCTGCTACCGGGATTCCCTCTGTAATACATATTACAACCTTAATTCCTGCTTCGGCAGCTTCCATAACCGCATCAGCAGCAAATGCAGGAGGAACAAATACAATTGATACATCAGCATCTGTTTCTTTAACAGCTTCTGCAACCGTGTTAAACACGGGTTTTCCTAGATGTTCTTGACCTCCTTTTCCTGGAGTTACTCCACCAACTAACTGCGTGCCATAATTGATCATTTGTTCAGAATGGAAAGTTCCTTCACCACCTGTAAAACCTTGTACAATGACTTTTGAATTTTTGTCTACTAAAACGCTCATACATCTAATTTGACGCTAAAATTAGCAATTGATTTTAAATTAAAGCAAAAAAAAACCGCTCAATATGAGCGGTTTTTAACAATCTAATAACTAAATGTTATTTAGCATTATCCATTTTATCTTTCAATGCTGCCAATGCATCTAAATCACCTAATGTAGTTTTTTCACTAGCATCATTAATGTTTTGTACTGCTTTTCTTGTTTTGTTATCTTTAGATTTCACTTGTCTTGCTTCAATTTCACCCCAAACTTTAGTATGAGAAATCAAAATCTTTTTTCCTTCTTTATTAAATTCTAAAATTTTGAATTCAGCTTTTTCATCACTATTGATGTAAGATCCATCCTCTTTTTTCATGTGTTTTGCAGGACAATAAGCCTCTACTCCATACGCCATGGATACAATACCTGCTTTGTCTTTTAATTTAACTACAGTCCCCTCATGTACGGTATCTAAAGCAAATAGCGTTTCGTACACATCCCAAGGATTTTCCTGTAATTGTTTATGACCTAGAGTTAATCTTCTATTCTCAGCATCTAATTCAAGTACAATCACTTCTAATTCCTCACCTACAGCGCAGAATTCAGATGGATGTTTGAACTTTTTATCCCATGAAAGATCCGAAATGTGGATTAATCCATCTACTCCTTCTTCCATTTCTACAAATACACCAAAATTGGTGAAATTTCTAACCTTTGCTTTATGAGTAGAATCAACAGGGTATTTTTTATCAATGTCTGCCCATGGATCTGGAATCAATTGTTTGATGCCTAAAGACATTTTTCTTTCTTCTTTATCTAAAGTAAGCACTACTGATTCTACCTCATCACCAACTTTAAGGAAATCTCCAGCTGTTCTTAAGTGCTGACTCCAACTCATTTCTGACACGTGAACTAGTCCTTCAACACCAGGTGCAATTTCAATAAAAGCACCATAGTCTGCAAGCACAACCACTTTGCCCTTTACTTTATCACCTACATTTAATTCCGCTTCCATAGCGTCCCATGGGTGATCAGAAAGTTGCTTAAGACCTAAAGCAATTCTTTTCTTATCATCATCAAAGTCAAGTATTACCACTTTAATTTTTTCATCAAGTGTAACCAACTCTTCTGGATGATTTACTCTACCCCATGAAAGATCTGTAATGTGAATTAATCCATCAACACCACCTAAGTCTATAAACACACCATAAGAAGTGATATTTTTAACAATTCCTTCAAGTACCTGTCCTTTTTCAAGACCAGACATAATTTGCTTTTTCTGTTCTTCAATTTCAGCTTCGATAAGTGCTTTATGAGACACCACTACATTTTTAAATTCTTTATTGATTTTCACCACTTTGAATTCCATGTTTTTACCTACATATTGATCATAATCTCTAATAGGCTTTACATCAATCTGAGAACCTGGTAAAAACGCTTCAATTCCAAAAACATCCACGATTAAACCACCCTTAGTTCTACATTTTACAAAACCAGTAATAATTTCACCAGACTCTAGAACATCATTTACTCTGATCCAAGCCATATGAGTTCTTGCTGTTTTGTGAGAAACAACCAATTGACCTGTTTTATCTTCCATGTTTTCAATGTAAACATCAACCACATCTCCAATCTTTAAGTCTTGATTATATCTAAATTCGTTTTTAGGAACAACACCTTCACTCTTGTAATTAATATTTATCACTACTTCCTTTTTTGTAATAGCAATTACTGAACCTTGAATAAGTGATTTTTCTTCTACTTGAGTTAAAGTTCCATCATACATATCATCCATTTGCTTTCTTTCATCAGCTGTATATGCATCTTTTTCTTCTGCTTCAAAAGCATCCCAATCAAATTCAACTGGAGCAGTTGCAACGGTTTCTTTTACTTCTGATTTTTCTACTTTTTCAGCTTTCTTTTCTTCTGATTTAACCTCAACTACTTCCTCAACTGATTTAACTTCTTCTATCTTTTCTACCACTTCAACTACAGGCTCTGCTTTTTTAGCTGCTGTATTCTTCTTAGCTGCTGTATTCTTCTTGGCTGCCGTTGTCTTCTTAGCTGCTGTTGTCTTCTTAGCTGCTGTAGTTTTTGATTTAGTTGATGATTTTTTAGTTGCAGGAGATTTCTTAGCTGCAACTTTTTCTTTTGATTCTTCTGCCATATGGCTTTATCTTGTATCCGTAGTCATAGCCAACTTAGGAGAAATTTAACTTACCTGGGCTATCAGGTTAAATATGGGGCACAAAAGTAATCATATTTATCTAAAAAACAATAATACTAAGCTGATTATAAAAAAGATTCGGTAAAAATCCATTACTTTAGGTTGTATATGGAGACGAAATACATGAAAAGATGTTTAGAGTTAGCTCGGAAAGGGATGTCTCAAGTTGCTCCAAACCCTATGGTAGGTGCTGTTATAGTTTATAACAATGAAATTATTGGCGAAGGTTATCACAAAAAATATGGTGAAAATCATGCTGAAGTGAATGCTATTCATAGTGTTGAAAATAAATCTTTACTTGAGAAGTCAACTCTTTATGTAAACTTAGAACCTTGTTCTCATACAGGCAAAACACCTCCATGCTGTGAATTAATTTCATCCCATAGAATTCCAAGAGTTGTGATTGGATGTCTTGATAGCTCTTCTAAAGTCAATGGAAATGGAATTACACATTTAAAAAACAATGGTATAGAAGTAAAATGTGGTTTGTTAGAAGAACAATCAATAAGACTTAACAAGAGATTTTTTACGTTTCAACACAAAAAAAGACCCTACATCATTTTAAAATGGGCTGAAAGCGCTGATGGTTTTATGGATCGAAAAAGAGATAAAAATGAAAAAGGAATTAATTGGATTTCAAACCCCAATACAAAATTGGTATCCCATCAATGGAGATCGGAAGAAGCGTGTATTCTTGTAGGGAGAAAAACTGTTGAAAATGACAATCCAAGGTTAACTACAAGAGAAGTTAATGGTCCTAACCCAATCCGATTAATAATTGATCCTAATTTAGAGCTCAAAAAAGGCTATAAAGTTTTTAATGAAGAAGCTCAAACTTTTGTATTTAATCATCTTAAAAATCAAAAGAAAAATAGTGTAGAATATGTAAAAGTTAATAAAGAAAATTTGCTCTTGGACATGTTATCATATATTTATCAGCAAAAATGGATTTCTATTATCGTTGAAGGTGGTAGATTTACTGTAAACCAATTTTTAGAAAAAAACTTGTGGGACGAAGCAAGAATAATTATTGGAAAACCAAGTTTTAAAAGTGGGCTAAAATCACCTGATTTAAAACAAAATGCCTTTTCAAAGGTAAACTTCAATGGCGATATAGTAAAAACCTATTATAATGATTGACATCCTCTACACTATAATTACTTTTTCTTCAATGCTGATACTTTTCAAATATTTTGGCAAGTATCAAGTCAATAATCTACAGGCTATTATCATTAATTATTTTACAGCTGGCAGCTTAGCACTTTTAATTGCCAAATTGAATGGCATTCAGATTATTTTTCAAGATATCATTTCATCTACTTACATCATACCATCACTTATAATTGGACTGCTTTTCATCATTACTTTCAATTTATTAGCTTATGGCACACAAAAAATTGGCATAGCCATTTCTACTGTGGCTAACAAAATGTCCATGATTATACCTGTAATAATTGGAATTTATTTATTTAAAGAAGCGTTAGGAGCCTTAAAATTAATGGGGATTATACTTGCCATTTTAGCCATTTACATGACATCAACTAAGGGTGGTAAATTGTCGTTTGATAAAAAATATTTACCAATTATATTGCTCATTTTTTTTGGACAAGGGATGGCAGATGGTACTTTAAGTTGGGCTCAAAAATTCAGTATAAATGCAAATAATACATCTCTGTTTTTTGCATGTACATTTTTATCTGCAGGAATTTTAGGAAGCTTGTTTCTTATTTACGAGCTTATCGTGAAAAAAATAAAATTTCAATATAAAAGCATTCTATGGGGAATCGCTTTAGGAATTCCAAACTACCTCACACTACACTTTTTTGTTCGATCACTTCAATCTCCAATTTTAGAAAGTTCACAAGTTTTTCCCGTAGTTAATATGGGTGTAATCATTTTATCTGCAGTTGGAGGAATTATATTGTTTAGGGAAAAACTAACTCCATTTAATTGGTCTGGAATAGCTTTAGCTGTAGTAGCTATATCTCTAATTACCTTCTTCTAAGCAAGAGTGTCGTCAATATCTGCAACTAATTTATAGAGTTTTTTAGCTGTATTGTCGTTAATGTTAACTAAAGGAAGTCTCATATGGTCTTCACCGATATTAATTAACTTTAGCACATACTTTATTCCTCCTGGATTACCGTCAGCAAAAAGTTGTTGTATTATTGGAAATAGTTCATAATGAAATAGTCTTGCCTTTTCCAAATCACCATTTAAGGCATGAGAAACCATTGATGAGAAGCGCCTAGGAAAGGCATTTGCAACTACCGATATCACCCCATCTCCTCCACATGAAATGTGAGGAAGTGTAAGTGCATCATCACCTGATATGACCAGAAAATCACTAGGCTTTCCAGATATGATTTCCATTATTTGCTCTAAGTTTCCTGATGCCTCTTTAACTCCAATAATATTGGAGCATGAATGAGCTAAGTCAAGTGTAGTTTCTGAAAGCATATTGCTACCTGTCCTTCCAGGAACATTGTATAATATTATGGGCTTATCTGTTGAATTGGCAATTTCACTGTAATGAGCAATTATACCTTTTTGAGATGGTTTATTGTAATATGGACTCACAGAAAGATAAGCATCTATTTTATGATTATTGAATTTTCGCATTTGATTCACTACACTAGAGGTGTTGTTTCCTCCTACTCCCAAAACAATGGGAACTCGATTCTTATTTATATCAATAACATATTCTAAAACAGCTAATTTTTCATCCTCATTAAGTGTTACTGACTCCCCTGTTGTTCCTTGTACAACTAAATAATTTACTCCATTATCTATTTGAAATTCTACGAGCTTTTGTAAGGCATTGTAATCTACTTCCCCTTCTTTTCTAAAGGGGGTTACTAAGGCTACTCCTGTTCCTTTAAATTTATCCATTTTAATTTGATTTTAAGCTGTTGTATTTTTTTACACGTTGGGGATCTAACTGAGAAAGTAAGTTAAACATTTTGAGCTTTAAACCCTGCTCAGAAGGTTGATATATTTTAATTAATTCTTCTGATTTGGCATTAAAAAACAATTGCATATTAAAAGAAGAAGGTCTACTTCTGTGGATTTCCATTAAATCATTGACTGAGGAAGCAATTTTTTGCAAACATTCATCTCTATTTTCATGGCATTTATCCAAACCTTGAATGTGATAATTATAGTATGATTTTCTTAATGGTGCAAATTGAGGCTGAAGTAAATTTTGAATTAACCAAAATCGATTATTATCGCTATCACCAGCTTTCCATCCAGGCTCACCTCCATTTTGACAAATGCTAACAATTTGATCAGCTTTATTAAAATAAGGAGTACCTCCCTCAAAAGAAAAAGAATCGTAATCATATCCTAGGATAATATATATATAAAATGCAAATACATCAGCTAGATTATTTACGTGTTGACCCTCATAATATAGAATGGGTGAGTTTCTTTCGTAAGTAAAAACAACATCTTCATCTAGAAAGCTAAATAAATTAGTATTATAATCAGAATTATATACCGGTCTTTGAGAGCTTACTTGGAGGGTAGCAGTAAAATTATTTCCTTCTCTTTTATCAATTTTCAAAAGGAATGAAACATCAATTTGTTCTCCTTTTTCAAACTTATCGTTAGTCCAAGTGTACCCGTAATTAACATACTCAATAATGGCGTTTTTTAGTGAAGCAATAATCTCATTATTTGCTGGATTACTCTGTAATGCCGGAGCTATAATACTTACATTACAATTAAAAACTTGAGAAACAATCAGTTTTGGTGTTAATAAAAAAAGAAAGATGTATAAACACTTTTTTAACATTCTTCAATAAAATTTAGAATATCTATCGCTACCTCTTTTTTAGTTTTAAGATCATATGACTTTTCTTTGTAAGGTGTAATTATTGTCACTTTATTTGTGTCATGTCCAAATCCAGCACCTTTGTCATTCAATGAATTTAAGACTATAGCATCCAATTTTTTGTCTATTAATTTTTGTTTTGCATGTTCTTTTTCATTATTTGTTTCCAATGCAAAGCCTACCACAAATTGATTTTTTTTATTTTGAGCTACCACTTTGAGTATGTCATCTGTTTTCACCAATTCTAAGTTTAACTCATATTCCTTCTTCTTTATTTTGTGGTCAGATATTTTTTTTGGTTTGTAATCTGCAACTGCTGCTGCCATTATCAAAATATCCGTATCATTAAAATATTCAAGGACAGTGCATTTCATTTCTTCTGCACTAACTACATCTTTTCTAAAAACAGAATCAGGAGTAGTTAAATTAACAGGACCTGTAACTAAAATTACTGACGCACCCCTAGATGCAGCTTCTTCTGCAATAGCAAAACCCATTTTGCCTGATGAATGATTTCCTATAAAACGTACTGGATCAATATATTCGTATGTAGGTCCAGCAGAAATAAGAATTTTTTTACCCTTTAAAGTTGCTTTAGATAGTAAGTAATCATTTAAAAAGAACACTATATCTTCTGGTTCTTTCATTCGGCCCTTACCTTCTAATCCACTTGCTAATTCACCTTCATCTGGATCAATTATATGAATCCCTCTTTCAGAAAGAGTCTTAAGATTAGATTGGGTTGATTCATTCTTAAACATATCCAAATCCATTGCAGGCGCAACAAAAACTGGAGCATTACATGATAGAAAAGTGGCCAATAAAAAACTATCTGCTTTACCAGTCACCAAATTAGAGATAGTATGAGCTGTAGCAGGAGCGATTAACATCATATCTGCCCATTCACCAAGAGCAACATGATTATTCCATTCTCCTGTATTTTGGTCCTTTATGAAATCTTTTAAGACAGGGTTTTTTGAAAGAGTAGATAAGGTAATTGGAGTCACAAACTGCAATGATGACTCAGTAAGTATAACCCTAACGTTGGAACCATTTTTAATGAGTTCCCTTACTAAGTAAGAGGATTTATAGGCTGCAATACTTCCAGTTACAGCAAGAAGTACATTTTTGCCTTTAAGCATATAAGTAGTTAAATTTCAGATTCTTCTTCTGATTCTTCTGTAGGCCTCCAGTAAATTTTATCTTGCTCTAATTCTTGCATAGCAATAGCACCAGACTTGGGTAATCTTTCATAATATCTAGACACTTCAATCTGTTCTCTATTTTCAAAAATCTCCTCAAGATTATCTGTAGAAGTAGCAAATTCATCAAGTTTTTGATCTAATTCTTCCTTCATTTCTACATTGATCTGATTAGATCTTTTAGACAAAACAACAATAGTTTCATAAATATTTCCTACCGCGGTTTCCATATCCTGAAGATTTCTTGTAATTGTTGTTCTTTGTGCAGTACTATCTTTATATGCCATTAGATTCTGATTTTAATTTTTCTAATTCTTTTAAACTTGATGAGTAGAAATTTTCAGCTTCCCTGAAATAACTACTTTTTCTAAAAGAATCCACAAAATTATGATAAGATTTGATAGTTTCCTCAAATCTTTCCATTTTTTTTGCTTTTACACTGTTTTCAGCGTACAAATAATTGGATTTTAATGCCAAAAACATGATATCTTCTTTGTACTGGGTATCTGGGAATTCAGAAAGTGCTGATTTAAAAGCAATTACAGCAGATCTGTATTTTTCCATTTTGTAATACAACTTTGCTTTTTCAAAGCTTTTTTTCTCCAATCGAGATCTTAAATCCTTTACCAAGGTATTACAACTATCTACCCAAGGACTATTAGGGTATTTACTCATAAACAATTGGAATTCATCAATGGCTTTATAACTATCGGTTTGATCAAGATAATAATCTGGCGAATTACGCATCATACAAATGGCTGCGTTGAAAGCGCATTCTTCTGCTTTTACGCTTTGAGGGAAATTTTTTACAAAACGTTTAAAGTAATATCCCGCCAAATAATAATCACCCATACAATACTGTGTTTTTGCATAATAGTAATATACTTCTTCACCCTTGTTAGTCATTCTAAAGTAAGACATCAATTCATCCAATAATGGCAGGGTACGGTAGCATTGATTCTTTTCGAAATATTCTTTTGCTTTTTCGAATTTCAAATCATAGTCTGACCCTTTAAGAATTTTATTGTACTCAGAACATGATGAAGAAAGCACAACAGAAATAGATAAAATAAAAAGATATTTAAGGTTAAATTTCAACGAGTTTTATTTTGAATGAGCAAATATAAACTTATAAAAACCATGTACAAATCCAATCCATCTAAAGAATGTGTATAGTTATGTTAATTATTTATAAAACAAAACTTTGTTATGCACATAAAGAATTATACTTTTACCCCCCGTAATTATACATTATTATGAGAGATATTTTTGACAAAATAAAGCACAATAGAGGACCTCTTGGCCAACACGCCAAAGAGTCACATGGTTATTTTACCTTTCCTAAACTTGAAGGAGAAATTGCTCCTATCATGAAATTTAGAGGTAAAGATGTTCTTACATGGAGTATTAATAATTATTTAGGCTTATCTAATTTACCTGAAGTAAGAAAGGTTGATGCCGATGCTTCAAGAGATTGGGGACTAGGATATCCGATGGGAGCTAGAATGATGTCCGGACAAACGAAAGAGCACGAGCAGCTTGAAAAAGAGCTAGCAGATTTTATGGATAAAGAAGCCGGGTACTTACTTAATTTTGGATATCAGGGATGCATGTCAGCTATTGAGGCTTTAGTTGGAAGAAATGATGTCATTGTATATGATAGTGAATCGCATGCTTGTATGATTGATGGTGTCAGATTGCATCAAGGTAAAAGAAAAGTGTTTTTGCATAATGACATGGAAAGCTTCGATAAACAAATGGCAATAGCTACCAAACTTGTTGAGCAATCTGGTGGGGGTATTCTTGTGGTGACAGAAGGAGTTTTTGGCATGAGTGGGGACCAAGGAAAACTTAAAGAAATTGTGGAATTCAGAAAATCTGGAAAGTATGATTTTAGGTTGTTTGTTGATGATGCACATGGTTTTGGAACGCTTGGAGAAAAAGGTCAAGGAGCAGGCGAATTTCAAGGAGTTCAAGATGAAATTGATGTATTGTTTGGTACGTTTGCGAAGTCTATGGCTAGTGTTGGTGCATTTGTTTGTAGCACAGAAGATGTTATAAATTATCTAGCCTACAACATGAGATCTCAGATTTTTGCAAAATCACTTCCCATGCCTTTGGTTATTGGCGCTTTAAAAAGATTAGAGCTGCTTAAAGGTAAAGAGCAAAGAGAAAAGTTATGGACCATCACCAATGCCTTACAAGGTGGGCTTAAAAAAGCAGGATTTAGTCTTGGAAATAGCAACACCTGTGTTACTCCAGTCATGTTAAGTGGAACACTTGGAGAAGCAACAAATTTAACTTTTGACTTAAGAGAAAATTATAATTTATTCTGCTCTATAGTGGTATATCCAGTTGTCCCTAAGGGTATGATTCTTTTAAGACTTATACCAACAGCTGCCCATAGTTTAGAAAATGTAGAATATACGATAGATGTTTTCAAAAAAATTAAAGGTAAATTAGATGCTGGAGAATACCACTCCGAAAATGTACTTGACACTAATGCATAAATGAATTAAATGTGTTGAATTCAATCTTCAACTACATAAAAGTTCTTATTATTTTTATTAGTACTGTTTTATTTGCTTCATTAGCAACCTTATCATCATTATTCTCAGCTAGGGCTTCATTTTGGGTTGCCAAGAATTGTTGGGCGAGATCAATTTGTTTAATCGCGGGCTGTAAAGTGATAGTAGAAGGATTAAATGATCTCAAGAAACTTAATGAACCAGCAATATTCTGCTCTAACCATCTATCCAGTTTTGATATCATAGCTATCTACATGAGTTTAGATAGACCTGTTTTTTTTATAGCTAAAAAAGAAATAAAGCGTATTCCATTTTTGGGGTGGTATATGTCCATCGCTGGAATGGTATTTTTAGACAGATCAAACCGAGAAAATGCCCTGCAAAGTATGAGAGATGCTGGTAAGGAAATAAAAAAAGGGAAAAACATCATTTCATTTCCTGAAGGCACTAGATCAAAATCAAATCAAACTGGTCTATTTAAAAGAGGTAGTTTTATCATAGCTAAAGAAGGGAATATCCCAATCATTCCAGTAGCTATAAAGGGTAGTAATCATGTTAATCCGAATGGCACTTTTATACTTCGCAAAGGGACTATTAAAACTAAAATTGGAAAACCTATATATCATTTAGACAACGAAACATCAGAAAATTTTGCTAACAGAACTCGTCAAAAAGTTGAATTTATGTTAAATGAGATGTAATTCGTCAAGAATTTAAGCAACCTTATCCCTGTTTTAAAGTTATTAAAATAAAACTGGCATGATTTTTTATGTAATCATGTTAATTTTAAATGAAATGAGTCTTTTTGAGAAAATAGCATTTTTAGAAAGTTTTTTTAAAGTTTTTAATATCGAACAGAAAGTTCAATTAAATTCTGAAATAGAAATTGATCAATTACTTAAGAGAATTAATGATCAAATTAAAATTTTAGATAATTTGGACGCATCCCATCAAATTGATGTTATGCCCGTTTTTTATAATTGATTTAATTAAAAAGCTCATCATCTCTAATTAGCATTAAAATAGCCGAATGAGGGATAATAATGTATTTTTCCTGGTTATATTGGATTTCATACCCACTTTTTTGAAGGTAAACTGCAAGATCACCTTCTTCAGGCTGTAAAGGAATGAATTTGAGCTGTTCGGCTTTTTTCATCCATGGCTCATCTACTTCCATCATATTGGGAATAGGATAACCTGGTCCAACTTTAACAACATACCCACTATGTATTTTTTCATTTACTTCTACACCTGGAGGAAGATAGAGGCCAGACTTAGTTTTCTTAGGAGGATTTTTTGGTTTCACAAGAACTCTATCTCCAACTAATATGAATTTATTTAAATCGTCACCTTCTAAATCTAATGACATTGACATTGTATTTAATTACACATAATAATTTCCGAAAAATAGAATGATTTTTTAAATTTACATATCTATGCTTAATAAAAGAACTATTTTAACCATTCTATTTGCTTTATCATTTTTGGGATATCATTCTCAATGCACCATAGATTACAGTTTTACCCAACCCGGTATTTACCCTAACCCTATCCCAACGGGATACGCAGGACAACCATATGATCAAGACATTACCTTCGTAATGCCATTAGACACCATGGGTGCAACTATTCAAAACTTTGAGATTGTTAGTGTTGGCCTACCAGTGGGACTAACGTGGGTGTGCAATAACGCAGCAAATGGTTGTAATTACAATCCTCAAACCGACCAATATGGATGCATCAATATTTCAGGAACACCTCTCATTACTGGCCAATATGATGTGGAGGTTAGCGTACTTGTTGATGTGGTCGCTTCAGGTCAAACAATAAACAATGTTCCAGTTGGTTTTGACCTGGATTTTACTATAGATAATGCAGTAATAGGTAATTCTGGATTTACGTCATCTCCATATATGGGTTGCTATCCACTTCAAGTCAACTTTACCAATAATAACCCAGGTTTATTAGTGTATGACTGGGACTTTGGAAATGGTCAAACCAGCACATTGGAGAATCCACCAACACAAACCTACAGCCAAGCAGGAAATTACGTAGTGAATTATACCGCATTTTCCAACATGGATACGCTTGATGTCTACACACTTACTGATGTAACCATTCATAGCATTACTGATGGATGGGGACCAGAATACATTCCCTTTTTATATACTAACAACAAGCCAGATCCCTATTTTATTGTAAAAGAAAATGGAAATTTGATTTATCAATCCAGTTTTGTTCATAATGACAATGGACCTAACTCATGGCAAGTCAACATTAATTTAGATCCTGACAGCACCTATACATTGGAAGTTTGGGATGCTGATCAAACTGCGGCATCAGCTAGTCAATATGAACTCAGCTTTGGATCGGACGACTACATAGGCAGCCATAACATTAATTTTCTAAGTTGTTCACTTTGCTCAGCTGGTGGAGATGCCACTGTTAGTACTGTCATTGGTTATCAACAGGTCATGCCCGTTCCAGCAAATCAGAGTGTAGATACAATAAGAGTTGGGACTACACCAGGTCAGCCAAATATAATATATGATTCAACAAATTATATTGTGTATACAGATTCTACCAATTATATTTTACAATGGCATTTAGATACATTAGCCCAACCTGGTCAAATTAATCCAGTTGACTCTATTCTTAATTCAGGGAATTATCATGTCATTGCATATAACTCATTTGGGTGTAGTTCTTCATCTGACACGATATATATTACCTATTGTGATCCAACAGTAAATTTTGATTTAGGCCTTGATGGTGCATTTAATATTTATATAACCAATCTCACAGCAGGATATACAATAGAGTGGTTCCTAGATGGGCAAATTGACACTTCAGTTACTGGAAATCTTTACACCCCCACCATGAACGGAGATTATCAGGCTAGATTAACAAGCATTTATGGATGTAAGTATTTTACAGATGTTTATACCTATAATATTGTTGGAGTTTTTACAAAAAATGAAGATTATTGGATTTATCCAAACCCAGCTCAAAACCAAGCAACTTTGCTCTGGCCAAGTTCAAAAAAATACACATCTGCACAAATTTTAGACTTTAATGGAAGATTAGTTTCAAAGGAACGATTACTCAACTCCCCTCAAGATATTAACCTCAGTCATCTAGAAAATGGTATTTATTTACTGTATCTTACTTCTGAAAATGGAAAATCTGAAGTTTCCAGGTTGACCATTCATCATTAATGAATTAACCTATAATGATATTCGAATTGAATAAGTACAAATCCATTTTAATAGTATTTATTTTCATTTTTCTTACCAAATTCCAATGTCAAACTTTCAATTGGTGTGGAGGATTTGGCAGCTACAGTTCTGAAAGCGCTAATGCGATAGAAGTTGACGGAGCAGGAAACACTTTTATTGTAGGGAAATACAGAAATACAGTTGATTTTGATCCCGGAACAGGAGCATTTTTAATGACAGCACAAGGAGAAAGCGATATTTTCATTTTGAAATTAGATCAAAATGGGCAGTTTATATGGGCTAAAAGTATTGGAGGAACAAGTTTTGATTATGCCAATGACATTAAAATTGATGCCAGTGGAAATCTATACATCACCGGTGTTTTTAGAAATACGGTTGATTTTGACCCTGGAACCTCTACCCATAATTTAACCTCAAATGGACAGTATGATGTTTTTGTTCTAAAAATGGATCAAAGTGGCAATCATGTTTGGTCTACCTCATTTGGTGGTGGAGCATATGATTATGGTCACAAAATTGATTTGGATTCTTTTGGAAATATATGGGTTATAGGAAGTTTTAGAAATACGGTCAATTTTAATCCTGGAACAACATCAAACAGTAAAACCTCAAAAGGAGGTGAGGACATATTTGTACTGAAATTAAATTTCCTTGGCAATTTCATTAGTGTTCAAACTATGGGGGGAACAGGGAATGATTCTCCCACTTCAATGGCTATTGATCCTTTTGGGTTCTTATTTGTAACAGGCACTTTTGAAGAAACAGCTGATTTCAACCCCAGTAATACAACCACTAATTTAATTTCGAATGGATTAACAGATCTATTTTTAATTAAACTTAACTTTTCGGGTGGCTTATTGTTTGCCAAATCAATTGGAGGAACTGGAAATGACGGAGCAACAGACATCAAAATTGACCCATTCAGCAACTTGTTTTTAACAGGTTATTTTAGTGAAACCACTGATTTTGATCCCAGCAATAATGGCGTATTTAACCTTGTTTCTTTGGGTTATGAAGATGCCTTTACTATAAAGCTAAATAATTTAGGCGACTTTATATGGGCCAAATCATTTGGCAATAATAATTTTATTAGAGGTAATTCGGTCAATATTGATGGAGATGGAAATGTATATACAGGTGGATTTTTTAGAGGTATTTGCGATATTGACCCTGGACCAAATGTCATACCCATCAATTCAAATGGATATATGGACATTATACTTCAAAAATTAGATCAAAACGGGAATTTCCTAAATGCCATTTCACTTGGTAACAGTGGAGATGATCAAATTATTGATATGAAAATTGTGAACAACGAATTTTACATTTGCGGGACCTTTATGGATCAAGTTGACTTTAATCCAAGTATACTTGACCATGTCATGACCTCAAATGGGGACGAAGATGCATTTGTACTTAAATTTGGAGTGGCCAATTGCAGTAATAACGCTACATCACCTCTCTATTTAGAATTAAATGTAGACGATCAATGTCAAGAAATTAATTGGGAACTAAATGCTTCTAGCGGGCTCACATTATATCATGGTGGACCCTATGATTGCGATGGAAATGGAGGGGGAACTCAAGCTAATTCTACTATTAGAGATACTTTTTATCTGTTTCCCTTTGAGTGCTATGACTTTGTATTAAATGATGCTGGAGGAAATGGTATGACTTCTGGATCTTGGGAAATAAGTGATTACAATGGAAATCAGGTTATCCAGGGGGGTGGCAATTTCGGAAGTCAAAGTCTTCAATCCTTTTTTATTGAAAATGATATATCTAGTATAGATGAATCTAAGATTAAGAATGAAAGATCAACCCTTCCCTATCCCAATCCTTGCTTAGAAAATGAAATAATTTATGTACCAATATTAAGAACGGACAATGAGTTAAATATATATGATTTATCAGGGAAGTTAATTCAAAACCAAAAAACTTCCTATCCTGAAAATAAAATTAGAGGTTTAACTAAAGGAATTTATTTTTTTTCCATTCAAAATAATCAAAAATTAAAAAGAAAATTTAAGGTAATAGTGAACTAAATCAATTATTTTACTAGATTTAAATACAAGGATTAATCGTTGAAAAATCTTAAGAAAATTTTAAAATTCAAACGTGAACTTAAGAGAGATTTAATCTCTCTTTATTACGCTGGAAAGTTTAGTGATCATTTCACTGATTTAATGATTCAGCTTACACAGCACGAAGAACATGAGGAAATAAAAAACAACCTTTCCTACCTCATGGTTGAAGTTTTTCAAAACATTGTTCGATACAAAAAAGAGGAAAAAAAATATTATGAAATTTTTGGCTTAAGGAGCATTGAAGATCATCTACATATTTTTTCATCAAACGTAGTTGACTTAAGTAGTTATTCATTACTTAAAGACAAATTAAAAGACATTAATGAAAAAGATCCAGACGATTTAAAAAAGTTATATCTAGAGATTTTAAAAGCGGGTGTTTTTGGAGAAAAAGGTGGCGCGGGTTTAGGATTGCTTCAAATGGCAAGACGTTCATCTAATCCTATTCAATATGATTTTTCACCGGTTAATAAGGAATCAAAATTATTTCAGTACCAACTCGATTTTTCTATTAATAAGGGAGAGCGTATTCTTGATAGAGATAAAATCTTAATTGATGAGAACATTACCCTTTTTAAAGAAATTCATGATGAGGATATTATTTTCTTATTTAAAGGTGATTTTAAAAAGGAAAATGCAAACGCCATTCTAAACATCATCCAAGCCAATACTAGATTTCAAACAAAAAATAAAGAATTTAATGATTACAGAGTTTTTCACACAGCTGTTGAGCTCATACAAAATATTTCAAGGCATGGAAAAGATGTTGGAGGCTCTATTGAAGGTGTATTTTGCTTGATGAGAAATGAAAATGGCTTCTATTTATCTACGGGAAACTATATTAAAAATGGTGAATTTGGAAAAGTAGAAGAGCATTTCAATAAATTAAACAATTATAAAGGTAATGACTTACAAAATATCTACCTTAAAACCTTAAAAGAAAACGCCATTACTGAGTCAAACCAAGCTGGAGTTGGTTTAATTGATGTAAGGCGATACAATCAATCTCATTTTGATTATGACATCATAACCGATGATATTGGCTTTTATTTAACAGCTGGAGTATTAATTCCTTTTTATATTTGAAACATGAATGAATTTAGCGAACCTACTATAACTAAAGATGATGACAACGGAGTTGTATCGATTTCGGGTATTTCTATGATGGAAGATGCCATGGATTTCTACAAGCCACTGAAAGAATGGGTTGACCAATATCTTCAATCCCATAATAAACTAGTAATTGATTTTGAATTAAACTACTTCAACTCATCTTCAGCAAAACAATTTATTCAGCTCATTTCAAAGTTGGAGGATGACCAATTTGAAGGTAAAGTTATTTGGAAGTACCCAAATGATCACATTATTATGTACGATAGAGGAAAAGAGCTTGAAGCTATATTAGATGTACCATTTGAATTTATTGGTACTTAAATGGTAAAACCCATTAGTAAAACATCATCCAACTGTTCATTTTCACCCATCCAGCTGAAGAAATGATTTTTAAAATCAGAAGTCTGTAATTTTTTATTTTTTACGGCATGAACTAGTGCATCTTTAAAACGTGTACTCCCCATCGATTTGTTTCTATCACCACCAAACTGATCATAATAACCATCTGAATACATAAATACCCATTCATCTTTTTTTAGTTTGATTTCATGCGTTTCATACTTGCGATTATTGATTTTTTCTTTTTTGGAATAGAAGCCTCCAACTGGTGTATAGTCACCCTTTATTTCATTTAAGTCACCCTCTTTATTCACCACATAAACACCATTTCTAGATCCACTGAATGTGATTTTCCTTGTTTTTTTATCAATTAAGCATATTCCTAAATCCATGCCGTCTTGAATAGCGTCTTTTTCATGCTGCTTAAGTACCGTAACTAATTCACTATTGATATCAGACAAGATTTCATTTGGAGATTTTGGATGATCGCCAGTTGACGATTCAATAAACAAATTACCTAGTACGGTTATAAAACCTCCAGGGACACCGTGTCCTGTACAATCAGCTGCTATGGCAATGGCTTTATCGCCAAAAGACTTAAACCAATGAAAATCACCACCCACTATATCTTTAGGTAAATTGAAAATAACATAGTCGTTAAAAAATGCTTTCATATGATCTTCATCAGGATATAATGCTCGTTGGATATAACGGGCGTAGTAGATAGAATCAATAATTTCTTTATTCTTTTTCTCAATTTCAATTTTATTTTCTTCTAGCTCTATGTAAGCTTCATCCATTATGTTTTTTTGTTCCTTTATAAGGTCTTTTTCTTGTTGATTTTTTTGAAATCGTAGCCAAAGGATTATGGAAAAAACCACGATTAAAAACAAAATAAATATGATGCCATTGGTTATTCTGTTTTGTGATTTCAATTCGGCATTTTTTACCTCTAACGAAGCATCAAAAACCCGTTGTTTTTGTAGATTGACTAAACTATCTGAAAAAGCTTTTTTATCGTATTCGTATTTTATTTCTGCCTCAGCTAATGCCTCTTTATTATCTAGTCTAAAGAAACTATCAATTAAAATTTGTGAATTTACTTTGTAAGTTAATGCTAAATCGTGGTTTTCTAATTTCTCATAAACTTCGGAAAGGATTCGATAGGAATTTGATTTAACTTCTAGGTAATTCTCATTTTTATCCAACTCTACAGAAAGCTCACCATAGTGTTTTGCAGTCAATAATTTATTTTCAAATAAATTTAACTCTGCTAAATTATAATAGGATTGAATCAAGTAATAATCTAGGGCTAATTTTTTGAAAATAACAGTTGCTTTTTCTGTAATATCAATAGCCTTTTGGTATTTTTTTTGATTTTTATAAACAAGACCTAAATTGGACTCTAGCATAGCTATATCTACTTCCAAATAGTATCTCTCATCTGGATCAGTTTCGTCTCTAAAAAACTTTTGTTTTAATTCCAATGCTTCATTAAAAACTTCTGTTGCTTTATTATAATCTTTAAGATATAAGAATACTAAGCCATAATTATTTAACGTAAAAGAAATATTCTTTAAGTCATTTTGTGACCTTGATATCGTTAGTGACTTTTCATTGTAATTAAGTGCTTTTTCATACTCACGTAATTCCATGTAAACCATAGCTATGTCATTGAATGCTTGAGAAATTAATGTGCTATCCCCCTTATCTTCTCCTAGTTTTAATACATAGAAAAAACAATAAAGTGCTGTTTTTTGATCACCTAGCTGGGTATATAAATACCCCTTGTTGGTCATGCCCAATTCTATATTTAAATTATTTTTCTCCCTAGAGTAGGACAAGAATTCTTCAATTATAATTAAGGCACTATCTAAGTCATAAAAACTTAAATCGTAAGATAAATTATATAGGCTATCTAGGTGTAATGAATCTGCTTTGGTTATTTTTTCAGAAACTGAGATAGAATCAGATGAATTAGGCATACCACTGATCTTTATTGTAAAGAAAATGAAAAAGAAAATTATTTTATGAAGTGTACTCATAACTTAAACCCTATCACTAAAACATCATCAATTTGCTCTTCTTCTCCCATCCAATCAAAAAAGTAATTTTTAAAATCAGGAGCATTGGTCTTATTCATGGTCACCGCTTCTTGAATAATTCCCTTAAATCGCGAACTCCCCATCGATTTTTTTCTAGGGCCACCAAACTGATCGTAGAATCCATCGGAATACATGAAAATCCATTGATTATCTTTTAATTCTATTTCGTGAAGTTGATAAGATCTATTCTTGCTTTCTTCATGAGAAGCTGCATACCCTCCTACAGGAGTTAAATCTCCTTTGATCGAGTGTATTTCATCCCCATCTACAATATGAATTCCATTTCTTGAACCACTGAACTTTACCTTTTTCGTTTTTTTATCCGCTAAACAAATGGAAATATCCATACCATCTTGAATAGAGTCATCTTTATACTGTTTTAGTAAGGTAACTATGCCATGATTTAAATCAGTCAAAATCAAATTGGGGTCCTTTAAGTCATTTTTTAATGATTTTTCAATTAACAAACTACCAATCATGGTGCCAAATCCTCCAGGAACACCATGCCCGGTACAATCACCTGCCACAATCACTGCCTGATCACCAATTGACTTAAAGTAATAAAAATCACCCCCAACAATATCCTTAGGCAAATAGAATATGAATTGATTTTCAAAAAAGTTTTCAATGGATTCTTTATTAGGCAATAATGCTTTCTGAATATATTTCGCATAGTTGATGGAATCCATTATTTCTGTATTTTTCTTTTCTAACTCTACTTTTTTCTCATCCAATTGATGGAAAGCGATATCCACTTGATCTTTTTGCTCAGCAATAATTTTTTTCTGCTTAACACTTTCTTTAAACCTGAAATAGACTATAACAGAAAATAATATTAGTAAAATCATAACAATGGAAACTACAATGATTAAGTTCTTGGTGTCCCTTATTTTGGTTTCACTTAATGCAAGTTGAGACTCATTTAATTTTTCTATTTCAATGTTTTTGATGCTATCTTCTTGGACTTTTAATTCATACTTACGTTGGAGTTCTCTTTTAAGTATTTCTTCTGAGGCTTTCATTTTTTCTATGGAATCACTTAGAGCAATATGTTCTTTATAGAACGATAATGCCTCCTTGCTTTTATTCATTTTCTTATATGAAAAATACAGCGCCTTAGCCGCTTTCTCTATTCTTGAAATATTATCTAATTCCTTGGACTCTTTGTAAAACTTAAAGTAATAGTCTAACGCTATTTGGTCTTGGTGCAAGGAATCGTAAGCAATGGCATAAGTATAGTACAAAGGGGTTGGATTGGCGTCTAGACTATCCACCATGGATTTTACTTGATTTAATATTTTTAACCCTTTTTTGAAATCTTCTTTTAAGATATATATCTCTGCTACCTTATGTAAAGGCACCAACTTTTCCTTAAGGTATTTACTGTTTTTCATCAATTCATATGCAAACTGATAATATTTTAATGCTGAATCATAAGCATTCATTTTCTGAAAGAGATTACCTATGTTATTGTATGTTGATCTTTTGACATGAATTAATTGCGGGTTTTTACTATTTACTACATTAATACTATCTAAAAGAAATTGATAACAATTTAATGCCTCCATGCTTTTACCTTGAACTTCTAATACATCGGCATATCTTAATTTAAAAATCAGTGATTGAATGTCAAAGCTATCATCATGACTATTTCTTCGACAAAAATTGTTATATAGCAGGGCTGAATCAAGAAAACGTAATGCCTCATAAAAGTTTTTTTCTTCATTTTTGATGAAAGACATCAAATCATAACAATAATAAATGGATCTCCATTTTCTGATAGATTCTTCAACTTTGGTTGTCTCTCTAAGTGATTTTTCTAGGTAGTAAAAGGCCGAATCTTTATCAATAGACTTAAAATAATTGGCTTTATCTCTAAAGGCAACTGAACGATAAAAGGCACTGTCATTATTGTATGCAATTATTTGATTAGCAAAAAACAAACATGAATCATTCTCCAAATTGATGTAGTGATTTATAAGAGACTCATAAGCTTTGAATACTGTTTGATCTATTATTGTACTTTTTTCAAAAAGTATTCTTAATGAATCAATGTTTTTCGCATGAGAATTCGAAATTATAACAGAGAATAGTAATAAACTGTATAAAATCTGTTTCATAACATAAAGTTAATCATAAGAATTTTAAGATTCAGAGATGAAATCAAATAAGTATCTATTAAGTAGATTTAGATTTGAAATCCAATAACCAATACATCATCTATAGGAGGTAGTTGGCCTCTCCAATTGTCGTATTCTTCTTTAAGAGTAACCACATTATCATCTGAACTCTTAACGGCTTTTGAAAGATGACCCATAAACAGATCCATACCTAGAGATAACATTCTATCGCCTCCTAATTGATCATAGTACCCATCAGTGTACATAAAAACCCATGAATCAGGTTTTAATTTAATTTTGGTTGAATGATAATTCCTTTCCATTTCTTTACTTTTTTTGGAATAAAAACCACCAACAGGGAACAAATCTGCATCATAATATTTTTTATCGTTTCCATTTAAAACAAAAATACCGTTTCTAGCTCCACTAAAACTTAATGCCTTATCTTTCTTATTTATCACACAAATAGATAAATCCATACCATCCTGCATGGCATTTTCTTGATCTTGTTTTAGTACTCTTATAATTTCCTTGTTTAATTGATCTAGAATTTTAGCCGTATCTAAATTATTTTCTTGTACAATTTTATCCAATAGTAAACTACCCATCATGCTCATAAATCCTCCTGGAACCCCGTGACCAGTACAATCTACAGTAGCCATCACAGCTACATCACCAAAAGACCTAAACCAATAAAAATCTCCTCCAACCACATCTTTCGGTTGATAAAAAACGAAATGATTACTAAAAAAGTGATTTAACACATCATGATCTGGTAAGATGGAGCTTTGAATTCGTTTTGCGTAATTGATACTTTGAAGAATCTGGTTATTTTTCTTTTCTACATTTTGTTTTTCTTCTTGCAGTTGCTGTGTTCTGACCACTACTTTTTTCTCCAATATTATATTATCTGCTTTTAATTGCCTTTGCCTTAAAATAAATAGTCCAGAAATAAAGGCTATGCTTCCAAAAATGATAATTAAAATAAACCATGTTTTTTGAAAAAAAGGCTCTTCAATTATGAAGTGGTATTGAATTTCTTCACTCTTAAACCCATCTTTATTGGATGACCTTGCTTTAAACGTGTATTTACCTGGCGATAAATTATTGTATCTTATATATGGATACTCTATAGACTCCTCCCAGTTTGAATTAAAGCCTTCTAAAAAGTAATCATAGGTGGATGAACCAGGGCCATCATAAGTGACTGATTTAACTATAAATGTGAGATCATTTTGGTCATAGTAAAATAAAGGCTCATCAACATGCTTTAGCTCACCTACCTCACCTGATTTAATATTCCATCTGCTCTGAGATTCATTGTTTAATTTTATTTCATCTAATGATAATAATGGAGGCACTTCATTAGGGAAATCCTTTTCCGGAAGATAATGTAACAAATTAAAAGATTGCCCTAACCATATAGAGTGATCATCATCAATAAAAGAACTATTAGAGATGTGATCAGACGTAACTAAACCTTCCTTTAAAGAATAAGGAGTAACAATCAAATCCTGTTGTACACTAACCGTATCAAAATGAAATATTTTATTAAGTCCATTTGAAGCACCTGCTATTAAATGCCCCATTTTTGTAAATTCCAAAGAAAATATTTTCTTAGATGTCAGCCCCTCATTACTCGTAAATTTTAAAATCCGTATAATGTCGTTGTTTCGAAGCATAATTTTATAAAGGCCCTGCTCTGTTGCCAAAACCAAATTGCCATAAGAATCCTCCCTAATCATGTAAATTCCACCAGGAATTTGAGGCATGAAATCTTTCTCGTAATAGAATTTATAATTATGGCCATCTATCATCGAAATGCCAAAGTTTGACCTAAACCATTTTCGATTTTGAGAATCTACATATATACATGGCAACCAGCCACCTAATGTTCTTTTTGAATCTACATTATCAAAAATTGGATAAGATCCAGCACGAATATTGCTATCAAAAAAACGAATAAGATTTAAATCTTGATCTAATTGCAATACCATTCCTTGCTGTTTAGGACCCCCAGCTAAAATCCAAAAATTTCCTAACTTATCTTTTGTGATATCTCGAACTATCCCATTTTTTAAGAATAAGTTTACTCGTTTTAATATTTTATTAGACAACCATTTTGATTTCAGTGTTATTTCATTTTCTTCGTAAGAATTCATATTAATTGTGTAAAGTCCTTTACTCCATGAATGAAAGAACAATTTTTCATTTTTAGTAAATTCAAAAGCATAAGTCATTTTATTACTGACTTGATAAAAGTTTTTGGATGAATCTTCTTTACAAAAGATCCCCTTACTAGTTGACACCCACAGCTTCGTATTTTTATCTCTAGAAATTTCTAGAGGATTGCCAACAAGTCCTGATTTTTTATCATAATTATTAAATGGTGCATTCTTAATTTTCAAAAGCCCATTGCCACACCCTATCCAAACATTATTTTCTCTATCCAAAAACAGAGATTGCAATTCTGATCCATAATCTTTGACATTCATTAAATATGTTATATGAGAACCGTTAAACTCATATAACTTACTGTTTGATGTAAAATAAAAATCATTATTAATCACATAGGAAAAATCAATTTTCTGGCCCAAAAGTGCATAATCAACTAAGCTATCACCTCTAATCAACTTTATCCCATCAGTAGTAGAAGCATAAATTCCATTTTTGAACTTGAAAAACTTAGAAATTTGGATAGAATCATGATCCAAAAAAATGGTGTCAGATTTAAGAATGTAGTAATAGTTTTCTTTTCCTTTTATGTCAACTGTTTTATTGAATGTAATTGAATCCAATTGAAAAATATCACAGACCATAATATCAGTTTTCTTAAGCGAAAAATTGGAACCATCTATTACCTTATGTGCTCTATCATTATTTTCAAAGCCATTTCTTAAATCCCAAAAAGGCTTTGAAAAAATGTGAATGTTATTTGTTGTAATATCGTAACAAATTTGACCTACTTCACCAAAATTATTAGTAGGAAAAATATTTCGGATTGAATCTGTATGTATATTAATAAGATCTACTCCGCCTCTACCAGAAGCTAACACATAATCACCATTAAACAATTCTAAATCATAAATATTATCATTGGAAAGTCCATCATTTTGTTTTAAAGATGAAAAATCAGTTCCATCAAATTTCGAAATCCCCTCCTCAGTAGCAATCCACAATACTCCTTTTCTATCTTGAACAATATCAAAGCAATTAGCACTTTGTAGTCCATCTAATGAAGGGGGATAAGCGGTCAAATTTACCTGTGAAAAGAAGTATTTAGGTAATAACACAGCACAGAAGAAAATGCTTATCAACAATATATTTTTCCTAACCTTTGTCATGAAGCATTGATTATTCTAATAATAACTGCTATAATTGGTTCAGTTTTTGTTCTTAATTCATTAAATATAAAAAATAGACCTTGAAATTTCATTTCAAATTCACATTATTCATTGTTTACATCTTATTATCATTTCCATTTTTTGGAATGAGAGATAGTCTAATTATCGTTAACTATAGTCATGATTTCTTACTTCTAAAGAATGACCAAAACACCATTCCATTAAAGAATATAGGTAATAAAAAAATTGCATCTATTGACCTTTCTAATTCACGTTATTTTAATTTTCAAAACACCTCGAATTTTTATACTCAAATAGATCATTTTCGATTTAACACTTTTAGCTCTAACCGAATGATAAAAGCTATGGCTAAAGAAGTCAAAGATTACGATCTAGTCCTTATTATTACTGATACATTACATGCTATGATGTATGACCTATTTGAAGAAATTGGTTCTCATACTATAACTGCACTTTCTTACTTAGGCCACGATCATTTTGTTGAATACAAAGATATAGAACCTTTTTTTGAAGTCATCACCCATTCTTCCAATAGCTCTGAAAGAGAATATGGTGTTTCTAGTCAGCTATTATTTGGAGGATACCCTTTTAACAATACGCTTTCAAAGGATATTCGTACTCCTCACCCCATCGGATATGGGCTTAAAACTGAAAAAACAAGGTTATCATATGGAAATACATCTGACTTAAAAATAAGTGATATTAAATTAATTGAAATTGATAGTATTGTTAATCATGCTATAAGAAATGAAGCTATGCCTGGCTGCCAAATATTAGCAGCAAAAAACGGTCATGTTTTCTATCAAAAATCTTTTGGTTATCACACCTATGACAGCACATCAAAAAAAGTATCCAATACGGATATATATGATCTAGCTTCAATAACCAAAATAGCTAGCTCTGCCATGACGTTAATGAAACTAGAATCGGATGGAAAATTCTCTGTTGATTCTTCGCTTGGAATTTATTTACCTGATATGCTAGACACTTCTGACTATAAAGATTTAATAATAAAAGAAATTCTTACTCATCAAGCTGGGTTAGCTTCCTGGATTCCTTTTTTCTTCAACACTTTGGAAGATGGAAAACCTTCTTACGCCCTCTACAGCAAGTACCCATCTTCAATTCATCAAAATAGAGTGGCAAAAGATCTTTACATACTTGATTCTTACAGAGATACCATTTTTCACACTATTCTAAACACAAAGCTAAAGAAGAAAAAGAAATATAAGTACAGTGACCTAGGATACTATTTTATTAGTGAAATAATAGGTAAAATCACGGGGCAATCACAGGATCAATATGTGGAAGAAATTTACTCTCAATTAGGCTTAAAAAATATTGGCTATTGTCCCAGAAAAAAATGGAGTATTGATCGTATCCCACCTACTGAAAATGACACCTTGTTTAGAAATCAATTAGTACATGCCGATGTACATGATCAAGGAGCAGCATTACTTGGAGGAGTTGGTGGTCATGCTGGTTTATTTTCAAATTCAAATGATCTGGCCGTTATCATGCAATTATTTTTAAATAAAGGAGTATATGGTGGCGACACTATTTTTAAAGAAGAAATGATTGATAAATACACTTCTGCCCCATTCTATGAAGCGAACGATAATCGAAGAGGTATCGCTTTTGACAAACCAGTTCGTAACGGAGCTGGAGGGCCAACCTGTTTTGAGTGTATGTCACTAAGTAGTTTTGGTCATTCTGGATTTACAGGTAACCTTACTTGGGCCGATCCTGAAAGTGGTTTGGTTTATGTCTTTCTTTCCAATAGAGTTTACCCAGACGCTGAAAATCACAAGCTAATTACCATGAATGTTAGAACTAAAGTGATGCAGGTAATTACAGACGCCCTTGAACTCAAGTTCCCTTTAGAAGCACAATAGCATTAGGCCCTTCATTAAATAACAAGTCCAATATACTTAAGTTTGGATAAAAGCCTAACTTATCTTGAAATACTTGTATATATTTAATACCAGCACTAAAATCTAAACTGGGCTGTTTTGGATGTATTCTTTGTCTGTAGTCAGCTGATTCACTTACTTTAGAAATATAATAATTTGATTTAGGTATGCTTTTTTCAAACTGCAGACACGAAAGTATAATCTCAGCTATTTTATCATTTAAATCAATTAAGAATTTCAATTTATTTCCGTTATATACTGGAAAAAATAAATGCTCATAGTATTCAAAATAAGGTGAAGTCCGATAGGCGCTTTCTATTGATTTCCAATGGATTTTCTTCCAATTTTGTGAATGATCTATCTTGACGTCCTTCATTCTGGTTTTACCGGATCCTCTTTGGATAGGAACGATTAAATTTAATGGACCATTTGCTCCTGCAATTACACAACGATTTCGATAGGATTGCTTACGAAAAAATTCATGTATATCAATTACTGCACTTTTTGAAGCAATTAAGGAAGAAAAGTAATCTACATTACCTGCATATACAGAACTAAGTACAATATCTTCTTTTGAATTATTCAACGGTCGAAAATATACGATCCCATCTAATACCTGTTTCTTGATTTTTGGAGAACCATACAAATGATGCCGTACCAACCACATGATCTTCAGGAACAAATCCCCAATACCGTGAATCTGCAGACCCGTGTCGATTGTCACCCATTAACCAATAATAGTTTTGCTTAAAAGTATACGTATCTTTTACTTCTCCATTGATAACATACTCTCCATTTGAATTTACTTCTACATGATTTTGTTCATACACCTCAATTACCCTTTTATATAAAATCCAATTATGATGATTTAACGCTATTATCCCTCCTTTTGCAGGAATATATAAAGGTCCGAAATTATCTCTGGACCAATTGAAATCTGGATGATTAGGATATATAGGACAGAATTGAAAATTTTTCTCATAGTGGTATCCTTTTGGTTCATTTTCAGTTACTACACTATCCCAACCCGGATATTTAAGTTTAATTTGTTCTTTGGTTATATTACTACAAGTAAGGTAATTCACATTTGAAATTTCTAATTGTTGGGTGGTATCTATGGTAATTGAACTGCTATCAGGGCTATAGATGGAATCAATGCTAATGACTTGGGATTGAGTTTTAAATTCATGATTCTGAGAAATATCAGATTTATAATAAATTTCATAGTCCTCAAACAATTGGTCATTAGGCAGAAGCATAAACTTTTTATAGTTGGAATAAAATCGATGATTAAAGATGGCTTCCTCAGGGTAGAATTCGGGTTTACCGTTAATGTAAATTTTATTACTTTTAATTTCAAGCGTATCCCCTCCTACAGCTACACATCTTTTAATGTAATTTTCTTTTTTATCTACAGGAAGGGTTGTAATTCCTCCTGTTTTGGGTAAATAACCCACTGGTGAAATGGAAATAGAACCACCATTAATGATATTCTCTCTTGCAGACTTTAAATATTGAGACTCGTATTTTTTGAATTGATCTAAACTTAGTGTAGAAATTTTATCATAAGGGTGTGGAGCATTGGGATTTTCAATTCGATATGCTTTTAGATCCATGGCGCACTTAAAATAGGCTTCATTCCGAAGAATAGCATAATAGTCATGAGCTATTACACCATTATCTAAAATAACCGTATCACCTACAGGCCAATTAAATACCATGATGTTACCTCTTTTAATTTCCCCGTATCCTGGTAATCTGCTATAATCCGTGCTGAACCAATCTGTAAATGATGGAACAAATGTGCCAGGAATTCTGTTATGCACAAAAGGGATGGAAATGGGAGTTTGAGGCAATTTTGGCCCATATTTCATTTTGTTTACAAATAAATAATCTCCAATTCGCATGGTTTTTTCCATTGAACCAGTAGGTATGGTAAATGCTTCAAAGAAAAAAGACCTGATTATAGAAGCAGCCACAATGGCAAATCCAAGTGCGTTCGTCCACTCACAAGCCATCGTCTTTTTATTCGCTTTATCTCTAGAGCCTAAAATACGAAATACTATGTATAGAGCATGACCCACAAACGGAGCAATAAAGAAAAGAGTTAATTGATCATGCCAGAATCGTTTATCACGATCAGATTTTTTTGTCCAATTGGTCGGCTCAGTAACTTTTAGCTCCTTTTTGAAAGCCAAATAAGGCATATAATACCAAGGTAATAATACCATAAGCAATGTGTCTTTTACAGCGTATCTACCAAATAATCGAGCTGTTTCCACATTACAACCAATAGCCACAATTAAATTGACAAATGGAATTACAAAGAAAAAAACCCACCACCATGGTTTTTTAATGATTTTTAGCCAAATGAAAATATTATAAACTGGGACAAACCCTTCCCAACTTTGGCGTCCATTCTTTTCAAAAATCTTCCAAAGACTTGCAAAGTATACTGCAACCATTAAATACAATAAAATGTAAGGAACCATATATTAAAATTTAATTAAATCTTTCATTTGATATACACCCGTTTTATCTTTTAAAAACTCTGCAGCCAACACAGCACCTAATGCAAAACCTTTTCTATTGTTAGCTTTATGTGTAAAAGAAATCTCATCTATTTCATTTTTATATGCTACGGTATGTGTACCAGGTACATTTGGCTCTCTTGAAGCTTCAATAGAAATGGCATTTTTTTGATCTTCACCTTCCACCCAAGAAGAATAACGATCAATCTGATCAATTAGTATCTCTGCAGTAGAAATAGCAGTACCACTAGGCGAATCCAATTTTTCTGTATGATGAACTTCTTTAATTTTTACTTGATAATCATCGTGTTCATTCATGATTTCAGCAAGCTTTTTATTGAGGTGCCAAAAAATGTTTACACCAATTGAAAAATTGGTTGCAGTAAATAAAGCATGATTATTCTTTTTACACAAAGCAACAACCTGATCATAATGTTTGTACCAACCTGTTGAACCAACCACGATAGGTACATTTTTAGAAAAACATTTTTTAATGTTATCCACAGCACTTTCTGGGCTAGTAAATTCAATTATCACATCTAATCCCGCAATTTCTTGACTATGCCAGTTGGGTTCATTCAAGATGACTCCTATGGTATGATCCCTATTAGAAGCCACCTCGTGGATCATTTTACCCATTTTACCGTAACCTATTATTCCAATATTCATCTTCTACCCGCAAATGTATACAATACTGCATATAAAAGATTCCTTTTAAGAGAATAGAAGTAAATTTTTATAATCCATGCTAGTTTTTTACTTTTGCGAACAACTTTAGATGTTCCGAAATTACCCTCATATTTACTTGTTGACGTGCCTACTTTTTCTATGCTCAACTAAACCTTTTGGACAGTTTCAACTGAACGGGAGCGCCAGTAGCATATCTTGTAAATGCTATCAACTTACTCCGGATGTCACCAATATGGCAGGTTCTGTATGGAACATTTATCAAATTGATTTAACTCAACCTTTTGATTATTCATTTACCGTCAATTTGGGGTGTAATACAGGCTTATGGACAGGAGCTGACGGTATGGTGTTTGCGCTGCAACCAATAAGTACCAGTATTGGAACCGCAGGAGGACAAATGGGACTAGGAGGTGTTATCCCCTCACTTGGTGTATTCATTGATACCTACCAAAATGGAGCTCATAGCGACCCTTTTAATGATCATATTTCCATAAACCTAAATGGTGATGTAGTACATACTTCATCCAATAATATAGCTGGTCCATACGACTTAGGAGAAGTAGAGAATTGTACAGCAGAACCCCTAAGAATAACATGGAATCCAACCATTACGTTAATGACGGTGTACTACAATAATCTTCAAGTGCTTACTTACACTGGTGATATAGTCAATACGGTATTTGGAGGTAATCCTATGGTATATTGGGGATTTACGGCTTCTACTGGAGGTGCAAGTAATTTTCATCAGTTTTGTCTAGATGTCACCGATGTTACGGTGGACACAACCAGTATGATCACTGAAAACGAAACATGTGACCTTTCAAATGGAAGTATAAGTGGAATCAATATTAGTGGTGGCATTAGTCCTTATCAGTGGACATGGAATGGAAATACATCAAATAATTTAGACACTTTCAATATTGAGGGAGGAAACTATCAATTAAACGTAACGGATGGGATGGGCTGTACCACAAATGCCCTTATAACAGTAGGGGATATTTCAGCTCCTGAAATTGACACTTCTAATCTTAAATTAAAAAATGAAGATTGTGGTCAAGAAAATGGATTAATTGAGAATATTATGGTGCAATCTGTGGCTGACACGTTAAGCTATTTTTGGAACGGAATTGCATCTGATTCTTTAAACTTAAGTAATCTTTCAGGTGGAATTTATCAATTGATTGTTTTGGATAACAATGGCTGTAGGGACACCCTTGATTTATCGTTAGTAGACACCAATTATCACCAAATTGACATTGGATATAATACACTTATTTTAGAGGCAGACGAACCCATTGATTTTTATGAAACATCTACCGATACATCTGTAATATGGAATTGGACTTTTGGAGATGATTCTACAAGTAACCTTAGTGATCCAACGCATATTTACAGCTATGCTGGAGCTTACACTATTTGCCTTATTGCTTCAAATCAATTTGGTTGTAGCGATACGGCATGTATAGATATAGAATTGGAACCCGCAGAAATTATAGTCCCCACTATTTTCACACCAAATGGAGATTTAACTAATGATTTATTTGAAATTAAAGGGATAAATGATCGATTTGGCTTACGGATCTATAATAGATGGGGAAATTTACTATACGATCAAAAGCCCTATGAAAATGATTGGGATGGGCTAAACTTAAAGGGTAATACGGTGAACAACGGTACGTATTTCTACATTCTCACAAACGAACTGGAAGAAATAAAACGAAATGGTAGTTTCGTTCTAAAACGATAAATTAGATATTAGCATCTAATTTTTCAGCCAATTGCTCCTTAGGAACAGCGCCTACTACCTTATCAACTACTTCACCATTTTTAAGGAAAACAATGGTTGGGATATTTCTAACTCCAAATTGAGCAGCAATACCTCCATGAAGGTCTACATTCACTTTACCTACAACCGCTTTGCCTTCATATTCAGTTGCTAGAGCATCCACATGAGGACCAACCATACGACAAGGTCCACACCACTCTGCCCAAAAATCAACCAATACTACTTTATCCGATTTTAGAGCAAGGGAATCAAAATTTTCGTCTGTAAACTCAAGAGCCATAATGAATCAATTTAATTTTCGTCAAATATATATTAAATACTGAATCAGCATTAAAAAAATTAATTTTAGTTAGTGTGTTTCTGTCACTATCTGTTCTTCTTTTAGTTTATACAAATAGGAATCCATTTTAGACTTATTAATAGAGTACCCTAGAAATCCATCTAAGTTTTGTAGTCCCTCTAAAAAATCATTTGACACATTGGTTTGAAACTTTCTTGAATTAAGGGTGATAAATGACTTACTCTCTTTATCTAATAATTCAAATATGAGTTGTTTTTTTCCTTTGTGATTCTTAATTAGTTTTTCAATGGATGTAATGCGATCTTTCTTCATTTCCTCAAAATCCCAACGTACATATAAAGATGCAGTGAGTTTTTCTCTTACATCATCTAGTAACTCAATTTGTTGTATTCTAAATTCTTTTTGGAACTCATCCGATTTATAGTACTTGGGTCGTTGTTGTACTTTTCCTTTGATATGTAAGAAGTTTCCAGGTACTAAAAAATGCATAAATTTCAAATACTGTTCACCAAACAAACGAAACTCCATTTGGCCTTCCATGTCCTGCAATTCCAAAACTCCATATTTAGTTCCTCTTCTACTCTCTAAATTGGCGGCAGAATTCGCTAAACCAATAAATGAAAATTCTCGTTCTGGAAGTTCTTGTAATTTTTCATTCAGCACTTTGAGATTAATATCACAAAAATAATTTAATTCTAGCCTGTAATCCTGTAGAGGATGCCCAGTTAAATAAATACCCACCACATCTTTTTCTTTGGTCAACAATTCAAAAGTACTCCATTCCTCCACATGAGGTATTTTGGGTTCTGCTAATTCTACTGTTTCTCCAAACGCATCAAATAAACTGGCTTGGTTGGTGTTATTTTTGGCTTGAAATGCTTGTCCAAATTTGATGGTTTTTTCAATTAGCGTTTGTTGTTGTTCATCCAACCCAAAATATTGTGCTCGGTGAACCCCTTCAAAAGAATCAAAGGCCCCAGCCATAGCAAGACTTTCTAGTACTCTTTTATTGCAATCTTTTAAGCTGACTTTTTTAACAAAATCGAATATCGTAAGGAATTTTCCTTCCTTTTTTCTCTGCTCTACAATGTTTTTCACGGGACCATGTCCAACTCCTTTAATTGCCCCTAATCCAAATCGTATTTCACCGTTTTCGTTGACGGCAAATTTGTACCAACTTTCATTCACATCTGGCCCTAATACTTTGACTCCCATTCGATTGCACTCTTCCATAAAGAAAGTTACCGTTTTAATATCATTCATGTTATTACTCAATACGGCAGCCATATACTGAGCTGGATAATGCGCTTTTAAATAAGCGGTTTGGTAAGCAATTAATGCATAACACGTACTGTGTGATTTATTAAATGCATAGGAAGCAAACTTCTCCCAATCTTTCCAAATCTTCTCTAGAATTTCTGCATCATGACCTCTTTCACCCCCTTGTTGAAGAAATTGGGGTTTCATTTTTGACAGTAACTCAAAATTCTTTTTTCCCATGGCCTTTCTCAATGTGTCAGCCTCCCCTTTTGTAAATCCAGCCAGTTTTTGAGATAACAACATCACTTGCTCTTGATATACGGTAATACCATAGGTTTCTTCAAGATACTCTTGCATAGCTGGTAGATCGTATTCAATTTCCTCATTGCCGTGTTTTCTCTTAATAAAACTAGGTATGTATTCCAATGGGCCTGGCCTATACAGTGCATTCATCGCAATTAAATCTGAAAAGGCAGTTGGACGAAGCGATTTCAGGTGCTTCTGCATTCCTGGTGATTCGTATTGGAAAATACCCACTGTTTCACCACGCTGAAATAATTCATACGTTTTTTCATCATCAAGTGGGATGGAATCAATATCAATTTCATCTCCCGTCATGGCTTTGATGATCTTGACTGTGTCTTTAATGAGTGTTAGCGTTTTAAGACCCAGAAAATCCATTTTTAACAATCCAGCAGATTCCGCTACCGCATTATCAAATTGGGTACACCACATGTCGGAATCTTTAGCTAACGCAACCGGAACAAGGTTTCGAATGTCGGAGGGAGTGATGATAACTCCACAGGCATGGATCCCCGTATTTCTAAGCGAACCTTCTATCAATCTAGCTTGACGAATCACATCACCCTCTAACCCTTCTTCTTCAAGTTTATTAATGAGTTCCTCTGCATTTTTAAATTGATCCGCATTCAACTTTTCCTTAACCTCATCTTTAGACCAACCAAATAACTTATTCAATTTTACATCTGGAACTAACTTAGCTAAACGATCTGTTTCTGGCAATGGCAAATCCAAAACCCTACCCGTGTCACGTATGGAAGACTTGGCTGCCATAGTTCCATAGGTGATGATTTGAGCAACTTGACTTGAACCATATTTATCAATTACATATTGAATTACTTTTCCTCTTCCTTCATCATCAAAGTCAATATCAATATCTGGTAGCGATATACGATCAGGGTTTAAGAAACGCTCAAATAGCAGATTATATTCAATGGGATCTACATTAGTAATTCCCGTGCAATAAGCTACAGCTGAACCAGCGGCAGATCCTCTACCAGGACCAACAGAAACACCCATCTCACGAGCGGCATTACAAAAATCCTGAACAATTAAAAAGTACCCAGGATAGCCTGTATTTTTAATGGTCTCTAATTCAAAATCCAATCGTTCCTCAATTTCAGATGTTATTTCTTTATATCGCTTTTTTGCTCCTTCATAGGTAAGGTGTTTTAAATAGTTATTTTCTCCCAATTTTAAAGAAGGATCAGCTTTATCTTTTTCGTCTTGAAATTCTGCTGGAATTTGAAATGCAGGAAGCAATACATCGGAAGCTAAGCGATAGGGCTCACACTTGGAAATGATGTCATTGGTGGTAGAAATGGCTTCAGGCAAATCTGCAAAAAGGGATTTCATCTCTTCTTGGGACTTGAAGTAATATTCATCGTTTGAAAATCCAAATCTAAAACCTCTACCTCTACCCTTAGGTGTGGATTTACGTTCACCGTCTTTAATGCACAACAACACATCATGGGCATCAGCATCATCTTGATTCAAATAATAGGTATCGTTGGAAGCAAAATACTTGACCTTGTGCTTTTCAGCAAACTGAAGTAAAACTGTGTTAACTCTGTCTTCCTCTTCTAGTCCATGACGGAATAATTCAATGTAAAAATCTTCTTTAAACTGTTCTTTCCACCACAAAAATGCTTCTTCTGCTTTGGATTCTCCTTCATTCAGAATCAGTTGAGGAATTTGACCATATAGCCCCCCTGTGGTAACGATAACATCCTGTTTAAATTGTGGAATGATATTTTGATCAATTCTAGGCACGTAATAAAAGCCTTCTACAAATCCGGCTGAGCAGAGCTGAATTAGATTTTGATACCCATTTTTGTTTTTCGCTAAAAAAGGAATTTGGTATCCGTTATCTTTGTAGGATTTATTCATTCTATCATGACACACATGAAATTCACACCCCACTATAGGAAGAATCTTTTTAGCGTTTAATTCGATTTCTTTCTCTTGGGTCATCTCTTCGCTTTCATTCAGCTTTTGGATTTCATTTTCGATGCTACTATTGTGCTTGTGAGCGGCTTCCATAAAATGAAAAGCTGCCATCATATTGCCCGAATCAGAAATGGCAACAGCAGGCATTCTTTCATCTACTGCCTTTTTGATCAAATTATCGACCTGAATAGTAGATTGAAGAACAGAAAATTGGGTTTTGTTATGCAAATGAGAGAAAGGAACATCTTTTAATTTGGTTAAGGTTTCCTTAATTTCTTTGGAATCAACAGAGGTCTTCTTTTTTGGAGCAGCTGCAAGTTCTTTACTGGCCTTAAATAAATTGACGTGTTTTAATCCTACTGGTTGGAAAACCGAATTATTTTTTTCAAAAAAGTGAGCATACTGCTCATCATCCAATAGCAATTCTCCTTTTTGAAAAGATTTTGTTCGAATTAACTCTAAAAAACACCTTGCGGTAGCTTCCACATCAGCTGTAGCATTATGGGCTTCTTTAAATGGTTTATCAAATAAAAACTCATGAAGCTCTGACAGCGTAGGCAACTTAAACTTACCCCCTCTTCCACCAGGTAGTTTACATAGTAAGGCCGTGACTTCAGTACACGTATCCAAGACGGGGAGATCTTGCAAGTTATTTTGCTTTGAAAGTCGATGAAATTCACACCCCATTACATTAAGGTCAAACTTTAAGTTTTGACCTACCAACACCTTTGTTTTGAACAAAACAGCTTGAAAAGCCTCCAAAACTTCTTGCAAGGAATGACCATTTGTATGGGCAAGAGCTGTAGAAATACCGTGAATTTGTTCAGACTGAAAGGGAATATCAAACCCGTCTGGTTTGATTAGAAAATCTTGATGCTCCATTAACGAACCGTCTGCATCATGAAGTTGCCATGCAATTTGTATGCACCTGGGCCAATTATCTGTATCGGTTATTGGAGCATTAAATCGCTTGGGTAGTCCAGTTGTTTCGGTGTCAAAAATTAAGTACATAACGTTAACTTAATCTAATATAATAAGACCTATAAATTAGCGCAAAGATTGTTGAAAACTTAAGGGACTTAAGCACGGTTCGTATACCGTTCCCATTTTTCCAATACTTCTTGAAAATAGGAGGGCAAATGGGAATCAAACTCCATAAATTCATCCTTAACGGGATGATGAAAACCTAATGTTTTGGCATGTAAAGCTTGACCAGGCAAAAGCTTAAAGCAGTTCTCTACAAACTGTTTATACTTAGAAAAACTAGTGCCTTTAATGATTTTATCACCACCATACTCTAAGTCGTGGAACAATGGATGGCCAATGTGTTTCATGTGAGCCCGAATTTGATGGGTTCTTCCCGTTTCCAGTTTGCACTCTATTAGCGTAACATAGCCGAACCGTTGAATGACTTTATAATGGGTTATGGCATGTTTTCCATAATCTTGATCGGGATACCCCACCATTAATTTTCTATTTTTTAAGGACCTTCCAAGGTAAAGATCAACTGTACCCTGCTCATCTTCTACATCTCCCCAAACCAATGCTTGGTAAGTACGTTGGGTAGTGCGATCAAAAAACTGTTTGGCTAAATGAGTTAAGGTGTTTTCTGTTTTAGCCACTACCATTAGTCCAGTGGTATGCTTATCTAATCGGTGTACTAAACCAGGTCTTCCAAAATAATCAGAGGGTAAGGCAGGAAGATGATCAAAATGATACACTAACGCGTTGACTAATGTGCCAGAATAATTTCCATAACCAGGGTGAACTACCATATTGGCAGATTTATTAACCACACAAATCTCATCATCTTCATACACGATTTCCACAGGAATATTCTCGGGTATTAATTCCAATTGTCGAACTGGATATGGTAGAACAATAGAAATGTCATCCAAGGGTTTTACCTTATAATTCGGCTTGATCTTTTCTTTATTTACTAGGATGTTCCCATTGTGTGCCGCCAACTGAATTTTATTCCTGGATGTATTTGGAATACGATCCATAAGAAATTTATCTATCCTTAATTTTTCTTGACCTTTATCCGCCACATAATGATAGTGCTCAAAGAGTTCTTCTTGTTCCTCTATGTGATCGTCTTCTTTCAAGAATTAATGCTGAATGATTATTTTTTTTACTTCTGTCATTCCATTTTTAGAAGAGAACCGAATCAAATAAATTCCATTTTCCCAATGTTGCGTATTTAATATTAATTCATCGCTAATGTCTTTTGATAATAATTCTCTCCCATGAATATCAAACACCTCAACTACACCCACTAAGTCGGTTTGAATAGTTAACATGAGATTAGCGGGGTTAGGAAAAATCATCATATTGTTATCATCTTCTTGAAAATCGGGAAATGAAGCCACATTATCCATAGCCGATGTAAAAACAGGTCGCATCATTAATGATCCTTCGAAAATCGTGTTTTGAAAACCAGTACCTAGGTTATAATAAATGTCTTGTTTTCGGTTCACATTTTTATCAAATCCGATATTTAATCGTTCAGCAGAAGACTGACGCCAACCGATATAAAAAGTATCTGAAACCGGCACTAAAGATGGGAGTACATATTCATAGAACCCATTAACCCCTAAATTGTATTGGGGATAATAAAATACCGGTAAATTGAAATCGTCTGTGGTATATATCATACTTCCTGGCATACCCATGCTGTCTTCCCAAATTTGAATGAAAAAAGGATCTCCGCTTACATCATTAACAGAGGGAGAAAAATGCATTTTAACAGATCTCAACGTATCATTTGAAATACCATCTGGTAACACAAAACGAAAAGCCAATTCAGCTCCTTGTCCTACTAACCCATAAGCCGCTTCGGCTGAACCATCATCATACGCGTAATAATTTTCGAAAATTTGATGATGAATTATTGTGTCATTTTCCTTTAATCGCTCTGGTGTAGTGTTAGATGCCAAATAAAATTGAACTTGAAAATCCACAAACGTATCATTTATCATGGGATTCAACTCAAAACTAGAACCTGGGCTGTAAAGCATATCAAAATAGCTTAACGAAGGTACATTTAATACCGAAGCATTGTATGGAATGGTGTTTTCCAAATTTCCCTCGTAGTATACATTCATGGCGCACGGCTGTAATAACTTTTGCCCAGCAGATGAATTATAGGAAGGTATCACCACTTGATCTAGGGTCATTTCTTGCGCTATTTGTTGGTAATGTTTCCAAGGCATGGCGGTAAAACCATCCAATAGCGTCATTGGAGGCTTAGTAAATGCCCAATCATTCATTAAAGTATCTGCTCCTGACCTTGTCTCATTCAAATAAACGTAATCCAAGTTCCAATGATCTAAACTCCCCATCAATGAACCGTATGATCGAAAACGGAACTGAAACCCATTTTGAAAATAGGCAGGGTCATCTAAAATTAAATGTTCATAATACCATTCATCGCTCGTAAAACCATTAATTCCCCAAAAAGATTGCCATAAAGAGGTAGAAGGCAAATAAAATTCTAAGACTAAAGAATCGTCAGATTCGGGAGCATCACCTACTCCACCAGCCTGATAAAAAAATGACATATAAACGGAATCTCCTACACTGTAAGCACTTAAATCAATGGGCTTGGAAGTTAAATCATCTGCCCATCCCGTAGCTCCAGAAACGGTCCAATCATGGGGATAACCGGTTTCATCTAATCCGTCAAATGTGGCTACGCCAATAGTCCAAGGATTAATGGCATAATTATCATTTATAAATACATCTTGATCTATCCAAAGCTTATCTGCATCATCCGATGTTGGAGAGGCAAAAAATAAGGTCAATGAATCTTGCTGATAGTCAGGTTGTTGACTAACTATTGCCATGTCAGGGCTAAAAGAAGTCCATAAAGAGTCTACAATAGTTCGATTTGGCCATACCACTATCGTATCTGTTAATACAGGGTAAAAGTTTAAATCCTTCACAATAATCTGTAAAGAATCATTTATAGTAGACGTCTCGATCAACGTATCCACTCCATTTATATTCACACTGTCATACGTGTAGGAATAAGTTGGATTACTCATGTAGGTGTCAAACACACTGATCACATTGCCACCAAATTCATATAGCGCATACCAGCTGCTGTCTACTATATTAGGTGCGGTAGTATCGGATGAGTAAGATTTAAACTTGTTAGTAGAAAAATCATCAATGATGGGAAGGTCGATGGTATCTAACAAATAGATGATGTCATTATTCTCCACAGCATTATTTCTAACCCTAGGTTGGTTTTCCATAAAAGCATAATTGGTTTTAAGCGGTTCTAACGATTCTTGACCATAAAAAACACCGCAAAATCCAATACTGAAAATGAGAAAAAACTTATTCAATGGGTAGCTGATTAGATGTAGTATCGGGAATGAATAAACTATCTAAAGGGATAGATAAATTGGCATCTACCAGTACAATACTACCAATAGAAATATAAGGGCTCTGACCAGATTCTGGATCAGGGTATTGGTTGTAAATCACAGCATGTAGTGAATCATCCGATGACATTAATGTATCGTCATAATGCACATCCAATTCCAATCCAATTTCGTTGGCTTTTAGCTTAGCTATTTCGATATTCATCCCTTTAAAAATGGGCAGTTCAATGGGTTTCCCCTTACTGCCACTTCCATATACCAACGTCAAGGTGGCCCCTTTTGGTATGCGTTGACCTGCTTTAACGGGACTTCCATTAAATAATACTTGTAATACTTTATCTCTGTCTTTATGGTCTTTTAATTCCAGCACCACTTTAAAGCCCAATAATTCTAGGCGCTTTTTACCTATTGTTTTGGAAGTCACTCTACTGAGTAGATCTGGGACTGCTTTGGTACTATCTTGTTTCTTTACAATCGTTAAATAAATTCTTCTATTGGGTTTTACATAGCTCATGAATTTTTGCGTATGAGGTAATGGGTCTTGTTGTATTACCATCCCCGTAGGATATTGATCAGAATATACCGAATCTCTTATTTCAAAACGCAGTTCTAAATCAGCTAAACTATCTTCTACGTCTTGGATCTGGATACCAACCAATGTAGGAACCGCTATTTTAACCCCGTGATTCGTGTAATCATCTAGATGGCTCATGGTGTAATAGAAAATACTGAACAAAGCGATTAACGCAAGTGTGGTATTAACTAAAAACAACCGTGAAATAAAAAACTTGAAAAACCTTTTGATCATATGAGTTTAATTGTGACAAATATAGTTATTACCATTTAAGTAAATTACAATATATTATTCTACATTTAAGTAAATGAGCTTTGAAAAAAAATTAAATTACTTCATATTTGGTATAAGCATATTTATCCTTGTTTTATATTGTATTGCAGGACTGTATTGTCACCCATCTGGTGATGATTTTACCTATGCTTTACTTGGAAAGTCTAATTTTGTAGAAATCGTTTTAGCCGAAAGAGAAAGATGGAACGGTAGATACATTTCTAATTTTTTGGTAATTGCAAGTCCCTTGAACTGGGGTGGTTTCTTGGGTTATCAATTCATGTCTATTTGTCTAATTATTTTTTGTTTGGTCCTTTACATTTTTATATTCAACAATATTTTAGGTAAGGGCTCATTATTAATTGGTTGTTCTGCTTTTGTCATTAATTTGAGTATCTTACCAGATATAACTGAAGGTATTTACTGGTATACTGGTGCATGGACCTACATACCTGGTATTCTGCTATTAATTTCTGGTTTATCAATCCTTTTAAAAAAAGGTATAAAGTCAAATCTATCTGTTCTTTTATTCACATCATTGATTTTTATTCTTGCTTGTGGGTTCAATGAGTTAGTTCCTCTTTTAGGATTTTTTATTTTTTTAGTATAGCTAATGCTAGAGAGAAAGTCAATTTTGATTTATTACCTCGTTTTATTTTCAATTCTATTTCTGTATGTATTTCTTGCCGAAGGCAATTCAAAAAGAGCTGCATATTTCACTTCGAATCATAATATCACAGAGACCATTTTTATGGGTTTAGCTTACACAATAAGATTTATTGGTGAATGGATCATTAATCCTGCTTTTTACTTAATTATTTTTGTGATTTCAAAATCGGTTTATAAAATCAAAAAAAAACCTTCAGTATTTAAAAATCCTTTATTCATTATCTTTTTTCTAACCATTCCCACATTCATTTCTTGTGCAGCTCCCATATGGAATACCGGTATCTTAGGACAGTACAGAACACCTAACCTTTCTAGTACTTTATTTGTTTTGTCTGTTGTTTATCTGGTGCTGGTAAATAAAGACTTTATTTCTTCAATGATTGCGAAAATTAAATTTCAAAAATTAGCACTAACAGCTTCTATTTTGTTTTTCATTTCTTGGAAGAATAATGGAATATTATTTTATGAAATAGCAAACGGTAGCATTAGCCAATTTGATATTGAAATGAACGACAGATATGAAAAAATTAAAACCTGTGCAGATAATGTATGCTACCTTCCAGAAATTAAAAATAAATCAAAAACATTGTTTGTTTATCCATTGACAGAAAATCCTAAAAATTGGCAAAATGAATGTTATCAATTGTATTTCAAATCAGGTGAAATACATAAGGAAATTACATATTAGATAAAAAACCTATTAGCTTTTTAACTGCTACACCTCTATGGCTGATTTCATTCTTTTGCTTCATAGTCATTTGTGCAAATGATTGATCAAATCCAGTAGGTTTAAAAATAGGATCGTAACCAAATCCATCATCGCCTGTTTTTTGATGCAGAATCTCCCCTACTACTTGTCCTTCAAAAAAATACTCTTCCTCATTTAGAATAAGTGAAATTACCGTTCTAAAACGAGCAGATCTATTCTTTTGACCCTCCATTTCAAACAGCAATTTTTGCATATTAGCTTCTGCGGTTGCTTTTTCACCAGCATATCGGGCGGAATACACTCCAGGTTTACCACCTAATGCCTCTACTTCTAAGCCCGTATCATCTGCAAAGCATGATAATCCTGTTTTTTGATAAATATATTGAGACTTAATTAGTGCATTTTCTTCTAATGTTGACCCTGTTTCTGCAATATCATCATGTAGGCCCATTTCTTTTAAACCTAATACCTCAAAACTTTTAACAGCCGATTTAATTTCAAGTAATTTATTTGGATTATGGGTGGCGAAAATGAGTTTTTTCATTTTTTAGTACAATTTATTGTACAATAATAATGGTTTATTTATTTTTACAATATGGAAATTACGACATATTCAAATTTTAGGCAACACTTAAAATCATTTTTAGATAAAGTGATGGAGTCCAAAACACCCTTGTATGTAAAAAGAACAAAAGGGGAAGATGTGGTAGTGCTGTCAAAGTCAGATTATGAGTCTATGGAAGAAACCCTTTATTTACTTAGTTCAGAGAAAAATAGAACCCACTTATTAGAGAGTATAAAGCAAGCTGAAAAAGGAGAAGTTGAAAAAGTGAAGATGGAAGAATTATGGAAATAGTATTTACCAAAAATGCGTTGAAAGACCTCAAGTATTGGAAGAAACAAAAGAACAAAGAAATTCTTCTGCGTATTGAATCACTACTTAATGATATTATCAAAAATCCATTTGAGGGAATTGGAAATCCAGAACCCTTGAAATATCAACTATCTGGATACTGGAGCAGACGTATAACGAAAGAACATCGTCTCATTTACACGATAAAAGATGGCAAAATCATTATTGTTACTGCACTTCGATACCATTATGATTAATTTTCAATAACATTCTAGCGTTAATAATTCAATTTTAGTTTTGTCTTTTAAGAATCTAATCTCCCCTATTTTTGATGAAGTGAAAAAAGTAGCCGTTATAGAAGGAGGATACAGCAGTGAAAAAGCCGTATCCATAAAAAGCGCTCAAACTGTTTTTGACAATTTGGACCGTTCTAAATTTGATCCTACTCGAGTGTTGATAGATGAAAATGAATGGACTGCTTATGATGAAGATGGCAGATACCCCATTGATAAAAATGACTTTAGTTTTAGTAAAAACAACCAGAAAGTTCAATTTGAATACGCATTTATTGTGATACACGGAACACCTGGTGAAGATGGAAAACTACAAGGATATTTTGATATGATTGGCCTTCCATACAACACCTCATCAGCGGCCATAACTTCTCTCACTTTTCAAAAATTTCATTGCAATAGATACTTAAGCACATTTGGAATTCAAGTAGCTGACGCTGTATTAATCAAAAAAGGAGACCAAATAAATAAGCAAGAAATTTTAAATAAAGTTGGTCTACCTTGCTTTGTAAAACCGACTGATGCTGGGAGCAGTTTTGGGGTTTCAAAAGTTAAAGAAGAAAATCAATTGTTAGATGCCGTAGATCATGCATTTGAGCATGGTGAAGAAGTTATCATAGAGGCTTTCATTTCAGGCAGAGAACTAACTAATGGAGTTTATCGAAATGAAGAAGGTATTCATGTACTACCCATCACTGAAATCATTTCAGAAAATGAATTTTTTGATTATGAAGCTAAATATAAGGGTCAATCTAATGAAGTAACTCCTGCTCAAATTTCATCAGCTTTGGAAAAAGATATTAAAGATTTAACTTTTAGGATTTATGATATGCTGGGTATGAAAGGGATCGCTAGGATGGATTATATTGTAAATGATAAAGGAACTCCTTATTTGATAGAAATTAATTCAGTTCCTGGTATGAGCAAGGAAAGTATTGTGCCACAGATGGCTTATTGCAAAAAAATTGAATTAAATAATATTTTATTTTGAATTGGTTTATGAATCTTTTTAAGACATTTGTTCCAAAAAAATTGTATGATTAAAATTGGTATTGTTGGTTACGGATATTGGGGCAAAAATTTAGTTAGAAACTTTTACTACTTAGATGGTTGTCATATTGAATATGTATGTGAAAAAAATGAAAATAACGCTAATAAGTGTTCGTCAACTTACCCAAACATAAATGTGGTTAATGATGTCGAAACTTTATTTAATGATCAAAATGTGGATGCTATTGTTATTGCAACCCCAGTAGATACACATTATCAGCTAGCAAAAGATGCTTTATTACATAGTAAACATGTTTTGGTAGAGAAACCTCTCACCAGCTCATATAAAGAAGCCAAAGAATTAGTCGATATAGCATTAGAAAAAAATAAAATTTTAATGGTAGATCATACTTTTTTATACACCGGCGCTGTAATGAAGTTGAAAGAATTAGTTGATGATAACAACCTAGGAGATATTCAGTATGTTGACTCTACAAGAATTAATCTAGGCTTATTTCAGCACGATGTCAACGTATTGTGGGATCTTGCACCCCACGATATTTCCATATCAAATTATCTCCTTGAAAAAAAACCAAAATCTGTTCAGGCTACTGGTGTTTCACATACCAAAAATGAAATTGAGAATATTGCCTATCTAACTTTAAAATACGAAAATAATATCATTGCCCACTTTAATTGTTCTTGGGTATCTCCTGTGAAAATTAGACAAATGCTCATTGGTGGAACAGAAAAAATGGTTGTTTTTAATGACATGGAACCAACTGAGAAAATCAAAATATATGATTCTGGATATCAATACGAAAATGATGACGAAAGAAATGACATATTAATTGATTACAGAACAGGAGATATAAATGTTCCCAAAATTAAAATGACAGAAGCATTGAGCTTAATGGCAGCTGATTTTATAAATAGTGTAGAGAATAATACTACTCCCATTTCTAATGCTCAGCTAGGTTTAGATGTTGTGGAAATTTTAGATGCTGCAGAAAGATCTATAAAAAATAACGGTAAAGAAATATCATTAGTTTGAGGACCATTTCAGAAAATACCAACAAGAAATCATTGAATAACATTAACATTGGAAAGGATGTTAAAATATATGACTTTGTAAATGCTTACAACTGTACAATTGATGATTACTCTAAAATTGGAACATTTGTAGAAATTCAAAAAAATGCATTTATTGGGAAAAATTGTAAAATTTCTAGCCATACATTTATTTGCGAGGGTGTTACAATTGAGGATGAAGTATTTATTGGTCATAATGTATCGTTTATAAACGATATGTTTCCAAAAGCTGTAAATGATGATGGTAGCATGCAAACAGATAATGACTGGGAGCTTAAAACTACTTTGGTTAAAAAAAGAGCTAGTATTGGGACTAGCGCAACCATTTTAGGTGGAGTAACCATTGGTGAAAATTCATTAATTGGGGCTGGCTCCGTAGTAACTAGGGATGTTCCCTCCAATGTGGTAGTTGCTGGAAATCCAGCTAGAATTATTAAAAAATTAAAATGATTGAAACAATTAATTGTCTAGATTTAAAAGGGCAGCATGCTCAGATAAAAGACGAAATATTTGAGGCTTTTGAAAAAGTATATGCAAAAACAGCATTTTCAGGAGGACCATTTGTTCAAGAATTCGAAGAAAATTTTGCAAAATTTATTGGGACTAAATACGCTATTGGTGTATCAAGTGGAACAACTGCATTGCATTTATCTATGCTAGCTTTGGGAATAGGCCCAGGAGATGAAGTAATCATGCCTGCTAATACTTTTATAGCTACCCCATGGGGTCCTTCTCATGCTGGAGCAACACCCGTTTTTGTGGATTGTGATGCTAAAACATGGCAAATAGATGCATCAAAAATTGAAGATGCAATTACTTCAAAAACCAAAGCTATAATTGGCGTTCATTTATATGGACAACCTTTTGACATTGATGCTGTAAAAGAAATTTGTGATAGGCATAATCTTTTTTTAATTGAAGATGCTGCCCAGGCTCATGGAGCTAAATATAAAGGAACTAAGGTTGGCACTTATGGCGAAATGGCCTGCTATAGTTTCTATCCTGGAAAAAACTTAGGTGCATGCGGAGAAGGTGGAGGCATAACGACTAATAATGAAAAAATTAAAGATCATTTGCATTCACTGAGAAATCATGGTTGTAAAGAAAGATATTATCATGACGAAATTGGTTACAATTACAGAATGGGAGGGTTGGAAGGAGCATCTTTAAGTGTTAAATTAAAATATATTGAAGGATGGAACCAAAAAAGACAAGAAATAGCAAAAAGATATTTAGCAGAAATTGATAATCCTAAAATTCAAATGCAATTTCAACCAGATTGGTCAGATTCTGTATTTCATTTATTTGTCGTAATTCCTGAAGATAAAATTGATTTTGAAAATCACCTGAAACAAAATGGTATTAATCCAGCTTACCACTACCCTGTGCCTTGTCACTTACAAAAAGCATATCAATATTTGGGTTATAAAAAGGGTGATTTTCCAAATGCAGAGTACTTGGCGGAAAATTGTATTAGTTTGCCTATGTATGCAGAATTGGAATATAAAAACATCAATAAGGTTATTCATTCAATAAATGCATACTAAAAGGATTCTTCAAAAAATAAAGCAAACTATTGATGCCCTAAAACTTGATCTTAAGGGTAAGATCGTATTAACAGAAGCTGCTACCGGACCTTATTGTGTAACACCAATAATAGCAGCTTTATCAGGTGCTGAAAAAGTATTTGCATTTACAAAACCTTCAAAATATGGTAGTATAGAAGATGTAATAAATCAAACTAATTTATTTCTCAGTTTAGCTCCCGAAATGGCACAGAAGATACAAATCATAAATAATCTTACTCCTACCATAATTTCACAAGCAGATATTATAACAAATTCCGGACATTTAAGACCTTTAAATGATAAAGTATTAAAACATGTTAAAAAAGGTTGTGTAGTATCTCTTATGTATGAGGCTTGGGAATGGAGGGAAGGAGATCTGGATTTGAATTTCTGCAAAAAAAACAATATAGAGGTTGGTGCAATTAATGAAAGACATCCTGATGTAGATGTATTTAATTATTTAGGAGACATGGCAATAAAACAGATTTTTGATGCAGGTCTTAATCCTTACAAAAATAAATTTATCTTGTTATGCAATAATGACTTTGGGCCATACATTGCTGATACTCTTTCAAAAAACTGTAGTGAATTACTTGTAATTGAAGAAGAACAAAATAAAAATAAATATCAGCATCTTCCTATCTTATTTTCAGACACATTCTATCATCCAATTATCCCTGTTAATTTTAAAAATGCTGATGCAATTATTTTTAGTGCATATCCTTTTGATAAAAATTGGATTGGTGGAAAAAAATCTGAAATAAATATCGATTTAATTCAAAATCAATTGAATACACCTTTTATTATTAGGTTTTCAGGTAATATTGATGAAACATACTGTAAAAATAAAATTAACTACTATCCTGAGTCAATAAATTCAGGACATATGGGAATTATACCTTCAGAAATAGGATTTGATCCAATTATTCGCTTACAATCGGGTGGGCTAAAAGTTGGAGAAGCCTTATTAAACGGCAATAAAACACATAATAACGTAAATATTTTAGATATATTATGAGTCTCTTGACTTTTATAGCAATAGGTCGATCGCGTTATCTTATCGATACTATTAAGTATCTTGAAAATAATGGACTAAAATGTATTGCGATAATCAGCGGGGAAGGTAATGATGAATATAGTGTATCAGTTAATGATTTTAGTAATCTTGCATCCAAAATCAAAGCTCAATTTTTTAACATAAGTAAGCTAGAAAAAGATGAAATATTTAAACTAATCAGATTAAATAAAGTGAAAATTGCCATTAGTGTCAATTGGAAATTCCGAATCAATGAAAGTTTTATAAACCTTTTTGAGTTAGGCATATTAAATTTACATTTGGGTAATTTACCAGATTATAAAGGAAATGCAACTGTTAATTGGAGTATAATTAATGGTGAAAACCATATATACGCCAATATACATAAAATGGGAAGAGAGATTGATTCAGGTGATATTATTGCTCGACATAAAATAGTAATTAATAATGAAACTTATGTTGGAGATGTTTTAGATGAGTCGCTAGAAGTTGCGCCTCAGTTATTTTTGAAATCCATTATTAAACTTATGGAGGATGATTCTTATTTCTTGGTAAAAGGAAATATAGATGGTTTAAGATGTTTTCCTAGGCTTCCTCAGGATGGAGAAATAGATTGGAATCAGTCAGCTGATAAAATATCTAAATTAATAAGAGCATCTTCAAAACCATACCCGGGAGCTTTTACTTTTTATAATGGGAAAAAAATTATTATTTGGAAAGCAAAAGTTACCAAATGGGATAACCCATTTCTTGCAATAAAAGGCCATATTATTAAATTGAATAAACTAGAAAAAACAGCTTATGTGTCTTGCAAAGATGGAGTACTTAAACTTACTGATATTGAAGTTGATGGTGAAAAAAAGCTTCCAACAGATATTTTTAAAAGTGTTCGATTAAGATTAGGTAAATAAATGAATCACAAAACAGAAATTACGATTGTTATTCCCTTTTTAAATGAAGAGGAGAACATTCCAAATCTAATAAAAGCTCTCAATGAGTTATACAAATCTTCTAATCTAATTTTTGAAGTGATTTTTGTGGATGATGGATCAAACGATGGATCATTCATCAAATTCAAACAACAAAATTTTAATTCATTTGATGCAAAAATCATTAAACTTTCTCAAAATTATGGATCTCATGCAGCACTAAGAGCAGGAATTAAAAATGCAAAAGGAAAATACATTGGATTTAGCTATGCTGATTTGCAGGACCCTTTAGAGCTACAGCTTCAAATGTATAATACAGCAAAAAACAAAAAAGCAAATATTGTTTGGGGAACAAGACAAAAAACTAACAACTCTTTTATAGAAACAATTTTCTCCTTCATATATGCCTTTTTAATGAGGAAATTTGTTAATAAAAAATACCCTATAAAAGGTTTTGACATAGTCCTTTTTGATGAAAAAGTGAAAAATGAATTAAACAATAATATAGAAGCAAATTCATCAATTTTTTTACAGATTCTTTCATTAGGGTTCAAGCAAGAAACTATTTTCTACAACAAATTAGAACGAAAAAGAGGAAAATCAAAATGGAATTTATCCAAAAAAATTAAATTATTTATTGACTCATTTATAGCCTTCTCCTATTTTCCTATTAAGCTGGTTACTCTATCTGGAATACTATTTTTTATTTTGGGTTCAATATGGACAATTTATATAGTTTACAGAGAACTCACTATTGGAGACTTAGACCCGGGTTGGCCTGCTTTGGTGTCTATATTAATGATTGGATTTGGAGTTACTATTATAGGATTAGGCATTATAGCCGAATATTTATGGAGAACATTAGATGCTTCAAGAAAAAGGCCAGTTTATATTATTGATGAAATTTTTGAATTAACTAATCATGAGTAAAATAGAAAACTCAAAAATATTAGTCACGGGTGGAGCAGGTTTCGTGGGCTCTTATGTTGTGGAGGAATTACTAAAGAAATCGCCTAAAAAAGTTACTATCATTGATAACATGCTTCGCGGCACTAATAGAAATATGCAAAGCTTTAATAGTAATGATAAAGTAACTTTCATTGAAGGTGATATACGTGATGTAGAATTAATGGAAAAATTAATTTCTAATGCAGATTATGTTTTTCACCTTGCGGCATTAAGAATAACAAGATGTGCTGAAAACCAAAAAGAAGCATTTGATGTAATGGCTCAAGCTACTTTTAATATTATAGATTTTTGTAAAAAATATGAAATAAAAAAAATAATTTATTCATCAACCGCTTCAGTTTATGGTTTAGCACAAAACTTCCCTACACCTGAAAGTGATAATACATACGACAACAAAACTTTTTATGGTGCTGCAAAATCTTTTGGTGAGTCAATGTTAAGATCATACCATGACATGCATGATTTAGATTATGTAGCCTTAAGGTATTTTAATATATATGGTCCTAGAATGGATACTGAGGGCAAATATACCGAGGTCATGATCAAATGGCTTGATTGCATAAGAACTAATAAGCCACCATTAATTTTTGGAGATGGTTCAACTTCAATGGATTTTGTTTATGTAAAAGATGTGGCATTAGCTAATATTGCTGCTCTTGAAAGTGATGTGACTGATGAAGTATTTAATATTGGTTTTCAAAGAGAAACTTCTTTGAAAGAATTACTTGAAATTATGCTCAAGGTTACTAATTCTAGATTAAAACCAGAACATAGACCTGACAATACAATAAACCCTGTTAATAAAAGAATTGCAAATATTTCAAAAGCCAAAGAGATGTTAGGTTTTAAACCTACAATATCTCTTGAAAAAGGCCTAGAAGAGCTCTATAAGTGGTATTTAGAAATCAAAGGAGAAGTTTATTAAAATGAAAATTCCAATTGCCAAACCTTTTTTAGGAAAAGAAGAAGCTGATGCAGCTCACAAGACAATTCTAAGTGGATGGGTTACTCAAGGTCCAAAAGTTGCAGAGTTTGAGGAAAATTTTGCTCAATATGTAGGTTCAAAATATGCCGTTGCCGTGTCTAATTGTACTACAGCATTGCACTTGAGTATGATCGTTACCGGGATTAAAGAAGGGGACGAAGTAATATGCCCTTCCATGTCATATGTAGCCACAGCTAACTGTATAATGTATGTAGGAGCTAAACCAGTTTTTGCAGAAGTAAACAAGGATTATAATCTTGATATTAATGATGTTGAAAAGAAAATAAATTCTAGAACTAAAGCTATACTTTTAGTTCATCAAATGGGTATGCCAGCTGATATTGAAGCTTTCCAAAAACTATGTAAAGAAAAGAACTTAGTTTTAATTGAAGACGCAGCATGTGCTATTGGCTCTGAATATAAAGGGCAGAAAATCGGATCTCATTCAGACTTAGTTTGTTTTTCCTTTCACCCCAGAAAGGTTATAACAACAGGAGATGGAGGTATGATTACCACATCAAGAAAAGATTACAATGATCGTTTAAAACTACTAAGACAACATGCCATGTCAGTTAACGATAGGGTCAGACATGAATCAAATAAAATTATTTTTGAAGATCACTTAGAAGTAGGTTATAATTACAGAATGACTGACATCCAAGCTTCCGTTGGAATAGAACAATTAAAAAAATTAGACTTCATCGTTGAAAAAAGAAGGAAAATAGCAAAAAAATATATTGATGCATTTAGAAATATAAGCTTCTTAAATCTTCCCATAGAAAAAGATGGTTACAAAAGTAACTTTCAATCATTTTGTATTTTATTGGAAGAGAACTGCACAATTTCCAGAAATAAATTGATGCAAATACTCTTAGAAAAAGGAATATCCTCACGAAGAGGAATAATGACAGCACATCAGGAAAGTGCTTACAAGAAAAGAGAAGAGAGTCTGCCTAGAAGCGAATATCTGAGAGATAACAGTATTATAGTACCATTATATAATTCTATGACCGATGAAGAGATTGAACATGTAATTAAAATCTTCAATAAATTACTTCAATGATCTTCGAATTATTTAAGTACCTATTTTCTCTAATTCTATCCTTAAATATTGCATATTTCATTGGATTAGTGATAATAAAAACATTATCGTTAGAAACCAAAAATAGCTGGTTTAGTTCAACTCTATTTATAGTAATAGGTTTATTATTTCTTTCAACTATTTCATCAATAATCGTAACAAAATTCCAAACATGTTTTGTACTAATACCATTACTTTTTGGTTTCCAAATGTTTCTTACAAACAAAAAAACAGAAATTCAAAATATTCACAAAACATTTGAAAATTTTGATTATAAGAAATTTATGACTTTAAATGTTATCGGTATTTTGAGTTTCTTTTTTTTCTTTAACAGAATTGAAACACTTGATATTGTTAATACAAAATTATTAACATATGATACGTTCAACTGGGCACAAATGTCCAAACTTTTTTTCGAGTACAAGAATGAATCTGTTTTAATTAACGGATTAGACTTTGATGCTGGTATTGATAAAGCCCCCTATCATTATTTTGATATTTGGCTCAATGGTACGATTAGTTATGTTTTTAATCTAAATACATCGTATTGTATGGCAATTGTTACTTATCCTTTATTGGTTACTGCAGCAATCGTCAGTTTTGTCTCCTTAATTTATGAATTTTCAAAAAAGTTTAAATTAATCGATATCAGTTTAGGTTTATTTATTTTGATACTATCATCAGGAATAATTTTGATACCAAAAGATTTAGAATTATTATTTAATAAAGGAAATAATATTTTAAATCAACCTTTTCTAGGTTTATACTGGGGGAAAATTTATGTGATTTATATTTTTGTTTCACTATCAATTATTTTTCTTAATAGAAAAAATTTAGTTTCATTTACAAACTCTTTATTAATATTACTAATATTATATAGTCAAGTAATAGTTGGAATTGGTGGGTTACTAGCGTATTTATTTTTCAGTTTTTTAATTTCAAAATCAAACAAAAAACTCTATTTATCGCTGCTTATCTGTTCATCAGTTTTTTATGTGATTTTTGTAATTTACTATTTTAACCCCTTATTCATTGATAAAAAAATTGGCAACTTACAACATATTGAGGGATTAGTTATATCTCTTAAATTATACTTTATCTTGGTAGCTGAAAAAACATTATTAATAGTTTTTTCATATTGGATTTTTATTTTAAGTTGTTTTTATCTGTTTTTCAAAAAGGAAAAGAACAATTTAAAACTGTTTATACCCTACTTTATTATCATTTTGGTGAGTTTAATATTCTGGATTGTAAATATTAATACAAAAGATATGTGGCAAGTATTTCTTATTTGGGCATTACCTATTTTTAATATTTTCCAATCAGTACTTATAATCACCACGTTAAATAATCAAAATTTCAAATTAAAATATATCACATATACCATTTTATGTTTTTACTTTTTTATAAATCATATAAAAACAAGCTCATTTACAAATGAATCAGAATTAGGAATAATAGATGGTAAATTTTATCACAAAGAAATATATCCAAGTGAATTTAAATCAAGAATAATTAATTCAAATAGATTTAAAGATTTTGAAAATCTACTAGTTATTTCAGATTACAATTGTGTGACTGGTGCATATTTTGGAAATATGCCAGGAAGATTTTTGTATTATACTAATGAATTTAAAAATTTATACTGGATAGATTTAGACATTAACTTAAAGAAAAATGTAATAATCCAACCCCAATACTCAAATCAAAGCTTAAGAAAATTGATATCTGAATCAAAGAACGAAAATCCCAATACAATTATTACAAAAATATTAAAAGGAAAAAGAATTGATGCCATTTTAGATTGTTCTAGAAATAAATTAACTTATCAAGATGTTACAACAAAATACAGGGATAGTAATTATAAATTCAATTACTTATATGATGACATGTTACAAAAAAGAAATGATATTGAATTAGTAGCTGAAGATTATCTCAGTAATGATAAATTTTATTTTGTGAAGTGAAAATAGAAATTCATTTAAAATAATTAATTTCATTGTAGATGAAGTTGATTTCTTTATGAAGAGTACTGTTTAAACTGTATAACCTTTTAGAAAATCATTCATTTTTGAACTTTAACATATAAAAGAATCAATTCTACGGGAGATTGAGTTTCAATGCCCACATAGTTTAAGAAAACATGTGCCATTTATTATATCATTAACTTCGTAATTAATTTAATCTTTCATTCGTTTTTTTTTAAAATTAAATCAGAATGAATCCAATTTTCATTGATCTCAATAACAAAACGTGTAGATAAAGTATTGATTAAATTTTCTGTATAAATTTTTGTGTGATATTTATAAATACATTTAGTATATTTTAAAGAAATATCTGTAATGGATTTTAAAAACATTCCGTAATAAGTCAAATCATCAAAAAACAATCATTGTTAAATCATTAATAATGTTACAAAAAATTGATTCTATGTAGTGTATTTCTTAATAATTAATATTAGATTCAAATTAGTAACAAAATTATCATTAAAAATCTTTAAACTTAAAATAGCATTAAAGAAAGTAATATATCATTAAAAGTATGTATTTGTTTTTAAAAAGAATAATTTCACGCATTTAAAGAATAAATTTTGAAAGAAATCAATAAAACTTTTTTCGAAGAAATAACCCCAAAAAAACACCTTTTGGATGTTAATCTTAAAGAGCTTTGGAATTATAAAGATTTACTATTTTTATTTGTTAGAAGAGATTTTGTTTCTGTCTACAAGCAAACAATATTAGGTCCCATATGGTTTTTTATTCAACCTATTTTCACAACCATTATCTTTACAGTAATTTTTGGAAAATTAGCAGAAATACCTACAGATGGTTTACCACAGGTGTTATTTTACATGAGCGGGATTACTTGTTGGAATTATTTTTCAGAATGTTTAAATAAAACATCTAATGTATTTATTTTAAATGCACCCATTTTTGGTAAAGTGTATTTCCCAAGGCTCATTCTTCCAATTTCTATCATAATTTCAAACTTGTTTAAATTTGGAATTCAATTTTTACTATTCATAGCATTTTTAATTTATTTTTATTACAATGGCTTCACCATTCAACCTAGTATTTACATGCTCGTTCTTCCTTTACTAATATTATTAATGGCTGGATTAGGCTTAGGTTTTGGTATCTTAATTTCTTCCTTAACTACTAAATATAGAGACCTTCAATTTTTAGTTCTTTTTGGCGTACAATTATTTATGTATGCTACACCTATTGTTTATCCACTTTCATTAGCTAAAGAAAAATTAGGTGAATACAGCTGGATTGCTTTAGCTAACCCCATGACTTCAGTAATTGAGGCTATGAAATTTGCATTTTTAGGTCAGGGAGATTTTAATTGGATGTATTTAGGTTATAGCTTTGGGGTTATGATCATTCTTTTAGCAATTTCTACTATTATTTTCAATAAAGTGGAACAAACATTTATGGACACGGTATGAGTTGGATGATTAAGTTAGAAGATGTCTCAAAAATGTATAGATTGGGATTAATAAGCTCTGCAACTCTACAAGATGATCTAAAGCGAATATGGTATAATTTAAGAGGCAAAGAAGATCCTTTTTTAAAAATAGGTGAAGAAAACAAAAGAGATACAGATGGTGGTAATTACGTTTGGGCACTGAAAGACATCAATTTTGAAGTTAACCAAGGCGACATATTAGGAATTATTGGGAAAAATGGTGCTGGAAAATCTACATTATTAAAATTACTTTCAAAAGTAACTAAACCTACTACCGGGACTATAAAAACAAGAGGAAGGATTGCTAGTTTATTGGAGGTTGGAACGGGTTTTCACCCTGAACTAACTGGAAGAGAAAATATTTTTTTGAATGGAGCAATTTTGGGGATGAAAAAAAGAGAGATTAAATCTAAATTTGATGAAATTGTAGATTTTTCAGGCTGTGAAAGATATATAGATACACCTGTTAAAAGGTACTCATCAGGAATGTATGTGAGGTTGGCATTTGCTGTCGCTGCTCATTTGGAACCCGAAATATTAGTAGTCGATGAAGTATTGGCAGTTGGAGATGCTGAATTTCAAAAAAAAGCTATTGGTAAAATGAAAAATGTGAGTCAAGGGCAAGGAAGAACTGTTCTTTTTGTGAGTCATAATATGACTTCAATAATGGAATTATGTGATAAAAGTCTATTATTAAACAACGGAAAAATTCAAAATTTAGGTGAAACTCATGAAATAATTAATGAGTATCTTAGTTTGAATCGGGCAGAAAAAAACACTCCAATTAATGAAATTAAGAATAGATCTGGAAATGGATATATCACTTTTGATTCAATGGAAATGCTCAACGAAAACAACAAAAATATCTCTTCAATAATTTGTGGACAAAAAATTAAATTCAAATTGGGCTTAATTGTTAACAAAAATTTAGATTACAAAAAGATACATATTTCAATTAAATTTGTTGACAACAAAGATTCTTCTATTTTTCATTTAAGTAACTCTGTATCAAATGGCAAAGAATTCAAAATAATGAAAGAAACAAGTTCTTTTAGTGTTATATGTGAAATAGACAGATTCCCATTAAATATTGGCAACTACAATTATCATCTTTTTTGTAGTGATCTAGAAAATATTTTTGATGAAATTAATTTTGCAGGTGAAATAAAAGTTGAATCAGGTAATTTTTTTAATAGTGGCAATTTACCTAGTTCAAAACTAAGTCCATATTTAATTGATAACAAATGGTATATTTTAAATTAGATGAAATCAATCATTCTTATAGACACTTTTGATTTGGGTGGAGCTGAAAAACAGGCAATTCAATTTGCCAACTATCTTCAAAAAAAACACAATCATAAAGCAGAGATCTGGGCTTGGAAAAATGGTAACTCAACAGCTATTCCAATAATCCAAAAATATAATTTGAAGACAAATATTATCCCAAAATTTTCTGGATGGGCAAAAACGTTATATCCTTTACAAGCAAAAAAGTATATAAAACTTTTTAAAAAAGCAAAACCTGATTATCTTCTTGGATATACTGTTAGACCAAACGAATTACTTTCATACATATGGAAAAAAACAGGTGCTAAAAATTTTATCTGGGGGCAACAAGGCATAGAGTTAAATCATAAATACAATTTACCTGCCCAAATTAAAGGAATTAAAAACACTCCAGTTTTTATATCTAACTCTATAAATGGTGCAAAATATCTCGAGAGTTTTGTAAAAGCACCTAAAGAAAAAATACATGTTCTGTATAATGGAATTACAGATTATAAAGCTAAAAATACAAGCGAATATTGGAGAGGGATATTAAAATTAGATTCTGTTGAATTTTCCGCTATTATGGTTGGCCATTTTGCCAAAAGAAAAGATCATGTTACAATGATAAAAGCATGGAAAATAGTACATGACGAGCTAAAATCCCAAAACATTTCCTGTAAACTAACACTTGCTGGAAACTTTAATAATAGAGTTCAACCAATTATTGATTTAGCTATGGATTTAGAAGTTTTCCACAGCATCAATTTCGTTGGTCAAATTCAAGACATAGCTGGATTAAACTCTGCACACGACATACATATTTTATCTTCAATAACAGAAGGACTGCCTAACTCTCTGATTGAAGCTATGGCAAGTAAAAAACCTGTTGTTGGAACTAATATAGATGGTATTAGTGAAGCTTTGGGTGAGCAAAATCTTCAAAACCTAAGCAAACTTAAAGATCCAAAATCACTTGCTAAAGTGATATTAAAATTTGCTTTAAACAGAGATCATATTCAGGAAATTGGAGAAAAAAATTCAAAACGAGTTGATAATGTATTTAACTTTCAAAAAATGTGTGATTCAACATATAATCTTTTGACAAATTCATAATGTGCGGAATTGCAGGTATAATTTCTAAACAAAATATATTAGACAAAACACATATTAGTAATATGATTTCTAGTCTAGATCACAGAGGTCCGGATGAAAATGGAGTTTATAATTATGAAAATGTTTCTTTAGGCCATGCTAGACTTTCAATAATTGATCTAGATAGTGGTAAACAACCGATGATCTCTAGCTGTAATAATTTTGTTTTAAGTTTTAATGGTGAGATTTATAATTATAAGAAATTAAAAAAAGAATTAAAATTTAAAGGTTTAGATTTTTCAACAAATTCTGATACCGAGGTTGTTCTAAAAATGTTTGAATATTATGGTGTAGATTTTGTGAAAAGACTCAGGGGAATGTTTGCTTTTGCAATTTTTGATAAGAAAAGAAAAGAGATTCATATCTACAGAGATCAACTAGGAATTAAGCCAATGTATTATTATCAAGATGAATCCTTGTTTATATTTTCATCTGAAATAAGGTCAATTAAACAAATTCCATGTTTAAATCTTAATAAATCAATATCTGCAATTGACCATTATTTATGGTTAAGTTATATACCAGCTCCTCTAACAATTTTTAAAAACATAAAAAAACTAGAACCTGGACACTATATTTCTTTAAATCAATCTGGAAAAATTATAAAACATAAAAAATATTGGGAAATAGAATATAAATCTAATTTAAAACTTAAAAGAAATGAGTGGTTAGAAATTTTAGATGATAAACTTTCAGAATCTGTCAAAATTCATACACAATCCGATGTGCCTTTTGGTGCATTTCTTTCTGGGGGAATTGACTCTAGTTTGGTTGTCGCCTATATGAACAAGCACTTAGGAAATGTCAACTCATTCTCCATTTCAATGGATCATAGTGAATATGATGAATTAACATGGGCTAAACAAGCAGCAAAAATAAACGATGTAGATTTAACTTATGAAATAGCAAATCCACAAACACTTGAACTACTGCCAAAATTGGTTGAGCATTACGGAGAACCATTTGGTGATAGTTCTGCGATACCGACTTATTTAGTAAGTAAATTAGCGTCAAAGAAAGTAAAAATGGTCCTTTCTGGAGATGGAGGAGATGAATCTTTTATGGGCTACAATAGATATTTAAGGTTTTTCAATAATATTAGCCAACATTCTCAATCAAATCAAAATTGGAAAAAGAAAATTCATTGGATAAAAAATTCTATAGTTAAAACTCAGATTCATAAATACTCTTATCAACCTAGCTTCTATAATTTCTACAACAAAATAGATTATTTCAAAGAAAGTTTTAGACGAAAGTTGTGGAAAAGAGATTTTGAAATCAACTATGAATTAACAATGAGTCATATGGATAAATATCAATTTTATTTCAATTACTCAAATATTGATTTCAATAAAACGATGAATCAAGGAAAATATTTTGACCAAAAAAGCTACATGGTTGATGATATTTTGACTAAAGTAGATATTGCCAGTATGATGAACTCTCTAGAAGTTAGAACTCCATTTATTGACGTTGAAATCTTTGAGCTTGCAGCAAAAATTCCACCATCTGAACATTTAAACTCAAAAGCAGGTTTTGAACCCAAAAGCTTATTGAAAGAATTGGCCTTAAAGTATTACCCCAGTAATTTTGTCTATAGAAAAAAAATGGGATTTGGATTACCAACTGAAAAATGGTTTGATCCAAAAAATGGGTACTTAAAAAAGGAAATAAATAATATCCTTTTAGACAACAATCAACCTATTTACAATTATTTCAAAGGAAAACCAATTCAAAAAATTTTAAACTACGAGGTAAGTGAAAAAAACACGAGTAATTCTAATTTAATTTGGTTGCTTTTAGTGCTAAATGAATGGCTAAATCAAAATTAAATCAATATCAAAAAACATTGTAATAGTCCTCCCTTTTCTTGCTCTTGGTTTAGCTGATACTCAGGAACTACTAATTACAAAAACTTATAAAAATCAAAATGTTATGATAGTTGTATTTCAAAAAAAATGAAGAGAATTAATTTCTAAGCTAAATAAAATAATATTGAATTTTAGCTATTTAATATTAACTACTTATAATGGAATACAAAATTTAAAAATATTTAATCTTAGTAAAATTTTTATTATTTGTTCGAAAATTAATAATGATATAAATAAAGGGATTGTTGATAATGGAAATGTTACAACAAAATAAGTAAAAGGCAAATATATTTTACAATCAAATTGGGATGATATTCTTGAAAAAAACTTTAATAAAACAACCTAGCCTCATTTTGATGATAAAGATGTTCGTATTATATTTGATAAAGCAAATTTTTTAGGAGAAAAAATTAGACCGTTTGATCTTGGAAAAGATAATATACAAAAGTAATTGTCAACAAATCAAATTGCAATAACTGTACTTTTTAAAAAAAATAGATTTTTTTAAAAATAAAAGGTTATGATAACTTTTTCGATATGTTATGATGATTAGTATTTTTGGCTTTCAATAATAGAATTTAATAAAAAAGTAGTTTAATTAAATATTCCATCTCTAAATAAATGTTTTATTTATGACTCTAGAAATACTAGAAATAATTCAATTTCTAAGGAAAATATTTATAAAATTATAAAATATATTTTCAAAAAACACTACAAATTATATGTTGAAAATTTCCAAGATCCAACCATTTGATAGTAAAAGTATAGAACTTAAAATCATTAAAGTAAAACTAAAACCAATAAATCACGCATGTCAAAACCAGAGTTATCCATTGTAATTATTAATTATAAAACTCCAAATCTTACTTCCAATTGCATTACCTCTATTAGAAAAAATACGAAGGGATTAAATTATGAAATCATTGTAATTGATAATAACTCAGAGGATGAATCCAAGGAATTCATTACCTCAAATAATGCTAATGTAAAATGGATTCAAAGTAATCAGAACTCCGGTACATCCCGAGGATATAATCTAGGAGTAAAAAACGCAAATTCAGATTACGTTTTAATTTTAAATTCTGATACAATTATTCGGGATAATGCTATTACAAACACTTTACGTTATCATCAAGAAAAAGAAAAACATGGCAAGGTTGGATTAACAAGTTGTAAAATCAAAGGGTTTGATAACGAAATTCAATTTACTTCAAACCCTAATTTTCCTTCCATAAAAAAGTACTTAGTATATAATCCAATAATGTATAAAATTGGATTCAGACAGCCAGTAGGTTTATCTTTTGAAGAGAAATTAGAACTTCATAATAAAAATCATGAAACTGCATGGATTGGTATTGCTTTTGGAATTATCAACAAAAGAATCTTCACTGAAGAAAATATTTGGTTTGATGAGGATATCTTCATGTATTCTGATGAAGTAGAATGGTGTTATCGTTTAAACAAATTAGGGTATAAACATTACTTCACATCCGATTATACTATCTTCCATGAGAATTCAGGAAGTTCCGTAACATCTGAGTGGAGATATGGTCAAATTTTTCTTTCTGAAATTTTATATTTCTACAAAGTTTTCGGTAAAATCAAATTTAAATTGATGGTAAAATCTATGAGAGCTTGGCTAAAAAGCACTAAAGACGACGAGTGTTTAATAGAAAAAGATGTTTTTGATAGATACGTTCAACGAATTTTAGATGATTATCAACCTAAGGTAAGCTCTGGAAGTACATTTTTAAAATATGAATTAAAATGAAAAAAGTCCTAATAACTGGAGGAGCTGGTTTTATTGGTTCACATTTGGTAATTAAACTTTATAAAGAAAACTATTCAATTACAGTTTTAGATAATCTAAGTGAGCAAATTCATGGCAATCATGGAGACTCCTATACTTTTCGCTCAATAAAAGGGAAATGTAACTTTGTAAAAGGAGATGTTCAGGACAAAATATTGTTTACAAATCTGCTTTCAAATACGGATGTTTTAATTCATTTAGCAGCCGAAACTGGGACAGGACAATCCATGTATGAGAATACCAATTATGTTGAAGCCAATTGCCTGAGCACCTCATACATTGCAGATTTTCTTTCTTCAAAGGAAAACAAAATTGAAAAAGTAGTGGTTGCCTCTTCTAGATCCATCTATGGTGAAGGTAAATATGAATGCAGTAAGCATGGAATAAAATACCCTGATTCGAGGGAGGACATCCACATGAAAGAAGGACAATTTGATTGCGTATGTAATGAATGTGGTGAAATTCTGTCTATAAGGGCAACATGTGAAGGCTCTCGTATTCACCCAATTTCCACTTATGGATTAACAAAGTTTTTTCAAGAAAATTTATTAGAGTCAGCATGTAATGCAAATAACGTAAACTTTGTAGGTTTAAGATTTCAAAATGTATACGGGGTTGGTCAGTCTTTATCTAACCCATACACTGGAATTATTTCAATTTTTTCCACAAGATTTAGAAAAGGAAAAGGTGTAAGAATTTTTGAAGACGGAAATGAATCGAGAGATTTTGTATATATTGACGATGTAATTACTGCTATATATAATTCAATCCAGTACACTAAAAAACCTAGCTTAATTTTAAATGTAGGTCACGGAAAAATGACTAGCGTTATGCAGGTAGCTAATATTCTTAAAAAGAATATTAATCCAAATATCGAAATTGAAATTACTGGAGAGTATCGAAAAGGCGATATTCGACATAATTATGCTGATTTAACATTGGCTAAAGAAGAAATTGGGTTTATGCCAACTGTGGAAATAGAGGAGGGTTTAAAAAGGTTCTGTGATTGGATGCTACAAGAAGAAGAAGTTGAGGATAAATACGAAGAATCCCTTAAGGAGCTTAAAGAAAAGGACCTTTTAGGATCGTAATTATGCTATAATCCCCTTATATTGTAATTTACTACCTATAGTATTCTTAACCCTATGGTTAACATTGAAAAAATACAAATGGATAACTCTTTTAATCTTGAGTTATGTTTTTTACATTTTTTGGAACCCTGGATTTATCCTATTTATAGCATTTTCTACTATTGTAGATTATTTTGGCGGAATAAAAATTTAAGAATCTATTCTGAAAAAGGAAAAAAATCGTATCTCATCATTAGCTATCTACCTGAAGTATCAATAAATAATTATCCAGAGGGATGTGAAAAAATAAATGAATTAATTAAGAATAATGGCAAACCTAAATTAGGTAATCCTTCCCATTTTTTTTTCAAAAGAGTAATATTATATAATGGAATGCACCATTTAAATTTATTAGGCAGTAGCTCAAGAACTATAGTAACAGGCAATCAAATTTTTTATGCTTTAAATGTCGAATATTAATTTAAAAAACCTTCTAAACTGTCTAAAAGGAAATAAAATTATTTTACCTAATTTAACGTCCCAAGATGAACTTAGTTTTAAGTAAGAATCAAGATAATCTTGATAAAACTTCATCTTCCAATATAATGAAACTGGAGACTCGAATTTCTTTGATTGGTAAAGTTTTAAATGTTTCCAGAAAATTTCATTTCTAATTTCTATCATCGTTTCGTCTGAAATAGTATTATTTCGAGAATCTTCTATTATTCTATAAAAAAGCATATTATCTGATAATTGAATTACTTCTCCTCCTATTTCAATCAAAGACAACCAAAAATCCCAATCTTCATAACCTTTGCTAAAAGTAGGGTCATAACCACTTGTTCTCTCAAAATCTTTTTTTCTGAACATAGCCGAAATGGGAATTTGATTTGTAATAAGTTGCTTTTCTTCTGAGTATCTCCCCAAATCCCATTTACCTTGTTTTGTGCCAATAAAAGTAGTACTTCCATAAACGATTTTCATTCCGTTCATTTCAAACTGTTTTACAGCGCTTAACACAAAATTATTCGCTAAAATATCATCGGCATCAAGTTGAACAATAAGTTCTCCTTTGGCCAATCGAATTGCCTTATTCCTAGTTTTAATAACACCTATGTTATCCTGAATAACAATTCTAACTTTTTCAAAATCTCTATATTTCTCTATAATTCTTCTAGACAAATCCGTTGATCCATCATCAATGATTAAAATCTCCAAATCAGAATAACGTTGCGCTAATGCTGACTTGATTGCTTCTTCTATAAATTCTGCTTTATTATAACTTGTAATAATAATGGATACTTTCATCCAACTAGGTTTAAATAATTACGCTTTAACTCTGTAAAGTTATAATTAGAGTTTACATTTTCGAAATTCTTATTCACAACATCAGATATCAAATGATTACTTAGGGTTTTTTCTAAAGCTAACAATAAGCTGTTTGGATCTTCTAATTCGCAAAAAAGTGGATAACTAGCCTCAAAAATCTCTTCTGTAGCTGGAATCCTCGAAACAATTACAGGAACTTTCAATTTCATCATCTCCAAAACACTATTTGGGCAACCTTCACGTTCAGATGTCAAGATTCCAACATTAGTTACTGATAATAATCCCGATATATCATCTGAGCTTTCTAAAAAAATAATATTTTCAAGTCCTCTATCAAAAACATTCGCTTTAATTTGCCAAATAAACTTTTCATGGGTAGCGTAACCAACTAGTACTAGTTTTTTAGAAATTGTCGGAAATTTCTCATTAAATAAAATCCACCCATCTATTAAATACTTATGATTCTTCTCTGGATAAAAATTAGCAACCATTGTATAAATCAGTTCAGATTGCACTAATAATTTTTGTTTCCAGTCTTCAGCGCTTTGTTTAGGCATAGCTACTTCAACTCCATTCTTTATCACCTTAACTTTGTTACCTAAATTGTGTCTTGAAATTATATACTTAGCCCCAGCAATAGAATTCGATAAATAAGTTGGTTTCATCAACTTAGCTATTTTCTCAATAAAATTAAATGAGTTATGCTCTAACCCTCTTTGATTCCAAAAACACCTTTTCGCTTGTGTAAACCTCCAAATAGCGGAACAAATAATATTGGGGTAATATGTAAAAGGAAAAATATAATCAGGTTTTAATTTTCTAAAAAACAATATTAATTTAAACAATCCGCTTAATTTCTCAAAACCACTTCTATGGATTGAATGAATATCAAAAGGTAATAACCCAAACTGAATATTTAATTCTTTAAGCCGCTTTTTTAATAGACCACTTTTATTTTCAAAGGCTAGCATAATCACCTCGTTGCCAGTCTCTTTAAACAACTCGGCAACTCTAAGGGCTTGAGTTTCTGCACCTCCCAATGAAAAAAAAGGCAAAACGATTATAACCCTTTTTATGTTATTGTTTTTTCTTTTCATTTAAAAAAGGAAAAAATTTATCTTCAATAAGAATTTCAGAATACAATTTTTTCTCTTCATCAGTTAACTTTTCTTTCCATTTATAATTCATATCAATTCCAGGAAGGTTTTTAATAAAATATTTCATTGAGGAATCCATTGAAACTTCAACAAAGTCTAAAATATTTTGGGTTTGTCCTAAAGTATCATTCACTAAATCTGAATATTTAATTTGTATAAAGTCATTTTTATTTACTTCTTTTAATTCATTTAATATTTCAGAAACAAAAAATTTCCATTGAAATAAAGTAAATGCCAAAAGTTTATTTTCAATTTTTGAATATTGTTCTTGCCAAGAAATAGGCCAAGCTGAAACCCAATTTTTTTCTTCTTTTGAAGTATTAAAATCTCCAGAAGATATCTTTTTAAAGTAAGAATTTGCAACGGCTCTACCATCCCTCACTAAATGAATAAATTTAGAATCTGGAAACGCCTCTTTTATTAGTTTTACTCTAGGGAAATCAGTGTATTTACTTAAAAAAACACTCCTGCCAGAATACTTCATAATCTCACCAACTGCGTGCCTTACTTTTTCAATAGAAACATTAGAATTATTATTAGGTGTAGCATTTATTGGTATTTCACTAAAACTATTATTCCATTGAAAATAATCAAAGTGAGCATTCCAAAAGAACCAAGGTTCGACACAAAAGGGTAATGCCTTAGAAACAAAAGCATTATTTACATATAATTTCTTACCAAAATAAAATTTTGAATATACTCTCAGTTTTGCAGAACATGAGTAATCAAACGGGTTTAAATTAAGCTCATTAGATACCCATGAAAAATTCTGATTGGAAGCTAATAATCTCAATAAATAGGTTGTGCCTGATCTCGGACATCCAATAATAAATACTGTTTTCATTAAATGACTAAATTTATTACGAAATTTAATTATTACTTTCGGTAAGACCCATGAATTATGTTAAAAAAAATCAAATCTAAATTTTTCAAAAAAAGTTTTGTAAAAAATAAATTCGATGAATTTTTAAAAAAATGTACTGAAGTATCTAAAAATAATAATTACATAGCAATATGCCCTCAAACAACTGGATACAATTACATGGGTGTTAACAGAGCAACCCACTCAATTTTTGAACACCAAACTTGTGTAATACCTCAAAACTATTCCAATCAGGTGATTTCAGACTCTGAAATTATAGAACTAATAAATTCTTTGGTCCAGTACAAAATAAAGGTCATTATTTTGTCTGGATTTCCTGAGTATTTTAAAAAAATTGTAATTGAAGCTAATAAAAAAAATATTCTTGTAAATGTAATATATCATGGTGGCCTTGGTGAATTATCCAATAAAAAAAATGAATTAAACCTTATTATTTCCCTTTGCAAACAAAACAAAATAAATAAAGTTGGATTTGTAAAAAAAGGTCTTGAACAGAGTATAGTGAAATTATTCAATATTAGTTGCTGTACTATTCCAATAAAAAATTTTAAAAAAACAATCGAAATCAAAAAATTATCATTAATTGATAATAAAATACATATTGGAATATTAGGAAATAATGATTTTGTAAAAAATTTACAAAGTCAAATTTTGGGTGCACTAATGATTGAAAACTCTGTCATACATATTAATGATCCATCATTAATTTATTTTAATGGAATTGATAATAGATTTGTAATAGAAGAAAAAAACTTAAGCCACAATAAATACTTAGAACTTTTAGCAAAAATGGATATAAATTTATATGCAAGTTATTCAGAATCATGGGGGCAAGTAGTAAGCGAATCCTTAAGTGTTGGTGTCCCATGTTTAGCATCTAACAACAGCGGGGTTCTTGATTTTTCTCAAAAACTTAAATCATTTTTAAGTGTAAGTGAAAATGATAACCCAATCGAAATTTTCAAAAAAATTAACTACATAATAGAAAACAAAGAAAATATTATTGATCTATTTGATGATTACCTTTTCAACCTAAATTTGATTTCTAATACCAAACTAGCTGAATTTATTTCTGATTAACACACGAACTCAATATTACTAATAATTGCTAAAATTAATACATATAATTCCAAATTTATATGTTGGAGGAGCTGAAAAATTAGTACAAGACATATGTACATTTATTCACAAAAATAGAATGGCTAAAATTTTAAAATGACTAAATTAATGTTATATATGCCAAGTCATTCACAATTCAATTTTAGAACAAAAATACTTATTATGCTATTTAAAAATGCTACATTAAAAAATTTTGAAAAGCTTCATTAATTCAATTATTTAAAATGATTTTTAAAATTTTAAAAATATCGTGGAAATTAATTTTTTTTAAAAAACAAGTTAAGTACTTAATAACCCTTTGGCCATACTTTAAAAATAAAATGTACAAGGACCTTCGATACGAGGGTGTTATGAATTTAAAATATAAAAACATTAAATTTAAGATATTTAACCCAGGGTATACAACAATAGAAAATGAAATATTTTGGAATGGAATCGAGAATGGATGGGAAAAAGTTTCTCTAAAAGTATGGATTGATCTAGCTAAAAAATCTAAAACTATCGTTGACATAGGAGCCAATACGGGTATTTACACAATAATTTCAGCAGCTTTTAAAAAGAATTCTAGAATTTACTCATTTGAACCAACTCTCAGAACAAAAAATTTACTTGACAAAAACATCAATATTAATAAATTCAAAAATATAGAAAGTTTTAAATATGCCATTTCAAATAAAAATGGTGTTTCAAAGTTTTATGATGTCAATTCAAGATCGCAATATAGTGCGTCTCTTAATAAAGAAATGTTAGGAGATGAAAATACTATTTCATATAATGTAGAAGTAAAAAAACTTGATGATATACTATTTAACAAAGTTGAAAAAATAGATTTAATAAAGTTAGATGTTGAAATGCATGAGATAGAAGCAATTGAAGGAATGATGAAAATTATTAATAGAGATTCACCAAGCATACTTATTGAAATTTTAAATGATGATATAGGTTGTGAAATACAAAAAAAAATAGATCATTTAAAATATAATTTTTATAATATTGATGAAGTTAATGGATTAAAAAAAGTAAAAAAATTAACTAAATCTTTGGGCTATAATTTTTTAATTACTAAAAATTATTTATAGTTGAAAATAATACACATCATACCAAATCTCAAGACAGGAGGTGCTGAGAGATTGGTTCAGGATATTTGCGTTCATATTTATGTAAATCAGCTAGCTGATATTAAGCTTATTACTTTTCATAAAGATGTTGAAATTAAATACCCATTTCACGTAAATATAATTAGTGAATTCAAGCCAAGTATTTCTAGTAAACCAAAAAAAAATGTATTAGAACTACAAAGTTATATCGATGATTTTAATCCAGATATTATTCACTCTCATCTTTGGGAAACCGAAATGTTATTAACGAATATTACCAATAAAGATAGCGTCAGATTTAGCCACTTTCATGATAATATGATCCAGCTTAAAAAAACATTAATTCCCAACTCAAAAGATCAGCTAACAAATATGTATGAAAGGAAATTGTTTCTCAAAAATATGGATAATCACTTTATTAGTATAGCAAAAAATTCATTTTTGTATGCTCAAAAAAACTTATCAAATAAATTGAAAATCCACTTGTTACCTAATGCCATTAATTTTTCTAAATTTAATTTCGTAGGTAAAAGAGATTTAAAACAAATTAGACTAATTAATATTGGGAGTTTTATCAAAGAGAAAAATCAGTCCTTTGCTGTCAATATTTTAAAAAATATCTTAGATAGAGGGTTTTCTGCTAGTCTTACATTTTTAGGTGACGGAGAATTAAAAAAAGACGTTGAAAAACTTAGCACAATTCTTGGAATAAATAAATACATCAATTTTCATGGAAATGTAAGTAACGTAAAAGAATATTTGATTGAATCAAACATTTATCTACATACAGCAACTTCTGAGGCTTTTGGATTAGTTATTTTAGAAGCTATGGCAGCTGGTTTACCTGTTATTACTTTAGATGGGAAAGGAAATCGAGACATTGTTGTAAATGGTGAGAATGGATATATTTTCAAAAATCAAGATACTTGTTTATTCTCAGATCAAATAATTGAACTTTATGAAAAAGAAAAACTTTATGAAAAAATATCTGTCAATGGACAAGAAACGGCAAAGATGTATGATATTAATAATTACACAAAAAAGCTCATGAAACTTTATAGAGACAGTATTTCTTCAACAAATTCATCTTAACTATACTCTATTTTTGATTAACTTCTCCAAGAGATAAATAAGACTTAATCTTTAAATTCTTTTTTAACCAATAATATGATTATGCTTAATTTTATTAACACTTTTCTAGACATTTAATAATAGAGAATTCTCATTTAATTAATAAACATTGAATTCGAATCAACAAAAAATAAAATTAGTTCCTATTTAAATTAAAAATTAGTAAAAGGATTTGAGTTTTTTAAAATTGATATCAAAGACAATAATTAAAAAGAATCTTCTTATAAAAATTTATAAAACAGAAGGAAGCGACCAATATTTATTAATAAATAGATTACTAATACTTTTTGTTAATATTCTATTTTTTAATAACTCATTTATTTTTTGGAGAAATGCATTTAACGATTCTGATATAATTTCATTAAATTTTTTTCAAGCTCTATTTATATTTTTTAATAATTTATTTATTCCAATATCTTGTATAATTTCTTTTGTTTATATCATCAAAATCTTATACTCTTTAGTTCTTAAAAAAAAAATTATTATTGAATTCAAAATAAGTAATTGGGTTTTAAGAAATAAAATAAGATTTTTATTGATTTTACTAACCCTTTTTATTGTTGGAACAAAAAACTTTGATTCCGTTTTTATTATAATTAAGGGATTAGTAAACTTAAAAAGTATTCTATTATATTACAATGAATACTACATATTATGGCCATTAAAAATGAGTGTAATTACTCCTATTGTGATTATCTCTTTTTCTATTTTTGTCCTGTTCGTATTAAATGTTAGTTTAGAAAAAAATATTTACTCAAAAAAAGGTGTAATTATTCAACTTATTTTAGCAGCAATAACTATTGTTTCAATACTTTTTGATACCAACTTGGTATTTCAAAATTATTCTAATATTTCTCGTTTAAAAGAACCAAAAGAACATCATTTCAAGGATTTTGTAAACCATCAATATGAATTAGAATTAGATAATTTACATAGGGAACCTAATTCCTATTTAGAACTTAAATTAAGAATAAAAGCAACAAGATCATTATTGAAAAAAAATAGAATTAAAACATTGTGGACTGATTTACAGAGAATAGATAAATTCAATCGTGAATTAGATAAAATAGAAGTTAAAGATATTTTTCCGGTAAGAAGGAATGAAACAATGACAGCACAAATGTCAATTGTTAATTCTTTTAATGATATAATAATTGAAAAACTAGAAATAATAAATAATAACAACTTGGATATTGATTATGAAATTTATGAGGGCAAATATATTTTTTGCAAAGCTCAAAAAAGAAAGTATCAAATAAATGATAATGGTACATTTAGCAAGCAAGATATTAAGAAACCAAAGGCAGATGGTTGGAAGTTAGATCCTTTAGTTCCTCTCTTAAATATAAACAATAAAATTAGAACAAACATCAATATACCAGCTTATCAAAATAGATGTATTTTTTTCAATATCACAGCAAATGAGAAAAATAAGCCTGGTATTTATTATTTAAAAATAAAGATAGATTACCAGCAAGATGGTATTAGAAAAAATATTACAGAACAATTAAAAATTCAAATATTAAAAGAAACAATACCGAAGTTCCCAAGTTTGAAAACTGCATTCAGTATAGATCCAAAATGGATAAATTTATTTTACAATGATTCACTGATGTTTGAAAAAAAGAAGAATTATCTAATTGATTTTTACATCAAACACAAATTAGTTCCTAACAGCATGCACTTAAAATACTTTCAATTTCCAAATCTCCAATTAATTGATAGTATTTCAGAACTAACAAAAGGTAAATTTTGTATTGGCGTAGTTAACATTGAATATAATAATGAAAAACTAATTTACAAATACTCTGAAAGTCTTGAAAAAAATTTCAGATATGTGAAAGAAAATAATCTTTTAAATAAAGTGTATATCAATGTATGTGACGAAATTGGACCTGAGAAGCATTATTTCCTAGATAGTCTTAAAACATTTCTAAAACAAAAAGGTATTTCAAATATTGATATATTATCTACAGCATATAGCCTATCTAATCTACATAATCTTATTACATTTCAATGTCCATTAATTGACATTTACCAAGACCAAATCATTGATCAGTCATCAAAATTTAATTGGACATATTTTTGCGCTAGTGAAAATTCTTATCCATATATTTTCATGAACTGCAAATTATCTGACATAGATGTTTTATTTAAAAAAATCAAAAAAAATAAACCTTATGGTTTATTGTATTGGTGTATAAATTATTGGAAAAACAATCTTGATCATAAAACTCAAAATAATTTCTTTAATGAAAGATATTGGAACTCAAATTCACTTTATGATGTCAATGGAGCAGGTTTATTAGTATACCCAGGGGAAAATGGTGACTTATATCCGTCAATAAGACTTTTAAAGATTCGAGATGGCATAGAATCTGTAGATTTTTCAAATTAGTCTTTAATTATTAATTTTTTGACTAATAAATAATAGATCATTGATAAATTTTGTATAATTCTTATTAGCATTAAATTTCTCTTTCCAAGTGTTATATGCGGCTTCTCTTTTATTATTTTTTTCAATTATAGAAAGTTTGTAGTATTCAGAAATTTTACTTGCAACTTCCATTGGCCGAGGATTACTTGACAATAAATAACCATTATCAATATTCACAATTTCTGATGTGCCTCCCACATTGGTAGCTATTATAGGAATTCCACAACTCATAGCTTCCATTATAGAAACAGGTACTCCTTCACTAGAACTTACATTAATAAATAAATCAGGATTATTATTTTGGTAATATGTAAGCACCTCTTTATTGGAGATTCTTCCAGTAAACTCATAAGTGATATTATTCGGTAAAAAAGATTTAGCTTCTAGTTTAACCATATTCATTAAATCACCGTCTCCAAAATGAACCCACTTTACATTTACTTTGGTTATAAGGCTCAAAGCTTTTATTATTAAACTCACTCTTTTAAGTTCTATAATATTTGAACAAGACACCATTAAAAAGTCTAATTTCTCTTTTGAAACTTTAAATTTATTTCCTTTTACCCCAAGCCTTGATAAAAACACATTATTTGAGTGAATTTTCCAAATATTCTTAGCGTAATCAATACCTTTTTGAGAAATAGAATATATCCCATTAGATTTATTTAATAGAGTTCTATATGGCAAGTAATTGTATTTAGAGGATTCAAAAAACACATCCCAACCATGTACTCTTGATATACATGCTATATTCTGATCTTTCAATTTCAATAATGATAATGCTAAAGCACTATCGTTACTCCAATAGCTATATAACAATGCATTTTTTGATCCATAAATGTTTATAATGTTTTTATATATTCGACTCAAACGTTTAGCATTAGCAAGAGATATAAACATTGTTTTAAGTATGCCAAAAGTTATTCTCTTATTGTATTCCTTTTTGATATATTGAATTTCTATCCAAAATTTTTTATCAAATAAACTTATTAGGCTTTTTAATTTCCCTAAGTTAGTTAGATTATAAGGTATCCTTATCACCTCGATATTTTTAGTTAGTTCTCTTTTATGGTTAGAGTGCACATCGTGAGAAATGATAACTATTTTTCTAAATGCTTTCGGTAAGTACTGGATCTCTGTTTCAATAAATGTTTCTGTTTTACCAAATGGATAACTTGCTGTTATTAAAAATAAAACTTTATCATTATTAACTACATTTGACATGATTCAAAAATGCAAAAAGTACTCATTATATCCTACTTTTTTCCACCTTGTAATTTCGTAGGTGCAGAAAGAACATCATATTGGGCCGAAAATCTTCACAAAAGCGGGGTTTACCCCATAATTATTACTCGAAATTGGAATGATGGTCAAAAAGATATTGTTGGTAGAGTATACAATAATAAGTACTGGTTTGATATAAATGAAAAAAGAGAAATTCACTACCTTAAATATAAACATCAACTCAGAGATTTTATAAGTGGTATAAAATATCTTAGGAAAATACTTACGTTTGTAAATCAGGTTTTATTTTATGTATTTCCATTTTCCATTAGTTACGTTAACTTATATAAAAAAGCTGAGGAAATTTTGAAAAATGACAAGAACATAAAATACGTCATAATTTCTGGTAGACCATTTGAGTCTTTTTTCTTTGGGTATAAACTAAAACAAAAATTTCCAAATATAAGTTGGATTCCAGATTACAGAGATCAGTGGAACACTTACTCAGATACGAAATCTAAAAATAAGCTTACAAGAATTTTTAGTTCTCTTGAAACAAAACTTGAAAAAAAATGGACTTTAAACTGCAAATTTTTTATTTCTACTACGCCAAATTGGGTAAATAATATTGAATGTTTAATTCAAAAAAAAGGATATTTTATTGCTAATGGATTTGACAAAAAAATAGAGCTAGTAGAATCAAAAAAAAGTAATGAATTTATTAAAATAATATATGCAGGGACGCTCTATCCTAATCAAGAAATTGAAAAGTTTTGTAATGTAATTTCAGATCAAAATAAAATTTTTGACAACTTTTTTAAAATTGAATTTATTGGATGTGAAATGATAGAAAGTCAAATTAAAAGACTTGAAATAATTAAACAAAAACATAATGGCGAAATTATGATAACACCTAGGGTCAGCAAACAAAAATTAGCTGAAAAAATGAATCAAGCTGATTTTTTATTTCTAACCAGTTTTAACAACGTATCAGGTTGGTATCCCGTAAAACTTTTTGATTACGCGACCTACAATACGCCAATTTTAATGTATCCTAGTGATGATGACTTAATTGAAAAGTTTATTAAAGACACTAATACTGGTTATGCGATTAACAAAACTGAAGAACTTAAGTCTTTGCTTTTGAGCGCAATAAATAAAAAAAGAAATGATGAAATTATTAGCTTAGAAAAAAACTTAGTCCATCTTAAAAAATTCTCGAGGGAATACCAAACTACCAAACTGGCTAATCTTTTAAAAAATTAATAATGTGTGGAATTTCCGGTTTTATTTCCAAAAATTTTCTTAAAACTGATTTAGTTAAAATGACTGAAGCACTTAGTCACCGAGGGCCTAATGCTTCAGGACATTTTTTTGATCCACATAAGGGCATAGCACTGGGACATCGCAGGTTAAGTATAATTGACCTAAGTGATGCGGCTAACCAACCCATGACTTCGCACTGTGGAAGGTACATTATGGTTTTTAACGGAGAGGTATATAATTTTAAAGAGATAGCTAAAAAACTAAAAAACAGAAATTGGAAAACAAGCTCAGATTCGGAAGTTATTTTAGAGGCTTTTGTTGCATGGGGAATCGATTTTGTGCATCAATTAAATGGCATGTTTGCTATTGCTATTTTCGATAAAATGGAGGATAAACTTTTTCTCTTTAGAGACAGAATGGGAATAAAACCGCTCTTTTATTACTTTGATAAAAAAGAACTTATTTTTTCAAGTGAATTGAAAGCGATTTGTGCTATTAAAAAAGACTTAGAAATTAATCAAAATAGCATTTACGCTTACTTACATCTTGGGTATGTACCTTGGAACCAAACCATCTATAATAATATATTTAAGTTAAGTCAAGGTTCTTACTTAACCTACCACAAAGGCGAAATTATAAATGAAGCATATTGGAAATTAGAAAATAAAATTAAGAAAGAGGTAAATCAAAATTTTATTAAAAGTAAACAAGAACTAAAATTATTATTAAAACAATCCATTGAAAAAAGATTAATAAGTGATGTGCCTATTGGAACATTTCTCAGTGGAGGAATTGATTCTTCTTTGGTTACTGCCATAGCACAGGAGGTTAATAATTCCCCTATTAATACGTTTTCCATTGGCTTTGATAATAAAAAACATAATGAAAGTTTTCATGCAAAAAAAGTAGCCAATTACTTAGGTACTCATCACAACGAATTCATCCTAAAAGAACAAGACGCAATTCATGAATTAGAAAATATAATGGATCATTTTGATGAACCTTTTGCGGATTCTTCTGCCCTTCCCACCATGCTAGTTTCAAAAATGGCAAAAAAATATGTCACCGTTTGTCTGTCTGGAGATGGTGGAGACGAATTATTTATGGGTTATGGTGCATATAAATGGGCTAAGAGGATTAATAACCCCATTTTAGGGACACTACGTTTACCTATATCAAAGGTGCTGGATTTATCTTCCAGAAATAGAAATAAAAGAGCAGCTCAAGTATTTAATAGCCCCTTTAAAAATTGGAAAAGTCATATATTTTCTCAAGAACAGAATCTATTTTCTGAACAAGAAATTAAAGAACTTCTTAAAAAGAATAATGAAAACTTAATCATTAATAATTTAAATTCAACTAATGAACTTAATCGAAATTTTTCTTCTTATGAACAACAAGCTTTTTTCGATTTAAATTATTATTTGATTGATGATCTATTGGTTAAAGTAGATCGTTCATCTATGTATTCTTCCCTTGAAGCGAGAGTTCCATTGTTAGATCATAATATTATAGAATTTGCTTTGAACCTAGACCAAAAGTTTAAAATAAAAAATGGTATACAAAAGTACTTACTTAAAGACTTAACTTACGATTACATCCCAAAAAAAATAATGGAAAGACCAAAATGGGGGTTTTCCATTCCACTTGATAAATGGTTAAAAAACGAACTTGATTATTTAATTACAAAGTATCTAAACAAAGATTCCTTAACAAAAACCAATATTTTAAATAAATTGGTCGTTTATAATCTGCTAAAAAGATTTAATAACGGAGAATCATACTTATACAACAGAATTTGGTGTTTAATTATCCTACAAAAATTTTTAATTAAACATTTAGATTCCTAGACTGCTTATAGATCAAATAAATCATACTAAAAAAGAAAGGAACAAGCGGGGTTTTATAGCGCACTAGGGCCCCAAAATTGGTGCCAGCAATACCTACGCCAAAAGCAAATAAAATAGAAAAAATAAAACAATAAAGTAGAAAAGGTTCAGTCCACAATATTCTGAGTAGTTTAAAAGGGGAAGTTCGAATTAGAATGATAAATGTAAAAACAATTAATATCGAATTCTCTACCACTGAAAGTATCATGGTAGGACTTCCAATTTCCCAAAATAACGGTCTAAAAAGTGCCGTAAAAATAGCTATTGGAGCTACACTAAGTAACCCCCCTAGTGAACCATCTAGTTCTCCAATATTATAATTATTACCTCCATACTGATCTTCTCTCAATAAGTCTTCTTGAATCACTTGAGCTTGTTGTATGGCCGAATCCACATCTCCATAAACCCCAATTAAGGATGATAAGTTTTGAGAAATATAGAAACCTGCCAACCCTATAAAACTTATAATTACTGGAAAAACAAATACTTTACTTAAACTGGATTTTATATTTTTCAGATAGGCGCTATTTATCCACAGTAACATTCCAGGAATTAATGATACAATGATGTAAGCTTTGATATTAATGATTAACAGCGCATTAAATATCATAAAAATAATATTCCAAAAAACCTTTCTTCTAATTATAAATATGCAATAAAAATTTGAAGATATCCAACAGGTTGCACCCAGCACGTAACTATCTTTCATGATACCTCCTCCCCAAAAAATTAAGGTGGGTAAAAAGAGAATTAAATAGGCAAATATTCTCGAATTTCCAGGATATAGCGTGTTAAACAGCCGGTACAACTTCCACACACCAATGTAAGAGAAACAAGCAGTAAGAAAACTAGTTATTAAAAAACGTTTAGCTCCTAAAAAATAAAGTGGGACGGTAACACGAGAAACTGAAAATGTATTTGAATCCTTCCACATGTAATGAGGAGGATAACCGGTTCCAGCATTAAAACTTTGCCATGAATTAAAATAACTATCTGTATTAAATAAAACTGCTAAACCTTTTTCAAAGTCTTGTTCCATTAAATTACCAACCGCTTGGGTCCCAAAAAAATAGTTTACCGTGTCACCTCCTTGATAATAAAAAAGATAGATAATACAAAAACCAGTAACCCCTAAAAGTTTAAATAATAATCCGTAATTAAAATACTTGTATTCATTATGTTTTTTTAGTCCATTTAGGCGGATAACAGAGCTAATTATAAAAATTAACAATAAGTACAACGGAACTAAAAAAAGATCATATAAGGATATGAGATTGTTAATGCTTTGCAATTCAAAGTACTTTGTTTAGCTAAAATAAAATTTATATTTGATAAATAATAGATTTGCGGTATTGAAAATCAAAAACATATTGTTTATTGCTCTTATGATGGATTACTTGATTCCTTAGGCAGGTCTCAAATTTTGCCATATGTAGAAGGGCTTAATACATACTCACAATACCTATTTACCATTATTAGTTTCGAGAAATTTCATGATCAAAATGAGATTGAAAAATTAAAAGAATTTTTATCCTCAAAAAATATTGATTGGATTCCACTTGTATACACAAAAAAACCACCTATTATATCAACCATATGGGATATTATTAAACTCAAAAAATTATTAAATAAAATTCTCAAAACACAAAAAATAGATCTAATTCATTGCAGAAGTTATATCACCTCATTAGTTGCCCTGAGTTTTAAAAGACAATATCATATTCCCTTTATTTTTGACATGAGAGGCTTTTGGGCTGATGAAAGAGTGGATGGAAAACTTTGGAATAAGAATAAATTTCTTTTCAATAAAATTTATAACTATTTTAAAAAGAAAGAAAAAGAATTTTTACAACATGCTGATTATACCATCTCTTTAACTGAAAATGGGAAAAAAGAAATAGAAAGTTGGAAATTACCAAACCAATCACCGATAAAAGTCATTCCTTGTTGTACCGATGAAAACTTGTTTCAAACTAAAAATATAAGCCATAAAAGAGAGGAATTAGGGATTCAAAAAGATGACTTTATTCTATCCTATGTTGGCTCTATTGGCACATGGTATATGTTAGATGAAATGCTTGATTTTTTCAAAGTGCTAAATGAAAAAAAGGCAAATGCGAAATTTCTATTCATTACTAAAGATAATCCGAATTTGGTATTTTTTAAAGCTGAGGAAAAAGGCATATCAAAAGACAAAATAATTATACAACCCTCGCCAAGAGAACTTATGCCATCCTATATTGGAGTAAGTGATTTTTCTATATTTTTTATACTGCCTGCTTTTTCAAAAAAAGCATCCTCCCCTACTAAAATGGGTGAAATCATGAATTTAGGCATACCCGTTATTTGTAACTCAGGCGTGGGTGATGTAGATGATATCATGAAAAAATGTATGCCTGAGTTATTGGTGAAAGATTTTAATAAAAAAGAATATAATAGAATAGTGGATCTAATTTTTGGTGAATATAAACCCAATAATGAAAAGATCATTAACACTTCACACCAATATTATTCTTTGGAACAGGGGGTTAAAAGATACAAAGAAGTATATAACGAAGTACTTGGTGTTTAGCTATTCATGATGATACTTCTCCCCTCTCAAAATAGAAAACCCTCTATACAGCTGCTCTTTGAAAATCAACCTTACCATTTGATGAGAAAAGGTCATTTTAGATAAACTTAACTTTCCATTAGCTCTTTGATAAACCTCATCTGAAAAACCATAAGCTCCACCAACTACAAAAACCAAAGACTTTAAACTGCTATTCATTTTTTGTTGTAAAAAGTTAGCAAACTCAACTGATGAATAAGATTTGCCCTTTTCATCAAGTAAAATAACATGGTCACTATTTTCTAGTTTTGCTAAAATCATTTGACCTTCTTTTTTCTTGAGCTCACCTTCGCTCAGCTTTCCTGCTTGTTTTATCTCTGGAATGATGATTTCCTCAAACTTTGTGTAGTGCTTTAATCGCTTTTCATATTCCTTTTCTCCTTGCAACAAATACTTTGCATTGGTTTTTCCTACAACTATGAGCTTAATTTTCATTTTTCAAATGTAATTGTAATACCAAACAAAAATATAGCTTTGTATCATGACCATACCACAATTTGTTCAATTAGCTATTCAAGAAGATATCAAAGAAGGAGATCATTCTGCATTAGCCTGTATTCCTAAGAATGCAAAAGGGGGAGCTCAACTGTTAGTTAAGGAAGACGGCATTATTGCAGGAATTGAAATAGCCAGAAAAATTTTTGAAGAATTTGATACATCATTTGAATTTGAGCAGTTTTTATCAGACGGGGATTTCGTTAAAAAGAGTGAAATCGCTTTTAACATTCATGGATCATCTCAAACTTTACTAGGAGCTGAGCGTTTAGTGCTTAATGTTATGCAGCGTATGAGTGCCATTGCTACTTTAACTAATAAATATGTCAAAGCCTTGGAAGGATTACCAACCAAAGTGTTGGACACCCGAAAAACAACACCTTTAATTCGTTTTTTAGAAAAAGAAGCGGTTAGAATTGGTGGAGGCCATAATCACAGAATGGGCTTGTATGACATGATCATGCTGAAAGACAACCATATTGATTTTGCAGGAGGTATAGCAGAAGCTATTCTACAAACCAATCAATATCTTAAAAATGAAAAATTAGATCTTCAAATTGAGGTCGAAACACGTGATTTGAATGAAGTAAAAGAAGTACTGAACGTAGGCAAAGTTCAACGAATCATGTTGGATAATTTTAGTTATGCAGATTTAAAAACAGCTGTAAAATTGATTGATGGGAAATATGAAACAGAAGCTTCGGGTGGAATTAATTTAGACACCGTACGGCATTATGCAGAATGTGGTGTAGATTATGTCTCTGTAGGAGCCTTAACACACTCTGTACATAATATGGATTTAAGTTTAAAAGCCATTTGAAAATGAAGAAAGTATTAATATGTGTGGGTACACGACCAAATTTTATAAAAGTTACTCGATTTAAAAAGTTGGCATCAAAATTTAACTTGGAAATTAAGTTACTGCACACTGGACAACATTTCGACCACCAAATGAGTAGGGTTTTCTTTGACGAGCTTAAATTAGATAGTCCAGATATTTATTTAGACGCTAAAGGAGCTACTCAAATGGAGATGATGGCTGATATCATGGTAAAATTTGAAAAAGAATTACAACACTATCAACCTGACTTAGTCTTGGTTCCTGGAGATGTCAATTCCTCTACGGCATGTGCACTAGTAGCATCTAGAAATAATATTAAACTAGGTCACATAGAAAGTGGATTACGCAGTTTTGACAGAAGTATGCCAGAAGAAATTAATCGAATTCTAATAGATGATTTAAGTGATTTTTTCTTTGTCACCGAACAAAGTGGCCTAGATCACCTCAAAAAAGAAAATAAACGTGAAGAACAAATTCATTTTGTGGGCAACACCATGATTGATTCATTAGTTGAATTTAGATCCTACATTGAAAAAAGCTCGATTTTAAATGAAATAAATAGTCCCTCCAACTATGCTTTGATGACATTCCATCGTCCATCAAATGTAGATCAATTAGATACATTAACTGAGCTCGTAAAAACGATCCAATTATGTTCTAACTATATTCCTGTAATACTACCCCTTCATCCTAGAACTAAAAAGTCACTACAAAAACATCAGCTTTGGAGTGAATTTGAGCAAATTCCTAATTTAATTTTAACCGATTCATTGGGATATCTGGATTTTATGAAATTAGTAACCAATGCAGATATTGTGATTACAGACTCAGGAGGTATTCAAGAAGAAACTACCTATTTACAAATCCCATGCATTACGGTAAGAGAAAATACGGAAAGACCCATCACTATTACGCTGGGTAACAATGAACTAATTGAATTAGATGCTACTAAAATTAGCCAACGAATGATTGAAAAATTGAATAGTTCAAAAAAAGGAGAAATTCCTCCTTTATGGGATGGTCATGCTACAGAACGCATATTAGACGTAATTGCCAAATCATGAACTGGTTAAAAAGTGTGTTCTTAAATCTGAAAGAGTTTCTTGATCAAATCCCCCTCCCTGGTTTTGAAGGCATAACTATACTTAACCTATTTCAATTCTTAAAAGAAGTTTTTCAAAAAGGAAATTTTGCGTTGCGAAGTGCAGCTGTTTCTTTTCGTTTTTTTATAGCTCTCTTCCCTACGCTAATATTTCTCTTATCTCTTATACCCTATCTACCCATTGATGGCGTAAAGGAAAACTTATTAGTTATGTCTGCAGAACTCATGCCTTCCGTTATTTATGATGTATTTGAATCCACGGTTAATGGTCTTTTTACTAGGCGTTATAATGCTTTACTAAGTATTGGATTTGTGCTCTCAATATATTATGCTTCTTCTGGTATTAATACGTTGTTAACTGCGTTTTCACAATCTTACCAAATTAAACTAAAAAACAGCTATGTTAAGCAACAAGTTTTATCGCTTGGCATTTTTCTTCTCATCATACTTATTTTCTTATCTGCAATTGCTCTATCCATCTTTGGTAATTATCTAGCCAGCCATCTACAAAGCAATGGTATGGTGTTTCTTTTGGATGTATTCCAAATCTTACTTCAAATTCTGTTTGTGATATTTGGAATTGCCATTCTCTATCACTTTGGAAACCCACATACCCATAAATTTAAACTGATCAATGCTGGTACCCTATTTGCTACCATCGTTATATTTTTGGCTACTAAAGGATTGTCTATCTACTTCAGTAATTTTAATGTATATAACAAAATATATGGATCCATAGGATCTCTACTTATTAGCCTAATATGGCTAAATGTGGTAAGCTATGTACTTATTATTGGCTTTGAACTCTATACAAAAGCCAGTGAGATCAAAAAGAGATACCGTTCAAACCTAAAGTCCTAGCATATCATCTTTCAAGCTATCATCAGCTGGGTTTCCACCCAACCAAATTCCAAATAAGGCTTGTTTGAAAGGTAGTCCTGAAAATTTACCTCTTTCTTTTCCATTTTTATATAGATAGACGGCATCTCCAGCATGATAATTCAGTAATATTTCATCTCCTTCTACAAATTCATCGCTCAGGTATTTTTTAAAATTGGCCACATCCTCAGGGGATGATTTTCCTGCTGTGGTATTTTTAAAACCATCCTCTAACGCTTCGATAAAACGTTCTCTAGTTACCATAGACGACACTATAACTATTCTAATACCCATTTCTTCGTCAGCCATAATCACTTTATCTGCATCATTTGTATTTGCTTTTACATATAGTCCTCCTACATATAGATCAAGAAAACCATACTTTTCTCTCAATCCTCCACCATTAAGAACGGTAATTTGATTATTGATGGACATTGCAGTAGAAAAGGAAACGCCTTCAATTTCTTTGGTTTGTGCATCCAAAGTGTAACAGGAAGTTATCATGAGGGCAATAAGTAGGGGTTTAAAAATTTTCATGTTTTTTAAATTAATATTTTGAATTAGTCTAATTTAAAAGAAAATTTAGCAATTCATGAAACTAAAACAAATCTAATGCCAAGATTTTACGTGCCATCTATAGAAAATGAAGAAATAGAACTCTCTGAATTAGATTCTAAGCATGCTATACGTGTGCTAAGATTAAAAGAGGGTGATGATATCATTGTAATGGACGGAAAGGGCATTTTGGCTGAGGGAGTAATTTTAGATGAGAAGGTAAAAAAAACCAGAGTAAAAGTGAACAAAGCTGATTTTTATGACCCCCCTTTAAAATTGATTTTAGCGTTCTCTCCTACTAAAAGTAACGACCGTAATGAATGGATTGTGGAGAAAGGAACAGAGCTAGGCATGACGGATTGTTATCCGATTTTTACCCATCACTCAGAGCGAAGAAAATGGAATACAGATCGTATGCAAAAAATTGCGGTGTCGGCCATGAAACAATCTGGGAATCCGTGGCTACCTCAACTCCATGAAGCTCAGTCTTTTGATGATTTTATAAATAAGGTTCCATTTGATGGAGTGCAAATGGTGGCACACTGTGGTGAAGGAGAAAAAACAAGGATAAGTGACTTGGCCAATCCACTAAAAAACCAACTGATCCTAATAGGTCCCGAAGGTGATTTTTCCATCGAAGAAATCGAAAAAGCAAGACAACACCACTTCCAGTTTGTAGATCTTGGTGATTTAACGCTAAGAACCGAAACTGCTTGTATTTCGGCACTTAGTGTAATGAAATTAGGTTAATCCAATACTAAATTCCTGTGTAGTTTTGAGGCGTAATTTGATGTAACTCCTCTTTTACAGACGAAGAAATATCCAGATTTGCAATAAACGTTTGGATAGACGCTGCTGTGATTTGCTCATTACTCCTAGTTAAATCTTTCAACATTTCATAAGGATTGGGAACCCCCTCTCTTCTTAATATCGTTTGAATGGCCTCAGCCACCACCGCCCAATTATCTTCTAAATCTTGTTGTAGAGCTGACTCATTTAATAACAATTTACCTAATCCCTTTTGGATAGAAGATAAGGCTATAACACCATGCCCAATGGGCACACCTATATTTCGCAAGACCGTACTATCTGTTAAGTCTCGTTGTAATCGACTGATTGGTAATTTAGCGCTTAGGTGTTCAAATACAGCATTAGCTAACCCTAGATTTCCTTCTGCATTTTCAAAATCAATTGGATTCACCTTGTGTGGCATGGCTGAGGATCCTACTTCTCCCTTCTTAATTTTCTGTTTAAAATAATCCATCGAAATATATGTCCAAATATCTCTACATAAGTCAATTAAAATCGTATTGATTCTTTTAAGCCCATCAAACAGAGAAGCCATATGATCATAATGTTCTATTTGGGTAGTCGTAGCAGATCTGGATATCCCTAATTTATCCTGCAAAAAATCATTTCCAAAAGTAGCCCAGTCGACATTAGGGTAGGCTACATGGTGAGCATTAAAATTTCCGGTAGCCCCACCGAATTTACCAGCATACGTCACCGCTTTTAACAACTTCATTTGTTCTTGTAATCGTTCAACAAATACATGAATTTCTTTTCCTAACCTCGTAGGAGATGCCGGTTGACCATGGGTTTTGGCTAACATGGGAATATGAGACCATTCCTTAGCTAAAGAAGAAAGGCTATTTATCAATTCATTGATTGTAGGAAAATACGTTTCTTCCATGCAGTCTTTGAGCGACATGGGGATAGCTGTATTGTTGATGTCCTGAGAAGTTAGTCCAAAGTGAATAAACTCTTTAGATGTACCCCAAACTGAATCCTCCATATTTTCTTTGATGAAATATTCAACCGCTTTAACATCATGATTGGTCACTTTTTCAATCTCCTTTACTCTTTTTGCGTCAGCGTCATTGAAGTTTTGGTACAGCAACCTTAAGGTATCAAATTGATTACGATCCACCTTTGCCAATTGTGGTAAAGAAGATTCACATAAAGCAATGAAATATTCTACTTCCACTTTAATTCTATACTTAATTAATGAAGCCTCCGAAAAATATTGAGCTAAATTTTCCGTCTTACTTTGGTATCTACCATCTATTGGACTAATGGCATGAATTGAATCAGGCATGGATTTTGATTTAAGGTTACAAATTTAACAATATGAACTACACATCACCACTTTTATCAATTCATATTATATTTATTTAAAAATGAATTCATTCACAACATGATAAAAGATTTCACCTTGGGTATTCTTTCCTATTTGGAAGCCTGGAAATTTCTTTTTAGAAAACATTTTTGGTGGTACGCCTTAATTCCTTTAGTGGTGTTTTTAGGCATTTTTTACTTAGGAAATCTACTGAAAGATGTGGACTACTTTTACCTACCCCATAAAGAGGATGGTATGGGCATTAGTATAGCTTTCTATTTTTTAGATGGTATTATTCTACTGATTGCATTTGCACTACTTAATTTTACCCGATACATCATGTTGGCGCTAACTTCACCAGTGCTATCGATCGTATCCCAGCGAACGGAGAAATTATTGAATGAAAAAAAATATGGTTTTTCATTTCGTCAAATTTTAAGAGACGTAAAACGGGCATTGAAACTTATTTCGAGAAATTTGATGGTGGAAGCCTTAACCATATTGGGCATAATAGCCTTTTTTTGGTTGATTAATTTCTTTGTGGAAGGATACGAAAGTATTTTAAATTCGATAGAAAATGCTTTCATTATAGTCATTGCCTTTTATTATTATGGGTTTTCCTTCATGGACTACAATCTTGAACGTTGGAAAATCGATGAAAAAAAAAGTGTGAAATTTGTGAGAAACCACAAGGGATTGGCATTGGCTATAGGAGCTGTTTTTACGCCTATTTTTCACTACCTCAATCAATTTATATCTTCATACAGCCAATCTACAAAAAATGATTTTGAGTTTATAGTGATCATTTTTGTATCTGCCTCAATTAGCGCATTGTTACCCATCTGGTCGATGGTTGCCAGTACCATTGCTATGGAAAAAATTACATATTTAGATGATAATATCAGTGAAATTGAAGAAAATCCTTAATTTTAGTTCAGTGAAAAACACTTTCCCATTTTATAAGATTTTAGTTTGTGGTTTGGTTATAACAACCTTCACTGCAGCATTTAGTCAAGAGAATAGCTTTTTTGAAAAAACTAAAATCCAACATAAAATTAATGAAGCTCGACATCATTTTATTCAAGGTAATGTGAAATCAGCTTTATTAAATTACAAGGAAGTGATTGCACTTAATCCGTCAAATCTGAAAGCCGAATATGGTTTAGCAGAATGCTATTATAAATTACAAAATTACAAAAAGGCCAAATTTCATGCTGAAAAAGTCTATCAAGCTGATCCAAATGTGGATGATGATATTCTATATTTATTGGGAAGAACCTACTTTAGATTAAATGAACTCACAAAAGCAAAACAAAAGTTGAGTCAATTTAAAGAAATGACGAAATCCAAATCTAAACTTGAAGATTATGGTGTGGACTTAAAATTAGCTCAAATTGCATATGCTGAAACGGCAAAAGTAAACGATAAGATTGTGATCGAAAACATGGGAAATATTCTTAATACAAGTGCACCTGAATTTGCCCCTGCCATTAGTAACGATGGGAAATATTTATTATTCACTTCTAGAAGAGCTGATACCAAAGGAGGTGGCATTGATCATTATTTTGACCACAATTACTTCTCTGATATGTATCTCTCTAAATGGGATCCAAACACCAAATCTTGGTCAGAACCCTCTAACCTACTAGGAAAAATAAATACGGAGTTTCACGATGGAAATTTGAGCTTCACAGCAGATAATTCCATTTTGATTTACAGAAACATCTACAATGTAACAAGGAGCGGTGACATATACGAATCCACTTATAGCGGTGATGGTAATTGGGGTACTCCAAAACCCATACTACACAGAGACAAGGCCATCAGTCATAAAATTAACTCTTCCTACTTTGAGAGTTCTGCTAGTATGACAGCTGATGAAAAATACATCTTCTTCGTTTCTGAAAGACCAAATGGAAAAGGACAAACTGATATCTATTTTGTGGAGAAAAATGGGAAATCATATACAGAACCTATGCCCGTTGGAGATCACATTAACACTAGTGGAGATGAGAAATGTGTTTTCATCCATCCATCAGGGAAAATTCTTTTTTTCACCTCAAATGGAAGAAGCGAAAGTATCGGCAGTTATGACATTTATTTTTGTACCAAAGATGAAAATGGACAATGGGGTAACCCTGTTAACATGGGAGCACCGATTAATACCACATTAGAAGAAAAAACGATTAACGTTTCTAGAGATGGAAAAACAGCATATATAGGCGGTTATTACGACATCAAAAACCAGGGTGATGCTGATTTGTACCAGATTGATATTTCATCTTTTAATTTTAATGTAGAATAACATCAATATGAAAAATATCATTTTTACATTTTGTTTATGGCTTACCTTTACAATGTCCTATTCTCAAAATGATCAAAATTACACCAACGCTAATCAGTATGTTATTTCCAGATATGACGGTGGCGAGTATATTGGTGAAATCATTTCCGATGATGGTAGAGAAATCTTAATTATTACCCAATCAATCGGTAAAATTTATATCCGAAAATCCATGATTTCTAGTATTAAAAAAATTGAAAACGGAGAAATAACCTACGATGAAGATTACAAAGCTACGGGACCATTTACCACAAGATATTATTTTACGAATAATGCATTACCTATTAAGAAAAATGAAAACTATGCCATGATTAATCTTTTTGGTCCAGAAATTCAACTATCAGTCACCAATTCCACATCCATTGGAATTATGGCTTCTTGGATAGCAAGCCCCATTGGGGTGGTATTAAAACAACAACTCCTTTCTAAAAACACCTTTCATTTATCCTTGGGCACCATAATGGGAACCTCAGGCTACATAGAACAAGGAAGTATTTTTGGTGGATTACATTGGTTAACAGCTACTTTTGGCGACCGATCCACCAATATCAGCTTTTCCGGTGGTGTGGGATACATGAAATGGCCAAGTGCACAAAACTCTTCCATTATGAATAATCAAAGAATAATAGGAGAAAATTATGGATATGATTTCAACGATGAGTCTCACCCATACTATGTACCTGATAATCCATACGATACTACGACCACATCTTACAACTCTATTTGGGGATGGGGTGGATATTATGGGTATGACCGAAGAGAACAAGCGCTTCGAGACGAATTATATAACACCAACTATTATTCTAATTTTAATACGGAAATATTTCAATTCAAAGATTTTCAATTGGCCGGTCTATTTAGTATTTCGGCCATCACTCCTATTGGCAAAAAAACCAGTTTTATTTTTGATTCTATGATCATTAGTCGAAATAAGAAACAGTTGAGATATACCGGAGAAAGAGAAGTGGACATAGATTATACCGTATACAATACGCTGACAGGATTAGATGACCAATATGATCAAACTATTTTAGTAGGAACTGATCCTGTCATTTCAGACGACACTTATAATCATACTACGCTAATTTTTATGCCTGCAGTCCGTTTTAGTAAGAGTTTTGAGAAAGCTTTCCAGATTTCACTTGCTGGTTTTATTGATATTCATGAATTGAACGGTACCATTTCAGCCCCTGTTCCTACTATTTCTTGGTTAAGAAAATTCTAGTTTTTCAACAATTCCAATCTAAGCATATTCAGTACGGACAAGGACGTAACATGTATGTTTTTATCCCTGCTATAACCTAAATTCAACTTCTTAGAAATTACTCCATTATTGGTAGCTAAAGCAATCCAAATGGTACCCACTGGTTTTTCTGGTGTACCACCAGTAGGACCCGCAATACCTGATGTAGCAAGTCCATAATGAGTGTTTAAATTTCTTTTCACGCCAATTGCCATTTGTTCTACAACTGCTTGACTAACAGCTCCGTATTCATTCAACGTCTTTTCCTCAACTTGTAGTTGATTTATTTTAATTTGGTTTGAATAACTAATTATACTGCCTTTAAAATATGCAGAGCTACCACTTACACTGGTAATCATTTTAGCCACTGCTCCACCAGTGCAGCTTTCTGCAGTAGCAACTGTTTCATTTTTTTCTGATAATAACTGCCCTACCACTCCTTCCATGGTATCATTTTCATAACCATAGATTTGATTAGGTATAATTTTTTGAAGGTGTTGAATATGTTCTTCTAATTTAAGAACAATGGCCTTTTGGTTTTTGCCCAATAGAGATAGTCTCAATTTAACAATGCCTGGAGATGGCAAGTAGGCCAATTTAATATCATCCTGGAATAATTTATCTTCCCAATTTTTAATGACTTCAGCCAAAAATGATTCTCCCATCCCATGGGTTCTTATTGTTTTATGAATTAAGATATGGTCATTGTTGGATTTTTCAAGTAATTTAGGAATGACTGTTTCCGTTATTATTCCTTTCATTTCATAAGGAACACCTGGTAAGGAAACGTAAATGGTGTTATTTTTTTCGAACCACATCCCACTAGCAGTCCCTCTAGAGTTGGGTAGTATTTCACAATTAGCGGGAAGAAGGGCTTGGTCTTTATTGGTTTGTAATATAGGAAGTTCTCTTGATTTAAAATAAGCTACTATTTTAGACTCAATCTCTACATTTCGTTTAAGTTCGGTATCAAAATAGGCACATAGTGTATGTTTAGTTATATCATCTTTTGTCGGTCCTAACCCACCTGTGATTATAATTAAATCAGATGTAATAGAAAGATCATTTAATGCATTTTCAATAGCATTTTGATCATCTGGAACGACCATTCCAGCAATTACTTTAAACCCTAATAAATTTAGTTGTTCTCCAATCCAAGCCGCATTAGTGTTCACCGTTTGACCAATTAATAGCTCATCACCTATTGAAATAATTGCACAGATCATATCATTCTAAAGTTAATTATTAAACTATAATAAAATGAGTTTGGCCAAATTTTTGGTAGATTAGTTTAAAATTGAATCATGAAAAACCTTTATATCTATTTTATCCTCTTTGGGTTAATAAGTTGTGATACGCTTCAGCAAGTAACCAATACAGCTGGAATAAATTTAAATACAGAGACTTCGGCTCCTGCTTTATCTAATCAAGAAGTGATTTCAGGTCTAAAAGAAGCATTGACTATTGGGGCAAAGAAAGGAGCTCAACAGGCCTCAGCTGTGGGTGGTTTTTTAAAAAATGATAAAATAAGACTCCCTTTTCCACCAGATGCAATAAAAGTTAGAGATAAGGCTATGCAATGGGGATTGGATAATAAAGTCGAAAAGTTTGAAGCAACATTAAATGAAGCTGCTGAAGAAGCTTGTAAAACTGCAGCCCCTATTTTTGTTAATGCCATTACCAACATGTCTGTTCAGGATGGATTTGCTATTCTTAAGGGAAATGAAAATGCAGCGACTACATATCTTAAAGAAAATACTAGCAATGCATTGTATCAAGCCTTTTTACCTGAGGTGAAAAAAGCTATTGAAACCGTAAAATTAACTGCATACTGGGAACCGCTAGCTAAAAAATACAACCAATCTATCCTATTGACAGGAAATGACCCTATTAATACCGATTTGAACGACTATGTAACCAATCGCGCTATGGCTGGGCTATTTCATCTTGTTGAAGAAAAAGAAAAAGAAATCAGAAAAGACCCTTTGAGTCGATCTACCGATTTACTTAAAAAAGTTTTTAGCACATTAGATCCATAACAGCCTAAATTTTCGTTAAATTTAGTAGATGGATATCAAAACAGTAACACATCAAAATCCCATAGCTCCATCTGAACTTATCGTCACAGAGGAAGGCAGAATATATCATTTAGATCTTCACCCTGATGACATCGCAGATGACATTATTGTAGTGGGAGATCAAGAACGAGTTCCTCGAGTTTCATCTCATTTTAAAAAGATTAATTTTAAAAGATCTAAAAGAGAATTTGTAACTCACACTGGAGAATACAATGGAAAACGTGTTTCGGTATTATCAACTGGAATTGGTTGCGACAACATTGATATTGTCATTAATGAGCTTGACGCCCTTGTTAATATTGATTTGGAAACTAGATTACCCAAATCCAATCATAGAAAACTCAATATCATTCGTATTGGCACAAGCGGTGCTTTACAGAAAGATATCCCTGTAGATAGTTTCGTGTTGTCCACTTATGGCTTAGGATTTGACGGGTTACTTGGTTTTTATGATGTTGATTACAGCGAAGAGGAAAAGAATTTAGCAAAAGCTTTTTTACAACAGACCCCATGGCCAGCTGCTGCTAACAGTCCCTATTTCGTGAAAGGAAGTGATTTTCTAAAAGAAAAGTTAGGTCATGGAATGCACCATGGAATTACAGCTACAGCAAATGGGTTTTATGGACCACAAGGAAGATCTCTTAGATTAGGTGCCAAAGTGCCCAATTTAAATGAATACTTAAACCGTTTTGAACATAAAGGTAATAGAATCACCAATTTTGAAATGGAAACTTCTGCATTATACGGACTTTGTGCGCTATTAGGTCATGAAGCATGTACAGTCTGCGCCATCATTGCTAACCGCTTTGCCAAAAGTTATTCAAAAGATTATAAAAAAACAGTGGATCAACTCATAGAATTAACCCTTGAAAGATTAACGCAATAAGCAACCTTTATTTCTGTAGTACGTAGAAAAATAAGTGAGTGGATATAATGAAATAGCAGCTCTTGTCAAACTTCTTGATGATCCTGATGAAAATATCTTTGATCAAATCAAAGAAAAGTTGATGGAAATAGGTCCAGAATGTATACCATCGCTGGAGAAAGCTCGATTTGAAGATAATTATGGAGATTTATTCATATCCCGGGCACAGCATTTAATTCATGATATTGGTTTTAGCACACTGAAGAAAGATCACGAAAAATGGTTGAAATTTCCAATTATACTTATTGATGGAATCATCCAACTTGATCAGTATTTTTTTCCAAATGTAACAGCTAGTTTTATCAAACATGAGGTCAATGAAATGATTAAGGATATTAAACCCTATATCCATCTCAACATGACACCTATTGAAAAAGTAAAACTCATAAATCAAGTGATTTATGAAATCTATAAGGTTAAAGGGGATAAAAAAAACTACCATGACCCTAAAAACTCTTCGTTTGGTCATTTGCTACAACACAAAAGAGGTAATCCGCTCACCATTTCGATGTTGTATATTGAAATTGCAAGACAAATGAATATTCCGATAAGGGGAATTAATCTACCAAACCATTTTATTGTGGGATATTTAAGGGATAATTCGTTATTGAATAGTGGTACTTTATTGAAAAGTGAAGATGTTTTATTTTACATAAATCCATTTAGCAAGGGGGTCATATTAAAACACAGCGATATTGAAGATTTTTTGAAAGAGATACGATTAGACTATAATGAATATTATTTCATTCCTTGTGATCACAAAGACATCACAAAAAGAATGTTGACGAATTTAATTTACAGTTATAGAAAATCTGATGATACACAGATTAAAAATGACTTGAAATCTATTTTAGAACTCTATAAATAATGGATGTTGTAACTTTAAAAACAATGTGTATTTTTGTATTAACACCAAATGGATGAATGTTCTAGAATCCTGTAAAGAAAAGTATAAAGATTCAAAGCAATTTTTTGAAAACAAAGATGCTACGCTTTTTCTTACCCATTTTGGTGAGTTAGATTCAGAAAAAATCACCAACCTAAGTTCAAAAAGTGAAGAGCACTTAATAGAAATTGGTGCAGCAAAAAGAACAGTTAGAAATATCTTTAACATTCTTATTGAAGGACTTCAAAACATTAAAAACCATGGCGAAACTTCACCAAATGGAGAGCAGTTATCTTTTTTTAATATGGGTGAATTTAATGATCAATACCTTGTATCATTTTCAAACCTAATTTCTAATGGTAAAGTAAAAAGTGTTGTTGAGGCTATTAACACACTAAATAATCAAGACCAAGCAGGTGTTAAACAGATTTATCTCAAAACACTAACTAATGGAGAAATCTCTGAAAAAGGTGGAGCTGGCTTAGGAATAATCACCATGGCCATGAAATCCAAAAATGAAATCAAATACCAGGTTACAAAAATTAATGACGATTTATCTTTAATTACCATTGAAACTAAAATCGATAAAACTTAATACAATGGAAAACTTATATATTGAAGAAACTAAATGCACACCATTGATTGAAGGAAATGTGAATGGCTCTTTATCCATAAAGGGCAACTGTTTTCCTGAAAATTCACTTACTTTTTTTGAAGCTATTAACAATTGGATAGACGCACTACCAAACGACTTGAGTTCATTTGTAATGGATTGTGAACTAAATTACATCGCTTCTTCTAGCGTCATGCATATTTTCAAATTAATGCAAAAAGCAGAAGAACGATTTCCAGTTGATAAAATAGAAATCAAATGGAAATACGAAATAGACGATGAAGATATTGAGAAGTTAGGCGAAGAATTTAACAATTTGACCAAATCAGAAATTAAACTCATTCCGGTAGAAGTTTAATTATAAATAATAGCTCACTTTTTTAATCTCATTCCATTTTCCACGAGTAAAGTCAGGAAACTTCACACTTTTATTTTTCTTTTTTATCGATTTTTTGGATAAAGCGATCACGGCAGACCACTCAGCAGCATCATAAACATCCTGATCAAGAGGTAAACCATTTCTCAAACAGTAAATTAATCTAAAATCCATGACATAATCCATACCACCATGTCCGCCAATTTCTTTCGCTCTTTCTTTAATATCTTTTATGGGTTTAGGCTCGTATTTAAGTAGGGTGTCACTAAGCTGTTTTTTATCAAGAGAAAGGTGCGCATTAGGCTCAAAAGCCATTCCATTTACAGGGTATTTTTGAACAAAACCATTAGTCCCACTAACGGTAAATAGTCTTGAATATGGTCTAGGGCTCGTAACATCATGTTGTAACATGATGGTTTTACCACGATTGGTTTTAATTAAGGTGACATTCATATCCCCTTTTTTAAATTCATTGCCTTTCCAACCACTTTCGTTAGTTAATGTAGAATTAGCATATCTTGTTAATCCGAATTGACCGCTGGACATGGATACTAATCTTTCCATCTTATCTCCCCTGTGAATATTTAGCAAATGGGCTAACGGTCCTAAACCGTGTGTAGGATAAGTATTTCCATCCGTATTCTGTAATCTTCTCAGTCTCCAATGATCCCAATAATATGTATCACTAAAATTTAACGCTCGAAGATCATGTATATAAGCTCCTTCAGTATGAACTAGTTCTCCAAATAACCCTTTTTTTGCCATATTGTGAACACTAATTTCAAAAAAATCATACATGCAGTTTTCTAATTGAATGCAGTGTTTTTTTGTCTTTTCAGCTGTTTTAACTAATTCCCAACATTCTTTAATGGTCAACGCTGCAGGAACTTCAACTGCTACATGTTTACCATGATTCATCGCATATATAGCGATTGGCGTGTGTAATTCCCAGTGAGTACATACATAGATTAAATCAATATCATCTCTTTCGCATATGGATTTCCAATCAGATGGGCTATAATATAGATCAGGAACTTTTAAATTATCATTTAAGAAATACTTTTTTGCAGATTGATTTACCTTAGAAGAGTCTATATCTGAAATGGCTATGATTTGAACTCCATTAATTTTTGGCAACCGTTCCAAAGCCATTTGACCTCTATTTCCCAAACCTATGATACCTATTCGAACCGTATCTAATGGGGTCACGTAGTGTTCTAGCACATGATTGGTTTGGCTTGATGTAGCTTTTGAATTCCAAGCCTGAAAAAGCCCATTATCTTGTGCAACTAGAGTAAGCGCAAATAAAAAAAAGGTTAACGAAAAAAGGCTAGATTTTAATCTAGTTCGCATTAGCACGTATTAAATTAAGCGCAGAGCCTGCTCTGAACCATTCAATCTGCTGTTCGTTGTAGGTATGATTTAATAGAATATGATCCGAAGAACCATCCTGATGCAAAACTTCCAACGTTAATGATTTGTTAGGTGCAAAAGAATCTAGATCTAAAAAGTTGAATGTATCGTCTTCTCGAATCAAATCGTAATCACTTTCATTATCAAAAGTCAATCCTAACATACCTTGTTTCTTAAGATTGGTTTCATGAATTCGAGCAAATGATTTCACTATTACAGCTGAAACACCCAAATGTCTGGGTTCCATTGCAGCATGCTCTCTAGATGATCCTTCCCCATAGTTGTGATCACCCACTACTACTGATGGCACTCCTGCAGCTTTATATGCTCTAGCTGTAGCTGGCACTTCTGCCTTATCACCAGTTAACTGATTGACTACTTCATTGGCTTCACCGCTGAATGCATTGATGGCTCCAATTAAACAATTATTAGAAATATTATCTAAATGCCCCCTGTATCTAAGCCATGGACCAGCCATTGATATATGGTCCGTAGTACATTTACCCTTCGCTTTTATAAGCAATTTAGCTCCTTTAATGTTTTCTCCATTCCAAGCTGGGAAAGGAGTTAACAGCTGTAATCGCTCAGAGTTAGGATTAACTTCCACATCAATAGAGTTACCGTCTAATGCCGGTTCTTGGTAGCCGTTATCTTTAACATCAAACCCTTTCTCTGGAAGTTCAATTCCAACCGGTTCATCTAAATATACATTCTCGCCATTCTCATTCGTTAACGGATCAACAATTGGATTAAAGTCTAATTTACCGGAAATAGCAATTGCGGCTACCATTTCTGGCGAAGTTACAAAGGCCATGGTATTAGGATTTCCATCTGCTCTTTTTCTAAAATTTCTGTTAAATGAATGCACAATGGAATTCGTCTCTTGTTTCTCAGCTCCAGGTCTATCCCACTGACCGATACAAGGACCACAAGCATTCGTGAATATTTTAGCTGACTCAAACTTTTTAAACGTATCAATTAAACCATCCCGTTCAGCCGTATACCTGACTTGTTCTGAACCAGGATTAATACCCAAAATAGCTTTGGGTTTAACTCCTTTATTGACTGCATCATCAACTATAGATGCTGCACGTGTTAAATCTTCATATGAACTATTTGTACACGAACCAATGAGCGCCCACTCTATATCAGTTGGCCAATTATTTTTAGATGCCGCTTCTTTCATTTCAGCTACTGGAGTAGCTAAGTCTGGAGTAAAAGGACCATTTAGGTGAGGTGTTAACGTATTGAGGTCGATTTCAATAACTTGGTCAAAGTATTTTTCAGGATGTTGATAAACCTCAACATCTCCAGTTAAATGGCCAGCAATTAAATCAGCAGATTTTACTACTTCTTCTCTCCCAGTTGCATTAAGGTATCTTCTCATAGAATCATCATACCCAAAAGTAGATGTGGTGGCACCAATTTCAGCACCCATATTACATATAGTACCTTTTCCAGTACAAGAAATAGATTCAGCTCCTTCTCCAAAATACTCCACTATACAACCTGTTCCACCCTTTACAGTAAGGATACCTGCAACTTTTAGAATCACATCTTTAGGCGATGTCCATCCGTTCATTTTACCTGTTAACTTTACTCCAATTAGTTTTGGAAATTTTAATTCCCAAGGCATTCCAGCCATAACATCTACCGCATCTGCACCTCCTACTCCTATAGCAACCATTCCAAGTCCACCAGCATTAACGGTATGAGAATCAGTTCCTATCATCATGCCACCAGGAAATGCATAATTTTCTAAAACAACTTGATGTATAATTCCAGCTCCAGGTTTCCAAAACCCAATACCGTATTTATTACAAACTGAACTAAGAAAGTTGTATACTTCATTATTTTTATTGATGGCTTCTTGTAAATCTTTATCTGCACCTATTCTAGCCTGAATTAAATGATCAGCATGAACTGTTGATGGAACGGCCGCTTTTTGTTTACCCGCTTGCATAAATTGAAGCAATGCCATTTGGGCAGTAGCATCTTGCATAGCAACACGATCTGGAGCAAAATCCACATAAGAAGCCCCTCTTTCATAAACTTCTTTAGCTTCTCCGTCCCACAAATGGGTATAAAGAATTTTTTCAGAAAGGGTTAATGGTTTTTTTAAAAGTTTTCTTGCCGCTTCAATTTTATGAGGATATAACTCATAAAGCTTTTTAATCATTTCTAGATCGAATACCATGTTTTAATTTTAGATACCGAAAATAGAAAAATGTATCGATTTTAAAAAACGAAAAACCAGTTAAAGTAGAATATTTTTTATCTCAGATAAGGCTATTACTTCTTTCCATATCAACCTATTATGTTTAAATTTATTAGGGTTGAAAAATATACATTTCATTTTAACTCCGATTGCACCAGTTATATCGGTATTTATGTCATCTCCTATCATAACTGACTCGACTACATTTGCATCTGCCTTTTCCATGGCAAATTGAAAAATTTTTGGGTCGGGCTTCTTTACGCCTACTGCTTCTGAGGTAATTACCTGCTTAAAATAAGGAAGAAGTTTTGAATTTTTCAATTTAATCCATTGGACTTCTTCAAATCCATTCGTAATGATATGCATTTGATAGTGTCCACTTAATGCCTCAAGTAATTCTAATGTTCCATCGATTAAAATAGTTCTAGTAGGTGAATTTTTTACATAATCATTTCCTAAATCTACAGCCAATTCATGATCGTCTATTCCAAAAAAGTGAAGCGTCTTTAAAAATCGTTCAGATCTCAACTTTTCTTTTGTGATTAGATTATTTCTATAGTTTTCCCAACATTGATGATTTATCTTTTTGTACACTTTTATAAACTCATTTTGAAGGGAGATACCTCTCTGATGCAGCTTGTGAACATGATATAAGTTGACCAATTCTTCATGAGAATTAGTTTCAAAATCCCACAATGTCCGATCCAAATCAAAAAACAAGTGTTTAATCCCCATTAATGAAAAATAAAATGATTGAGGTAGGCTAATAATGAAGAGGTAAAAACTAATAAAGCTGTAACATAAAAGTAGGTAAACTTTCTTTTCCCGTAAAACTTAACTACGACAAAAGTACCAATTGGTATGGAAAGAAATAAAGGTGCAAGTGTACATAACAGAAAAAAACCACCATTAGAGTTTTTAATTTTGACAATAATCTTATTTCTCTTTTTAATCTTATTTCTTCTTTTTTTCTTGGATTTAAAGTATGATACCCATTTAGAAGTGGAATTAGAATGAAATATTGCTTTAGCAATGAAAAAAAAAACATTAAAACAAAAAACAGCACCAAGAGTGGATGAAGCTAAAATTTCTGTGAAATCTAAATTGGTTGTCGCTTCAGCAATAGACGCTGCAAAGAGAAATTTTACATGAGCTAAAAAAAATACATATATGTACAGAGACCAACTACTCATCCTTCTTTGTTCCAAAAGCAAGGTCACCAGCATCACCTAATCCAGGAACGATATAAGATTCTTTAGTCATCTCTGGATCAACGGCTCCAACCCATATGGTTGTATTTTCTGGGAGGTTGTTTCTCACAAGGTCTACTCCTTCTTGACTAGCAATTACACTCACCACATGAATTTTTTTTGGAACACCTCTTTTTAATAGCGCTTTATAAGCCAAAACCATCGATCTACCTGAAGCTAGCATAGGATCATTTAATAGAATGGTTTTATCTGTTAAATTGGGACTAGACATGTACTCAATCTCTACTTCAAATTCGTCTTTAGAAGTGTGTTTTCTGTAGGCCGAAATAAAACAATTCTCAGCTGAATCAAAATAATTTAATAACCCTTGGTGAAGTGGTAATCCAGCTCTTAAAATAGTAGCTAAAACAAGCGGTTCATCAATTAAATTCATGTTTGCCTTTCCCAATGGAGTAACGATATCTTTATTGCAATAATTTAAATGTCTACTAATTTCTAATGCAGTAATTTCACCTAATCTTTCAAGATTGCGTCTAAATCTCATAGTATCAGATTGAATATTTTTATCTCTTAATTCCGATAGAAATGTATTGTATATTGAATTGCTTTCTTGAAAGTTAATTACGGTAGGCATTTTCTGTATTTTTATCTAAAAATAAAAATTTAGTTTTTGATGTTAAAGTAATTGAGGTATAATAACAAATTTTAAGACGACCAACTTTCTTCAAAAACCTCACGCCAACCATTCCATCTATCTAGATTAGATATCGATTCATTATGCCAAATTGAAGTGAACGTACCATTTACATCTTTAATATTATTTCGTAGAGTTTGTATTATTGAAACAGCTTTTTCTGTATTCAATTGAAGTTGATCTTTTAGCACACCATCCATGTATGCAAAAGGGTGAATCTTCAACTTCGTTTGAATTTCATTTTCTAAATCAAAAAAATAAAAAGGAGTACAAGTACCTGCCCTAAAGCCAATTTGATCAGCATAACCCATACTGTAGTCATGAGATATTCCAAATGACAATAAATGCTGGTATGACATTGGCATTCTGAATTTTAAAAAATGAAAACGACTATGAAGAACAGATTCACCAACTATGTTCTCTAATCTTTTCTTTTCTTCACCTAGCTTTTTGTGATTTTTACCTGAAGCATAAGATGGGTGAATACCTACTATAGCTGTTTTCTTCAACTCACTTACCAATGATATCATTTTAGGGTGGTTAAAAGGAATATTCTTATCGTATTTGGCATAATCGCCCAACAACAAAAAATATATTAAGTCCAATTTGTTTTTTTGACCAAACCTTCGAAGATATTCATACGTGTCATAAGGATCGTTTGCAGTACCTTTATACAGATTAAATCGCTGTTTAAATTTAGACTGATTTAGAATACTGTCTTTTATAGTTCCAGCAGCAGTTCGTATAAAACCCTTGTATTTAAAAGCATATGCATTATCTACATCAATGGTACAATACTGATTGAATTGTCTTGAAATCTTATAATTAGAATTAAATTGGAGATTGAGTTGATCAATTAAATTGATCACCCACTGATCTACAACAGGTTCAAAATGCTGGTTTTCTTTAACTAGTATCGATTGGCTAGCTATAAATCTACCATGTATGTCAACTTGAGATGAATTATATTCTTCCATTCTAGAGATGAGGTAAAATATAGCACTAAAAACATCGAATGGATGATTGCCATAATCCTTTTGAAATAAACAGAAGTAAGGCAAATTAGAGTCTACATTGGGCTTAACTTGGGCTTTAGCATGTAACAAACCTGATGGGGAAATTTGATAGGATTTGATTTGTAATTCTTCATCTGTATAATTGATCACATGATCAGTTAAAGAAGAAACATCAGTAGAAATTTGATACGGTATTTGCGCTATTTCTTTAAATATGAAGTCTACTGTATATTTTAGCCGATTGGAATTATTTTTGGTAAATATTGATATCATCCAAATTGATTGAGCATTTCTTTCAATATAAATTCCGCTGCATTTCCATCACCAAATACAGGTGGGAAATTTAAACTTTTAGCATTCAAATAATGATCTACTGCATTTAGAATTTTATTTTGATCCGTATCTGTTATTGTTGCACTTTTTGCTTTTACAATTTCCACCCACTCCGTTTGAGGTCTTAAAATAACACATGGTTTTTGAAAGAAATAAGCTTCTTTTTGAACCCCTCCACTATCTGTAATGATTAAGGTTGCATTCTTTTCTAATGCGATCATGTCTAAAAAAGAAGCAGGAGGGATAATTTTTATGTGTTTAGATTGATTAACCTTCTCTTTTAAGTCTTGATCTAATAAAGCTTCCTTCATTTTCAATGTTCTTGGGTGTAAAGGAAGTACTATTGATATATTGTGCTTTTGAACAAGAGCTAAGAACGATGAAAAAATATCATTTATTTTCTCTGTATTATCCGTATTATCATTTCGATGAACCGTAGCTAGAATATAAGGAGACTCTTCTAAACCTAAATGAGGCAAAATAGTCGATTTTTGATCACTAAGCTCTGAGAAATAAATACTGTTATCGTACATCACATCTCCACAGTGGTAAATATTAGGTTTATCAGCAGAGGCCTTTTGACTTAAATTAGAAGAAAACCCTTCATTTATCAAATTTTGATAGCCTGTTACTGTTGGAGAAAACAAAAGCGTTGAAGCATGATCACACATTATTCTATTAATTTCTTCAGGCATTTTTTTATTAAACGACCTTAAGCCAGCTTCAATATGAACAATAGGAACATGAATTTTAGATGCTGCTATTGCAGAAGCAAGAGTAGAGTTCGTGTCACCATAAACTACAATAGCATCTGCGTTTTGTTCTAACAAAACATGTTCTATTTTATCTATCATTATGGCAGTTTGTTTACCATGAGAAGATGAACCCACATTTAAATTTATGGAAGGTTTTGGAATGTTTAATTCTTTGAAAAATACATCGGACATATTCTGATCATAATGTTGACCAGTATGGAGTATAATCTCTTCAATTTGAGGAAATTTATTTTTAATAACTCTTGAAATAGCAGCTGCTTTTATGATTTGAGGTCTAGCACCTACAACAGTTATAATTTTCATTTATAATACGATGTTTTGATCTTTAAAGCTAAAATAGCTATTATCTGCAATAATGATATGATCCAATAATTTTATATCAAAAATTTTGGAAGCTTGAAGTAGTTTTTTTGTAATTGAAATATCGGATTGGCTAGGTTGAATATTTCCAGATGGATGATTATGTAAAATGATAAAAGATGTACTTTCATTAGCTATTAATTTTTGGAAAACAACCCTTATATCAACAATAGTTGATGTTAATCCACCAGAAAAAAGATGAATGACGTCAATTACCTTTGATTGCTGATTTAAGCAAATCATCCAAAACTTTTCAGTTGATAGACCAATAAACTTACTTTTCATAAACTGAAATACCATAGCGCTATTTACTAGTTTAACATCTCTTGAATGAGGAAATTGAATTCGTTTTGACAATTCCAATGCAGCTATAATTTTAGCCGATTTAGTCTCACCTAAGCCATTTACTTGACATAAATCTTTCACTTCCATTTGATAAAGATGATGCCATTTATTATGAGTAATTTTTTTGATCTCATTAACAATATGGTGAACATGATAATCCCCACTACCATTACCAATCATCACCATAAGTAATTCACTACATGAAAGAGAGGATTTTCCTAATTTGATTAACCTTTCTTTGGGAAGGGTTGAATAAGATGATTTTAAGTTTTGCATATTCGTAACCTAAAATCCAAAACATATTTTATTTATGTTCTTGTTTACTCTATCAATTATTGATCAGAATTACTTTAGTACCCACAAAAATATGATTATACAGTTCTATAACATCCTCATTTTTCATACGAATACAACCATGAGAGCTAGGTTGCCCTATAGTCGCTTCATCACTAGTTCCATGAATGTAAATTCCTCTTGCAAAGGTATCATACTTTTTCCCTTTGTTTACACCCTGCTGAAGCCCTTTTAAACTCAATACTCTGGATGTAATTTCATCCTTATTTGATGAAACTTCAGTCGTATTAATAGAAACTACTTTACCCGTATTTTTTTTATTCACAAATAAAGTAGCCGCAGGAGCTTCATCTCCTATTTTTTCTGCAATTTGGTGTAGTCCAGTTGGAGTTTTATAACTTCCCATCAAATTCCCAGCTCCTTTTGATGAAGTGGAAATTGAATAGGTTGAAACAATATGGTTTTTTTTAATATGGTACAGCCTTTGTCTTTTAATTCCTATATAAACAAATTCGTTTAAGTCTTCATAGGGATATAAAACTGAAGTATAATCCAATATCAGATCCAATAAGGCAGCATCAGAAGAAGAATTTTGACTGCTAATAGAAAAAGAAATAAATATATATAAAATGGCTAGGCATTTCATAACTTAAAAGTAGCACAAAAAAAAAGAGCCCATTGGACTCTTTCAAAATTTGAATGGAAAAAGAATTAAAGGGAGTTCACATGCTTAGTTAGCTTTGATTTCAAATTAGCTGCTTTATTGCTATGAATAATGTTATTCTTTGCTAATTTGTCAATCATTGAACTTACAAATACTAGTAAACCTTGAGCATCTTTTTTATCAGAAGTTTCTCTTAATTTCTGAATTGCAGTTCGAGCTGATTTATGCTGATACTTGTTTCTCAACATTTTTTCTTTACTCGACTTAATTCTCTTTATAGCTGATTTATGATTTGCCATAATATTTTCTATTTTTTTAGTAGCCCGTAGGGGAATCGAACCCCTGTTTCCAGGATGAAAACCTGGCGTCCTAACCCCTAGACGAACGGGCCATTCAAATTAATGGTTGGCAAATTTAGTTTTTTTTTCACTTACTCAAAATAAATTTGCCTATAAATCTACCATTTAAGACTCTATCTCATCATTATTTTTTTCAAACACAAAACCTAAGCGCTTTCCAGTTCTCAATTTCAGTGTATCACTCACCAGTCTAACTTGATCAACAGAAACCTCTTTTACAAGATCGTATGAAGGAACTAAAAGATCAAAATCGAGAGAGTATAAAATAGATGATTGGACAACAGATTTCAGTTTGTCTTTATCAACTGTAGAATGAATAAAATCATTATACAAAAAACCAAGCTGTCTTTTGCCTTGAACCATGAAATGATTTTCGTGATTGATAAAAATACGTCCAATTAAATATCCAAGGTCATTTACTCTATTATACTTGAAGGAGTCATTCAAAAAGTTATAAATATTGATTAAACCACAAAATCCTCTATTTGGATTTTCTTCAAGGTAACTGCTTTTCCATAAACTATTATGCATAGCAAACTTAAAAACATTACTATGCATTTGGAATATTAATAAATCACCTGACACTCTAAGTTGAGCTTCAAATTCTCCAGAATCTTTATATTCAATTACTACCCTATCATCTACTTTTGACATTCTATCTTTCAAATCATCACCAACTTCTTTTAACACATTTTTTAATACTTTAAAATTGAGAATAATGTTATTAAAAACATCTTGTTTCATTACACTTTTATCTTTGATCAATTCAAAAAGTAAATCTTGATTTTTTTTATAGTCCATATTCAAATATTAGTAAGCTCTGGCAAACACCACCTTTTGAGACCCCTTTTCACCAGTTAGTATGCAATTACCAGTGGTTTTGTCATTTAAAGGAATACATCGAATAGTAGCCTTAGTTAAATCCTTAATTTTTTGCTCAGTGTCAGCATTACCGTTCCAAAAACCTTCAACAAATCCACCATCATAGTCAAGGATGTTCTTCATTTCCTCAATAGTACTTGCTTTTTTTGTGTTTTGGTTGGTAAAGTCTTTGGCCTTTTTAAAAAGATTAGCCTGCATTTCAACAAGAGTTTTTTGAACATGGTGAGTTAACTGATCCATGTCAATAATTTCTTTACTAAGAATATCTCTTCTTGCAATCTCAACAGTTCCGTTTTCAAGATCTCTAGGTCCTATGGCTATTCTAAGGGGTACTCCCTTCATTTCGTATTCAGCAAACTTCCATCCTGGTTTTTTACTATCATCATCATCAAACTTTGAAGTAATATCTGCAGATTTAAATGATTCTATAAGGAAATTAGCCTTTTTAGTAATAGAGTCAAGTTGTTCTTGATTTTTGTAAATAGGTACTATTACTACTTGTATTGGTGCTAATTTTGGAGGCAATACCAGACCTAAATCATCTGAATGTGTCATAATTAAAGCTCCCATTAATCTTGTTGAAACACCCCATGAAGTGGCCCAAACATATCTCTGTTCACCATCTTTATCTGCAAACTTTACATCAAATGCTTTTGCAAAATTCTGACCTAAAAAGTGTGATGTTCCAGCTTGTAAAGCCTTTCCATCTTGCATTAATGCTTCTATGCAATAGGTTTCTTCAGCCCCAGCAAAACGTTCATTAGCAGATTTTATTCCTTTTAAGACAGGTATAGCCATATGATTTTCAACAAAATCAGCATACACATTCAACATCTGCTCAGTTTCATCAATGGCTTCTTGCTTAGTTGCATGAGCCGTATGACCTTCTTGCCAAAGAAATTCCGCAGTGCGAAGAAATAGACGAGTCCTCATTTCCCATCTAACAACATTTGCCCACTGATTAACCAAAATTGGCAAATCTCTGTATGACTGAATCCATTTTTTGTAAGTATTCCAAATTATTGTCTCAGAAGTAGGTCTCACTATTAACTCTTCTTCTAATTTTGCATCAGGATCAACTACAACTCCTTTTCCATCTTCTGATGTCTTTAACCTATAATGAGTAACCACAGCACATTCCTTTGCAAATCCTTCCACATGATCAGCTTCTTTACTTAAGTAAGATTTAGGAATAAATAAGGGAAAATAAGCATTTTGATGACCAGTATCTTTGAACATTTTGTCCAGTTGTTCTTTTATTTTTTCCCAAATAGCATAACCATAGGGTTTAATAATCATACAACCTCTAACATCAGAATGTTCAGCAAGGTCAGCCTTAGAAACTAACTCATTGTACCATTTTGAAAAATCTTCACTTCTTTTGACTAGCCCCTTCTTTGACATACGAAAAATTTTGTATCTGAAGCGAAAATATCAAATAAAATGAAATCGAAAATTTAGGTTAGAAATTAATTATGTGTTCAGAACACGATTAAGTTTTCTTGACATCTTGGTATTTTGCTCTTCAGCAAGCTCAGCATCAACTAAAATTCTTCCACTATGCTCATCAACTATGATCTTTTTCCTAGAAGCAATATCCAATTGAACTTGCGGTGGTATTTTTATAAATGACCCACCAGATGCTCCTCTTTCAACAGGAACAACAGCCAAACCATTCTTAGAGGCTCCTCTTATCCTTTTGTATGCCCTAAGCAATCTGTCATCTATTGATTTTGAAGCCTTTTCTGATTCTTCTAATAATATTTTTTCTTCCTTTTCAGTTTCAGCCACAATTTCAGTTAACTCTTTCTTCTTTGCATCTAGCGCTTCTTCTTTAGCAGTAAACTGAGATTTTACTTCTTCTAATAATTCCTTCTTATTATCGATTTTTAATAAGTTTTCTTTTATCCTCTTCTCTGCTAGTTGAGCTTCTAATTCTTGGTATTCAATTTCTTTATTTAAAGAATCAAATTCTCTGTTATTTCTAACATTTTTTTGTTGCTCCTCATATTTTTTTATAGTTGATTTTGATTCTTCTATAATATTCTTTTTTTCGAGAATTATATGATTCACTTCAGCCATTTCTTCCTCAATTTTCTCTACTCTTTTATTCAATCCCTCCATCTCATCTTCAAGGTCTTTTACTTCTATTGGTAATTCTCCTCTAACCTCCCTCATTCGATCAATTCTTGAATCGATATATTGTAGGTTGTATAGTGCTCTTAATGTTTCTTCTGGTGAATATTTTTTACTAGCCATCTTTATAAATAATTAATTGGATTCGTGTTGACAGAAGTCAAACGGATTGCAAAATTAGTAAATTTTTTCATTAAAATGTCACGCAACAAGTCAATTGTAAATTGCTCGGATTCATAATGCCCAATATCAGCTATTAATATCTGGTTATTTGCATCGAAAAATTGATGATACTTAAAATCTGAAGTGATGAAAATATCAGCATTTTTTGAGATGGCGTTATTTATTAAAAAACTACCTGCCCCCCCACAAACAGCAACTCTCTTGATTTTTTTATGTAATAACCCAGTGTATCGTATAACGGAAGCCTTAAATTTATTCTTTACATGATTCAAAAATTCGATTTCTGATATCTCTTTATCTAATTCTCCAATAAGTCCTGCACCAAATTTAGAAGCATTTAAAACAGGATAAATATCATATGCAACCTCTTCATAGGGGTGACTAATCTTCATAGCTGTAATCACTTCAGTTAATTTATATTTTGGAAGTATAGTCTCTAATTTTTGTTCTTTTTCAAAAGATAGTTTATTTAACTTACCAGAAAATGGGTTTGCCCCGTCTTTTGGGCAAAAAGTACCCTCACCAACGGATGAGAAACTACAATTACTATATTGCCCAATATGCCCGGCTCCTGCCTCAAAAACTGCATCTCTTACTTTAGAAAGATGGTCATTTGGTACATAAACAGCCAACTTAAGCAAGTTATTTAAAGGTTTTAAAATTTCTCTGCTATGCAAATTCAACATATCAGCTATTTTTCCATTCACACCTACAGACACATTATCTAAGTTGGTATGAATAGCGTATATATTTATGGCATTTTGAATGGCTTTGTATACACATGAAGATGGGTAGACAGTATTTGTTATTTTTTTAAGACCAGAAAAAATAAGAGGATGGTGAGCAATTATAAGATTACAATTTAAGTTGATAGCTTCATTCACCACGTCTTCAGTGACATCTAAACATATCAGCACACCTTTAGTCTCATCATTTCCATTTCCAATAATTAAACCAGAGTTATCATATTCCTCTTGTAATTGAAGCGGTGCTATGGTTTCTAAATAATTTGTTACATCTTTGACTTTCATATCTAACGCATATAATTCAAATATAATCGAATGAAGCGGTTCAAATGGCTTTTATTCCCATTTAGTATGCTCTTTTGGAGCATTACAGGTCTAAGAAATCTTTTCTACGATCTTAATTGGCTGAAGTCAATTTCCTTTGATTTACCCATAATTAATATTGGCAATATTACCGTTGGTGGTACCGGAAAAACGCCACATATCATCTATCTAGGTGAATTGCTAAACAATACACAATACCCAGCATTTTTATCAAAAGGTTATAAAAGAGTAACAAATGAGTTTTATATAGTCGAAAAAAATTCAAAAGTTAGATGGGTAGGTGACGAAGCATTAATGATCAAAAAAAAATTTCCTAACAATATAGTAGCGGTAGATCACAACAGAGTCAATGGTGTACTCAAATTAAAAGATCAACATTTTAAAATTGATTGTATTTTATTAGATGATGCTTTTCAACACCGATCAATAAATCCTGGACTTAATATTTTACTAGTAGACTATAATAGACCCCTTTTTTCTGATTTTATTTTACCATTTGGGGAACTTAGAGAATCAAGTAAAAACAAAAAAAGAGCCGACTTAGTTATTGTTACAAAATGTCCTGAAAAACTTAGTAAGGAACAGGCTATTACATTTTCAAAAAAGATGAATTTACATTGTGAGATTTATTTTACATACTTAAAATATGATGGTATTCAGTCCATTTTTAATAAAGAGGATAAAGAGATGTCATTCTTATCAGAAAAGAAAATAATTCTTGTTACTGGAATAGCCAATCAAAGTCCCATCATTAATCTCTTAGAAAGAAGAAAATGTGAAATCATTCGTTTAGAATACCCCGATCACTACAATTACAAAAAAGAGGATATTGAAAAAATATTATCAAAGCACAAAGAGTATAAGGAAGCTGTAATCCTAACAACTGAAAAAGATGCCCAAAAACTTATAGAATTTAAAGCACTCTTTTCTGTACAAGTATTCTTTTTGAAGTTAAATATTGATTTTCATTGGAATAAGGATAAATTTGATAAAAAAATAATTGAGTATGCTAGAGGCAATAAAACAAACAGCTGATTTTCTTAAAGAAAAAACAAATTTTAATCCTGAAATAGGAATCATTTTAGGTACTGGATTAGGAGGACTTGTCAATGAAATTGATACTACTCATGCCATTCCATATGAAGAAATCCCAAATTTTCCTGTATCAACTGTAGAAGGACACAAAGGTCAACTTATTTTTGGAGAACTAGGAGGCAAAAAAGTGGTAGCTATGCAGGGCCGATTTCATTTTTATGAAGGATACACCATGAATGAATTGGTTTTTCCTGTTAGAGTAATGAAGTTTTTGGGTATTAGCAAACTCATGGTTAGCAATGCCTCAGGTGGTGTTAATCCAGCTTTTGAAATTGGAGATATAATGTTAATTTCAGATCACATCAATTTATTTCCAACTAATCCGCTAATGGGGCCTAATTTAGATGAACTAGGGCCACGCTTTCCAGATATGAGTGAAGCTTACAGTAAAGAAATTTTAAAAGAGGCTGAAAATGTAGCAGCTAAAATGAATATAAAAGTAGTTAAAGGTATTTATGCTGGCCTTTCAGGACCAACGCTAGAAACTCCTGCAGAATACATGTATGTGAGGAATATTGGTGCAGATGCAGTAGGAATGAGCACAGTACCCGAAGTGATTGCAGCCAGACATATGGGAATTCCTTGTTTTGGAGTTTCTGTTATAACAGATCTAGGAGTTCCTGGGAAAATTGTTGAAGTAACTCATGAAGATGTTCAAAAAGTAGCTTCTAAAGCAGAGTTAATTTTAACTAAAATGGTGAAAGAGCTATTTGAAAGAATTTAGCATGGATATTCAAGAGGCGTTAAAAAAATATGAACCAGTTATTGGAATTGAGATTCATGCACAACTAAAAACAAAAAGCAAGGCCTACTGCGGAGATCTCAATGAATATGGACACGTACCCAATTCTTTAACTTCTGCTATATCACTAGGACATCCTGGAACATTACCAAAATTTAATGCAGAAGTGCTAAATCATGCTATAAAGCTAGGGTTGGCATGCCGTTGTGACATTACAAATGAAATGCACTTCGATAGAAAAAATTACTTCTACGCAGATTTGCCTAAAGGTTATCAAATCACTCAGGATAAAACTCCAGTATGTAGAAATGGAAGCGTATTGATTCGCCTCAAAGATGGAACTGAAAAAAAAATACAACTAACTCGAATCCACATGGAGGAAGATTCTGGGAAAAGCACCCATGACCTTGATCCGTTGTATACTCTTATTGATCTAAATAGAGCTGGAGTACCTCTATTAGAAATCGTAACTGAGCCCGTCATAAAATCTTCAGAAGAAGCTTATCAATATGTCACTGAAATCAGAAAACTATTAAGGTACCTTGACATTTGTGATGGCAATATGGAAGAAGGTAGTATGCGATGTGATGTAAATGTATCTATTATGCCCAAAGGAAGTGATCGATATGGACAACGTGTAGAAATCAAAAATTTAAATTCCATAAGAAATGTTCAGCGTTCAATTGACTTTGAAATAAGTAGACATGCCGATTTATTAACACAAAATAAAGAAGTTGCAGTAGAAACTAGAACATTTGATGCACCATCTGGAACAACTATAGCCATGCGTAAAAAAGAAGCTGCTCACGATTATCGTTATTTTCCAGAACCAGATTTAAACCCCATTAAAATCACTGCAGAACAATTAGCTGAAATCCAAAATGAAATGCCACCTCTCCCAAATGAGCTTTACAAGAAATTCACATCTAACTTCAAACTATCATCATATGATACATTAGTGCTGTTAGAACAAAAAGAAATTGCATTTTATTTTCTAGATATTTTAAATTATACTGATAATTATAAATCTGCAGCCAACTGGGTCATGGTAAACATCAAATCCCATTTAAATCAACAAGCCATATCTATAGATGAACTTGAAATTAAACCCTCATTTATTGCTGAATTGATTAAATTAATTGATGATAACAAGATTAGCCACTCATTAGCATCTCAGAAAGTATTTCCAAGTATGATTAAAAACCCTCAAGATAGTCCTACTTCTATTGCAGAAAAAAACAATTGGATAAGTCAATCAAATGAAGATGATTTAAGTTCTATCATCATTAAAATTTTTGAAGACAACCCCAATGAAACTAAACGTTTTAAAGAAGGGGAAAAAAAATTAACTGGGTTTTTTATGGGTCAAATCATGAAAGCAACTAAAGGTACCGCAAATCCTAAAATGACTGCCCAATTAATAAATCAACTCATTAATAATCAATGATTAGATTTTGTATCATCCTTACTTTATTCATTTGTTCATGTAATAAAGTAGATCAATATGTTTTGAATGTAAATACCAAAAGTCCAAATCCTTTCTTTATTTTTGAATATATAGATAATGAATTGAAAAAGGTAGACTCTTCGTTTAACGAATCGGGTAAACATATTTTTAATTTCAAAAATGCAAAACATCAGGTGTATTGGTGTGGAGAAAGCACAAATAGATGCTTTGTTTTTATAGCTAAACCTATAGGAGAATGTCAAGTAAATGTGAATGAGTTTGACGTCACAAAAATGAAGGTAGAAAAAGATTCTGTAAACATCATACTTCACGATTTTTTTCAAAAAAGGGTAAATTTCATCGAAACATATGACTCAGCAGATGATAGCCATAAAAATGATATACTAGATTCATTTTACACCTATTTAAAAACATTTATTAATGAACATAAAGATTCTCCAGCAATACTTATGACATTAAATGATCTTGTATTGAACCCCTTTCAATTTATTAATGAAATTAATTTGATTAAAAAGGTTTCTGAAGAAAAATACGATAATCCATCTTATTTAAAGGAGGTAGAAAATTTAATACAGATTGCCAACAAACAAGAAAGAAATAACAATCTTCAACTTCAACGTGAAAAAGAAGCAGCTGTAAGAAGAAAAAAACTCGGTTTAGAAATCGGGCAAACTGCTCCTGAAATAGTATTGAAAAGTCCCGAAGGTAAAACATTTAAGTTAAGTGATTTAAAAGATAAAATTGTTTTACTTGATTTCTGGGCTTCATGGTGCAAACCGTGTAGAATAGAAAACCCCAATGTGGTTCAATTATACAAAGAATTTAAAGAAAATGGATTTACAATATTTAGTGTGTCTCTTGATCAAAAATTGGAACCATGGCAAAAAGCGATTGATACTGATCAATTAATATGGCCTTATCATGTGAGCGACTTAAAAGGCTGGTATTCTACAGCAGCCCAAAAATATGGTATTGAGAGTATACCAAGCACTTTTTTACTAGATAAAGGGAATAAAATAGTGGCGTATAATCTAAGAGGAGATAAGCTCATTCAAAAGGTAAAAGAATTAATAAATGATTGAGCCAAAAATTATCTTATCATTAAGGAAGTTAACTACTTTTTTTTCACTATTAATTATTGCCTTTAATTCTGTTGGACAACTAATCCAGTACGATATTATTGGATACTACTCAAAAGACTCACTTAAAATTATTTGGAAACAAAAAAAAATTCCAAAATCTATAGCAAATATTAAGCATGGTGTTTCTATTTATAGAGTTAAGTATTTCACGAAATGGATTGACGGAAGTAATATTATAGCAACGGGAAGTATGTTTATACCAGATAATTCTAAAAAAAATCCTCTATTAGTTTATAATCATGGAACAAGAGTTAAAAAAGGAGCTCCTAAAATTTTAAGTGGAGAGAACATTATTGCCATTATATTTTCAACTGATGGATATAATGTTATTTGTCCAGATTTTATTGGTCTAGGCGAAGGAGAAAAATCACACCTTTATTGCCATATAGAGACAGAAGCAAGTGCGGGAATTGATTTTATAAGAATTAGTAACGAAATATTAAATGATCTAGGCAAACCTAAATTTAATCAGCTATTTATAACAGGTTATTCTCAGGGTGGGCATGCTGCTCTAGCACAATTAAAAGTAATAGAAAGAGATTATCCTAATTTAGGAGTCGAAGCATGTAGCCCCATGTCAGGTCCATACGATTTAGGTGGGATTCAAGAAGAAATCATGTATCATAATTATCCGTACAGTGCTTATTTACCCTACCTTTTGAAAAGCTTAAATACAGCTTACGATTTATTTAGTGAAAATCGATTTTACAACATTTTTAAGCCTCCTTATGACTCAGTTGCTAGGCATATGTATGATGGTCAACATAAATTACAAAAAATTAATGAATATCTTCCTGAAAAACCAATAGATATGATACAAGAAGGTTTTATCAAAAGATATAAAAATGATCCGAATTTTGAATTAAGAAAACTGCTTCTTATAAATGCATTAAGTGATTTTTCACCAAAAGCTCCAGTTCAATTGTGTTTCTGTGAAGGAGATAATGTTGTCCCTCATGAAAATAGTATTGTTACATATGAGAACATGATAAAATCTGGTTCAAAAAATGTATTTTTAAAATCAGGTGGTAAGAAATTTAATCATAACAAATGTGCTGGAACGTCATCTATTTATACCAAATTTTTCTTTGACCGATATTTGAACAATAAAATATTTTTTAAAAAAGGCCCCATCATTAAAAGAGTTTTATTGACATATTATAAAATGTTTCTATCATAGAAAGAATTGTACTAGTTATTTCATGAACGTGAATAAATTATATCGTTTTCTATTACTATGTATTTTCATACATCATTCAACCTTTTCTCAGAAACCCTATTTTCAGCAGAAGGTAGATACTTACATAGAGGTTAAACTTGATGATAAAAACCATGTTTTAAATGGATTTGAGAAAATCATTTATACTAATAACTCTAATAATACATTAGACTCTATAGTAATACACTTGTGGCCTAATGCTTATAAAAATATAGATACTGAACTGGGAAAACAAAAAATAGAAGACGGTCAACTTTATATCAAATTTGCACCAAAATACACAAGAGGATATATAGATTCCTTGGAATTTAAAGTTGATGGTGAATCTATTTCATGGAAATTTGATGATAAACACATTGACATTGCCACTTTAAAACTCAAATACAGCTTAAAGGTGGGGGATTCAATAGAAATTACTACTCCATTTAGGGTGAAAATTCCCTCTGGAAGATTTTCCCGTTTGGGTCATATTGGCCAATCCTATCAAATTACACAATGGTTTCCTAAGCCTGCTGTTTATGATGATGAAGGTTGGCACCCTATGCCCTACTTGAACCAGGGAGAATTTTACTCAGAATTTGGAAAATATGATGTAAGCATTACCATTCCCGATAATTATGTTATCATGGCAACCGGTGACTTACAAAATCCAGAAGAAGTTGAATTTTTAAATGAAAAAGTGAAGCTTACTGAAAAATTAATAGCAGAGAATAAACTCCCATTAAAAGACTCAACTGGAAATAAAAACATGACATTTCCCATCTCAAGTCAACAACTAAAAACGGTTCGATTTACTCAAGAAAACATTCATGATTTTGCTTGGTTTGCAGATAAAAGATACCATGTATTAAAAGGAGAAGTCAAACTTCCATCTTCTGATCGAACAGTAGAAACTTGGGCTCTTTTTACCAATAATGAAGCAAAACTATGGACAAAAGCTATAGAGTATTTAAATGATGCCACCTATTACTTTTCTGAATGGGTTGGAGAATACCCCTACAATCATGTTACAGCAGTTGATGGAACCATTAGTGCTGGAGGTGGTATGGAGTACCCCAACATCACCGTAATAGGTTCTTCTGGGAATAAATATGGTTTAGAAACGGTTATTATCCACGAAGTAGGTCACAATTGGTATTATGGGATTCTAGGAAGTAATGAAAGAGATAATGCCTGGATGGATGAGGGGTTAAACACATACTTAGAAATTAGGTATTTCGAAGAAAAATACGGTAATGAAAACATCTTAAATCTATCTACAGGAAATAACAAGATAAATCTAGATTTACAACATAAAGATGTACATCGGGCTAGTTATCAATTTAACGCAAGCAGAAATTATGATCAACCAATGCAAATGGGTTCACCCGAATTTACTTCCATGAATTATGGAGGAATTGTTTATTCAAAAACAGGATTAGGATTTCATTACCTCAAAGATTATTTAGGTGAAGAACTTTTTGATAATTGTATGCACACTTACTTTGATAAATGGAAATTTAAACATCCTAAACCCAAAGATATTGCAGAGATATTTACACTAAAAAGCGACAAGAACTTATCCTGGTTTTTTGATGATTATGTAAACACTACTAATAAAGTAGATTATCATATAAAAAGGGTTAAAAAAATAGATGATACGGAATTCTTGATAAAGTTAAAAAACAACAAAGGGATTCCGGGGCCTACCAACATTGTTCAACTGTCTAAAGAAGAAGATGATACCTTTAAAACCATTGATTTAACTTGGTTAGAAGGTTTTAAAAAAGATACTTCATTTATTCTTAAAACAAAAAATGCAGCTACTAATATAGGGCTTGATTTCAATTTGAATACTACTGATTTTAATTTTCAAAATCATATGTACAGAAAGAGTGGAATAGTGAAAAATTTTAAACCTATTGCATTTAAAGTAATTCCATATAGTATAAAGTCAAACTATAAAAATCAAATACATTTTACACCTACCAGCGGATGGAATTATCATGATAAATTCATGATTGGTACTGCTTTTTATAATACAGGAATTAAAGAAAAGAAAAACGAATGGGTGATAAATCCTTTGTTTGCTTTTGGTAGCAAATCGCTTGTAGGTAGTGGTAGCTTTATCAAAAACATAAACACAAACCGTTTTTTTCCAAGAATAAGTATTGGATATAAATTACAAAGCTATCATTCCAGATTTGAGCAAATTCCAAATTTAAATAGATGGGTAAAACAAGAACTATCATCAAATTTGAGAATAAAAAGTAAGAATCTAAGGACATCTCCTAGTCAATCGATTGAAATAAGAGCACTAAAAATAGATCAATATATTCCATCAGGTTTTTTTATAGATCCGCCTACTACTGAAAAAACCTCTCGTTATTATGGAACTGTGGAATATTTTATAGGGAATAAACAGTTCTTAAAACCTAAAAACATAAGATTTAATTATATATATGGTTTTGATGAAAACCAAGCATTAGTAAGTAATATTCAACTCACTTCAAATCTGAAATACATCTACAATAAAGAAAGAGATGAGTTAAACATTCGATTTTTTGGAGGTTACCATTTTATTCAAACAACAGCAAATGAGTTTTGCTTCTACCTTAGAGGTATACAAGGTAGTACGGATTTTCTATATGATAATGTATTCTTAGGAAGACACATCAATAACTATGTTAACATGCTGTCTCAACAAAATACTAATACCTATGGAGGATTTAAAATCAATAGTTTAGCCGGTAAATCAAACGATTGGCTAATCAGTACAAATATCACATTAGATATTCCAAAATCACCACTTTCCATATTTTTCGATCTGGGTTATTATGATGAACCATTGTACCTTGCTAATACCAATACCTGGACTAATGAATATATTGTTTCTCATAATATAGGCTTGCAATATTCCTTGTTAAAAATAAATAATGAACCCATTCTTGAAATTTTTGTTCCATTATTCTATTCGGATAACATTGGAAACTCTAGAGATTTAAATTCGTCCATTTCTGTTGATGAACTGTCATTTTTTCAGCGAATCAACTTTATATTTAATTTCAACTCCATAAATCCATTTTTAATTAAAAAACAACTCAAACCTTGAAAAAAGAAAAAAAAATATATTTTGCTTCTGATTTTCATTTAGGCATTCCTAACAATAAAGAAAGTAGCCTTAGAGAAACGAAAGTTGTTTCTTGGTTAGATAGTATAAAAAAAGATGCTAAAGAAATTTATCTGGTAGGAGATATATTTGATTTTTGGTTTGAATATAAATATACGGTTCCTAAAGGCTGTATTCGTTTTCTTGGGAAAATTGCTGAATTAATTGATCTAGGTGTCACTATTCATTTTTTTACCGGAAATCATGATATGTGGATGTTTAATTACCTGAAAGATGAGTTCAACATCAACATTCATAAAGAACCAATTATCAAAAAAATAAACAATAAAACTTTTTTAATCGGCCATGGTGATGGTCTTGGACCTGGGGATAGAAAATATAAGTTTATAAAACGAATTTTTTCCAATAGTTTATGCCAGTGGTTATTTGCAAGACTTCATCCTAATTTTGCATTCACTATTGCACATAACTGGTCAAGAAAAAGCAGAGAAAAAGAAATGCTTGGTGAACTAACTTTCCTAGGAGAAAATAAAGAATGGCTTATCATTTATGCAAAAGAAAAATTGAAGGAAAATAAAATTAATTTTTTCATTTTTGGACATCGACATTTACCAATAGAATATAAACTAACAGAAAATTCTATGTATATGAATTTAGGCGACTGGATAAATCATTACACCTATGCAGTGTTAGATGGTGAAAAACTAAAACTAGAAAAATTCAATGACTAGAGGGTGTTGATATGTAAAGCCATATCTAATAACTTATTAGAATAACCAGCTTCATTATCATACCAAATAACCAGTTTGAAGAACGTATCATTTAATTCGATCCCCGCACCAGCATCAACTATGGATGTTCTTGGGTCACCTACAAAATCTTGAGATACCACATTATCAGTTGTAAAACCAAGAATACCCTTTAATTCATTCTTTGAAGCATTTTCTAGGGTTGTCATTATTTCTTCATAAGAAGTTGACTTCCCTAATTTTACCGTTAGATCAACTACAGAGACATTGGCAGTAGGAATTCTAAAAGCCATACCAGTGATTTTACCTTCTAGACTTGGAATAACTTTAGTAACCGCTTTAGCAGCTCCAGTTGAAGTTGGGATAATGTTATTGAGTGCACTTCTACCTAGACGATAATTTTTTCTTGAAGGACCATCTACAGTAAACTGCGTTGCTGTAGCAGCATGTACAGTTGTCATGAGCGCTTCTTTTACCTCAAAGTTGTCATGTAAAACTTTAACTGTAGGAGCTAGACAATTAGTAGTACAAGAAGCGTTAGATACAATTTTATCATTAGCATTCATTTCGTGATGATTTACACCCATAACAAACATGGGAGCATCTTTAGATGGTGCCGAAATGATAACATTTTTCACACCATTGGTTAAGTGCTTTGCCGCATCATCTTTATCTGTAAATAGGCCTGTACATTCAACAACAGTTTTTACACCTACTGATGTCCAATCTATATTAGCTGGATCTTTCTCAGAAAAAATGGAGATTTTATTCCCATTTACCGAAATATAATCACTTCCCGATTGAATGTCCGCATTTACATTTCCATGGACTGAATCATATTTTAATAAATACACAAGATGATCAACATCAAGTAAATCGTTTATAGCTTTGATTTCTATATCGTTTCTATGAAGGGAAGCACGAAGCACCATTCTACCAATACGTCCAAAACCATTTATTCCAATTCCAAGTTTACTCATGAATAAAATTTATAAGTGTTAAATATACACTATCTTAGAAAATTACATAACAATGTTACCTGTTGAATGATAAATAAATTAATATTTAATGAACTTAGATACTTTATTTGCAGAATTAGAAGTCATCACAACTAAATAAGTACCTAGTGGATACGTACTCACATCAAGCATTATGTTATATAACTTACCATTAGAAAACTCGTTATTAATCAAAGAGCTGACTTTTCTTCCATTTAAATCATAAACATCAATGGAAATTTGCTCATTCAATGGACCTGCAAAAGTTATGTTGGCCACTGCAGAAGTAGGATTTGGATATACATTAAGAGTAACAGGTGAAGAAGTAATGTCAATATGATCATGATTTTGAGTTGATAGTAGATTATCTGCTCTCCAAACACCTCTTCCATGTGTACATGCGTATATAGCACCAGGATTTTCTACTCTTCTAAATCTTCTGATAGAATCAAAACCTTCTTCCCAATCTCTCCATTGTTGTTGAACATCGAAAACAGGAATAGGACCAATTTCATCATTACATGGTGTCCAAGTAGTTGATGTTCCTATTGGATTATCTGTAGTAAAGATACCATACTCTGTACCAATTACGATAACGTCCGTTGATGGATCTCTTTCAAGGACACTACCAAAAACAGGCATATCAGGTAAATTCCCATCTATGGCAATAAAAGAAGGATTCACAGCTGTAGCATTAGTAGAGAAAAATACATGGTTACCGCTTGTACCAGCAGTAGTTACACAAACCTTATCAACGTCATTAGGATCAACAGAAATATCAGTTATGACATTTGTAAATGAACCTACTGTTTTTACGCTTATATTATACTCAACAGGTCTACCATCCAACCACGTATACAAATTGGCATCGTTTTCAAAATCAATTTGAGAAATCAATGAACCAGTAACAGTGTCACCATTAGAAATTAAAATTAAAGAATCGGTAGCCTGCGGTTTAAGATCTAAGTCTGCTCCTTCAGCAGAATAAATATTAGAAAGACCTGATATTCTAATTAGTTGTCCATTTGTTGTACCACACCAAACATAATTCATATCATGTGAAATCTCAAAACTTTTATAGTTAGTTGAACCACTGTGAAGCTTCCACCACTCTGTTGGTTTAGAGAATCTCCAAATATCTCTCGTAATAAACACCGAATTATCCCATTGGGTAACAAAGTAAGACTGCACAAAATCAGGTAATTTAATAGTATCCTTTCTGGTAACAAAAAATTGTGGTATTCCACTGATTATAATGGTAGTATCATATACATTTACATCTTGTGTCAACACATGTTGCATTGGCATACCAAAATTATCACTGTAATACGTTATGGTATCTCCAGCAGAGAGAGAGCTAGTATCTGGTGGCCAAAACTGAACCGAATCTCTTGACTGTAAGTCTTCAGGATTTTCCATTAATGCAATGGCATTGTAAAAGGGAGCACACCCTGACTCTCCAATACCTGCAGAACATGATATACTTACAGACCCCATTGAAGTTCCATTGTTATCAGAACGTCTGATATCACCATTGTAAATCGTAGCTACAAGTCCAGAAGGATCAAGGTAAGAAATTTCACATTCAAACCCATCTCCACCAAGAACTTCATTAAATTCTTTTTTCCAAGGTAGAGAATTGTCTTTGTACAATGTTCCATTATCCTGTGCACCGGCAATAACAGCACCTAGTCCACCAAATGCCATGGAATAAAATTGAGTCACATTATACCCTTTGTTTATAGGATAATTACCAAATCCTGTTCTAACTTGTACACCACCATCATTACCTACAATCATTTCACCAACACTATTGTAAGTAAGCCTATGATTATCAGCATGAATATAGTTTGGAGAGGTTGGAGAAGCGCCCCAATTAGATGCTCTATACCACTGACCATTATCACAGGTAGTAGCTCCTGGTGTATGAACCCAATCCCAAAGGTCAATCCCTCCTAATGTACATCCCTCACCATCTGGTGATGATAAAATAACCAAATCATACCATCCTTGTCCGCTTCTTGAAGTAAGAGGGGCAAATGATGCAGTTGCTTGTGGCGCAATCTGGCACCAAGAATCACCATTATCAATAGATCTATAAACTCCACCGAGTTGGCTAACTGAATTGGCAAATAATGCATACATCACATATTTGCCATCACTATTTTTTTGCTGGGAAATAGAATATTCACCTCTTATGAACCCAAATCCTTGTAGTACGCCATTAGCATGCATATCGGTAAATGAAGCTCCTGCATCGTGGCTAACCCATGTTCTAATTCCTCCCTGTCTAACTCCGACAACAATGTGTTGTCCATCATCTGAAATTTTAACATCACCTATAGTAGCAGTTGATGAGATACCAGAAACATTTGAAGATGATTGGTAATTAGAAGATTCATTTAGCCCAATGCTAACACCTGTAAAATAAATCTTATTATCTGCTATTGGGTCAGAAACAACTTTTAACACATCTCGGTTATCAGTTCCAGAAAGTTGCTGAAAATTGAAATTAGTTGTGGACATACTATACCATATCCCATCTCCAGTAATGTTAGCAGAACCCTCATAAGAAAAATTACCTTCGTAAGCAGAACCCCCTGTAGCCACATATAACGCTCCACCTGGTGTAATGGTAATGGATGAAACACCTAACGAACCTGTACCGCTAGCACTACTTTGCATAGCATCATCAAATTCTTGAACTCGTTCCCAATTTGTTCCTTTATTTCTCGTAACAAATAAACCACCTGAAACAGAACCAGCAAACATAATATTATCATCATCAGGGTGTATAGCTAATCCTCTTGTTCTACCACCTATATTATCTGGGCCTTCTTCCACAAAAGATAAAACTGAAGACTTTGCCATCATCATTTGTCTTACTTGATCTTTTGCAGATGCTAGCTTTTGCAATTCCACTTTTCCAGTAATTGCATCTTTATAAAGCATTTTACGAAACTCTAGGGCTTCGTTTGCCGTGTATTGTTTATCTACAATTTTTTGGCTTTTATGATAATAAGATCTTTTATTATCATAAGAATTGTGGCTTAATAAAAAGAAAACAGATGCTAATGCAGCTGTTATTGGAAGTAATACAAAATATAATTTTTTCATTCTATTATGGTTTCGCTTATAATTATCCGAAAATACGAATAATTGAGTTAACCAAATAAATGTTTAGAATAAAATATTAAATTAATGTTAAAATAGGTGTTTTTCGGCATGATAGCTTGACCTCACTAGAGGCCCACTTTCCACAAATCTAAAGCCCATTTTGATGCCTAATTTTTGGTATTCTTCAAATTTTTCTGGAGTGATAAAATCTTTAACTTCTGCATGCTTTGGAGTTGGCTGAAGATATTGACCTAATGTCAAAACATCAACCTCAACTGATCTTAAATCCTGCATAGTTTCAATTACTTCCTCTTCTGTTTCACCTAAACCTAGCATGAGGCCAGATTTGGTTTTCATCCCTCCTTTTTTAAGTCTAAGTAGTAACTCTAAACTACGATTATACTTAGCTTGAATTCGAATTTTTTTAGTTAACCTCCTAACTGTTTCGATGTTATGAGATACAATTTCTGGAGCAACCTCGATTATTCTTTGAAGATTTTCCCATTTTCCAGCAAAATCAGGTATTAATGTTTCTAAAGTTGTTTCTGGAGATTTTCTTCTAATTGCTTTAACAGTTTTAACCCAAATATCTGCCCCTCCATCTTGAAGATCATCACGGTCAACAGAAGTAATAACAGCGTGCTTTACGTTCATTAACTTTACAGAATTGGCGACTCTTGCTGGCTCAAAAACGTCAACTTCTTCTGGCTTACCTGTTGAAACTGCGCAAAAGTCACATGAGCGAGTACAAACATTGCCTAAAATCATAAACGTGGCTGTACCAGCTCCCCAACACTCACCCATATTAGGACAATTTCCACTTTCACATATGGTATGAAGTTTATGTTCCGAAACCAAGTTTCTCACCTTCTTGTAAGACTCACCAGTAGGCAATTTTACTTTGAGCCAACTTGGTTTTTTTGGTTTTTTCAAAACGTTAGTCTCTGACATATTAATCAATAAAATTTGTTCCCTAAGGAAAAGTTCAAATATACGGTAGCAAAATAAAAAGCAGCGTCATTGTTAGCCATTATTTCAACTTGACTGAAATATGCATCAACAGTAATTCCCAATTCAATATTTTGAATCAACTCAGGCACAACAGAATAATCTGCTTCTAAACCAGTACGTAAAAATAACCCAGGTTGAAATTGATATTCAAATAACCCCCTAAATCGAGGTCCTCTTCCATAAATATCAAAGTATCCATGTTCACTAGGATCGTAGCGTTCAGGAACAACTGCTATGGGAACTCCATTGTAATCTCTCTTGTAAATTTGGAGATATACAGGTCTTGTACATGCAAGTGAAAATCCTGCACTTGCATTAAATGCAAATTGCACCCCATTATTTCTAAATTTTTCAAATAATAGTTTCCGTTTTCCTGTGCCAAACCGAATTACATTTAGGTAATTCAATTTTCCATAAACATACTTTTTTGCACTTTCATCTCCAAAACCCAGCATTTTATATTCTTTAGGATGCTTCATGCTTAAAAGTTCAGCATGTAATAACGTTTTTTTCTTGTACGTTTTAAATTTAGCAACATCAAGATTTACTCCTAAACCGTTTGAATGAAAAACAGCACCAACCCAAACTTCCTTGGAAACTCGAACCTTAAGTAATTCTTCCTGAGGCATTTGACCATTGCAGCAATAAACAAATCCTAAAAATATAGAGGAGAAAAAAACAAAATAAGGGAGATTCATAATTGCAAAAATATGCAATTATTGAGAAAGTAGATTTGGTTTAAAAAAAAGTAATAATTAAAAACTCTTGTCGTTTATGTTTTCATTAGCCTCACAAGATAAAACATCAATCTGTGAATTGGATATATGAATAGAACTGTAAGCTGGACAAGTTTTTTGAACAGGCTTGAATAAATAACAAGAAGGAACAGACATGATAAATATGAATGCAAAAACTAACATTAAATTCTTTCTCATAATAATAGATTGTATAACAAATGTATTAAAAAACACAAAGTATGAATAAAAACATTAATTTTTATTTTTACTAAAGCATATGTTAACAAAATCAGCCTTTAAAGAACTTATACCCTCCAGTTGGTATGAATTATTAAAAGACAACTTCAGTGAAAACAGAACTGAAACGATCATAAAAAAACTGAATATTTCTATTAAATCTAATCAATTATTGCCTCCTATCAACCAGATTTTCAAAATTTACGAGTTATTAAATATTAATCAAATCAAAGTGCTGATACTTGGACAAGACCCTTATCATGGGTTAGGTCAAGCACATGGATTAAGTTTTTCTATTGAAAACCAATTCAAACATCCCCCATCATTGGTTAATATTTTTAAAGAAATTAAACAAGATATTGGAATTGAAAATAAAAATGGGAATTTAATCAATTGGGTAAAACAAGGTGTTTTTTTATTAAACAGTGTTTTAACCGTGGATTTGGAAAAACCTAATTCACATCAAAATATAGGATGGGAAAACATAACAAATAAAACAATCCATCTTATTTCAAATCATCATAATCATGTGGTTTTTATGCTTTGGGGTGCAAAAGCTCAAAAAAAAGAAATACTCATTGACGAAAAAAAACATTTAATATTGAAAACATCTCATCCTTCTCCCCTATCTTCCTACAGAGGTTTTATGGGGTGTAAACACTTTTCAAGGGCTAACAACTATTTAAAAAAACATCACGGATTACAAATTGATTGGAAGACTTGAAAAAACACCTACTCATCATCTCATGTTTATTCTTTTTCTTGTCTAACTCAAAAGCACAAGAATTAAATGAAATAATTATTTACTACAAACAGTTAAAACAAAAAAAAATAAAATATAAGAATGAAACAAATCTTACCTTTTTTGAAGCAAAAAAGGAAGCCTCAGACGAATGGGAAAAACTAATTTCACAAGGTTATCTAAATGCATCTATAGATTCCATCACAATCGAATCTAATCATTTTAAAATCCATATTAACGAAAGAAAAAAAGTTGAAATTAAATCTTCAAAAAAGGAAGAAGGTAATAAAACTGAAATAGAAACAAATCCTTTCAAAAAAAACAATATAGTTGATTATCCTATTCAATTAAATAAGGTTTTAGTTGAGCTTAATAATTGTGGATTCCCATTTGCTAATCTTGACATTTCATCATCAAGTTTAGATTCGAATAATTTAAATTTTAATATAAAATTGGAAAAAGGTCCACAAGTAAGAATTGATTCTTTAATTAATCCAGAACTAAATGAAAAACAACTTAAACTTCTTAAAAGACTTATTGAAATTGATAAAGGAACTCTATTTAATTATGAAAAAATAATAGACATTGAATCCACCATTTCCAATTTGAGCTATTTAAAATCTATAAGACCACCTGCTTATGAGTTTATCGATGGTAAAGCAATAATCTATACCTACATAAAGATGAAATCATCAAATAACGCCAATGGAATCATTGGTATTCAACCTGATAACGAAGGGCGGATTCAATTTACTGGAAACATTATGCTTGACCTAAATAACAACTTTAATTATGGTGAAAAAATTGAGTTTAAGTGGAGAAAGATGTTTAACGCATCTCAAAATCTAATTTCATCTGTTAATTTACCCTATGTTTTTGGAGCACCACTTGAATTTGATGCCAATATAAATATGATTAGAAAAGACACGTCATTTTTCAACTTTGACGCATCAGCAAATTTTTGTTATAGCCGAAGTCCCAAAAGCAAAATAGGGATTGTTTTTACACAAAATTTATCAACCAACGTCCAACAATCTAATTATAACTTTACATCGACTAAAAATTTTGGGTTTATTATAGAGCAAAATCATCTTAATCGCAACATCAACCCAACAAAGGGATGGAGAATAAATTCTTCTATTAAAACTGGGAATAAACAAACACTTTTTAGCACAAGTGATGATTTAGTTGAAACGCCTAATTACAATCTGATATTGGACTATTGTCACTTTATTAAATTAACAAAAAGACTAACTTCAAAACAACAGATATCTTTAAATTCCACCGTAAACGAAAATCTATTTGAAAACGAGTTAGACCGTATTGGTGGATACAACTCAATAAGAGGGTTTGATGAAGAATCCATTTGGGCCAGTTCATATGGCGTGTCAAATACTGAAATTCACTTTGCAATTGACAACGAATCAAGCATTTTTCTGTTTTCCGACTGGGCTTGGACAGAAAGGAAATTAACAACTGAATATGAAAATATTTGGCTTAAAAGTTTTGGATTTGGAACTAATATTGGATTTAATAATGGACTTTTAAGTTTAGTTTATGGATTAGGCAGTGTCGTTGGTGAACCTACACTACTAAGGACAGGAAAAATACATATTGGATTTACAAGCTTCTTTTAAAAATGTTAAACGAATTTCAATACTTAATTCAAACTATTGGATTTCATCTTTTTAAACTTTACTTTCGCAGGAAATTTTATTATCGATGAGTCAAACAACAAATTTACCGTACAAAGTAAAAGACATAAGCCAAGCTGATTGGGGAAGAAAAGAAATTAGATTAGCTGAAGCTGAGATGCCAGGTTTAATGTCACTTAGAGAAGAGTATAAAGATGAACAACCGTTAAAAGGTGCTCGTATAGCAGGATGTCTGCATATGACCATTCAAACTGCTGTGTTAATAGAAACCTTGATTGAACTAGGTGCTGAAGTAACATGGTCATCATGTAATATATTTTCTACACAAGATCATGCGGCTGCAGCCATCGCTGAAGCAGGAATTCCAGTTTATGCTTGGAAGGGCATGAATGAAGAAGAATTCGATTGGTGTATTGAACAGACGCTGTTTGCTTTCAAAGACAACCAACCATTAAATATGATTTTAGATGATGGCGGTGATTTAACCAATATGGTACTGGATAATTATCCAGAGCTAGTTGGAAATATTAAAGGATTATCTGAAGAAACTACTACAGGTGTTCACCGATTATATGAAAGAGTAATTAATGGCACCTTGCCTATTCCGGCCATTAACATCAATGATTCTGTAACTAAATCTAAGTTTGATAACAAATATGGTTGTAAAGAATCATTAGTCGATGCTATAAGAAGAGCAACAGATGTGATGTTAGCTGGTAAAGTAGCTGTTGTTGCAGGATATGGTGATGTAGGAAAAGGATCAGCCGCTTCACTTCAGGGAGCTGGAGCAAGAGTTATAGTAACTGAAATTGACCCTATATGTGCACTTCAAGCTGCAATGGATGGATTTGAGGTTAAAAAAATGGATAATGCAGTTGCTGAAGCAGATATCGTTGTTACAGCAACAGGCAATAAAGACATTATTAAAGGACATCATTTTGAACTCATGAAAGATAAAACTATTGTTTGCAATATTGGTCACTTTGATAATGAAATAGACGTAGCATGGCTTGATCAGAATTATGGTTCATCGAAAACCACTATAAAACCACAAGTTGACTTGTATAATATTAATGGAAGAGACATTATTTTGCTTGCAGAGGGAAGGCTCGTCAATCTTGGTTGCGCAACTGGTCATCCATCATTTGTTATGAGCAACTCATTTACGAACCAAACATTAGCACAAATTGAACTTTGGAAAAACAGTGAAAACTACAAAAACGAAGTCTACATGCTACCTAAACATCTTGATGAAAAAGTAGCCTATTTGCATCTATCTAAAATAGGTGTTGAATTAGAAACTCTTTCTAAAGAACAAGCTGATTACATTGGCGTAAAAGTCAATGGTCCTTATAAACCTGAACATTACAGGTATTAATATCAGATGTATTGAAATTTATTCAAAGGCTTAAATATTACCTTATAGGTTTTAGTTTAGGCCTTTTTTTTGTCTTTCTCCTTTTTAAAGACCGAACTTGGAACTGGTTACCAGAGAATAGGGTATTAAACTTTATTGCTGAACACCCTATTTTAATTGATGAAAATATTTACTTATCACTTTCAGATTCAATTAACTTTAGCAAAACAACGTTCGATGTAGTTTTACATGGTAAAGTAGATTTTTCAAACAGTAATACTACGGGAAAAATAAAGGTATATCATCTGTATAACGATAATATTCAAATTGAGATGGCATTATCTTTCACCGATTCCATTTCCAGAATTACAAAGTTCAAGGATATCACACTACCTTACACTAAAAATTTATATGAAAAAACTTCACCCATTTACATGGATAATGAAAACTTCATTAATCTTTTAAATGATATTAAATTTACATTTAGTAAAATCTTCAATTGTCAAATTCAAAATTGGGGGTTTAATAGTAACATCATCAAAAAGAACCTGTTTTCAATTCAAGTTTTATGGAAGGAATCTCTCCCCTACAATAAACCCAATCCTCAATTTATTGCTTACATCACGGTAAATGGAACGAAATACCTTATCTATTTTGAAAAAGGAGATCAAAGAATTCGATTTAAAAATATTATAAAAGCTGATCAACTAATTAAAGAACAACCTCTTTTAGAGCAAATATCAAATTTAGCCTGTTAAAATTAAGCTCAATAAGAGTAGGCTATTTTTTTAAAAAGTTCAAAACATCCTTTGCTGATTCATCAGGAATTTCTTCCATGGGAACATGACCAACACCAGGATAGACCTTTACGGAAACATGTTGTAAGTCATTTCGAAACTTTTCAGCGTCACTTGATGAAATCCATGCATCTTCACTACCCCAAAGCACTAATGTAGAGGTCTTAAGATTTTTTAAAGCATGGGTATTTTGTACAAACTTTGAATTGGCTATTCTCAAAAAAGCTTCAAGATTTCCCTCTCTGTGAATAATATCGTAATATCGATTGACTAATTCGTCTGAGACTATGGATTGATCTTTAATTACCTGTCTTAAAAATCTTCTTACTACAACTTTTGGAACAATTTCATAATTAAATACTTTTCTTAAAACTGGTGTTTGAGCTATAATAAATGGTAAAGGATAATTCCCTCCAGTTACATAACCAGCTGAGTTAACCAAAATCATTTTTTTCACTCTATCTTCATGTGCAACGGCAAATTCCCAGGCGATCCACCCACCAAGAGAATTTCCAACAATGTGAAAGTTATTGATGCCTAATTCGTCCATGAACTTTTTTATATATCCAACATACAAATCAATTGCATATTCGTTATCAATACTAGGTCCAGTCAAACCAAAACCAGGAAGATCTAATCTAATTACTCTATATGATTGACTCAAATGATCAGCCCATTTATTGAATGTGTGTAAAGATGAAAATACACCGTGTAGTAATAAAATTACTTCACCACTACCTTCATCACAATAGTGTACATTGATGCCATACAACTCCATGAATTTAGAGTTTGAAAGACTGTATTTCTGAATGAGTTCATCACTATTCATCGCAACTAAAAGTAAAAAAAAACAATTTGAACATCATCAAAGGCCTCAAATATTTAATATTAATGTAGAGCAAAAAAAAATTATTATTATTGTTAGAGACAAATGAAAAAAGTAATATCAATACTAGCAACGATAATAACATTTTCTATCGCAGCAAAAACACAAGAAAATAGTGATCGAAATATAAAAGAGGCTTTTTCCACTAAAAAAAATAATGTTCAATTAGAATTATTAGGAAAGGGACTTTATTACTCCATCAATTATGAGAGAGAACTTTTCAACTTAAATCCTTTTTCAATTCAATTTAGTACAGGATTATGTGTTTTCCCTGCCAATACGAGTTTAGAACCAACCAATGAATTAATTTTGCCTAATCAAATTAATGTAGCCTATCATCATGAATCTCACCATTTCCATTTTGGATTTGGTACCTCTTTCTGGAGATATTTTACAAATTATCTTCCCATTGATCAGGGAAATTTAAACATTCAACCTTTGGACCCCGTTTTAGAAAAACAATGGGAAATTTTCTCGCATACAGCACTAGAATACAGGTATAACAAAGAAAATAAAGATTGGATTTATAAAGCAGGCTTTACTCCGCTATTTTTTGCACCCATGTCAAATTCTGCATTCAACAAAACCATTAATTATCAAGCCTCATTTAATTTGGGCATAGGATATAAATTTTAAAAATGATAAAATTTAAATATTACTTGATCATATTATCAATAACATTAGTTTGCTGTAAGAAAGACATCTTTGACCCTAATAATAATATTGGAGGTTGTACAGATGCCAATGCCATTAACTATGCAGACAATGTTGATTTTGAAGATAATACTTGTCAATTTGCCTACATTAATCAATATGAAGTTTCTTATTACCCAGAAGACAACCCCAATTCTTCTATTCCATTCGTGAATTCGTGGGATATTCCAGGTACTGGTGCTGATGCTGATCTACTTTTAAAAATAAGATATCAAGATTCAACAGATTTTCTTTTTTCTTCACCAATTTTAGACGACCACTCACCAAATAGTGCTGCTTACTGGACTGCACCATTAAAATTTAAATTATTAAATACGACATACCATTGGGAATTATACGACAATGATGCGACTAATAGTAATGAGTTTATTGACTCTGGATCGTTTAATCCTATCATAATCGCAAGTAACTTTAAAATTACTGTCTATGGGAAAACCCCTCCTGAAAACAGAACACAGCTGGTATTACATTATCAGTTAGGCGATTAATCTTCTGTAAAAAAGAAGTAGCGCAACTACGCTAAAAAAAAGATTAGGGAACCAAACTGCAAACATCGTGTTCCAACCTATATTGACTGCAGCAACAGTAGTCATTTTCATAAAAAAAATATATACTAATCCGCATCCCAATCCAATCACTAGGTTTTTTCCTACTCCTTCTCTAGACTTCACTGATGCTACAGAAACTCCTATTAATGTTAGTATATAAGCAGCAAAAGGATATGCTGTTCTTTCATACCTACTAATATCTATTTGAGCTACAGCATTTCCCTTTAGCTCTTCTTTTAATCTATATTTTAATAATTCAGGAGTTGTCATGGCAAAAGTAATTTCTGCTCTTTGTCCAAGATCTTTTAAATTGAAATTTAAAATAGTATCAATTTTATCTTTAATGTAAATCTCATCGTTAATATCTCCTAGCTTTCGAATGAAAACATTTTTCAATATCCATTGGTTGGATAAGCTATCACCTACAGCTCTTTCTACTTGCATATCACTCTTTAACACCCAATCCCCTTCCGATTCTTCTTCCCAATTTTCAACCCATAATCTTCTAACATTTGTTGTATTTCCTAAAAATTGCCTGTAACTCACAATAGTTCCTCTTTCTAATTCCAAGTGTGCATTTCTAAAATTGACATTGTACTTCGTAAATTGATTTTCAAAATCTAATCTGTTTTTGTTGGCAAAAGGAGCAACGTAATGATTCATTAGCACAGAAATAACTAATAGAAAGGTAGAGGCAATTATATAGGGTCTTGAAAAACGCCAAAAGCTAACACCATTACTTAAAATAGCTATAATTTCTGATCGTTGAGCCATGAAACTGGTAAACCAAAGCACGGACAAAAAAATGATTAAAGAAGAAAATAGATTAGCATAATGAATAAAAAAATAAGGGTAATAATCAGAAACAATTTTTATAAAAGTCAGGTTGTTTTCTGGACTCATAAAATCTTTCAGTTTCTCCGAAACATCAAAAATAATTGATATACTCATCACCACAGCAATCATAAACACATAGGTTCCCAAAAACTTCTTTACGATATACCAATCTAACTTTTTCAAAATCTAAAGTCTTTGAACGAGTTTTGATACCATTTTATTCTTCCAATCTTTAAAATTTCCCTCCATAATTTTAGTTCTAGCTTCCTTCACAAGCCATAGATAAAATGTCAAATTATGTATGCTTGCTATTTGAGCTCCCAACATTTCTTTTGAAATAATTAAATGCCTGAGGTAAGCTTTAGAATACATCAAATCAACAGATGCTGTCCCATTTGGATCAATGGGCGTTAAATCATTTTCCCATTTTTTATTCTTTATATTGATGATGCCTTCAGAAGTGAAAAGCATCCCATTTCTAGCGTTTCTAGTCGGCATAACACAGTCAAACATATCTACTCCAAGGGCTATACATTCTAAAATATTTACTGGTGTACCAACACCCATTAAATATCGAGGTTTATCTTCAGGTAAAATATCACATACTTCTTCAGTATGTTTGTACATCAACTCTGCTGGTTCACCAACTGACAATCCTCCAATTGCATTCCCAGGCATATCAAAACTTGCTATTACCTCTGCACTATGTTTTCTCAAATCTGAATACGTACTTCCCTGTACTATGGGAAATAAACTTTGATTATATCCGTATTTAGAAGGAGTTGAATTAAAATGATCTATACATCTTTTCAACCATCGATGTGTCATTTTCATGGACTTTTCAGCATAGTTAAAATCGCAAGGATAAGGAGTACATTCATCAAATGCCATGATAATATCCGCACCTATAAATTTTTGAATATCTATTGCACTTTCTGGTGTAAAAAGATGTTTAGAGCCATCAATATGAGACCTAAAATTTACTCCTGCTTCTGTAATTTTCCTTCTTTCTGATAAGCTATAAACTTGATAACCTCCTGAATCAGTTAAAATGGGCTTGTCCCAGGAAATAAATTGATGAAGGCCTCCAGATTTTTCAAGTAGGTCAATACCTGGTCTTAAATACAAATGATAGGTATTTCCTAAAATTATTTCTGCTTTTACATTTTTTATTAAATCCTCTTGAGAAACTGACTTTACTGTACCTGCAGTTCCAACTGGCATAAAAATAGGTGTTAAAATTTCCCCGTGATCAGTTTGTATTGAACCAGTTCTAGCATTTGAAAATTCATCTTTGGAATGAAGTTTGAAGTTCATAAAAATGTGAATAAAGTTGAATGTCGCAAATATATGCAAGATAATTTAGCGATAATTTTAAAAATCAATTACTGTTTTGGAGATCAAAGAAGTCATAATATTTCTTGTTTTTATGTGTTTTTTAGCACAATTGTTTTTTTTGCTATTCTTTCACTTAAGAGTTGCAGTACATAAAAACGATAATGATAAGAAAAGACCAAAGCAAATATCTCTCATTATTTGTGCAAGAAATGAAAAGAGCAACCTTGAACAGCATCTAGAAAATTTCTTACAACAAGATTTTGAAGATTATGAAGTAATAGTGGTCAATGATAGATCGTGGGATAATAGTATCGCGTTTCTTGAGAAGATGGCGTTAAAATATTCAAAACTTAAAATTGTAAATATTCCAGACAACCAAACGGATCATTTTGGAAAAAAATTTGCGCTTACATTAGGGATTAAAGCTGCTAAATACCAACACTTATTATTAACAGATGCAGATTGCATACCTAGTTCTGATAAGTGGGTAGTAAATGTAAGCAATCAATTTAAGCAATCCACAGAAGTAATATTAGGTGCAAGCACATATGAAAAAACAAAAGGTTTGCTTAACCGACTTATTCGTTTTGATACGGCTATGATTGCAGTAAATTATTTAGGATTTGCAAAAGCAGGGATACCTTACATGGGAGTTGGAAGAAATTTAGCCTATAAAAAAGAGTCTTATGAATTGGCGAAAGGCTTTAAATCTCACTATCATTTAGCCTCAGGCGATGATGATTTATTAATTAATCAAATATCTAATAAAAACAACACCAAAATAATTCTAGACGAGGACAGTATAACTATATCTAAACCAAAAGCAAGTTGGAATTCTTGGATCTCTCAAAAAAGAAGACATCACACCACAAACACACACTATAAACTAATCCACAAAGTGATTTTATTAATTCAATATTTAACTAATCTTACATTTTATACAGGCACATTAGCACTCTGTTTTCTTCAAGAATTTGTTTTAGAAGCAAGTGTTTTTTGGGGGTTGAAAATTATACTTTATATACTGATAAATTGGAAACCTTTCAAGATTCTATTGTGTAAAGATCTTTTATTTCTATTTCCAATATATGAATTCATCTTGCTAATTTGTCAACCAATCTTTCAAATTAACTGGAGAAGAACATAAAATGAACGAAGAAAAAGAAATAAAACACTTATCAGAAAAAGCACAACAAGATTACGAATTAGTAGTCAAAGCTACCCAATGTAACGATCAACAAGCCTTCTCTGATTTAATGGATAGGTATAAGGACTCCATTTATTTTATGCTTCTTAAAATGGTAAATAACCAAGATGATGCTGAGGATTTAACAATTGAAGCTTTTGGAAAAGCATTTAATTCACTAAAACAGTACACACCCAATTACGCTTTCAGCACATGGTTGTTTAAAATAGCTTCGAACAATTGTATTGATTTTTTAAGAAAAAAGAAAAAGAAAATCATGTCTATTGATAATAACATCGAAAACAAAGACGGAGATGAAATAGCAATAGAACTTAAAAGTGATGCAAGAACACCTGAACAAGAAACAATAAGAGATCAAAAAATCGAAGTCATGAGAACGTATGTGAAAAAACTCAAACCTCGATATGAAACACTAGTAGAAATGCGTTATTTTAGGGAAATGAGCTATGAGGAAATTTCTACTGAATTAGGCTTGCCTCTTGGTACGGTTAAAGCTCAACTTTTTAGAGCGAGAGAATTTCTTTACAATCTTATGAAGCACAATATTGAAACCATCTGAGTTTTCCTCTATACTTGTTCATTACTTTCCAGAAATTTCAACTTCACAATTAGAAAAACTTTGTGAACTAAAACCACTATACTCGTTTTGGAATGAGAAAATAAATGTGATAAGCCGAAAGGATATGGACAACTTCTACCTACATCATGTTTTGCATTCCTTGTGTATATATAAGCTAATTTCATTTCAAAAAAATGCAACCATATTAGATGTAGGAACTGGAGGTGGTTTTCCTGGAATACCGTTAGCGATAATGAACGATCAAACCTCATTTTATTTAATAGATTCCATAGGAAAAAAAATAAAAGTGGTTAATGAAATTAGTTCCGAGCTTAAACTTAAAAACGTTAAATCAGAACAAATACGAGCTGAAAACATTAATTCAAAATTCGATTTTGTAGTTAGTAGAGCCGTTTCAAAATTCTCTTCTTTTTGCCCTTGGGTAAGGGATAAAATCACAGAAAATAATAAGCATAAATTAAAAAACGGTATTATTTATCTAAAGGGTGGAGATCTGCAAGATGAAATTAAAGCCATTGAAAATAAATACAATTACAAGTGTTATCATCTTCATGAATATTTCAACTTTGATTTTTTCACAACGAAACAAATCGTTCACTTAGTAAAAAAATAACCTTATTTATAAATAATTAACACTGTTGCATAAAGAGATTTTATATCTTCAAACTAGTTAAATAAAAATGAAAGCAGTTTATTTTCTTTTATTGAGTTTCTTTTTAATTCCAAGCATTCGTTTTTCTCAAGAAACAAACGATAGAACTACTGGAATAAAAATAGAACGACTATTGTTCTTGGTGGAACAGATGTATGTGGAAGAAGTCGATTCTAAAAAATTAAACCAAGATCTTGTATTAGGGATGTATAACACTTTAAACTCCTCCGGTCTTTATCAACCGGATTCGGTATTCAAAAAATTAAACATAGAGCCACTTCCCTACTACGGATTAGGATTAAGAATAAAATTCAAAAAAGGAAAAATTATTGTTGATGAAGTTCTTGCAAATAGTAGTGCTGAAAAATCAGGAATTGAAACAAATGATGAGATCATTTGTATAGATCAAGACAGTTTAGATCAGGTCTATTATTATGCTGATTTTGACCTGTTAACAACAACAAAAGAAAAATCTACTAGCAAGTTAACAATCGTAAGAAAAGATGATACCTTAAACATTGAGGTTGAAAAAAATAAAATTAATGGATTTAGCCTATTACCCCTTCCTTTGTTTGACGAAAATGAAAGTATGAGCAAATACCAAGATGCAATCAAAGCATTTGATCTAATATACCCTGATTCTATCTCTAATGGAGAAATTACAGAGTTTGGAATAAGGTATATGTTAGAACAACTTGATCCACATTCTACTTATATCTCTTTGGAAGAAATACACGATATGAATGCTCCACTTCAAGGTTCATTTTCAGGTGTTGGTATTCGTTTTCAAATCTTAAAAGACACCATAATGGTTGTACAAGCTATTCCTGGAGGTCCTTCTGAAAAAGTGGGATTAATGGCCGGAGATCAGATAATCAAGATCAATGAAGAATTAGTAGCAGGAATCGGGATGAAAAATAAAGGGGTAAGAGATAGACTGCTAGGTGATAAAGGAACTAAAGTTAGTGTATCGATTAAAAGAAGAAAACAAAATAAACTGATTGATTTTGAAATTGTTAGAGATAATATTCCAATTTATAGTGTAGACGCGTCATACATGGTGAATTCAAACACAGGATATATTAAATTAAATAACTTCTCATCAACAACCATATCAGAAATCCGTAAAGCCACCTTTGAACTCCAAGATCAAGGAATGAAAAATCTAGTATTAGATCTTCAAAATAATGGAGGTGGATATTTAAGAACAGCGGTTGATTTATCAGATGAATTTTTATCAGGAACCAAAAAAATTGTTTCTACTAATGGGAGAAAATTTCCAGAAAGGAATTATACTACTGGGAGAAAGGGACTTCTAGAAGATGGCAGGTTAATCATTTTGGTTAATGAAAGTAGCGCAAGTGCTAGTGAAATTGTTTCAGGAGCTGTCCAAGATTGGGATAGAGGACTTATAGTAGGAAGAAGAACATTTGGAAAAGGTCTTGTTCAAAAGCCAATTGAACTTCCTGATGGTTCTCAAGTTAGAATCACTACTTCGAAATATTATACTCCCAGCGGTAGGTGCATTCAAAAACCCTACGAAGAAGGTTCTATGGCATACAGAAAAGAAAAGTACAGTAGATACAATTCTGGTGAGTCATTTAATGCAGATAGTATGAAATTTAATACTGAAGAATCTTACCAAACTTTACTTAAAGAAAGAATTGTTTACGGAGGAGGAGGAATTATACCTGATCACTTTGTTCCACTTGATACAACTGGAACTAGTCCCTATTTTAATAGTATGATTCGAAAAGGGATTTTTAATCAGTTTGCTTTATCATGGGTTAACAAGAATAGAGAATCACTAGAAAAAAAATACCCAAGTTTTGAAAAGTTTAATTCGAAATTTGAAACTGAAAAAGCCGTTGAAGAATTAATTGAGTATGCAAAAGCAGAAGGGCTTGAATTTAATGAAGAGCAATACACTAAAGCCAAATTTGTAATTCACACTAGGTTAAAAGCAAATATTGCTCAAGATTTGTACAACTATTCAAAGTTTTATCAAGTAATTAACAATCTTAATAACGCATTAGAAAAATCGCTTGAACTTCTTAAAGATGATAAAGCGTTCTCTAAATTAGCCATGAATAACTATTAACATTATGCAAGACAAAAGCAATATTTCAATCATTATTTCAATTATAGCACTAGCTATATCACTTTATGCAATATTTGGGACCAAAAGTGAAAATAGATTTGAAAGAACTAATGAAAAGGTTTACATCCCCGCTGATCCAAAAGCAAAAAATGGAATTAAGGGATTTGAAAACCAATTAGAAAATAGCCCTCTTACCCCTTCAAATATTAATCTTGACAAGACTCCTAAGACCTCTATTAGATTTTCAAAGGACAGTCATGATTTTGGTGAAATAGAGCAGGATACTGAAAACAAATATTCTTTTACTTTCACCAATACAGGGTTAGAGCCTCTTATCATCAAAAATGCAAGAGGATCTTGTGGATGTACTGTTCCGAATTATCCTAAAGATCCGATTATGCCTGGTAAAACTGGACAAATAGACGTAGTATATAAACCAGCAAAACAAAAAGGAAATCAAAGTAAAACGGTAACCGTTAGTGCTAATACTGATCCTGAGAATACGATTCTTAAAATTTCAGCAAACGTAAATGAACCTAGCTAATAAAAAGACACTTTTATTGTGTTTTTTATTGGCAAATCTTATTTCACGAGCCCAATTTCAATGTAAACCAACTACCTTACCATTCATATGTGGTGAGGAGTTAATCTATGATGTCGACTATTTAATGGGTAATAAATGGGTTTCTGCTGCAAAGGTTCGTTTTATCGTTAAGGACTCCGTATTCAACAGTAAACCATGTTATTATTTAGAAGGTAAAGGCAGAACATTAAAAAGCTATGATTGGTTTTTCAAAGTAAGAGATAAATACGCCAGTTTTATTACTAAAGATACACATGATCCGTTACACTTCATAAGAAGAGTAAGAGAAGGTGAATTCTACCTTAATTACGACTACGATTTCAACTACGAAAATCTCACTTCAAGAGTTCATGAAAAAAGAAAAAATCTTGAAAGAGTTGAAAATATGATCATTTCAAAATGTAGTTTCGACATTCTTAGCTCAGTATATTTCTCAAGGGCCATTCCATTTCAAACATTATCAAAAGGAGATACCATACCATTAGACCTTATATTAGATAAGGAGTTATACCAGGATGTTTCTATTATTTACAATGGGACAAGAACCATAAAAGATCAACAAAATAGAAAGATTGAATGCATACATTTTGAAATTGAATTAATTGCAGGAACCATTTTTAAAGGCAATGAAAGAATGGATGTTTTTGTAAGTAATGATGAAAATAAAATTCCTATATATGTTGAGGCAGAGATACTAGTTGGTTCAATACGAGTTTATATTAAAAGCATTAAGAATACGAAAACTCCTTTAGCTTATACCCCCTGATTTTCTTCGCATAATTTCCTTTTTTATTAGGGAAAGTTCTCTTCCTGTTTGTCCTGCAACTGAAGTATTTTCTTTAGCCCTTCTAATTAAATAAGGTAATACCTCTTTAATTGGTCCATATGGAACATACTTTGCTGTATTGTATCCATTTTTTGAAAGGTTAAAACTAATATGATCGCTCATCCCTAAAAGTTGGGCAAACCAAATTCTTTTGTCGTTGTTTTCTAAATTCAGTTCAGACATTTTATCAGTTAGATACTTCGTGCTATATTCATTATGAGTTCCTGCACAAATAGACAACATATCGATATGATTAAGACAATAATCAATGGCTTTATTATAATCCTTATCTGTAGCTTGCTTTGAAGCATGAATTGGATCATCATATCCGTTAAGTTTAGCTTGCTCTCTCTCTTTTTCCATGTAAGCTCCCCTAACGAGTTTTAAACCACATTTTACCTCATTTTCTTTACACTTTATGATCAAATTTTTCATGTATTCTAACCGATCGTGTCTGTAAAGTTGAACGGTGTTAAATATGATAGTAGACTTTCTATTGTAAGAAAGCATCATACCTAATGCTATTTCATCGATAAAATCCTGAAACCAGCTATCCTCTGCATCAATAAAAATGGGAACACCATAATCGTATGCTTTTTTACAGATTTCATTTACTCGTTTTTTTATGCTTTCTAATCCTAACTGTTCTTTTTCATTCAATTCTTTATGATAATTAGCTTTTCGCATGATAGAAGATGGCCCTAAACCGGTGATTTTAAATACAGAAAATGGTATGTGATCATTTTCGTTAGCTTTAACAATACTTTGGATTATCTCATCCTTTGTTTTCTCAAAATCACTGTCATTTTCTTTTCCTTCTACTGAATAATCAAGTATAGTCCCTACACTGTATTTTGCCAATTGATTAATTCTATCCTCACTTTCTTCAATAGTTTCACCCCCACAGAATTGCTTAAAAATAGTGGCTTTAACGATTGATTTTATAGGAAGTCCTATTTTAAATGCAACCACAGTTGATACACTTCCCAACTTTACTAAAAAAGGATATTTCAACAAGGAAAAAAGAAAATAGGCCTTTTTTAATTCCTTTTTGGATTGATATTCAAAAGCCGATTCCGTATTTTCAAAATTCAACATATTTACTAAATCATTTTATCAAGCAATTTTGATAATTTCCCAGTTAATTCAATCCTGGAATATAATGAGACATTACTCTCAAACTTAATATCATCTTTATAAATTCTCCAAATTGTTGATGCTAAATTTTCTACCTCCTCATAATCACAAACCAGTCCAGAATTTGTTTGAGATAGAATAGCACTTAAATCTCCATCTTTAGGACCAATTGCCAATATAGGTCTTTTTGATGCCATATATTCAAAAATCTTTCCAGTAACTATACCTTTAGCGTTGGGTGTATTATTCACCATTAACAATAATAAATGTGATGTTTTCTGGTGTTTGATCACTTCGCTATGCGATAAATAATCAATTTTATTCAGAAAAGAATCAAGCCCAAAATCTTTTATAGACTGTAGAACCGAATGGTCTACTTTACCAATTAATTTAATTTCTAATTTAGATTTAAATTCTTCATGTTTTTTTACCAATTGACTTAAAGCCTTCCATAGTACAATGTGATTTCTTGAAGGGGTAAAAGAGCCAATATGCGCAATAGTAAACTGTTCATCTAATTCATAATTTTTATTATCTACAAAATCTGAAGGGTCAAATCCATTCTCAATAATTTCTACTTTTTTGGCCCCCAATGTGCTTAATTCATTAGACAACTGTTTCCCTATGGTTAAAACAATATCAGAACTAACCAATACCTCATTTTCTAATTTTTTATGTTTTTGGTTCGATCTGTTACTTAACTTGAGATCTTTATAATAATCAATATTAGTCCAAGGATCTCTAAAATCAGAAATCCATGGAATATTTAACTTATTTTTTAAGTTGAGAGCTATTAAATGAGCAGAATGTGGAGGACCAGATGATATGATGACATCTACAGGATTATTTTCAAGATAATGATTAAGAAATTTAATGGATGGTTTTATCCAAAACTTTCTTGCATCAGGAATAAAAAAATTTCCTCTTACCCACTTACTTATACCTTCAACTGTGCTATTTCCTTTTTCCTCTGTTAAGAATCCGCTATTAATTCCAATATTTTTTTTCTTTCCTGAAAATAACTTATAGATATTATATGGTTCCCATGCCGGAACTTTTAGGACTTCTGTACCATCAGGAATCTCTTTATTAAGTTCCACATCTACTACTGGAAATTCACCATTTTCAATAGTAAAAACAACAGGTTCCCAGTTATAATTCCTTAAATACTTCACAAATTTCAACCATCTCTGTACACCAGCTCCTCCACTAGGTGGCCAGTAATACGTAATAATTAAAACTCTTTTCATATTGTGGGAAACTCTCTATCTAAAAATTTAAAAAGAATAGACAAGAGAAATAATAAAATAATAATGGAAGAGCTAATGGTTGAAATCAAAGATGCTTGATTGTATACTGGTAAATCAAATTTAAATTCAATCTCATTATTACCAGAAGGAATAATAAGACCTCTTAGGATATAATTGACTCTAAAGTGTGGAACTTCATTTCCATTAATATAAGCCTTCCACCCTTTATCATAAAAGATTTCAGAAAAAACAGCAAGAGCATCTCCACTAGAACTAGAAGCATATTTCAAGTAATTAGGTCTATATTCTAAGAGTTTCACTGTTCCCATAGTCAAATCCAACGATTCATTTACCAAACCTTTATATCTCATATCAATTACCACCGAATTTTTAGGATCAAAATTAGGATCTTCAAAAGTGGCAATTTCTTCATCAGCACTATTTACCCATTTTAATTTATTAACCGTCCAAGCATTACCTAATGTGAATGGATTGGGTAATATTCCAGGTTTTTCTTTCGCATTTTGAGATGGTTTTCCAACAACACCAGAGGCGTTCAAATCCAAGATAATATATTTAGTATTTAACATATTGAAAAAATGCATGTTCTTCATACTAGAAATATTTCCACTATTTAATGCGCTAGTTAATAAGGTGTAATTGGATTGAAAATAGCGATCTATCATTTCCTGTGTACGCTTTACCTTTACAGCAGAATATCCTCCTATTGATTTATGCAAATAAGAAGTTCGAGCTGTATTTAGTGGATTTCCTAATTCTAAAACACGATAATTAGAATTGAAATTTAATACTTCGAATGCTGATATATTAGCTATTCTATTTTTATGCTTACTTCTGGAGTATTCCCCTTTATTTAACTCATTTACTTTTTGTTGAATCTTAGATGTTAATGCTGGATTTTCAATCATTTCTAAATCTCTAATGGCAATATCTGCAGCAGTTGGACTATGAGGAAACTTTTTCAACTCCTCATCTTGCCAAAACTTTTTACCTCTCATGCCCATTTGTTGTTCGTAAGAAGAATGATTTTCGTTATTGAGGTAGTCTTTACTTGTTGTCGATAAATCTGTAGAAATAATAATAGCTATACTTGCTATAAAAATGGTCTGAGAAATCTTTCCATAATGAAGTGCCATTAAGGAAATAAAGATGAGAACGGTAAAAATTAACGATTTTAACGCACTCGTCTTAAATTCATCTATTCTAAAATCGATTAGTTGATCCACATTCTGTTGATACATTGGATTACTTAAAACGAGTTGACTAATTATATTGT
>JAYPVI010000004.1:213515-218504 GCA_038134525.1 Crocinitomicaceae bacterium
TCCACATTCTGTTGATACATTGGATTACTTAAAACGAGTTGACTAATTATATTGTTTTCACTTTTTGAGGTGAAGCTAAAAAACAAATCCGGTTTAAAAAAAAGTAGAAGTAAAGTCAAAAAGAATATACCACTTATACCAAAAAACACCTTTTTCTTTGGAAAAGATTTGTTCAATACTATGTAATCACCACTTAAAGATAATTTTTCTTGATAGATAAACTGAAATAACCATAATACACCTATCAGTGGAAAAACTAATTCTAATATGACTAATATCATGGTAACAGATCTAAACTTGGCATAACCTGGAAAATAAGATGCAAAAAGCTCTGTTAAACCCATAAAATTATTACCCCACGACAGCATCAGAGCAATCACTGCTACAATAAATAAGGGCCACTTTATTTTATCCTTAAGAAAAAACATTCCTATTATAAATAAAAAGATGACCGATGCACCTATGTAAACCGGCCCGCTTGTGGAAGGCTGGTTTCCCCAATATGTACTTACAGGCCAACCTTTCTGATAGGCATCTCTAAGAAAATTTGAAAATGTAGCATTTTTGGAATCCGTCATTATATCTTCATCTAAAAGAACTAAACCTGAACCTTTACCTTTTGCCCTAGGAATCATCAAGTTAACAGATTCGTCAATTCCATAGCTCCAATTCGTCATGTAAGAAAGATCTAATCCTCCTGTATTGTTTTCATCATTATTAGACATAGTCAATTCCGAAGGTCCTCTTTGGGAATCTTCTAAATAATCATACGTCATAAATAAATTTCCAGAATTACATAAAACTGCAAGAACAATTCCAGCTAAAAGAAGTCCACACCTTTTGAAAAATGAAACCAGCATCTTTGCCTTATACGAAACTATTAGCTCATAAATGCCAACCAGTAGAACTATCATAAATGTGTAATAAGTAATCTGAATATGATTTGACCTTAATTCAAGTGCAAGAAATAACGCAAACAAAATTGCGCCAATAATTGCCTTTTTCCTTAAACAATAAATAAACGCTCCCACAATCATAGGCATGAAAGCCATTGCCATGACTTTTGAGTTGTGACCAGCAGCTAAACTGATGTAAAAAAATGAACTAAACCCAAACATTAACGCTCCAGTAAGCGATAACCATGGTCTGATACTCAAGCAAATGCATAAAATATAAAAACCCAAAAAATATAAAAACATGTAATTGACTGGGTGAGGCAGCCATAATGTAATCACTTTAAAAACATGATTCATTAGATTTCCACCATGCACAACAGATACTTGTGTCGCAGGCATACCTCCAAACATAGAGTTTGTCCACAATGGTTCCTCACCAAATATTTCTCGATGATCAGAAATTTCTTTTGCAACCCCTTTATGATTATTTATATCATCTTGCTTTAGGGAATATCCATCAAATGCTGGTGATAAATAAAATGCTGAAATTGAAAAAAAAACTAGTATAGCCACAGCATGAGGCAAACTGCTCTTAAAATTGAAATTCATAGATCAAATTTAATAACCAAATATAGTAAGCATATTGGTAAAATACGCTTTTATGTATGTAATGTGAATTACTTACTTAAGTAAAGGTTTCTTTCAGCGTATACTTTTCTAAAAAAAGGATCTTTTAAATCTTTAATAAATTGTATAGCTTCACCTGTTGATTTCATTTCTGGACCTAGTTCTTTATTTACATTAGGGAATTTATCAAATGAAAAAACAGGTATTTTAATGGCATAACCGTTCTTTACCGGTGAGAAATCAAAATCCTTTATTTTCTTTTCTCCAAGCATTACTTTAGTTGCATAATTTACATAAGGCTCCTGATAAGCTTTGGCAATAAAAGGGACTGTTCTAGAAGCTCTTGGATTAGCCTCTATTACGTATACTTTATCATCTTTTACCGCAAATTGAATATTAATTAGCCCTACTGTATTTAGTGCCTTAGCAATGACTTTTGTATGTTCTTCTATTTGTTGAATAATAAAATCTCCTAAATTGTATGGTGGAAGTACAGCATAAGAATCACCTGAGTGAATCCCTGCAGGTTCAATATGTTGCATTATTCCAATGATCTTAACTTCATCTCCATCACAAATAGAATCCGCTTCAGCTTCAATTGCACCATCTAAAAAATGATCTAATAATATTTTATTATCTGGCATATCCCTTAAAATATCAACTACATGATGTTCTAACTCTTCTTCATTGATCACAATTTTCATTTTTTGACCTCCAAGAACATAACTTGGTCTTACCAATAAGGGAAAGCCTAAATCTTTTGAAATTTCAATGGCCTGTTCAGCTGATTCAACTACTCCAAATTTTGGATAGGGAATATCATTTTCTTTTAATAATGTAGAAAAACTTCCTCGGTCTTCTGCTAAATCTAAAGACTCATAAGAAGTTCCAATTACTTTAATTCCATAACGATGTAACTTTTCGGCTAATTTAAGTGCCGTTTGACCTCCAAGTTGTACAATTACCCCTTCTGGCTTTTCATGTAAAATGATATCGTATATATGTTCCCAAAATACGGGCTCAAAATATAATTTATCTGCCGTGTCAAAATCGGTAGAAACAGTCTCAGGATTACAATTGATCATAATGGTCTCATAGCCACATTCCTTAGCTGCTAATACACCATGTACACAACAATAATCAAATTCTATACCTTGACCAATTCTATTTGGACCTGAACCCAAAACAACAATCTTTTTATTATTAGTTACTTTGGATTCGTTTTCATCCTCAAAAGTAGAGTAAAAATATGGAGTCTTAGCTCTAAACTCAGCTGCACAGGTGTCCACTATCTTATACACTCTATTAATACCTAAGTCATTTCTTTTATGAAAAACTTCGCTTTCCAAACATTTGAGCAAATGACCCAATTGACGATCCGCATAACCCTTCTGTTTAGCTTCGAAAAGAAGTTCCTTTGGTATATCCGAAATAGTGAATTCACCTATCTTCTTTTCTAAATCTACAAGGTCTTTGATTTGTCTTAAGAACCAATCGTCAATTCTAGTTTTCTCTTTAATTTTCTTAAAAGGAATGCCCAATTTTATGGCATCATATATATGAAACAGTCTATTCCAACTTGGGTTTTCTAAACTTTTAAGAATGGCATCTTGATCAGTAAGCTCTCTACCATCGGCTCCTAGCCCATTTCTATTTATTTCAAGCGATTGACATGCTTTTTGTAATGCTTCCTGAAAAGATCTTCCAATCCCCATTACTTCTCCAACTGACTTCATTTGAAGGCCAAGTTGTCTATCAGAACCTTTAAATTTATTAAAGTTCCATCTTGGAATTTTAACTATTACATAATCAAGAGTTGGTTCAAAAAATGCAGATGTTGACTTCGTAATCTGATTATCTAATTCGTCAAGTGTATATCCAATAGCCAATTTCGCAGCAATTTTAGCAATAGGGTAACCTGTTGCCTTTGAAGCTAGCGCAGATGACCTACTAACCCTAGGATTTATTTCAATAGCAATTATTTCCTCATTTTCATCGTCACTTACAGCAAACTGAACATTACAACCTCCAGCAAAATCTCCGATTTTACGCATCATTTTGATGGCCATGTCTCTCATTTTTTGATACGTTTTATCACTTAATGTCATGGCTGGTGCTACTGTAATAGAATCACCCGTATGGATCCCCATTGGGTCCATATTTTCAATAGAGCAAATTATAGTGACATTGTCATTTTTGTCTCTTAATAATTCTAATTCAAATTCTTTCCAACCGAGTACAGCTTTATCAATCATAACTTCATGTATTGGAGAAGCATGTAGTCCTCTAGTCAGTAAGGTTTCAAACTCATCTTCAGTATGAACAAAAGAAGCTCCAGATCCACCTAATGTGTAAGATGGACGTATACAAAGTGGAAAACCGAATTTTTGAGCTAATTCTTTACCTTGTAAAAAAGATTTAGCAGTTGATTGTGGAGCCATTGGAATATCAATTTTCTCCATTAAATCTCTAAATTCTTGTCTATTTTCTGTAATTTCTATTGCATCGATGTCTACACCAATAATTTTCACATTGTAATCTTCCCAGATACCAAGCTCACTACATTTTATACATAGGTTTAATGCTGTTTGACCACCCATTGTTGGTAGAACAGCGTCAATATTATGCTTTTCCAGAATTTCTTGAATAGAATCTGGTGTAAGGGGTAATAAATACACATTATCAGCTACAACCTTATCTGTCATGATTGTAGCAGGATTTGAATTTATTAGGGTAACTTCTATTCCTTCTTCTCTCAGGGACCTTGAAGCTTGAGATCCAGAATAATCAAACTCACATGCTTGGCCAATTACAATAGGACCAGAACCTATTATTAGTACTGATTTTATAGAGTCATTTTTGGGCATAGGTAGAATTTGTGCACGAAAATAAATAAATAGCTATGAAATGATCCAAATTGTTAAAAAAAAGGCAAAAAAAAACCTCCCAATTATGGGAGGTTTTGAAAAGTGGCAACGACATACTCTTCCAGGTATTACCCTAGTACCATCTGCGCAAATAGGCTTAACTTCTCTGTTCGGTATGGGAAGAGGTGGACCCTATTGCAATAGTCACCGTAACGTTAAATACGTTAGTATTTCAACACAATAATCAATAGTACACAACAAACTGTTAGGATTAAAAGCTTACAGGTAATTAGTACTACTCGGCTTTGCCATCACTGACTTTACACCTGTAGCCTATCAACGTCATCGTCTTTAACGACCTTTAAAAGAGATCTCATCTTGAGATGTGTTTCGCGCTTAGATGCTTTCAGCGCTTATCACGTCCGAACATAGCTACCCTGCGATGCAGCTAGCGCCACAACAGGTACACTAGAGGTTCGTCCAACCCGGTCCTCTCGTACTAGGGTCAGGTTCCCTCAAATCTCTAACGCCCACAACAGATAGGGACCGAACTGTCTCGCGACGTTCTGAACCCAGCTCGCGTGCCACTTTAATGGGCG
>JAYPVI010000005.1:0-138463 GCA_038134525.1 Crocinitomicaceae bacterium
TACGCTGGTTCCTTCACAAATGATTAAAGTGTCACCACCAGCATCTGTAGGAACATTTGGATGAACTTCTACAAATAAAGTATCTTTATTGCTACAATTATTACCATCTGTAACAGTAACCACATAAGTTTCATTGTCGGCAGGGTTCGCATCAGGTGTTTGTATGGAGCCATTATTAAGGGTAGAATCAGGAGACCATGAAAATCCAATTCCTCCACTAGCGTTTAATTGTATTGTTCCACCTGGACATATCCATAAATCTGGCCCTGCATCTGCATTAGGAAGTGCAAGTATATTTACCATAACAGAGTCATAATTAATACATTGGTTAGCATCAGTTCCTTTCAATTGATACACTAAAGTATCCAAAGGCCAAACATCAGGATTATTAATATTGGAGTTTGAAATAGTGGTAGTCGTTAACCATTCATAGCTAATACCTCCTGAGGCATTAAGTTGTGCAGTATCGCCAAAGCATAAATCAACATCAAGACCTGCGTCAATATTAGGAAGACTATTCACGTTGATAGAAATGGATCCAGTATCACTACAATTATTAAATCCCGTAACTAACACTTGATATATAGTGTTGTTTGTAGGCCAGATGGTTGGGTTATTTATTGTTGTTTGATCTAAAGAATCTGTAGTTAACCATAAATAACTTAAACCACCATTTGCAGAAATGATGATGGAATCGCCAATACATAATGAGGTATCATTAGTCGTGGTGATGGTAGGTAAGGCATCTATTGTTATTTGAACCGAATCGATATTTGAACATCCATTAGTATCAGTACCTGTAACGTAATATTTCGTATCTGAATTTGGAAAAACAAATGGGTCAGCAACATTTGTATTTGAAATATTGGTTAATGGAGACCAAATGAATGTTGCTCCTCCGGTTGCGTTTAATTGTACAGAATCTTCGAGACAAATAGAAGCATCATTACCCGCATCAATGTTTGGTAATTGAATGACAATAACAGATACCGTATCTGAATTAACACAGTTATTGGCATCAATTCCGGTAAGTATATAATCTTGGTTTGTATTCACTTGAAAATTTACTCCATCAACTATTCCATTGTTCCAAGTATAAGAAATAGCACTTCCAGAAGCTGAAAGACTTGTTGAATCACCAATACATATAAATTGGTCTATTCCCGCATCAATATTTGGTTTTGGGTTTACAAAAACAGTTACTTCGGTGGTGTCTTCACATGTGTTTACATCACTGACTAAGGCTTGGCAAATAGTTGTGGAATCTGGCCAAACCAAAGGATTACTTATAGATGGATCATTTATTGAATTCGGTGAAATCCAATTAAACGTAATTCCACCAAAAGCTTCTATTTGAACAGTGTCACCTTGACAAATCGTTTGATCTCCACCGTTTGTAAGGGTTGGAAGTGGATTTATATCAATTAATAAGGTATCTGTTGTTGTACATCCATTGGCCAGCGAACCAGTTAATATATATTGTTGTGAAGATGTGGGTGATGATGTTGGGTTGGGTATACTGGGGTCACTTAAAAAAGTATTTGGAGTCCAAAGATAAGTGTCTGCACCAGATCCATTCAATTGTACAGTTTCGTTTATGCAAAGATTAATGTAACCATCTGTTTCACCGGTAAAAGTATTGGGTAGAGGTAGTGCAAATACCGTTACCGTATCGGTATCTGTGCAGCCAGCAAGCGTAGTTGCAGTAAGAATATATGTTGTGGTGTCATTGATTTGAATGGTTGTACTATCAATGTATCCATTATCCCAAGTGTATGAGTTAGCGTTTCCAGTGGCATTTAATAATGCACTATCACCAGAACAAACAAATTGATCCGGTCCAGCACTCAAATTAGGAATATCATTGACTAAAATTTGGAATGTATCTTTTATAAAACATCCAAAACTATTGGTTCCTGTAAATACGTACTGAGTAGTTACATTAGGATTAAAAACTGGATTTTGTAAAGTGTTGTTGTTAATAAAACTATTTGGTTCCCATAAATAGGAATCAGCAACTACTGGAGCACTAATAGAAACAGAATCATTATCACAGATAGTTTGATCTGTTATTTGATTGAAAAACGTATTAGGATTATACCTGATTTTTTGTTCATTGTTAGATCCTCCTGTAGATGCAGTAAAACCCCAATATGTAGCAGTTAGTCCACCAAAAACATTATTGATTATATCATAATTTAAGTTTATCAATTGTGTCCCGTCAAATTCTACTGTAAATATTTGTGTTGTAGGATCCCAATTAAAAACACAATTGTGCCAGAGCCCATCCTCCACGTTTCCTCCAACGCCAATAGGCTGAGCTGGTGATAAATTATTTGAACTGGTGTGGTCTAAAACTCCATCTTTTTGAATGGCAATATGATCAGAAGCAGGGTCATTGTAGAGCCCATTTTGCCAAGTATCAAACTCTACAAAAAAGGATGGAGATATATTTTCATAACCAATTCCACCACCCATTGTTAGGACTTGATTACTTAATTGTTGGAGCCCAAAAGCAATTCCATCAGCTCCAGTTGCATTTTGTGTTCCAAAATATAAATCAACATCAAAATGAAAAGGCTGATTTAAATTAACTAAGGTATTGTTCCAAACTGCTCCAGCATCCCAATTAGTAGCATTGGTTAATAAGTATTCATTATTTCCAAGGTTAGTTGCACTTCCATTTAAGATAAAATTATTACTAGCTCCAGGTAATGGAGATACGAAAACAGTTAAACTATCTATTCCTGTACATCCATTTGCAGTATTTGACTGGATAATATAGCGTGTGGTTAAACTAGGATAAGCGTCTGTATTTTGATTGTTTGGATTACTTAATGAATCTATGGGGGACCAGGTGTAGGAAACTCCATTTCCAGTTGCACTTAATTGAACTGAGTCACCAAGACAAATGGTTTGATCTTGACCAGCTTCAACCTGTCCACTTTCCACAAATACTTTCACGCTGTCTATTCCATAACAACCTCCACCTATATCAACGATTAAAAAATAAGTGGTCGTATCGGAGGGATAAGCATTGGTTAGTAATGTATTTGGAGAGGATAAGGAAGGGTCTGGATTAAGTAAATTGGAAGTGTCCGATGTCCAAACAGAAGTATACCCTGGATTAGCAGTAGTAGTTCCTAATAAAACAGTTGAATCACCAGCGCAAATTATGGAGTCTGATCCGGCTTCTACAAGTGGTGCTGGTGAAATAATTACGTTCAAGGGATTGGGATCAGATGGGCAGCCAAATTGATTTACTGCACTTACATTTACCGTTCCAGCACCAGCATTGGTCCAAAGTACTTGAATACTATCCGTCCAATTTTGGACGATAATTCCTCCTGAAACGTTCCAGTCATAACTTGGGATATTTGGGTCATTGATCACACTGTAGGTCTCTAATGAGTTCTGACAAATGCCAGAAATATTCCCTATTGGAAGTCCATTGTATACGTATTCATTAATGGTGACATCAAATACCGTATTAATGGTTTTTGGAGGACATCCGCGATCTTCAACAGTAACGGTAAAAATGTATGGCAAGGCTTGGGCTTGACCACAAGCTGTGCCCCAACAAAATGTAGCATTTATCGTATCAGCTCCGTTAGGATCACTAACTATGGAGTCTGTGATAGTAGCAGGTGGATTTGTGACAGCAGGATCAAAAATTTGTCCAGTTACTGTTAAAATCATAGAATCAGCGGGTGTACTTTGATCATAGTATCCAAAATCTACACATACGCTATCGCCTTCTTCAATTACAATACTAGTATTAGTTGTTCCTGCTTGTGGATTAAGATTGGGGGGCGAGTTTGGAGGGCAGTTAGTTACATTTAACTGAATTTCTCTTGTAGTAATTCCATATAATTGAGATACACCATTTATTACCCTATATTCTTGTATCATAGCTGCAACTACATATTTCCCTACTGATGAAGCATAATAATTAGTTAACCCATTTTGTGCGTTAACAGAGTAGGAACCACCTGTTCCAAATGGATTGTTAAAACTATGACCAGCTGAATATGGAACTGTAGCTACCGGTAAAGTGTAATTATTTGGATATACATTTGGTGCAGGATTCCCTCCACTTGTAAAATTCCCGTCTAATGGTGAAACATAGGAGAAGACCAACTGATCACCATCTGCATCAATAGCGGTGTTTAGTGCACTTGTGGAGTCATTAGCACAAATAAATGGCAACGGTTCTTTTATGAAATCAGGACTGGTATTTTCGTATCCAATAGGGGGAACATAAGCGTAATAGGACATACCCACGCCACCGGGATTCTGTATATTATTTATTCCTTGATTTCTACAACATCTTTCGTGAACAACATGATAACCACCAATAACGGGTTGATTGTTTGACGGATTAATAATGCTTAATCTGACAATGGTTTGATACCTAACTAAATATACACATATGTTATTTCCCGTTAAACATCCCGAAGGATTGTTAAGTTCAATTATGTCAAGTGTGTCAAAATTTAATGTTATTTCGTTTCCATATTTTGGGTAACTCGTAGCAGATTGCGGATAAATATTTGAGGGGTCATCATGGGCGTATATTGCAGCTGTAATTGTGGACTGACTTCCAGTTTGAAAACTTGCCATAGTGGGGTTTTGGTAAATTTGATTTGCTGTGCCATCACAGTTGTAATAATAATTCATGATAATTCTGTAATCTGCAGCATCGGTAAAACCATTATTATCAGTATCGACAGATTGAATAAATTCATAACGCAAGCTCCCGCCAACCAAATGGGTAGCTTTTATAGAATTGTAGACACCAAAAAAAGTGATTAAAAATATAACAAGGTTTCTTACCATTAATCTGATATCAATTCAAAATTAAGCTGATTGTTTTGAATGAATTATTTGACAAGAACAACTTTACGAAATAAACTCCTTTTTGTTCCATTGAAAGATCGATATTTTCAACTTTTTTGTTTACATCTGATAAAGAGTATACCATTTGCCCAGTAATATTGCTGATTTCGATTCTATTAATTAGATAGTTCGATTCTACTTTAAAATATCCATTATTAGGGATAGGATATATTTTGTTAATAGTGTTATTTTTATCATTTATTCCTACAGTACAGGCATTAAAGGGGCCATGCCAATCACTAGTATTTCCAATGCAGTTTGATTGGATGTAGAAATCATAACAGGTAGACTCGTTTAGTCCTGTAACAAAGAAGTTATTAGTAAAAATATTGTTAAGTTGTATACCAGTGCCACTTAACACTCCAAAACCCTGTGGTCCATAAATAATATTCCATGAAGGTTCGTTACTACCTTGATCCCATGATAATTGTACGCTTGAATTTGAAATTGCTCCCACACTGGCAAATATAGGTTCAGGACATGTTGCTATGTAAATGGAGTAATCTTCTACTTGGCCACGGTTTACATTATCACAAGAAAAATTATTACTTCCAACTTCGTCTGATGAAATTCTAAGTCTCAATGCCTTATTTGTGATGGCATTAGAAGGTATTTGAACTATCGAAACCGGATCAAATGTGTTTAGTTTCTCCATCACCTTTTCATTGGATTCAAAAATTCCATTATCGTTGTAGTCTATCCATGCTCTCGTGTCTTGGGGATTATTAGAACCAGTAAAAACTCTTAAAGCATAATTGCTATTAAGTTCAACAAGGGCTCTTTGATCACAGCTGAAATCTACATACCCTTCAATTGCATCAGCTGAAGGATAATTAATATTAGCAAATTGAACTCTGTTTATTCCATAATCACAGCAATAAGCCAGAGTTGTTGGCGTACATGATGCTGGGGTTAATTTAAATGATGTATCTACTTCTATGTAATTAGTCAATGTAAGTGAAGAAGTTCCATACGAATTAGAAACAGTTAATGTGACATCATAAACTCCATTTGAATCATAAATATGTGTTGGGTTTTGAAAAATGGAAGTATTTCCGTCACCAAAATCCCAGTACCAAGCAGTTGGTAAATTAGAAGATTGGTCTATAAAATCAACGGTTCCATCACAGGAATAGTTTGTATTGGAAACAAAACCAACTCCTGGAGGATTAGTATTAATAGCCAAATAAACGGTGTAATCTTCTGCCTGTCCATAAACTGGATTGGTGCAAGGATCTAAACTCCCAGAAAAAAAGAAATCAGCCATAATTCTTAATCTTAATGGAGTATTTAAAGTGGCTACGGAGGGAATCTGTATGGTAGAAACGGTACTATCAGCGTTACTGTTGGATAGTAAAAGTTCAGTATTGTTATCTAATATTCCATCGTTATTTAAATCGATCCACATGTAAAAGTTTTGATCAGATGGTGATTCATGTACAGCTCTAACATCGTAGAAATCACCTAAATATAGTAGTGTGCTATCACATGTAAAGTCTGAATAGCCTTCAGACGAATTTCCAGATAATTTATGAATTCCACCAATTTGAAATTCTGTTATACCGTATCCAAAACCTGAAATTTGTGTTTGTGGAATGCAGGATGCCGCTGTTGGGGGTGTATTAGCAAGATTTATCTGAACAAGATTATTCTGGATAACGGTATCCGATCCAAAGTTATTGTAAGTTATCAATTGAACATCATAAATTCCTGTAGTCGTATAGGTATGTGTTGGGTTTTGTTGGGTTGATGTATTACCATCTCCAAAGTCCCATAACCATGAAGTAGGATTATTTGATGTAAGATCAGTAAAAATAACTGATCCACTGCAAGATGATGTAGAATTAGTGGTAAAGTTTGTTATGGGTGGAGAACTAGGATTAACCCACTCAAATCTGATATTTGGTCGTTGAGTTTCCACTCCATTTATCCAATTATTTTGGCAAGGAGAAATATTTTGTCGTCTTCTGTAAATTAGCGTATTGTAGCTGTAATTGCTCATATTCATTATGGCATTTTGAGAATTTCCATTGCTGAAAAAACATGTTTGAACAATTATATTGGATGTTCCGTCCCAAAAAAATGGGGTGTGAAAATTATGCTGATTCCATCCTGAAATATCATTAACTGTTGTTGGACCAAAACAAGTTTGTAGATTGTTATTGCTCCATGCACTTAACGCAACCTGAGTAGTAGATTTCAATTCTACTTCAAAGTTAGTAAGGGAGCCTCCGCTAGGAACTACAACATCAAACCCAATACCCGTAATATTTCCAGCAGACATGCCTGACGCTTGTAGCTCAGATGCTTTTATCAAAATCTGATGCCTTGCTCCATTAAACCAATTTCCATAAATAGATGGATACGCAGAAGTGGTGTTTGTAATTGAACCAGTTCCAATAATATGAAATGAACCTTGGGAAAATAATGCACCATGAACTAACAGTGCAAAAAACAAATAAAAATTTTTCATTTTTTTGTGTATAATGTGCTTAAGATTTTCTGTATTAATAATATTTTAACCATTTATACTTATGACGTCATTTTTATTTAATGGTTGTTCAAGTTACTAAGAAATTTGTCATCAAGTTTTCAGAGAATTAATATTTTTTTGTTAAAATATGCTTTAAAAAAAAAACAAAAATTAATACAGGTTAATTTATCTAATTTAAATGAAGTTGGTATGATTTTTTACTTCATTAATAATTTGATCTTTTTTAATAGATTTACCCCATATTTTAGAAGTAAAACTATTGTAAAAGCTTACTAGTTCATCTAAGTTATTTATTATGGAATTTGGATCAAAATACATTAGCCCTGTTCTTCTAATGATAAAATCCAATAAGCTAAATACACCTTCTTTTTCGATACAATATTTCAGTTCACAACAAATGAGTTTGTCTGTACCATTTTTATAATCATCACAAATTGAAAGGGAATTCACACCGTAATTTTGAATTAGGTAATCTGATTTTACCTTTTCAAGATTATAGGTGGAACACAAATATTGATTTAGTTTTTGATATGATTCAAATTGGGGTTTAAAATTGCCATCAATAGAAATATTTTGGGTCGAACAAGTTTGATTAGGAAAAATCAAGTCAACCGCTTTTCTAGCCATTAAACGATAGCCTGTAAGTTTTCCACCAGCAATTGTAATCATTCCAGATTTAGAAATAAAAATTTCATCTTTTCTTGATATTTCAGTACTAGCTTTACCTTCTTCTTCTATCAATGGCCGTAGACCTGCCCAAGATGATATGATGTCTCTTTTTTGAATTTTATGATTATTAAAAATTGTATTAACTCCATTAATTAAGTATGAAACTTCTTCATTAGTAATATTTATTTTGTCCTGACTTCCTTTAAAATCGTCATCTGTTGTTCCAATGTAAGTTACTTTTCCTCTTGGGATAGCGAAACACATCCTTTCATCATTTAAATAAAAATAAACAGCATGCTTAAGAGATAACTTGTTTTTTGAAACCACAATATGCACCCCTTTTGATAGGCGAATTTTAGATTTAAATTTTTCATTTTGTAACAATCTTGTTTGATCGGCCCATGGTCCTGTTGCATTAATAAGATGTTTACTTTTAAAAGTGGATTTTTGGTCGAGAATGTGGTCTAAACAATTAATTTCAAAAAGCTCTTTTTTTTGAATTTTTTCAACTTCCATGTAATTAAGACTATATCCATTATATTGAGTTGCAGTTTTAATTATACTCGTGGTTAGTCTTGCATCATCAGTTCTGTATTCAGCATAAAATCCGCCACCAATTAAATTGTGTCTATTGAGTTTTGATTCCAATCCTAACGTTTCTTTTGCTGATAACATTTTTCTACGATCAGCTTTTTTCACTTTTGCCAATAAGTCATAGATTTTAAGTGCTAAATTAAGTTGCCATTTTTTAAATCCTTTTCCTTTATAGAGTGGAATCAACATTTTTTCTGGTCTTACTAAATGAGGTGCGTTCGTATAAGCAATTTTTCGCTCTTTACCTACATCGCTTACCATTTTGAATTCTAGGTTTTTTAAATATCTTAATCCACCATGTATGAGTTTTGTTGATTTGCTTGATGTTCCTGAAGCATAATCATTTTTTTCTAACAGTAAACATTTTTTCCCTCTAGACGATGCGTCAAGTAATATCCCTGCTCCAGTAATGCCACCTCCAATTATGATGAGGTCAAAAATTTCATCCCTTTGGTTATTAATATAACTTGATCTATCACTTAAGCAAATCATATTTATTTTGAATCATAATGAGTTAATAAGGTTTTAATGGATTTGTTCCAATTTTTAATTTTCTGATCAATTTTATTAGAGTGGTTTGGCTGAAATACAATTTTATCATTGGAATAATTTTGTTCAAAAAAATGATTTTTCATTCCAGCTAACATGGCTGCACCTAATGCAGTAGATTCAATCATTTTTGGTCTAGCCACTTTACAGTTCAACACGTCAGCTTGAAACTGCATGAGGAAATTATTTTCGCAAGCACCTCCATCTACGGCAAGAGTTGTTAGTTTGGTGTTGGCATCTTTTTCCATGGCAATTAGCACATCTCTAGTTTGAAGAGCTAGAGATTCAAGAGCAGCTTTGCAAATTTCCTTAATTCCTGTATTTCTAGATAATCCAAATATGTTACCCTTTACATTCATATTCCAGTGTGGAGCACCTAACCCAGAGAATGCAGGGATGAAAATGACATCTTCATCATTAGTTTCATTAGCTAATTTTTCTGTATCACTAGCATGATTAATAATTTTTAGTGCATCTCTTAGCCATTGTATTGCAGCACCAGCAATAAACACGCTTCCCTCAAGTGCATAATTCACTTTTCCATTAACAGACCAGGCAATGGTAGAAAGTAACCCATTTTGACTAGAAATTGCATTTTCCCCTGTATTTAGGAGCATAAAACAACCTGTCCCATATGTGTTTTTTGCCATTCCTACATCATAACATTGTTGACCAAATAAAGCTGCTTGTTGATCTCCTGCTACTCCTAATATGGGGATTTTTACCCCTTTAAATTCCCAATAACCAAATTCATCAGCACTTTCCTTTACTTCTGGAAGAATTTCATTTGGTATATTGAAAATTGATAATAATTCTGTATCCCATTTAATTTCTTTAATGTTAAATAATTGAGTTCTTGAAGCGTTTGTAACATCGGTAAAATGATTACCGGTTAAGTTCCATATTAACCATGTATCAATGGTTCCAAAAAGTAAATTGTTTTTATTTTTTATTTTTTTGCTATCAACTACATTTTGTAAAATCCAATGAATTTTAGTTGATGAAAAATAAGAATCTACAACTAGACCTGTTTTTTCTTTAATTAAATCCTCTTTTCCTTCACTTATTAATGTTTTACAAAATTCTGCTGTCCTGTTATCTTGCCAAACTATAGCATTGTAAACAGGTTTCCCTGTTGATTTGTCCCAAAGTACTGTTGTTTCTCTTTGGTTTGTAATACCAATACTTTCAACTTCTTCTGGTTTTATACCTGATTTTTCAATTAATTTTTTTAAAGTTAAAAGTTGAGTTTCTAAAATTTCTATAGGATCGTGTTCAACCCAGCCGTTTTCTGGCATGATTTGAGTAAATTCTTGTTGTTCAGTATGTAATATTTTTTTATTTCTGTCGAATAAAATTGATCTACAACTTGTGGTGCCTTGATCAAGAGCAATAATGTATTTTTTCATTTCATTACGGATTATTTATCCACTTTGCATTGTAATTACAAGTCTGGTAAATAGGATCGATAAAAACATATGTTGACTTTGCAGTTTTCTGAACCCATTTATCCATAGTAGCCATTTGTTTTTGCGTTAAAGCATATTGTTGGATATACTCATAATCGTCATTAAGATTTGCCAAATGTGGTGAAGTCCTGTCAACTAATTTGAATATTCTATATCCAATATTTCCACTCGGGTCTTCATAATATTGGGGATTTGATATTTCATCAATTTCTAAATTTGAAATAGCAAAGAATAAGGCTTTATCTATAGTTTGCATATCCCAATAAGCCTCACCAGTAGCTTCGTTAAATACGATTCCATTATTTTTGTTGTTCTCATCATTAGCGTATTTCAGAACGGCATCTTCCCAGCTCATTTCACCTTTAGCTATTTCAGAAGCAATTTTATCTAAATTTTGTTTAATGGAAACAAGATCTTTATCTGCAATTTTGTTTTTAATCAAGATGTGAGATCCATAGTATTGTTCCCCTCTTCTTTTTTCAACTTTTAATATATGGTAGCCATACGGACTCTCAAATACTTCCGAAACGGTATTGAGAGGAATGGTGTATGCTAAAGCATCAAATTCCGGCACAAAATCTCCTCTATCTACCCAACCAAAGTTACCACCTGCTACTTTAGTACCCGGGTCCTCTGAATAAAACTCTGCTGCTACAGAGAATGTAATTTCGTTTGATATTATTCTATCTCTAATTTTATTTAATCTTTTTTTAGTTTCATTTTTTTGTTGGTATGATAGTGCAGGTGCTAGTATGATTTGCGAAACTTTCACTTTGCTATTGATAAAAGGAATACTATCTGGAGGTATTTCTCTAAAATAGGAACGAACTTCTTTGGGGCTTACTAATATTTCACCAATAATTTCTTGTTGCATTTTTTGAGCTTTCATTTTATCTTCAATTTGAACATAAAATTCATCTTTAATCTCTTGTACTGATTTTCCATAATACTCTTCTAATGCATCGATTCCTCCAATCTGTGCTGAAAAATATTGGATTCGCTGATCTAACTCACTTTTAACCATATCTTCAGTTACTTCAATACTATCTATTTCAGCTTGATGGATTAGTAGTTGCTGAAGCATGAGTTCTTCTAATAAATAGCAATCCATCGATTCTGAAATATCCATTCCTTGTTGAGCAAGTTGCATCTTTTGGCTTTGGATTTCAGAAAATAAAATGGGTTTTTCACCAACTACTGCAATAACCTTATCAATTACTTCTTGATTGTAAGCTGAGCAATAAATAAAAAATAATGCTATGAGGCTATTTAAAGGTTTGATCATAAAAATTTCTCTATTTTTTTATTTTGAAGAGCATCTTCATAAAGGTCGAGTCTTAATTTTTTTCTTAGCTGATTGGCTCTTTGATTCAAAATAATGCTTTTTATTTTTTCCTTTTCAAAACTCATGGGTGAAGTACCATCTTTGATAATATAATCGTAAACATTCACAAAAAACATTTCATTCTCAGATTCTAAAATGACCTTTTTCTTTTCTTTAATAAAATAAATTTTAGTAAACTTTTCCAATTGAGGAACTTGTTTAAGTAAGTCATCAAAATAGATCCATTCATCGGGGTTGTAGTAAAAAGAATTGGCTTCCTTCTGAGCTAAAGCCATTAAGTCGTCAAGCATTTCTTCATTATAGATGTGATAAAATTTTTTGAAGTCTTTAATCTTTTTTGAATTTTTTGGGACTTTGACATAAAGGCATTTAACAACGTAATCATTCAATACAAAGTCATCTAAATGATTGTTGTAATAGTCCTGAATTTCAAAAGAATTTATATTGGTGTCAAGTCTTTTATTGACGTAAAACTGTTCAAATTCGTGAGAAATTAAAGACAGTTTATACTTCTCTATTTTTTTTTCAACTTCACTCACTTCATTGGGAATTAATTCTTCAGCTTTTTTAGAAATTAGTTGATTAACAATCCAATTATGAATGAAATTATTTACAAATATTAGGCTATCATCAGTATCTAGATTTAGTGGAATTTCGCTTACCAAATCGGTTTTATATAATTGAATTTCTCCTACCAATGCCAATGGAGGTTCATTGTCCACTTCTTTACATCTTAAAAGTGTAAACAAAACAATGGAAAATGATAAGATTAGTCTCAATTTCAACGATTTGGATTTTCTTTGATACTGTAAAGAGCATCGTAATTTACATTAAATTTATTTTCTGCTCTTAGTTTTTTAATCCACTCTTTTTCTAAATGATTTTGATATGCAGAAACGATGATACCTTCAGCTTCATTTATAAGTTTATTTCTGGAGTTTAATTTTTCATAGACATTGAGAATTACAAATTTTTCATTCACACTTATGGGCTTGTTTAGTCCTTTGTTTATTTCATCATATGTTGTATTAAAATTTTCGAATTCATCAATTGTTTTTTTCTCTAATTCAACTTGGAAATTATTTTTGTTCACGATTTTTATAATAGAATCATATTCTACTTTTTTATTCAGCAATTTGTAAATCTTTTTTGCTGTTTTTTTATCATTAGCCGAATAAATTTCTGTTTTGATCCTATTAGGATGTTTCCACGTATTTTGATTTTTTTCATAGAATAATCTCAAGCCGGTGGTGTCTTTTATCGCCTTACTCCATATCATTTGATCTGAAATATCAAATAAAAGAATACCATCTCTGTATTCTTTAAGTAAAGCCTTAAATTCTGGATATTTAATAGGGAGTTGTATTTTTTCGTACTCAATTAAGTTGAAGGTCAAAAATTGATCATATTTATTAATTATTAGTTGTTTATCAAATTTATATTGTTCTAGTTGTTTTGAAGTATTTGATAAATAAATGATAAAATCTTTGTAAGTAAACTTATTTGATTTGAAATCAATTATCACATCATTTATTAATTTAGGTCCTTTACTATTTATGATATCAGTTGAATCAAAGTATTTGCTTTTTAGAATTTTTTCTACAGTTTTAACATCAAAGGTTTCTTTTAATGAATATGTTACTTTCAATTTATTGATAAATGATGAACGTGTTTTTTGAGCTCTTGCGTCTTTTTGAATTTTGTTTTTTAACTCATATCTAAGATCTTCATATGATTTCACAGCTTCAAAGTCTAATCGTTTTACGATATGCCATCCGTTTGGTGTTTGGAATGGTTTAGATATTTCATCATTCATTGTTAAACTAAATACGGCATTTTCAAACGATGGATAGACATTTCCTCCAGATGTAATCCAACCAAGTTCTCCCCCTTTTTGTGCTGATTTACGATCATTTGAAGATTCTTTAGCAACTTCGTCAAAAGATCGACCATTTTTTAAAGAAGTATAAATAGCGTCAATTTTTTCTTTGGCATTAATACAGTCACTTTGCTTTTTAGGATCACAAACAATCATGATATGAGCAGTTTTGACCCTTCCCTTGGCTTTTCTGAGGTCATGTGGTTTCACCAAATGGTATCCAAACCTTGTTCTTATAATAGGAGACACCTTACCAATGGGAGTATTGTAGGCTGCATTTTCAAATGGGTAAACCATTTTAAAGGCGTTAAAGTATCCTAAATTCCCTTTATCCATTTTTCCTGATGGACAGTGTGATAATTCTTCAGCAATTTCACCAAAAGAAACATTTGATTGGGCTAAGATCCTTGATATAGAGTCTATGGTTTTCCAAGCTTTTAAAGTATCAGCAGGAGAAGACGTAGGAGAAGTTTTGATCATAATATGGCTTGCTTCAACTTCATTAATTGTTCTGTAATAAGCCTCTTTAATCAATGCCTCATTAATGGCGGTGTCAATAAGATAAGGCTTCTCCAATTGGATTTTATAACCATTTAATTCATCTATGAATTTTTTCATCGTATCTAATCCTAAATTCTCAGCGGCCATAACTTTAAGTTTAAAATTGATGAATAAATCGATATACTCATCCAAGTCCTCTTTTGTAGCCAATTTTTCTTTTTTATTTTTCCAATAAATTTGTTCAAATTCAGTCTTGTAAATTTTCTCTCCGTTAATGGTGAGAATTTCTTGTTCTTGAGAGAATACGTTTGCGTAAATAAATACAATTGAAAATAACCAGGTCAGTTTCATTCTATTAAATTTTATGATTTTATCTAAGATTATAATTTGGAGCTTCCCTTGTGATAGCAACATCGTGGGGATGACTTTCTATCATTCCAGAGTGAGTTATTTTGACAAATTTTGCCCCTTTTAATGATTCTAAATTTTCTGCTCCACAATATCCCATCCCTGCCCTTAAACCTCCTATAAGTTGGTGCATTACTTCTTTTAATGTGCCTTTGTATGGAACTCTAGCAGAAATTCCTTCTGGCACTAATTTTTTTATATCATCTTCATTTTCTTGGAAATAACGATCTTTCGAACCTTTCTGCATGGCTTCTAATGAACCCATTCCACGATAGGATTTGAACTTTCTGCCTTCATAAATGATGGTTTCTCCTGGAGATTCTTCTGTTCCAGCAAACATAGATCCCATCATTACACTACTTGCTCCAGCTGCTAAAGCTTTTGGTATATCTCCTGTAAACCTTATCCCACCATCAGCAATTATTGGAATACCGGCATCTTTAAGGGCATTAGAGACATTCATGATAGCAGAGAGTTGAGGCATGCCAACACCTGCAATTACTCGAGTTGTACAAATGGATCCTGGACCTATTCCAACTTTAATACCATCAGCACCAGCATGAGCAAGATCTTTTGCAGCTTCACCAGTTGCTACATTACCAACAACCACATCTAAGTTTTTAAATTTCTTTTTAACTTCTTTTAAAAGTTGTATAACTCCTTTAGAGTGACCATGAGCAGTATCAATTACAATTGCATCAGCTCCTGAGTCCACTAGAGCTTCTATTCTCTCAAAAGTGTCTTTGGAAACACCAACAGCTGCAGCTACTCTTAGTCTTCCAAATTCATCTTTACAACTTAAAGGGTGCTGTTTAACTTTGATGATATCTTTGAAAGTAATAAGACCAACCAACTTATTATCATCATTTGTTATAAGGAGCTTTTCTATTTTATGTTGTTGTAATATATTTTCAGCTTTAATTAAATCGATATCTTCATTAGCCGTAACTAAATTATCTTTTGTCATTACATCACTTACCTTCTTTTTTAGATCTTTCTCAAATCTTAAATCTCTGTTGGTAACTATTCCTAATAGCAATTTTCTATTGTCTATTACTGGAATGCCACCTATCTTGTATTCAGCCATTAATTGAAGAGCATCCCCAATGGTAGCTTTTTCGTCAACAGTAATCGGATCAAGTATCATTCCGCTTTCTGATCTCTTGACCTTTCTTACTTCCTTTGCTTGATGTTCTATAGACATGTTTTTGTGAATGACACCAATCCCTCCTTGTTGTGCTATTGAAATAGCTAACTCATGTTCTGTAACGGTATCCATAGCTGCTGAAACAATAGGCGTATTAATCCTAATATTTCTAGAAAAGTAGGTTGAAAGTGTAACTTGATGAGGTAAAATTTCAGAGTAAGCGGGGACTAGAAGTACATCGTCATAAGTAAGACCTTCACCAGTAAATTTTTGTTTGTTTTCTTCAATCATATTATAGGGTTGGGCAAATTTAGCAAAATCAATTTATTACTGCACTTACTCTCTTACTTTTAAGATTAGTTTAACATATGTTGTTTTTATAGTTTATTTTTGAATAAGCTTTTTTACTTTCGCAGCCAATTGAAAAGAATAGCCTACATATTGACTTTAACTTTTAATTTAATGGCATACATTTCTGATGGTCAGTCTGACGCATTGTATAGTCAATACATGTTCAATCAATTTACGATAAACCCTGCCTATGCAGGATCAAGAGATGCATTAAGTAGTGTTTTGCTACATCGTATCCAATGGACTGGGTTAGAAGATGCACCAAAAACAATTAATTTATCTGCCCATTCTCCTTTTCATAGAAAGAATATGGCTCTAGGAGTAAATTTCATGATGGATGAATTAGGTCCAACAAAGGTTCAATCTGTTCAGGGTACATATGCCTACCATATTAAAACTAATTTTGGTGATTTATCTATGGGTGTTCGAAGCGGAATTATTTCGGTCCAAAACAATCAAGGTGATTTAAATTTTTACAATGACCAATTATATGGGAATAACACCATGATAAGTGCTGTTATTCCAAATGTAGATTTTGGAATGTACTTTTTTACGGATGTTTTTTATGCCGGTCTTAGTGCTAGTCATCTGTTAGAGGATAATTTCACTTTAAATAACAATAGACAAGATAGTCTTTCAAGCTTTGAGCTTCAACGTTATTTTAATTTGGCATCTGGTGGTGTATATGAGCTAAATCAAAACATACTACTTAAACCGTCATTTTTAGTAAAGTACTCTCCATTAAGCCCAATCAATTTTGATTTGAATGCCAGTTTACTATTTAAAAAAACATTGTGGGTAGGGTTTTCTTATCGCTCCACTCAAAACTTAGTATGTTTATTTGAAATCAACATTACTGATCAGATGAGATTTGGATATAGTTATGATTATGATTTTAGTGCAGTAAGAACAATAAGCTCAGGATCTCATGAAATTTTTATTGGTTTTGACCAGTTCTTGAATAAAAAAGTGCCAAACATATCACCAAGATTTTTCTAATGATAAAAATAATTGGGTGCATATCATTCTTTTTTTTGTTGAATTTTTCAACTCCTGTTTATTCATTTGAAGGAGATTCTTTAAGGGTCAAAAAGGAACGAATTTTTGAAGTTTTTGAGACATACGGATTAAATTCTAATTATTCTGATATCTCTCCAGTTTTTTTTAATATGGAATTGGTGTTTTGCTCAAATAGGGAGTGGAACAAAAATACGTATGGTATGTCTGACTGGCATGAAACTAATCATTATAATATTTTCAGGTCATCTGTTAATTTCACAACAGTAGATTCTGTGGCGTTCGAAAAAGTGAAAATTTTCAATCATTTTTTAGTATCTCATTTAAATGTGGGCCCAATCACTTTTGACAAGGCTTTTAAAAATGCGGTGTATGTTGAAAATGAATACGTTGGTAAAAACAAGAGGAATGGAGATAACAACTTGAACGTTCAATTATTTAGTTTGGTCATAGAGGATGGGAAACTAAAGGATAAAGAAAAATTGACCTTTTGTGATTCAAAATATAATTATTCTCATCCTACTCTGTCAGATGATGGAAATTTATTAGTTTTTTCATCCGATATGCCATGCGAGCATGCAGGGTTAAATTTATTTTATTCCAAAAAGGAAAATGGAAACTGGACAGAGCCGAAACCCCTCAATAAAATAAACAGCGATGCTAATGAAATATTCCCTATGATTGAAGGCAAAGATTTATATTTTTCTTCCAATGGCTATGACACAAAAGGAGGCTATGATTTATTTGTAGCTCATAAAGTTGATAGTTCAGATGATATTTCAGATCAATGGTCCAATCATTTCAACTTGGGAGGTAACATTAATTCTGAGCAAGATGATTTTGGAATCGTATTTAATGTTGATGGATCCACTGGTTATTTTGTTTCCAACAGAAATGATAGTATTCATGATCAAATCCACAATGATGATATATTCTCCTTTGAAATGATTGAAAAGGCCATTTTTAATAATGAATTTCAGAACCTTTCTGGTATGTTTGAATACTTTAAATTAAAGGAAGTGCCTTCAAACCTTGAGGTGATGCTCCTTGATGATGAGGGCAATGTGTTTGCTGTTACATCAACAGATGATAATGGCCATTTTAATTTTGATTACATACCTGCAGGTAAAAAGTATACCATAAAACTTAATGCAGAAGGAGATGTCGTTCTAACTTTGTTTCAAGAAAATGATAATACCATGCTACTTTCAAATGATAAAGGGGAATTTATTTTTAGAAAACTAGCTACTGATTACGTTGGAACATTGAGTCTAATTGACGAAGGAGATATAAATTTAGACATTGGTTTATATGATTTTAGAGGACAAATAGAATTCCAAAAACTATCAGGTGATCAAATATCCAGAAAAATGATGGTATATCTTGTAGATGAAGATGGGAATATCATTATGCAAACAGAAACGGATGAGTTTGGAAATTTTGTTTTTGAAAAACTGCCATATGGTTCTAATTACCTTGTTAAGGTAGATGAAGATGGAGAGCTACTTCTTAAAATTTATAATAATGTAGATCATTTAATGGCTACACTTACCAATAGCCCTTCAGGAATATTCAATTATAGGCTTTTAGATTATGAAAAGACAACGAATCTATCCTTATTTAATGATGAACTTGATAAATTGTTTTTTTCTGAAGAAAGAATGTTAATTACAGGCTTGTTTAAACTTAAAGATGGTGTTAATGAGAGAATAAAGTTTGAAGTTCTTGACATGGATGGTAACTTATTATTGGTTTCTGAAACAGATGAATTTGGTAGGTTTAAGTTGGACAATCTTCCATTATTAGAAGACTTAATTTTCAAAATTGATGAGGGATCAGTTTATTATGATCAAGATTTACTAATTGAAATTTTAACAAGAGATAATCGAGTTCTTGTCACCTTGGACAAGGATGAATACGGTATGTTTGAATTTAAAAGATTAGTTTCTTCAAAGTACCATTTAACTACGATGGAAGAATTACAGGATGAAATTGAAATAGCTAAAGAAGAAAGAAAATTGCGAATAGAGAACTTTGTTGTTTATTACCCCACTAATGTATTTAAAATAGGTGACGAATATATTCCACACTTGGATACATTATTTATGACGCTAAATGAATTTCCGGATTCGAAAATTCAAATTCATTCCCATGCAAGTTCAACTGCCTCCGCTTCCTATAATATGAAATTGTCTGAAAGAAGAATGAATACAATAGTGAATTATTTCCAAGCCAAGGGTGTTGAAAAAACTAGAATGAATTATAAAGCCTATGGAGAGTCAAAACTATTAAATCAATGTGGAAATGACAATGAATGTGAGGACGAAATGCATCAAATCAATAGAAGAACCGAGCTCAAAATAATCCTTAAAAATTAATTTAGTTTTTATAAACAATTTCACCGTCTACTATGGTGTACAAAACCTTGGTATTTAAAATTGCTTCTTCACTACAGGTAATTAAATCGTTATTTAAAATGGTAAAGTCTGCAGCTTTATTTAATTCAATAGAGCCCTTTTCACTTTCTTCAAAATTGGAAATAGCTGCCCATATAGTCATGCCTTTTAAAGCATCGATCCTACTGAGAGATTCTTTTAATTGAAAACCGCCTATTGGTTCTTCATTGTAATTTTTCCTAAAAGTTGCTGCGTAAAAAGTGTGAATTGGGTTTATTTTTTCAACGGGAAAATCGGTTCCAAGAGCAATTATGTTGTTTTGGCTTTTGAGTTGGTAATAGCGGTAACAGTTTTCTAACCTTTTTTTACCTAACCTTCTAATTGCCCAGCTAAAATCTGAGGTGGCGTGTGTTGGCTGAACAGAAGGAATAATATTATTTTCACCAATACTAATAATATCTTCATCTGTGATGCATTGTACATGTTCAATTCGCCATCTAAGGTCATTTGCCCCCCCTAAAACATGGGCATAGGAATTCGTTATAATTCTGTTAGCAGAGTCACCTATTGCATGTGTACATGCTTGGAATCCATACAATTTTAGCGTGTTCAATTTTACATTAAATGTGTCTATATTTTGTAAAAGTTGCCCGTATGTTCTTTGGTTATCTAAGTAGGGGTTAATTAAACACGCCCCTCTTGATCCCAATGAGCCATCTGCAAAAAACTTGAATGACCGTACATTTAATTTGTTTGTTTTTATTGGTCCATTCATATTATATACGTAATGATTGAAATTTTCTTCATTATCAGTTAACATGACATATGTTTTGATTTTGAGCTCTTCAGAATCATGAAGTTTTCTTATCAGTTCCACATTAGATTTAGTTAGACCAGCAATATCAACAGTTGTAAGCCCAAGTGAAAAACATTTGTTTTGAGCAGTTATGAGGGCTTTTTTATTTTGTTCTTCGGAGGGTAATGGAACTTGATTTAGTATCAAGTCCATGGCGTTATCAACAAATATTCCAGTAAGTTGATTATTTATAATTTCTATGTGACCTCCATAAATCACTGTATCTGGATTTACATTTGATGAGTTTATAGCCATGCTGTTAGCCATTAGTGCATGTCCGTCAATTCTATTTAAAATAACATTGTGTTTGGGGAAAGCATCATTTAATTTCTCGTTGGTAGGCCATTTTTTTGAAGGCCACTTATTTTGATCCCAGCCATTCCCAATAATCCATTTAGAGTTATTTTCTTTTGAGAATTCTTTCAATTTAGTTATAACCTCTTCAAATGATTGACAAGATGATAGGTTGACTTGTTGTTTTTGTAATCCGTAACTTAGTAAATGACAATGTGCATCTATAAATCCTGGATATACCACATTTCCTTTAAGATCTATTTTATTTTCAGATTGGTATTTGTTTAATATTTGATTGTTTTTTCCTAGGCTTATTATTTTTCCATTGTGAACGGCTAATGCTTCATGAATTTTTTCATTGACATCCAAGGCGTAAATTTTTCCATTGTGAATAATAAGGTCAACCTTATCTTTAGATATACAACCTGTTATTGATAAGGTTAAAAATAAGATAAAAACAATGCTAATTTTTTTCATGATTTAATTTTTGAACATGCAAAATATAAATACTCAAAATTAAAAATAATGTTCCTGGAATTTTGTAACGAACTAGGGCGCCAACAACTGGTGTAGTGATGCCAATTAAAGTGTAAAGTAGTAATGTGAATGATAAGAAGCTTGTAATGTAAACTTTACTATTGATGCTTAATGATAAACCTTTATTATTAAAACGAAATATAACAAAAGAGGCAATTCCAATAATTAGTGCACTCTCAATTAATGGAAGCACATGTATTATTTTACTTATGTCCCATGGTAAAGGCCTTAAAAGGCCATTAAATAAACCTATAGGTAAAGCAGTGATGAAATCTATAAAATTCCCATTAATTTGAGGTGTTTCAAAATAACTACCAGCCATGTAGAATGTGGCTAGTTTTGTGAAGTCTTGTTGTTTAATTGAAAGCAGTTCAATAGGATCGAAAGCAAAAGGTAATTGATGTAAAGCAAAAATGGCCAAAACAATAACGAAGTAAATCGCAAATAATAAACGCATTGGTTTGTATTGTTTTATAACACTAAGGTATAACATGATGACTGTTGGTGAAAGGCAGCAAAAAATGTAAAATTTAACTTTCAACAGTATGAATAATCCTACTATTATCAATACCCAAGTTTTCATGTTATTATCTTCTTTTTTGAGGATCATTGTAATTCCGAATAAAAACACTCCTAATCCAAAAAAAATGAGAGGCTCTTTCAATATACCTGCACTCCAAATAAAAATAGATGGAAAAAGTACAACTGACCAAAATAAATAAAGGGCATGTTTTGAGGGGAAAACATCAATTATACTTTTAATTATTAATAAAATTCCTATGTACCCAATAAGCGTAAATAATATCATATTTACTGAGTAATTATTAAAGCTAATTAAATTGAAAATTGCACATATTTTGATAACGATTCTTGATTCATTGGTAATAACAGATTCGTAGCTGTTATCCCAATGATTCATGTTAATGAAATAATCCATAATAAAATGATCTTCATGTATACCTAATATGATTTTAATAAAGTCTATTGGGGAAGTATAAAACACCTGAGTTAATGCAAGGCTATCATCGTAAAATTTAAAAATGTCTGCTGTTTGTCTTTCTCTGTAGAAATCAGTGTATATATAAAATAGAATGGCTGCTCCAATAAGTTTAATAAAAAAGGCTAATAATAAATGGAAGCTTGATACATTTTCAAACTGTAAAATTTTCCATTTTCTTAAAATAGTAAATGAAATAAACAGATAAATAATGACTAAAATCAATAATCTAAATTTTATATTCTAGTAAAATAATTGAAAACCGGGGATATATGTTAGTAAATGATGCAAAATTTAGACGTTACTCATATAACTTTAATTATTTTTGTCCCGTTTTTAAAAAATGATTATAATGAACAGTTTTGCCACAGTTGATCAAGCCGTAGAATTAGGGTTACTTGAAGAAGAATACCATAAAATATGTGAAATTCTAGATCGAAAGCCCAATTTTACGGAATTAAGTATTTACTCAGTTATGTGGTCAGAGCACTGTTCTTATAAAAATTCGATAAAATGGTTAAAAACATTGCCCAAGGATGGCCCTCATATGTTAGTGAAAGCAGGTGAAGAAAATGCTGGATTGGTTGATATTGGTGATGGACTTGCTTGTGCTTTTAAAATCGAATCGCATAATCATCCAAGCGCATTGGAACCTTACCAAGGAGCTGCTACTGGTGTAGGTGGTATTAATAGAGATATTTTTACTATGGGTGCACGCCCTATAGCACAAATGAATTCTTTGCGATTTGGTGAATACCATAGTGATAGAACCAAATGGCTTTTAAAGGGGGTTGTAAAAGGAATAGGTGATTACGGTAACTCATTCGGTGTGCCGGTTTTATCTGGTGAAGTATTTTTTGATAAAAGTTATGATCAAAACCCATTAGTAAATGCATTTTCAGCAGGAATAATGAATACAGATCATTTGATTTCTGCTAAGGCTGCTGGTCCTGGGAACCCTGTATTTATCGTAGGTTCCTCCACTGGAAAAGATGGTATACATGGTGCTGCATTTGCTTCAAAAGATATTACGGAAGAATCCATGGATGATCTTCCAGCTGTTCAAGTTGGCGATCCTTTCCAGGAAAAACTATTATTAGAAGCAAGTCTGGAGCTCGCTAAAACAGATATTATTGTGGGTATGCAAGATATGGGCGCTGCTGGAATAACTTGTTCCACATCTGAAATGAGTGCTGCGGGAGGAGTCGGTATGGACATTGATTTAGACAAAGTCCCTACTAGGCAAAAAGATATGAAAGATTGGGAAATCTTACTTTCTGAATCTCAAGAACGTATGTTGGTGGTGGTCAAAAAAGGAGAGGAAGAGAGAGTTAAGCAAATATTTGATAAGTGGGATTTAAATTGTGAAAAAATTGGTGTAATCACAGATCGTGATGAATTAAATTTCTATCAAAATGGAGAAAAAGTTGCTCAGGTTCCCCCTTCTTCATTAGTACTTGGTGGTGGTGCTCCTATCTATGATAGAGCTTACAGTGAACCATCTTATTTTAAAGAATATAAAAAATTTGATATCGATACTATTGAGGAACCTTCAGATTTAAGAGATGTTGCCACTTTTTTATTTAAGCAACCAAACATTGCTTCAAAAAGATGGATTTATGAGCAATATGACAGCATGGTAGGTACAAACAATATTTCCACTAATCACCCTTCTGATGCTGGGGTTGCCTTAGTAAAGGGTACAAGGAAAGGAATTGCTATGTCAGTTGATTGTAATTCACGGTATGTGCACGCAGATCCAGAAGTGGGTACCTCGATTGCTGTTTCTGAAGCTGCAAGAAATATTGTAGTTAGTGGAGGTGTTCCTTCTGCTGTTACAAATTGTTTAAATTTTGGCAATCCTTATCACCCTGAATCCTATTGGCAATTTGTGGGTGCAATTAAAGGGATGTCAAAAGCTTGTATGCAGTATTCTACTCCTGTAACCGGTGGTAATGTAAGTTTTTACAATCAATCAGTTATTGATGGAAAAGAAGTACCTGTTTTTCCAACACCTACCATTGGAATGATTGGAATTTTAGATGATGTAAGAAATATTATGAGCTTAGATTTTAAATCTGCTGGGGATGAAATATTTTTAATAGGAAAATTGGTAAATGACATTTCGTCTTCAGAGTATTTGGTAAAATATCATGGTGTTGAAGCATCTCCTGCACCATATTTCAACTTAGAGGAAGAGCATCAATTGCATAAATGTGTTGCTGAAATGATTGCTGAAAGGACTGTAAATGCTGCTCATGATTGTGCTGACGGAGGCTTGTTTGTATCTCTTATTGAAATGGGTATGAATGGGAACTATGGTTGCTCCATATCAACCTCAAAGGAAATTAGAAAGGACGCTTTTTTGTTTGGTGAATCTCAAGGAAGGGTAGTGGTTTCTCTTAAAAAGAATAATATAGATTCTTTAAAATCAATTTGTCAAAACCACCAAGTTCCTTTTTATCATTTGGGTCAGGTTAGAGAGAATACTGATATGGTTATTGATGATGAAAAATTTGATAACATTGAGAATTATAAAAATTACTCAGAAAACGTTATAAATCCTTAAAATTAAGTACCTTACAGGAAATTTATAACATGGAAAATTACAACATGATGTATTCACTCAACATATTTAACATAATTATTTATGTAATTGCCTTTTATTTTTTAATAAGATCAATAATGATTATCCCGGAAAGACAGTCTTGGGTAATACAAAGATTAGGTAAATTTAATAGAATTGCTCAACCTGGCTTGAAATTGAGAATACCTTTAATTGAGTCTGTCGCCTCTAAGGAAAATTTAAGGATACAGCAGCTTGATGTGGATGTAGAAACTAAAACAAATGACGATGTATTTGTTATTTTAAAAATATCAGTGCAGTACCGAATTATTGTTAATAAAGTTTACGAAGCATTTTATGAATTAGATGATCCACACGGACAAATTGCTTCTTACATATTTGATGAAGTAAGAGCCGAAGTTCCTAAATTACCTTTGGATGATGTTTTTGCAAAAAAAGATGACATTGCTATTGCAGTAAGAGATAATATTTCTGCTCAGATGGAGCAATATGGTTATAAAATTGTAAAAACATTAATAACTGACATTAACCCTGATGAACTGGTAAAAGCATCTATGAATAAAATTAATGCTGCTACTAGAGAAAAAGAAGCTGCTATTCAAGAAGCAGAAGCGGAAAAAATTAGAATTGTTAAAAGAGCAGAGGCAGAAGCAGACTCTAAGCGATTATCGGGTGAAGGTATTGCAAAACAGCGTCTTGAAATCGTTAGAGGTTTTAAAGAATCAGTTGAAGACTTTCAGAAGGCACTTCAAGAAGTTGATCCTCAAGAAATAATGCAATTTGTTTTGATGACTCAGTATTTTGATACATTAACTGCTATTGGAGCAAATGAAAACAATAATACGGTGATGGTTCCACATACACCTGGGGGGATGAAAGATTTTCAGCAGCAAATTATAGAGGGGACTTTTATAGGAGGGGAATTAGCTAAGAAAAAAAAGTCTTAGTTAAGGGCAACTTTGAATAAATTTCCCGTTGTGTAATTAGTTTAAAACTACTAAATTCGTGCGGATGATCAAATGTATCAGAAAAAGTTGTCTTTCATTATTTTTTATAGTCTCATTCATATATGTTAATGCTTCACACGTTCCAGGTGGAAATATTACTTATGAAAATGTAGGTCCTAATACTTTTGTAATCACCCTTACGGTTTTTGAAGATTGTGGAACATCTTTCTATTCAAATTTACCTGAATCAATAGATGTTAGTAATAATTGCGGGATCCCATTTCCCACTATAATTCAACTTCCAAATATTGTCTTTCAGGATGAAGTGTCTCAATTGTGTATTACATCGTTGCCATTAAGTGAATGTAATGGAGGATCACTTCCTGGTGTATACATGCATGTGTGGCAAGACACTATTACGCTTCCAGGTACGTGTAATAGTTGGACATTTGCTTTTGAAGATTGTTGTAGAAATAGCTCTAATAATCTGACAGGTACGGGGAATGATTATTATTGGGAGACGGTGCTTAATAGTAATACTTCTCCTTCAAACTCTTCACCTGTAATTACTTCTCAGCCAATACCATACTATTGCATTAACCAACCTGTTATTTATAATTTTGGAGTTTATGAACCGGATGGTGATTCTTTACACTATTCTTTGATTAACGCCATGACGGGACCAACAACTACTGCACCTTATCAAGGTGGTTTCTCTGGTGCAGTACCTATTCCAGGTATTAATATTAATCCAATTACGGGGGAAATTACATTTACTCCAACAGCCACTGGTAATTTTGTGGTTACTGTATTAATTCAGGAATTTGATGCTTCTGGAAATTTAGTGGGTAGTGTAATTCAAGATTTTCAATTTGAAATCATAAATGTTGCTGGTTGTACAAATGTTAATCCAGCACCACCAACTGGTGGAATCACTAATTTTAATAGTAATGGTGTATTGACTGGTCCATTAGATATACAAGTATGTGAGGGAGATAGTGTTTGTTTTGATCTTACATTTACTGATTCACCAGGTGATTCCATTTATATTTCTTCCAACGTAAGTCAATTGTTCCCCGGTGCAACAATAACCCAAAACTCATACTTCAGCCCTGCAACAGCTACGTTTTGTTTTGTGATAGCACCTGGAACGAATCCTTTCTCTACTATAAGTATCGATGTGAATGATAACGCCTGTCCTATAGTTGGAATCTCATCAGCAGCTGTAGGAGTAACTGTAATTACCAGCACTTATGCTGGTCAAAATGTAACCATGTGTCAAGGGCTAGGGACTCAACTACAAGCTTCAGGAGGATCTAATTTTGTATGGAATGTTATAACGGGCGATCCTATTAGTATAGGAAATAATTTTTCTTGCAACAATTGTCCAAATCCAGTTGCTAATCCAGCTTATACTACTACCTACGAAGTAACCAGTAACCTAGCCGGTGGCTGTACAAATATTGACACCGTAGTGGTCACCGTTGTACCCGATTTTATATATTCTTTAACGCAAACAGGTTCTTCAACTTGTTTAAATGCTACTATAGATTTTAATGCAAATCCTGTACAAAGCGGAACTTACACATATGATTGGCAACCACCTACACATCTAAGTAATAGTACTATAAGTAATCCTACATTCAGTTCAAATATGCCAGGTGTTTTTGATTATGAAGTTACCATAACAAGTGCTTTAGGTTGTGTAAAAGTAGATACCCTGACAATCGATGTAGTTCCTTCTTACTCACCAGATATTACGCTCACGGTTAGCGATACCAGTATTTTATGTGGGGATTCTGTATTTATGTCAGTTGATTTGGGAGGAGGAATTCCTGCAGTATGTGGTCCTAGTGGATCAACTGCTTGTTCTGCTCCTCCATCCACTGTAAATGTGGGATCTAATATGGGTACTAATGGAAACACAGTTTTCCCAGCTCCATTTGGTAATTGGTATAAAAATGCCAAACATCAATTCCTATTCAGAGCCTCAGAGTTACAAGCAGCCGGAATGTTTGGAGGTAAAATTACAGAGATTTCATGGGAAACAACTGCTCAGAACACAGCAACAAATAACTTTAACAGTTATCAGATTAAGATGGGTTGTACTAGTCAATCATCATTAACGACTTGGCAATCTGGTCTAACCCAAGTATTTTCACCACAAAATATAGTTGTAAATTTGGGTTGGAACACGCTTCAACTCACTACAGCATACGAATGGGATGGGATTTCAAATCTTATTGTTGAAATTTGCTACGATAACCTCAGTACAAATTATACAAGAAATTGGTCTACTCCTTACACGGTCACTAATTATAACTCCGTTATTTATTACAGAAGTGATACACAACATGCATGTTCTTACACTTCAACAGCAACCAATTCTTCTAACAGACCCGTGACAAGGTTCAAAATATGTCCAACTATTCCAGATCCAGCTAATTATTCTTTTCAATGGACTCCGCCATCATTTTTAACAAGTGATACTTCTCAAAATACGATAGCTATCCCTATGGTTACTTCGCAATATTCAGTATTAGTCACTGATTTGAATGGAGGATGTACTGATACGGCAAGTACGATTATTAATGTATTATGTGATACATGTGATAAACCCATTCCAACTATTGATGGGCTTACATGTTATGGTGGTAGTGACGCCTCTATAACTGGAATTCCTGGTGGCACTGATGGTCCACCCTGGATTATACAGCTACTTGATGGAATTGGTGTAAATTTATTTGCTTCTGACAGTAATGTAACAACAGGTTTTTTCTTTGATAGTCTTTCAGCTGGTAATTATACGATCAGATCTGTAGATACAACAGGTTGTTATGCTGATACAATAATCACCATTCCAGATGGAATTCCAATTGTACTTTCAATGAGTAATGACAGCATTATTTGTATTGGTGGAACAGCTACTATTTCAGCTTCGGCCACTGGTGGAACTCAACCTTATACTTTTAATTGGTCATCCTTGGCTGGTAATGGCCCGCACCAAGTGAATCCAACTTATTCCCAATATTACAAAGTTAACGTGATTGATTCTTCTAATTGTGTTTCGGATCAAGATTCAGTACTAGTTGCATTGAATCCTCCAATTTTACTATCAGTTTATAATGATACCACAATTTGCCCCTATGACACTGCTTCACTTTTTGCAACGGCAAATGGAGGTAATGGTGGACCATATATCTTTTCTTGGTCAGATGATAATGGAAATTTCATTTCATCCATAACTATAGGAAATTCCTCTGCTATTACTCCGACCCCTATAGATGCTTACACAAATTATACTGTAACGGTAGAAGACAATTGTGAAACACCTATGAAATCAGATTCACTTCAAATTGATTGGCATGATCTACCGACTGTTCTTTTTGATGCGGATGTGGTAGATGGCTGTTATCCCATTACCGTTCAATTTACAAACATTACTCTATCTTCAAATGTTCAAGCTTGTCTTTGGAATTTAGGTAACGGAGTAACCTCTACTAATAACGATTCTGTATCCACCGTTTATAATCAACCTGGACAATATCATGTATCTCTTCAAGTTACTTCTCCAGAAAGTTGTGTGAATGATACTACATTTTACAATTTAATTGAAGCTTATGATTACCCTGTAGCAGGATTTCTTTCAGTTCCGAATCCCGTTTCAGTATTGACCCCTTCGGTCCAGTTTATGGATACCTCATCAAATGATGTGGTACTTTTTGAATGGAATTTTATGGACAGTAATGCAACTATTTTAGGAACCAATTTTGATCAAAATCCCATATTCAATTTTCCTGACCAAGATGAATATGCTTATCTAGTTCAGCTTATAGTTGAAAATCAAAATGGTTGTACGGATACGGCGTATAATTACCAATTAGTTGAAGGCCAGTTTGCATTGTTCCTTCCGAATTCATTCACGCCTAATGGTGATGGATTAAATGATGAATTTTTTCCTGTAGGTGATAAAATAGATCCTAATGAATATGACTTTCAGGTGTATAATAGGTGGGGTGAAGTGATATTTGAAACAAAAAACCCAACTGATTATTGGGACGGCAAACAAAATGGTTCATATGTATCCAATGGAACTTACCTATGGAAGGTAATTGCAAAGAATATGAATAATGGAGAATTTATAGAAAAGAAGGGGTTTGTCTTCATGTCTAGATAGAATTAAAATTTTCTTTGAAATCCTACATAGGGAATAACAATCGTATTGTTCTGAAGATTTATCATGTTGTTTTGGATGTTGTTCCCTGCGTATATAACACCTATGCTCCAGTCTTCATACTCATTTCTAATCCAATTTAAAACTATACTATTCAAAAAGATGAACTGCACATTGTCAATGGTTAATCCAACACTCTCCCCTGCTAAAGTAAATCGCTCACTTAGTTTAACTTGGCTACCAAAGTAACCGCCATAAAAAATACCTCCTAAAACATTTATATTATACCCTATAAATCCAATTGTAGAATTCCTGTTTTTACTTCCTAAAGTAATTCTGGCATTTCCTCCCCAGCCATTAAATAAATTAGTGGGAGAATTATTGATATCAATAAGGTAATTGCCCATTATTGATCCTGCAGCAGTAATAGACCTTCGTCCAAGAAATGAATTGGTGATATTTTTAGAAAAAGTTAGGCTAGAAAATAAATTGAAAAGAAGAAAATTACCAATTGAAAATTCAATGTTATCATGTAAGCCCACTTTTGAATTTGCGGTTACAAAGTAGTGTGAAATCGTATTAAACTCTCCTTTTTCAGAAATAAATGATGATGGCATAAAACAATAGCGAGTATAATTTGGATTTGGATTTTCAAATTCTTTGGTTTCAAAAATTTGTTCTCGAGTGATATATCTAATGCTGTAGATGTTGTTTTTATAAAATGTTCTTTCTTCATTACCAGTTTCAATAGTTATAGAGTATTTATTTTCTTCAATTAATATTCCTCTTATTTCTTGATTATTATAGGTTTTTATTATGGCAATAGAGTCTGAATGATGATCAGCTTGGTTTTGACTGTAGTAGTCATAATTGAAAATAATAGCAATAAACGCTAAAGAAAGTCTAAGGGTATTTAGATAAAAAAAACAGCTTATTTGTTGTCTTTTATACATTTGCACTATGAAATTAGAAAATGATCTTTTAATTAGAGCAGCAAAGGGGCAAAAAATTGAAAGAACTCCAGTTTGGTTAATGAGACAAGCGGGTAGGATTTTGCCAGAATACAGGCAAATTAGAAACGCATTAAGTGGATTTAAAGAACTAGTAGAAACACCCCACCTTGCGGCTGAGGTTACCATACAGCCAGTTGATATTTTAGATGTAGATGCTGCTATCATTTTCTCTGATATTTTAGTAGTTCCACAGTCAATGGGGCTAACTTATGAAATGATTGAAAAAAAAGGTCCATATTTTCCAAAGACTTTTGAAAGCGAAAAAGATTTAAAAAATATTGCTGTACCCGATGTAAATGATCAGTTGTCCTACGTATTAGAAGCCATAAAAATCACTAAATCTGAACTTAAAGGTAGGGTTCCCTTAATTGGTTTTGCTGGTGCTCCTTGGACAATTTTCGCTTATATGATTGAGGGGCAGGGATCAAAAACCTTTAGTAAAGCAAAATCATTTCTATATAGGGAACCAGAGCTATCTCACCAATTATTAAATCTAATTACAGAAACTACCATATTGTACCTTAAGGCTCAAATAAAATCTGGTGCCGATTTAGTTCAATTGTTTGACTCATGGGCTGGAATACTATCACAACAGCAATATGCTGAGTTTGGCATGAAATATGTCAATCGAATTTGTAATGCCATAAATGAAGCTCCTGTAACAGTTTTTGCCAAAGGAGCTTATTTTGCATTAGAACAAATGAAGGGTTTAAACTGTGAAACAATAGGTCTTGATTGGAATATGAACATTTCAGATGCTAAAACTATTTTTCAAAATCAAAAAACCTTACAAGGTAATTTAGATCCTTGTGTTTTGTATGGTGACTTTAATTTAATTGAGCATAAAACGAAAGAAATGCTAAATTCTTTTGCTGGTCATCGACATATTGCTAATTTGGGCCATGGTGTTTATCCTGATATAAAACCTGATCACGTAAAATGTTTTATTGAGACTGTTAAATCAAATTAATTAATTATGATTAAAAATATAATACTATCGTTAATTACATGTTGTTCTATTATTTCATTTGCACAAGATCAAAATAATCTTGTGCCCAATTCAAGTTTTGAAAGTGTAGAAGGGAAGTTTAAAAAATTAAAACAAATTAATGCAGCTAAGGAATGGAGTTCGCCAACTGCATTAAATGCAGATCTTTTTTCTAAGAAAAAGGAAGGTCCAATTGGTGCACCAATAAATTTATATGGAAAAGAACATCCAAAAGATGGAGATAATTACGCAGGAATAGTTGTTTATAGCTACAACAATAAGACACCAAGAACTTATGTACAAGCTCCATTAATAAGTGCATTAACTGGGGGGCTAGATTATTGTGTAAAATTCCACATTAGTCTTTCTGATTTGAGCAAGTATGCGGTTAATAATATAAGTGCTCACTTAGGAGTTGACCCATTGAAGTTGGACTCTAAAGGCGATATTATTTTTAACAATAGAAAAGAATTTTCTAATGTGGTTAAAGATGCTTCCAACAAGATTTACAATGCAAGATATAACTGGGAAACGGTTTGTGGTACATTCAGGGCTAATGGTAAGGAGAAATACATTACCATTGGAAACTTTTATAATAATAAAGACACAAAGTATCAAAAGCTGAAGAAACTAGCTAATTTTCAAGGGACTCAACGACCAGAAGCTTATTACTACCTAGACAACATTGAAGTATTTATGATTGAGAATCCTTCTGATTGTGATTGCATGACGGGGGCTAAAACTCAAAGAGAATCTATCGTATACCATAGGGATTTTGCAGACAATGGAGAAGAAGTTTCAGTTGAGGAGCGTATGAAGAGACATACCGTTTATTTTGATGTAGAGTCTTCAGAAATAGATGATATGTTTAACGAGTCTTTGGATGAATTAGCGCACTTTTTGAAAGAAAATGGACAAATAAAATTGCAACTTAATGGTCATACGGACAAAAAGGAGGAAGAAGCAATTAAAAATGATCCTGAAAATGAAATGTTGGTTAATCTCGGTAATTTCAGATCCAAATCAATTAAAGATTATTTAGTTAAAAAAGGAATTTCAGCAGATAGATTTACAACTATGGATGTTGGATCAGATCAACCGGCTGCACCAGGGCTAAGTATGCTTAATTTGGCCAAAAATAGACGAGTTGAATTTATAATTACAAAATAATTGGAATTAAAAAACAACAAGAAAATACAGAAAGCTTGGACTTTTTATGACTGGGCAAATTCAGTATACCCTCTTGTTATTACTACTGCCATTTTTCCCATTTTTTTTGAAGGGTATGCAGTTCATGAAATTATTGAGGGCAAAAAGTACATCCATTTTTTTGGTTTCAAATTTATAAATACGGCTCTTATAACCATTTTAAGTTCTTCTTACTTTTTACTATTGGTCATGATTTTACCAATACTTACTGGTATAGCTGATTCTCTGGGTAATAAGAGAGCATTTTTAAGGTTTTTTTGTTATATGGGATCTTTCTGTTGTGTGATGCTTTCTTTTTTCAATATTGACCATCTAGAAATTAGTTTACTAACTTATGTTTTGGCAGGTATTGGTTTTTGGAGCAGTTTGGTTTTTTACAATGCATTTCTTCCTGAAATAGCGGATGAAAAAGACCACGATCAGTTATCAGCCAAAGGCTTTTCAATGGGTTATGTTGGGAGTGTTTTATTATTGATCATTTGTCTATCAGTAATTTTTTTGACTCCTGAAGAAGATAGAAACTTTTTTACCAGAATTTGTTTTGCAATTACTGGACTCTGGTGGTTTGGATTTAGTCACATTACGCTCAATAAGTTACCAAGGGGAAAAAAATTTAAGATTAAGGATAAATCTACGTATACTAAAGGATTAAAGGAGCTAAAAAAAGTGTGGTCATATGTAGTGCTCACAAGGCGTTTAAAACGATTTATCTTTTCTTTTTTTGTCTACAGTATGGCTATACAAACTATTATGTTAGTGGCCGTTTATTTTGGGGCTGAGGAAATCAATTGGGGTGAGGGAGAAGAAGGTGCACTAAAGGCAAAATTGGGGTTGATTGTAAGTGTGTTATTGATACAACTAATAGCTATTCCAGGTGCTCATTTAATTTCTAAAATATCCCAAACCAAAGGAAATCTTTTTGCCATTAAAACATCAGTTATCCTGTGGATATTACTTTGCTTAATTGCCTTTATAGTAACTGAACCTTTAGAATTTTACTGTGTGGCTGGATTTGTAGGATTAGTTATGGGGGGAAGTCAATCCATTTCTAGAAGTACATATTCTAAATTTATACCACAAGAAACCCAAGACACATCATCTTTCTTTTCATTCTATGATGTAGCCGAAAAATTAGGTATCGTAATTGGAATGTTTTCATTTGGATTTATTCATCAAATTACTGGAAGTATGAGAAACTCAGTTTTAGCTTTGATTACTTTTTTTGTGATCAGTTTAATTATGCTATTTGGAGTGCCAAAACAAGAGATTGAAATTAATTGATGAAAGAAGAAGTATTTGACATTGCCATAGTTGGAGGTGGAATAGTTGGCTCAGCCACTTTTTATCAGATTCAGAAAGCGTTTCCTACTAAAGATTTAGTATTAATTGAAAAGGAACCTAAATTGGCCCATCACCAGACAGGAAATAATTCAGGAGTGATCCATTCAGGATTGTATTACACACCAGGCTCAAAAAAAGCAGAAAATTGTGTCAATGGTAGACATGAATTGGTCAAATTCGCTAAAGAATACAGGGTCAATCATGATATTTGTGGTAAAGTAGTGGTAGCTACATCAGCTTCTGAAATATCAAATCTAGATAAAATTTTAAATAATGGCATTCAAAATAACATTGAGGGCTTAGAGCGTATCAATGCCCAACAAATCAAAGAAATTGAACCTGAAGTGGCTGGAGTAGATGGAATTTGGGTTCCATGTACAGGTATAATTGATTTTGTTGGTGCTACTGAAAAAATGGTTCAAGTTGCTCTTGGCATAAATAGCAAAAGTAAAGTGTATACTTCTACTAAAGTTATTGACATTGAACAAGGCGAATTCGAAAAAGTGATCATTTGTGAAAAAATAAAAATAAGATCAACTTTCATCATAATTTGTGGAGGCCTTCAAGCTGATAGGTTAGCTAAAATTGACCAAGTAAATTTGAAAGAAAAGGTAGTAGGATTTAGGGGCGATTATTACGAATTAGAAGAGCATGCTAAGCACAAGGTTAGAAATTTAATATATCCAGTTCCAGATCCTCAATTCCCCTTTTTAGGTGTTCATTTTACTAGAATGGTTAGTGGTGATGTGGAATGCGGACCTAATGCTGTTTTTAGTTTTAAACGAGAAGGATACGGTAAAACAGATTTTAGTTTAAAAGATACGGTTGATGCGTTAACTTATGGTGGAACGTGGCGACTTTTTCTAAAGAATGCCAGTTATGGAATTAATGAATACAGGAGAGCATTTTCAAAATCACTTTTTTTAAAAACATTACAAAAACTTATTCCATCGTTAGAAATGAAGGATATAAAACCAGGAAGAGCAGGGGTTAGAGCACTTTTGTTAGGAAAAGATGGAGACACTAGAGATGACTTTAGAATAGAGTACGGCAATAAAAGTATTCATGTTCTTAATGCTCCATCACCAGCGGCAACCGCTGCTATGGCTATAGGTAATGACATTAAAAAAATGGCTATTGATCGCTTTAACGTTTGTTAAAGTTTGATTTTAGTTTTGTCGAAAAAAGATTTCCAATCCCAGATGTAATTTTCAACTAAATTATCTATCCGTTTTAGGAATATTGGGTTGGGAGTGTTGAGTTGTGCAAAGTAATCTTCTTGGAATTTCCCCAGTTTGAATTTAAAAAATACCGCTTTAGACATACCATAGAGTATATTTTTGGAGGGGTGATTAACACGAGATATGAAAGAAGAATACTTTTCTAATTCGGCTTGCATTTCATTAAAATTAGTTTCGTATGCTAATGCCATTTCTTCAATTATTGCATGACATAAATTGTTCTCTTCATAAGCGGAAAGAATTTGTTCAAAAAACTTCATGTTACCAGCGATTATGATGAAAGAGAATTTTCTAGGATCGTTATAATCAAGAGGGGGATGTTCTTTTAATTCAGGATCGTAAAAAATAGCATCCAAGAAATCACTATAGGTGTCATCAATGGTTTGAAGCGTATGATGAACAAACTTTTGTGCAACTTCTTTGTGTGATATTTTTTTCTTAACAAAAAGTGAAGTAAACATGGTTTTCGTGTTACCACAAAAATATCTCTAGTAAACTGAAATTGATAGAAAGTGTTTTTTGGATTATTCACAAAGTTATTAACCAATATGTTTTCCTTTTTTGTCTCTCTTTAATATTTGCTTAGAATTAAGGAAAGTTTCTACAGAAAAAATATATTTGTCCTCGAAAATTATTTCAATGGATAGAAATACAACTACAGGGTTAATTTTAATAGGTGCTGTTATGGTTGCGTTCTTTATGCTAAACCAACCACCAGAACAACCCAAACAAGAAGAAAAAACAGAAAATAAGATTCAAGAGGAATCACTTAAAGAGCAGATTGATTCGTTGGAGATTATTCATAATGATGCCAATACAAATTCCCTTTCATTTGAAGACAGTATCATTGGTGCTCAATTAGCTGAACAGAAGGAGCAACAGCGTTTAATCAATGAATATGGTGTTTTTTATAAATCTGGAATTGGGGTTGAAAAGGGTTTTGTCTTGCAAAATGAAAAGATCAGTTTAAGCATATCCTCTAAGGGTGGATCAATCAGTGAAGCCAAAATGATAGAAAAATCTGATGATGGAAAATATAAGTATAAAACTCATCATGATTTTGTGAATGAGATTGAAGAGCCTCTTTCTCTATTTGAAAAAAACTCTTCGACTATGTCTTTGGTTGTAGAAGATGTAGAGAATTCCTCCTTAATCTATACTAGAGATTTATTTTTTGAAGCAGTCAAGAGTACAGATAGTTCTTTAGTGCTAAGAGCAAATGCGGGTGCAGCTGATCAATATTTACAGTTTAGCTATTTACTTCCTAAGGGAAAGTATGATGTTGAATTTCAAATTGATTACCATAACTTAGATAATGTTATCAATCCGCAAGTAGATTTTGAATGGGGGATGAAAGGATTGTCAACTGAAAAATTAGCTGATGATGAACGAATGATCTGTTCAATTATGTATCGCTATTTTGGCGAAGGAAGAGATTATATGACGGAAAGGTCTGACAAGGAAGAGGAAATCCAAGGCACTATGAACTGGATAGCCTTTAAGCATAAATTCTTTTCATCTGTATTGATTAGCGATAATGATGGGTTTACAAGTGGTAAAATGGTGCAAAGACAACTTGAAAGTGACGACTATACCATTTCTTATTACACTAATGTAGAACTACCATCTCAAAAAAGTGTCCCTCTAAAATTTTTCTTTGGCCCCAACGATTACGATTTACTTTCAGTTTATGAAAATGAGATGGAAGATATCGTCAATCTTGGATGGGGAATTTTTGGATGGGTCAATAAATTTATGATAGGTCCCATTTTTAACTTTATTAAAACTTGGGGTGTTGGATTTGGGTTAGTGATTTTACTACTAACGCTAATTGTTAAAATCATCATAATGCCGTTGACGTACAAAAATTATGTGTCTTCTGCCAAGATGAAAGTCTTAAAGCCAGAGATTACTAAACTCAATAGTAAATATGAGGGCAAGACAGACAAAAATGCAGCTATGAAAAAGCAACAAGAGACCATGGCTTTATACCGACAAACTGGTGTGAATCCCATGGCAGGTTGTATACCGGTTTTGATTCAGATGCCTATATTGTTTGCTGTGTTCCGTTATTTCCCGGCTAGTTTAGATTTGAGGCATCAAGGTTTTCTTTGGGCAGAAGATTTGAGTTCATTTGATTCCATACTTGATCTAGGTTTTGAAATTCCATTTTATGGCGACCATATTAGTTTATTCACCCTTTTGATGGCTGCTTCAACCTTATTTTACACCATGATGAATAGCAATCAGATGACACCTTCTGGACCTGGAATGCCAAACATGAAAGTGATCATGTACATGTTCCCCATTATGATGTTATTCTTTTTTAATACCTATTCCTCTGGTTTAAGTTATTATTACCTGTGCGGTAACGTCATGAACATGGGAATCATGTGGGGAATTAAAAAATACATGGTTGATGAGGAAAAAATTAGAGCTCAAATTGAGCAGAATAAGAAAAAGCCAAAGAAAAAGTCAAGATTCCAGCAGCGAATGGAAGACATTGCTAAACAACAACAGAAAAAGAAGCGTTGAAAATTAGTTTAATAATTTGCTAATCACGCTAAAATGAATTTAATTTGCACCTCAAAATAAGTAAAGATGTCAAGAGTTTGTCAAATAACAGGAAAGAAAGTGGTAACTGGGAACAATGTTTCTCACTCAAATAAGAAGACAAAAAGAAAGTTTTATCCAAACTTACAAACGAAGAAATTTTACATTCCTGAAGAAGATAAGTGGATTACTCTAAAGGTTTCTGCTGCTGCAATAAGAACCATTAATAAAAAAGGAATCTCTGCTGTGTTAGCTGAGGCTAAAGTTCAAGGACATTTATAAAAAAAGATTTTCACAATTCTAAAAGCCTTATTACATTAGTAGTAAGGCTTTTTTTATGCGCATCGTTTTACTCTTCGTTTTTGTTTGGGGCTGTCTAATTCACTATTCTCAGGAATTAGCTAAGAAATTTAAATATGAAAGTAATGTTGATTCTTTAGGAATTTACGATACAGATTTACTACCTGCATCTTTTCACAAAGAGAACCGCAAAAAAGTAAGGGCATTAATGCCTGACTCTACCATGGCTATTTATTTTGCGGGAACTGAAAAAGTACGTTCAAATGATGTGAGTTATGAGTTTCACCAAGATCCGGATTTTTACTATTTAACAGGTTTGAATGAACCCAATAGTGTTTTATTTTTATTCAAAGAACCAACCGTTTTTAAAAATGATACCGTTCAGGAACTTTTACTGTTAAAGAAAAGAAATCCGCTTTCTGAAGTGTGGGTGGGAAAGAAATTAGGCATCGAGGGTTCAGAGTTAGTGCTTGATATGCAAAAGTCATATGATATTGATGACTTTACTTGGGATGATCTTAACATAGATCAAATGGATACTTTGTTTTTTCATGATCCTCAGAAAGAGTTTAGAAAAAAGTCATTTATGAATGATAGTATACTTCAGTACCTGACCATTGATGAAAGCGAGTCTAGAAAATGGATGGACCAGCTTAGAGAGATCAAAACAGAAGAAGAAATGATGCTGATGAGAAAAGCCATTTCTATCACATGCGATGCCCAAAATGAATTGATGAAAGTGTTAAAACCAGATATGAAAGAGTATCAGGCAGAAGCGGTGGTAGAAGCTGTGTTTAAGATGAATGGAGCCGAATATCCGGGATATCCGTCTATTGTGGGAGCAGCAGAGAATTCATGTATACTGCATTACACCACGAACCGAAAAACGATGAAGGGTAATCACTTATTGTTAAGTGACGTAGGTGCTGAGTATCATGGTTATACAGCAGACGTAACTCGAACCATGCCGGTGGATGGTAAATTTTCAAAAGAAGAAAAAATCATCTACGATATTGTTCTTGAAGCACAAGACAAGGCCATTGAAGCGTGTGTTCCAGGAAATCCGTTTTACATTACCAATACCATTGCCACAACGGTTATTTCTCAACGATTACAAGAATTGGGCTTAATAAAATCTCCCTTTGAGATAAGGCGATATTTTATGCATGGCACCTCCCATTATTTGGGGTTAGATGTACATGATGCGGGAACAAGAGGTGAATTTCAACCCAATACGGTCATTACCGTAGAACCAGGAATTTACATCAAAGAAGGCTCGCCATGTGACCCGAAGTGGTGGAATATAGGAGTAAGAATTGAAGATGATATCTTAATTACGGATAGTTTACCTGAAAACTTATCTGGATGTATTCCTAGAACTACCAAGGGAATCGAAGAACTTATGAAAGAGGAGCCTAAATTATTTAAGCAAATAAAATAGTTTATTTTATTTTTAATTTATTAATCCTTACTACCGGACCAGGACAGGAAAGCTGATGACAGCTTAGGCAATTGTTTATGATAGCAGAATAATTTGATTTGGTGGGATTTTCATTAAAAGCGTCAACAGCATAGGCATACGCTTCAGACATGGGTTTTACATGAGGTTTATTAAAAGAGGGATCCGTTACTTCCTGTTCGTGAATCAAAGCAAAATCCAATAGGTTTTGATCTAATTCCTCCTCATTTATCAATTTTTCTCTAATGGAGGCCAATTCATCGGTCATGTCCCGCATCAATTGTGCCATTTCACTAGTAGGATTGGGGTCAATTATGACCTTTTTTTCAGCTTCATTTCCGGAGTTACAACCCGCAATTAAGAATATGAATATGAGTAGTTGTGGAAATCTCAATCTTTTATGATTACACCGTCAGCAATAAAGTTGATATCGTATTCAGGCTCGGTTATAGCTGCAATTTCTTCTTCACTTTTTCCAGCATCTTCAGCATAATGTTTTCTCATTTCTACGGTAATGGTGTCAAGGAACAAATCACCTTCAATTACAGCTACTTTTCCGCTTACACTATCTGTTGGAACAAAGAATCCATAATCACGAAATCGAACAAATAAAGTGTCTGTTGCTGTAGCCAGACTCATCCAACATCCTTTTTTAGGGCAAGTTTGAACAATGGTGCCTTCTAATTTTGTTTTGCTAAGTCCGGTTTCCATAGTAGCTGACTTTATTTCATCATAATTAGAAATGCCCTCTTGGTTTATTTCTTGTCCATAATACGTCAATACTTCTACAGGAGCTTCATCTTGATTTGTTTGGTCTGATTGAGCTTCTTGGCAGCTAGTGAAAAGAAAAGCAATTAAAGAAAGGTAAATGTATTTCATAAGGTTAATTTTCCTCAAATATATTTATTATCCCGATTATATGCGCTGATCATTCAATAAATGATGTGTAAAGTCTTGTAAATAAGGATAAATGATTTATCTTTGCCGTCCCATAAAATTAAGAAAATGGCTAAGAAAGGAAATAGAGTACAAGTTATTTTAGAGTGCACTGAGCACAAGGATAGTGGTATGCCAGGTACATCAAGGTACATTACTACAAAGAATAGAAAAAACACTCCAGATAGAATTGAGATAAAAAAATTCAATCCTATATTGAAAAAATATACAGTTCATAAAGAAATTAAATAATTAAGTCATGGCTAAGAAATCAGTAGCATCATTACAAAAAGGAGGAGGTAAGCAACACAGTAAAGTGATTAAGATGGTTAAATCATCTAAAACTGGTGCTTACACATTCAAAGAAGAAATTGTTCACAATGATAGAGTAAAGGACTGGTTCTAAACTTGTTCTTAAACGCATTAAATTAGAGCTCTTTCTAAGGATAGGAAGGGCTTTTTTTTTAAAATCAGTATCATGAGCTGGAGAAATTTTTTCACAAAACAAAAGAAGGAAGACCTTGATCAGGGGTTGGAAAAAACAAAGCAAAGTTTTTTCAATAAAATTGCTCATTCTGTAGCGGGAAAGTCACGAGTAGATGAAGATGTACTGGATGACTTGGAAGAAGTGTTGGTGTCTTCTGACGTGAGTGTAAAAACAACCTTAAAAATCATTGACCGATTAGAGGAGCGAGTGAAACAAGATAAATATGTAGGAGTTAATGAACTAAACGGCCTGCTTAAAAAAGAAATCTCGGATATGTTGTATGAAAGCAACGTAGAAGATATAGCTGATTACGTAGTACCAAAATCAGATACGCCCTATGTGATCATGGTTGTGGGAGTAAATGGGGTTGGAAAAACCACTACCATTGGTAAATTAGCCCATCAGTTTAAAAACAAGGGTTACAACGTGGTTCTAGGAGCGGCAGATACCTTCAGGGCTGCTGCGGTTGAACAATTAACCATTTGGTCAGAAAGAGTGGGTGTGCCTATTGTAAAACAAAAGATGGGTTCTGACCCAGCATCAGTGGCCTTTGACACCCTGCAAAGTGCCAAAGCAAATCATGCAGATGTCGTGTTAATCGATACTGCAGGTAGATTACACAACAAGGTTAATTTAATGAATGAATTGACCAAGATTAAAAATGTGATGAAAAAAGTCATTCCAGAAGCTCCTCATGAAATTTTGTTGGTGTTAGATGGTTCAACTGGTCAAAATGCCATAGAGCAAGCGGAACAATTTTTAAAAGCCACTGAAGTAAATGCCATGGCTATTACCAAGTTAGATGGCACAGCTAAAGGAGGTGTATTGATTGGCATAGCGGATCAATTTAAAATTCCGGTAAAATATATTGGTGTAGGAGAAGGAGTAGATCAACTTCAAGTATTCAATAGAGCAGGCTACATAGATGCTCTGTTTGAGGGATCCACATTTACGTCTTGACATGAAAACAAAAACACTTCGAAAAAATAAAGTGAATGTGGTCACCATGGGGTGCTCAAAAAACTTATATGATTCCGAAGTGATGATGGCACAGCTAAAGGCCAATCAATTTGAAGTGGAGCATGAATCTAAAATAAATGATGCTGCCATTGTTATCATCAATACGTGTGGATTTATAGAAAATGCTAAAGAAGAGTCCATTAATACCATAATAGATTTTGTTGACGCCAAAAAAAATGGCTTGGTAGAAAAGGTGTATGTTTCTGGTTGTCTTTCTGAAAGGTATAAAGATCAATTAGAAGAAGAAATTCCTGAAGTTGATGCGTATTTTGGAACCAAAGAATTACCCAACATTCTAAGAACGCTAAATGCCAATTATAAGCATGAGTTAGTAGGGGAACGATTGCTTACAACACCTGAACATTATGCTTACTTAAAAATTGCAGAAGGTTGTGATCGTCCTTGTTCTTTTTGTGCCATTCCACTCATGAGAGGCAAACACCAATCCACTCCAATGGAAGATTTAGTGAACAATGCCAAGTCCTTAGCTAAAAAGGGAGTGAAAGAAATTATGCTGATCGCTCAAGATCTTACTTACTATGGACTAGATATCTACAAGAAAAGAGCCCTAGCTGATTTGCTAAAAGCATTGTGTCAAGTAGATGGAATAGACTGGATTAGACTGCATTACGCTTATCCTTCGGGTTTTCCTATGGATGTGATTCAGGTCATGAAAGAAGAGCCTAAAATTTGTAATTATTTAGATATTCCTTTACAACACGGGTCAACAAAGGTGTTAAAGGATATGCGTAGAGGGATTACCAGAGAAAAAACAACTAAACTCATTCAAGATATAAGAAACATTATCCCTGATATTGCGATACGTACTACTCTAATTGCGGGTTATCCGGGAGAAACTGAAGCGGACTTTCAAGAGATGTATGATTGGGTGGAAGAAATGCAGTTTGAGAGATTAGGTATTTTCACCTATTCTCACGAAGAAAATACCCACGCCTTTAATTTTGAAGACGATGTTCCTCAAAAAGTCAAAAAGGAAAGAGCTGATGCCATCATGGAACTTCAGTCCGGAATATCTTATGAGCTCAATCAACAAAGAGTAGGTAAGCGGTTCAAGGTGTTGATTGATAGAGCCGAAGGAGATTATTTTATAGGAAGAAGCGAGTATGATTCACCTGAAGTTGACAACGAAGTTTTAATACGAAAAGACGAATCTACTTATTGCAGAATTGGCGATTTTGTGGAGGTCGAGATTGTTAAGGCAGATCATTACGATCTTTATGCCAAACTAAAGTAGAAGTAATGAATCCGTTTCAAATTGGAGATAAGGTTCGATTTCTTAATGCAGAAGGACACGGTATCATCACCAAAATTATAAATGATAATCAAGTTGAATTAGAAAATGAATACGGTTTTGATGAGGTTTATGATGTTAAGGAATTAGTAGGAGAACGAAGTAAAGAAGATTATAAGACCGATAACTTAGCATTTAATCAAGAGGTAAATCAAAAACACAAGGCGGATCAAATGGAACAACAAGCCTCAGCCTTGCGAAAAAAATTCAAGCATCTAGAAAAATACGGTGGTAAAGATCGAGATGTAATGGACTTGCATATAGAAAATTTAATTGATTCGTATCAGGGCATGAGTAATAGTCAAATACTGAATATTCAAATGACTCATTTCAGGCGATTTTTAAATCAATCCATCAATAAGCAACAACGAAAAATTGTAGTTATACACGGTATTGGTGAAGGGGTGCTTAGGCATGAGATTCGCAAAGAATTAGATATTTATTACAGCGAGTATAAGTATTATGATGCTCCATATGAAGAATTTGGAATGGGGGCTACAGAAATTATCCTTAAACCTTAATTAAGGTTCATTCTTTAATGTCACTTCAAGTTCCATATCTACATTGATGATGGCTTCTGAGGCTGTAAAAGCCTTGTCAAATGTGGTAGTGATGTAAGTTTGGAATGTGCCAGCATGTATGAATTGATCTAATATGGCGTCTTCATTTACGGTTAAGGCCATAGTTGAACCAATATTTTCAGGAATGTTATCATATTCACCTATTTTAACCGCATCAAACGGGGCATCTAAATTGGCTGGATTTTGTAAGGTAAAATCACTTACTGATCCTGATACAGAATCCATTACAAAATAAAGAGTTACCCTTTCAAGCATACTAAAATCACAATCCGTAATGTTGATTAACTCTAGATTTAAGCTTCTAGGTCTAATTTGGTGAGCGAGATTGGCCAATGGGTTTGGATTTTCAGTTGGAATAAAGTCATCATAGTCTAATGTAAAAGCCAATTCACCTAATCCTAAAGTGAGTATAGCTGGAACAGCCAAATCAGCACAATTGGCAAAGCTGGTTAAATTATAAGTAGTACCTCCAAGAGTGACATTGGTAAAGTCTAAAGCACTATTTGGGATGGTATACGTAATAGACTCTGAAATTGGAAAAATGGTTTCTACAAACTCTTGATTATTGGCTTTTAACTTATCCACCTTGGTACACCCAAAAGATAAACTCAAAAGAAGAGGTATATATAAATGTAGATGCTTCATCTACAGTAAAGATATCTTTTTTTGTGATTTAGTTAATGCCAGGATATTCCTCTAATGCTTTTTCTATACACTTTACTGCGTTATAGAGGTGTTCTTTATCCAAAACGTATGCAATTCTCACCTGATTTTTAACGCTGTTGTTAGCATAAAAACCAGAGGCAGGAGCTAGCATTACCGTTTGACCTTCCATTTCAAACTTCTCCAGTAACCATTGGCAAAAATGATCAGCATCATTTATGGGCAATTCAGCAATACAATAAAAAGCCCCCTGAGGTTTAGGACATTTCACTCCTGGTATTTTATTTAACCCATCTACAATGATATCTCTTCTTTCTACATATTCAGCCGATACATCATCAAAATAACTAGATGGCGTTTTTAGAGCGGCTTCACCTGCAATTTGGCCTAGTGTTGGAGGGCTTAATCTAGCTTGACCAAATTTAAGCGCCATCTCCATAAATTGATGGTTTTTACTTATTAGCGCGCCAATTCTGGCACCACACATGGAGTAACGTTTGGATACGGAATCTACCAAAACTACATTTTGCTCAATCCCTTTTAGTTCTAATGCAGAAGTGTGTGTGGCTCCGTCATAACAAAACTCTCTGTATACTTCATCAGCAAATAGAAAAAGATCTTTTTCTTGAACGATTTTTCTCAGTGAATCCAATTCTTCTTTTGAATATAAATACCCTGTAGGATTACCTGGATTACATATTAATATTCCCTTGGTATTGGGGGTTATTTTTTCTTCGAATGCAGAAATAGGAGGTAAGGCAAACCCATTATCTATGGATGCGGTTACCGGAACAACTTTAATTCCACAGGTGGTGGCGAAGCCATTGTAATTAGCATAAAATGGTTCAGGTATGATAATTTCATTACCAGGTTCAAAGCAACATTGAAATGCAAAAATAAGGGCTTCTGAACCTCCGGTAGTGATCATGATTTCTTTTTCTGCGTCTAGATAAACTCCTAGTTTTTGGTAATAGTCAGCTAGCCCTTTTCGATAGGAACTAAACCCTGCACTATGACTGTATTCAATCACATTTAGATTGAGATTCTTTAATTTGTCTAACACTATTTTAGGTGTTGCAATATCAGGTTGACCAATATTCAAGTGATGAACAATCGTTCCTCTTTCTTTTGCTTTTTCAGCGTATGGAACTAATTTTCGAATGGGCGATGCGGGCATCGCATGTGATTTTGCTGATAATTGAGGCATAATTTTATTTGTTAAATTCTTTTAATGCTGCATCCTGAATTTCTAGTTTCTGGATTTTCAATATTCTCTCCTTTACCTAGAGAATTTAAGGCATTTTCTAACCACTTTTCTTTTACTTCCTTCTTAGCACCACAATTATCATCAATGGCACCTTTGTATACTAATTTTAAATTGTTATTAAGTAGAAAAACATGAGGTGTAGTTGATGCTCCAAATGCATCCGCAAGCTGATGATTTTCATCTAACAAATAGGGAGAATCATACTTTTGTTTTTTACTGTGATTCTTCATATCATCAAAGGAATCACCTTGTTTTCTTTTGGCTTCATTACTGTTAATTAGAGCCATGCCAATTTGATTTTTCTTGCATGTTTCATATACTTCGTTGTATCTGTTTTCCCATCCATCCATGGATTTATTTCCTACAACAAAAGGGCATGTATTACAGCTGAATATTATTAATAATCCATTTTTTTGATTTAAATCATTTAAAGAAAATTCTTTACCAGAAACTTCTTTCATAATGTGATTGGTTAATGGAGCATCTGCTCCTATTTTAAGTGACTCTAGTTTTGAGTTAGTATTTAAACTCAATAAACATGGTATTATAACCAATAAACTCAATTTCTTAATAAATTCCATTTTAGTAATTTTTTTACAAATCTAAATGAATAGGCGATATTTTAGACTTGCGTTCTTAGTTTTTTAGTCCCAATTAATACAAACCTTTATTCGTTCAATGTTTTGTGAAATATTTTTATTTAACATATGCTAATTTTCTTTTAAATGATAAGTCATAGTTTTAATTTAAAAACATCGATTCATGCAAGAATTATACGATTATCTCTCTAATAAAGTGCTGTTAAGTCCAGATGCTAAAGATTACCTTAATACTATAACATCTTTCAAAGAGTATAAAAAAGGTAGGGTGCTTATTAAACAAGATCAGGTAGTTAATAAAATATTTTTTGTTTTAGATGGTTGTTTGAGGTCATTTGTTTATGATAGAAATGGTAAAGAACACACACTAAGGTTTGCGGTAAAAAATTGGTGGATAAGTGATTTTATTGCCATTTATTTTCAAGAAAAATCATCTCAAATAGTGGAGTGTATAAAAGATTCACGTCTGGTAGAGTTTGATGTTCTAAATCTAGACAAATTCATGTTATTATATCCTGAATTTGGAGATTTTCATAGAAGAAATATGGAAAGACATATTGCCAGTTTACAAGCGAGGATATTGAATCAATTACAACTGTCATCCAGAGAACAATATGAGCTATTTGTTGAACAACATCCTGATATTGAAAAACACGCTATGAATTATCACATTGCTTCATATCTGGGTATTACCCAACAAAGTTTAAGCCGTATTAGGTCAGAGATTAATAATAAAAAATTGTAATTTAACAATGTATTTTAAGAATGATTATTTGATGATTGCTGATTCAAATTTCACCCTCAGGCGTGAGATAAAATCAAAAAATCAGTTTTATAATTGTTCAAATCAAAATTAAAAACATGATGAAAAAGATTTCACCAATATTAGCCATTATGTTTTGGCTAACTCAAATAACTAAAGCACAGGTAATAACTTGCGTTCCTTGTAATCAACTAGGTATGGTTATGAATGTAGGGTCGCAACAAACTGCTATTAGTATTTACCACTCTGGCCAATACATGACTCACCCACGATCAGAAAATATTTTTATGTGGGAGTTTTCAGATCAGCAAGGCAATATATTACATCTTGATACTTTAGTTGATGCATCAACAATATCTTTTGGTCACAGTTGGTCATTAACTGATACAATAAACGTTTCAGTACATTTTGTAAATGATTCGGCTATTTTACCAAATGGGAATTCAATTAATTGTCTTTTCGAGGATCAAATATATTGGAGCACAGGCTCTAGTACTCCTTGGGGGAGTTGGACTTTTATTCATAATAATCCTGGAGTTGATGTAACTGGCATAAATCAAATTACCATTTTGGAGTCTGATTTTATCATTTTCCCATCTCCAACTTCAAACAATCTCAATGTTAAAGGGCCAAATGAAGAATATGCTTTAAAGATTTTAAATGTACAAGGACAATTGTTTTATGAATTGAATAACATTAGTGGTTATCAAAATATTGATGTTTCTTTTTTACCCTCAGGTCTCTACTTTTTAAATGTAAGTCATAATAAAGGATATCAAAATATAAGATTTATAAAGCAATAATTTTACTTTATTGATTGAGATAATGGAATAATAATTTGCACTTTACAAAATACCATAACATCATTTCTTATACTTTCATTTTTAATTGAGCTATTTTAGTGTTTTTGTTCGTTAGCTAAAATTGAAAAATAGACTCTATTAGCTGTGTTATTTGGCTATAGTTTTCAAAAAATATTAAGGAATTTAAATTGAAAAAATTGAATAAACTACATAACATATTAGTACTGTTCCTTTGTGTGGTTTTTAATTCAGTTTACTCCAATTCAAAATCAGATTCTTTAAGATTGGTTTGGCAAAATGAACAGTTATTAGATTCTGCAAGATTTGAGGCATTAGATGAGTACTATGAGTTATACGTTAATATTACGCCTGATTCAGTTCTTTCATCACTTAATTATTATTATGATTTAGCCACTAGGAAAAAAGCAGATAGACAAATCTATCGATCATTACTCAGAAAGGGAAATGTTTTCAGAAATCTAAATAAATATCAAGATGCCATTAGTAATTATAGCTTAGCAAGAAGTGCAGCACAAAAACTGAACAATTCTCAACTCGAAGCAATTGTGATAGGTAATTTTGGAAATATTCATTTAGACCAAAAAAATTATTTTGAAGCCATAAAATTTTACAACGAAGCAAAAGATATTTTTGTTGAAAAAAATGATTTCAATGGTGAAGGAAGAATGCTCAATGGTATTGGTGCTATTAATTCCATAATTGGCAACTATGATCTTGCTCTTTCCCATTACAGTAAAGCCTTAACGGCTTACAATAAAGCTGATATATCTTATTTAGATTTAGCCTTAATTTCAATGAATATTGGACTTATTCATTGTTATAGAGATTCTCTAAGTAAGGCCGAAAATGCATTCAATGATGCTATAAAAATACTTGACCCAAAAAATGATATTTTCTATTTAAAAGATTGTTATTTAATGTTAGGAAATATTAAACTCGAGTTGAGTGATTTACAATCTGCAGATTGGTTTGCAACAAAAAGTTTAGAGTTAAATAATCAGTTAGGTATTGGAGCGGGAATTTTATCATCAAAAGTTCTAAAGTCAATGGTTTTATATGAAACTAACAAAGAAAAAGCTGTTTTAGAAATGGAAGGTCTATTGCCTCAAGTTGCTGAAAGTCCAGATTTTGAATTGAAACAAACAGTTTATGAATTTTTATATGATGCCTATAAGCATAACGAAAAATGGGAGGTGTCTTTGAAAATGCATGAGTTATTATTGGCTTGTACAGACACTTTAGATAAAAGAAAAAATAGTTATAAAGTAGCTAGGGAAGCTGTAAAAAATGAATACAAAGCTAAATTACATGAAAATCAACTCCAATTTGAGAACGAAAAAGCTGACTTAAAAATTAAACAATTAAAAAGAACTTTTTCCGTAATTCTTGGACTTATAGTTATCCTTCTTTTAGTTTCTTATTTATTCTTTTTAAAGAATAAAAAGAATAGGCGGCAAAGAAACTTGTTGCTAAAGGAAATAAGGTTGCTCAAAAATCAAAACTTAAGGGTAGTTTCAAACGATGAAAAATATGAATTAAACAGAGAAAAATTGGATAGTTACATCAAAAGAAATTTGAATGAAACTGATTGGTTAATCCTTCAGGTTTTATTGCTCAATCCTACTGCAATGAATAAGGAAATTTCCGAGAAAGTAAATTTAAGTATTGATGGTGTTGGGTCTTCTCTGAGAAGAATGTATGATTATTTTGAGATTCATGATACCAAATATAAAAAGGTTGCGTTACTACATAAAGTAATTAAGGTGTCAGAATTCAAACAACAAATTGATTTCTAAAGATTAAATGCATTGATTATTTAAAAAGACCTTGAAAAACAATTTTTGGATTAAGTAAATGAAATGACGACACTAGATTCTGTAATCATGTTCTCAAATTTGTTGAAATCAATTGGATGTATATTGTACTCCATGATGATTCTTTCTTGTGAAAAAACCCCTGATTGCTCACGAATACCGTCTCCAACTAATGATGTATGCATAGATTCTACCCTTATAATTGATTCTTCCTTTTGTACACATGAATATGCCCCCGTGTGTGGATGTGATGGGGTTACTTACAGTAATTCATGTCATGCCACTATTTTTGGTGGAGTTACTACTTATGTATATGGCGAATGTTGTGATTAAATTAACCTAAAATTTTAACATATGTTAATCTATACAACTCCATTTAATATTATATTTGTTTAACTTTTATTTAAAAATGTTAAACAATAATAAAAAATATATATCTTCCTTTTTATTAAGGTCTTCTTTATTTATCTCTGTTATATGCACACCATTAACTGCTTATTTACAGGGTTTTTCGTTCCTTAGTTCTCTTACATCAACTGCTTCATCTTATCAAGTCTCCATTAGAGCAGTAAAAACTGATGCTTTTGGTAACAAATACATTGCCGGAAATTTTGATGTTACGGCTACACTGAAAAATACCACCCTCATTGGTAATTCTAAAGATATTTTCATTTCAAAGTTAGATCCACAAGGCAATCCCATTTGGGTAACGACTGCTGGGGGAGCGGGGTCAGATCAAGCCATGGATATTGAATTAGATGATCAAGGTGGGGTATATGTAAGTGGGTTATTCTCTTCCACAGCTAGTTTCAGTGGTGATACCGTGGTTTCAGCTGTTCAACCTTCTGCAAATGCGGTCACCATGTCAGATAATTTTTTAGCCAAATACGATACATCAGGTAATTTCATATGGATTAAAGTGGGTGCTACAACGGACAACGATTTTAATAATAATGTGAATTCTTTTAATAACAATGCTTTTAATTATTATGGTAGAAGTAAGTTGAAATATAAAAATGGTCATATCTACTTAATGGCGTCAAATAGAGTTTCGGGTAGCTCAACTGGTTCTGTTAATTCTAGTGGAAGACAATTTGATGGAATAGCCCTTCCCAACACACAGGCTCCAGGAGGAGGTGGTTTTTATGGCTACAAATATTTGAATAGTTTTATTTTAAAAACAGATGTTAGCGGTAACAACAGTTGGTTAACACCTGTTTATTGCAATACAACCAGAGATTTTGATGCTACTATTGGATTAGATTTTGATGTGAATTCAGACGACCATGTTATCGCTGAATATTATTATTCTAACAATGGAGTTAACATAGCAGGCCCAAATACAACCAATTCTATTAATGGATTTTCAACTGCTTCAACCTTTACTGATGAAGGTGGAATAATAATTTTAAAACTAGATTCTTCTGGTAATTACAATAACGACTTTTCCATTTTTAATACTTCTCCGTCCTACAATGCTTTTAGCGGTTTTGGAAACTCCATAGATTATATATCCTATGGTCTTTCCGTTGATAATGCTGATAACATCTTTTTTGTATTCAATAATCAAAATAATGGACTTTTTAATCAAAATATTGCCAACATAACGATACCTGAAAGAAGCAATACCATCGTTAAATTGAATCCAAATTTGTTACCTGTTAATTGTAAAATTTTCAATTCATTTCCTTCGGTTTCAAGAAATAACTTCCCTATCTCTGCTCTTGAAACAAAAGATGACAATTTAGTTTTTGGAGGGATTTTAGATGCAAGTATTAACATTGAAAATAACCTATACACAAGATCAGACGAAATTACATTTATCAATATGGATACTAACTTAAGTTCAGTTAACTGGATAACTAGTACAAGTAACAGTAGTGTCCTTCAAATTGACGGAAGTGGAGCTAGCACTAGTACACCTGAGCCATATTCTTTAGGTATTTATGATCTTTCTATTGGAAACGAAAACCAAGCTGTTTTTTGTGGTAACGTAGGTCCTCAGTATAGATCTTTTGGTGATTACACTACTCCAACTAATCAATTGAATGATGCTTTTATAACTGAAATTATTCCATGTTCTCCAGTATTTTCTCTAGTAACACCATCTAATCCTGTCATATGTGGTGCTGGTAATGCTGTTTCTCTAAATGCAAATTTAAATCCTGGCATTTCCTATCAATGGATTGATAATGGTAGCTTAACTTCAATAGATAATAACCCCGTGTATACGACTAATAATACGGGCGATTATTCTATTTTAACTGATAGTTTAGGTTGTAAAGATACCAGTAACGTAGTAAACGTAACCATTGCACCCCTTCCTTCTGTATCTGTTCCGTTAACCCCTTTTACGGTATGTCTAAGTGGTGGAGCTGTAGTTGTTCCGGATGGAACCCCAGCAGGTGGGGTTTGGTCAGGCCTTGGCATGATCAATGACTCTGTTTTTGATCCTAATTTTTTAGGTCCTGGGCCAAGTCTTATCAATTATTCATATACGAATTCATTTGGTTGTAGTGATGATGCCGTTCAAATTGCTAATACTGTCACACCACCACCCTTGTTTGTGTCTAATTCAATACCCAACTTTTGCGAAAATGATGGACCATATTCTTTAGGTGGGTCAGTCACTCCTGCTGGAGGTTCTTATACAGGCCCCGGTGTCTCAGGTTCCACTTTTAACCCTTCTTCTGCAGGAGTAGGAACTCACCTTATACGGTATAAATATACTGTTGCACAAAACTGTTCAGATAGTATTGATTTTTATTTGGTAGTTAATGCTAATCCTGCCATCAATTATCCATCATTTGATAGTATATGTGAAAATAACAATGCGTTGCCTTTATTTTCAGCAACACCATTTGGAGGTACTTATTCTGGCCCCTATGTAATTAGCAACACTTTTTATCCTTTTCTTTCGGGAGATGGTAATTTTCCGATAACATACAGCGTAACAGAAAATGGATGTACATCCACATCCACTCAAGTACTTAAAGTTGACGCTAATGAAAACGCACAATTAACATCTATAAGCAACTTTTGCGTAAATGATGAAAACGTACCATTAACTGTTGGTACACCTATTGGAGGAGTATACAAAATAGACGGTATACAAAAAGATTCCTTAAAACCCGCAGAACTAGGTGCAGGAACTCATAGTTTAGCGTATACATTTACAAATTCTTGTGGTACTTCCACAGACCTAATTATATTTGAAATATATGACATCCCAATAGTTTCTTTAAACCAATTAGGTCCCTATTGTGCCAATGATTCTAGTTTTATTTTAGATGTTGGTCAACCCAGTGGTGGTGTTTATCAGATTTTAAATGATACCATATCCATTTTTGACCCATCCGTTTATACCCCAGGAAATATTGAATTAAATTATATTTATGAAGATCAGAATGGGTGTTCTAACGAAACCACCGATGCTATTGTTATAAATGAATTTCCATCCGTTAATGCAGGAGCAGACGTATCCATTTGTTCAGGTGATTCATTAATTTTAAATGGTAGTGGTGCCCTCAATTATAGTTGGGATAATAATGTAATTGATGGAGTTTCATTTTCACCTTTACAAAGCGGAATATACCACGTGATTGGTACTGATGCTAATGGATGTGAAAATACGGATCAACTTGAAATTACCGTATACCAATTACCAGACGTTAATTTATCCCCATTGACTCCAATTTGCAATGTAAATAGTGGTCCAGTTCAACTAACAGGTGGATCTCCCCAGGGTGGTCAATATGTAGGATTAGCAGTTTCAAATAATAGATTTGACCCTTCTGTCTCCGGTTCTGGATTTTTTCAAGTAGCTTATTCTTACATAGACTCTAATGGATGTTCCTCAACTGCTTCTCAAACAGTTACGGTAGATACAAACAACGTAAATATTACTCAGCTTCCTTTTTCTAGTCTATGTTATAATGATGACAGTTTGGTTTTGACTGGTGGTAGCCCTACAGGCGGAACCTACAGTGGTCAAGGGGTTGTAAATGGTGTGTTTTATCCTTCATTGGTTAGCCCTGATACCATTGAGATAATCTATTCATACTTAGAGTCAAATTCATGTTTAGCCACACGAAGCGAAGATTTAGTAGTAAATCCGTTACCTATGGTATCCCTTAATCAAATTGATTCTACCTGCCTAAATGATGCCCCAATTATATTAAATACAGGTGTTCCGCTTGGGGGAGTATATAGTGGATCAGGAATAACTAATGGAATTTTCAATCCATCATTATCCAATATAGGGCCTAATGAAATATTTTACAGCTATACTGACGTAAACGGCTGCGTTAATGAAACTTCGGTGATCACCTACGTAAAGCCTTTACCATCCGTCAATTTGTCAATACTGAATTCTGTTTGTGAAGATGCTTCACCTGAAACGTTGTCTAATGGTTCCCCAGTTGGAGGAACTTACAGTGGAATTGGAGTATTTAATGGAAACTTTTATCCTGACAGTGCAGGTGTAGGTATTTTTAATGTTAGCTACACTACAGAGCTAAACGGGTGTTTTGCTACTGATTCCTCCTACATCGAAGTATTTGCATTACCTACATTAAGTGTATCTTCTTTGCCAGAATTATGTGTTTATGACACCTTGTTATTAGATGTAATCTCACCCGTTGGAGGAGTTTATACGGGACTAGGTGTATTGAATGATACATTTTCAGCAAATGATGGTATTATAGGGCAAAATTCAATTAACTACAGCTTTACCGATCAAAATAATTGTACAAATTCAATTGGATTTTCATTGACTGTTCATGATTTACCGTCCTTAAGTCAGTCAAGCACAAGCATTAATTCAATTTGTTCAAATGAGTCTTCTTTAGCATTGCAAAATTTCATTCCGCTTGGTGGAGTTTACACTGGGCCTGGAGTGACCAATAATATTTTTGATCCAGCTTTAGCTGCACTTGGTTTGAATGAAATAACATACCAAGTAACCGACTCAAATAATTGCATGAATATAATTTCAGATTCAATTTTTGTTAATCAGCCAACATCTGTATCTCTAGTCGATTTTGATATTTGCGCAAATGATTCAGTACTGCCACTGTCTAGCGGTTTTCCAAGCGGTGGTATTTATTCGGGCTCAGGGATATCTAATGGAACATTTGATCCTAGTTTAATCAATGACTCCAGTACCTTATATACTTATGTCTATTCAGATTCAAATAATTGTACATCAACAGATACTGCTGTGATTCGTGTTAATTCTTTGCCAAATGTGCAATTGTTAGTCCCGAACAATATTTGTCCAAATGCTCCTATTCTTAATTTAAATGGTGGAATTCCAGTTGGTGGAACATATAGTGGAGTAGGTGTAATAGGTAATGATTTTGATCCCAGTTCATCGGGTACAAACAATGCAATTATCAATTATTCTTACACAGATTCCAATAATTGTACAGTAAATGTTTCTAACTCAATATTCGTTTTTCCATCAAGTTCTATTAATATCAGTGGAAACACAGACCTTTGTGCAGGTTCCTCCACTACATTAGTAGCTAGCGGGGCAGATTATTACATTTGGAATAATGTTGATACCTCAAACCTTATCAATATTTCACCAACTTCCAATGCTAATTATTCATTAATAAGTTATGATACCAATGGATGTCAATATACAGATTCAGTTTTAGTAAAGGTTAATCCCATCCCAAGTCTAACCATTTATGGACCAGATACCATATGTCAAGATAGTATCGCAATTTTTCAAGCATTGACATCTGCTTCTAGCTTTTTTTGGAATACCAATGACACCACACCAATTATAAGTGTTGGTCCTTATCCAGTAGGTAGTCAGTTGGTGTTTAGTGTTGGAATTACTGATACTAATGGGTGTACAAACAATGATTTTACCACACTACATGTTCAGCAATGCAGTCTTTCCAAAATTAATGATAAGGAAAAAGGTGATGTCTTAGTTTTTCCAAATCCAAACTATGGTGAATTTTATGTTGAATTAGTTAATTTAAACTCATTAATTAAACAAGTTCAATTAATTGATATCACAGGAAAAATAGTTTCTAATCAATTAACAAGTTGTGAGAATTGTACATTAAGTTATCAGAACATATCATCGGGAATTTACTTTCTGTCAGTAAAGTCTAGAAATTTTAATATTACCAAAAAGTTAATTGTTAAACAGTAAACTTTTCTCCTTTCTCTGCCATCGACTTGAGAAGTGGTCTTGGATTAAATTTTGGTCCGTGAATGGAGGCATAGTGTTCCATTCTGCTTACTACATGGTCCAGTCCTAATAAGTTCATATAGCTAAAAGGTCCTCCAGACCAAGGTAAAAACCCAACTCCAAAAACTCCTCCAATATCTCCATCCTTTGGATTTTGAAGTATGTTATCTTCCAAACACCAGACCGCTTCATTCAAAAGCATTAACATGGTACGTTCTTCAATTTCTTTTCGATCTATTTTTTTAGGGGATGGATTTCCAAAGTGCTGATATGCATCTTGATTGGGTGAGGTTTTTCTTAGCCTTCCTTTTTTCATAGCGTAATTGTAAAATCCTTTTTTGGCTTTTCTGCCATGTAAACCAGCCTCAAACATTTTAGGCATCGAATAATTAATTTTAAAACCTTCTCTGCCTTTTAAAAGCTCAGCCATATTGCCACTCATGACATGAGCTCCCACATCAATTCCTACTTCATCCAGAAGTGTGATGGGTCCTATTGGCATTCCAAGTGAAGTTAAAGCACCATCGATATCTTCTATTCTTACCCCTTCTTCAATCATCAGAAGTCCTTCAATCAAGTAAGGGCACAATATTCTATTGACATAAAAACCAGGCATATCATTAACTACAATACAGGTTTTACCCTGTCTTTTGCCAATTTCATAACAAGTAGCTAATGTTTCTTCAGAAGTTTGATCTGTTTTAATGATTTCTAATAATGGCATTTTGGGTACAGGTGAGAAATAATGCATGCCAATTACATTTTCTGGTTTTTTAGCTGCTTTTGACATTTCTGTCAATGGCAATGATGAGGTGTTTGAAGCAAAAATGAAATCCTCATGGCAAACGGTTTCTAACTCTTGAATGACTTTTTGTTTGATTTCCATATTCTCAACAATAGCTTCAATTACAACATCCACTCCTTGAAACCCCTTAAAGTCAGTTTGTCCTACAGCACGTTGTACGATGGTTTTAGCTTCCGTGTCTTTAAGTTGTTTCCTTTTTAATTTTCGGTTCAATCCTTTCCAAATGGCGCTTTTTGAAGATTTTATCATGTCTTCGCTTAAATCTTTCAGTATCACATCCATACCGTTGTTTACAGAAACGTCAGTAATTCCTCCTCCCATAAACCCAGCTCCTAAAACAGCAATACGGTCTGTATTTTTTGGTTTGGCATTATATGGGTTCTTCTTTTTTTCTGTGGTGGTAAAAAATAGATTTCTTAGCGCTTTCGAGACATCAGATAACATTAATTCTTCAAAAAGAATTACTTCTTTTTCGTATCCACTTTTCAGTCCTTTTTTTAAACCTGCTTCTACACAATCTATAATGGCAATTGGTGCGGGGTAATTTCCTTTAGTTGCTTTCAGTGTTTTTTTACGAGCTTGACTAAATACAACGCCTCTACCCAATGACGAATCAAGTAATTTTTCAACTAGTGATTTTTTTATGGGTTTTCGTTGAAATTTACCGCTATTCATTTTGGTAACAAGAGTTTTTGCAGCACGAAGTAATTTGGAGTGATGAACTACCTCATCAACTAATCCCATTTTTTTTGCAGGATAAGCAAATACATTTTTTCCTGTAAGCATAATATCTAATGACTTTGCTAACCCCACTAATCTTGGTAATCTTTGTGTACCACCAGCACCTGGAAGTAAGCCTAATTTAACTTCGGGTAGCGCCATTTTTGTTTTGGTGTCATCAGTGCAAATTCTAGCATGACAAGCCAATGAAATTTCAGTCCCCAAACCATAACATGTCCCATGAATAGCAGCTACAATGGGTTTTCTGCAATCTTGAATAGCTTGTAGCATGGCATGGCCTTTTCTACTGGTTGGTTGAAAATCACCTACCTTTTCTCCTTTGAATGATTTGATGTCTGCTCCTGCTATAAAATCTTTCTTGGCACTTATTAAAATGGCACCTTGGATTTGATCATTTTGATTTACTTCGTTGAATACTTCTTCAAAATCACCAATTAGGGTAGGTGAAACTATATTCATTTTGTCATTTTTGGAATCAATCCAGATGGTAGCTATTCCATTTTCAATTTCTAATCTAAAAAAGTCGTTGTTCATTATCCTTCGTATTTTTTAATAATCATAGCATGCCCGTGTGCACCTGCAGCGCATGCAGATAACATGGCGTATTGGCCATTTTCTTCAATTAATCGGTTTGCCGCTGTGGTTAACAATCTAGCTCCCGTAGCGCCAAATGGATGTCCTATAGAAAGCGATCCGCCCCAATTGTTGACCTTATTGATATCTATTTCACCCACTGGTTTTTCTTTTTTTAATTCTACTTTACAGAATTCTTCATCTGCAAGACATTTTATGTTGGTTAAAACCTGACCTGCAAAAGCTTCATGAATTTCGAATACATCTATGTCATTTAATGATAAATTAGTTTGATCTAGCACTTTACTCATGGCATAAGCTGGACCAAGCAGTAACTCATCCTCAAGTCTTTGCCCGGTAAAACAATAATGAATAATTTCTGCTTTTGGTGTTAGTCCAAGTTCTTTTGCTTTTGATTCAGTCATTATTAAACAAACTGCACTTCCATCCGTTAGAAAAGAAGAATTAGCAGCTGTTAGGGTTCCATATTTCTTATCAAAAGCAGGTTTTAGCTTGGCTAGTTTCTCGATCGGAGTGCCGCTTCTAATTCCATTGTCTTTTTTGATCATTTTAAAATCAGGTTCAATTTCTACTGGAACAACTTCTTTTTGATGGTGGCCATCTTCCCAGGCTTTTTCAGCATTATCATGAGATCGTTTCGCAAATATGTCTTGATCTTCTCTTGATACGTTGTGTTTAGCTACCATGATATCACAATCCTGACCCATGGTTTTTTTAGTAGTAAATTCGGTAATGGCTGGTATTTCAGGTAAAAAATCCTTCAGTTTAAAACCAAGCACAAATTTGATCATGTCCGCAGTTGATCTGATTTTATTTCCTTTCATCAGTTTTGTACGCATGTGTTTTTTGTACCCTATAGGTGTTTCAGAAGCGCTGTCAGCTCCGCCAGCAATAACCACCTGTGCTTGTCCAGTAGCAATTTCTCCAATTGCAGCAACTATAGCTCTGTTGGCTGAAATACATGCTTGCGTCACGGTGTGACAAGGTGTTTTATTGGGAATTCCGGCAGTAAGTGCTGATTCTCTAGCCATATTGCTTGTTTTAAGGGTGTGAATCACACAGCCCATGACTACGCTATCCACCTCATTTGGATCTATACCCGTTTTTGAAACGAGTCCTTTAATAGCTAATTGCCCCAATTCATAAGTCATGGTGTTTAAAAATTCTGTTTCAGACCTAAGAAATGGGGTTCTACAACCGTCTATTAATACAATTTTATCTTTCATTTTATTTTACTATGCGTGCATTGTAAAGAAACACAAATATTCTAATTTTTGCACTATTTTCACTTGTTTTTTTAAAATCTATCATTTATTAGTTAATTTTTCAATGCAGTGTGAATTAATTTTTACATATTTAGTGCTTGGATAATTATGAAAAAATAGCTGAGGGGGTTGTTGTAAACAGAATTCGTTCCTCTTGGATAGAGTTATATAAACTATACAATGACCAAGCTGCTGAAAAGGGTGTAAGTCTTTCTATGGCTTTTGTTCTATTGACAATCAATGAAAACTTCGGTACTCCCGTCACCAAAATTGCACCAAGGATGAGTATGGAACCCAATAGTTTATCCCGAATTTTAAAGGCAATGGAGAAAAAAGGAGCTATTTATAAAAGAAAAGATAAATCCGATAAACGAAAAGTATATATATGCCTTACAGACTATGGCTTAGAGCTGAGGGATTTGGCTGCACAACGATTATTTTCATTTGAAAAAGCAATTCACGAAAATGTAGATGCTAAAGACATAGAGGCATTTTTTAGGGTTATGAATAAAATACCTTCTATTGTAAATGTGATAAAGAAAAAAAAATAATTACCAATTATATTCTTTGTTTTCCACTAAATTTTCTGCAACAGATCTTCTAATTTTTGTTGGATTCAAATGGGGTTGAGGTGTTAGTAGCCTAATGTAAAATCGTAATGTTTTGTTTTTGGTATCTGGTAAGCTATCTACAATCGTATTAGCGCAATGAACAATTTTAATGTTCGCTTCATAAAGTTGTAGAGCTAACACGTTTTCCTTTTGTTGAATCGTTCCATTAGATCCTTTCTGTTTCTTAAGCTTATTAACTCTTAAATATACAGATTCAGCTACATACGTTTCTGTAAGTATATCGGATAGATTCATAATAATCTCTTGTTCATTTTCCAGTTCCATTCCAAATGCGTCAAATGCATACTTCGAAAGAATTAAAAATAAATGCTTATAGTTTTCAATTACTTTTTCAGAAGTGAGTTTTTGAATTCTTAAAAACCTTTTCAATAATGTCATTGGAATTTTTTTCCCTGCTTCTTTTAGATTTAATTCCTTTGTTCTGAAGGCTCTTTTCATCAGTTCTGCAAATGCAAGCATCCTGTTTATTTCATTGGTCCCCTCGTATATTCGAGTAATTCTAGCATCTCTATATCCCATTTCAACACCTGTTTCTGCGCTGTATCCCATCCCTCCATGAATTTGTAATGATTCATCTACGCAATAATCAAGTACCTCTGTACTATATACTTTCATCATGGCACATTCAATGGCAAATTCTCTAAGCGCTTCTAATTTTACTTCATTTTCAGATTTCCCTTCATTTTTTAGTTCCGATTCTTTTGAATCTATATTTTTTCCTGTTCGGTATATAGCCGATTCAGCTGCAAATATCTTTCTGGCCATTTCACCCATCTTGTGCTTCATAGCAGCAAACTCAGCAATACTTTTTCCAAATTGTTTTCTTTCAATGGCATATGTAATGGCCTTGTTAAGGGCAAATTTGGCACCTCCAATAGATCCAGCAGCTAATTTGATTCTACCAGAGTTTAGGATGTTTAAAGCAATTTTAAATCCGCCTTCACGTTCTCCTAAAAGGTTCTCTATTGGAACGGGGCAGTCATTGAAAAATACTTGTCTTGTAGAAGATCCTTTAATGCCTAATTTTTTTTCCTCTTCGCCTAGTGTAATGCCTCCAAAAGATTTTTCTACTATAAATGCGGAAAGATTGTTATCATCTTCAATTTTGGCAAATACAACGAATAAATCTGCAAATCCAGCATTGGTAATCCACATTTTTTGTCCATTTATCAAAAATCGGTTGTTCGCCTCATCAATGGTTGCCTTTGTTTTTCCAGAATTCGCGTCCGATCCAGCGCTTGGCTCCGTTAGTGCGTAGGCTGCTTTCATTTCTGCAGAAGCAATCTTTGGTAAGTATTTTTTCTTTTGTTCTTCATTACCATAATATACTATAGGTAAAGAACCAATAGAAACATGAGCACCAAGTGTGGTGGCAAATGAAAATCCCAAAGACATGGCTTCAGTGAATAATAGACCAGAATTAAAGTCTAAGTTTGTTCCTCCATAGGTTTCGTTTATGTGTAGTCCACAAAGTCCTAGTTCAGCACTTTTGTCAAGTAAATCAGAAATAAAGGAAAGGTCTTTGGAAGCATCTGGTTCCTCGGGAAGACCATGCAATTCTTTCTTTAAAAAATCCTGGACCATGTCTTTTAACATGAGCTGTTCTTCATTCCATTCTTCAGGGATAAAAATAGATAATGGATTAGTTTTATGAATTAAAAAATCTCCGCCTTTAATTTTCATTTTATTTTAGTATTTAATATGAAGTAAATATACAAATTATATGCATGCATTGAAAACATATGCTGAACTAAAACAATTGTTTATCCAAAAAGTAGCTGATCGATATACATCTCGTGAGCAGGAACAATTGTTTTTTTTGGTTTTGTATCATCTGAATAGGTGGTCGAAAGTGGATTTTTCTATGCATAAAAATAATTTAGTTGAAGAGCATTATTTTGAACAATGTCTTTCTATTGTTGAACAACTCAATTTAGGAAAACCCATCCAACATATTTTAGGATACACCTCTTTTTATGAATTGGATTTAAAAGTCAACAATCATACCTTGATTCCCAGACCAGAGACAGAAGAATTGGTGTTATATGTGCAAGAAGACATAAATCCCAAAGATACACTGAATGTGATTGATATAGGAACAGGATCAGGTTGTATAGCTTTAGCCCTAAAACAGCAAAGAGAGTCCATTAATGCAATTGGATTAGATGTATCTGATGAAGCTTTAGAAGTGGCAAAGTTCAATGCAGAAAAGTTAAATTTAGATGTTCGATTTATAAAGGATGATATTACTCAACCAAATAAAAAATATCCTCCATTGGATTATGTAGTTAGTAACCCACCTTACATTCCTCAATCTGAGTTAAAATCAATGTCAACTATAGTGAAAAATCATGAACCCCATTTAGCTTTATTTGTACAGGATAATGATCCCTTATTTTTTTATAAATCTATTTTAGCATTTTGTCATTCAAACCTAAAAAATCATGGTAAAATATTCTTTGAAATTCATGAGGATTTTGGTGATGAAATGGTAAATTTGATGAGTGATAATCACTATTCTAACATTGAATTAAAAAAAGATTTACAAGGTAAAAATAGGTTTATAAAAGCTATTAAAGTTGATTGAAAATCCCAAAGAAAGAATAAAAGAGTTACGTACTTTACTGCATCACTACAATTTGGAGTATTATGTACACAGTCGTTCCTTGATTAGTGATTTTGAATTCGATCATTTGATGAAAGAATTAGAACAGTTAGAGGAAAAATATCCAGCATTCAATGATGAGAATTCTCCGTCAAAAAGAGTAGGAGGAGAAGTCACTAAATCTTTTCAAAGTCATGCTCACGAATATCCTATGCTTTCTTTATCAAATAGCTATTCTAAGCAAGATATAATTGATTTTGATCAACGTATAAAAAAAGTGATTGATGTTCCTTTTGAATATATATGTGAATTAAAATATGATGGGGTAGCTATCAGTCTAATTTACGAAGATGGGGAGTTAATAAGAGCTGTTACTAGGGGAGATGGAACAACAGGAGAAGTAGTAACCAATAACATCAGAACAATTTCTTCAATTCCTCTAAAATTAATTGGTGACTTTCCTAAAAAAATAGAGGTGAGAGGAGAAGTGATCTTTCCTAATACTGCTTTTAACGAACTTAATAATCAAAGAAAGGCTGAAGGCTTACCTTTGTTTGCTAACCCTAGAAATACCGCTTCTGGTTCACTTAAGCTACAAGATTCAGCTGAAGTAGCTAAAAGAAAGTTAGATTGTTTTTTGTATGCTGCATTTTTAAATGATTCCAACTTCAATAGCGCTTTTGATCAATATGGGTATTTGGAAAAACTAGGTTTTAAAACCCCTCAATCTACTAATAAATTCATTGAAAGATCAATCTCCATTGATCAGATAATGGGTTTTATTAATTATTGGGAAAAAGAGAGAGAAAATTTAGATTTTGAAATCGATGGTATCGTGATTAAGGTAAATAAACTTGATTTTCAACTCCAAATTGGAAATACGGCTAAGTCACCCAGGTGGGCAATAGCCTATAAGTACAAAGCTAAACAGGTCTCTACTATTTTGAAGAACATTACTTTTCAAGTTGGAAGAACAGGTGCAATCACACCTGTCGCTCAATTAAAACCAGTGGAAATAAGTGGATCCGTTGTTAAGAGAGCTAGCGTTCATAATGAAGATCAAATCAAGAAACTTGATCTAAGGATAGGTGATCAAGTTTTTGTTGAAAAAGGGGGTGAGATTATTCCAAAAGTAACTGGTGTGCTTACTGAAAAAAGAAGTAAATCTAGTCAGCCATTTATTTTTATAAAACATTGTCCAGAATGCAATAGTAAACTAATCAGAGACGAAGGTGAAGCTCAACATTACTGTCCCAATTCGGATGGATGTCCTCCACAAATTAAAGGTAAGATGATTCACTTTATTGGTCGGAAGCAGATGAACATAGATGGAATAGGAAGTGAAACAATAGATCTATTATACAGTGAGGGATTAGTTAAAAATATAGCTGACCTTTATGAATTAAAAAAGACTGATATATTGCCTTTAGAAAGGATGGCAGAAAAATCAGCAGATAATATTATAAAAGGAATTGAAGAGTCTAAGAAAATACCATTTCATAAACTGCTCTTTGCATTAGGGATAAGATATGTGGGTGAAACTGTGGCAAAAAAATTAGTAGCCCATTACATGAGTATGGATGCTCTTTTAAAAACCAACCAAGAAGAGTTAGAAAGTGTAGATGAAATTGGTGATAAAATAGCTGTTTCTGTATTAGAATTTATTCAAAACGAAAATAATATCATACTTATTAACAGATTAAAGGAGTATGGATTAAATATGGAAGTATCTAGACAAGAGGCAAAGCAATCCTCTAATTTATTAGAAGGTAAAAAGATTGTGGTTTCTGGAAAATTTAATTTTCACTCCCGAGATGAAATTAAAGACATAATTACACTAAATGGAGGCAAAATAGTATCTTCTGTTAGTGCACAAACAAATCTTGTAGTTGCTGGAGAAAATATGGGACCATCTAAGTTAGCAAAGGCTAAAAGCTTAAATATTGAAATCCTAACTGAATCAGAATTCTTAAAACAATTAGGTCAAGATCAAAATTCATCAACAGAAAACTCTAGTGGACAAGTCTCCCTATTCTAAAGGTTTTACTATTTTTATGATCGTTATTACTGATCATGAAACCTTCATTTACTAGATTCAAATATTATTGGGGAGAACGTGTAATTTCAAAGCACATCAAAAAGGAATCAAGTAGAACAATGAGATCATGTAATATTGAGGATGCAAGGTCTGTGGGTATGTTATGTGAAATAAAGAGCAAAGAAGATTATCATGCATTGGTTGAAATTATAGAGTTTTTTAAAAAAGAATATTCAATACAAAACCTGAAAATTTTAGCTTTTTATCCTTTCAAAGACGAACCATTTTTTTTGAAGAGCAGATTAGGACTAGATTTTTTTTCGTTAAACGAACTGAATTATTACGGATTCCCAAATAACAGTATCGTACGAAATTTCATGAATGAATCTTTTGATATATTAATTGATTTGACTCAAAAGCGTATAGTTCCCTTACGTCTCGTGTTGCTTTTTTCGAAGTCTTCCTTTAAAGTGGGTAGCTTTTCTGATGAAAAAAAGCCCTTTTATGACTTAATGATTGAGACAGATCCATCAAATTATAAAGAGTATGTATCTCAAGTCACTAATTACTTGAAAATTTTTGATAAAAATGGTTAAGTCATTTACTAAAAACATCATTTTAATTGGAATGATGGGAAGTGGAAAATCAACTACAGGAAAAAAAATAGCCGAAAAAACCCATTTAACTCAACTTGACACCGATACATTAATTTCTAAATCATATCAAAAATCAATTCAGGAAATTTTTGATATATATGGTGAAATAAAATTTAGAAAAATTGAACATGATATTGCTTTAAATTTACCTAAGGATAATCATGTAATAAGTACAGGTGGAGGTATGCCTTGTTATAATAATAACATGGAAGTATTAAAAGAAAATGGTACAACATTTTACTTGAGTTCACCAGTTGAGCTTTTGTTTAATAGATTGAAAAACAAACAAAACCGTCCTTTATTTTTGAATCAAGTTAAACAATTTGAATTATTTCTAAATGAAAGAATTGCCTATTATGAAAAGGCGCATTTCACTATAGATATTTTAAACAAAAGTGTTGATCAAATTGCATTAGAAATTTTAGAAACGATCAATTATTAATTCCTTCTAGATGCATTAAAAAAGCATAGTCTAGGGCAATTTCTTTTAGGTATTCAAATCTACCAGATGCACCTCCATGTCCTGTACTCATATTGGTTTTTAACAATAATAGATTTTTATCTGTTTTTAATTCTCTAAGCTTGGCAACCCACTTTGCAGGTTCCCAATATTGTACTTGAGAGTCATGTAAACCAGTCGTTACTAGCAAATTCGGGTAGTCTTTTTTTTCGATATTATCGTAAGGCGAATATGATTTCATGTAGTGATAATATTCTTCATTATTTGGATTGCCCCATTCGTCATATTCTCCTGTGGTTAGAGGAATGGATTCATCAAGCATAGTGGTGACCACATCCACGAAAGGTACATGGGCTATCACTCCATTATATAAATTCGGTTCCATATTGATCACTGCACCCATCAGTAACCCCCCAGCACTCCCTCCAGCAGCATACAAATTGTTTGATGTGCAATATCCTTTATCGATAAGGTATTTGCTGCAGTCAATAAAATCATAAAAGGTGTTTTTTTTCTTTAATAGCTTTCCATTTTCGTACCATGATCTTCCCATTTCCTCACCACCTCTGATATGTGCAATAGCAAAAACAAATCCCCTGTTAACTAAGGACAATCTATTGCTGCTAAATGTGGCATCCATGCTATATCCGTAAGAACCATATGCGTACAGTAGGGTAGGATTCCTTCCGTCAAACGCTATACCTTTTTTATGTACCAATGATACAGGTACTTTTGTTCCATCACGAACTTCTACCCAAAGTCTTTTTGAAACGTAATCGGCTTCATTATATTCACCTAAAACTTCTCTTACTTTAAGCGTGCTGGTTTCATTTGTTTCTAAGTCATACTCATAAACTGATCCTGGGTTAACAAGGGAAGTATAAAAAAAACGAAGTTTTTTGGATTCCAAATTGATATTTGTGGTTGTTTGAACTACATAGGTTGGTTCATTAAATGGAATTAAATGAGTTTTTAATGAATCTAGATCAACTACTTTCAAGTTCACAAGTCCATTAGATCTTTCCGAAACTACCATGTGCCTGTTAAATATGTCTATCCCTTCAATAAGGGTGTCATTAGACCCTTCTATTACTGTTTCCCAATTCTCTTTTTCAGTATGGTTTTTGTTACAAAATTTGATCGAAAAATTTTCATGATCTTGATTCGTTAGAATATAGAAACCATTAGGGTGATGATATAAACTGTATTCAAGACCTCTTTCTCTTTTTTGAAATATGACAGGTTTGCTAAATGGTTTTTCTGCATCTATCAATCGATATTCGTCACTGAGTGTACTCGAAGAATTAATGATAATGTATTTCTCAGACTTAGATTTGTATACATAACAACTGTACGTTTCATCCTTTTCTTCATAAATTAATACGTCTTCATCTTGTTCTGTTCCTATTCGGTGTGCGTAGATTTGATATGATCTGAGTGTTTCTTTATCCTGTACTGCATAAAAAATAGTTTCATCATCAGCCCAAGTAACAGATCCTGTTGTGTTTTCTAATACCTCTTTAAAATGTTTTCCGGTTTCTAAATTTTTTATTTTAATCTGATAGATCCTTCTTGAAAGCGTATCTATGCTATATGCCATTAGTTTATTGTTTTTAGCAATATCATAATCTCCAAAATCAAAATAATCATGGTGATCAGCTAATAAATTACAGTCAATTAAAAGTTCATCAGTATTTTTTTCATTCTTTTTTCTCCAATATTTAGGATATTCTTGACCCTTTTTAAATTCTCTCCAATAGGTATATCCATGCCATTCATAGGGAACACTAGAGTCGTCTTTTTTAATTCTGCTCTTCAGCTCTTTATATAAGTCCTCCTGCAGTTTTTCGGTCTCCCTTAATTCATGTGAAGTATATTCATTTTCGTTTTTAAGATAGTCTATTACTTTTGGGTTTTCACGGTCTTTTAACCAGTAGTAGTTGTCAATTCGTTCGTCATTATGAATCGTAAGGGTATGTGGTTGCTTATTGCAAATTGGTGGTAATTTCAATTCATTCATATTTTGGGTGCATGAAGTAAAAATCAATGATAATATAATTATAGTTGATTTCATATTAATTAATATAACACAATTGAGAAAATGGCAAGTCCAATTATCAATTTATAACAAGTGTTAATGAGCTGATAATGTTTGGCATTTCTAGCATGATGTAACAGGTAAATGTTGAAGCTGATAATAATAAGTGAAAAGACAAAATAAATAGAGAAAGTGTTTTTAATAATGATTGGAAGTAAGGAAAGGATGGCAAGAATTGAGCTTAGCATCATGAAGAATATGATATACTTTGAATTTTTAATTCCAATTACGATAGGAATACTTTTTTCGCCCACGATTAAATCGCCTTTTAAAGTGATCATTTTTTTCACGATTTCTCTTGTGAGATCAATGGTGAAAATGTACATGGAGAAAATAATCAATGTCTTGTCAATTTTAAGATTTAATAAACACAATCCAATAAAAAAACTAATCATTAGAAGTGATGCACTTATTTCGCCCAGTAAAGGTTTTTTTCTCAGTTTGTGAGAGTAAAGCCATAATGAAAAGTTTAGCAACATGATAAAAATCATCATCCTAAAATTGATAAAACAGGAGATGATAATGCTTGTTAGAAAGCAAAAAATATACAAATTAAGACAGCTTTTTTTACTTACAATTCTATTGAAATACGTTTTTTGAGGATGGTTAATCATGTCTTTTTCAAAATCATAAAACGCATTTATGACATAACCGCCCATAATGCTCAAAACAATAGCTGCTACATAAAGGTGTGTTTCAAGACTTTGGAGTGTGATGAAAAATCGTTTAGAGGTATTAAACATAAACAACTGAACAAAGTATAAGCTTATAATGACTAAGACAATGTTATACCATCTTACGATTGACAGTAATCCCAATAATTTTATGATTACAGGTTTATTTTCAGATTGGTTTGGTATAGATTCAGAATCTATGGATGACATCTAATTGATAATCGCTCAATTTTTCTTGAGCTACTTCAAAATTTTCTGTAAAACCTAAAATATATCCTCCTCCACCAGATCCACATAGTTTTAAGTAGTATGCATTGCTTTCAATTCCATCTTTCCAAAGCTTTCTGTATAGCTTGGGAATCATAGGCTGGAAATGATCGTAAAGCACTTTTGAAAGTGATTTAACATTGCTTAGAAGGGATTTTCCTTCATTTTTTAAGAATGCCTCAATACTAGCATCATTGTATTTTTTGAACTTATTATTTAGCATGTTTCTGAAACCTTCTTCTTTACATCTCTCTAAGAAATGCTGTACTAAAGGTTGGGTATTTCCAACTTGCCCCGTATTTAATAAGAAAATAGCTCCATTTCCATCTACAGATGATGGGAGACCAACCGTACCAATTTCATTTTTGGATTTAATAAGTACAGGTAGTTTTAAATAACAAATTAATGGATCTAGACCAGAACTCGTACCATGATAGTAGCTTTCTAATTTGCTAAATATATTTTTAAGTTCCAGGATATTTTCATTTGAAATTTGGCTCTCTGCACCAATCTTATTTTCAACACAATAACGATCGTAAATAGCTGCTACAATTGCACCGGAACTACCTATTCCAAATCCTTGGGGAATAGAAGAGTCAAAATGTAGGCCGTTGTCAAGATCAGACTTTAGTTGAGTTAGGTTTAAACAACATGGAAGCTCTTTTGAGTTTTGAAGTGCAAGTAAGTGATTGTAGAATTTAATTAATAACTGATTAGACTTTCTAGATTCCTCCGTATTTTTTTCAAAAAGGAATTTGCCATTGTAGTCTGTGTATGGTATGGACAATCCCATGGAATCTTGAATGATTCCATATTCTCCAAAAAGGAGGATCTTACCATAATATAACGACTCTTTAATCATAGTATTCATTTAATACTTTCACTCCTTTTCCCACTTCATCACAAATATACTGCTGATTTTCACAATAAACAATTAATTCTCGCCTAATAAAATCAAGTACTTCTTGTGTAAAACGTTTTGGATAGAGGACATGTAGATTTGCTCCTGCATCTAGTGTAAAACATAATGGGATTTTTGTTTCTTCTCTGAAATCCCATATTTTGTTAATGCAAGATAATGTTCCTTCCTTCATCAGGACAAAATAAGGATTTGAAGTCATCATCATTCCATGTAGTGTAAGGGCTTCGCTTTCTGTTTTGGCAATAAATTCATCAAGATCACCTGATTTTAGAATATCTATCATAGATATAATATTTTCCTGCGCTTGTACAAATCGTTGCCTCGCAAAAGGGTGATAAGTCATTAAATCATGTCCAACTGTGGAACTTACTTTCTTTTGTCCTTTATCTATTAAGAGAATTGTATCCTGATAATCTTTAAATACATCATGTATTTCATGATGTTTGATAGCATATAAATCAGACGTCTGATTTAACTTTTCATGCTTGCCCCATATTGCAAGAGGACCAAATAAAGATCTACAAGCACTTCCAGAACCCAATCTACTTAAAAAAGAAGCTTTTATCATAGCCTCTTTTTCGTTCATATTTGAAATCTGTTTTTCTAATTTCACCACGGCATAGGCTAGCGCACTAAATCCAGATGCAGAAGAAGCAATACCACTACTGTGCGGAAAAGTGTTAAGCGTATCGATTTGAAGTTTATAATTAAAAATATAAGGTGAGTAATCTTTAATTCTTTTGAAGAATTGCTCAATTTTAGGCAAAAAAGCTAGATTTTTTTCACCTTCAACATATAAATCAATTTGAAATTTTTTTGACTTTTCGAATGATACAGTAGTTTGCGTGTAACAATTTTTTAATGTAAAACTTATTGAAGAATTAGCAGGAATTTGAACGGGTTTTTTACCCCAATACTTTACCAAGGCAATATTGGATGGACTTTGCACAGATATGGATCCCTTCTCAATTTTATTTCCATTTGACTGATATAAAAATGTTTTTTCTGTCATTTTTTAATCATATTATTAAACGAAATTATGGTATTATATCCCCTTTGTTCAAAATAGGAACTATTTTTCCTGGTGGCGAGAATAAAATCTCCTCCCCAAGCACCCAGGGATTTTATGGCACCAGGATAGTCTTTAAAAAGTTTTTGTTTTATAGGGGTTTTTTGTAAGAGTTTACCTACAATATTTTCGTGTTCTGTTATCAAGTTTTCAAAATCGTTTAAATCTTCACATGTAATAATGGAATCCGTAAGTTGATTTATTTCAAAAATATCTTTATCTAAAATTGTATTGTCTAAGAATCGATTTACTTCAGCTTCACTGTTTTGTTTATTATTCAAGTAAACAAATTGAATTTCATCTTTAAATATGGGATTCCAGTCTACTTTTTGATAGATTGGTTTTTTTTGTTTTTCTAATTTATACGTAATAGGGTAGTTCATTCCAGCACACACAATGTCATATCCACTACCGTTTGAGGTGTGAAAGTGTAATTCTAATGGATCTATTTTAAAAATAGAAGCTATGGACCATATCAAAGTTGAACTTGATCCTAATCCCCAATCTTTATTAAAGTCTAATTTGGTTATAATTCTCCCACAAAGGTGATGATCTTTTTGATTAGCTAATTCCCTAGCACTAACTAATACAGTATTAATGAATCTGGCCTTTTCATAATTACTACTACGAACTAAGTTTGAATTTTTTACATCGAAGGTGGCTGAAAACCAGACTTGGTTTTTTTCATCTAAGCTGTTCCAATGTAAAAAGGGGTCGTTTTGATTTTTTTCAAACGTTAATGACTGACCATAAGAGGTTGGAATTGCTAACCCTTTGGCACCTTTCAAAATAAGATACTCTCCTGTAATAAGTAATTTGCCGTTAGCTTTTAATGATTTCAATGATTGTTCTTCACTAATGATGTGTTTTCGATTCCTCTTAATTTACAGAATTCATCTACTACATCTCTGTGAGAAACTACTTTGTCTTTGAAATGAAATTTTATTTTTTCTCGTTCCTCATTAGTGGCTCCCAACTGATTTAAAATATTCAAAAGATGCATTTTCATGTGCCCCTTTTGTATTCCTGTGGTTACTAAAGATCTTACTGCTCCAAAATTTTGGGCTAAACCAACTGCAGCAATTATTTTCATTAAGTCTTGTGCTTTGGGTTGCCCTAATAACTGATGAGAAAATTTAACCATAGGATGAAGAGCCGTAAGGCCACCAATTGTACCAACGGCTATTGGTATTTCTATCCAAAATCGAAATTGGTTGTCTTTTAATTCAACATGTGTTAAGCTTCTGTATTGTCCAGATTTTGCTGCATAGGTATGACCGCAGGCCTCAATGGCTCTAAAGTCATTACCCGTAGCAATTACTACGGCATCAATACCATTAAATATTCCTTTATTATGAGTAGTTGCTCTGTATGGCTCAATGTTAGCTACATGGATTGCCTGTTCAAATTTCTTTGCAAATTCATGCGTATCAATAGATGGGTCTACGTTTAAATCATCAATTGAACAAGAGACCTCACAGCGCACTAAACACTCTGGTGTGTAATTGCTCAGAATACACATGATAATTACGATACGTTTATCCTCATCTTTTAGATTACTATTTTGAATTTCCCTTTCTAATATTTTAGAAAATTTTTCCAACAAACTGTTTATGAAATTAGCACCCATTGCCTCACAGGTTTCAAATTTTGCTACTAGCTGATAGTAATTAGGCTCTAAGTCAGTTTTATTAACAATATCTATATCTAGTATCCCACCTCCTCTAGCTCTCATATTTGCGGTCATTTTTTCAGTTTCCTGAAAAAACATAGGCTTTATTTTCTCAAAGAGTGCTTTTAGATTTTTAAATTCTCCATACCAAGCAAAATGAACGTGTCCAATTTTTGTTGTTGAAACTACGGTAGATTTAAATCCTCCTCTTTCTAACCAAAACAATGCATTTTTTGCTGCTGCTGCAACAACTGAACTTTCCTCTATTGCCATTGGTATACAAAAAACTTTATCGTTAATCATAAAGTTTGGTGCTATACCAAATGGGATGTAAAAATTGGTTATAGTGTTCTCAATGAATTCATCATGAATTTTTTGGACATTTTTATCTTCATGCCAGTAACTTTTAAGTAGATCGATACTTTTATCATCACCCCCTAAATATTCATCGGCAATCCATTCTATTTTTGCTTCTTTAGAAAGCTTAGAAAATCCTTTAATTGGTTTTGAACTCATTTTTAAAATTTTGGCAAATGTAATCTATTATTAAAATTTTTTGTTTAAAAAAATAAAAGCAAAGTTAAACAAAATAACAATACTTATACTTTTTTTATGCTCATTTAGTTAAACTTTAAACTTATATACAATAAAAATGTTTCTTTAAGTATAATTTTAAACTATGCAAGAAAAAACAAATTATTCAGCCTTGTCAACCCTAGTTTCTGTTTTCTTTTTTTGGGGTTTTATAGCTGCCTCAAATGGAGTATTTATTCCTTTTTGCAAAACATATTTTAATATCGATCAGTTTCAATCTCAGTTAGTTGATTTTGCATTTTATGGTGCTTATTACTTTGGTGCATTAGCATTATTTGTTCTTTCTAGCTCAGTAGGAAAAGATATTCTAGCCAATTGGGGATATAAGAATGGAATAATTTATGGATTGCTTATTTCTTCAATTGGAGCTTTGGCAGTTTATCCAGCGGTAAATAATGCAGAAATGGGAGATGCCCAAGTGTTTTATTATGTGTTAATAGCTTACTTTATTGTGGCTTTGGGTTTTTCCTTACAACAAACGGCAGCACAGCCTTTTGCCATTTCATTAGGTGATCCATCAAAAGGGTCTCATAGATTAAATTTAGCAGGTGGAATAAATTCATTTGGAACTACTATAGGACCAATTGTAGTTGCCCTCATTATTTTTGGAAGCACACCTCTAAGTGGAAAAGAATTAAACAACTTGGTGAAAAATGGTCAAATTGAAATTTCCACAATTCAATACCTTTATCTAGGAGTCACGGCATTGTTTTTAGCAGCAGCAGTTTTATTTTATTTTTCTAAAAGTTTACCTAGAGAAAAAGTAGTAAGTTCATTTGAGAAAGCAAATAAAGCCATGCTTTTACTATTATTTATTTCAATAATAATAAGCATATGTTTTGCTATGGTGTTTTTATCTTACAGTTCATCTGAGTTTACTTTTTTTAATGAAAACACAGAAGAAAAGAGGTTAATTCTATTAGTCATTTCGTTACTTATTATTCTTTTAGGACTACTTTTTGCTTTTTGGAGTTCATCTAAAAACCCTTCGGGTTGGGGTGCTATGCAAAAACCCCAACTACTTCTAGGGATGATTGCTATTTTCACTTATGTTGGTGTTGAAGTCACTATACAAAGTAATTTAGGCGAATTATTGAAGGTAGTAGCTGATAAAGTGAATCAATTAAATCCCTTAGGACTTAAAGTAATGAATGATGCTGAAATCGCTCCATACATTTCATTGTATTGGGGTGGGTTAATGGTAGGTAGATGGGTAGGTGCTATAACAGTTTTTAATCCTTCCAAAGGCCTTAAAAAAGTATTGTATATTTTAGTTCCTTACATTGCATTTGGTGTGATTTTATTGGTAAATTTTGGTGCCTATTCCATAAATGACATTCTAGCTTTTGCCATTTGTGTAGCTATTCAAATAGGTGGTTTCTTTTTAGCCAAAGACACTCCGGTAAAAACATTGAAAATTTTTAGCATTTTAGGAGTTTTGGGGATGATTATTGGTCTATTTGCAAGTGGTACAACAGCTCTTTATGCTTTTTTAAGTGGAGGACTTTTTTGCTCTATTATGTGGCCATGTATCTTTTCGTTAAGCATTAGAAATTTAGGAAAATATACTTCTCAAGGTTCAGCTTTTTTAATAATGATGATTTTGGGTGGAGCTATCATTCCACCGATACAGGGTAAATTGGCTGATATTACAGGCATTCAACCCTCTTATTGGATAGCTGTTTTTTGCTTTTTATATTTACTCGTTTACGCTTTTGTGACGAAAAATATACTATTCAAACAAGGTGTTCAGACAGATTAAATACTTTGTGCTAATAAGTACTTTAATCCTAATTGGATGCAATACTCAGGCTACAGATGATGCTTTGAAGTATGTTAATCCATTTATTGGTACCGGATTTCATGGTCATACTTTTCCTGGACCTACACTTCCATTTGGTATGGTTCAAGTGGGGCCAGATACAAGAATTGAAGGCTGGGATGGATGTTCAGGTTATCATTACTCTGATAGTATAATCTATGGTTTTTCACATACTCATCTTAGTGGTACAGGAATTGGAGATTATTGTGATTTACTTCTAATGCCAATTCAAGGTACTCCTACTTTCAATAACGGATATCAAAATCCAAGTATACTCAATTATGCTTCAAGTTTTAATAAAAATAATGAGAAGGCGAGTGCCGGATATTATGAGGTGAAATTGAATAAACACGACATTCTTGTAAAGCTCACATGTACAGAGAGAGTAGGTATTCATCAATATTCATTTTCAAATCCAAATAATGCTGCAATTGTGGTAGATTTAGAGCACAGAGATCAATTATTGGAATCAGAACTCTACCTCACCTCTGATAACATGATCATGGGTAAAAGAATCTCAAGATCTTGGGCGCAGAAACAATTCTTTTATTTCTGTATTGCGTTGTCCACTCCATTTGATATTGAATTTAATAATGATTCCATTCCTACTAAAGCAGTTTTGAAATTAAATGAGAATCTTGATAAGATAATGATAAAAGTAGGTATATCATCAGTAAGTGCGGAAAGTGCAAAGAATAATCTTACCAAAGAGGCTTTACATTGGAATTTTGATGAATACAGAAATCATGCTGAAAATTCATGGAAGAAAGAACTAGATAAAATTAGCATAACAGCTTCAAGCGACAGTATAAAAACCATTTTTTATACTGCATTATATCATAGCATGATTGCACCAAATTTAATTAGTGATGTTAATGGGTTGTACAGAGGTACAGATTTAAAAATACATGAAGATTCTATTCCTAATTACACTGTTTTTTCTCTTTGGGATACATTTAGAGCAACCCATCCTTTGTATAATTTAATATCAAGAAAAAGGACTTTCCAATTTTTAAATACTTTCAAAAACCAATTAACCAATGGTGGTCAGCTACCTGTTTGGGAACTTTCAGGTAATTATACGGGTTGCATGATTGGTTATCACTCAGTTTCTGTTATTACTGATGCCTATTTTAAAGGAATACCCTATTCCCACTATCCAGAATTATATAGGGGTATGTTGTCTATTGCTAATAGATCAAAATTGGGTATACCAGCGTTTCAAAATTTTGGATATATACCATCTCATGAGGAATCAGAATCAGTTTCAAAGACATTGGAATACGCCTACAATGACTGGTGTATATCTAAAATGGCTTTTGATTTAGGTGATACAACTAATTATCTAAACTTTAATAAGAGAGCTCAATTTTACAAGAACTTATTTAATAGTAATAGTGGTTTTATGCAACCAAAATACAATGGTAATTGGAATCCTAATTTTTCACCTTCTGAAGTTAATTTTAATTTTACAGAAGCTAATTCTTGGCAATACAGTTTTTTCGTGCCACATGACATTGGAGGATTAATAAACCTGCATGGTGGTTTAGAAAATTTTAATCAAAAATTAAATGAATTATTCTCTGCAAATTCATCTTTAGAAGGAAGACATCAAGCTGATATTACTGGTTTAATTGGTCAATATGCTCATGGAAATGAGCCAAGTCACCATATGGCTTATCTCTACAATTCTTCAGGTAAACCTGAAAAATCGCAATACATGGTAAATAAAATTTTAAAAGAAATGTATTATGCATCACCTTCAGGAATTTCAGGAAATGAAGATTGTGGACAAATGTCATCCTGGTATGTGTTAAGTGCTCTTGGTTTATATGATATTAATCCAGGAGATCCTTACTATGTAATCCAAACTCCATTTGTAAAAGAGGCATCTATACAATTAGAAAATGGTAATCAATTTAAAGTAGAAAAAATTGAAAGCAACGATGGAAATGGTATTTACATTAAAAAGGCAGAACTAAATGGTAAGACATATAAGAAAAATTATATTCACATTGATGACATATTAGATGGAGGTGAACTTTTAATTTATACGACTAGAGATAGTACAGAAAAATGGCATCTTGAAGACTTATATGTTTCATCCATAAATAATGATTTAATCACTTTAAACCCTGTCATAATAGCCTCATCAAAAACATTTTATGATTCATTAACGATATCAATATCTTGTCAAGATTGTGACTCAATATTATATTTTGATAATGACCAAAATTTAAGATATCTAAAACCAATAGTGATTAATGAATCCAAAAACATTAGAGCTGTCGCTTACAAGAATGGTATTCCTAGTAAGATTGAAACTGCTGCCTTTATTCAGCATAATCAAAACTATAAAATTTCACTTAAAAACAAGTATAGTAATCAATATGCGGCAGGAGGTGATGACGGTTTAATTGATGGATTAAAAGGACCAAATAATTTTATGACTGGTTTATGGCAGGGGTATCACAATGTGGATTTTGAAGCCATTATTGACTTAAATAATAATACTTATATAAATTCAATTAGTATTGGCGCATTACAAGACATGAAGTCATGGATATGGTTACCGGAATCTGTTCAATTTCTAATTTCAAGAGATGGCATTAACTTTCAATTAATTGATCATTTAACACATGAAGTGCCCTTGAATAGAGAAGGTTCAATAACTCATGAATTCATCTCTAAACTTCGAAAGCCTTTAAAAGCGAGGTACTTAAAAATAGTTGCTCAAAATTTTGGTAAATGTCCATCTTGGCATTTAGGTAGCGGTGGGGACACCTGGATTTTTTTAGACGAAATTAAAGTTAACTAATTTATTCCCATTCAAATTCGTAACTGCTCTTGATTAGTTCGCTTTGATTCTCATCTTGTAGGGCATACTCAAATCCTGAATACATACTATATCCCCCCACTTCTCCAGCTAAATTCATTGCTAAAAAACCCACTTGTAAATTTTTAAAATCATTGGTTGTTTTCTTAATCCGTTGAATGGCTACTTGACAAGCTTTTTTGGGTGAAAGTCCATTTCTCATTTGCTCAACAACAGTATGACTACCACATATTTTAATAATTGACTCGCCAAGCCCAGTTGCACAAGCTCCCCCAATTTCGGGATCAATATAAATTCCTGCTCCTATTATGGGTGAATCTCCAACTCTCCCGTGTCTTTTAAATGCCCACCCACTTGTAGTACATCCAGCAGCCATATGACCATTTTCGTCTATTGCAATCATAGCAATAGTATCATGATTTTCGTGATTAATTAGTGGTAGTTCTAACAAATTATTTTTTTTCCATTCTTCCCATTTTTGCAGTGAACTTTCTGTGAGAAGATTTTTATGAATAAATCCTTGCTGTATTGCAAAATCATAAGCTCCTTTTCCGCTAAGCATCACATGAGGTGTTTTTTCCATCACTTGACGAGCAACTGATATAGGATGCTCAATGTTCTGTAAATAAGTAACTGACCCACAATTGTATTTGTGATCCATGATGGATGCATCCAATGTAACTATACCATTAGCATCAGGCATGCCACCATAACCTACACTGGTGTTGTTTGGATCAGATTCCGTTACATTAAGTCCTTTTTCAATAGCGTGTACCGCACTTCCCTTAGAAGACAGAATTTTTATAGCCTCTTTATTGGCATTAATTCCAGCAACCCAAGTGGAGACCACTTTGATTTTTTTGGAAGGCTGAATAATTGGAACTTGTTTTTTATCAGAACTTGTGGAACAACTTTTAGCTAATATAGCTGCCGAACCCAATGCACTAACTTTTACAAAATCTCTTCTTTTCACAATTTTAAGTTAAAAGAAAGAAGTGAAATAAATTAAATATTGGAATAATAAGTGGTAATGTGGTACTTACTTACACTAATTTGTTGGTCATTTCATTTGGGAAAATAACGGTTGGTTCGAAGGTTTTAGCTTCTTCAAAATCCATAGTGGCGTATGAAATGATAATGACAATATCACCTTTTGCTACTCTTCTGGCAGCAGGTCCATTTAGTGCTATTTCACCAGAACCCTTTTTACCTGGTATTACATAGGTTTCTAATCTCTCTCCATTGTTAATATTAACTACTTGAACCTTTTCACCTGCAATTAAGTTTGCAGCTTGCATTAGATCAACATCTATTGTAATACTGCCAATGTAGTTCAAGTCAGCATCTGTGACTTTTACCCTGTGAATTTTTGATTTTAAGACTTCAATTGTCATGGCGCAAATGTAAAGTTTTTTTATAATTTGAATTTAAATAGAGTTAAAAATTATATTCTGAATAATCTCTTTTAAACTCTTCATTTTTATAGTTTACATTTAGATTCAAATCAACATATTGGTATTTTTCATAAAGTCCCTCTTCATCATAAATCAGCTGATATACTGGGAAATAATTTTGTTTATCAATAAAGATGGTAGCTTTTCTAGCATACACATTTTGTATTGTGATTTTGTCATTTTCATCGAGAATTTCATCATCATCGTATTTTGAATTGTACTCTCTTAATTTCCCAATATTTAGTAATTTGTCTCTAGATATAGAATACAAAGTCTCTCCATTTTTTGGTGTGTAGATCTTAGTGGTATAATCAGGATAATCTATACTTATTTTATGACAAATTCTATTATTCCATTTGAACAAACCATGATAGGTTATTCTATTGTATAGCTCTTCACCATAATTTGATTTATACAGTTTAAACATTTGGCTAAATAAGGTAAATCCTGCTTCACGTAGAGAGTGATGTCCTCCTGCTAATAGTAAATTGTTGTCGGGGTCTAATGAAATAGAAAAATAAGGGAATGAATTAGGATTTATTAGTGCTTTGTCATCATTTTCCCCTTTAATATACAATATTTCGGAACCTGGCTTTGGCTTAATATTTTTGATGTAAAGCTTGAAGGGTTTATTGATTAATTTAGCATAGAATTTACCATCGGTAAAACCGTTTTTACTTCTTTCACTTCTGTACATTTTAAACTCCATTTGATTGTGGCTATCAATGGCATTAATCATATTATCGATTAATTCAACTTTAAGAGTTCTATTTTGCGTAAAAAAGGTGTTATGAAAAATACCTGTAATTAATAAAACATATAATCTAAACTTCATGGATGAAATATTCACTTTTGAATCTAATTTGTTTGCCATAAACTCCATTTTCTGCTCTTTTACCTGCACTGATGACCATACTTATTTCAGCAGGTGAGTATAAACCTAGCAGTTTTTTTATTCTTGAAGAATCCATTCCTTCCATGGGGCAACTATCATATCCATAAGCCCTGAGGGATAACATTAAATTTTCACATGCCAAAGCCGTTGACTTGTGTGCCCAAACTGCCATTCCTTTTTTGTTGTAGGGCTCCCTTGGAGTTGGTTTCTTACTCCCTCTAACTTCCATAGCTATTTTTTTTAAATATCCTTTAATGGACATAAATCCTTGATTATAAGCTAATGGTACAATTTTCTCGTAATATTTCCTTACCGATTTAGGTGCTTTTTCACCCATTTCATCAATCAAACATAGCATTCTAGTTTGATTTACTTTCCAAAAATCGGGTCTTGCCACAGCAACTACTAATTCTTGTGCAGTAGATGCTGCTGGCTGTCCTAAACAATAGCTTATCAACTTTTCTTTTTTTTCTTGACTACGTACCCAATAAAATTCCCATGGTTGAAGATTAGAAGAGTTTGGAGCTAATAAAGTTAATTCCAAACAATCACGCATATCTTTTTCTAATATAGGTTCGTCCGTAAAATTTCGAACACTTCGCCTGCTTTTTATGGCTTTAATAAACTCTTCTTTATCTATCGTAGGAGTTTCTTCAATATGCTTGTTTTTGCTTTCAAAAAGCTCGTTTAAAATTGGTTTCCCCATTTTCGTTTTTTTGTTTTGAAGCGTAATAATATGAAAAGAACTTAAAAAGTTTACGTTCCGAGTTTATATATTCATAAATAATTAAATTCGTTTTAAACATTATTTATGGATATTTTAATCATTATAATTTTAATCATTTTATTATCTGCTGTTGTTTTTTTAATAACAAGAAAAAAGGAAGATGGTGGACAATCTCAAGAACTATTAGTTCATCTTAATGCTGAATTGAGAAAAGAAATTCAAGAGGTTAGAAAGGAGTTGAGTCAAGATGCAGAGAAGAGTAGATTGGAAATTGATCAAAAACTCACAGGCATTAACAAGGAGATAAATGACTTTCATAAGTCATCTAAAACAGATATGCAAAAACAATTTGCTGATTCTAATAAAGTGATTACTGAAGTCACTAAAGAATTAGAGAAAATTAAAGGGACGAATGAACAAGTGTTGAGTTTTGCTAACCAAATGAAAACATTAGAAAAGATTTTAGGTAATCAAAAGCAACGTGGTATTCTTGGTGAAATTCAATTAGAGAATTTATTAGCTAATGTTTTACCTCCAGAACTTTTTCAAATGCAATACAGTTTTTCTAGTGGTGAGGCCGTAGATGCGATTGTACGTGTCGGAGAATACATCATTCCTGTAGATGCTAAGTTTTCATTGGATAATTACAACAAAATGGTTGAAAGTTCAGATGCTGCTGAAATTGCTGTATTAGAAAAACGTTTTAAAGAAGATATAAAATCACGTATAGATGAAACAGCTAAATACATTCGACCTTCTGAGAAGACTACGGATTACGCTTATATGTTTATTCCTGCCGATGGTCTTTATCAAGATTTATTGAATAGTAGAGTAGGAACCCTTCAAATTAATTCTAGAGACCTAGTTTCTTATGCCTACACTAAAAAAGTGATGATCGTGTCTCCAATGAGTTTATTTCCTATGCTACAAATTACGGTAAAAGCATTACATAATTTAAAAATTGAAAATTCCATAAAGGATATTATGAAGAACATTGATAAGCTAGGTAATCACCTAAACGCTTACAAGACTTATCATGATAAATTAGGACATACATTGGGAACAGCGGTTAACCATTATAACCGATCTTCCTCAGAGTTTAAAAAGATAGATAAAGATGTTATCAAAATCTCTGAGGGAAATACTCAAATTGAATTTGAGGGAGAACTGCTTGATCGTCCCTTGTTGGATAATGAGGGGTAGCCTCATTTTGTGAATAACTATTATTGAACATCAGTTTTGTTTTTGTGACAAAAGGCAGAAATTTAATTGATAAATAAGTCGTGGGAAAATTAAAAAATATACACAAAGGTCAACAACTTAGTTTTTATTCTTTAAATGCTGACGTGTTAGCTATTCCATTCTATCAATCTAATGTTCCAGCAGGGTTTCCCTCTCCTGCAGAAGATTTCATGGATCTGGATTTAAACCTACAAGCGTATTTAGTACAACATCCATCAGCTACTTTTTGTGTTCGTGTTACAGGAGACTCTATGCAAAATGCAGGTATTTTCAGTGGTGATGTTATGGTAGTAGACCGAGCCTTAGAGCCCAAAAATAATACGATTGTTTTAGCTGTATTAGATGGAGATTTTACGGTTAAAAGAATACAAAAAAAAGGTGATCAACTTTTTTTAAAACCTGAAAATGAAACGTTTAAGCCAATACAGATTACAGAAGAAATGGACTTTAAGGTCTGGGGAGTAGTTACGCATATCATACATAAGGTATGATTGCGCTGGTAGATTGTAATAATTTTTATGCTTCTTGTGAGCGTGTTTTTCAACCTAAGTTAGAACACAAGCCTATTGTTGTATTATCTAATAATGATGGATGTGTGATAGCCCGAAGTAATGAAGCTAAAGCATTAGGTATCAAAATGGGTGCACCAGCATTTAAAATGAAATCCATATTTGATCGACATGGAGTACATGTTTTTTCTTCAAACTTCGCACTCTACGGAGATTTATCTAATCGCGTAATGAATATACTATCGGAAGCTGTACCAGTTATTGAAATTTACTCTATTGATGAAGCTTTTCTTAATTTAGGTGGGATAATAAAACCCCGTCAGTTTTCTATGGATTTACGAGCTAAAATAAGGCAATGGACAGGTATACCGGTGTCAGTAGGCATAGCACCTACCAAAACATTAGCTAAAGTAGCAAACCACGTAGCTAAAAAATATAAAAAAGAAGGTGTTTTTGTAATGAAGCATACCAAGACTATAAATGAAGTATTAAAATATTTCCCTATAGACGAGTTGTGGGGAATAGGGCGACAGTATGCCAAATTTTTAACAGAAAGAGGGTTTCACACGGCTTATGATTTAGTAAACGGAAATGAGTCTTGGATAAAAAGAAACATGACGGTTAATGGGTTGAGGATGGTAAAGGAGCTCAAAGGTATACCATGTTATGCGTTAGAGATTGAATCATCAAGGAAAAAGAATATTTGTACTTCTCGTTCCTTTGGTATGGATGTCAAAGAGTTACACGAACTAAGAGAAGCAATTGCTTCTTACGCAGCTACGTGTGCCATGAAATTAAGAAAGCAAAAAAGTTTAGCTAGTTCTATTTACGTTTTCATCAAAACTAACCCTTTTAAGGACGGAACAAAACAATACAATGCCTCTCAAAAGTTCACCCTCATCGAACCCACAAATGACAGTATGGAAATCACTAAAGTTGCTCTAAATGTATTGCATAGGTTGTATAAAAGAGGATTTAACTATAAAAAAGCAGGTGTGATAGTAGGGGATATTGTACCTGACTATTCGCGACAACTAAGTTTTTTCCACCATCAAGATATTTTAAAGAGAAAACGCGTTATGCATTCATTAGATTACATTAATACTTCCATGGGTAGAAATAAAGTTCGGCTAGCTATCCAAGGTTTTGATCGGAAATGGAGACTAAAACAAGAGAAATTATCACCTTGTTATACAACAAGATTTAACGATATGTTACAAGTTGATTTGAGTCAGTAAATTGGTGTAAATGGTTATGGGAAAATAGAAAGTCAAATTAAAATTTGACGTATATCATTTTTATTGTTTAGGTAGTCACTAAAAAAACCTCTAGTTTTCATTCTATCTATCAATCCTTCTAAATCACTACCTTTTTGGAGTTCTATACCTACAATAGCTACACCTGTTTCTTTGTAATGTTTTTTGGTATATTCAAAATGAGTTATGTCGTCATTTGGACCTAATACATCAACTAAAAACTCTTTTAAAGCACCAGCTCTTTGAGGAAGTTTAATCAAAAAGTAATGTTTTAAATTTCTATAAAGCAGTGCCTTTTCCTTGATTTCAGACATTCTTGAAATATCGTTATTGCTACCACATATAAGACAAACTACATTCTGATTTAAAAATTTATCTTGGTAAAGTTCTAAAGCAGCAACACTGATTGCGCCTGCTGGCTCAACAACAACAGCATCTTTGTTATACATGTTAAGAATAGTTTGGCAAATCTTGCCTTCAGGAATCAATAAAATTTCATCCAGATATTTTTGACATAGTTGAAAAGAAATATTACCCACTTTTTTAACAGAAGCACCGTCTACAAATGGATCAATTTTATGTAACCTAATCACCTTATTTTTTTCTAAGGAAGTGCTCATTGAAGGAGCTCCAAGTGGTTCAACACCAATAACTTTTGTTTCTGGGGATAGTTGTTTAAAAACACTTAGAACACCAGAAATTAAACCTCCTCCTCCGATAGGAACAATGATGGAATCAATTTTCTCTTTGCTTTGTTCTAATATCTCATAGGCTAAGGTTGCTTGTCCTTCTATTACAACTTGATCATCAAAAGGGTGAATAAATGTTTTATTATTCTCATTACAATACTTTATAGCTGCTTCGTAAGAATCATCGTATGTGTCGCCCTCTAGAACCACTCTAACATATTTTCCGCCAAACATGTTAACTTGCTCTATTTTTTGTCTAGGTGTTATGGTTGGCATGAATATAACGCCATTCATTTGCAATAAATTACATGATTTTGCAACACCCTGAGCATGATTACCAGCACTAGAACAAACTACACCTTTTTTTTGCTCTTCCTTATTTAAGGAGCTGATTTTATTATAGGCTCCTCTTATTTTAAAAGAGCGTACTTCTTGTAAGTCATCTCTTTTAAGCCAAAGATTAGTATTTGTCAATTTACTTAAACGCTCATTGTATTGTAAGGGGGTTTTTACAACGGTTTTCTTAATTCTACGTTGAGCCGATTTAATGTTTTCTATTTTAGCTAAGTCGTATTTCATCCATTGATTTTCTTCATTGCAGTCATGGATTTTCTTAATTCTCTACCAATAATTTCTACGGGGTGGTTTCTAATCTTGTCATTGATTTCAATTAAAGTTTGATTGTCTACACCATTCATTTCTGAATAAGGTTTACCTAGTAGATCTAGAGTTATTTTTTTAAAGAAATTTCTTAAAAGAGGTTTGCATGCATGATCAAACAAGTAACAGCCGTACTCAGCTGTATCAGAAATAATATTGTTCATTTCAAAGAGTTTCTTTCGGGCAATTGTATTTGCAATTAGAGGAGCTTCATGTAATGACTCATAATATGCGGAAGCATCTTTTATTCCTGCGTCAGTCATTGTCTCAAATGCTAGTTCAACTCCAGCTTTTACCAATGCTACTAATAAAAGTCCATGGTCAAAATATTCCTGCTCAGTTATTTCTTCTGTAGTTGGTTCTGTTTTTTCAAATGCTGTTTCAGCAGTTAGAGCTCTCCATTTTAGTAAGTTTTGATCATCATTTGCCCAATCTTCCATCATGGTAGAAGAGAATTCACCAGATAATATATCATCCATGTGTTTGTGGAATAATGGATTCATGATTTCTTTTAATTCCTCTGCTAATCTAAAAGCTTTTATTTTTGCTGGGTTTGAGAGTCTATCCATCATATTGGTGATGCCTCCGTGCTTAAGTGCTTCAGTAATGGTTTCCCAACCAAATTGGATGAGTTTTGATGCATAGGGTGCTTGAATACCAAGTTCTACTAATTTATCAAAACATAGAATAGAACCAGTTTGTAGGACGCCACATAAAATTGTTTGTTCACCCATTAAATCTGATTTCACTTCGGCAATAAATGAAGATTCAAGAACACCTGCTTTGTGACCTCCTGTAGCTACGACATATGCTTTAGCATATTCTAAGCCATTAGATAGAGGATCATTTTTATCATGAACAGCTATTAAAGTCGGCACTCCAAATCCTCTCAAATATTCTTGTCTAACTTCTGAACCAGGGCACTTCGGAGCAACCATTATTACTGTAATGTCATTTCTAATTTCTATTCCTTCTTCAACTATATTAAATCCATGTGAATACGATAAAATAGAATCCTTTTTCATCAAGGGAACCACAGCTTTAACCACTGAAGTATGGTTTTTATCTGGTGTTAAATTGATTACCATATCTGCATTCGGAATCATTTCTTGATAAGTACCCACAGTAAAATGATTATCTACAGCATTTTGATAGGATTTACGTTTGTTAGTAATGGCTGAATCTCTTAATGCATAACTAATATTTAAGCCGGAATCTCTCATGTTCAATCCTTGATTTAGACCTTGAGCACCACAACCTACAATCACTATTTTTTTGTCTTTTAAGATTTCAATACCATGGTTGAATTCTTCAATTTTCATAAATCGACATCTACCAAGTTGGATTTGTTGTTCTCTTATGGATAATTGATTAAAGTAGTTTTTCATTATTTATGTATTAGCTAGTATTTCAGTTATTTTCATGGGTTCCTTGGTTACAGATATCCTGCCTGATCTAACAAATTGTAGTATTCCATAGGGTTCTAATTGCTTATATAGTTTTTCTGTATCTTCTCTTTTACCCGTTTTTTCAATTACAAAATATTCTGGTGAAACAGTAACTATATTAGCATGGCTATTTTTAATTACAGTATGTACTTTTTTTTCTTGAAATAGCGCTTGAGTTTTAACTTTGTAAAGAGCTGATTCTTGAAAAATAGTTTCTTGGTCAGTGTGATAAAATGCAGCAATCACTTCTACTTGTTTTTCAAGTTGTTTGATAACTTTTTTAATAAGTTGCTCTTCAGCTTTGAGAACGATTACAAACCGAAATATTTCCTCTATTTCACTAGGTGAGCTATTTATACTATCAATACTGAGATGTCTTTTTAGAAAAATAGCAGAGATTCTGTTTAATAATCCAAGGTTATTTTCAGTGTATATGGATACAGTAAATTTTTTTGTTTTGTTCATTACGATAGTCTTATATTAGAAACAGATTCCCCCGTTGGGATCATAGGAAATACATTATCCTCTTTTTCCACACAAACCTCAAGAAAACATGGTTTTTTTGATTCAATTAGTTTATTTACAGCCTTCTTAAGATGTACTCTTTTATCTATTTTTTCACCATCAATGTAATAACCCTTAGCGATAGTGACAAAATCAGGATTAACTAGTTCAGTTGATGCATATCTTTTGTCAAAGAATAATTGTTGCCATTGCCTAACCATTCCTAAAAAGTTATTATTTAAGACAACAATTTTAACTGCTGCTCCAGTTTGGAAAATAGTACCCAATTCTTGGATGGTCATTTGATAACCACCATCTCCAATAATGGCTACTACTTCTCTTTCTGGGGCTCCCATTTTAGCACCTAAAGCTGCAGGAAGTGCAAATCCCATCGTCCCTAAACCACCTGATGTGATGTTTGATTTTGATTTATTGAATTTGGCATATCTACAAGCTACCATTTGATGCTGCCCCACATCTGTCACAATAATAGCATCACCATTTGTCTCGTCATTAATAGCCTTAATAACTTCACCCATAGTCATCTGTTCCTTAGTAGGGTAAATGTCTTTTTCTATAACTTCTTGGTACTCTATTTTGTCATGTTCACGAAATACTTTTAGCCAATTTTGGTGGCTATTTTCATTTACTTTTTTAGTTACGAGTGGTAATGTTTTTTTGATATTCCCCATTACAGCAACATCAGCAAAAACATTTTTATTTACTTCTGCTGGGTCAATTTCAAAGTGAATTATTTTAGCTTGTTTAGCATATCGTTTTAAATCGCCAGTAACTCTATCATCAAAACGCATTCCCATTGCTAATAATAGATCACATTCGTTAGTTAAAACATTGGGCCCATAATTTCCATGCATTCCAACCATTCCAACATTTAACGGATGTGCTGTAGGTAATGCTGAAAGCCCCAATATTGTCCAAGCAGCAGGAATCCCTGTTTTTTCTATAAAGTGTATTAACTCTTGCTCAGCTTCACCTAAAATGACTCCCTGTCCAAATACAATAAGAGGTTTTTTTGCATTGTTTATTAATTCAACAGCTGCATTAATAGATTTTTGAACAGGCTTATTCTCAGGTTTGTATGACCTGACATGAGTACATGGATTATAATTGAATTCAAGTTTCTCAAATTGAGCATCCTTAGTAATATCAACAAGAACCGGCCCAGGTCGTCCCGATTTTGCAATGAAAAATGCTTTAGCCAATACAGTGGGGATTTCTTCTGCTTTTGTAATTTGATAATTCCATTTAGTAATTGGAGTAGAGATGCCAACTATGTCAGTTTCTTGAAAGGCGTCAGATCCGAGTAAATGTGATGCGACTTGACCAGTAATGCAAACCATGGGAGTTGAGTCAATTTGAGCATCAGCTATTCCTGTAATTAAATTAGTAGCTCCCGGTCCTGATGTGGCAAAAACAACACCTGGTTTTCCTGAGGATCTTGCATATCCTTGTGCAGCATGGGTAGCTCCTTGTTCATGCCTGACTAGTACATGTTTTACTTTTTCTTGATAATGATAAAGCGCATCATAAATTGGCATAATTGCTCCACCAGGATATCCGTAAATTAGATCTACATTTTCTTCAATTAGGCTTTTAATGACTGCTTCTGCTCCAGTAATTTTCATAGTTTAATTTTTATCCGTAACACATCCAAAGGATGCGGAAGTAACACATTTTGCATACTTATACAAACTCCCATTTTTAACCTTAAGAGAAGGTTCTTTCCATGACTTAAATCTATTTTGAATTTCTGATTCATTCAGCTCTAGGTCAATGGTGTTCTTTTCTGCATCTATACTGATAAAATCACCATCTTTAACAATGGCAATAGTCCCTCCAACTTGTGCTTCAGGAGAAATATGACCTACTACAAATCCATGGGTTCCTCCGGAAAATCTCCCATCAGTTATTAGTGCAACCTCATTTCCTAAACCAGCACCCATAATCGCAGCAGTTGGTTTTAACATTTCAGGCATTCCTGGCCCTCCTTTAGGTCCTTCATATCTTATTACAATGACGTCTCCCTTCTCAACTTCTCCGTTTTTAATTCCGTTGTTAGCTTCATATTCACTATCAAAAACTCTGGCTTTGCCTCGAAAAAATAATCCTTCTTTACCGGTGATTTTAGCCACAGCGCCATCTTTAGCCAAATTACCTTTGAGAATCCTTATGTGTCCGGACTTTTTAATAGGTTTTTTTAAATCGTGTAAAATGTGTTGATTTTCTTTTAAACTGGGGACATCTTTTAGGTTTTCGGATAATGTTTTCCCTGTGATAGTTAAGCAACTTCCATCAATTAAATTATTTTCTAGTAAATATTTTAATACGGCAGCTGTACCACCAACTTGATGTAAATCCTCCATTAGGTGTTTTCCACTTGGTTTTAAATCAGCTAAATATGGTGTTTTATTACTAATTTCTTGAAAATCATCTAATGTAAAAGGAATGTTTGCTGTATGAGCTATGGCAAGTAAGTGAAGAACCGCATTTGTAGATCCGCCAAGCACCGTTACCAATGTCATGGCATTTTCAAGTGATTTTCTAGTGATGATATCACTGGGTTTTATATCATTTTCAATTAAATTTTTTATCGAAGAACCAATTCGATGAATGTCTGCAAACTTTTCGTTAGAAGTAGCTGGAGTTGATGAATTATTGGGTAGGCAAAACCCCATTGCTTCGATGGCAGATGCCATAGTGTTTGCAGTATACATACCACCACATGCTCCTGCTCCTGGGCATGCATTTTCAATGATGCATTGAAATTCTTCTTGGTCAATTTTTCCTGTTACTTTTTGTCCCCATGCTTCAAATGCAGATACTATATCGAGTTTTTGTTTTTTGTGTTTTCCAGATGCTATGGTTCCACCATAAACTAAAATACTAGGTCTATCCAATCTTAACATAGCCATTAATGCACCAGGCATATTTTTGTCGCAACCAACTACGGTAATCATACCATCATAACTCATTGCTCCTACAACAGTCTCTATTGAATCGGCAATTATATCTCTTGATGGTAGAGAATATCTCATTCCACTTGTTCCCATTGAAATACCATCACTTACACCTATAGTGTTGAAAATTAGTGGTGTTAATGACTCTTTTTTTACAGATTCTTTGATTTGTTTAGCTAAGTCATTCAAATGCATATTACATGGGTTACCTTCGTATCCGGTACTAGCTATTCCAATAAAAGGTTGATCTAATTCCTTTCTGGTTAATCCTATGGCATGGAGCATAGCCTGAGCTGCTGGCTGGGAACTATCATTGGTGATATTTACACTATATTTTTTCAATTTTTTGTCCATTCTATTTCTTTGTCATGAATCCAGGGTAAAAAAAAAGACCATCTTGTGATGGCCTTTTACATATCGTTATACCATCATTCAGTATTTGTCAATGATAATAATGTTGATAATAATATCTTTTTTAAGCTGATTCATGTGCGTGCAAATCTAATGCATAATTATTTAGTATAACAAATTTAACGATTAATTAATTGTAAAAAACCCTTGAATTCTTCTATTTCAGATGTAGGTATAGTAAGAGGTTGTATAGAAATGTTATATAAGTATGTTCCATCGCTTGCCTTTAGTCCTGATGGTAATCGGCCATCCCAACCGATTCCTATATTATCCTCAAAAATTAATTGACCCCATCGGTTAAATATTTTCATGTATTCTACCTCAAAAGAAGTTCCTTGTGCACTAAAGATGTCATTTTCCCCATCTCCGTTTGGAGTAAACACATTAGGGATTATAAGATAGTACGGTTCTCTTGGGCAAAACTCTGTAATTAACGTAAATTGATAGGTGTTTGAACAGTTCACAGAATCTGTTCCTGTTACGAAATAAGTGCCTTCACTTGGGGCAATTATAGGGACACTATCAATTACATTGTTATTCCATGTGTAAGATGCAGCACCAATTCCATAAAGTGTAATGGTATCATCTTCGCATATAGTTGTATCTGAAAAATTACTTGTAACAGTTGGTTGTTGATTGAAAGTGACATTAATGACAACAGTTGAGTCACATCCATTTGAGGCTGTAAATATTTCCTGTCCAGCAGAATTGTTGATGTCATAAATAGTGCCATTTATAATTAAGCTTTCATTAGTACATAGCGTGGTGTCCAGTGAGAAAGAAGCAGTAGGAATACTTGTTATCGTTATATATACAGTAGAATCGCATCCGTTAGGAGCTACAAAAATTTCTTGTCCAGAAGGATTATTTGTCCCATAGTTTGTTCCATTAATTAATATCGAATCATTGTTGCAAATAATAGTGTCAATTACGGAGAATAAAAGTGGATCTTCTGTTACCGTAATATTGACTATAGAGTCACACCCGGAAATTGAGGATAGAAATTGTGTTCCGGTAAGGTTGTTGCTATTGTATGTAATTCCATTTATGGTTATGGAAGAGCCATTACAAATGGATGTATCTAAATTGGTATTGTATGTTGGATCACCTGGACTAATAATACAATTAATAGTTGTGTCACAATTACTAAACACATTATCAATAATGTAAATAGTATATGTAGCATCTGCTAGATTTTGAATATTATAATTTCCTTGCCCAACTCCGTTATATTGGAGGGTGCCATTCGATGATATATTGTAACTACTACTCCCACCAATATTTAAAGTAATTTCTCCATCATTTTCATTTTCACAACTTTCATTTATGGAATTTGATGACGCCATTAAATCACAACAGATGTCAATTTGATAATATTTTGGTCCTATTATATCTGCACAAGATGCCATTGCATTAGAAACAATGGTGTTCCAATTCTGGCTACTTAATTGATTTATTAAATTTATATCATTAGTGTTTAGTGCATAAATTGAAAAAGTTCCAATATTGTTTCCATAATCAGAGGAAGTAAAAGTGCCATTTGAATTATAGCTTATAATGGCATTTGATAAGGTATCAACCATAATATAAAGTTGTTGATAACCTGATGTTGTTGTAAACCCTGAAGAGCTTTCGGAAATGTCATCACCCGAACAAATAATAATAGCCTGACAATTAATAATATTAAATTGTAAAGGACCTATATGATCGGCACAGGTTGCGTTAACAGTTGCTGAAAAATTAGTCCAGTTATTCCCATTGGCTATGGGCATTAAATTAATATCATTGGTATTTACTGCATAAATGGATAATAGACCATAATAGGATGCTCCATAATCTGCTGAAGTGAACGTACCTGAATTATTTTGAGCTAGAATATTACCAGTTACATCAACTAATACATAGTGTTGAACATATCCAGGTGATGATTCATAACTGGTAGTTGATACAGAAATGTCATCACCCGAGCATAAGGTGTTTTGACCATAGAAAAAATGGAACTGAACAAAGAATAATATAAAAAAGATTCTTTTCATTATTCTATCAATTCCAAGTTCCAGCATTTGCGCTACAAGCATTTACACAGGATACTGAGATAACAAATTGACCATTTGATGTTCCGTTACCATCGACATAGATAAAATATTCAACTCCAATTGTAGTTGTAAAAGTTATGGATGAAGTAGTTCCACTTCCACTATTATTGTCGCTACCCACACAGGTTAAATTTGAACACGTTCCAGAATAGACAAATATTTCTGTATCAAAATTTGTTGCACTATTTGATGTGCTTGCTGTTATATCTGATCCATCACCTATGTATTTGTACCAAACACCTGCTCCGGTTGTTAATCCTCCACATGAAGGAGGAGCATCGTTACTAGTAGCTAGTATATTATTAGAAGTGTCAAGATCTCCGCAATTTAAAACAATGGCATTGTCACATGAGTCATTAGTTGGATTTATGGCAATTCCTGATTGGGCTTCCCAATAATAATCGCAAAGATCCCCGGCATATCCGTCAATATAAACCAAATAACTTTGTCCTATCACTAGCGGAGTTCCTGAATTGTCTGGTATAGTAAATGTGCCACTGCCTAAAGCAGGATTTTCACAAGCAATTTCTACCATATTATCTTGATCCCAACAATTTCCATCAAATACAGCAAATTGTACTCCTTGATTATTTGCGCAGTTTTCAACTGTCCAGTCTAATACTATGGTGTCATCTGCTGCTGTAAACTGTAGCCATGAGTCATTGTTTGAGGAGCCACAAAAATTATCTGGTCCAGGGAAAGCTCCACCTGCGTCAACAGTGTAATTGCAATCAGTTGAACCATAATAGGCTTGGCTTAAATCAATACTTGGTGCACTACATGGTAAATCAGAAGGAGCGTTTGGTAAAGTACAGTAATTCGTTCCACCGCCTCCTCCACCGCCTCCTCCAAGAGATCGGTAAATCATTACTTCTGTAATGGTAGAGTTAGATGTGCAAGGAAACTGATTTAAATGTAAATGGACCTCTCCATTGATTGTCGAAGTCCAACTTATATATGAGTTAGTTCCACAACCTGAAAAATCATCATTGTAGGCCAACAGGTTTCCTACATTATCTCTTAAGGTTAATTCAGAATCGTAAGAGGCGCTTACACCACCGTAAAGATTACACGTAGAAAATTGATAAATATCTCCAGAAATTACATTTATCTTAATCACCTCTCCAGCCCAATTATCAGGTGTTGCTGAAGCCCATACCCCTGTTGGAGGAGTATAAGATGTTACAGGCCAAAAATTTGCTCCATTGTTACATTGACTGTAGTTATTCTCGGAAAATAAAATTGATGTTAAGATTAAGATGGATAATGCTAACTTATTCATATCCCTAGTCTTTTAATTCGTTAATTATTTGGTTTGTAGATTTATATCTTGAAAACCAAGTTGATTTGAATTCTAAAAATTCAGCATACTTATCTGAGTCATTATTTTTATAATTTTCAACATAATCATTGATCTGATTAAATTGCTCAGAAGAAAGGTAGATGTAGTTTCGTTTTTCTAATTTCTTGAAAGTAGGTAAATAATTAGGATTAGTATATAAAAATGATCTAATCTCATTTTTAGCTTCTTCAGATGACTGGTTATATACTAATTTTAAATTCTCACTTTGTGCGTGATTTGCCATGAAAAGCAAGAAGAATAAGGATATAAATAAAATTCTCATTTCTGATAATTTTCCGTTAATGGATACTTGAATAATACGCAAATTTAGTTCTTTATCGGAACAATGATAAATAATCTTTGCGAATTTCACGGGAAATTATGCCGGATTCATTTTTGGTAAAATCAATTAAATAATAATATGTCCCCTCTGGTGCTATTTGGCCTGAACTTAATCTACCATCCCATGGATTATTAAAGTTTGTTTGAAAAACCACTTCTCCCCATCGGTTAAATATAGTTGTGCTATGCAATTCAAAACTTGTTCCAGTAACCAAAAACCCATCATTTTCTCCATCATTATTTGGGGTGAAAACATTAGGGATATTCATAAAAAAGGGTTCTACATAACAAGTGTCTATTGTAATGTTAACTGAGCTTGAGGACTGACAATAATTAGAGTCAAATCCAATTACAGTGTAGGTTCCGTTATCTATTGGTGAGTAATAAGCACTATCAATAATATTTCCGCTCCAAGTATAGTTCTCTGCTCCTGTAGCAAATATTAGAATAGAACTATCCATACAAATGGTAGTATCTCCAATATTAATGCTTACTGTTGGAGTGTCATTAACAGTCAAAACGTAGCTTGTAATAGAATCGCAATTATATATAGACGAAAGAATTTCAATTTGATTACCACCAAAATTATAGATAAATCCATTCCAAATGTATGGAAGATCGGAAGAACATATGGTGTCAAATTCGTAATTAAGATAAGATGGGTGTATAATTAAGTCTAAATTTATTATTGAATCGCATCCTTGTGAGTTAAACGTGTTATATTGAGCTGAACTATTAGATGAGGTATAAGTTAAACCATCAATCCACTGTAAGGAATCACAAGCTATTTGTTGGTCGGTTGCAATAGAGGAATTATTAATAATTAGGTTCAGTGTAATTATACTATCACAACCGTATTGATTTGACAATGTTACTGTTGGTAAATTGGTTGTTGAGGTATACGTATTTCCATCCAACCAGGTGTAACTATCGCAAGCGGTTTGTTGATCTACTGAATTTGTACTATTGTTGATAGTAAGGTTTAGTGTAATAATACTGTCACAACCTGACAGATTTGGAATCGTATATGTAGGTGTATTTGTTGATGCAGTATAGGTAATTCCATCAATCCAAGTAAAAGCATTACAATTTGTTTGCACATCATTGCTGTAGCTGTCATAATTAATGGTTAAGTCTAACTGAACCACGCTATCACAACCACTTGTAGATGGTATAGTTATGCTTGCTGTATTATTAGAGTTGGTGTAATTTACTCCGTCAATCCAAGTATAGTTGTTACAACTGGTAATTATATCTGTCGATGTTCCACCTGTATTTACGCTTACTAAAACATTATCAGAGTCTGTACATCCACCATTGTCAATAGTTGCAGTAAAAGTGGTAGAACTATTTGGAGATACTGAATTGTCATAAGTAGATACGCCATTACTCCATGAAATATTACCCAAGTAATAAATTTTAAAATTTAGCAATCCACCATTGTCACCATATTGAGAGTCTGTAAAGCTAAATGTATAGTTCGATCCTCCATTAAATATCATTTGATAGGTATGGTTTGTTAAGTTTAATTGTGAAGGGATTTGCGCATAATTTTGTGGATGAACATTGTTCCATTTCCATACAACTCCAGGAGACCATACGTAATTATTATACCACCCACTACCAAAGAAAGCATCTCTAGTCTCATTAGTTGATCCATAAAAGGTCCCAGAAACAATAACGTAGTAAACACCAGGTAAAGTAGTAGTTGTTGTAGTGTGTGAAAAAGCATTATTAAATGTCATGTTAAATTCTTCTGCTAGGATTCCACCATATGCTGTGTCAATGGTTAATGTTGTAGATTCTCCAGCACATAAATTAAAATCTTCAGAAACTTCAATGTGTGGATTGTTATTAAGATTTAGTGTAAACTCACATAATGAACTCCCACTATTTACACTGGCATCAAAAACGATTTGCTCAACACATCCCATCACTGTGACGTCAATGGTGGCAGAAAAATCATTAGATGCAGCGCCAAATAGTTCACTGCTTTCAAAACTCAATACATTATTCATGTTTTGGTAAACTGACCAGTCACCGTCCTGAACTACAGAATTAATATTACTTCCAGAAAGTGCTTGTAATGTACCTGTAAGAATTCCCATGCTCAAGTCAGCTGTACTCAAACTACTTGTGGTATTGTATGACCCTGATAAAACAACCTGTGGCGTATTGGATGACGATAAAAATGAAAGAGTAAAACCATAAAAGGGAACATCTAAAGTTCCTAATTCTACCATAAAATTTAAGTTGTACGTAATACTGCCATCTGGATTGAGGGTCTGATTGTTAATAGATATCGAACTATTATTACAACAAAACGAATTTAAGGTGAGTAAATTTAAAAGTAGAACTACAATGAAATATACCTTAACTTTTTTCAAAATTTTAGTTTAGGTTCAAATTTATTTAAAGTATTTTATTTTACAAATAAAAATTTTTTTAAGTTTTTATTTTATGTCAGAACCATTTTTAGGTAATTTCTCTACGCAACTGGTGCAAGTACTTTATTTGGGAAAGTTCCTATATCTTCAATCTTGTATCCCTTTGGATAGCTAGATCTTTTCTTTGTAGTTCCTAATACGGGTTTTTTCTTATCGCCAATTAGACTCATAAACCACATTCTTATTTGCAGTAAAATCATAACAAATGCTCTTAAAATTGGATTAGGGTGTTTAAAACCCATAGCATTTAGTAGAGGTTCATCCATAAGACAATTGGTAATGGGTCTTCCTAAAAAGGCTAATTGCTTTGGAATAAAAAAACTGATGAGTAAATCTCTAGTGTATTTAGCAATTTCACTGTTGCTTTTTGAATACTTGAAGTTTTCCTTCTCATACTTTAGGTGAAATGCTTTAAATTCTCGATAATCTTCTGGTATGTTTTTAATCCCCATATTTTTTCCAACTTCTTTGAAAAAATAAAAAATCGCTCTTTTTTCTTTTCTAGTTGGTTTTCTCCACGCAAATCGATCAAGCCAAAAAATAGGAATAAACACAAAAGTACTTAGCACATATAAAAAGTCACTATTGTCAATACTGTAAGCTCCATGCATTGCATTCATTCTTTTGAAAGCCTTTTGAGCTCTTTCACTACTGTAACCATTTTCAATAATTTCATACATAATCAGCTCTGTGTCATCGTATCTTTTTTTTGTGTTTTTTTTGAATTCACCAGTGCTGGCAAGCAACCTTGAAATACTTGGGACTGCAAATGTTCTAAAAAAACCAAATTCAAGTGATCGTTCTATATCATGTGGAAAACAGTGACAAGCAATAAGGTAAACTATTCTTTCATGATCTTTAATTGGATCAAGTTGTTCAATTTCTTTAGATATTTCTCTTCTTTTCAAATAATTTAAAAGCATGTGTTCTGATTTATAGATTACAATATATTTAAAAAAGAAATATCAATTGCAATAAAAATAATTCACTATGAACAACTGAAATTTTTGATTGTTGAAAACTGTTTTAAAAAGTCAAAAAAGAATCAACTCAAAGACTATTGAAATAAATGTAATTTTCTGAAAAATTTAATTATGAGTAATACTGAAATACAATCAAAAATTGAAGAGCTTAAGTCTAAATTATCTGGAAATATGATGAGTGATATGGAAATTAGAGACCAAATTCATAATCTGGAAATGACATTAAATGGGGTAAAACCTGAAGATTCACATTTTGATTGTATAGGTTGTGGATCCTGATCCTATTTTCCAATACAAAAGTTTGCGAAAATATTTCCTAGTAGTTCTTCTGTTGAAATTTCACCTGTAATGGTGCCTAATTGATGAAGTGACTGCCTGATGTCCATGGCAAGAAACTCTCCGCTGGTGTTGTTTATTAGTCCTTCCTTAACTTTATTTAAATCACTCAAGCAAAGATTAATTGCTTCTAGATGACGACTATTTGTAAGTATTGTTCCTTCATAAGTTTCTCCGATTTTTAGAAATAGTTTTAAAATATGCTTTTTAACCATTTCAACATCATTTAAGTTATTAGCCGAAATATGAAGATCTCCTAATAAATTATTTTTTTGTATTAAATCTATTTTGTTTGCTATTGTTATAATGGGAATTCCATTTTTCTTAAAATTCAAAATATCATTTTCTACTTCCTTATTATTGATTTCTGATGCATCATATAAATATATTAAAATGGAAGCTTTTTTGGCCATTTCTAAAGAGCGATTGACTCCCATTTTTTCAACGGTATCAATAGTATCTCTTATTCCTGCAGTGTCAATAAATCTAAATTCTATTCCTTCTATAACAAAAGATTCCTCTATTGTATCTCTAGTTGTACCAGGAATGTTAGATACCAATGCTCTTTCTTCTTTAATAATTTTGTTAAGCAAAGTAGATTTTCCTGCATTTGGTTTGCCAATGATGACTACCGGGACGCCATTTTTTATTGCATTTCCGTAAGAAAAGGATTGTTTTAGATCAATTAATCTAGTAATTATTTCATCAATGAGCATTTTAAGTTGACTCTTATCAGCAAAGTCAACATCTTCTTCTGCAAAATCCAGTTCCAGCTCTACTAAAGAGGCCAGTTCAATCAACTTATCTCTAAGCATAGATAGTTCATTGGTAAAAGAACCTTTCATTTGGTTAAGGGCAATTTGATGTGCAGATTCAGATTTGGCATAGATAAGGTCGGCAACAGCCTCCGTTTGTGTTAAATCCATCTTGCCATTTAAAAATGCTCTTTGTGAAAACTCACCGGCCTTTGCTAGTCTTACTTTCTTCTCGTGTAATATCTCAATTATTTTGTGTTGAATATATATGGAACCATGACAGGCAATTTCAACAACATCTTCCCCAGTAAACGATTTTGGAGACCTGTAAATGGAAACCATTACTTGATCAATTTCCAAATTTTCATGTTTTATAGTCCCAAATTTCAATGTGTATCCTGTTGCGTTGATAATGTCTCTTGTGAAAATGGAGTTTACAATAGAAATAGAGTCTTTTCCAGAAATTCTAATAATGGCTACTCCTCCGTATCCCGCAGGTGTTGAAATGGCACAGATATTGTCCTGGTTTATTTCTGAATGATACATCATACAAATATATGGCTCTTTTTATCTCACTTTATGGATAAACTACTAATTTTAAGCAGTGAAATTCCTACTTTTTATATGGGCTTCATTATTTGTTTCTTTAGTTTTTGGTCAAAATGATCAAAAATTCACAATCAAAGGAGCAAAATCAGTTGAAGATTTAGGTTATGTTTCCAAACGTAAAGCCATTGATTGTAATAAAGAATTGGAGTGGGAAGAGGGTAGTTCCGTAGTCTTTCATAAAAAGTCAAGAAAACCATACACTGGTACATGTGTTTCTTATTATGATAACAAGCAACTAGAAAGAAGTGTAAACTTTGTATTAGGTAGAGAAAACGGGGAATGTTTCACCTATTATAAGAACGGTCAAGTTAAGATAAAGTCTGTTTATGTTGAAGGAGTTGAAGATGGAACATGGGGCTATTGGTATGAAAATGGTCAAGTAGCTTGGGGGAACACTTATGAAATGGGAGTAAAAACAGGAGAATGGTTGTATTTTCAAGAAGATGGTAAGCCCTCAAAAACATTAAATTATGAAGACAATGTATTTGATGGTATTCAATCCTATTTTCATAAAAATGGCAAGATTCAAAAACAAATACATTATGACAAGGGAGTTTTAGACGGAGAATACATTACTTATTATGAAGACAGCACAGTAAAAATGAAAAAGCTTTATAAAAATGGAGTCGTAGATAATGATGAGTTTTATTATCATGAAAATGGTCAACTTTCATATGAAAAACATTGGGATAACGGAAAGCCAAAGGGAAGATGGGAATACTTTTATCCAAATGGACAATTAAAAATTGCTGGTTCATGGAAAGATGGTTTGAAAGATGGGAAATGGGAATATTTCATGGAAAATGGAAACAAAGAAGTTTTTGTTCTCTATAGTAAAGGGAGAGAATGGATGGTTCTTGACTTTGATCGATTTGGTGTCGCAAAAAATAATGATGACATAAAGAAGTTTGATGATATGCTTAAAAATAAAGCAGATTTAGAAGCAAGCGAAACAAAGAGAGGTAAAAGAAGGTTGAAAAGAAAAAAGAAGAAAGAACAAAAAAAGAAAGAAAAAGAAGCTAAACTAAAAGAGCCTAAGGGGTCTAAGAATAAAGAGAAAAAAGAAAAGAACAATGAGTAAGTTGCCTGTGATGGAACAGTTTTTAACGCTGCAAGGAGAGGGATACCATACTGGTAGATCTGCAGTATTTGTTAGGCTTGGTGGTTGTGATGTGGGTTGTGTTTGGTGTGATGTGAAAGAAAGTTGGGATAAATCAATACATCCATTAAAATCTTTAAATGAAATAATAGATGAAATAAATTCGCATCCAACTGATTTTGTTGTTATTACTGGAGGTGAACCTTCTATGCATGATTTAACTTCTTTAATCCAGGAGCTAAAGTCTCAAAATAAATATATCGCCATGGAGACTGCGGGAACGAACCCACTACCAAAAGGTATTGATTGGATATGTTTTAGTCCAAAAAAGTTTAAGAAGCCTATTGATGAGATCTATACTTATGCAAATGAACTTAAGGTTGTAATATATCATCCTAGTGATTTATCTTGGGCTAAAGAACATGCAAAAAAGCTAAATGAAAAAGCTCTACTTTACGTTCAACCTGAATGGTCAAGATCCGATGAACATATGCCTATCATATTAACATTTTTAAATGAAAATCCAAATTGGAAATTGTCATTACAAACGCATAAATTTTTAAATATTCCCTGATGAAATTCAAATCTATTTCTTCTTTTATAGTTCTTTTTGCCTCCATGTTATCCTGTTCTGTTGCGCAGACAGGTATATATAGTTCATCAAATAAAAAAGCAATTAAATATTATGAGAAGGCATTAACTTCTTTCAATACAATCAATCCTGAATCGGGGAGGGGAAATTTAAAAGAAGCTGAACAGTTTTTGAAAAAAGCAATTTCTAAAGATTCTTCATTCCATGAGGCATATAGTCTATATTCTAATGTGTCATTGGATAAAGGTGACATTGAGAGTGCTATATTTTTTAGAAATAAGATGATCGAAAAAAACACTCATGTTCCAATTATTGAGCACTATTTTTTAGCTGGAATGCAAATGGCAGTAGGAGATTATAAGGAGTGTCTTAAAAACGCGAAGAAATACAGAGATTCTCCATTTACTAATGAGGTTTATCTCACCAATATTCAAAGAATGATAGAGAATTGTGTTTTTGCTTTAAATGCGATAGCAAATAAAGGAGATTTTAACCCTATTAATCTTGGGGAAGGAGTTAATACGTCTAACCCTGAGTACTTCCCTTCCTTAACTGCAGATGATTCAACTTTACTTTTCACAAGGATGATTGAAGATAGTCGAGCTCCTTTTGGTACAAAGCAAGAAGACATATTTGTTTCCAATAAATGGAATGATAAATGGACAGATGGAATATCAATAAGTAATAATATTAATTCTGTATATAATGAAGGTGCTCCTACTTTTAGTAGTGATGGGCAATATATCATTTTTGTTGGTTGTGAGACAGGGGCTAAAGGTGACTATGAATATGGTTCAGGTAGAAAAGGATATGGGAGCTGTGATTTATTTTACAGTCAAAAAATTGGAAAAAATTGGTCTTCTCCGGTTAATTTAGGCCCCCCAATCAACACTAAACATTGGGAAACACAACCTTCATTTTCATCAGATGGAAAAACCTTATATTTTATTAGAGGACTTACTCACAATCGTCAAAGAAGAAGTCCAGATGATCAGGACATTTTTTACTCTGAAATAACAGCAGAAGGTTGGTCGAAACCAAAACGCCTTCCTGAAAATATAAACACTCCTTTCAGAGAAGAATCTGTTCAAATTCATCCAGATGGAAAGACGCTTTATTTTTCAAGTAATGGTCATCCTGGAATGGGAGGGCTTGATATATTTATGACAAGAAAAAAAGAGGATGGAAGCTGGATTGATCCAGTCAACTTGGGATATCCTTTAAATACATATGTCGATGAAAATTCATTGTTAGTTTCATCTGATGGTAAATTAGGGTATTTTGCTTCTAATAGAGAAGGTGGTTTTGGGAGTCTAGATATTTATTCTTTTGAACTGGACACGTCAGTAATGCCACTACCCATTACTTATTTAAAGGGATTAACATATGATGATGAAACTGGGAACCCAATCCCAGCACATTTTCAATTAACCGCCCTAAAAACCAATAGAGTAATCTCAGAAGTTGATGCTAATCAGGGCGATGGAAGTTTTTTAATCACCATCCCACAAGAAAATGACTTGGCTTTTCATGCTGAGTATGAAGGATACATGTTGGTGTCAAAAAACTTCACTATAGACCAGCTTGAGTTTACTGACGAGGGATATTTATTAAATATTCCTATGAGTAAAATTAAGCCTGGGACGTTTGTGCTTGAAAACATTTTCTTCGAAGTTAACAGATATGAGTTACAGCCAACTTCTATTGTGGAGTTAGATAAAGTGTATAAAATGTTAATATTAAATCAAGAAATACAAATTGAAATCAGTGGTCATACGGATAGTGACGGAAATGATGAAGATAATATGGAGTTATCTGAAAATAGGGCTAAATCTGTTGTAGACTGGTTAGTTGATAAAGGTATATCATCATCTCGATTATCATTCAAGGGATTTGGAGAAACAAAACCAATTGTTGAAAATTCTTCAAAAGAAAACAAGGCAAAAAACAGAAGAACAGAGTTGACGATCAAATAATTGTTTATTTTTGGTTATCACTATGAACAATGCTGTAAAATCTATTGTTAAAAAAGTTTTTCCATTAACCCTCAATCAGCGGTATGATAAACAGACCAAAAGGATCATGCAAATTGTTTTGGAAGATGAATCTACTTTTATAGATGTAGGTTCACACAAAGGCGAAGTATTAGATTTGGCGCTTAAAATTTCTAAAAAGGGTAAGCATTTTGCATTTGAACCCATCCCAAATTTATTTAAAAAACTAAACGATAAATACGGTTCAAAATGTGAAGTATTGAATTTTGGTTTAAGTGATCAAAAGAAGCAATCCTCTTTTCAATATGTTACTTCAAACCCTGCTTACAGTGGAATTAAAAAGAGAACATACCCCAAAGAGGAACAAGTTGAAACAATACAAATTCAATTGGATACTTTAGATAATCAACTAAAAAAACAGGATAGGGTTGATATGATAAAAATAGATGTAGAAGGAGCTGAATTAGAAGTGCTTAGGGGAGCGATAAAAATTATTGAAAAATTTCATCCCGTTATCGTATTTGAACATGGACTAGGCGCATCCGATCACTATAATACATCTCCAGAAGACATTCTTTCTTTTTTTGAACAACATCATTACCAGTTATTTACCCTTAAAGGGTTTATTTCTGATGAATCAGCTCTCACAAGAAAAGAGTTCATTGAATTTTACTTAACTAATAAAGAGTATTACTTTCTTGCTAAACTCAGAGTTTCATAAAGCTAGCACTATTAATATTGGAATTTAGTTTTGATGATATAAAGTAAGTCCCCTTTTTTAATTTGCTTAAATCAACGTTTTCAACGTTCCCATCAATTATTAGAACAAGACAACCAATTTCATTATGAATGTAATATTGAGCTGTATTTTTAAAAGAATTAATACTGAGATAGTCAATTACAGGGTTAGGATATATTTTAAATTGCGGTTTTTTTTGATCAACAACATGTAGTAATTCATTATTGCTATATGAATTGCTCCAATCAAAATTATCTGTTTTGGAAAGAAAAATATCATAAAATCCAAAATTAGTTTCTTCTGTTTTTCCTGTAATTATTATGCCATTTGAACCAAACAGGGTGTCGGCATTATGTGCGTAGTCGTTGCCATTTCCTTTTACTCTTGAATCTTGTTGTGTTTGATTTAGTAAAGCAGCATAAAAAATCATGTTATCATTAACACCATCACTAAAATTGGCTACTAAGTAGTATTCATTACTGTTTGGTTTTCTAGTCACATTGACAATTGATGAATTTTCATAAGATGAGTAATAGGGGTAATTAACAGTAAAGTCTTGGCTATTGTTGTTTAATATACTACCTGCTATATAATTATTATGGGTGAACTGGTTAACTTGATTAAATACACTTACTCTACCAGAATAAATAATTTTTTGATTTATTAATGTTAAGCTTTTGCCAAACGAATTCGTGTCTCTTAAGTAATAATTCCAAATGGTATCACCTTGAAAGTCTAATTTTGAAATCCAAAGTCTATTATTGCTGAAGATACTTTCATTTGTGCCAATGCAATATAAATCACCGTTAATTCCTTCATTAATATCAGAAAATATTTCACTTTGACTTCCCCCATAATGTTTCATCCAAATTAAATCACCATTATCGTTAATTTTAAGAATAGTTGCATCATTATTTCCAGCACTATTGCTGTACGAATCTCCTGTAATATAGTAATGGTTTAAGTCGTATTTAGATGCAATTATTTGATATGAAAAATCCCAATCGGTTCCTCCGTATCGTTTTGTCCAAAGGTGATTTCCATTTTTATCCATTTTTACAACAAAAATATCGTAATCTAAATTTACACTATTCGAATATCCACATGCAATAAATGATGAATCATTGGTTTCAACAATGCTTTTTCCATAATCAATATTTGGTCCTCCAAATGTACGGTGCCACTCTACAACCCCATTATGGTCAGTTTTTATTACATATAAGTCAGTAAGTCCATTTCCAAAACTTTCAGTAGCACCTATTATGCAGAATCCACCGTCTTTTGTAGAAATCACATTTTCTCCGATATCATTACCAGTTCCACCATATGATTTAAAAAAGGAATTTTGTGCAATAATCATCTGCGGTAGTACTAAAAATAAAAGGAGTAATTTTTTCATAACTTCAAATTAAAATTTAATCCTAACCCAAAAGATTTGCTCCATGATGACAAAAAGCCTGTTACGTTCATGATTTGTATTCCTAAATTATATTTTTTGTAATCACACAATAGTTTGGTTCCCCATTGAAATTGGGTATACCCTCCATATGCTATGTTTCCTGACAAGGAAAGTGTTGAGCTAATTTTTTTAGAAAGGATTAGATTAAACCTTGGCATAAATTGACTATTATGCCTATAAAAAAATGATAATGAGTATGTCAATTTTTTAAATTCATAATTAGTAATTCCCCAAATGGAATAAGGAGTTAAGTTTATTGGAGATTCTAGCTCAGCATATTTAATGGTTGAGGATGAAATATCTTCTATTGTTTCGTTAAAGTTTAGTATTTGATCGAAACTAAATCCTTCAAATGTAAAATTAGTATCAATTTGTGTAAATAGTGCGTCATTTGAGTAATGTATAAGTCCTAAATTTTCAACGCCAATTTCAAAATTAAGATGCTGATTAAATTCTTGCTTTATTTTACCATCAATTCCAAAAACTTGACCGTTTTTTAAGACTAAATTATTGGTGTTGGGAACGGTAATAAGTGATGGTGAAATTTGTGCATTCCATATATAATTATCATGAAATTCTATAAAGTCAGAGGTGTTGAATTTTATGTTGTTTTCCGATATTACATTTCCTAGTACAAATCCAAAAGAGTAATTGTCTTTATTGAAACCTATATTTAAAAGCTGAAAATTTCGGTAATGGAAAGCAGTATTATTCAGCTTTATCAAAGCTAAATCATTATTCCCACTAAATATGAAGTTGAACAAGCTTTGGTGATACTTTCCACCAAATGTGAAAAGTTGAATTAAATCAACATAAAAATAATCTACATTTTTTTCAGAATGTATTAATACTCCTAGTTTGATTTGAGACTCACCACCGGTTCTTAAAATCCTATTATTGTTATTTAAATTCCCTTTTAACTTGTCAGTTAAATGACCTCCATTTAAAAAAGTGTTGTAGAATGCAACAGGAAAATGAGTTGATCCAATATTGAAGTAGTTATCAGTATATATTTTATTTTTCTTGTTTGTCGATGTGTCTTGTTGTGCATTGCAGTAATCTAAACTAACAAGTAAAATGAGCGGTATCAGCAATTGAATTTTCATTCTATATTGATATCAGCATTAAATGTTAGTCCAAGTTTATAGTTTAGCCAGTCAGATGTAGTAAAAACAGGAAAGTAAGAACTAGTGTCAGGGGAATAAATAATCGCCTTAAAAATGATTTTATTCTCCCTTAACAATGTAGAGCTATTTGCACTGTCCAATGATGCTGTAAGATGACTTAAGGAGGGTGTGCTAATCAAATTATTAGAGTCTAAATTTGAGTGAATAAAACAAGGCTGTGTTAAGTTGATTTTGTCTCCATTTAATACACTTAAGTCAAAACAAAAACTAAGTGGTATTGCATTTTCTATTTCAATATCTAGGTTAGCCTCATTTATTCGAACTAAATCTGGAAATTCAACGGAGAGTGTGTCCGTAAAAACGAGAGAATCCACATTGAAAAGTAATGGTAAAGTAACTGCAGCATCAATGGATAAAGGCCTGTTGGTGTAGTAAAAATCATTAAATCCAGCATGGTTACCCTGAGGGTTAGTCTCAAGATGATATGAGGTTACTATTTGAGTTGGTAATAAGTTAATAACCTCATTAATATTCGAATTTTGAGGATTAATATCAATGGATTTATTACTATAATTAAAATCCCATCCTAAGTCTTGGGCCCTAGAAATATTAATGCATTGACCAATGGTATAATGAGAAAGGTTTTTAGAGTCTTGATTTCTATTAAATTCCATATCATTAATTGTTAGCTGAGCATCCATACCAACTCCATTTTTGATTATAAGCTCTATTTCTGGTTGGTATATTTCAACACTTTTTGCAATGAGCTTATTCATGATATTAACATCAGTAATGATTTCATCAATGATATTCACATTTCCAAAATATCCTCTCATATATGCTATGTCAAAGTTTGCCAATTCCATATTTAGATTCACATTAGAAAAAAAATTGGGAGGTATGGTGTCCTCTCCTGACATAACCTTAAAAGTAGTTGCTATTGAATTATATGTAGATCCATTATTTGAAAGGTCAAGTTTTAAGTTCTCAATTTGTAATTCATCTACAAATGCATTGTTATTGCCATTGGAATTTCTAATCTCTATGGTGTCGTAAAATGGATCTCCGTTTTCTTTTAATGCATTTGGAAGATGTATGATTAGAAAGAAATCTCCATCGATATTACTTGTTGCTGTGTATTTGAAACTCAATCTATTAAATGAAATTTCATGTAGCTGTAAATCTTGAAAATCAAATTGATGATTTGATGGTATCGTCACAGGAGCAATCTGATTAGGTGGGATGCTAAATGCTAATGGAAAACTTAAAGACTCACTGAAGCTAAAATCTAAGTTGGGCAAAAAATCATTTTGATTAAGTTCAAATAAATTTAGTGTGTCTTTTAAATAATAATGATGATTAGGGCTAGAATAAATGTTGTTCACGTTTAAAAAGTCATCCAATTTTAGGCTGTCTTTAGAGATCGGAATAGATAAATGAGTTGTCCATGAGATGGCATTTTTTCTTTTAGAACACCCTGCTAAAAAAACAACAGTTATTAGTATGAAAGTAAGATATCTCAAGTAATAAATTTAATCATATTTACCCTTCCAAATTTGATTAATAGCAACTTTATATGCATTTTCTTTAGGGTTATTTTTAGGTTCATAAAACTGTTGTCCGCTTAATTTTTCTGGAAGAAACTCTTGTAAATGTAAGGTGTCTATATGGTCATGGCTATATTGGTAATGTTCACCGTATCCCAAATCTTTCATAAGTGATGTAGGTGCATTTCTTAAATGTATTGGAATGCTTAAATCACCTAATTCCTTTACTTTATCTTGTGCCTTGTTAATTGCGGTGTATGCGCTATTGCTTTTGGGAGATAGGGCTAAATAAATGGTGCATTGAGCTAATATAATTCTTCCTTCTGGCCATCCTATTTTTTGAACAGCATCAAAGCAATTATTTGCCATCACTAAAGCAGTAGGATTGGCAAGGCCTATATCTTCTCCAGCAGATATGATTAATCTTCTAGCTATAAATTTTGGATCTTCATTGCCTTCAACCATTCTAGCAAGCCAATAAATAGCAGCATTTGGGTCACTTCCCCTTATGGATTTTATAAAAGCAGAAATGATGTCATAATGTATTTCACCATTTTTATCATAATTGGCTAAATTTTGCTGCACTATATTTTGCACAAAATCATCATCTATTATGTTGTTTTTTTTATCTAATTGCTGAACACAAAGTTCAAGAGCATTAAGTAATTTTCTTGCGTCTCCACCTGATATTCTAATTAAGGCATTAGTCTCCTTTATTATTGGTTTTTTTTCATTGATCTGAGTGTCTAATAGTGCTCTATCAATAAATTTTAACAAGTCTCTTTTTTCATGATTTTGAAGTACAAATATTTGACATCTGGATCTTAGCGCTGGAATTACTTCAAATGATGGGTTTTCAGTAGTTGCACCTATTAATGTAATTATTCCTTTTTCTACTGCTGCCAAAAGTGCATCTTGCTGTGTTTTGCTAAATCGGTGAATTTCATCAATGAATACAATAGCATTGTTTTGACTAAATAGCCCTTGTTTTTTAATTTGATCTATGATTAAGCGAAGATCTTTTACTCCAGAATTTATGGCTGATAATGTATAAAAAGAACGATCTAATTCTGCTGTGATGATTTCGGCAAGTGTGGTTTTTCCAACTCCAGGAGGTCCCCAAAAAATCATGGAAGGAATATGTTTGTTCTTAATGGCTTGTCTTATTGGTCCTTTTTCTCCAACAATATGTTCCTGACCAATAAAATCTTTGAGTTTAATTGGTCTAATTCGTTCTGCTAAAGGGGTTGCTATAGAAGTCAAGATTTTTGTTTTAAATATACTTCAATTTTAAATGTTTACATGTTTAAAACTAAAAGCTATCAATTTAATTTAGTCCATATTTACCTCTTAATTTGAAATAAATTCAATTTATGCATTTTCATTTTATTGCCATCGGTGGTAGTGCTATGCACAATTTAGCTATTGCTCTTCATTTAAAAGGAGAGCAAGTAACAGGTTCTGATGATGAGATTTTTGAACCCTCCAAAAGTCGTCTGGCTAACCATGATTTATTGCCTAAGGATATAGGGTGGGATATTAAAAAAATTAGTTCAAAGATTGATGCTGTAATTTTAGGAATGCATGCTAGAAAAGATAATCCAGAGCTTATCGCATCTCAAAAACTAGGATTACCAATTTATTCTTATCCAGAATTTATTTATGAGCAAACAAAAGATCAATTAAGAATTGTAATTGGTGGTAGCCACGGAAAAACTTCTATTACTAGCATGATTCTTCATGTGTTGTCGAAAAATAACATTGATCATAATTTTATGGTTGGTGCACAACTTGAAGGTTTTGATTGTATGGTGAAACTTTCAAAAAATGCTAAAATTGCTGTTTTAGAAGGTGATGAATATTTATCATCTCCAATTGACAAAAGACCTAAATTCCATTTGTATAACCCCGATATTGCAGTTGTAAGTGGAATAGCCTGGGATCATATAAACGTTTTCCCAACATTTGAAAATTACGTAGAACAGTTTAGGATTTTTATAAATAAAGTAAATAGTAATGGAACAGTTATCTATTTTGAAGAGGACAAGATTTTGAATAATGTGGTTTTAAATTCTACTTCAACATCAACAAAAATAGCGTACCGATCATTTCCTAATAAAATTAAAAATGGAATAACTTACATTAAATCCGAAAATGATGAAATTCCACTGGAGATTTTTGGAGAACATAATCTTCAAAATTTAAATGCTGCTTACCATGTTTGTCTACAGTTAAATATTAAATCTATTGATTTTTTCAATGCTATACGTTCCTTCAAAGGGGCATCCAAAAGATTGGAATTGGTTAAAAAAAATAAATCAACGGCTATCTACAAAGACTTTGCTCATTCACCATCAAAATTAAAAGCCACTACTTCAGCACTCAAAAGTCAATATCCAAATAGAAAATTAATTGCTTGCATGGAGTTGCATACATTCAGTAGTTTAAATAAATCTTTTTTGGATCAATACAATGGAACCATGAAGGATGCAGATATTGCTTATGTTTATTTCAATAAACAAACTTTAATACACAAAAAACTAGATCATCTTTCTACAGAAGAAGTTGAAAATGCTTTTGCCGGTAAAAACATTAATGTTTTAAACTCTTCAGATGAAATGGTAGATAATCTCCTGAAAATGGAATGGGATAATCAAAATTTACTTTTAATGAGTAGCGGTAATTTTGACGGAATTGAGTTTTCTAGCCTTGCAGATAAAATTATTCTGTAATTTTCTTTATATAATAAAAATGAAGTGAGCTAATGATTAATGAAAACACCATGCCGCTTAAGGTGAAAACCATAAGATATAATGGGACTATTTTACCAGGTTTATACATTTCTTCAATATTTTCTTGCTGCATTTCAACTAAATCTTGGGCTGATTTACCGAAATAATATTCAGGGTCAATTTTTATTTTTTTTTCGGCAAGATTTAATAATTCTTCTTCATTAGTTAAATCGATTAATGCTTCTTTTTTTTCTGTCAAATAATTTGGATTAATCCATTTGTAGTAAGAGTAAAAGTAACTGCTTATTCCTAGAGAAAATACCAAGCTAATAACAATTCCTTTTTTGAAGTTAGTTAATCTTGATATTTCCCTATCCTTGACTATAACATAAACAATGAATATTATTAAAACTAGTATATGTATAGGAATAGATAGCTTATTGTAGAAAGATTCTATTCCTTCAGGAAGTAAATGAGCAATAATATCTATCAAGAATGAGCAGAATATAGCTAACCCGCCTGTCTTAATTAAATTAAGCATATAGTTAATTAGCCGTTCATAGAGACCAAGAACTCTTCGTTAGACTTAGTGACTCTAAGTCTGTCTTTCATGAACTCCATAGCTTCAATTGGGTTCATGTCAGCCAAATGTTTACGAAGAATCCAAACTCGTTGTAACGTTTCTTTATCCATCAATAAATCTTCACGTCTTGTACCTGAAGTAAGGATATCAATAGCTGGGAAAATTCTTCTATTTGAGATTTTTCTATCTAATTGAAGTTCCATGTTTCCTGTACCCTTAAATTCTTCAAAAATGACTTCATCCATTTTTGAACCGGTTTCTGTTAAAGCTGTGGCTAAAATGGTTAACGAACCTCCATTTTCTATTTTTCTTGCTGCTCCAAAAAATCTCTTTGGTTTATGAAGTGCATTGGCGTCAACTCCGCCTGTTAGTACTTTACCAGAAGCTGGCATTACAGTGTTGTAAGCTCTAGCTAATCTTGTTATTGAGTCTAGTAGAATACAGACATCGTGACCACATTCAACAAGCCTTTTTGCTTTTTGTAATACTATATTAGCCACTTTTACATGTCTTTCGGCTGGTTCGTCAAACGTAGAAGCGATTACTTCAGCTTTAACACTTCTTTGCATATCAGTTACCTCTTCAGGTCTTTCATCAATTAAGAGAACCATAAGATATGTTTCTGGGTGGTTTTCAGCAATTGCGTTTGCCACATCTTTTAAAAGCATGGTTTTACCTGTCTTAGGTTGGGCAACAATCATTCCTCTTTGTCCTTTGCCAATAGGTGAAAACAAATCCATAACTCTTGTAGATGTGCTTTCATTTTTATGACCAGTAAGATTAAATTTTTCAGATGGAAAAAGGGGAGTCAGGTGCTCAAAAGGAACTCTATCTCTAATGAATTCTGGATCTCTACCATTTATTTTTTCAACTTGAACTAATGGAAAATATCGCTCACCATGTTTAGGCGGCCTAACAACTCCTTTAATGGTGTCACCTGTTTTTAACCCAAAATACTTTACTTGGGATTGAGAAACATATACGTCATCGGGAGAAGATAAATAATGATAATCGGCAGATCTTAAAAATCCATAACCGTCCTGCATTAGTTCTAAAACGCCTTCACTTATAATTATCCCTTCAAAGTCATAGGTATATTCTTCTCTTTTTGGATGATTCTCATTGATTTCTTTTGTTGAGTTTTCTCTTTTGTTTTCATTTCTTCTTCTAGGTGGATTTTCTTTGTCACCTTCGGAATATCTACTTTGTCTATGGCTATTCTGTTGATTTTTTTCAACTCTTTTTTCATTGGAAGCCATTGAGTTTTCCCTTGAAGATTTTTGTTTTTCGTTATTTTGAGAAGGTCTTTCTTCTGCAGGTTTAGACTCTAATTCATTATTTTTTGGATTCATAGCCTGTTCATCAAGAATTTTATATACCAATTCTTGTTTCTTAAACTTGTCAACTTTTTGAATGTCTAGCTGTTCTGCAATTTCTCTCAACTCAGCAACCTTCTTGTTGTTTAATTTTTCAATATCGTACATTTAATAAAATGGATTAATTTGTTATGAAAGGATCTATACTTAGTATGAAATGTAAAGAATTGTCGAATGACGTTCCAAATATAATAAAGTAATTCAGTTATAAAAATTATTTTTTCATTTGACACATCTTTTGGCTAAATGAAATTTCTATTTTTGAATCAAAATCATTTTAAATCACTTATGTTACAGAGAATACAGACCATTTATATCTTCATATTTGCAATACTATTCTTTATATCCCCCTTTTTTACTTTTGTTGAATTTGATGTAAAACAAATAGTAAATCAGTTAGAAAAAGATTCAAGTTCAGACTTGTTTAATGCATTTATGGAAGATTATCAAAATGATAAGTTGTTTGTGGAGTTGAAGCAGTTGTCACTTTTACCAAGTGGATTAAAAGGTGATTTAAGCATCTTACCATCTAATTATACCTTTCCAAAATACATAATAATGGGCTATCTAATAGCTGTTTCTTTTTCCATATTAATGTTAGTGAATTTCAAAAAAAGAAGTAAGCAATTACGCTTTGGGAAATTACTTTATATAATTGTCTTTATTACTGTAGCTTACATGATAGTGGAATCCTACAATATGAAAATTTTATTAGAAGAACAGAAAGATATTGAACTCATAAATCAGGTTTATCATATTGGATTTTATCTGTTAATTTCTTCTTTACCATTTTTGTTTCTTGCTAATCGTGGTATAAAAAAGGATGATGATCTTATCAAATCTTTAGATAGGTTAAGGTAAATTATCGTTTACTTAACTCTATTACTTCAAGATTTTGTATTCTTTGTTGTGTTAATTCAAACCTGACTATAGTTCTTATTTTATGGAATCCTTTGTTTCCTGCTGCACCTGGATTTATATACAATAATTTATTTTGTTCATCATGCATGATTTTACAAATATGCGAGTGTCCGCATATAAATAAATCGGGTTTGTGTTTTTTTAATTTTTCTCTAATTGACCTATGGTATGCGTAAGGTTTTCCCCCAATATGCGTCATTAAAACTTTGTTTTTCCCATATAAATTAATGTAATCTTCTTTAAGCTTAGCTCTTATCAAATGGTTATCGATATTCCCAAAGACAGCTTTTACACTAGTTATTTCATTAAGTTTATCAATAACTGAAATATCTCCAATGTCACCAGCGTGCCAAATTTCATCACAATGCTTAAAGTATTTATAGAATTTGTCATCCCAATAACCATGAGTATCTGAAAGCAATCCTATTTTAAACATAAATTTTTCTACAAATATTTTTTTGATTAAAATTCAAGTAACTTTAATCCATGTTGTTTTTAAAAAATTCGCTCGTTGTCTTTTTTTCTACACAGTTGTTGTTTAGCAGCTGTATCAGTGCAACTGAATATAATATTAATCCCACAATTATGGATAAAGAATCTCATTTAGATACCATTATTTTTGGTGCAGGATGCTTTTGGTGCGTTGAAGCTGTATTTCAACAACTTGATGGAGTTCAGCAAGTTACACCTGGGTACTGTGGTGGTTTTGTTAAAAATCCATCTTATAAAGAAGTTTGTAATGGAACAACTGGTCATGCAGAAGTAGCAAGAATCATTTTTGATTCTTCTAAAATTTCGTTATCAAAGTTGGTAGAAGTGTTTTTTATGACACACGATCCAACTACCTTAAACCGTCAAGGAAATGATATTGGTACACAATATAGATCTAGTGTATTTTGTTTAACTCATGATCAATATAATTTAGTTCGTTCATTAAATGATAAATTAAAAAAATCTGAAATTTGGCCGGATCCAATCGTAACGGAAATTGAAATGCTTGACCAATTTTATGAAGCTGAAAAATACCATCATAATTATTACAACAATAACAAAGATCAAGGCTATTGTCAATATGTTATTCTGCCAAAACTAGAAAAGTTTAAAAAGGTATTTTCCGATGAATTAAAATCGAAATAAGTTTATATTTGATCTATCGATATTAATTTGATGGGTAAGATAAAACTAATAGAAAATAGATCTGAAATTGGAGCTGGAACGAGAGGTTCTTCATTAGGTTTAGATGCCTTAAAAGTAGCTGATTTTAATCTAGGCACAAGGTATTTCCAAAAAAACAAAGATGCTTATGTTGTCCAAGATCAAAACGACTCTTTACATAATCCTTCACCATACCTTAAGGCTAAATATATTGATCAAATTTTTCAAGTTTGTGAAAACATTTCTCTTCAAGTTAATAATGCATTTCAAAAAAACAGTTTCCCCATTCTACTTTCAGGAGATCATTCTAGTGCAATTGGAACAATTTCAGGAATAAAAGCAGCTAATCCATCTGCTAGAATAGGGGTAATTTGGATAGATGCTCACGCTGATCTCCATACCCCATTTACTACTCCCTCAGGAAATGTTCATGGAATGTCATTGATGGCAGCATTGAATGTTGATAATCAGGAAAGAAGAATTCATGAACTCGATCATGCTACACAACAACAATGGGATAAAATCAAAAAAATGGGTAATATTTTTCCTAAGATTATGACCGATGATATCGTATTCATTGGATTGAGATCGTCAGAAGACCCAGAAGATTACTTTATCATAGAAAATAATATCAAGAGAATTGGTGTTGAAGAGGTGAGGAGAAGAGGTCATGAAAAGATTTCATCTGAAGTGCTTGATTATTTAGACTCTTGTGATTTAATCTATGTGTCATTTGATGTAGATAGTTTAGATTGTGATTTAATTTCATATGGTACTGGAACTCCTGTTCCAAATGGACTAACAGAGCAAGAGGTTGGTGGGCTGATTAATGGGTTTCTTATTTCTCATAAAACAGCCTGCTTTGAAATTGTCGAAATCAATCCTTGCTTAGATAATAAACAAAACAAAATGGCAGAAACTGCCCTTAGAATATTAGATCGGGCTAGTTCAATTATAGAAAAAAGAGGATAATGAATACTGTAGAAGCTGTCTATGCCACCATTAAACAGGAAGTAACACATCTATATAAAGAACCCGCTTTATTAGAGCGTTTAGTTATTCAAGAAACTAAAAAAGAACACAAGGGAGATATTACACTTATTACTTTCCCATTACTTAAATTGAGTAAAAAAAATCCTGTTCAAACGGCTCAAGAAATTGGTGAATTATTAATGGATAAAAACAAGTTTTTTGAATCTTTCAATGTGGTAAGTGGATTTTTAAATTTAGTACTTAAAAAAGAGGTTTGGATGGGTCAATTAAATTATTTAAATGCCTTAGAATCCCTTGGTAAACCCAATGAAAGTACTGGAAAATTATACATGGTTGAATATTCCTCTCCCAATACAAACAAACCTCTTCACTTAGGTCATTTAAGAAATATTTTTTTAGGTGATGCAGTTGTTTCGTTACTTAAATCTGTTGGGCATAAAGTGATTAAAACACAAATTATTAATGACAGGGGTATACATATTTGTAAGTCGATGGTTGCTTGGCTTCAGTTTGGTAACGGTGAAACTCCAGAATCTTCAGGTTTGAAAGGTGATCATCTTGTCGGAAAATATTATGTATTATATGATAAAACCTTTAAAAAACAAGTGGCCCTGCTAATCTCTTCAGGAATGGATGAGAAGGAGGCACAAAATAGTGCCCAAATATTAAAAGATGCTCAAGAAATGTTGATTAAGTGGGAACAAAACAATCCTGATGTGATTTCATTATGGAAAAAAATGAATGGATGGGTTTACGATGGATTTGACACCACATACCAGTCATTGAAAATCAGCTTTGACCATATATACTATGAGTCTAATACCTTTAAACTTGGTAAGGAGGTAGTCCAAAGGGGAATTGATAAAAAGATATTTTATCGAAAAGAAGATCAGTCCATTTGGTGTGATTTATCATCATTTAAGTTGGATGATAAACTACTGATCAGGTCTGATGGCACATCGGTTTACATGACGCAAGATATTGGAACTGCTGTTCAAAGATTTAATGACTATCCCTCACTATCAGGAGTGGTTTATACTGTAGGAAATGAGCAAAATCATCATTTTAACGTGTTGTTTAAAATTCTCCAAAAATTAGATTTTGAATGGGCAAAGCATTGTCACCATCTTTCATATGGTATGGTTGAACTACCTGATGGTAAGATGAAATCAAGAGAAGGTACTGTAGTTGATGCTGATGATTTACTTTCATCTGTCATTGAAGAGGCTAAAAAATTAACACTAGAACGGGGTCATTTAGAAGGAATGAATGAGGAAGAGATAAACAATTTGTGTCAGAAAATTGGTTTAGGAGGTCTCAAATACTTTTTATTAAAGGTAGACCCCAAAAAGAAAATGTCATTCAATCCTATAGAGTCCATAGACTTAAATGGTCATACAGGTCCTTTTATTCAATATGGATACGCTCGAATTTGCAGTTTATTAGATCGAGTTGATGATTATGATAATTTTGATTATGAAAATGTAGAACTTAGTAATAAGGAATTAGAGGTCATAAAATCCATTAACAATTTTGATGAGTCAATTCAACTAGCTGCCAATGAGTTATCACCTGCCGTACTAGCAAATTATTTATTTTCATTGGTTAAAACATATAATTCTTTTTATCAAGATTTTCCAATTTTAAAAGAACCAAATTCAGATGTGAAATCTTTCCGTATTAGTTTATCTTCACTTACAGCAAAAGTGCTTAAAACTGGAATGGGTATTTTAGGCATTGAATTACCTTCTAGAATGTAAGTGATTTGGAAACATATGAAAAATATCCAAGTTGGAAAACGTTTCAAACCTATTTTCCTGAAGACTGGAGGATAACGCCTGATTGTTCTCCTTTAGAATATTATTGGACTTGGAAGGACTTTGATGTTCATATCGATCACTACAATGTGAGCTCTGAGAAAAAAAAACACAAATTAATCTTGTTGCATGGAGGTGGTGGTAATGGAAGATTGCTATCACCGGTTGCTGTTTTTTTTCATAAGATGGGTTATGAATGCATTGCTCCTGACCTCCCTGGTTTTGGTTTAACTAAGATTCATAAGCCAAACTCTTATTTTACCTGGATAAATCTGGTTAATGAATTGGTTAATTTAGAGCTTGAAAAAAGCAATTCCCCTATTGTGCTATGTGGTGTTAGTTTAGGTGGTATGTTAGCCTATCAGGTAGCCTGTTTAAATAAACAAATAAGCGGATTAATTGTGACCAGTTTGGCTGATACAAGAAAAAAATCTGTACAAATTGGGTTAGCCAAAAATAAATTATTTGGTGTAGTTTCTCCGATTCTCCTTAATGGTTTGAGTCAATTGACGGATGATATTAAAATTCCTATTAAATGGACTACTAAAATGTGGGCTATGGCGAATAATCCGTCATTTGTTAAAGCTCTAATGAAAGATAAAGTGGGGTCTGGTAGTTCTGTTTATTTAAAGTTTTTTAGAACTCTTTTTGAAGTGTCTCCAGAGATTGAACCTAAGGATTTTAATTTATGTCCGCTTCTGTTTTTACAACCAGAAAACGATTACATTATTCCATGGTCCACATCTAGGCCATTCTATGATGCTTTGTCTTGTGAAAAGAAAATGGTTGTTTTAGAAAATTGTGGACACATCCCACTTGAAAAGCCGGGAACAGACCAAATGATTGAAGCCGTTATTTCTTTCTTGAATGAGCTTTGAATTACTTCTTTGAGAAATTCTTTTTCTCTTTAATTCTTGCAGCTTTACCTGTTCTTTCTCTGAGGTAAAATAATCTTGCTCTTCTGACTGCACCTTCTTTGTTAACAACAATTTTCTCTATAAAGGGAGATGCTAATGGAAATATTCTTTCTACACCTGTACCACCTGACATTTTTCTGATCGTAAATGTTTCTGTAGTTCCAGAACCTTTTCTTTGAATCACAGTTCCTTGAAAAGATTGCAATCTTTCTTTGTTACCTTCTTTAATTTTATAAGTAACAGTTAAGTTGTCTCCAGAGCTGAATTTTGGCCATTCTTTAATCTCTGAAATTTCATTTGATATTTGCTTTACTCTATCCATGATCCAATTTTTAGGCCTGCAATATTACAAAGATTTTTTTTAATTTTCATATCCCAATCTTTTTATTTTAACAGGTCAGGTCTTCTTTTTTTGGTGTTTTCTATAGATTTTTCAAATCGCCACTTTTCTATTTCCTTCAAATTACCTGATGTTAGTACTTTGGGAACATCCCATCCATTAAAGGATGAAGGTCTTGTATAAACTGGTGGTGCAAGAAGATCATCTTGAAAAGAATCACTGAGTGCAGATGTCTCATCATTTAATACTCCAGGTATCAATCTTATGACGCTATCGCAAAACACAGCAGCTGGTAATTCTCCTCCAGAAAGGACATAATCACCAATTGATATTTCTTTAGTAACTAAATGATCTCTTACTCGTTGATCAATTCCTTTATAGTGACCACATATTAAAATGATGTTTTCTTGTAAAGAATGCTGATTGGCCATTTGTTGATTTAGTTGATCGCCATCTGGACACATAAATATGATTTCATCATAATTTCGATCATTTTTTAAATGTTGAATACAATGGAACAAGGGTTCAATTGATAGAACCATTCCAGCACCACCTCCAAAAGCATAGTCATCTATGCTTTTTTGTTTATTTAGGCTGTAATTTCTAAGATCATGTACATGAATTTCTACTATTTTTTTTTCCTGGGCACGTTTAAGAATAGAGTGCTCAAAATAACTGTTTAGAAGTGAAGGTATGGCACTAATTATATCAACTCTCATGATAAAGTAATTTGTAATCCATCATAAGCTATTTTTATATTTTCCGGCAATTTTGATTCTATTTCTTCATGCAAACCCATATGATGAGAAATATGTGTTAAATAGGCTTTTTTAGGAGATAATTCATGAATCATTTCTACTGCTTGTTCTAAATTTAGGTGAGAAATATGTTCTTCTTTTCTCAGAGCATTAATAATAAGTACATCTAAGTTTTTTATCTTTTCTTTCTCTTCATTACTTATGGTTTTCGCATCCGTTATATATGCGAATTTATTCATTCTAAATCCTAAAACTGGAAGTTTATAGTGCATAACTTCAATAGGGTAAATGGTTGTATTTCCAATCCTAATTGTACTGTTTTTATCTATAGAAATCTGATTAATTTGAGGTATCCCTGGATATTTAAATTTTGGATCAAATACATAGATGTATTCTCTTTTAAGTGCATCAAAAACTCTATTACTACAATAAATATCAACAGGTTTCTTTTGTTTGAAATTGTAGGGTCTTACATCATCAAGCCCAGCAACGTGATCTTTGTGTTCGTGGGTAAATAAAACGGCATCTAATTGCTCAATGTTATTTTTAAGCATCTGTTGTCTAAAATCTGGCCCCGTATCAATTACTATGGACTTGTCTTTTAATTGAACATGAATGGAAGATCTTAGTCTATGGTCTTTTTTATCTTTTGATTTGCAAACTGGACAATGGCAAGCAATTACAGGTACGCCTTGAGATGTTCCCGAGCCAACTACGGTAACAATCATTTCATTTGCTGTCATGATTCATTATACTTCTAATTTTTTTTAGAGTGAATTCGACATCTTCTAAGGTGTTTAATCTGCTAAAGGAGAATCGGACAGATTGACAATTTTCTTGTTGTGGCAATTCTGCTAATACATGAGACCCTATATTAGATCCAGAAGAACATGCACTTCCTCCGGATGCTGCTATGCCATGAATGTCTAAACTGAATAAGAGCATCGAATTACAAACATCAGCTGGAAAACATACATTCAACACGGTATATAAACTTTTCTCAGGATCTGTTTCCCCATTGTATCCAATTCTTGAATCTATGTTATTAAGCTCTTGCATCATGAAAGTTTTAAGACCTTGAATATGCAGTTGATGTGATACAAGATTTTCATATGCCATTTCCATAGCTTTTCCTAGGCCAACAATGCCATACAGGTTTTCTGTTCCTCCTCTATTTTTTCTTTCTTGTGAGCCTCCAGTAATCAGAGGATTTAGATTAATTTGGTTGTTAACATACAGAAATCCAACTCCTTTTGGTCCATGAAGTTTGTGAGCAGAACAAGTTAAAAAATCAATGGGTGTTTCTTTTAAATTGAAATAGTAATGTCCCATAGTCTGCACAGTATCCGAGTGAAAGTACACATGCTTATGTTCTGCACAAATGTTAGCTACTTTTTTGATTGGTAACAACGTTCCAATTTCATTATTGGCATGCATTAGAGTCACAAGAGTGGTTACTTTGTCATTAACCAGTAATTCTAACTGATCTATGTCTGGATTTCCATAATTATCGGTTTTCAAAAAAACTACTTCTACACCGTTATGATCTCTCAAGTATTCAGCTGTATGTAATACTGCATGGTGTTCAATTTTGGTGGTTATAATTCTTTTTACGTTTAAATCATGTACTGCACACCTCAAGGCCATGTTGTCAGCTTCAGTACCTCCTGAAGTAAATATGATCTCATTATTTTTTGCTTGAATCAGATCAGCAATTTTTTTTCTATTGATTTCTATGGCATTTTTCGTTTTTCTTCCAAATGCATGTGTACTTGAAGGATTACCAAAGTAATTATATAAGTAAGGTTGAATTTCTTCTATAACTTCGTTTGCAATAGGAGTTGTAGCAGCATTATCTAAATAAACTTTCATTTCGAATATAAATATAGCGAATTACATCAGCGATTTAACTTCATCTACAAATCTACTGGCAAGAGCATTTGCTTTTTCATCATCTTTACTCTCTGCATAAATCCGAATGATGGGTTCTGTATTTGATTTTCTTAGGTGAACCCATTCCTCTTCAAAATCAAGTTTTAAACCATCAATTTTATTTTGTTCAATATGACTGTATTTTTTTGAAATTTTAAATACAAGATTGTCAATATCAGTTGATGGTGTCAGTTCGACTTTGTTTTTACTTATCACGTAATTAGGATAAGAAGCTCTTAATTCACTCATGGTCAACTTTTTTATGGCAAGATGGGTCAGAAATAGTGCAATTCCAACTAGTGCATCTCTTCCATAATGGGATGAGGGATAAATAACTCCTCCATTTCCCTCTCCACCAATAACAGCATTTTTATCTTTCATCATACTAACTACATTAACTTCACCAACTGCTGATGCAAAATACTGACCTCCATGCTTCTCGGTGACATCTCTTAGTGCCCTAGTAGATGATAAATTGGAGACGGTGTTTCCAGGATTTTGACTTAAAATATGATCAGCCACCGCAACTAAGGTGTATTCTTCCCCAAACACCTTTCCATCTTCACAAACAAATGCGAGTCGATCCACATCAGGATCAACAACAATACCCAAGTCAGCATTTTTATTTCTAACAGTTTCGCTTAATTTCTCTAGATGGGCAGGAAGTGGTTCAGGGTTGTGGGGGAATTGCCCAGTTGGTTCACAATACAATTCTGTAACATTTTCACACCCTAGGGCTTTTAATAGCTTTGGTAATGCAATTCCACCTGTGCTGTTTACAGCATCAATTACAATTTTAAAGTTTGCTTTTTTGATTTCATTTATATCAACACCATCTAACTTTATAATTTCTTCTATATGAATATCAATGTAGTTGTTTAGATAATTTACCTTGCCCAAATTGTCAACATCATTAAATATGGTTTTGTTTTCGTTGATAATTTCGAGTAATTTTTCCCCATCATCTGCACTTATGAATTCTCCTTGATTATTAAGTAGTTTTAATGCATTCCATTGTTTTGGGTTGTGACTGGCTGTTAAAATAATTCCACCATGTGCTTTTTCTCGAGGTACTGCAAATTCTACGGTGGGAGTAGTTGATAGACCTAAATTAATAATGTCAATACCCAATGATTGTAATGTGCCTATGCAAAGGTTTTCAACCATTTCTCCAGAAAGCCTAGCATCTCTCCCAATTACTACTTTTAGTGGTTCATTTTTGAATTTTTCCTTTAGCCAGTAACCATAAGCACTTACTGATTCTACTATATCTATTGGAGTTAAGTTCTCATTTGGGACTCCACCAATTGTACCTCTAATTCCAGAAATGGATTTAATTAAAGTCATTTTTTTGATTCGAATATAACCATTGGTAAGCACTCATGTCCTTTTTAGATTCATTTTTTTTTATATTAATAAAAAGTTGTTTTAGTAAATGTTAATTTAATTGTGAATAAGCTAAATGAACAATGTGTTGGTCCTATTGATATATAAATAAATTTGTTAAGGAATCATGTATTTAAATTATGTTTGAAAATCCACTTTCTAATGATGAAATTCTTCAAAAAGTTGTCCAATTTGAAGACATGCTTTCTGAAAAATCCTTTACTTTTTTTGATGTTGATGATTATGAAAACATAATCGATTATTATATCGATCTAGAGTTAAATGATAAAGTAATGGCTGCGATTGATTTTGGTCTAAATCAATTTCCTAATGATTTATCATTATCTCTTATTAAAGTAGAGGTATTAAATAGCAAACAACTTATTGATGATTCCTATATGCTATTGAAGTCCTTAGAACAGTTTTACCCCAACAATATCGATGTGTTATTTAACCTAGGAAAAATTTATGCTATTACTGATCGTATACAAACAGCAAAAATTTACTTTGAGAACACCATAGATTTAATAAAGGTTAATGACTCATACAATGACTTACTTTCTGATATCGCATATGAGTTTTTGCAAATAGGTCAAAATAATCAGGCTATTCATGTTATGAAGCGTATTATCGACATTAATCCTGAAGACGAGTCAACCATGATGGAGTTAGGAATTGCTTTTCATGAGTCAGGACAGGTAGAAGAAGCAATAAATTACTTTACTGAAATAATTGATGAAAATCCTTATTCTCATATAGCTTGGTTTAATTTAGGTACGTTACACAATTTAAAAGAAGACTGGAAGGAAGCCCTTTTTTCGTTTGATATGTGTTTGGTTATAAATGAAAAATTTACTGCTGCTCATTATGGAAAAGCTAATAGTTTTATTCAAGAAAAAGAGTATCAACTAGCTATTGATACGTTTAATGACTCTTTTAATTTTGATCATCCTAATTCTTATGCCTATTGTTGTTTAGGTGAATGTTATGAGAAAATTGGTGATTTCAAAAAAGCATTAATATTTTATGAAAAAAGCTTAGAAATTGATGATTCTCAATCCGATGCTTGGTTGGGGATAGGCGTGGTCAGAGATTTAAATAATCAAACTCTTGATGGATTAAAATTTATAGAAAAAGCCATCAATCTGGATCCTGAAAATCCTGAATATTGGTATATTTTTGCTGAGTTTCTTACTAAACTTGGAAAAATTAGCGAAGCAGAAGAAGCTTTTAAAAAAGTTGTAGAGATAGACCCCGGTAATATTGATGCATGGATTGATTACTCTAATTTCTTATTTGAAAACACTTCTAAAACAAGAGCTATTAAAGAAGTTGAAAGAGCTATTGTTAAGAATAAAGGAGATCAAGATCTTAAACTTCGTTTAATAGCTATGCAGATAGCATCAGGAAAAATTGCTGATGCAAAAACCAAGTTGATTGATTTTCAAAAAAACAATAGTTCTTCAATTCATAAATTATTTGAAATATATCCAGAGGTTAAAAATATTCCTGAAATAATAGAAATTATCAATAAAGATAAATAGCCTATTAATTTTCACTTTTTTAAAAGAAGATTTTTTGGTTGTATAATGTCTTATATTTGAAGCATGGAAATCAAGATTATTTCGTACCCTGATCTTCAGCAAAGAAAAAAAGACGGTGCTTCATTTCAATTAGTCGATATAAGAGAGCCATATGAGCTAGAAATTGAGGGCCTTTCAGATGCTATCCATCTACCAATGGGAGAACTTGTTGAACGATTAGATGAAATACCGACAGACATAAATATAGTTTTTCATTGCAGTTCGGGTAAAAGATCAATAAACATGATGCATTTTTTACTCATGAATAACCTTTACAAGGATAACTATTATTCTCTCGAGGGTGGTTTTCAGAGTATTCTTGAATTTTCTTCCAATGAAAAATAAAATTATTCTTTTTCTAAAGGGTTTTGCTATGGGTTCTGCAGATGTTGTCCCTGGAGTTTCCGGAGGTACCATAGCCTTTATTACTGGAATCTATGATGAATTGATAACAACTATTGGTAACATCAATTTTTCTTTATTTAAGCTCATTTTAAGAGGAGATGTTAAAGGTTTTTGGAGAGAAGGAAATCTTCAGTTTATAACTACCCTTTTTATGGGGATATTTACCAGTATTTTCTTCTTAGCAGGTTTAATTTCCTATTTATTAAAATATCATTCTGAACCATTATGGGCATTCTTCTTTGGGTTAGTCAGCGCAAGTATAATTTATGTGGGAAAAACTATAAATAAGTGGAATATTAAAGTAATTGTTTCTTTTATCATTGGTGCTGTAATTGCTTTTGTAGTTACTATCGCACCTCCACTTAAAATGAGTAGCAATATTCTATATGTATTTATTTCTGGTGCAATAGCTGTTTGCGCAATGATCTTACCTGGTATCTCAGGGAGTTTTATTCTGTTGTTGTTGGGGTCTTACTCTACAATAATTTTTGCTGTAAAGGAAAAAAATTTTCTTATTCTTTCTGTATTTACATCTGGATGTGTAGCTGGTATTTTGTTGTTTTCTAGATTTTTAAAATGGTTGTTTTTCCATTATAAACAAATTGTAGTGGCTTTGTTAACTGGATTTTTATTAGGCTCTTTAAATAAACTATGGCCATGGAAAATCAATACTGATCAGTTATTAGTTGTGCATAGTGATGGTGTTAGAGAATTTATTCAATTTAATGTATTACCAAGATTAGATGTGAATTTCATCTATACCCTATTTTGTATCATCGTGGGGTTTGGATTGTTATTTTCTTTAGAATATGCAGCTAGAAAATTATCAAAATGAATAAAGCATACGGTCTTCTAGGTAAAAGCTTAAGCCATTCATTTTCCAAATCTTTTTTTAATGAGAAATTCAAAAATGAACAGATAGACGCTGTTTATGACAATTATGAGTTAGTTGAATTATCTACTTTAAGAAAGACAATTGAGGATAATTCTTTAAGCGGTATGAATGTAACTGTCCCTTATAAGGAATTGGTGCTGAATTATGTAGATGAGCTAGATGAAGTCTGTCAAAAAGTAGGTTCAGCAAACACATTAGTCCCATCATATGATGGAGATAGATTAAAAAGTATTAAAGCTTACAATACGGATGTTTACGGATTTCACCAGTCCATAAAACCTTTTTTAAAATCTCATCATGAAAAAGCGTTGATTTTAGGAACAGGAGGTGCTGCAAAAGCCGTTTCTTTCGTGTTGAATGAATTAAATATTGATGTAAATTTTATTTCAAGAGATTTGCAATCTAATTCAAAGAATATTTTCCATTGGAATGAATTGAATGAGCATCTGATTTTTCATCATAAGTTCATTATTAATAGCACTCCAGTTGGAATGTATCCCAATATAAAAGAAACTTTTTCATTTCCTTATCATGCATTGTCTGAAAAGCATTTTGTTTATGATTTAATTTATAATCCTGAGCAAACCACCTTTTTGAAAAAAGCTGGAGAGAATAAAGCTACTATCAAAAATGGATTAGATATGTTAATTCATCAAGCTCAAAGGGCGTGGCAAATATGGAATTCTTCAAATTAACTAATATTACATTGTGAAGTTCGATTTACAATCATCATTTTCTCCAACAGGTGATCAACCAGAGGCAATCAAGGATTTAATTCATGGATTATCAGATGGTGTAGCTGCTCAAACTCTTCTTGGTGTTACAGGTTCCGGTAAAACATTTACAGTAGCAAATGTTATTCAGGCTGTTCAACGTCCAACGCTTGTTTTATCTCATAATAAAACACTTGCTGCACAATTATATCAAGAATTTAAATCCTTTTTCCCAAACAATGCAGTTGAATATTTTGTGTCCTATTATGACTATTATCAACCTGAAGCATATCTTCCCGTATCAGATACCTATATTGAAAAAGACCTATCTATTAATGATGAAATTGAGAAATTAAGATTAAGCACAACTACATCACTTCTTTCAGGTAGAAGAGATGTTATTGTCATTGCTTCTGTATCTTGCATATATGGAATTGGTAATCCTGTAAATTTTGAACAAGGAATTATTAATATAGATGTTGGTCAAAAAATTGCACGTAATTCATTTTTACGTCAATTAGTTGATAACCTTTATTCTAGATCAAATAATGAGCTCTCAAGAGGTAAGTTTAGGGTGAAAGGAGATACGGTTGATATTCATTTAGCCTATGTAGATTTTGGAATACGAATTGTTTTTTGGGGCAATGAAATTGAGGAGATATCAACTTTGAATCTTCAAACGATGAAAGAGATTGAACAGTTAGATCATTATGTTATATTCCCTGCAAATATTTTTGTAACTGCAAAAGAAGATATTAAAAGATCTATATTTCAAATTCAAGAGGATTTAGTCAATCAAATAGAACACTTCAATGAATTAGGTAAAACGTTAGAATCAAGGAGGCTTAAAAATAGAGTAGAGTTGGACTTGGAAATGATTAGAGAGTTAGGTTATTGTTCAGGAATTGAAAATTATTCAAGGTATTTTGATAATAGAAAACCAGGAGAAAGACCCTTCTGCTTGCTTGACTATTTTCCAGAAGATTTTTTAATGGTAATTGATGAATCTCATGTAACGATTCCCCAGATTAGGGCTATGTATGGTGGGGATAGATCTAGAAAGGTAAATCTAGTAGATTATGGATTTAGATTACCTGCAGCTTTAGATAACAGACCGCTTCGTTTTGATGAGTTCGAAAACTTACATAATCAAATTATATATGTCAGTGCAACTCCTGCTGATTACGAATTACAACAAAGCAATGGTGTTATAACGGAGCAATTAATTAGACCAACAGGGTTACTTGATCCTAAAATTACCATTAAGCCAAAACTCAATCAAATTGATGATCTATTAAGTGAAATTAAACAGGTTGTTGCTAAGGATTTTAGGGTTTTGATCACCACGCTAACTAAAAGAATGGCAGAAGAATTAGATAAATACTTTGGGAAAATAGGTTTAAGATCTCGCTACATACATTCAGATGTTGATACGCTTGATAGAGTGGAAATATTGCAAGATTTAAGAGAAGGGCTTTTTGATGTTTTGGTTGGGGTGAATCTTTTACGTGAAGGTCTCGATTTACCTGAGGTAGCTCTTGTTGCTATACTAGACGCAGATAATGAAGGGTTTTTGAGATCGGAAAGATCTTTAGTACAGACTGTTGGAAGAGCAGCTCGAAATATTGAAGGCAGGGTTATTATGTATGCTGATAAAATTACCGAAACCATGAAAAAGACGATTGAAGAAACTGAAAGAAGAAGGTCGATTCAGCAAGAATACAATAGAATTAATGGTGTCATTCCAAAGCAGATTGAAAATAAAAATTCCAATCAGTTGTTAAAAGCCAGATCTAATAAGTCAAGTATTGATAAGGAGATAGAAGAAGAATTAATGGTCAATGATCCTGTTATAGATTACATGTCTAGGGCAGAACTCGAAAAGAGTATCAACAGTTTAAAAAAGAAAATGGAAGCTGAAGCAAAGAAAGAAAACTTCATGCAAGCGGCTATAATGCGAGATGAGATGTTTAAAATGAAAAAACTCCTATTGGAAAAATTCGATTAATTACAAATTATCATAACCCACAGCTAAGATAATTGCTCCTTTTGTTACCACCTTATATTCCACCCCTGTTTCTTGATCCATTTCAATCTCTCTATCCGTGGCTGGAATAATGTAATCAATGTAAAGCTTTTTTAATCTTACATGTTTTATGATTTCCTCTTCTACGCCATCTTCTCTTTTAGCTTCTTTTAATTTATCAACTAGTGGGGTTGTTTCTATAGTGAACTCAGTATTAGATACATTTTCTTTTTCATACAATAACACTCTTGAGGTAAAACGGCTTGCTTTATCATATATGCGAATGGTAATACCTTCATTTTTCACCCCCATGGCATTGAATGATAAGCGATATTCTTCATTTTGGATTGTCGCTATTTCAACTTCTTTAGCATAAATATACTCTTTGTAAGAAAAGTGGGTTGTAATTGACCCGTCATATCTAAATGGTTTTAACGCATTTCGGCAATTTTTTCTGTATTCTTTCAATTCAACTAAATAGGCTTGATATGGACTTAGTTCTTCACCACCTTTTTGGGATTCAAATTGGGGGACCAGTAAGAAAATAAAAACAAATACAAGGCTAAAAAATAGTTTGTGATTAATGATTTTCATAATTTAAATTTACATAGTGATTTCTTCTCTTAACTCTAAAATCATATCCGAAATGGAAACCACTTCATCGTGTGTGAGTTCTACATCTAAATATTCAATATTTTCTCCTTCTTTTTTTACTGACCATAAATTGTGATATGCTTCAACTACTTCTTCAATGTGGTCAGTAAGATCTACTAAGTCATCAGATGAGTTTTCCACAGCTCTAAGACCACGTATTATGGATTCAGCTATAGTCATTTGTTCAGATAATAAGACGCTAATTTTATGATCTGTATTGCCTACTATGGTATGGGTGCCAATATTCATCCCTTCAACCCATGCACCTGTGAAGTAGATTACGCTAAGGTCTCTTAACTCATTATCTTGAATATAATCATCTGTAAGTATTTGAATATCAAATAATAGGTTCATGACGCTATCTTGATTCCCAATGTTGTTTTCAAATCTTTTAATCAATGATTCATTATCGAAGACAGCCGATAATCCGACCAATGAAGACATTTTTTTGACTGTTTTCAAATATTCGGCAGCTTCTGTTGATTTATTATTAGTAACACAATATGCTAAGTCACAGGCATAGACTCCAAAATTTAGGGATTGTTTGTATTGAGTGGAATATTTATCTGCATTTTCAGTTGGGTTGGTTAGTCCATCTTCATATGGCATATTTGCTTTTCTTAAAATAGATGCAATTTGGATAGGTGATGGAGGTACAAATTCAAAATCATTCTCGGAAGTATCAATTTCTATGCTTGATTCGACTTTTTGACTACTTTCATCCATTGAATTGCTTAAAGTTTCATTTACATCTTCGTTTCCACCGCACTGGATTATTAAAAGTGTAATTAAGGATAATATTAGTGATTTTGTAGTGCTTCTTATTTTCATCTTTTGATATTGAAAGAGGTAAATTTAAAAAATTAATATTATTATTCAGATACGTAGTCATCATTGAATACTTCAATGTCTTTAGAAACTTTAATTAGTTCAGTAAATTTCCCTCTAAATCGAGTTGCTTTTACTAAATGATTGTCTATCCAATGGTAGTTTCCACCTCTTGGTTTATTCATTAACAGCCCGTGATATTTGAAATTATGCATCTTTAACCAACGCTCAGTATATTCCCTATGTTCTTCAGTTCTAGAGGTGAAAAAAGTAATAATATGACCTTCTTCATACCAATCATTCAAGACTTGTAAAGCATCTGGATAGGGCTCACATGTTAACATTCTTTCTGGTTCTTCGTTAGGTACGTCATCCGTTATAGTGCCATCGATGTCTATAAGATAATTTTTGATGTCTTTAGGCAGTACCGGACTCAGTGCATTACCCTCTGCATCAGTAATTTTTTTTAATTCTTTTTGATCATTCATATTTAATCAATAGTATATTAATCTTCTTACTTTGGTGATGAATTTCGCAATTCTGATCACTTGTTTTGTGTAACCAAATTCATTATCGTACCAGCAATAAAGCACACAGTTTTTTCCGTTTTCAGATGTTATTGTGGCATTGCTATCAAATACGGAAGCACAAACATTACCTATAATATCGTTAGAAACTAATTCTTTGTTAATTTCATATTTAATCTGATTAACTAAATCTCCTTTAATTGCAGCATTCCTCACCAATTCATTTATTTCTTCCTTATTAGCTTCATTCTTTAGGGTTAATTTAATAATGGCTAGAGAGCCGTTAGGAGTTGGAACTCTTACAGCGTTTGAAGTCAATTTTCCTGCTAATGAAGGAATTACTTTAGTTACTGCCTTTCCTGCACCAGTATTGGTGATGACCATATTAACGGCTGCTGACCTGCCTCTTCTAGGTTTTTTGTGAAAGTTGTCCAAGAGGTTTTGATCGTTGGTGTATGCGTGAATTGTTTCAATATGACCACTTTCTACACCAAATTTGTCTTCAATAACCTTTAGAACAGGTGAAATAGCATTGGTAGTACAAGAGGCCGCGCTGTAAATATTTTCATCGTCAACATCCAAGTTTTGATGATTAATTCCGTATACAATGTTGGGTACTTCATTACCAGGAGCAGTTAATAATACTTTAGATGTACCCTTTGATTTTAGGTGCCTAGATAATGCTTCTCTATCACGATATACACCTGTATTATCAATTACAAGGGCATTGTTTATTCCATAACTTGTATAATCAATATCCTCGGGATTTGATGCTTCAATTAGCTGTACTTTTTGACCGTTAATAACTAGTGCATTACTTTCATAATCTTCAATAATTGAACCATTAAAACTACCATGAACAGAGTCATTCCTTAGTAATGCTGCTCTTTTTTCAATTTGAAATTCGTCTACTTTTCTTAGTACTATTGCTCTTAATCTAAGCTGTTGTCCTTTTCCTGCTTGTTTTATTAACTCTCTTGCTGCGATTCTTCCAATACGGCCAAAACCATAAAGAACCACATCTTGAGGAGAAAAACGATGTTTATCTTGACCAAATAGGTTAATTAACTTTACATTTAGAAAATTTGAAATAGACGAATTTTCATTTTTTTGCGCATTAAATTCATGTGTCAATTTTCCAATGTCAATTTTACTAGGGGCAAGATTCAATTCTTTCAATTCATTAACAAGCTCATTGACTTCTTCAATTTTGATCGGTTTTTGAACCACTTTCTCAGCGTAGTTGAATAAGTGAATTAATTCGCTAATGCTAATGTCAACTAGGTGATTTCTAAATAATACGAGTTCAATCCCTTTATTGAACATTAATTCACCTATAGAATTAATTAATTGAACCGCAGTACGTTCTTGTTTAACATACTCATTCAAACTGGTCTCATAACCAACATTTACTGTTTCCATAAAATTTTGAATTATCCTAAGTAGGCTTTTAGTAATTTACTTCTTGAATTATGTCTTAGTCTCCGAATTGCTTTTTCTTTTATTTGTCTTACTCTTTCTCTAGTCAAATCAAACTTTGCACCAATCTCTTCTAAAGTAAGACCATGTTGCATTCCTATTCCAAAGAAAAGCATAACCACATCTTTTTCTCGATCGGTTAAAGTAGATAAAGATCGTTCAATTTCTCTTTGTAATGATTCTCTCATTAACTCTATGTCAGCCTTAGGGCTATCATTATTTACCATTACATCAAGTAATGAATTGTCTTCACCCTCTGCAAATGGGGCATCTACAGAAACATGTCTGCCGCTAACCTGCATGGTATCCTTCACCTTATCTTCTGGAAGATCTAAAGCTGTTGCTAACTCTCCACTGCTTGGAGGTCTTTCAAATTCCTGCTCAAGCTTTGAAAATGCTTTGTTAATTTTATTTAATGAGCCAACCTGATTTAGAGGTAATCGTACGATCCTAGATTGTTCTGCTAGTGCTTGTAAAATGGATTGTCTAATCCACCAAACCGCATAAGATATAAATTTAAATCCCCTTGTTTCATCGAATCGTTGTGCTGCTTTGATTAAGCCTAAGTTTCCTTCATTAATTAAGTCGGGTAGCGTTAATCCTTGGTTTTGATACTGTTTTGCCACCGAGACAACAAATCGCAAATTTGCTTTTGTTAATTTTTCAAGAGCTACTTGGTCTCCCTGTTTTATTCGCTGTGCTAATTCTACTTCTTGTTCTGCTGTGATGAGTTCTTCCCTACCAATTTCCTGCAGATACTTATCCAGTGATTGACTTTCTCTATTGGTTATGGATTTGGTGATTTTTAGTTGACGCATTTAAATTTAAATTCGAATTTTTAAGAAGCGGCAAATGTATAATAATCACCTACTCAAGTCAAGTAATATTTGACTTATATTTTGGGATGTTAATAACCTTTTAATTAATACCCTTATTTTAAATTTTTACAGATTTAAATCAAATTTAATTTGATGTTTAAAAATTAATAAGATCATTCTATTTATAGATTAATATCAAAATAATTCACCTGAGCTCCGGCAAAAATGCCAAAGCCATTTTGTATGTTGCTATATACCTGTACAGGTTGGGCAAAGGGATTACCATTAGCTTGATTATACAATTCTAAACTTCTACGATAGTAGTAATAATCTTGTGAAATGTTGTGTAAATAAAATCGAAGCCCAATGTTTCTGTAACTCCAAATATATCCGGATTCATTCCAAAACCAATCCTCGTTAGGTAGTGAAATTTCTAAGGATTTTGTTTGTCCATTAAATAGTATATCATTAAATAATCCTTGATCTTGCCATGGTGAACCTCCGTTTTGGAACACCTCGTCATTTAACAGCATGAATGCTTTATTGGTATCTATTTCATAATAAAGAGTGTCTCCATTTTCAATTTCAAGACTTTCTCCAACCAAATAAGTTTCTACAAGATAGTAGTTTGATATATTCCCTGGATCTTCAAAATTTATACTTAAATCCAAGTATTTTTCACCGTTTGAATAGGAAGTAGTTGTATCAATGCCTACTATGTTTATAAGTGAGGGTATCACATTTTGAGAGAGAACGTTATCAAGTGTGGGGTGATCTATGTATAAATGATAATTTAAATTCTCTTGAGGCCTTGTGTTTCCTATGTAAAACCCATTAGTATCGTGCATTAATTCTTCAATTAAATTTTCGTTTCTATCGAAAATAAACACGGATGCATTAGTTATGTTTTTGAAGGAAGCACTGTCAATCACACTTTTGCTGGAACTTACGTGAATTCTCCATGTCGTATCCGATTGAAAAATGCCATTTATGGCCATTTTTGGTGAAATTTCATTTTCATCAAATGGGATGACTTTTTCGCAAGAAATAATCCCGAATAGTAAAAGTATGTATGTAAATTTCTTCATCATTAAAATTTAAATGAATACGTAAATGAAGGGATTAAAGGGAATAAACTATATTGAGATAGTTGAGGACTTCCATTGATGTCTCTTGTGAATTCCAAGAAAAAAGGGTTTTGCCTGTTGTAGGAATTGTAGATGCCAAAACTCCATGTGCGTTCCCCCCATTTTTTTTCTTTTTTTAAATTAATGGAAACATCAAGGCGATGATAAGCGGGCATTCTGTAATTATTTCTATTTTCAATGTGATCTACACTGTAGCTATCGTAGGGTAGATAAAATGAGTTTATATTTTCCACCATTGAACTATTAAATGAAGAATAAGATTCTAGTCCAAGTGTTACTGCATTTCCAGTTCCATAGACCCAGACTATACCGAAATTCACATTTTCATTAAATTCATGTGTTAGTGCAATGCCAATATCATGTCTTCTGTCATACCTGTATGGATAAGTTTGACCAAAGTTTATCGAGTCAAATTGTCTATTTGTCCAGGACAAGGTGTATCCAATCCACCCGGTGGATTTACCCATCTTTTTTTCAATTAATAATTCACCACCATATGACCATCCTCTACCTATGTGTACTTTGTCTTGCCAGTCAGTCTCCGAATCAAAAAAAGAGGCTCCATCTTTATATTCAATGAGGTTTTCCATGGTTTTATAATACCCTTCTAGTGAGAATTCAATTTTATTAGAGATAGTACGGGCATATCCAATGGCTATTTGATCTGAAAACTGGGGTTTAATTTGTTGGGTGGCAGGTACCCAAAGATCGGTTGGTAATCCTATTCCTGAATTGGTGAGTAAATGTAGAAATTGGGCCATTTTGGCATAGCCTATTTTCAATGAAGAGTTTTCATCTAAAAGATATCTAAGACTTAATCTTGGTTGAAGTGACCAATAATTTTTATCTCCTACAAAAAAGCTGCTAAAATGAAGTCCCCCATTTCCTTTTAATTTGCTATTTATTTTCCAATCATCTTCAACATAAGCTGATACCTCATGGGCATAATGCATGTTAGAGCCAAATGTGGTATCTAAAGCACTCTGTCCAGTTTGAAGAAATTGAAATTGATTTACACCCGGAGTAAAGGTATGATAGATGTCACCAATCCCAAATTTCACCAAATGGTCAGGGTCAGGCATCCAATCCACATCAATTTTCCCGCTCCAATCTTCAATCTTAGAAATGTATGCATATGAAAAATTAGAGTTTCTTGTTGTAGATGGGGTTGTTTCTGTTTGATTAAAACCAAAACCTACTAGAAAGTCATATTTACTGTATCGTAGGGTGGTGTTGATAAACATTTTGTTTGATGGCATATAGTTCCATCGAAGTGCACTGATGATGTTTCCCCATCCTAATTGAGAATTAATGGTATCAACTCCAACAACCGTATCATAACTGTAATTATCAATGGCATCTAAAAAAGCTTTGTCTCTTCCCATGTAATGACTAAAATATAGACGATGCTTATCGGAAATCTTATGATTTATTTTACCATTTAGGTCATAAAAATAGTATCCACCGTTATTGGAAGAACCGCTATTTCCAATGCCTTTTGCTGCTTGATTTCTTTGATAAGCTCTGACAAATGGTCTTGCAATAACATCTAAATAAGTTCTTCTGGCCGAAACAATAAAAGATGTTTTGTCTTTGATTATGGGCCCTTCAAATGATAATTTAGAAGAGATTAAACCAATGGATCCTTGACCATGAAATTTTTTCATGTTACCCTCTTTCATTTTAATGTCAATTACAGAGGATAATCGCCCACCGTATCTTGCAGGAAATCCTCCCTTTACCAGTTTTGTAGAATTAATGGCATCTGAGTTGAATACAGAGAAAAAACCAAATAGGTGAGAGGCATTATAAACGGGTACACCATCTAGTAAAATTAAATTTTGATCTGGGCCTCCACCTCTAACATATAAACCAGACGTTCCTTCGCTACCAGTTTGAACACCAGGGAGTAATTGAATGGTTTTCATGATGTCATTTTCTCCCAAAAGAGCGGGTAGGGCTTTGACTTTTTCCATGGATAGGTCTATGGTGCTCATGGCTGTTTTTTGATGTACTTGCTCTTCTTTGGTAGAAAGAATTTCTACTTCCTTCAACATTTGGTCAGAAAGGGAGAAGTTTTTTACGATGTCAAAAGAAAGATAATCCTCATAAATCTGAGAGCCATAACCAATGTAACTCACTCTAATTTTTATAGAATCAACAGGGATTGTTAAGCTAAACCAGCCATAATCATTAGTTACCGTTCCCTTGCCGCTTTTAAGGTCATAAACGGTACAACCAATCAGTTTTTCACCACTTTTAGCTTCATCGATATAACCGCTAATGGTGACATTCTTTTGAGAATAGAATACAATAGGTAAGAGAAATAATAGTAGAATGCTTTTTTTGAACACACACAAAAGTATGAAACTAGATTAGTATTAGTTTAAATAACTTACTAAGTTTTCTGAACTAATCTAATTGGGGCTAATCGATATATGCAAAATTGGATTCCGATAATGACCAAAATGATGAACAAATAACCCATTAACGTATCATTTTTGAATAAATACAATGAAATATCACTTCTTAAGTAAATAATTGACACCGGAAGAAATAATGTAGTAAAATACCATTTAGGTCTTTTTAGTTCCTTGTTACATCCTTGACAGAACCAGATTTATTCAGATTAATTTTTAATTTTTTGAAAAATAATTTTTGTTTGGTATGTCAGTTAGGACATTTCTTCATCTTATATACTTTTAAAATGAGGCTTTGATTTTTCGTTTTTGATGTAGATTTATTGTCCTATATCTCTTTGTTCGATTACTGAATTTTTTGTAAGCAGATAATGTTACAAACATGTAACTATCATCGTTTTGTGGATTTCCTCTTTGAAAACCAGGCGCAGTGTGAAATAAATCATAGGAATATACATTTGGAGAAATATCAGGTCTTGGAGTTGTATTTGCAGGAAAAACAAAATTTCCATTCGCATCTATTTCGTTTGTCATAGCAGTATGAGTAAACTTTGCTCCTGTATTTGTACCAGACATGGTGATTTGAGCTGAATTTCCGCCATTTGAAGCCCAATCGTAATACACATTGCTCACATCGTCAAGATAATCGGTGTTGGTGAATCTAAAACCTCCTTCTATTTTAATTCCTCCCTGAGAATTAAATGCCTTTTTAATTCCAATCCCAAGCGGAAGACAAATGGCAACAGGTTGGTAACTTTCCCCTTCGGTTTTAAGAGGTCTAAGTTTATATTTTATTCCATCGCCCATTAATTCTCCATTTTCATTGATAAATCGGTTAAATCCATAAGGGTCATAATAAAATCCTCCTATTCCGCCAAATACATATAATCCAATATTATTTCCCTTTTTTACCCCTAAATATCTACCTGCTGGTGATTTTAAATTATATCTATTTCCTGTTCTTGCCTTTATTATAATCCATTCAATAATTTGGGCGGTTTCTAAAATGTTAGAAGTGAAATTTAATCTTCTGTTATTTCGATAAAATTCTTCTGTAAGTGCATCATCTCCAGAAACTTTAGCAAATGAAAAGCTGGTTCTAAGTACAATTTTTGAGTGTAGATTAAATAAATATGAAAAGTTTCCAACAAAATTAGTTTTAGCTAAGTCTACGTCCCATAAAAACCCTCTTGCGATATCATCTCCCCCTCCTAAATCTGTTAAACAGCTACTGGCACCTCCTCCAAATGTGATTTCATGTCTTTTTGTTCGGTAAGAGTATCGATTATAAAATCCTTGACCTGTGATTTCCGAAAGAATGAAAAATAATATTAAAATTCCACTAACCTTAAATTTCATTAAAATGAAGCTTT